>JARAWT010000009.1:0-187070 GCA_033793495.1 Streptomyces sp. MN03-5084-2B | reverse complement strand
TTTTTATTAAAGACAGGGGCCACCCCGGCCCGCCGCACCCGGCCCTGCCGCTCGACCGCCCCCGGCAACCCTGTCAGCACACCCGCCGAGGCCGCGGAAAATTCTTTGAACCGCCTTCGCCGACTGTCCGTGTAGTGGGTATCAAGCAGCCGCACCGAGCGGCGGGAAACCCCAACGGACACAAGGAGAACTTCCATGCTTCGCACGCGCATCGCCGTCTCCGTCGCCGCGGCGGCAGCCGGGCTGGCAGTGCTCACCGCTTGCTCGGGTGTCGAGACTGCCCAGCCGGTTGTCGCTCCTGCGGCGGCGGGTGGCACCGGTGGCGGCCAGGCCGCCGCCAACAGCAACGGCCAGGTGGGCAACGCCGCTCCGGCGTCGAACGAAAGCAAACTGGTCGTCGCCGATGTGGCGGATGTCGGGCAGGTGCTCACCGACCAGAACGGCATGACCCTCTACCGGTTCGACAAGGACACCGCGAAGCCGCCGAGGTCGAACTGCGACGGTGACTGCGCCAAGGCCTGGCCGCCGATGCTGGCCACCGGGGATGTCCAAGTACAGGGCGTCGACAAGAACCTGGTCGGCAAGGTGACCCGCTCCGACGGGACCGAGCAGATCACCGTCGGCGGGTGGGCGCTCTACCGCTACGCCAAGGACACCAAGCCCGGTGACGCGACCGGCCAGGGCGTCGGTGGCGCCTGGTACGCGGCGAACGCCAAGGGCGGGAAGTCCGGGCAGGCCGCGGCGGCCGGCTCCGAAGCAGCCGGTGGCGTCAAGCTGAGCGCCAGCAAGATCGACGGCCTCGGCGACGCGATCGTCGACCAGAACGGCATGACCCTCTACCTGTTCCAGAAGGACACCAAGAAGAAGGCCTCCGCCTGCAACGGTGACTGCGCCAAGACCTGGCCGCCGGTGCTCTCCAACGGCAAGGTCGAGCTGCAGGGCATCGACTCGAAGCTGCTCGGCAGCATCAAGCGTCAGGACGGCACCGAGCAGGTGACCATCGGCGGCTGGCCCGTCTACAACTTCTCGAAGGACACCAAGCCGGGTGACGCGAACGGCCAGGGCGTGAACGGCACCTGGTTCGTCATCGAGCCCGCCGGCTGCAAGCTCGGCAGCAACCCGAACACCGCCGCCGGGCAGCAGCAGGCTCCTGCTCCTGCGGCCGACAGCGGTGCGGGCGCCGGTGGTACCACCTACTGAACCACCCCGAACTTCCTAGTGGGCGAGGCCCGGCGGACGCTCTTCGCGAGTGACCTCCGGGCCTCGCCCCTTGTGGTCACGACGCAGGAACGACCGGCGGCGCGGTTCGCCGGCCACCTCGTCGGTTTCGGTGCGGTCGATGACCTCGGTGCGCTGCTCGGCGACCACCGGCTCGTCGGCCGTCTCGTCTTCGGGCAGCAGGATGGTGCGGCGGGCCGGCAGGACCGCGATCAGCAGGCCGAGCGCGGCGACGCCGAGGTGCAGCCATGTGTCGGCCCGCTCGAGGTCCAGCGGGTTGCCGGCGTTGGCGAAGGGGTTGGTCGAAATGAGGCCGTCGATCATCAGGCCCCACACGAACAGCAGGCCGTAGCCGATGAACAGCAGCCAGCCGAACGTCCGCGCGCGGCCCGAGCCGAACGCGAGCAGCAGGCCGACGACGCCGGTCACGACGCGGACCAGGCTCATCAGCGGGTTGGCGGAGAACCGCCAGAACCCGGCGTCGTGGTGCCCGGCGAAGTTGCCGAAGCCGGTCCTTGAGAATCCGATGATGCCGACGACGAGGAACGCGATCCCGGCCAGTCCGGCCAGCACCTGCGCCGGCTGCAGGCCTCGGACCCGGATGCGTGCGCCTTTCGCGTGAACCATGACTCCAGTCCTTCCCAGCGGGTGGTGACGACCGTCACCGCGCTGGGGTACCCCGCGACCACGGTGAGCGAAACGATGTCGCTTGCCCGCAGGGCGCCCTTGCGTTCCCGGATCGGGGCCGGTTCGAGAGCTATCCCACAAATCGGCCCGTTCGGGCGAACAGCGCACGGCCTTCCCGGCAATCCAGGACATGCGCAAGCTGAGCGGCATCTTCCTGGTGGGGCTGTGCCTGGGGGCGATCGGCGCGGTGGTGGTGACGGCGGGTCGCAGCACCGCCGCCGCGCCTCAGCCGATCGCGGTCGCCGAAGTCGTCACGACGACGTCGACGACGCCGACCGAAACACCGGCGGCCGCGTCCGCCACACCGACGCCCTCGCCCAAGAAGGAGCCGGCGGCCCCTGGTGGGCTGAGCGCCGCCGCGCTGGACAAGCTCGCGGGCACCAGCGCCGTCAGCGCCGTCGTGTTCGACCGGGAGCGCAACGCGGCGACCGTCTCCGTGCGCGCGGACCGCGGGTACACCTCGGCTTCGCTCGTGAAGCTGCTGATCGCGCTTTCGGTGCTCGAGCGCGGTGGTCCGGCGGCGGACGTGCAGCGGATGCTGTCCCGCAGCGACGACGACCTCGCGAGCCGGTTCTGGACGGCCTACGGCGGGCCGTCGATCGTCACGAGCTGGGCCAGGAAGCTGGGCCTCACCGGCACCCGGCCGCCCGAGGACCCGGGCCGCTGGGGCGACACGCGGATCACCGCGGCGGACATCGTGAAGGTCTACCAGTACCTGCTCGACCGCAAGTCGACGACGATCCTGAACGCGCTGCGCGACGCGACCGAGCGGGGTTCCGACGGGTTCCGGCAGTACTTCGGCATCCCGGACGCCGCCAAAGGGCAGCAGTGGGCGGTGAAGCAGGGCTGGTCGTGCTGCCGTCCGACGCGGACGCTGCACACCTCGGGCGTGGTCGGGAACTCCATCGTGGTCGTCCTGACCGACTTCCCCGCCAAGGTCGACTACGAGACCGCGTCGAGGCGGGTCACGACGGTCGTCTCGACGCTGCTCCGCTGAGCGCGGGTTACTGGTCGGTGTCGGCCAGGCCGCCGGCCGCGCCCGACCGGGGCAGCGGCCACGGCGGCACCCCGCCGGTGGTCTCGACCTGCCGGCCCGCCGTGGCGGGCGAGGTCGTGTGGGCGCCGATCCAGGTGAGGATCTCGGGGATCTGGGACTTGAAGGTGTTCATGTTGTGGCCCGCGTCCGCGACCTTCCACGACGAAAACCGGACCGGGGACCGGACGCCGGCGCGGATCAGCTCGTTCGCCGCGCTCTCGAACTTCTCGTTCTCGCCCCAGATGGCCAGGATGTCCACCGGGGACGGGTGGAGGCGGACCGTGATGCCGACGTTGTTGGCGTCGTCGACGTCCTGGCGGCCCTTGTAGAGGTTCTCGGTTTCGGCGTCCATCTGCGCACGGTCGTAGCCGCTGACGCTGACCGCCTGGCCGTACCACTGCGGGTGCCGCGTCACCAGGTTCATCGCGCAGTAGCCGCCGGACGACCAGCCGGCGATGGTCCAGGCCTTCCGGTCCGCGGCCACGCCCAGCTTCTGGATCGCGAACTCGCGCAGGTCGGCCGTCAGGTACGTGTCGTTCGCGGTGCCGTTGACCTCGTCGACGCACTCGGTGTCGTGGCCGAGCTTCGGAACTCCCGTGGGGTCCGGCATGAGCACCACGACCGGGGGCAGCACGTGCTTGGCGATCGCCGCGTCGAGCTGTTCCGGGAGCTTGTACCCGTCGGTGACGACCTCGGGTCCGGACGGGTAGTTCGGGATCCACTCGATCGCCGGGAACTTGAGGTGCTTGTAGGCCGGGTCGAAGTACTGCGGCGGAAGGTAGAGCGTGACGTCGCGCACGAGCTTGGTGCGCCGGCCCGTCACCTTCTTGTTGACGACGGTTCCCTTGCCCTCCTTGGCGCGCGCCGCCCCCACGTCGCGGACGACCTCGGGGTTCTCGTCGTTCCCGGCCGTCTCGGCGTCGATGCTGTTGGCCGCGTAGACGCCGGTGCCGAGCAGCGAACCGAGCGTGGGGAAGAACCCGCCGATCATGTTGCCGGTCAGGCCGGTGGTGACGACGATGGAGACGACCGCGGCGAGGATGGTGACCGAGCGCCCCAGCAGCTTCCGCTTCCACCGCTCCCAGAACAACGGGATGGCGACGATCGCCAGGATCGTGACCGCGACCACGATGATCATCGTGATCGGCGAGTCGAGCCGGATGCGGCTGAGGTGCATTACAACGGTCCTTCCGGGCGGGCGGAAATGCGCGCCCGGATCGCGGGACTCGCGTATATATCACGTTTGAGCCCCACTGCACGTTGCGAACCTGTGAGGTCCGTCATAGATCCACAACGTGCCGTGGACTCAGCGATTTCTCAACTACTTCGCCAGCGCCCGCGACAGCACCGTGACGGCCTGGGTGATCGCGGCCTCGGCCGCGTGCGTCTCGCGCAGCGCGTTCACCATCACGAAGTCGTGGATGATCCCCTGGTACCGGACGGCGGTGACGGGCACCCCGGCCTGACGCAGCTTCGCCGCGTACGCCTCGCCTTCGTCGCGGAGCACGTCCGCCTCGCCGGTGATCACCAGGGCCGGCGGCAGCCCGGCGAGCTCGTCGAGCGACGCACGCAGCGGCGACGCCGTGATTTCCGCGCGCTGCGCGGGATCCGTCGTGTACTGGTCCCAGAACCACTTCATGCCTTCACGACCGAGGAAGTAGCCCTCGGCGAACTCCAGGTACGAAGCGGTGTCGAACGAAGCGTCGGTGACCGGGTAGAAGAGCACCTGCTGCTTGAAGGTGACGTCGCCGCGCTGCTTGGCCAGGAGGGTCAGCGCCGCGGTCATGTTCCCGCCGACGGAGTCTCCGGCGATCGCGATGCGCGAGGTGTCGAGGCCCTTCTCCGCGCCGTGCTCGGCCACCCACTTCGCCACCGCGTAGTTCTCCTCGATGGCGATCGGGTAGCGCGCCTCGGGCGAGCGGCTGTACTCGGGGAAGACGACGGCCGCGCCGACGCCGGCGGCGAGTTCGCGCACCAGCCGCTCGTGGGTGTGGAAGTCGCCGAACACCCAGCCGGCGCCGTGGATGTACACGATCACCGGGAGCGGGCCGGGAACCCCGGCCGGGCGGACGATCCGCGTCTCGACGTCGCCGTTCGGGCCGCCCGGGACGGTCAGCACCTCGATCTCGGCCGGCGCCATGGCGACGTCGCCGTCCTGGACGCCGTCGACGGCCTTGCGCCCCTCCTCCGGCGGCAGCTGGAACAGGTACGGCGGCTGGTCGGTGGCCTCCGCGAACGCCTGCGCGGCCGGTTCGAGAGCCAGGTTGTGCGGGTTGGCGGTCATGTCGTCCTCCTCGGGTGGAAGCTGATGCCACGAAAGTAGCTCGCAACTCAGTTGTGCACAACTAATTTTAGTCCAATGAGATGCAGCGCACTTAAGTTGCCGCCCAGCCGGATGTCGAGGACCATGGACAGCCAGGAGAGAGGAGGCCGCCATGGCATCACTGCGGCTGGACGACCAGCTTTGCTTCGGGCTGTACTCGGCGTCGCGCGCGGTGACGTCGCTGTACCGGGTCGTCCTGGAAGACCTCGATCTGACCTACCCCCAGTACCTGGTCATGCTGGCGCTCTGGGAGCAGGACCACCGGCTGGTGAAGGAGCTCGGCGCCGAGCTGAACCTCGATTCGGGCACGCTCTCGCCCCTGCTCAAGCGGCTGCAGACGGCAGGACTGGTGGTCCGGAACCGGCAGGCCGACGACGAGCGCTCGGTCCGCATCAGCCTGACCGAAGCCGGGCAGGCGCTGCACGAGAAGGCGCGGGGCATCCCGGACGTGATCGGCACCGCGATGAGCCTGGACGAAGCCGGGCTCGCCCGGTTGCGCGCCGAGCTGGACCGGTTGACGGAGTCGGTCAACGCCTATCGGGAGGCGTCGTCGCCGGCGTGATCGTTCCCGTGGCAGCATGGGCTGCGAAGGGGTGGTCATGATCAATCACGACGACGCGCTCAAGGCCGTCGCAAGCAGCCTCGACCGGCCGTCCGCCGCGCGGATCTACGACTACTTCATCGGCGGGAACACCCACTACGCGATCGATCGCGACTTCGCCGAGAAGGTCCGCGCCCGGCTGCCGCTCATGGGCGAGTACTGCCTGACGAGCCGGCAGTTCCTCGGCCGCGCGGTCCGTCAGTGCGTCCGCGAAGGCATCCGGCAGTTCGTCGACGTCGGCTCCGGCCTGCCGACCGCCGGCAACGTGCACGAGGTCGCCGACGAGGCGAGCCCCGAACTGGACACGCGGGTGCTCTACATCGACAACGAGCCGATCGCGCTGGCCCACTCGACGCTGCTGCTCGCCGACACCGCCGACCCCGAGCGCCACCACGCCATCGCCGCGGACTTCCTGCAGCCGGACGACCTCTGGGAGCGGGTGAAAGCGTCGGAGATCATCGACGTGCGCGAGCCGGTCGCCCTGGTGATCAACGCGGTCATGCACTTCGTCAAGGACGAGCAGGACCCGGACCGGCTGCTCGAGTTCTTCCGCGAGCGGCTCGCCCCCGGGTCGCTGCTGGTGCTGTCGCAGATGACCAACGAGAACCCGGTCAACGACGACGAGCGGCAGGCGCTGCTCGACCTGCTCGAGTACTACGAGACCACGACGAACCCGGGTTTCCTGCGGACGATGGCCGAGTTCGAACGCTTCTTCGGCGGCTGGCCGATGCTGGAGCCGGGGCTCGTCTACGCCCCCGCGTGGCACCCCGACGAGCACACCGTGTTCGCCGGTTCGCCGTCGGAGTCCCGCGTGATCGGCGGCGTCGCGCGCAAGCCCTAAGAGGCTTCGCGCAGGCTGTCCAGTACGTCGAGGACCGCGCTTTTGCCCAGGTCGACCGCCTTGCGCAGAACCTCGGGGTCGCGCTCCAGCACCGCCACGTCCGGCGCACCGGCCGGCGGGCGGACACTCAGGATCCGCGGGTCGGTCGTCAACGTCTCCTCGTCCTCGACGTCCCGCCGGTAGGTGTCCTGCCAGGCCGGGATCGCGCCGGGTGCCTGGCGGCGGAGGAAGCGCGGGACGACGACGTCGTGCACGCGCGGCGGCGGCAGCGGCAGCTCGTCGGCGCGGCGGGTGCGCAGCACCAGGACGTCGGTCGCGCCCTGGGCGAGGGCGGTGCGGTACGGGATCGGCTCGGCCACCCCGGCGTCGACGAACCGGCGGCCGGCCATCGGGATGGGCGGGCCGGCCAGCACCGGCATGCACGACGACGCGGCGAGCGCGACCTTCACCGCGTCGACGTCGTCGAGGAAGGGGTGCAGGTCGGTCGACTCCCCCGTGTCGGCGTCGGTGGCCAGCGGGTGGAACGTCACCGGGTTGGCCAGGATCGCCGGGAAGTCCATCGGTTCCAGCACCGAGTAGACCTGGTGGACGAGGTATTCGAGGTCGATCACCGCGCGGCCGCGCAGGGTGTGCAGCGGGTTGATGATCCGGCGCATCACGACCGGGTTCCACCACGTCCGGACGCCGGTCGAGGACCGGCCGCAGAGCAGCCAGGCGCCGTTCAGCGCTCCGGCCGACGAGCCGTAGACGGCGTCGAACGCCCGTGACACGCCGAGTTCGTCGAGGGCCAGGACCATGCCGCTGGAGTACGTGCCGCGGCTGCTGCCGCCCTCGATGGCGAGCGCGAGGCGCCTGCCGTCGGTGCGTTCGCCCGGGACACTGCCCGCCGTCATCCGTTCGGAGATCAGTTCGAGTACCGGGTGCACTCCTCCCATCCTGGTCTTTTCGATCGATTAGTCGACCCGTTTTGTGAAGGACCCCCGCGCGGGTGAAGTGATGCGCGCCTCGTTGCACTGCAACTAGTTGCATAAGACGATCGAGCGATGGCACTGGAGCACGCGATCCTCGTCTCGCTGTCCGAGCGCGCCGGCTCGGGCTACGAGCTCACGCGCCGCTTCGAGAAGTCGATCGGGCTCTTCTGGAGCGCCACCCACCAGCAGATCTACCGCGTGCTGAAGCGGATGGAAGAGGCCGGCTGGGTCGCCGTCGACGTCGTGGCGCAGTCGGCCCGCCCGGACAAGAAGGTCTACACGGTCAGCGACGGCGGCCGCGCCGAACTCGTCCGCTGGCTGGCCGAGCCCGATCCGGGCGCGGGGCCGGTCGAGCTGGCCGTGAAGATCCGCGGCGCGACCTTCGGCGACCCGGCGAAGGTCGCCGAAGAGATCGTCCGGCACCGCGCGAAGCACGCCGAACGCCTCGACGTCTACCGCCAGATCGAGAAGCGCGACTTCCCCGCGCCGGCCGCGCTGACCGGCCGGCACCTGCACCAGTACCTGGTCCTGCGCGGTGGCATCCGCGGCGAAGAGGGCCAGGTCGAGTGGTTCGACGAAGTGCTGGCCGCCCTCAACCCCAAGGACGCCCGATGAGCCCGTACCCGCACCTGCTCAGCCCGCTCGACCTCGGCTTCACGACGCTGCGCAACCGCGTCCTGATGGGCTCGATGCACACCGGCCTCGAGGACAAGGCCGCGCACTTCCCCGCGCTGGCCGAGTACTACGCCGAACGCGCCCGCGGCGGCGTCGGGCTGATCGTCACCGGCGGGTTCGCGCCGAACCGCACCGGCTGGCTGCTGCCGCTCGCCTCCAAGCTGACGACGTCCGCGGAGGCGCGGCAGCACCGGCAGCTCACCGCGCCGGTGCACGAGGCAGGCGGCAAGATCGCGCTGCAGGTCCTGCACGCCGGCCGGTACGCCTACCACCCGCTGAGCGTGTCGGCGTCGAGCATCAAGGCGCCGATCAACCCGTTCCGGCCGCGGGCACTGACCAATCACGGCGTGCGCAAGCAGATCGACGCCTTCGCCGACTGCGCCGCTCTCGCGCGCGAAGCGGGCTACGACGGCGTCGAGATCATGGGCTCCGAGGGCTACCTGATCAACCAGTTCCTGGCCGAGCGCACCAACAAGCGCACCGACGCCTGGGGCGGCACGCCGGAGAAGCGCCGCCGGTTCGCCGTCGAGATCGTCAAGCGCACCAGGGAAAAGGTCGGCGACGACTTCATCATCGTCTACCGGCTCTCCATGCTCGACCTCGTTCCCGGCGGCCAGCGCTGGGAAGACGTCGTCGCGCTCGCCCAGGAGGTCGAGGCGGCCGGTGCCACGATCATCAACACCGGCATCGGCTGGCACGAAGCCCGGGTGCCGACGATCGTGACGTCGGTGCCGCGCGCCGCCTTCACCTGGGTGACCGGGAAGCTCAAGCCACACGTGAGCATCCCGGTCGTCACCTCGAACCGGATCAACATGCCGCAGGTCGCCGAGGAGGCGCTGAGCAGCGGCGACGCCGATCTCGTGTCGATGGCCCGGCCGTTCCTCGCCGACCCCGAATGGATCCGGAAGGCCGAGACCGGCCGCGAGGACGAGATCAACACCTGCATCGCGTGCAACCAGGCCTGTCTGGACCACGCCTTCAAGCGCAAGCTCGTGTCCTGCATGGTCAACCCGCGCGCCGGCCACGAAACGACGCTGACGCTCTCCCCAACACGGCGGTCCAAGCACGTCGCCGTCGTCGGTGCGGGTCCCGCGGGCCTCTCGGCGGCGACCGCGCTCGCCGAACGCGGGCACAGCGTCGAACTCTTCGAAGCCGACGACGAGATCGGCGGCCAGTTCGGGATCGCGCGGAAGATCCCCGGCAAGGAGGAGTTCGCCGAGACCATCCGCTACTACCAGCGGCGGCTCGAAGTGACCGGGGTGAAGCTGCACGTCGGGAAGCGCGTGGCCGCGGCCGACCTGACCGGCTTCGACGAGGTCGTGCTGGCCACCGGGGTCGCGCCGCGCGTGCCGTCGCTGCCCGGGATCGACCACCCGAAGGTGCTGTCCTACGTCGACGTCGTCAAGCACGGCCGGCCGGTCGGCGCGCGGGTCGCGGTGATCGGGGCCGGCGGTATCGGCGTCGACGTCAGCGAGTTCCTCACGCACACGGCGTCTCCGGCGCTCGATCGAACCGCGTGGCTGGCCGAATGGGGTGTCACCGATCCGGAACAGGCGGCGGGCGGGCTGGGTACGCCGCGGCCGGAGCCGTCGCCGCGGCAGGTGTTCCTGTTGCAGCGCAAGAAGTCCGGCATCGGTTCCGGGCTCGGCAAGACGTCCGGCTGGGTGCACCGGGCCGCGCTCAAGGCCAAGCGCGTCGAACAGCTGCCCGGCGTCACCTACGAACGGATCGACGACGACGGCCTGCACATCACCGTCGACGGCAAGCCGCGGCTGCTCGAAGTCGACACGGTCGTCGTCTGCGCGGGCCAGGAACCGGTGCGGGACCTCGCCGACGACCTGCAGGCGGCCGGGCTGCCGGTGCACCTGATCGGCGGTGCCGACGTCGCCGCGGAACTCGACGCGAAACGCGCGATCGACCAGGGGACACGGCTCGCCGCCGCGCTATAGCCCGCCGAGGGTCCGGCACTGGCAGGATGGGGCCCGTGCGAGACGTATGCGTGATCGGGCTCGGGCTGATCGGCGGGTCCCTGCTGCGCGCGGCGGCCGCGAACGGCCGCAGGGCGTGGGGTGCCGCGGTTTCCGAAGTGGACGCCGACGCGGCGAGCAGAGCGGGCTTCGACGTCACGACCGACGTCGAAGCGGCCCTGCACCGGGCCGCGGCCGAGGACGCGATGGTCGTGCTGGCCGTGCCGCTCCCGGCCGTCGAAGACCTGCTGCGGCTGGTCAACCAGCACGCGTCGCACTGCCTGCTCACCGACGTGACCAGCGTGAAAGCGCCGGTACTGGACGCCGTCCGCCGTCGCGTGCCCTACACGCGGTACGTCGGCGGGCACCCGATGGCCGGGACGTCGAACTCCGGCTGGCTGGCCGGGGATGCCTCGCTGTTCCAGGGCGCCGCGTGGGTGGTCGCCGTCGAAGAGGACACCGACCTCGACGCCTGGGCCGAGGTGGCGAAGCTGGTGCTGGACGTCGGGGCGCACGTCGTCCCGCTGCCGGCGGAGTCGCACGACGAGGCCGTCGCCCGGATCTCGCACCTGCCGCACCTGCTGGCGGCGATCCTGGCCACGATCGGCGCCGAAGGCGGCCCGCTGGCGATGTCGCTCGCCGCCGGGTCCTACCGCGACGGCACGCGTGTCGCCGGCTCGAACCCGCAGCTCGTCCGCGCGATGACCGAAGGCAACCGGGACGCGCTGCTGCCGATCGTCGACGAAGCGCTCGGC
Source organism: Streptomyces sp. MN03-5084-2B (assembly GCA_033793495.1). Taxonomy (GTDB): domain Bacteria; phylum Actinomycetota; class Actinomycetes; order Mycobacteriales; family Pseudonocardiaceae; genus Amycolatopsis. The sequence goes on along the minus strand of JARAWT010000009.1, from coordinate 175,996 downwards.
CGGCTCGGCGCCGCCCGCGGCTCGCTCGCGTCGACCGGCGGGCTCGCGGCCACGATCAACGCGGGCTACGAAGGCGCGCAAGCGCTGGCCGCCGGCCTCGACGCCGAACGGGCCGGCGTGCGGATCAGCCTGGCCGCGCCGGACGCGCGGCAAGGCCTGATCGCCCTCGGGGAACGCGGCGGCCGGATCACCGCCCTTTCGGACGGGATCGCGACCGGCGAGGTCCACTAGCTACCGCGGTGTGTCCGGCGTGTCGTCGAACTTGTTGAGGAAGTCCTTCGCCTTCTCGACGCCGGTGTCGATCTGGCTGTCGTGCCCGCCGAACTTCGACTTCGCGAAGTCGGCGGCCTTGTCGAGGCCTTCCTCGATCTTGTCGTTGTGCTCGCGCAGGGCCTCTTCGGCCTTGCCCTTCAACGCTTCGAAGTCGATTCCCATGGCTGCATTGAACCGCACGAACCTCACGTGCGCCTGTGGTAGGGCAGGAACCTCCGGACGAGCCCCGGCGGCGTGCGTTCGGCCAGGTCGGGGCCGCGGACGGCGTCGAACGCCGACTCCAGCTGGTCGACCACGCCGGACAGCTGCTCCGCGTCCGGCAGCGGCATCGACCGCGGCTCCCGCTGGTCCCGGACGGCCGCGGCGAGCTCGCCCAGCGCGGCCGTCAGCAGCTCGACGTCGGCCGGCTCCGGCGGCGGCACGCCCCGCCCGATCGTGACGCCGACCTCGGTGACGGCGTCCGCGACCCGCTCCTGCGCGGCGATCACCGGCCACCACGCCACCGCCTGGCGCCCGTGCGCGGACGGCTCGACGACGGCCTGCTGGAACGCCGTCCGCAGGTCGGCCAGGGCCCGGTAGGCACCGCGCCGCGCCCGCGACCGGGCCAGCCGTGCCTCCCCCGACGACGCCTCGGCCAGCGCGTGCGAGACGTACTTCGCGACCGCGTCCAGGCCGTCGGCCAGCCGCCCGCCCACCCGCGGGCGCCGGCTGCCCGGCCAGAGCAGGTAGCCGAAGACGAGCACGATCACGCAGCCCAGCACGGTGTCGACCAGCCGCGCCAGCACCACGTCCCAGTTCCCGGTGTGCGCCAGGCCCATCTGCAGGATGATCAACGGCGTCACGAAGGCGCTCTGGATGCCGTAGTTGCGCACCTTCCCGAACGCGATGCCGCCGGCGAAGACCGCGCTGAGCACCACCAGGACCCACCCGTTCGCGCCGAGGCCGAGCACCGCGGCGCCGATCCCGACGCCGATGACCGTGCCGATCCCGCGCAGCACCGCGCGGCCGAAGACGGACCCGAAGTCGGGCTTGAGCACGATCCCGACGGTCAGGGTGATCCAGTACGACCGTTCCAGCGGGACGAGCAGGCCGACGACCTCGGCGATCGCGACGCACAGCGTCAGCCGCAGCGCGGCGAGCCAGGTCAGCGGGCCGGATGCGAGCGAGCCCGCCCACTCCCGCAGGCGGCGGTGCCACGGCGTCGGCTCGCGGCGCTTGCGGTCGTCGCCCTTGCCGATCCGGACCAGCCCCGCGTAGAGCGCGGCGAGGACCGGGTCGGGGTCGCCGGGCGGCACCGGCGGTGGCGTCGGCAGGGGCTGACCGGCCAGCACCGCCGCCGAAAGCGCGACGAAGTGGTCGATGACCTCGCGGGCCGGACGCCGTCCCGCGTTGACCATCGCCACCGACGCCTCGACGGCGGGCGTCGTCGCCGAGAGCAGGTTGAGCAACTGGCGGTAGGCGGCGTCGCGGCCGGACAGCCAGGACCGCGCGGTGAGCAGCTGGTCGTAGGCGGTGTTCATCGCCGTCGTCAGCCGGTGGCGAGCGACCCGCGAAACCTCTTCGTCGGTCGCCGACAGCATCGCGGCCAGCTCGACGTAGACGTGCGCGACGGCGGTGCGTTCCGGGCTGGTCGCCCGGACCGTCCAGGTGACGAGCGCGACCAGGAAGCTCCAGGCGGCGCCGAGGCAGAAGCAGCCGAAGAGGACCTCGACGCGGACTCCGGTCGCGTGCTGCCCGGTGGCGAGCACGCAGAACACGAGCATCTGCAGGCCGGCCACCGAGGCGTTGCTCCCGGCCGCGCTGATCACCGCGGACACCGCGGCGACCAGGATCACCGCGGGCACGGACAGCGCCGGCGTGCCGCCGGTGAGCAGGCCGACGAGGTAGCCGGCGGTCGCGGCCAGCGTCGCCCCGCCGAGCCGGCGGGCGCGGTAGCGGTAGGGCCCGGCCGATTCCGACAGCACGGCGGGCAGGGCACCGGTCGAGATGAGCGCGCCGACGGCGATGTCCCCCGCCGCGTACGCGATCGCGAGCGGCACGGCCAGCGCGACGACGGCCCGGGCGACCATGTTCCACGGCACCGGTACCGGCGAGCTGCGCAGGAGCTGCACCAGCCAGTGCGGCGCGGCTAGGTCGGGACGCGGCGTGCTCACCCCCTCATCTTGACCTACGCTCCTGGAGACGATTAATTATCGGTCTGCCAACAACGCGGGAGGTTCCGGTGGGTCGCAAGTACTCGTACGAGGTCAACCGCACGAGCACCGCCCCGCCGGAGGCGCTGTTCGCCCTCGAAGCGGACGGCCCGCGCTGGGCGGAGTGGGGAAAGCCACTGATCGTCCAGGCCCGCTGGGCCCGGCGGGGCACCACCGAACCGGACGGCGTCGGCGCCGTCCGCGAGGTCGGGATGTGGCCGGTGCTGGTCCGCGAGGAAACGCTCGAGTACGAGCCCGGCCGCAAGCACGTCTACGCCTTCGCTGCCGGCAAGCCACTCAAGGACTACCGCGCCGAAGTGCTCTTCACGCCGGCTCCCGGCGGGGGCACGCACCTGCGGTGGACGGGCTCGTTCACCGAGCCGGTGCGCGGCAGTGGTCCGGCGCTGGCCGCCACGCTCCGGATCGTGATCGGGCTGTTCTCCGCGAAGCTGGTCAAGGCGGCCGAAACCGGGCACTGACCTGGGTGCGCCGGACCACAGAAGATCGTCCGACGCAACTTCTCCCACCCCCTCGACGTCACTCTTTCGGGTGGTCTTCACGACCATGGGTGAGAGAGGGGACGCGGGATGAAGCGAGTGGTGGCCGGACTGGCCGTGGCGGTGTTAGCGCTCACGGCCTGTTCGACGCACGGGACGGACCAGCAGACGCCCGAGACGAGCCAGCCGAACCCGGCGCCGCAGGCCGCTCCCGACGTCAAGGTGGCCGGTCCGTACCCGTTCGGCACGGTCCAGCAGAAGGTGCCGCCGATCGAGAACGGCCAGGTCCCGCTCATCCGCCGGATCACCACCGACAAGCCGTACGTCTTCCTCACCATGGACGACGGCGCGGTGCAGGACCCCGACGCGCTGAAGCTGATGCAGCAGAACGGCACCCACCCGGTGCTGTTCCTGAACGAGAAGTACGTGAAGGGCCACGAGGCCTACTTCAAGCAGATCCTCGACGCCACCGGCGCGACGCTCGGCGACCACACGGTCAACCACCCGAACCTCAAGGGCAAGCCGTACGAGTTCCAGCGCAAGGAGATCTGCGACGACGCCGACGACTTCCAGAAGAGCCTCGGCGTCCGCCCGTCGCTGTTCCGCCCGCCGTTCGGCAACTACGACCAGAACACCCTGAAAGCGGCGGCGGCCTGCGGCATGCGCGCGTCGGTGCTGTGGACGGCCGCGGTCAACGACGGGGTCGTCCAGTTCCAGGTCGGGGACCGGCTCAAGCCGGGCGACATCGTGCTGATGCACTTCCGGAAGACGTTCAAAGAGGACTACACGGCGTTCGTGGAGCGCGCCAAGAAGGACGGGCTGACGCCCGTCCCCCTGGCCGACTTCCTCGGTTAAAGCACGACCGTCGGCGTCACGACGGTCCGGCGGCACGACACGTCCCCGAGGTGCACGAGGATCTGCGTCGTCCCGCGCGGCACGTTGTCGAGCACGAACCGGCCGCCTTCGTCGGCCGTCGTCGACGACGTGCCGTGCTCGGCGACGCGCACCTCGACGCCGTACTGACCGGCCGGGACCAGCCAGCCGTCGATGCGGTGCAGCTTGCCCATCTTGGTCAGGTTGATCATCACCGTCAGGTCGCTGACGGTGAACGTGATCGTGCCGGTGCCGCCGCCGCGGACACCGGCGAGGTCGTCCATCCGCTCCCAGCGGGCGACCTCGACGTCGAGGTCTTCGAGGGCGAGCGCGAATTGGACCCGCTGCACCAGGTCACCCGGTGGCGGGTCCAATTCGTCGAGGAAGCGGCCGACGTCGGCCAGCAGCACGTCGTCACCGAAGGAGGCTTGGCCCCCCGGCGCCCCGAGGTCGTTCATCGGCTTCCCCCTTCACTGGCGAGGAGATCGCGCATCTGGTCGAGGCAGCGACCCCTGGTCGGGCCGACACTGCCACGCGGCATGCGCAGCGCCTCGGCGACGAGCTGGTACTCCGCGCGACCCGCGAGCACGGTCAGCCGGAGCAGTTCCTGACAGCGGTGGGGCAGCCGGACGAAGGCGCGCCAGACCCGGCGGTCGCGGTCGGAGCGGACGGCTTCGTCTTCGGGTGCCGGTTGGGTGCTCGGCATCGCCTCGGCGACCTCGTCGCTCAGCGGCACCGGCTGCATGCGGCGGCCGAACGGGTGGGTGGCCTCGCGGCGGGTGGTGGTGATCAACCAGGCGGCGAGGGCCTTGGGATCCCGGAGCTTCCCGAGCTGGCTGAACAGGGCCAGCCATACGGTCTGGACGACGTCTTCGGCGACCGAGCGGTCGAGGCCGTTGGCCCGGGCGACGTGCCAGACGAGCGGGGTCAGCTCTTCGACGAGGCGGGCCATCGCCCGGCGGTCACCGTCTCTGGCGGCCTGCATGCACGCAGCGTGCAGCTCGGCGCCGGTCAGGCCCTCCCACGGCGGATCTACCTCTGTGGTTTGCACGTCGGTCACCGTATCTGCCCCTCTTCGGAAGAGTCTTCGAGTCGGCAATGGCAGTATCGCGGGTCCTTCGGGGGGAAGGAGCGTGCAGGTGGATCTCGGATACATCAAGGTCACTTACTTCGTCGGTCGTGCACTACCGGTCAATGGCAAATCCGGGAGGTACCGGCCGGCGCACGTGGCACGCGCCGGCCGGTACTCCCCTCCCTCAAGGACCCGCTCCCCAACGGGCCCCGCCGGGTGTCCCCTCCCCCGAAGGGCACCCGGCCGACGGCGTCCGGGAGCCCCCTCGGCTCCCGGCCACCGCGTTCACTGCGAACGCGACACCCCCTGTCGTGTTCCTCCGTGCTTGGCTGCTCCACAGGACGCAGTGGGGGCACCGCCAGATACCCGAACCGGCAAACTTTTTTGAAGATCGACGCAGAGCGGCTAACTGATCACGGCGCGTGCCAGCGTCCCCGCCCAGCGGGCGTAGCCGGCGGGACCGGGGTGGAACCGGTCGCTCGCGAAGGCGGCCGGCTCGAGCAGGGCGGGATCCATCGGGAGGTGCCGGACGCCGGGGATCCCCTCGAGCGTCGCGGCCGCGTGGTCGAGAGCGGTCGAGCGCAGCGACAGGACGTCACGCAGCGGACGTGGCAGGGCCGGGAAGCGGGCCATCGGCGGCACACCGGCCAGGAGGACGTCGACCGGGCCCAGCCGCCCGCGCAGGTCGAGCACCAGGCGCAGCAGGTCGCGGCGGTAGGCAGCGGCCGTCCGCAGCTCGATGGTGTCGTTGACGCCGAGGGCGACCACGACCAGGTCGGCCGGGCGGACCAAGGGGACGAGCTCGGTGCGGACGACCCGGGCGTTGGCGCCGGTCCGGCCCACCGCCTGCCAGCGCACCGCCCGGCCGTCACGGGCCAGCTCGCGGGCGAGGCAGCCGGTGAGCGCTTCCTCGTGGTCCGCCGCGCCGACGCCGTCCACCGTGGACTCGCCCAGGACGGCGAGCCGGAACGGGTCGCCGTCACCCGGGACGAGCCCCTCGGCCGGTCCCGCCGCACCGGGGAGCCGCGGGGTCTTGCGCTTCACGTAGAGGGCCTGAGCCAGGAGCACCATGGGCTCGACGCTAGCCGTGGGCGATCGAAACCTTCTGCCTGATCAGCGTGGGGTCCGCCACGGCGTCGAGCAGGTACGCGGCGACGTCGGCGCGCCGGATGGTGAACGTGCGGACGTTCCCGTCGAGCCGGCTCGCGACCTGGCCCGTGCGCGGCCCGTTCAGCAGCATCGGCGGCCGGACGATCGTCCAGTCCAGGTCGGTGGCCGCGACCACCGCCTCCATCGCGAGCATGTCCGCCCAGCCGTGCTTCAGCACCTGGTTGAGCAGCGGTTTCACGAGGGTGCGGGTGAAGAAGCCGTCCCCCTCGGTGTGCATGCCGCTGGCGCTGACGACGAGCAGGCGCTTCGCCCCCGCGTCGATCGCCGCGCGGGCGCCGTCCACGCAGACCGTGGTCGGCCCGCGGTCACGGGAACCGACGGCCGAAATCACCGCGTCGCGGCCTTCGACCGCCGCCGCCAGCTTGTCGTGGTCGGTGAACCCGGCGACCACGACCCGCGCGGGCAGTTGCAGCCCGGCCGGGTCGCGGACGACGGCCGTCACGTCCCAGCCGCGGTCCAGGGCCTGCTTGACGACCTCGCCGCCGACACCGCCGGTCGCCCCCAGCACGGTGATCTTCATGGGTCTCCTCCTCGGTTAGTGAACACTCACCAGGTAGGGTGAGTGTTCACTAACCACGCTGAGAACGCACTCAGGGAGCCGCCATGGGAAGCCGCGAAGAGATCGTCGCCGCGGCCGCGAAGGTGATGCGCGAGCAGGGCTACGCCCACGCGACGACGAAGGTCATCGCGCAGACCGCGGGCTACTCGGAGGCGATGCTCTACAAGCACTTCCGCGACAAGACCGACCTGTTCCGCAGCGTGCTGGCCGAAGAGCTGCCCGCACTGGGCGCCGCGCTGGCCGAACTGACCGCGGACCCCGGCCGGGCGCCGCTGCGGGACAACCTGGTCCGCGTGGCCCGGCTCGGCCTGGCGTTCTACGTCGACAGCTTCCCGATCGCCGTCTCGATGTTCTCGTCACGGGAACTGCTGCGCTCGCACCGGGAGCGGCTGCGCGGGCACGGTCCGCACCTGCCCGTGCGGGGTGTCGCGGACTACCTGCGCGCCGAACAGTCGCTGGGCCGGATCAAGGCGGAGGCCGACGTCGAGGCGGCCGCGGTCCTACTGCTGGGGGCGTGCTTCCAGCAGGCGTTCCTGGCGACGTTCGAGGAGCGGGAGCCGGCCGATCTCGCCGGCCGGCTGGCGGACACGTTGCTCACCGCGCTTTGAATCCAAGGGCACCAGATCAGCACCGTAACGTCAGGTCAGTCATGCAGGAAGGGCGAAGGGTAGCCAAGGCTTCGAAGGCGCGCTTCGAGTCGCCGTTCTCCTGCTGCACGTTTTTCCCCGAGGCCACGAAGCGAGGTCGCGTAGCGATCACCCCATGACCGGTACAAATCGACCAGGGCCTGACGTTCGGCCGCAGCAACCTTTTTCAACTGCTCCAACAGCCGCTGGCCTAAAATTTCAATGATATCCTCATCGCTTTTAATTTCTCCTCGCATTCCTTGATTCAGCCTTCGCAGTTCATCATAGCTGCCCGCCCACCAATCAGCAAATACTCCGGAGAGCTGAAACTCGTCAAGCATACAATCTGACAGAGTTTCACGGAATGAATTCTTAAAGCCTTCTCTGAATGAAACCAGCAACCCACTTCCAATAAACTCTTCCATGCGCGGCGCCACCGAATTCCACCACTCGCGACCATGAGATTGGAGCTTGCGTTCCGCCGAATTTGCAAGTGCGGAGAACCGAAGAGAATTTTCCTCGAAACCACTGGACGGAAACTGGAAATATCCGCCAGCAAATCCATCGAACAAGTCTTCCAGAACGATTCCAAGGCGATTGAATCGCGGCAGACTGCGTTTGACAATCGATTCCGGAACCCCTCCCAATACTACCGAACGGACAGAGATTACACTTTCCTCTTCGACATTTGCCTCTATGTATCGACCGATATTGAGATCAAAATCGTTATGACTCAATTCGCCGTAAGACACAAGGCGGGAGAAGCCCGGCACAGCACGGCGCTCCAAGAAGACATCTGCGATCTTTTCAATATGGTTCGGCGCCAAGTAATTTTGCATGCGCCCCGTGACGACCTCGCGCTGGGCATCGATGAAGAAAACTCCTTCCCGTCCGCCGCCAGACACATACTCCGCGCGCTCGCGACCGAAGCTCCCTCCGCTTCCGCGCAACACAAGGATGCAAGCCGGGATACTGGTACCGTGAAAAACATTCGACCCAATGCCAATAACGCCAATCAGACGTCCATCCAAAACTATGTTTCGGCGTATTTCCGCTTCGGCGCCGCCGCGGAATAGAACACCATGGGGTGAAACAACCACACCCAGACCATCAGGTTTCAGCGACGCGAGAACATGTTGAACGTTCATAAGGTCGGCCCTCTTGGGGGCTACCCCATAACGCATACGCTCCGGAAACCGCATGGCCCCTGACTGATAATTCAGCGAGAATGGAGGATTGCTCAATACGCGGTCGAACAACAACCTTGCCCCATCCGCTCCCACATGAAGAGGGTCGACCAAAGAATCACCCCTCAGAATCGAAGCATCTTGCACCCCGTGCAACAAGAGGTTGATCCTGGCAAGGCTACATGCAGACGAGTTTATCTCCTGACCGTAGAGATATAGCGGAGCACGAATCCCAAAGTAATTCGTTACATGCTCACGCCCTGCGATCAACATGCCGCCAATTCCGGCAAATGGGTCATAGAGAGCGTCGCCTTGACCGACCCCGACCAGCCGCACCATCAGCTCAATAACAGACCTAGGCGTATTGAGCTCACCTCCACGCTTCCCCAAGTTCAGCGTGAAGCGTTCGACGATCTTATTGAACGCCTGGCCTACTGTATCTTCAAATTCTAAAGAGTCCACTCGAAGCGATAGGTGACTCATCCAATCGATCAAGCTTCTGACTTCGCGCCCACCCAACTTCTTCTCAAAATCAAAGAAGTCGATCCCCCCCAATGTACTTTCGTTTCGCTTCATAAGCGAAGTCAGCGCGTAGTTAAGGTCACGTCCGGAGACTTCCGGATTTACCACCATTGAGTCCCAGGACGCCCACTCCGGCACAGTCAAGCGACCAGGGTTATCGGAAGCCCACTTCAGCAGGAAGATTCCAGATAGAGCCAATGCGTACTCGGACGCGTCCAATCGTCCTCGCAGGATGTCCGCAGCCTTCCAGGCTTCACGAAACAAGCGCTCTGCATCGACCTTACTCATATTGATGAACCTCGCCCACAAGATCCCCGAACATAGCCGGCTTCAACTCGAAGAGCTTTTCGACTATCTTCTGATGGACCTCGATTTGGTCTTCGATTTCGGAAGCAACCTCGGCAACAGTCTCCTGAGTTCGAAGATCAGGAACCGGGATAAGCAGACCGTTCAAAGCTTCAGTCTTTATCGACGGGACAGTCCCTGGGGATGCTCGGCCGAGGAGTATTTCAAGGATCGGTGGATAAGCAAGAGCCGCGATGAGGTACCTTGACACAAGCAAGCCCTGCCGCGCTCGAATTCGCAAGCATGACGAGTTGTATATCCAAGCATCACAGTCGGCGCCGATCAATGCCGTGCGACCAAGGGCACCTTGTCTAACGATTAGGACGTCGCCTTCCGCCAGGAAAAAGCGGCTAAGCTTAGACGCGTGCTGAGCGGGTACTCGCCGTAGCTGTCGCGCGTCCACAGTATGACGAACAGTTATGTCTGAAGGTGAGACGACTGGGATACCCTCAGGCGAGACTTCAAGATCGTCAAGCAACGAGCCGGACGGGCCTGGAGTAATTTCGGCAACATCACCCAACGGTCGCAAGTCTCCCATGACCGCACCACCCCAAACCTTCGTCGCCGCGGAACAACTCAACGGATCAGCTGGCCGGCGTCAGCCCTGGGAGGCCGCGAGGTGACCTCGCAGCCTCCCAGGTGTCGATCATTCAGCTCGCCAACGAAGCTGAAGCATCGCCCGACACCCATCGGTGACCACCGTGGTCAACACGGCGGTTCCGACCGTGATCATCGCACTGTCCCCGTACCCGATGACGTAGGCCACCAGCACGACCAGCACCACGACCACTCCCGCGAACAACGCTCGGGCAATCGCCGAGCCAGGCAGGTACCATCCACAATCGAAGGGGTGGGTCGTCATGACACCCTCCTTCCTGCTTCGCATGGCGAAGCGCCAGGCCGCACCGTCCCGCCCGGACCTCCAAGTCGTACGGGACGGTGCGGCCATTTTGCGATCAAGGCTTGCCGTGAAGCCTTGACCCTGATGCTTGTACTGTAGCGCTGCTTCGGCTGCGAAGCTAGCTTCGCAGCCGTAGAGAGTGGTGGCAACCTGTATCTGCGCATGCGAGCACGAGCGTCGAGTGCCGAGTTGAAAGCTCTCCGTAATTGTTCGAGCTGGACGGCACTTACAGGCATGATCACTTCACAATGTGTAGCGGATCGCCGACATCAGGCTCGCCGCGTTGTAGCGGCTGCCTCCAGAGGATGGCTTGACGAGGTGTACGACCACACCCCGGGCCCGGCTAGGCGTTCTTCTCCTCGCGGAGCTTGTGCCAGCGCTCGTACATGCCGTTGAGCTCCTCGAGCATGAACGACAGGAAGTCCCGCATCTCGGCGAGCCGCTTCCCCGACGGGGTGTCCTCGCCGAGAGCGTCGATGCCGTTGTCGGCCGCGTCGCGCCACATGATGATCATGCGGTCGCGCTTCATGAACGTGGCGTACCAGAGGTCGTCGTAGAGGCGGTAGTGGTCGCGGCGCTCACCGGGTTCGCGCTCCTTGGCGACCAGGCCGACCTGCTCGAGGTAGCGCACCGCGCCGGAGACGGCGGCCGGGCTGACCGACAGCTGCTCGGCCAGCTCGGCGGCGGTCAGCCGGCCCGCGTCGGTGGTCATCAGCGCGGCGAACACCCGCGCGGGCATGCGCTGCATGCCGATCTGCGAAAGCACGAGCCCGAGGCTCTCGACGTACCGGCGGACGGCGTCTTCATCTCGCTTCGTGTCAGGCGTCGTCATCGGTCCATCCTCCCGTACCCGTCTCCTACGATCACTCGATCTAGACATTTTCTTAACTTCACAACTTCATGAAGCGAGCGTAGCTTCCGAAGCATGGAAAACGCCATTTCGGTCATCGACCTGCACAAGTCGTTCGGCCGGACGAAGGCCCTCGACGGCCTCGACCTGCAGGTACCCGCTGGGGAGGTGCACGGCTTCCTCGGCCCCAACGGCGCCGGGAAGTCGACCACCGTCCGGGTCCTGCTCGGCCTGCTCCACGCTGACTCGGGGGACGTCCGGCTGCTCGGCGGCGACCCCTGGAAGGACGCCGCGAGCCTGCACCGCCGCCTGGCCTACGTGCCCGGCGACGTCAACCTGTGGCCCAACCTCTCCGGCGGCGAGGTGATCGACCTGCTCGGACGCCTGCGCGGCGGGCTGGACGAGAAGCGCCGCGCCGACCTCATCGAGCGGTTCGACCTCGACCCGAAGAAGAAGGGGCGGACGTACTCGAAGGGCAACCGGCAGAAGGTGGCCATCGTCGCCGCCCTCGCGTCCCGCGTCGACCTGCTGATCCTCGACGAACCGACGTCCGGGCTCGACCCGCTGATGGAGGCGACGTTCCAGTACGCCATCCAGGAGGAACGCGAGCAGGGCCGGACCGTGCTGCTCTCCAGCCACATCCTCGCCGAGGTCGAGGCGCTGTGCGACAAGGTGAGCATCATCCGCAACGGCCGCACGGTGGAGTCCGGCACGCTCGCCGAGCTGCGCCACCTGACCCGGACCTCGATCACCGCCGAGCTCGCCGGGCCGCCGAACGGCCTCGCGAAGCTGGCGAACATCCACGACCTCAAGGTCGAGGGCAACCGCGTCCGCTTCGACGTCGAGACGCGTTCGCTCGACGAAGCCCTGCGGCGGCTGACCGAGGTCGGCGTCCGGAGCCTGGTCAGCCAGCCGCCGACGCTGGAAGAGCTGTTCCTGCGCCACTACACGACCGAAGCGAGCGCGAAATGACCGCGACGCTCTCGCGTGCCGAAGCCGCGGTGGCACCCGCCCACGAACTGGCCGGCACCTGGCACCTCACCCGGCTCGCGCTGCGGCGCGACCGCGTGATCCTGCCGATCTGGATCGTCCTGCTCAGCGTCGTCCCGGCGAGCTCGGTCAACACGTTCACGCAGTTCTACCCGACCGTCGCCGACCGGCTCGCCCTGCAGGCGGGCGCGAACGCCAACCCGTCCTACGCACTGCTCTACGGGCCGCCGTTCGACCTGACCACGGCCGGCGGGTTCATCGCCTGGCGCATGTGCGGGTTCCTGGCGCTGCTCACCGGGCTGATGGTGGTCTTCACCGTCACCCGGCACACCCGCGCCGAGGAGGACACCGGGCGCGCGGAGCTGCTCGCGTCCGCGGTGGTCGGCCGGTACGCGGCGCTGACGGCGGCGCTGCTGGTGGCCGGGAGCGCGAGCGTGCTGACCGGGCTGGTCCAGACGGCCACGCTGGTCGGTGCCGGCCTGCCCGTGGCCGGGTCGGTCGCCTTCGGCGCGTCCGAAGCGCTGGTGGGGCTGGTGTTCACCGCGGTCGCGGCGGTCGCCGTGCAGCTGGCCGAGTACTCCCGGACCGCCAACGGCATCGGGACGGCCGTGGTCGGCGCCGCGTTCCTGCTGCGCGGCGCCGGCGACTCCACTGTGGACGCTCGCTGGCTGTCCTGGCTGTCGCCGATCGGCTGGGTGCAGCAGATCCGCGCCTTCGCCGGGGAACGCTGGTGGGTGCTGCTGCTGCCGGTGGTGTTCGCGCTGGTCGTCGGCGCCATCGGGTACTGGCTGCTGCCCCGCCGCGACGTCGGCGTCGGCATCCTGCCGCCCCGGCCGGGCCCGGCGAGGGCCGCCCCGAGCCTGCGGTCGCCGCTCGCGCTCGCCTGGCGGCTGCACCGGGGTCCGCTGCTCGGCTGGACGATCGGCACGGCCGTGGTCGGCGCGGTGTTCGGCTCGATCGCCAGCGGCATCGGCGACCTCGTCGGCTCGAGCCCGCAGGCGCAGCAGATCTTCGAGCGCCTGGGCGGCAGCCACGCGCTGACGCAGGCGTTCCTGGCCGCGATGGCCGGGATGTTCGCCATGGTCGCGTCGCTGTACGGCGTCCAGGCGGTGCTGCGGATGCGCGGTGAGGAGACCGCGATCCGGCTCGAACCGGTGCTGGCCACCAGCGTCGGCCGGCTGCGCTGGGCGGGCAGCCACCTGGTGTTCGCCTTCTTCGGCACGGCGGCGCTGCTGCTGTCCGGCGGGGTGTTCATGGGCCTGGCCAACGGCCTGCGCACCGGCGACGTCGGCGGCTCGCTCGCGGACACCCTGTCCGGGATGCTCGTCCAGCTGCCCGCGGCCTGGGTCGTGGTCGCCCTGGCGGTCGCGATCTTCGGGCTGCTGCCGGGCTTTTCGGCGGCGGCCTGGGCGATCGGCGCGCTGGCGCTGCTGCTGAGCCTGTTCGGCCCGGTCCTCGACCTGCCGCAGGCGGTGCTGGACGTCTCGCCGTTCCAGCACCCCCCGAAGATCCCCGGCCAGGAGTTCACCGCGACCCCGCTCGTCTGGCTCGCGGCGGTCGCCGTCGTCGCTCTGGCGGCCGGCCTGGCCGGCTGGAAGCGCCGGGACGTCGGCTAACGCACCCGCAGCTCGTGGTCGGGACCGGCCACGAGCTGCGCCTGCGGCCCGTCCTTCCCGCACCCGGGTCCGTTCGCCTCGCGGAGGGCCGGGGTCACCTCGAGGGTGTGCGGGTTCCCGTCGTCGAACCGGACGGTGACCTTGACCGGTTCGGCGGGCAGGCCCGGGATGTCGGCGAAGCCGTGGAGGTCGCCGGTCGGGACCATCGACGTGCCGCACGAGCTGTCCGGACCGGTGCCCGTGCAGGTCGTCGCACCCCCCGACGTCTCCGGGTAGAGGCCGACGTCACGCGTGACGCACTGGCCGCGCCAGCAGGCTTCGAGCGCCGCCTTCGAAATGCCGTTGGGTGCCGGGATCGACAGGCTGATGCCGACCGGAACGCCGATCGCCGTGCAGGCGAGCTCCGGCCCGGCACAACCGGCCGCCGCGGCGGCGAGCATCGCGAACCCCAGTGCGTAACGCATACCGACCAGACGGCACCGGCGGCCGCGGGGTTGCATCGTCAGTCGCGCCAGATGGAGGTCAGCGGCAAGGCGGGCGAGGTCGAGGTCGGCACCACGGAGGTCGTCGACGTCGTCGTCTGCACGGTGATCTCGACGACGCTGGTGGTGGTCGTCGGCGACGGCGTCTCGACCGAGGTGACGGTGGCCGGCGGCGCGGACTCGGTCACCGTGACGGGCACGGCGGAAACGGTCCTGGTCGGCGGCACGGGTGTCTCGACGCTGCGCGGAGCAGGCCGCCCGGCGACGAGCATCGCGGCGACGAGCAGCCCGGTGGCGAAGCCGGCCAGGCCGGTGACCGTGGCGAAGCCCCAGGTAGGTCGGCCACTCATCCGGCACCCCCTCGCCACGCGCAGCGCAGGTACGAGGACTAACTCGCGTTGATCTTACGTCGTGTTACCCGATGTGCACCTGGAGCGGACATGACTCAACTTTCTTGCGTCGAACATGCTCATATGCCAGCTTGGCAGGATGGGGGTATTGCGGAACCGCGACTTCCGGCGCCTCTGGCTCGCCGACCTCGCGAGCCAGGTCGGCAGCCGGATCGACGTCCTGGCCGTGCCGTTGCTCGCGATCACCGCGCTCGGCGCGTCCGTGTTCGAGGTCTCCCTGCTGCGGACCGCGCAAGCGTTGCCGTACCTGGTAATCGGCCTGCAGGTCGGCGCCTGGTGCGACCGGATCCGCCACCGCCCGGTGCTCATCGCCGCGGACGCCGGGCGGGCCGTGCTGATCGCCTCGGTACCGGTCGCCGCGCTGTTCGGCGTGCTCGGCATGGCCCAGCTGCTCGCCGTGGTCCTCGCCGTCGGCGTGCTCGGCGTCTTCTTCGACGTCGCCCACCAGACCTACGTCCCGCAGCTGGTGGCGCCCGAGCAACTGCCGGAAGCCAACGCCCGGCTCCAGACGAACCGTTCGATGGCGGCGGTCGCGGGCCCCGGCCTCGCCGGGGTGATCGTCCAGGCGCTCGGCATCGCGGCGGCGCTGGCGGTCGACGCCGTCAGCTACCTGTGGTCGGCCCTCTGGCTGCGCCGGATCGAGACGCCCGACGCGCGGCCCGCGCCGCGGGAGCGGCGGCTGCTGCGCGAGATCGGCGAAGGGTTGCGGCTGGTCCGCGGCGACCGCGTCCTGCTGGCGATCAGCGCGCACGGCGCGGTGTCGAGCTTCTTCCAGTCGGCGCACCTGGCGATCGTGATCGTCTTCCTCGCCCGCGATCTCGGGCTCTCGCCCTGGGTGATCGGGGTGCTCGGCACCGCGTCGCTGACCGGCGCCGTCACCGCCGGGTTCACCGCGCGATGGCTCGGCGACCGGATCGGCCAGGCACGCGCTCTGTGGGGTGCGGCGGTGCTGTTCGGCGTGGCGTACCAGCTCTACCCGTTGACCGGCCGCGGCTGGGCGCTCACCTGCTTCGTCCTCGCCGGCTTCTTCACCAGCTACAGCGTGATCGTGCTGAGCGTCTTCGGCGTGAGCTTCCAGCAAGCCGTCACGCCGCCGGAGCTGCTGGGCCGGGTCAACGCCATCTCGCAGACGCTGGTCTACGGCGTCGTGCCGCTCGGCAGCCTGCTCGGCGGCGCGCTGGCCGGCGCGGTGGGCATGCGGGTGACGCTGCACATCGCCGCGGCCGGCGTCCTGGCCTCGGCGGCGATCATGGTGTGGTCGCCGCTGCGGAAGCTGCGCGACCTGACGCCCGCAGGCCATCGACCACCACCCTGACCAGGTGCGCGCTCCCCGGCGCGTACCGCTCGACGGCGAGGCAGCCGACGATGAGCGCCCGCAGGTCGTCGCCGTCGATGTCCGCGCGGACGGCACCGGCCGCCTGCGCGCGGGCGAGCAGCTCGGCCAGCGCGGCGCGGAACTCCTCACCCGCACCGGCCTTGAACGCGTGCCCGCTCGACTCGGCGAGCGCGTCGCAGATGGCCCGGTTGAGGGACGCCTGCCTGATGACGCGAACGAAGTAGTCGACGAAGACCTCGCCGGGGTCATCGGCGGCGGCGAGCGCGCGGGCTTCCTCGGCGAACTGCTGGATGCGTTCGAGGACGACGGCCTGGAACAGGGCTTCCTTGCTGGGGAAGTGCCGGTAGACGGTCCCGGCCCCGACACCGGCGAGCCGCGCGATGTCGTCGAGCGGCACGGCGAGGCCGTCGAGGGCAAAGGCCTCCTCGGCGGCGGCCAGCACCTTGGCGCGGTTGCGCCGCGCGTCGGCGCGCATCTTTTCCATCACGTCTCCTCGTTGACAACCGGAACGCTCACTCCGTATCGTCGTAAGCGGGCCCGCCGTTCCGATTCAACGTCCAGTCTTCCAGGAGAATTCCGATGCCGCCCACCCTGCCCGAAATCGCCGCTTTGGTCCGCGAAGGGATGTCCGCCTTGGACGCCTCCCGGTTCGCCACCCTGCTCGCCCCGGACGCGGTGTTCGAGGTGCCGTTCCTGGGGCAGCGGATCGAAGGCCGCGACGCCGTGACATCGACGTTGACCGACGGCGGCGCCCGGGCACGGGCGGCGGGCCTGACGGGAGCGCAGGTCACGACGACCCTCACGGAGTCGGGGTTCGTGGTGGAGGTGGTGGTCTCCGGCCCCGGAGTGGAATTCCCGTCGTCGGTGGGGATCGTGACCGTTGTGGACGGTGAGATCACGTCGTACCGCGACTACCCGGACGTCTCGGCTGCTTCGAACCTCACGCGTGCGGTGTTCGACCGGTTCCTCGCCGCCTCTGTGGAGAACC
The DNA here is from genome assembly GCA_033793495.1 of Streptomyces sp. MN03-5084-2B. Lineage (GTDB taxonomy): Bacteria > Actinomycetota > Actinomycetes > Mycobacteriales > Pseudonocardiaceae > Amycolatopsis. The sequence continues at coordinate 159,107 of JARAWT010000009.1, read as the reverse complement.
GCTGGGACGACCTCGCCGACCTCTACGCCGAAGACGTCACCATCGAAATGCCCTTCACCCTCCCGGGCATGCCCCGAGTGACGAAGGGCCGCGAAGAGCTGCGCCGCCGCTTCCGCGCCGCCGCCGGGTCACGGCGGATCACCAAGGCCGACAACGTCGTGGTCCACGAGACGAAGGACCCGGCCGTGCTGGTGGCGGAGTTCGACCTGCACCAGGAGGTCCGCGGCACCGCCTTCGTCGCCACCTACGTCATGGTCCTGACCGTCCGGAACGGACAGATCACCCACTCCCGCGACTACACCGACACCGCCGCCGCGGCGGAACGGCTCAGGGCGTGGTCGCCTGCTGGCTCGACGGCGGGATGAACAGCCGCTCGAAGGTGCTCACCGTGTGCTCCCACACGCCCGGCACCAACAGCACCCCGAGCAGCGCGAACACCGGGAAGATCAGCCGCTTCTCGACCTTCTTGCCGGTCCGGAAGCGCAGCACCTTCGGCGGCCGGATCTCGTACCACGTCTCGCCGGCGATCGGGACCGGGAACAGGAACGGGCAGCCGGCTTCGGTCAACGCGTCGCCGAGGCAGTGGGTCAGGCACCCGGCCGCGACCGCGATCCCGAGCCAGCCCGAAATGGCCGCCAGTTCACCCGCCCGATCGGGTGGCGCCGTGAAGAACCACCACGCCACCGCGGCTCCGCTGACCGGGAGGAGCCAGTCGCCCAGTGCGCCTTCGGCCAGCATCAGGCCGAAGACGACCACGCCCACCACGGCCCACGGGCCGCCTTCGGTGGTGCCCCACGACGTCAGCAGGCCCAGGCCGGCCGCGAACAGCGCCGTGTGGGACAGGTGGCGGTGCTTGCCGGAGACCTTCTCGTCCCGCGGCCCCTTGGTCAGCGCGTAGAACCCCGCCGAGACGCGGCGAAGCACCCACGACAACGCGCCCGTCAGCCAGCCGAGGAGGCGGGACGCGCTCGCGCCGGGGTGGTCGAGGTCGGGCAGCAGGGCGAACCCCGCCGTGGTCGCCGCGAAGACGACCGCCTGGTGCACCGAACCCGCCCCCACCGCGGGCGCGATGGCCAAGCCCGCGCACCAGCCGGTCAGGGCATGCGTCCGCCCCATCATCGTGCCGCCCCCAGGTCCGCGCCGGAAAATCAGTCCGCGGAACCGTAGCGGGCGGTCAGGCTTGGGGGTCCTCCGACACGCTCAGGTGTTCGGCCACGCCGGTGAGCTCGATCACCCGACTCACCGCGGGACTCGGGACGACCGCGAGTTCGACTTCCTGCTCGCCGGCCTGGCGTTGTGCGCGGAGCACCACGTTCAGCGCGGAGGAATCGAAGAAGGTCACCCCGGTCAGATCGGCCACGACCCGCTGCGCGCGCTTGTCCGCGATGAGACCCGCCAGGGCCTCCTGCAGCTGCGGGCTGGTGAGCAGGTCGAGCTCGCCGGTGACCACCACCCGGGGTTCCGTCGCGTCGGTGTCCAGCGTGATGCCGAACCCGGGCGGGGTGGCGTTCTGGTCGGCTGCGGGCATGCAGTTTCTCCTCGTCAGGCGCTGCTCCTGCGCCGGGTACGCGCCTGCTGTCTCAAGCGGCAACCGTGTCACCGTGCCTTCCCAAAGCTCGCGCCGGGCACGGTCAAGGCAACTCCGGGGCCAACCCTAACCCAGGAAGCGACCGCGCCCGCCACGGCCGCCGCCCTTTCGCGTGTACTGCTCACCGACGATCAAATCCTGCCTGCTCAGCGCTCTGTTCAGTGCGCACTCATCGTCTTCCGCGCAGCCCTGCGCTGACGCAGGAAGAGCTGCCGCCGCTCGATCTCCCCGAGACCGCCCCAGATGCCGTACGGCTCCTGTACGGTCATCGCGTGCGTGCGGCATTGGGCCAGGACGGGGCAGGCCTGGCAGATCGCCTTGGCCCGTGCCTCCCGCCGCTCCCGCGCCGAACCCCGCTCGTTGTCCGTGTGGAAGAACAGGCTGCTGTCCGCACCCCGGCAGGAGCCGTGCAGCTGCCAGTCCCACTCTTCAGCAACCACGTTGGGCAGCCGGCTCACGTCAGCCATGTCGTCCCCGCCTTTCCCAGGATCAGCATGTCGACCGCTACATGCCCGCCGGTGGAGCGGATCAAACCCGGGTTTGGTTTGCTCACACCACGGGCATCTCGCTGACCGGGCGTGGAAGACACCGCCGATCCCGTGGAGCGCGAGCCGGAGAAAGGAACAAACGTGGAGGACAACGCCCCGCTCGTCCCGGAAGGCGCGCAGGTCATCGAGGTGCGGACGGCCGCGATCCCGCACGTCGTGCCCACCCTGCGGACCATCGTGGCCGACATCGCGATGCGCCAGGACTTCGACCTGGACGCCGTCGAGGACCTCCGGATGGCGGTGGACGAGGCCTGCTCGCTGCTGCTCCCCGCCAGCTCGGACGGCCGCCTGACCTGTGTCTTCTCCTGGAGCGGACCGCGCATCGAGGTTTCCGTGTCGGTGCTGGCCGACAGCGCCGACCACGAGGACGACGCCGGCCTGTCGTGGCAGCTGCTGACCGCCCTCGCGACGACCGCCGAGCGCACCATCACCCCGGAGAACGGCCGCTACCTGTCCCGGGTGGACCTCGTCCGGGAGAGCCAGGCGGCGGACTCGTGAGCGATCCCGCCGGGAGCCGCGGGGACGACCTCGACGTCGGCGCGCTGTTCACCCGTCTCGCCGCTGTGGGCGCGGAGTCGCCCGAGGGTGAACGCATCCGCGACACCCTCGTGCGCGCGCACCTGGAGCTGGCGCGGAACCTGGCCCGCAAGTTCCGCAACCGCGACGAGGCGATGGAGGACCTGGTCCAGATCGCCACGGTCGGCCTCATCCACGCCGTCGACCGGTTCGACCCCGAGCAGGGAACGGACTTCCTGGCGTTCGCCGTGCCGACCATCTCCGGCGAGCTGCGGCACCACTTCCGGGACAACAGCTGGTCGGTGCGGGTGCCGCGGCGGCTCAAGGAGCTGAACGCGAACATCTCCGCCGCGCGCGAAGAGCTCACCGTGCAGCTTTCGCGCGCTCCGAAGCCGAGTGAGATCGCCGCGCGGCTCGGGGTGCCCATCGAGGACGTCTACGAGGGCCTCCGCGCCGGTCAAGGGCGCTATGGCGCGTCGCTGGACCACCTGCTGGAGAACGCGGCGCACACCCGTTTCGGGGCGCCGGACGCCGAGCTGGGCCAGGCCGAGCTGCGCGAGGCGCTGCGCCCGATGCTGGAGAGCCTGCCGGAACGGGAACGCAAGATCGTCGCGCTGCGGTTCGGTTCCGGGATGAGCCAGTCGGACATCGCCCGCCGTGTCGGCGTGTCCCAGATGCAGGTTTCGCGGCTGCTGGCCGCGACGCTGAAGAAACTGCGGTCCGGCTTGGACGAATCCGAGCTGGCCGACGGCACCTGATTAGCCCATCGGCCGCTTGGGTACTTGGCGGGCGGGACCGAACTCACTGGGAGGGGGACCGGATGACGACGTCGAGAATGCCGCAGCGTTCAGCCGTGGCCGCCGCCCGGCTGCGGGTGCTCCTCCCGGCCGACGTCACGGCCCCGGCACTGGCCCGGCACGAGGTGCGCACGGCGCTGCTGCGGCTCGGCGTCGGGGAGCGCCGGCTCGAGGACATCCTGCTGGCGACGTCGGAACTCGTCACGAACGCCTTCGAGCACGGCGAGCGGCCCCAACGGCTGGAGATGGACCACGACTGCGGGCGGTTGACGCTGCGGGTGCACGACACCGGCCGGATGCTGCCCGAGCTGCGGGCGCCGTCCCCGGCCGAGGCGCGCAGCCGCGGGCTCGTCCTGGTGCAGGCACTGTCGCTGGACTGGGGGTTCGAACGCTGCCCCGGCGGCAAGTACGTCTGGGCCGTCTTCCCGTTGTCGGACGCCTGATCAGCGCAGCTCGCGCGCGGCGCCGGTCTCCCCGATCCGCTCCCGGAACGGCTTGCGCTCCAACGCCGCCACGATGGCGTCCAGCAGGGCGCGCAGCGAGTACGGCAGCTCGGCTTCCAGCGCTTCCGTCGCTTCCGTCGTCGCGGTCCACTCCGCCTCGATCAGCGGCAGCAGCTCGCGCGTCCGCTGGGTGAGCGACACGATCCGCTGCCGGGCGTCGGCGCCCGGCTCGAGGCTGACGAAGCCCGCCCGGTTCATCTGCGCGACGGTCTGGCTGGCCGCCGAGTGCGTCACGCGCATCTCTCCGGCGAGGTCGCGGATGGCCAGCGGGCCGCGCGCGAGCAGCGCCCGGACCACCGGCGAGTACCGCGGCCGGTAGTCGTCGAGGCCGATGTCGGCGAGGAACTTCGCGATGTCGCCGTCGAGGATCTCGAGGACGTGCCGCATCCGGGTCCCCAGCCCCTCCGGACCCGAAGTCATGGCCATGACGGCCGATCATAGGCGCCGGTGGTGTGCTTGGATCGCGACATGGAGAACCGGAAGATCGCCCGTCTGGGCCGTGAGGTGTCCGTCGTCGGGCTCGGCTGCTGGCAGCTCGGCGCGGACTGGGGCGAGGTCGACGAGAACGACGCGCTGGCCGTGCTGCACGCGGCGGCCGACAACGGTGTCACCTTCTTCGACACCGCCGACGTCTACGGCGACGGCCGCAGCGAGCGGCTGGTCGGCCGGTTCCTCGCCGAGCGCGGGGACGTCTTCGTGGCGACCAAGATGGGCCGCCGGGTCGAGCAGGTGCCGGAGAACTACGTCGCCGCGAACTTCCGCGAGTGGAACGACCGGTCCCGCCGCAACCTCGGCGTGGACACGCTCGACCTCGTCCAGCTGCACTGCCCGCCGACGCCGGTGTACTCCTCCGACGCGGTGTACGACGCGCTCGACGCGATGGTCGAGGAAGGCCGCATCAAGGCGTACGGCGTGAGCGTCGAGACCTGCGAAGAAGCGCTGACCGCGCTGGCGCGGCCCCATGTGGCTTCCGTCCAGATCATTCTGAACTGCCTGCGGCTCAAGCCGCTGGAACGCGTGCTGCCCGCGGCGGCGGAGGCGGGCGCCGGGATCATCGCGCGGGTGCCGCTGGCGTCCGGCCTGCTGTCCGGGCGCTACACGGCGAGCACGACGTTCGCCGAGAACGACCACCGCAACTACAACCGCCACGGCGACGCCTTCGACGTCGGCGAGACGTTCTCCGGCGTGCCGTACGAGGTCGGGCTGGAGGCCGTCGAGCGGCTGCGCGGGCTGGTTCCGTCCGGCCAGACGCTCGCCCAGTTCGCGCTGCGCTGGATCATCGACCAGCCGGGCGTGAGCACGGTGATCCCGGGAGCCCGCAACGCTTCGCAGGCGTCGGCGAACACCGCGGCGGCCGCGCTGCCGCCGTTGTCCCCGGAGGCGCTGGCGGGCGTCCGCGAAACCTACGACGAGCTGATCCGGCCGCTGGTGCACGATCGCTGGTGACCCCGGCATGATGGGCCGATGATGACGCCCGAAGAGCTGCTGACCACCACCAGGACCGTCCGCAAGCGCCTCGACCTCGAGCGGCCGGTGCCGCTCGACCTGGTCAAGCACTGCATCCAGGTCGCGCTCCAGGCGCCGAGCGGGTCGAACACCCAGCGGTGGCAGTGGCTGGTCGTCACGGACGCGGCCCAGCGAGCGGCGCTCGGCGAGATCTACCGCCGGGCGTGCCGGGAGTACCTGGAGTCACCGAACGCCGCGGGCAAGCTGTTCGCGGACGACCCGGCGCGGGCCGCGGTCCAGCAGCGGGTCGGCGACAGCGTCGCCTACCTGGCCGACCGGATGGGTGACGTCCCGGTGCTGGTCGTCCCCTGCCTGGAGACGCCGTCCTCGGAGCTGCCGCCCGGGAACCAGGCGGGGCTGTGGGCGTCGCTGCTGCCGGCGGTGTGGAACTACATGCTGGCGGCCCGCTCGGTGACCCTGGGCACGGCGTGGACGACGCTGCACCTGAAGTACGAGCAGGAGGCGGCGGAGGTACTGGGCCTGCCGAAGAACGTGCACCAGGCGGCGTTGATCCCGACGGCGTTCTACACGGGCGACAGTTTCAAGCCGGCGGCGCGGCAGCCCCTCGACGAGGTCCTGCACCTCGACCGCTGGTGAGCTGGACCGGAGTCCGGGAGCGGCTGGCCGAACTGGCCGCCGCCGACCCGGGGTTCGAACGGTTCGGCGCGCGCGAGCACGAGTACCGGCTCGGGCCGCCGATACCGGAGACGGACCTCGTGGAGTTCGAGACGCGCCACGGCGTGACGCTGCCGGAGGACTACCGGGACTTCCTGCTGACCGCCGGCGAGGACGGCGCCGGGCCGTACTACGGCCTTTACCTGCTCAGCGCACCGGAATGCCCCTACGAGGACGCGTGGCGGCCCGGCTTCCTGTCGACACCGTTCCCGCACACGAGCGCCTGGAACCGCGCCCAGCACCACCCGGTCGACAACGAGATCCCGGACGAGCTGTACGAGGACCAGCGCTGGATCACCGGTTCGCTCAAACTGTGCCACCTCGGCTGCGGGACGTACGTCCGGCTCGTCGTGACCGGGCCGGAGCGGGGGCGGCTGTGGTTCGACGACCGCGGCTCCGACTGCGGCATCTCGCCCGTCGGCATGGGTTTTCGTGAGTGGTACTCGGAGTGGCTGAGCCGTCCGTGAAGGCCTCCTTGCCGAGGCAGATGGGGGACGTCGGCAAGGAGGCCGTCACGGCCTTTCGGCGGCCGGGTGGTCTACCGAACGGTGAGGGCGAGGCGCTGGATCCCCCAGGCGTCAGCCTGGGACCCGGGCAGCCAGACGTCGACGATGTCGTCTTTGATCCAGCTGCCGATGTCGGCCGCGTAGCACTCGCCGTAGCCGGGCACCGAAAACCGCGTGCCCCACGGGACGATCCGGGCGTCGACGGCGCAGAAGCCCGGCCCGGCGCTGTAACCGAGAGCCGTCTGGGCGACGTCGTTGTACGCCGTGGCGCGGTAGTTCAGCGTGGTGCCCGCGGGGATGCGGTAGGCCGCGAGCCGGTTCGCGCCGTCGAGGCGGTAGGCGGTCGAAATCTGGCCGAGCGAGCCCGGGGAGTTGTCCTCCGCCGTCATCGCGTACAGCTGGTAGTTCGCGTTCTGGCAGGGACCGGCGTCGGTGACGGTGAGCGTCGGCTGGCCCCAGTCGCTGATCCACTGCAGGGCTTGACCGTTGCGGAAAGCCCGGTAGGCCTTCGCGCCCGCGACCCTGGCGAAGGTGAAGGTCACCTTGCCGTCGGTCCCGAGTCCCCCGCTGACCGAGCCGGGCGCGGGCAGGCGGTTGCCGACGTCCACGGCACCGACGAGCGTGCCGGGGCCGTGCCCGCCGGTGACCGGGCGGTCGGGGATCGGGCCGGGGTAGAAGTGCTGACAGGCGGGCAGTGTCGCGGCAGACGCCTCGGGAGCGACGAGAAGACCGGCGGCGAGCGCCGCCAGCGCGAAAACGGGGGCGAAGCGCATAAGACCTCCGTGGTGGGGACCGGGTGGAGGTGACGCGAGCGGGTTCACCGCTGGTCAAGACCGTAAGTGGCCTGGACCACACAGTCAATAGGTCTAGACCTTTAATCGCTGATCGGCGCAGTCAGAGGTAGCTCACCAACCGGTCGGCCAGCGCGCCCGGGTGGCTGAGCGGCACGCAGTGCGGGCCGTCGAGTTCGTCCGGCTCGATGCCGAGGCGCTCGCGCGCCACCCGTCGCTGGAAGTCCCGGACGAAGAACTGGTCGTCGCGAGCCAGGAGGACCCGAGTCGGGACGTCGGGGTGGGCCGGCAGCGGCCACGGCTCGTCCCACTCCTTGCTGACCTGCGAGCGGCCGTGCGCCTGGCACGCCTCGGCGAGCGCCGCCGGGACGCCGTTGAAGAACTGCTCGGTCTCGGTCAGCCCCTTCGGCGGCTCGAAACCCGTGTTGCCCCACCACTGCCCCGGCGGCTCCCCCGGCGCCGGGATCATCCCGACCAGGTACACCAGCAGCCGCGCCCGGAGCTTCGCCGCGACCAGCGGCGCGGTGAACCCGCCGTAGGAATGGCCGACGACGGCGACGTCCGTGCGGTCGCCGAGCGCGGCCAGCACCGTCTCGGTGAACTCCGCCAGCCCGGCCGAGCGGTCGGTGATCGGCAGGTCCGGGGCGACCGCGTCGTGCCCGCGCGCCTCGAGCTCCGGGATGAGCAGGTGGAAGTCCCAGCCGCTGCCGCCGCCTCCGTGGATCAGCGCGAAAGTCGTCACGCGGTCAGCTCAGCAGCGGCGCAGCATGTCGGTCAAGGCGGTCTTCTCGGCCTGCGTGACGGTCAGCCCGTAGTAGTGCTTCACCACGATCCAGTCACTCGCGTAGGTGCACCAGAAGGACACCAGCGGCGGCTTCCACTGGTCGGGCGCCTTGTCGCTCTTCTGCTGGTTGACGTTGTCGGTGACGGCGAACAGCTGCGGCCGGGTCAGGTCGTTGGCGAACTGCTCGCGCTTCTCGGTCGTCCACGACTTCGCGCCGCTCGCCCAGGCCTGCCCGAGCGGGACCATGTGGTCGATGTCGAGGTCGGTGGCCTTGGTCCAGGTCTCGTCGTCGTAGACGCTGGTCCACGTCCCGGACGTCGCCCTGCAGTCCTTGTCGGTCTTGACGTCCTTGCCGTCGCGCTTGAGCACGACTTCGCGGGTGTCGCAGCCGGAGCCCTGGCTGTCCCAGTGCGGGAACTTCTCGCGCGAGTAGCCGTCCATGGACGTCCGCGCGGCGATGGTCAGCTCGTCGAGCTGCTTCTGCGCGTCGGCCGCGCCGACCGGCACCGGCGCACCGGACGTCGGCGGGGCCGCCCCCGCGCCTCTCGTGGCCCAGTACCCGAACAGCGCGACAGCCAGAACCGCGATTACCAGCAGAGTTCGCTGCGTCACGCTCAGCCGAAAGCGGCGGGCGGCCACGATTTTCTCCTCTCACCTGCGCGGGTGCGCGGCGTAGTGTCACCTCTGCCGGCGTGGGACAACCGCGCCGACACGACGACCTGGCGCGAATGTGACGTCGCCCACCCACGGCGGAGGTGTCACACGGAGCCGATCTTCTGCGACTACCGGAGCAGGACCCATCCGGAGGGAGCAGCCGTATGCCCGGCCGGCTCAAGAAGTTCGACGAGTTCTTCCAGCGCAAAGCCGCCGAGGGCGGCAACGTCGTCGCCATGGCCCGGATGGGCTCGGCGATGCGCGAGCGCGGAGACCTGGCCGAAGCCGAGTCCTGGTACCGCAGGGCCGCGATGGGCGGCGACCGCGTCTCGATGACGGCGCTGGCCCACCTCCTCGCCGAACGCGGCGCGCGGGAGGAGGCCGAGCGCTGGTACCACGAGGCCGCGCTGGCCGGCGAGCCGCACGGGATGCAGCACCTCGCCAAGGCCTGTGAGCGCCGGGGCAAGCGCGATGACGCCCGGCACTGGTACGGCGAGGCGGCCCGCACCGGCGACCTGCCGTCGATGGCCGCGCTGGGCCGGCTGCTGCGCGAAGAGGGCAAGGGCGAAGAGGCCGAGTCGTGGCTCCGGCAAGCCGCCGAAGCCGGCCTCACCGGCGCGATGATCGACCTGGGCCTCGTGCTGCGCGACCGCGGCCAGGCCGCCGAGGCGGGCCGCTGGTGGCGGTCCGCGGTGCAGGCCGGCGACCTCGCGGCCACCTGCCAGCTCGGCAGGCAGGCCGAGCGGCTGGGCCGTCCGGGCGACGCCGAATCGTGGTACCGCGAGGGCGCGAACGGCGGCCACCTGGAGGCGATCACCCGGCTCGGGCTGCTGCTGCACCGCCGCGGCAACGTCGAAGAGGCGGAGAACTGGTACCTGGCGGCGGCCGAGAGCGGCGACCCGGCGGCGATGACCAACCTCGGCGTGCTGGCCCGCAACCGCGGCGACGAGGGCGAGGCCGCCGCCTGGTACCGCAAGGCCGCCGAGCACGGCAGCGTCCCGGCGCTGACGAACCTCGGCCACCTCGCCGAGCACCGCGAGGACCTGGCGGCGGCCGAGCAGTGGTTCCGCCGGGCCGCCGAGACCGGCGACGTCCAGGGGATGCTGAGCCTGGCGCGCATGCTGCGGGCGCGGGGTGCCGCTCATGAGGCCGAGCTGTGGCTGGCTCGGGCGGAAAACGTGCAGGACGAGCGAGAGCACCAGCACTGACCGTCTTGCGGGGGTCCGGGTGGCGGAGCCCCCGGCCCGGGGCGAAGCCCCGGATGCAACTGAGTATTGTGTGGTCCAGTTCACAGTTCTAGCCTGAAAGCGCACCTCAGGAGGTTGCGCAATGAGGCCACGTGTCCTGGTCGCGAGTATCGGCAACGTCTTCCTGCACGACGACGGCTTCGGTGTCGAAGTGCTCCGGGAACTGGACCGGGCGGGCCTGCCCCCGTGGGTGCAGATCGCGGACTACGACATCGCGACGGTCCACCTGGCGTACGACCTGACCGGCGGCTACGACACGACGATCCTGCTCGACGCGACCCCGCACGGCGCCCCACCGGGCACGCTGTCGCTCACCTCGGCGACCGACACGCACGACCTGCCGGGCGACGCGGTCGTCCGCCTGCTCCGCCTCCTCGGCGGCGACGCGGGCCGGGTCCTGGTACTGGGCTGCGAGCCGGCGTGCGTCGACGGCGGGATCGGGCTGTCGCCCGCGGTCGGGTCCGCGGTTCCGGCCGCGGTGCGCGTGGTCACCGAGCTCGCGTGGGGCGCGAACCCGGAGCTGCCGGTCAAGGAGAAGACCGAAGTGTGACCCATTCCGGCAGGTCCGGCGGCTGCCTCAGTGCCTCGAGGACGACGTTCACGCCCGCGCGCAACGGCGTTCCCCGCCGGACCACCGCCGCGATCGTGCGGGTCACCGGGGTGGCCAGCTCACGCGTCGCCACGCGGTAGCGGCGGTCCACCGCCAGCCCCGGCAACAAGGCGATCGACAACCCGGCCTCGACGTGCTGCAACGTCATCAGGTAGTTGCTGAAGCGGCACACCACCCGGGGCTCGAAGCCCGACTCGCGGCACAGGCGCAGGGTCAGGTTCGCCATGTACGACTGCGGCATGTCCAACGCCCAGGCCGCGTCCGCGTAGGCCGACAGGATCGCCGGGCCGCGCGGGGCGTCCGGCGGCGTCACCAGCACGATCGGGTCCGTCGCCAGCGGGACGATGTCGAGGTCGGGGCCCAGCGGGAGCTCGACGAAGTCGGTCGTGGTGATGATGACGTCGGCGTCGCCGCCGCGCAGGGCCGGGATGCTCTCGTGCGGTTCCAGCTCCAGCAGCTGGACCTCGAGGTGCGGGTGCGCCAGCCGGGTGATCGCCGGGACGGCCAGCGTGTGGATCGCGCTCTGGAACGCGCCGAGCCGGACCAGGCCGACGGGCTCTTCGCCGAGGCTGCGCAGCTCCGCCTCGACCGTGTCCATGTGGTCGAGGATCACCCGCGCCCGCCGGGCCAGCATCAGGCCTGCCGGCGTGAGCCGGACCCGGCGGCCGGTGCGTTCCAGCAGCTGGGTGCGGGTTTCGGCCTCGAGCACGGCCAGCTGCTGCGAGACGCTGGACGCGCTCAGGTTGGCGTCCTGCGCCACCGCGCGGACCGTGCCCAGCGTGTCGAGACGGCTCAGCAGCCGCAGGCGCCACGGGTTCAGCATGCCGCCATTGTTGTTCGGCAAAACCGAACACGGAAGCCGGAATTGTGAGATGGACGTGTCGCTCGCCACGGACTTACCGTCGACGCCATGGCTGACACCTTCTGGGCCGACGTCGACCGGCACCTCGTGCGCTACGGCGGCACCTTCACCCGCGAGATCATCGACCACGCCGAGGGCAGTTTCCTCTTCACCGAGGACGGCCGCCGGATCCTCGACTTCACGTCCGGCCAGATGAGCGCGATCCTCGGGCACGCGCACCCGGAGATCGTCGAGACCGTCCGGCGGCAGGTGGGCAAGCTCGACCACCTGTTCAGCGGCATGCTGAGCCGCCCGGTCGTCGACCTGGCCCGGCGGCTCGCCGAGACCCTGCCGGCACCGCTGGAGAAGGCGCTGCTGCTGACCACGGGTGCCGAGTCGAACGAGGCCGCCGTCCGGATGGCCAAGCTCGTCACGGGCAAGCACGAGATCGTCTCGTTCGCCCGGTCTTGGCACGGCATGACGCAGGCGGCGGCGAGCGCGACGTACAGCGCGGGCCGCAAGGGGTACGGCCCGGCCGCGCCGGGCAACTTCGCCATCCCGGCGCCGAACGCGTACCGCCCGGACTTCACCGACGCCGACGGCGAACTCGATTGGCGCCGTCAGCTGGACTTCGGGTTCGAGATGATCGACGCGCAGTCGGTCGGCAGCCTGGCCGCGTGCCTGGTCGAGCCCATCCTCAGTTCCGGCGGGATCATCGAGCCGCCGCCTGGCTACTTCGCGGCGCTGGCCGGGAAGTGCCGCGAACGCGGGATGCTGCTGATCCTCGACGAAGCCCAGACGGGCTTGTGCCGCACCGGGAACTGGTACGCGTTCGAGCGCGACGGCGTCGTCCCCGACATCCTGACGCTGTCGAAGACGCTCGGCGCCGGCCTGCCACTGGCCGCCGTGCTGACCAGCGCGGAGATCGAGCAGGAGGCCCACGACCGCGGGTTCCTGTTCTTCACGACGCACGTGTCGGACCCGCTCCCGGCCGCGGTCGGCAACACGGTGCTGGACGTGCTGACCCGCGACCGGCTCGACGAGCGGGCGCTGTCACTGGGTGCGGTGCTGCGCCGGGGGCTGGAGGAGATCGCGGGCCGCCACGAGGTGGTCGGGGACATCCGCGGCCGCGGCCTGCTGGCCGGGCTGGAACTGGTGGTGGACCGGGAAACCAAGCAGAGTTCGGACGAGCTGGGGGCGCGGGTCACCCAGCGCTGCCTCGAACTGGGGCTGCACATGAACATCGTGCAGCTGCCCGGGATGGGCGGGGTGTTCCGGATCGCGCCGCCGCTGACGGCGTCCGAAGAGGAGATCGCGCTCGGTGTGTCCATTTTGGACCAGGCCATCGGCGACGCGGTCAAGAGGATGTCGTGAGTGGTAAGGCGGGTTAGCACCCGCCTTACCACTCATGACGGCGTCAGAAGCCCGCTGTCACCTTCGTGAAGTCCCAGTCGTTCTGGGCGATGCCGCTGCACGCCGACTGGACGCCGCCACCGGGGCAGCCGCGGTCGCGGTTGACCGACCAGAACGCCAGGCGCGCGATCTTGTTCGACTTGGCCCAGTTCGTGATCTGGGTCCAGGTCGACAGATCGGTCAGCTCCTGCTGGTCGGACAGGCCGTTCATGCCCGAGATGCCGAGGTGGGCGTATGCGATGGCGTCGGACCACCCGAACGTCGACTTCAGCTTGTCGCGCAGGCCGTTCGCCGCGCTCACCGTGCTGTTGTACATGTTCGCGCCGCCGCCGAAGTCGAACGGCATGATCGTGAACACGTCCACGTTGGCACCGAGGGCCTTCGACTGGTCGATGAGCCGGTTCCCGTAGTAGTTGGGGCCGGTCGTCGACGTGCCGAACGTCAGGATCGTCTGGATCCCCGGGTTGTTCTGCTTGACGATCTTCAGCGCGCCCAGGATGCGGTCCTGCACGGTCTCGTTCTCGAACTCGTCGGAGTTCTCGATGTCGATGTCGATCGCCTTCAGCCCGTAGGCGTTGATCACCTGCTGGTAGGCGCCCGCCAACGCGGCGGACGTCGAGCAGTTCGGGCCGAGCTTGGTGCCGCTCCAGCCGCCGAACGACGGGACGACCTGGCCGCCCGCCGCCTTGATCTGCGCGATCGCGGTGGCGTCGGCGCTGCCCTGCAACGGACGGCTGCTGTCCCACGCCGGGTTGCAGCCACCGGAGGCGTTGACGAACGCCATGGTGAACCACTTGACCCCGGTCGCGTTCATCACCGTCTGCGGGTTGGGCGGGCTGCCCCAGCCCATGTACAGGTACGGCGCACCCCGGCCACCCGGCGGCGGTGGGGTGGTGGTCGTCGGCGGGGTCGTCGTCGTAGGAGGCGTCGTGGTCGTGGGTGGTGTGCCCCCGGCAGAGCACGAACCCCCGTTCAGCTTGCAGTTCGACGGCGCCGCGTAGCTTCCCGAGTAGGCCACGTTGAAGCCGAAGCTGGCACTACCGCCGTTGGCGACATTGCCGTTCCACGTGTTCTTCACCGTGACGTGCTGGCCGGACGCCGTGTAGCTGCCGTCCCACAGCGACGAGATCTTCGCCCCGGAAGGCAGGTCGAACTCGACCGTCCAGCTCGGCAACGTCGAGCCCGAGCCGTTGGCGATCGTGTACTTGCCTTCGTACCCGGTGCCCCAGTCGGAGCCCTTCGAGAAGGTCGCGGACACGCCGCCCGCCGCGTTCGCCGGGGCGATCACGACCATCGCGCCGATCGTGGCGGCCGCGGCCGCCAGCCCGAGTGCGGGCCACCACCGGCGCGTCATGACAGGCCGTTCTTCATCGCGGTGATGAGCTCGCCGCCCGTGGTGTCCCCGGTCAGCTCCCAGAAGAAGGCGCCGCCGAGGCCCTGCTGCTTGGCGTAGGACATCTTCCCGCCGATGGTCGCCGGGGTGTCGTAGCTCCACCAGTTGCTGCCGCACTTCGCGTACGCGGTGCCGGCGAACGTGCCGGTCGACGGGCAGGTGTTCTTCAGGACCTTGTAGTCCTCGATGCCCTGCTCGTAGGTGCCCGGCGCGGGGCCGGTCGCGGTGCCACCGGGCGTCGACTGCGTGACACCGGTCCAGCCGCGGCCGTAGAAGCCGATGCCCAGCAGCAGCTTGCTCGACGGGACGCCCTTGCTCTTCAGCTTCTGGATCGCGGCGTCGGAGTAGAAGCCCGGCGTCGGGATGCCGCTGAAGTTGGTCAACGGCGAGTGCGGAGCCGTCGGGCCCTGCGCGGCCCACGCGCCGAAGTAGTCGTAGGTCATCACGTTGTACCAGTCGACGTACTGCGAGGCGCCGCCGTAGTCGGCGACGTCGAGCTTGCCGCCGTTGCTGCCGTCCGCGGTGATCGCCGAGGTGATCAGGAACGACGAGCCGAACTTCGCCCGCAGCGCGCCCATCAGGGTCTTGTAGGCCGCGGTACCGCTGGTGTCACAGGACAGGCCGCAGGAGTTGGGGTACTCCCAGTCGATGTCGATGCCGTCCCAGATGTCCGCCCAGCGCGGGTCCTTCAGCAGGTTGTAGCAGGACTGCGCGAACGCGGCCGCGTTCTGCGAGGCCTGGCCGAAGCCGCCCGAGTAGGTCCAGCCGCCGAACGACCAGATCACCTTGAGGCCGGGGTGCAGCTTCTTCAGCTTGCGCAGCTGGTTGAAGTTGCCGGCGACCGGCTGGTCCCAGGTGTCGGCGACACCGTCGACGCTGCCCGCGGCGTCGTAGGTCTTCTGGTAGTCGGCGTACGGGTCGTCGTTCGCGGTGCACTGGCCGTTCTTGACGTTGCCGAACGCGTAGTTGATGTGCGTCAGCTTGCTCGCCGAGCCCGACGTCTCGATGTTCTTGACGTGGTAGTTGCGGCCGTAGACGCCCCACTGCACGAAATAGCCGACGTTCTTCAGCCCGCCCGGCGGGGGCGGCGTGGTCGTCGTCGGGGTGGTGGGCGTGGTCGGCGTCGTCGGGGTGGTGGTCGGCTGCGTCGGCGTGGTCGGTGTGGTGGTCGGGGTGCCGCCGCCGGCGTCGCAGGAACCGCCGTTCAGCTTGCAGTTCGCCGGGGCCGAGTAGGTACCGGAGTAGCTGACGTTGAAGCCGAAGCTGGCGCTCGCACCGTTGCCGACGTTGCCGTTCCAGCTGTTCTTGACGGTGACGTGCTGGCCGGACGCGGTGTAGCTACCGTCCCACAGGGACGAGATCTTCGCGCCGCTCGGCAGGTCGAACTCGACCGTCCAGGACGGGAGCGTCGAGCCGGAACCGTTGCTGATCGTGTACTTGCCCTCGTACCCGGTGCCCCAGTCGGACCCCTTGCTGAAGGCGGCGCCGACGCCACCGGCGGCGCTCGCCGGCACGGTGACGAGGCCGACCGCGATCGCGCCGACCGCGGTGAAGAGACCGAGCAGGTGCCATCTCTTTCTGGACATCGCTCTCCTTTGAGCCAGGTGCAGGACGGCGGACACCGACACCGCCGGCGGGGACCATGGCGGTGTTTTGCACCGTTTGCGCAAACGTTACGTGGTCCAGACCAATAGGGGAAGCGTCACCACGGAGCGTGGCCACTGGTCAAGACCACTTCACGAAGACGGCGCCCTACTGGTCCAGACCGGTTACGCAAAGCAGCCGTCTGTTTCGGGGCGCAGACCCTCGACGGAGTCAGCCCGCCGAGGGCGTGGCCGACAAGCGAAACGGCGAGCGGTACAGGAACCAGCCGTTCCGCAGGGTCAGGGCCGCCACGTCCGTGAAGTTGAGGTCGAACCGGTCGAGCAACGACCGGAGCCCGGTCCCGTCGATCGGCCCTTTCGCGAGGTGGTCCCGAAGACCCTCGTCGGCACGGGGATCGACCTCCCGGCCCGCCAGATCCGCCGGACGAGCCAGCCGTTCGGTGATGGCGGCGAAGCCCCATCCCAGCTGTTCGCAGTAGTCGCGGGCGGCGGCGAACTTGGCGACGTTCTCGGCCAGCGCGAAGTCGTCGATCCCGCCCTTGACCTCGACCAGCAGCCGCCGCCCGTCGCGGAGGTCCACGAGGAGGTCGGGGTAGTAGTCGTGGCGTACCCCGGACAGCACGTAAGACAGCCTGGTGGGCTGCTCGCAGTAGGTCAGGACCAGGTCGTCGGCCGCGTCGAGCAGCTGGACGACGTGGAGCTCCGCCGCCGATTCGCAGCTGACCTCCCGGCCGAGCCGCGGCGCCCACCAAACGCACGGATTGGCCCGCCGAGGCCGCTGCCCGGGCGAGCGCACCGGTTCCGGCACGCCGCCGGCCGGGTCGTGGGCGTTCGGAGGCCACTCGGCGGTGCCGATCAGCCGCAGGACCTTCGCGGTCCGCCGGCTGCGTTGCTCGATCGCCCGCGCCCTCACCTGCTCCTCCTGGGCCAGCAGCAGGTTCCGCTGCTCCCGCTCGCGAAGACAGGTCTCGACGGCGGCCGTCAAGTCACGGCATTCGGCTGCCCTGCCTCCGCACAACCGGCCCACCACCGTCACCGCCACTTCGCGCGGGGCCCGCGGCATCACGAGCTCGACGAAAGCCAGGACCAGCGCGGGATCGAGGACGAGCCGATCCGGCGCCAAGGCCGCCCGCAGCCGGTCGCGGGCTTCGTGCCAGCCACGCCGCACGCCGGTACCGGCCGAAACCAGGGCGCGGTCGACTTCCCGGTTCTGAATCTGGCGGATCCGCTCACGGCTCAGCCCGAACTGCTGCGCGATCCCCTCCATGGTCGTCGCATCCCCGGTCAGGCCGAGCCGCATGAGCAGGATCTCGCGGTTGCGCGGCCGAAGCCGGGCCAGTCCCGCTCGCACCAGCCGGGCGCCGAGGCGGCCGGCCCCTTCGTCGCCGGTGCTGATCTGCTCGGCGGTGATCCGGAGGCCGGCCAGGCCCACGCAATCGCATTCGAGCACCCAGCAGGCGAAGTCGAGCTCGCCTCGCCGCTGCAGCACCGCCCGGCCTGCCTGCGCCAGGTGGTCGTCGTCGAAACCCGCGAGCACGTCGAGTTCGCCACTGGGCGGCGCCTCCACGGCCTCGGCGGTGATCAAGGCGTGGAGTTCGAGCACGGCTCGCCGGCGCGCGGCGATGTCCTCCTGTCGCACTCCGCTTGCCTCCCCCGAACCGCCGGACACCATTTCCGGAAATGGGTGCACAGTTCAATCCCGCGGTCGCAGTGCATTCTGGTTCCGGACCACGGTCAGTTCCTGCCCGTCCCGCCGGTACCGGACCTTGGCCCACCACAAACCGTCGTCGCGGGGAGCCGCTTCCCAGGACAGCTGACCCGGGTACCACTCACCGCCGTCCCGGACGAGACACGGCTTGGGCGCCGACGCCGGAGCCACGTCCGGGGCCCGGCGAGCCAGCCAGGCCAGGGTGCAGCAGTACTCGCACGGTTCCAGCGTGCCCGGGCGCACACTCGCCCAGGCAACGGGCACCGCTTCGTGGGTTTCCTGGCCGCGGGCGGCGGCGTGACGCTGGCCACGCAGCAGCCAGTCACACTGGGGATCGTTGTGGTAGGCCGAACCCTCGCTGGTCCGGTAGCCGTGGGGACGCACACCGGGAGGTGGCGGCCGGCAATCGGCGCACTGCCCCTGTGGCAGATCGTGTTTGCAGCGGGACTCCACGAAATCACCGTAGAGGAACCGGCACCGGCTGTGGTGTGGATCGCCGAGTTCCGGCAGGGGCGAAACAGCAAGGAACCCCCTGGAGTACCAGGGGGTTCCTTGTATTGCTGTCTCAACCAGACGTGCGCCCGAAGGGATTCGAACCCCTGACCTTCTGATCCGTAGTCAAACAAGATCAGTTCAGGAGGATCCGGGATAGCGCGTTTTGGCTGGTCACGTCCAGGTCAGGGGCCCCGAGTCCAGCCCCGTCCACCACGTCCGTGAGACGTGTGTGAGACGGGGCGACCGAAAGGGACCCATGAACGACCACGCCCACCACCCATCACCGGGCACCCAGCCGCACACCCACACCAAGATCATCAAGACGTTGAGGCCCGGTCTGCCGCCGTCTCCCCAGGGCCTGCCGACGACGCCGCGGGGCCACGCAACGGGCGCGTCGTTGGTCACGCCACGTAGCCAGCACGCAGCCGCTCCCAGGCGCGTAGAGCCGCACCGCGCCCACCGCGAGCCAGCGCCCACCGCCGCCTCGTCCGGAGGTCGGCGATGAGCATCGAAGCGATCTCCTGGGCACTCAACCAGGCACCCATCCCCACCGACCGCCGCGACGCCTCCTCGCTGGCGATGGTGCTCGTCGGCCTGGCCAACCACGCCGACCCCGACGGCCGCAACGCCTTCCCCTCCAACGCCACCCTCACCCGCTACACCCGACTATCCGAACGCTCGGTCCGCAACATCCTCCGCGAACTCACCACGCTCGAGCTGATCCAGCCCTCGGACCCGGGCATTGTCGCCGCCTACATCAGCCGCGCCGACCGTCGGCCGAACGGCTACGACCTGAACTTGTCACTCACAAGTGTGGATAACTCCACCCAACCTGTGGACAACCGGTACGGCGAGCTCAGTGACGAGGGGCAGAGTCTGCCCCCGAACCGTCCCTGAACCACCCAGAAACCGTCCCGCGCGAGCCCGCGCGCAAGGCGGCGACGCCGCGCCCATGCCGGTACCGCCGCCCTGCGGCCAGTGCGACGCCCGCCCCGGCGACACGATCGCCGCCCGCACCATCCCCGTGCCGGGCCGCGACCAGGTTCGCCGATGCCCGCGTTGCCACCCTCACGAACTCGCGTCGACCCCGCAGATTTCCGGCCCGCTCGCCCGCGTGGCAGGAGATCGATGAACGCCCTCGCCACCGCCGGCACGACCCATGCACCGCGCGGCCCACGGCAGCCCAGCGGCGGCTGGTCCCAGGGCGACACAGCCGCGCGGATCTCACCGTTCCATGCGCTGTACGAGGGGGCTCAGTCTTGATCAAGGCTCGGAAATCGACCGACGTCCACCGGACAGAACTGGATCCTCACCACGTGGCACGGCTCCACGAGATCCCGCTGAAGCAGGACCGCACCCGGTACGCGTGCCAGGTCCTGTACCGACACGACCCAGCAGGGGTGTCGACGGCGGTCATGGCGTGGCTTGCTGCCTACGGCTACGGCGAGAACGACCCGGACGGGCAGAAACGCAACCGGGTATCCCCGGTGGTTGCGGCCTACCGACGCCAGCACAACCTCGACACGACCAGCAGTCGAATACAGCCGAGGACGTCGGCCGGGATGTTCCCGATCCCGCCCGCGTCGGACGAAGGCGTCGTTGTCCCATTCCCCTCGGCCGAGACGCCAGCGATGCATCCGACCGGACACCCGTCCGCCGCTCACGTGTCTCCTCACGCTGCGGCTTCAGGTCCCGGAGCGGACGCCTTCCCGAAGCGACCGGCCACCGGACCGGACGCGTCCGACGCCTGGCCGGACATCACGGCGACCGAGGCGACGCCGAGCAGGGGCGTCGCTGACCGGACACCGGAACCCGCAGGCCAGCACACTGAGGACGCATCCGGCCACGTCCCGACGCGACCTGCGGTCACGACCGCTTTGGCGGAGCAGGCAGAGACGGTCACCTCGGCTGACGACGTCCTCAACCAGACAACAGCTACCGCGCAGCCGACATCGGAGGACACCCGTCCGGCACTCGACCGGACACCGCCGGTGAAGCGGATGGTCCGCTTCGGCTGGCAAACCTGGGCCGCCCCGGTGCTCGGCCTCATCGGGTCCGCGCTCGTGCTAGCCGGCGGAGCCGGAGTCGTTGCCGACCGGCTACTCGCTCACCGCCTGCTGCCACTGGCCGACTGGCGGATCGCCGGAGCCGCGGGAATCGCCGGGATGCTGGTTCTCGCCGTCGCCGGTCTGACCTGGCGCAACGCGCCGCGACGGCAGGTGACCCTGCAGCCGTTGTCGGTAGAGGCCCGCGTGTTCTACCTCGGGTTCGCCGGAGCCCTGGCCGCGTCCGCGGACGCGTCCTTCCGCGTGTGGCACGACGTGCTCCACGTCCACCTCTGGGAAGCAGTCGCGTTCTTCACCGTCGTCGAAGTGCTGCTACTCGGCTCCGGCCTCGCCATGCGCTCAAACCTGAAACGAACCGGACGCCCGGGCATGTACGGGTCGATCGTCTGGCTGCTGTCCGGCTTCGGCGTCGTCGCCGCCCTGCTCGTGTCGCAATGGCCCGGCAGCCTGTGGCGAGCCCTCGGCGGCCCGGTGGCATCGGTACTGGCACTGCATCTGGCCCTCGGGCTTGAACTGCGAGCCGCAGGCACCCGCCAACGCTTCAGCCGATTCAGCCAGGCCTTGCGGTCGATCGGTCAACTCGTGTTGTCCTACGTCGGCGCGGGCACCGGCGACCAAACCTGGATCGTCATCCGCCGCGAACGAGCCCTCACCCGCGCAGCCCGAATCGCCTCCAAACCGAACTTGACCACATGGGGACGGCGCCGCCTGGCCCGGGCGACACGAGCATGTGGCGCCGGCCGAGCTGAGGCGGCTACGGCAGACCTCCTCCGAGCGCTCGCCGCAGAGCGAGCCACCGACGCGTTGCTGACCATGCCCACCGTGTCGCCGTGGGACGGCGCCACCTGGATCGACGCCCCCGCAACCGTCGCCCGCCACGCCCACCAGCCGAAACACTCCAAGTCCGCCACCGACTGATCATGGCGCGACGGGACGCGTCCGGCGCAGGTCGGCCGGTCATCGGACACCCTTCCGGACGCGTCCCAGCCGTCAATGCCGGAGACGGGACATCCCAGCTCAGCAAGTTGGTCGGGCCATGTCGCGCCGCGGGACATCCGCACAGAACGCCGTCCCGCAGGTCACCGGAAGTGGGGGGCGGGGACATGACTGCACTGCAATACCTCAAGCCGCTGACCGCATCGGGCTCGGAGCTTCATCAGCGAGCTGATCAAGGCGCACAAGCTAAGTGTCGCTTTTTTAGACCCGGACCGCTCGCCACCTGCGGCTTCGCCGCCAAGCGAGCGATTCACATTTCCTGCACGGCCTATCAACCAAGCCATGCAACACTGCCCGAGCTGTCCAAGCTAGCTGTTGATCGCGGTGAGCGTGGACCACGGCAGCACCGATTGGACCCGGTGCTTGCTCGATCACACGGTGCCCCGAGAGCGCACGCGCCCTCGGGGCACCGACACGACCGGCGACACACTCGCAGACATCGCCCTCGGGCGAAGCGGGCTGCACGCACGAAGCCGACCAGGTCACTCGGCACTCACACTACGTCACTGGACCGCTCGCCACCTGCGGCTTCGCCGCCAAGCGAGCGATTCACATTTCCTGCACGGCCTATCAACCAAGCCATGCAACACTGTCCGAGCTGTCCAAGCTAGCTGTTGATCGCGGTGAGCGTGGACCACGGCAGCACCGATTGGACCCGGTGCTTGCTCGATCACACGGTGCCCCGAGAGCGCACGCGCCCTCGGGGCACCGACACGACCGGCGACACACTCGCAGACATCGCCCTCGGGCGAAGCGGGCTGCACGCACGAAGCCGACCAGGTCACTCGGCACTCACACTACGTCACTGGACCGCTCGCCACCTGCGGCTTCGCCGCTACGTGGACACTTCTTGAGCGTGCCGCCCGGCTGCGCCCTTCCTAAGGTCGGCGACCTCAGGCATTCTGGGCGTCAACGTCAAGCCGGGGTCCAGCTGAGCCCAGTCGTAAACACCGGGTGCAGACCGACTGACGTCGACAGCTCACCGCGATCAGCTAGCTCTACGGCGCCCCTTGGGCCCGTGGACGGAAAG
Source organism: Streptomyces sp. MN03-5084-2B (assembly GCA_033793495.1). Taxonomy (GTDB): domain Bacteria; phylum Actinomycetota; class Actinomycetes; order Mycobacteriales; family Pseudonocardiaceae; genus Amycolatopsis. The sequence goes on along the minus strand of JARAWT010000009.1, from coordinate 136,836 downwards.
GTCTACTTGTGCCCGACCCGGCGGAACGCGCCCCTGCGCGCGGCAATAAGCCCTGGGCAAGTGCCCGCGCGACTATCCCCGAAACAGTATCGACTGAGCAAGAATTCTGCAGGCTACTGCGGGATTTGTGGCAGCAATCCGGTCTCACATTGGGACAAGGCAAGGTAAAGACCGGAATCCGGCGAAACCAAATTGATAACCTGACACGAGAAGGAAGATCACGCCTTCCACGCATCCGCATGCAAGTCGAGGCCTTGGTTTCCGCCTGCGGGCTCTCAGCTGAGCAAGTCGAGTGCGTCATGAGCTCGTGGGACCGGTTGCATAAGCCACCAGGCGTATAGCGCCGTGGAGTTTCGGATGCTCGGCCCGCTGGAGGCCTGGCACGACGGCGTGCCGGTACCGCTGGGTGACCTGCAGCAACGGTTCGTCCTCGTCGTGCTGCTGCTGCACGCGAACAAGCCTGTGACACCGGCCCGCCTCACCGAGATCGTCTGGGCCGACCGCGAAACCCGCCCCACCCAGGTGCGCGGCTACATCAAGCGGCTGCGGGACGTCGTCGAAGGCGCCGACGACATCGCCATCGAAACCACCCCGACCGGCTACCTGCTGCGGATCGGCGACGACCAGCTGGACACCGCACGCCTCAACCGTCTGCGCGCCGAAGCCGCGGTCGCCCGCGGCGACGACCCGCGCCGCGCGATCGCGCTGCTACGCGAGGCCGCCAGCCTCTGGCGCGGGAAATTCCTCGAAGACATCGACATCGAACGCGTCGGCGGCCCCGAGGTGATCTCCCCGGACGAGACCTACCCCGACATCGTCGGCGACCTGGCCGAACTCGAGCTCGAAGCCGGCGACCACCGCTCCGCGCGCGACAGGCTGCGGCCGCTCGTCCAGACCGATCCGGCCAGTCAGAAGCACGCCGAACTCCTGATGCGCGCGCTGCTCGCCGGCGGTGATCAGGTCGGCGCCCTGCGCGTCTTCCACGGCACCCGCAACGCCCTCGCCGAGCTGCGGATGGCGCCCGGACCCGTGCTGCGCAAGCTCGCCGCGCGGGCCGAACTGGGCGATCCGCCCAGCTCACTGCCGACGCGACCCGGCGGGTTCACCGGCCGGGCCGCGGAAATCGCCACCATCGAAGCCGCCGCCACGGCCGGGCGACGCGCCGTCTGGATCAGCGGCGCGCCCGGCGTCGGCAAGACTGGGCTGGCCATCGAGGCCGCACACCGGCTGCACGACCGCTTCCCCGACGGCCAGCTGATCGCCCGCCTCAACGGCTTCACCCCCGGCGTCGACGCGGTCGACGTCGGCGACGCGCTCAGCGAACTGCTCGTCGAACTCGGCGTGCCGGCCGAGCAGATCCCGGCCACCGTCGGCCGGAAAATGACGCTCTACCAGGCGACGCTCTGGGGCACGCGCACGCTCGTGGTGCTGGACAACGCCGCGTCGCCCGAACAGATCCGCCCGCTGCTGCCCGAGGCCGACGGCTGCATGGCCGTCATCACCAGCCGCCGGATGGGCGATGCCGACACCGGCGAACCCCTCCGGCTCTCGCCGTTGCCGCCTGAGGAGGCGGCCGAGCTGTTCCACGCGCTGGCCGGGCCGACACGGCTGCGCGGCCGCACGGTCGAAGTGGCCGCGGTGGTCCGGCGGTGCGGCTACCTGCCGATGCCCATCCGGGTGGCGGCCGCGCTGTTCCGGCGGCACGACCGATGGCCGCTGGAACACTTGCTCCGCCTGCTCGAGGAAAGCGGGCCGTGGAGCGAGGATGGCGACATCGCCGCCGTCCGGGTGTCGTACCAGCAGCTCGGGGATCCGCAGCGCGCGATGTTCCGGTTGCTGGGCAGCCTGCCCGGGCCGGACGTCGACGTCGTCGGCGGGGCGGCGCTGGCCGGGTGCGACGTCACCGAGGCGCGGCTGCTGCTCGACGACCTGCACGAGGTCAGCCTGCTGGAGGAGGCCGCCCCCGAGCGCTACCAGATGCTCGACCCGCTCAAGGAATTCGCCGCCGAAGAACCGGCCCCGGAACCCGCGCTGGCCCGGCTGCTCGACTACTATCTCGTCACGCTGGCGGCCGCAGTCCACGCCGCGTACCCCTTCGACAAACCTCAGCTTCCGTCGGTCGACCGCTCGTGTCCGGTGACGCCGATCTTCGCCGACGCCGACGCCGGACTCCAGTGGATCGTCACCGAACGCGACAACCTCGTCGCCGCCATCCGGTACGCCGCCACGCACGCGCTGCCCGAACACACCTGGCAGCTGACTGTGCTGCTGTGGCGCTACTTCAACACGACGAACCAGTTCGAGGACTGGATCGGCACGCTCGAACTCGCCTGGAAGATCGTCGCCGCCGACGAGGGCAACGACTACGGCCAGGCCCACGTCCTACACCGACTCGCCACCGCGTACGACCGGAAGGGACAAATTGCCGAGGCGCTGAAGCTGGCGGCCGAGGCGCTGCCCAAATGGCGCCGCCTCGGCGACCCACGCGGCGAAGCGGCGACGCTGTGCGCGCTCGCCATCCCCACCATGGAACTGGGCCGGCACGACCAGGCGATCGCCCACCTCGAAGCCGCGCTGGCCAAGTACGAGCTGACCGAAGACCGGCGGGGCGAGGCCCATGCGCTGAGCATGCTGGGCTACCTCAACGAACTCCACGGCAACCTCGACATCGCGCTGCGCCAGCACGAATCCGCGGCGCGGATGCTGCGGGAGATCGGCCACACCCAGGGCGTGGCGCACGCGCTCAACAGCCTCGGTTCCGTACAAGAACGGCTCGGCCTGCTCACCGAAGCGCTGACCAGCTACACCGACGCGCACGCACACGCCGCCGAAGTCGGCGACCGCTGCGTCGAGGCCTACGCGCTGAACAACATCGGCAACGTGCACCGGCAGCGCGGCCGGTACACCGAAGCCGTGCGCTACCACGACAAGGCCCGCGAAGTGGCCGCGAACATCCCGGACGCCAATCTGCGCACCCAGCTCTACCTCGACCGCGGTGCGACGGCCCTGTCCCGGGGCGCTCGGCAGGAGGCACTCGCCGCGTGCGAAGCGGCCCTGGATCTGGCCAACGCCAGCGGCAACCGCGCCTACCGGGCCCGCGCCCACCGCGGCGTCGCCGAGACGCTGCACGCGATGGGCGACCACGAAAACGCCGTGACGCACTGGGCCGCGGCCGAGGCGGAGTTCGCCGCGCTCGACCTGCCGGAAGCCAGCGAAATGCGAGAAACACGCGCAACGCAGGAATGCGCACGTGGTCAGGAAGGACAGCGATGAGTACTCCGGCCCTCGCCCAGTCCCTGACCGATCCGGGCCCGCAAGCCGAGCCGCTGATCAGCCTGGCTGAGGGGGTGGCCACCGACGACGATTGTGACCGTGCGCACGCCCCCCGCCTAATCCAGACCATCACCAATTCAAGCCGACGAGCGCAGACGCTGGCCGACATGGCTGCAGCCCTAGCACAGGCTGGCGACGTCGACGGTGCCGAAGCCCTCGCCCAGCGCACCGCCGATTCGGGCGAGGCCGACGCGAAACGACTGCTTGCTGAACTGCGGGAACAAGCGGGTGATCTGGCAGGCGCACCTGCGCTCTATCGCCAGGCTCTTGATCGCGGTGATGTCGACGGTCTATGCGCTCTAGCACGACCGCGCGACCAGGCTGGCGATCTCGACGGTGAAGATCGCATTCGACGGTTCGGGCTGAACGGCGATGGAACCTCCTGCGAGCCGATCTCGTCGCCTATCGGTGCACAAGTGCCCTTCGGGAGGCCGAGGTGACGACGAGTGCGCCCCGTTCAGTCGAGCCCGGCGATTCGGGCCGCCGTTCTTATGACACGCAGCCGGGCGCGTCGCGGTCGCGTCGAAGCCGCCGACGCGACCGGAGGCAGGGCGGGTCAGTAATGCCGCAATCACCGGCTTCCGACAACACCGCTGCGGCCGGACCGAGCGGGCCCGATAGTCCGGTCCCAGCCGACCCCACGCGGCAGGAGGCGGTGCCTTCGGGGACGGATGCACCGTCCGCGCATACCGCGCACAATGGCAGGGCGGCCGAACGCGCCGACCCGCCGGTTTTCGCCGGCGGCACTTTTCCTACAGAGAAGCTAACTCCCGAGGACTTCCATTACACCCGGGCGACGAACGACGACGGCACCCTACGCCGCTCCCTGATCTGGTCGTGGAGCAAGGTTCTCCAGCGGCTGATCGTATTTGCCGGCGGGGTGGTGCTGTACATGCTGGCCGCCATGGGGTGGATGCTAGGGGTTCCGGAGGCCACCCCAGCGGACGCGATGAAGGTTGCCGGGGCAGCGGTCGCAGTCGGATCCGGGGGGCTGGCGGTCAGTGCTGTGCGGGACTGGTTCCGTCGGCGGAATCATCGGTAGATGGGAGCGGCCCTGTGGCGTCGGCCTGTGTCTCGACACGCAGCCGGCGCAGCAGCCGGCGCACCACCGGCCCCACGACCAAGCCACTGAGCAGGGCACTGGCCGCGGTGACGCTTACCGCAACGATGAGCGTCGCATCGGGCGGGGCGAGCCGTGCCGTCAGCCCTCCGACGCCGATCGCGACGAACAGGACGACGCCCAACCCGCCAAGGATGACGCCAGCGCTGCGCATCGCGGAGACGGTCGAGGTCTGCACGGGCTTGACCCTACCGGGCTGCGACAGCTCACGTGATCTTCCGTGGTGGCCGACACCACGTCCATGGAGGCGTCCACGGTCACGGAACTGGAAGAATGTTCGGGGGTCTCCTCAGTGCGACGCCGACTGGTCCGGCGGACACCGAGGACGCTCGTCTCGATCTGCCCGAGCATCTCGAGACCTTGTCCTCGAGCACATACTCGCCGGTCAACTTGCCAAAGAGGCTGCTGAGCATTATCCCGTCCGCAACGGCCGCTAGAAGTCGGTAGGGCTGATGAATGTCGAAAAGTCCGAACTCGGCGTGCACGGATCCGCCAGCCGCCGGGCGCGTTCCTCCTCGGACCACTCGCGGTGCTCAGGCGGTACGTAGGACGGATCAGCCCACTCGCAGTGCTGGCAAACACCGGCGACGACACCGTACGAACCGCATGCCCCGCAGCGCTGCGGGGTCCTCGCGAGCCGGAGCCTCGCCGCGGTGAACGTGCCGAGCAGGTGCTCGACCGCCTTGAGCCCGATCTCGGCGTCCATCCGGATCGCGTTCTTCGCGTGGGTGAGCCAGTTGACGTACTCCCACGTCTCGACAGCCAGCTTCTTCAGATACGAGCGGAGCCGGGCCGCTGACTCGCCGGCCGCCAGCTTGTTGGCCAGCAGATCGGTCCAGCCCTTGAAGTCGGACGCCTTGGGCTGGTCGGCACCGTCCGGTACCAGGTCGTCGTCGCGTGTCTCGCCGACGAAAGAGACCAGGCACTCACGCAGCCGTACGCCGACCGACTGGAACGTCTCGGCCTCGTCGCCGCTGTCGTAGGCCTCGAATGCCTGCTGCCAGCGCCGCCACGAACCCGGCAGCAGATCCGCCACCCCAGGAACGACCGGCATCTTGCGTTCCTGGTTGTACTGCATCCGCAGCATCAGCCCGGTATGGAACGTCAGCACCACGTCGCGGCTCTTGAAGTCCGTCTGGTCGTACAGATTGGTCGGGTTGGTGACCACCCACCAGCGGCTCTCCGCGCAGCGCACGTCCCAGATATCGTGACGCACCGGCCCGACCCGCTCGGACGCCGCCTTCTCCAGATGAACGACCTCCTCGTGGGCCTGCTCCTCTACGTAGGCACGGATCTCGTCCTTCTCACCCACGGACACGCCGCCCTCCGCTCCGTCGGTCGGTGCTCCACGTCGCGAGGCCACCCCTCCGCCTCCAGCAAGGTCGCTTTCGGGCTCGGACCCGTTACAAGCATCAAGAAACCAGCGCTGCAGTGCTGCACAGTGACAACGTTCAAACGAAGCCGGTGTCCGGCGGCAGCGGACCAGCCACAAAATCGTGACCATCGATAGGGCAAAGCCTTCTAGCCCTTCATGATGATGGCCAGCGCGATCTCGGCTGCCGCAACAAGCACTACCCCGACAACGACACCCCACAAACCCCACTTCCATCGCTGTTCGTCGTCCACAACGACGTCAGGTTCGCCGAATTTCCACGAGCGAAGCTTGTCATCAATGCCCTCCATCAATGCGTCCGCCGATTGATCGATAGAATCCTTAACCTGTGCAACCTCAGGGACGCAACGATCGATTGCGGTCGCCGCTCGTTCAAGACTGTCGACAGCCTCGTTCAGTTTATCAAATGATATCTCCTCAGAGGCTTGCAGTAGCCTTGAAGACGCACTAACAAAATCGTCGCCGAAGCTTTGGGCAGCCTGGAGGACATTGGCGGAGTTGGCCTCGAAGTCGCCGAGTCGAGATGTAGCCATGTCGAGCCGGGCCGAGCCGTCTTCCAGCACGTACAGGCGCTGCGTTGCCGCATCGAGCCGGTCAACATACTCGCGGTCGAGATAATGGCCCGCAATGCTGTCAAAGAGAGCTTGGAGAACCTCTGCGGCAGATGTACTGATGTCGCGCAGCTCTGCAATCGAGCTATCGATCTGCTCTCTTGTATTTTCGGCCGCCCCGCGAAGCATGTCCTCCAATCGGTCTTCGGTAAGTCGATCCAAACTGTCAACCTTCGCCCTAATGTCTTTCTCGGCGTTGCGCTTCCAGCGCTGGAGAATCTCGACAGTGTAGATGTGCTCGTTTGCCTTACTGTCAACGATGCCGTGATGAAACTCGCAGAGAAGGATGAGATTGGGGAACGAGTTTCGCTCTTTTGTTCCCATTGCGGGCAGGCCTGCGGGTTGATACCGCGGACCATTAGGACTGAGGGCCCTGATGTGGGCTATCTGCACATTCTTCTTCGGTGCATCGCCGAAAATCGAGACACTGGGCTGGGTGCAATCAGGTTCGTAGCACTTGGTAGTCAGGGCGAAGAGTGCGCCCTTGGTCGCTTCGCTATAGTTTCGACTATCGCCCACTGGACCCCTCCGACGGCTCTGAACGATCGACCGCGTGACTGTAGCTGGAGGCACCGACAAAATCGGTGCAGCGGCGACGCGACCGCGCTGGGAACTGCCCCGGCGTTCGGGGCGCCCCAGGAACCCCGCAACCCGCGACAGATGCCCGCGGCTGCCAGACCGAGCGAGATGATCATTTCCAACTTATCCGCGGCCACGTGCAGCGCGAGGCTGCGGTCAGGTTGTCGTGGTGATGCTGACCGGCAGGTTGATCTGTTGGGCGACGGGTGTCCAGACGTCGATGTCGAGGTCTGGGGTCTCGATCGAGAGGATCAGGGCGTAGCGGGCGCCGTCCTCGCTGCGGTCGCGTGCCTTGTTTTCCTTCCACCAGCCGGTCACCGGGAACACGGCCATAGCACCCCGCTGGGCGAGGTCTACGGCGTTGCCGTTCCAGATGTCGGCGTGCAAGGACCCGGGTGCGCACTGGTGGTCGGGGCCGAAGAACCACTCGCCGGTGTCGCTGGTGGAGGTGGCTCGCTGCTCGTCTTCGGCCAGGGCCTTCTCGTTGATCCGCTTCTGGAACTCGGCGTTGGACTCGGTCGCCCGGCGGATGTCGAAGCGAAGTCCGTGGGAGGCGTAGCTGTAGCGACGCTGCCAGCCGCGCCGGCCGCGAGCTCGATCGCGCCCGGTCTCATGTCAGTCATCCACAGGTATTTCAACTGCCACCCAGGGGGCCGTATGTCGGTGTTGTCCGTTCCATGTTGATCACTTCTGCGTCCCCGTCGAGGTAGATCAGGGCCAGCGCTGCATGCTCGGCCAGTACGCGTGCGGTTTTGCGAGCGAGCGACAGTTCGTGGGATTCACCTCGTGCCGTGATGGTCGCGGCCGTGGCAACTGCGATCGTGACCGTCCCCCCGCCATGGAGGTGGTTGCGGAGCTTGTGGTGGATCCGCCGGCTCGTCTGCTGCGTCGGGCCCGGCCGCCGATATTGGCTCGAGCGTTTGCGCAGGTTGTCGGACTCCCCCACGTAGACACGCAGGCGGCCGCCATGACCAGCGGGCTGGGACAGGGTGAGCCGGTAGATACCGGGTGCACGGGGCAGGTCAGGGAAGGCAAGCCCGCCGACCTCGTCGAGTACGACGTGAGCGGGCTTCTGCCAGGCCATCCGCACCCGCACATCCAGCTCAGCTGCCCCAGTCTCCTCCGCCGGCAGGGCTTCGTGCGCCACCGACCCCGCCAGTCGAACGCGTGCGACGTACGTGCCGTTGACAGCACCGCGGGCAAAGCGGACACGCTGACGATCGAAGTTCACGTGCTGCACATGCCAGCCTGCCGCCCGCCAGGCCTGGGCCTGAGTGTGACTGCTGTTGGCCCACCATGGGCGGCTCTCGTAGGCCGAGGCCGGCAAGCCGTCCACCAGCTCCGCGATCTCAGAGAACGAAAGCTCTGCGGCAGTTCGGTCGGCCGATGCGAAGGCGGCGAGGTGCTGTCGGAGGGGTTCATACTTCCCCGGCATGCCGCGCCTCCCTACGGCGAACGTCGACGAGACTCGGCGCAAGCATCGCAGATCAACGATCGTTGCAGAGGCCATCTTTGCTTCACCAGAGTGATCCCGGCCGAGGCCTTCGCAGCGCAGAACTCCGGAGATGGCCATCTGGCCAGTACCCCGCTGCTCCCCCTTCCCGAAGCAAGCCCCTGGCGTCTTCCGAACGTTGCGACCACCAGGTGAGTGTTGGCTACCGCTGTAACTCCTGATGCACACGTAGCGACTGATGCCCCGTGCTGTTCCTGGCGTGTGGTCGAGTGGATCGGATAAACGGATGATAGAGAAAGCCCATCCGGAGGACGCCGGCAGCGAAGGGCTGGTGTTACCGGCCCGCATCACGGTCGAGCTCGCCGACCTCGCTCGGGAAGTCGTCGCCGAGCTGGCTCCCGACCAGTTGCCCTATCTCGGGCTGGTGACAGCCGAATGGACGGCGGGGAAGGACTCACACAAGCCCGCCGGGGCCTGGTCCGGCGGCAAGATCGGCTCGGGAACCGACCTCCCCCTGCTCAGCAACATCATCTTCACGGTGCTGACTGGGACGGCCGGGCAGGTGCTGGGCGCAGCGGGCTTCGCCAGCCTGCAGCGCCGCCGATGGTGGCGCCGACGCCCGCGGACGGCGAGACCGGCGCAGCTCGTCCTGGACGTCGACCGGATCGACGAGATCCGGGATGCGTGCATCGTTCACGCCCAGACGCTGGGCCTGAACGAGGCCGAGGCAACGCTGCTGAGCGACGCTGCGCACGGTGTCCTGCTCCGGGCGGCGGACGGCGGCCACTCGTGACCTCGTCGGCTCTCCGGGCCTCCGACGAGCCCGAGGCCGAAGGCCGTCTACGCACCGCAGTTGCGCCGCCGCGCCTCTGGTGGGTCTACGTCCTGGTCACGCTCGCGCTGGCCGCCACGGGCGGGGGCGCCGCTGAGGCTTTGTTCGTCACGCACGACGTCGGTGACTACACAGCGGCGCAGGCGTGCCTGACCAGCAACGGGATCTCGGTATCCGACGCGAGGCCGCCGGCCTCTGCCGGTCCGATCTACGCCGCTTGCACGCACGACTACAACCGACGGCTCGCGTTCACCAGCCTCGCCGGGGCCGCCGTGCTGCCCGTTGCGGCGTGGCTGCTGATGGTGTTCGGCGGCCTGGGCACGCGCTGGCGGCTGCGAGAACGCCGGCTCGCGGGGGTACCGCTGTCCGACCTCGACCTGCTGACCACGCGCTTCATGGCGTTGTGCGACAGCCAGGACTTGCACGGACGTCGGCAGCCGCGACTGGTGCTCGCGCCACCCGCGACGGCCGTCACGGACGCCTTCACTACCGGTCTTCCGGGCGGACGGCCGTGGGTCGTCGTCCCCCAGGCCTACGCCTACACCGATCGGGCCGCGTTCGACGCTGTCGCGCTGCACGAACTCGGCCACGTCCGCGCCCGGGACGTCCTGTGGGCATCGGCGGTCTGGTGGGCCGGCTGGCTGGCCTTTCCGGCGCTGGTTTTGGCGCTGATCCCGATCTTGAGCCTGCCTGCGGCGATGTGGGACTTCTACGGCGGGTCGCTGATCATCGCCGTGGTCACCGCTGTCTCGCTGCTCGTGGTCCGTGCGGGGCTGCTGCGCCGGCGTGAGCTGGCTGCCGACCGGCATGCGGCGCGCGCGACGGGCAATCCCGACGCCATGGCCGCCGTCCTCCGCGCCGGAAGCCGCCCGGTGTCGTGGGTCGGCCGGGTGTTCGCCACGCACCCGCCTGCGTCGGACCGGCTCGCCCCGACTGAGCGCGACGGGCGGTGGGACGGCGGCTTCGTCTTCACTGCCGCCACGGGCGTCGTGGCGATGCTGACCTACCACGGCGTTCACGCCGTCCTCGCGGACCTGCTCGGGTTCGTCGACTCGGATCCGCGGCTGTCCTTCGACGTGGCGCTGGCCGTGGCGGCGCTGCTGTGGACGTCGGTCGTGCTGCCCGCGTGGACCCGCCGCGCAGCGCTGCCCGAGCCCGGGTGGGGCGGCCCCCGGTTCGGCGCGGTACTCGGGCTGGTCGCCGGATTCTGTCTGCAAGTCCCGGGTGCGAGCGCGGCGATCACTGATTTCTTCGCGCCCGAGCGGCCGTTGCTGATCGTGGGCCTGACGCTGGCCGCGTTCGCGGTCAGCGTGCTGACCTCGGCGATCGCGACTCACCTCGCCGTGCCCGAGGACAGCGTGCTGCGCCGGCGGCTGAGCAAGTTGGGTGCCTCCCTCACCGTTGTGGTCGCTCTGACCGCTGCCGTCAGCGGGACCGTGTCGTCGGTGGCAACGTATCTGCTGTTCCCCGATCCGGCGATCGCCCGCGGTCACGTCGTGGGGCTCGGCAGTGATCGTGCGTGGCAGTACGCCCCGCTCTTCATCCTGACCGGGCTCACGTTCGTCACCTTGCGCCAGCGGTGGCGCCGTCCCCGGCCGGTCGTCGTGGCGGTGGTCGTGGTGACGGCGGTGGCCGGGGGCGCCGCCGCTGCGTTGTCCTGGCTGCTGCGGGTGCAGGACGGTCAGGACAACGGCGTCAGGTACGTCTTGGCCTACCAGCGGTGGTGGATCTGCGCCCTCGCCGGGCTGGTCGCTTCCGTCGCCGTCGTGCTCGCGAACCGGCGACGCGGCACGACCCTGGCCGGGACGCCGGTGGCGCTGGTGAGCGGGTTGCTCGTCACCACCGGCGCCGGCGCCATCCAGTACACGGCTGTCCGGATCTCCGGGTACGCCAAGGAGTCGACGATCTTCCAGCAGTCGGTGGAGGTGCCCGGCTGGCTCCTGCTGGTCGCGCTGATCGTCACGCTTCCACTGACCTCACTTCTCGTGTCCGCCTGGGCCCGCAGGGACCCACGGCGCGGGACAGCGCTCTGGGCCGTCGGCGCCGGGGCTGTCACCGTCCTGCTCGCCGTTGCCTTGATCGACGGGAGACTCGCAGCGGCGACCGTCGCCCAGCATGACTACGAAGCCGAGCAGGCCGTCATGGCACTGGGCGCACCGTCACCGGCTCCGGTCACAGCGGTGGCCCCCTCGACGTCGGCGGACCACGGTCGCCCGCTGGACGAACCGGCCGCCACGGCGGCGCTCGCCCAACTGTCGGCCGTTCTCCCGCCCGACGCGGAACTCGAAGACAACACGCCTTCGACGCCGCCGACGGTGACGCCGCCGGCCTGCGACGCCGCGACCAAAAGGCTCACCACCCTCGAGAAGGCCATGCCCCGGACGGCCGATGTCGAGCGCGCCTACAGATTCGCGGCGGACGGCACCGTGGGCGGCGGGCATGTGACGGCGTCGGTTACGTCCTACTCCGGTGTCGATGACCTGTTCTCTGAGATGGACGATGAACTGCGCGCGTGCGGGCACTACCGCACCCCGCAGGAAATCTACGACGGTGGTCACCTGGACGCTGCCATCACCGCGGGGCCGGTGCCCGCGCTCCCGTACCCTGCTCGCACACGCAACTACTCGCTGACCGGGCGCTTCCACGGGAAGCCCGCGATCGTCGTCATCCGAAACTGCAGTGTCCACATCGGGCACAACGTCATCACCGTCGAGGTCTTCGGGGGCTACCTCCAGAAGCCACCGTCGCAGGCGGAACTGGAGCTCTTCGACCGGCTCCTGACCAACCTGGTGACCAAACTTGCCGGAGCACTCTGAACACGACGACAGTTCAGCCCGCCGCGTCATCGTCGCCAAGGTGGTTGGCGTCTCTGCCGCCCACGTCCAGCCGGAACGGGCCGATATGAACCTGCCGACAGGTCGCCAATATTGACGGTGGCGCAATGTGAGCCTTCTCGTCTCCACACTTTCGCGCGACGCGCGCCTCCGGCCAGGTTCCCTACAAGTCTTACAACATCTACACTCAGGCCCGAGGCGACGTAGAAGCTGACATGCGGACGGATCTGCCGCTGCGGATGTTGGCGTAGGCTGGCCGTCCAAGCTGACGGAGCTGTCCGTCGTCGGATAGATCGATATGCCAGCTACAGCCAGACGATCCAGGTAGATAGGCCAAATGGGTGCCTTGACCGACTTCTTCTCCGATCCCCACTATCTCCAGCCTTGGAAACAACCGGAGGCTGGAGTCGTCTACGACGGCGTCATCCTGACAACGCCCTCTGTCTCCTGGCGACTCGATTCCAACAACGTTCCATGTCGAACACCGGAAGGCGATCACAGATGGGCGCTCTGGCTGGCCGTGACGACCAACGACGGCGACCGGGGCTTCTGCATCAACAGCAACTCGCTCGCCCGCGCCTTCGACGGCCGCGCCACACAGCGAAATCTACGTCGCTGGGCAGACCTGTGGAAGGTTGGAGGACGCCTAAGCCTGTCCTGGCGAACAGGCGAGAACGGTGAACGGGTGTACCGCGGCCGCTACATGCCGCCGCACACGTAGACGCCACGGAACAGGCAACGCCGCGGGCCCGCATCTGGTAACGTCGCCGTCGTAGTAGCGCGTCGATCGTCTGACGCGGAGCGTGGGTGGAGCACCGGTTCGCCAGGACCGCCCGTAGTCGCTCACGAGACCAGGATGATGGACCTGCGCTCACGCGCGGGGTAAGCGGTGGCAGAGTCGATCGGGACAGACGATCGATTGACCGAGCAGCCGAAAAGTTCCCGTCCTGGGAGAGCTCGTGCCAACTACCGAACCCTATTCGACATCACCCTGCTCGAGGCTGCGTGGCTGTCAACCTGACTGCCTCTCGCGCTCCATGTGCAACGCGACGCCGATCCCCGGCAATCGCATCAGCCCTGGTGCAATATCGCTGACCCCAGACAGTGTCGTGACCTGGGTCCTATCCGACGATGATCGGGTTCGTCGAGCCAAGTCCCTGCTATGGACGGCAATTCTCATCGGAAGCATTTCTGTCGCCATTGTTGCAATAGTTGCAGTTGCGCTTGTGTCCCTGCTCGGCGTGGGAGTGGGCACGAGCGCAGCAGCAGGCATCGGTGCCGCGCTCGTCGGCCGGAAAGTCACCGCGTACCGCCGACGTCAGGATCACACCGTTCAGCATCGGGTTCCGTGACGCCGTAGCCGCCCACCGAGTGTCATCGGCCCTCCAAGGGGCCCCACAGGGATATTCGGCAGATCGTCGAAGCTGGCCGCCAGCGCCAGCAACTCTGCACTTGAGTATCTGGCGGCCGGCAACTGTGCCAAGGAGGGCGCGCCGGTCGACCCGCCGCTCGGCTTCACCATCGGGTGGACGGCCATCAACTGGTGGTCCGGATCGTCGGGCCGAGTCCGGTCGGCTGCTCACCGGCCTGGTCACGGATTCGGCATGCTCGAGAATTACACATCAGCGATGTGGTGGTCGCCTCTCTCTCACACGACCGACCAACTCATCCTCGGGCCCCGGTTGACCGGCAGCGAGCTGAGCCCGCACAGGGAAGGTCGCGTCGACCTGGACCAGCCGCCGGCCGCGCCGCGGCGGTCGGGGGTCAATGGTGCGCTGGGTCGGGTGGCGTGGGTCTGCTCGACGACGCAGCGCAGCCGCGTCGTCCCGGTCGGGCGCGACGCTCCGGCAGCGATCGCCGCGCGGGGTCGCGCGATGACCCGCTCGTCTACCCGGCCATGCGGGGACTGGCCGGGCTATTCCTGCTCGTGCGACGTTCTCTACTGCACGCTGCTGGCGCATGCGCTGCTCGGCGTATCGGCGTGGCCGCGCCCGCTGCCGACGCAGCTGCTGATTGCAGTCGTGCTCCACGGCCTTGGCCTGTTCCGCCCCTCGGAGGTCGTGACGTCCAGATCACTGAACGGGCCGAATCCGAGGATGCTCCGCTCTCCCGTCGCCTCGCGGTCTCGGAGCTCGTGCAGGTACGCCTTACCTCTCTTCGCGGGTCACCGCTTCCGGCAGGCCTAGGGAGGCTGCCGGAGCGCTAATGCGCTGGAGCTGCGGCTCCGTCTCCGTCTCCATTGATCCAGCTACCCTGAGTGAAGCGAACTGCCTCACGGTAAGCAAAGCTAACAATTTGATAACAGAATGGATACACTACTAGCCTGACGGCAACAAACCGTCAGGCTAGTGGTACACTAGCGGATCGCCAGTTGACGCTGGCGATGGTACACCGGTAGTTTCTTAAGCTCCTCAGCTAAAGAATAACCGATTTTATTCGGCTAGTCGAGGGGAGAGTCGCAGGTCACACGATCGGCTGCTCTCTACGGCCCCTGACCAGCCTATCCGCCCCGGATGGCCTGGGGCGACCGGTGTACCCCTACATAGGGAGTACACGATGAAAAGTTGCGTTACATGCCCGGGGCAGATCGTCTTCAGCGCCCCGTGGCTGATCTGCGGCGTCTGCGGCCGACTGCTCGGCCGTAAGTTCCGGCGTCGCCGCCGAAAGTAGTGACAAGGCGGGGGCCGCGGCGATGCCCGGCCCCCGCCTGCAAGCCGGGTCGCGGGTCTGCAGCTCGGCTACGCGCTCAACCGTTGTGCCCCGGTGAGCCCAGGCTGTCCCTAGATGCTCTCTGGCGACGGCGCCGATGCCTGCCAACTTCGCCTGGTCCACGCCGTCGACAGCAACGAGCACGTCGACAAGCTCCGGTGACAACGCCGGCAGTCGCTTGGACCGAAAGGAGCCGTACTCGCTTTTGAGGAAGTCTCCCCCCGGCCAGGCCTCGGTACACCGCGCTGCGGCTGTCCAGCCCCCAGGTCAAACTGCACTGACAGGTCGAGGGTGTGCGCGTCCATCGCGCGCTGGAAGTCCCGCTTCCGCGCCTGGTCGAGCTTGCCGTAGTCTTCCAGCTCGCGCGCCGCCGATGAAGGCACGGGCTCGGCGTTCAGCGGCTGGCTGGCGGCCGGGCTCCACGGAGCCGAAGTAGCTCCGCACGCCGAGTCGCCGAGGTCGGTGTGCACGCGGACGCGGTACACCGCCACGGTCGTCTCGCTGAACTGCGCGCTACCGCACTCGTCCGCGGTTCCCGGTAACCGACCCCAGAACAACGCCTCCTGAAGCGGCTACGTGGAGGAGCGCCGGGCCTGCCCCGGCTGGCCCGGCAGCCGGCGGAAGAGTGCCGGCGTTCTGGTGCTGGCGACTTGTTCTAGCTCTGCTGGCGCTCTCGTGGGCTGTTCGACCATGAGCGGTGAAGCTGGTGTGCCCAGGCGGTGTCCGCTAGCCGGTTGTCTGCTTCCTCTTGCGAGCACGTGAGAGGGGCACCCAGCTGCATGCACCATTGAATCGTCTGTTCGAGCGTGATCCGCGGTGTGAGCATGTGGAGCTTGAGGTTCGGCCAGGACCAGTGGCCTCGGTACTGGCCCTGCACCTGGCCCTCGGACTCGAACTACGAGCCGCAGGCACCCGCCAACGCTTCAGCCGACTCGGCCAAGCCCTGCGGTCGATCGGTCAACTCATGTTGTCCTACGTCGGCGCAGGCACCGGCGACCAAACCTGGATCGTCATCCGCCGCGAACGAGCCCTCACCCGCGCAGCCCGACTCGCCTCCAAACCAAAACTGACCCCCTGGAGCCGATACCGGCTGACCCGAGCAACACGAGCATGTGGGGCCGGCCGATCCGACACTGCGACGGCCGACCTGCTCCGAGCACTAGCCACGGAGCGGGCCACCGACGCGTTGCTGACCATGCCAACCCTGTCACCCTGGGACGGCAGAACCCGGATCGACGCCCCAGCGACGGTCGTCCGCCAGACCCGCCAGCCGAAACACGCCAAGTCCACCACCGACTGATCACGCTGCGACGGGACGGTCCGGTATGGGTCACCGGTCCTCGGGTGCCCATCCGGACACGTCCCAGCTCGCCGCACCATCAGAAACCGGAAATCCCAGCTCAGCAAGCTTGCCATGCCGTACCGCGCGGCAGGGCCCGCCAGCCACCTGTGGGCGGCGATCTCCCGGCCCACCCCGGCCGCTGCGGCTGTCCTCGCCCCAGGTCAAACTGTGGGACCACACCAACCGCAATGCTGCGCCGAGCGGTGGCGCCGGAACGACAGTGCAACCCGAGCCGGCACCGCCACCGGGCTGTGTCGTGCAAGGGTTGCAGCTCGGAAGAGGGGAGAGCATCGGGCGTCGCCCTAAGTCGCGGCTGATCATCAACAGACAGGGCTTTCTGCGCAGCCATCGCGGGTCGATCATCGCCGCGCTCTTCGTCCTGCTGGTCGCGGGCGTGTCGGGCATCTGGCTGCGTGCGGACGCAGACAGGTGGGGCGCGCTGGGTCAGTGGGCAGGAGCGTTCGGCACCGTGCTCGCCGTCACGGTTGCCCTGCGAATCTCGCAACGCGAAGCCGACGCCGCAGAGGAGCGCCGACGCGCAGACAAGATTGAGACCGAGCAGCTCCGGCGAGCGGACCGGAACGAGGCGGAAGAGCGCCAGCGCGCCGAAAAGGCTGAGCGTGAACTCAGCCAGGCCCGCCTCGTCGTCGCGGTGATCGACTACCCGTCACCTGAGGAGGTACTGGCAGCCCGCCCCGATGAGGAGGACTCGGTCTTCGTCCGGATCACCAACTACAGCGAGGCGCACATCTTCAATCCTCGCGTCGAAGGCTTCGCGCATCAGAACGGCGGCACGGTCACCTGGGACATCGTCCAGTGGGAAATAAGTCGCTAGGAGGGGCCGCTCGACGTGCTGCCGACCGGAGGGACGGACAAGATCCCACTGTATCTGAAGTACGACCCTCCGGTCACCTCGGACATGTACCCGATGCGCACCAAAGTGATCTTCGGTTACACCGACGTCGCGGGGCGGCGCTGGCGACGCGTCGACCAGGCAACCCCAGAGCGGGTCTACCCCGAGGACACGTTTCAGATCAGCGGCCCGGACTGGTACCGAGCCGATGCCTAGCCGTTCCCGATGGCCTGTCCAACGGGACGGGCCAACGGGCTGGCGTGTCAGCAATTACGCGATGCAACTGCTCAGGACCTGCCGGTTCCCGCACTGTTCATCGATGTCGTCGCGGGCGCGGTAACGGCAAGCGAGCAGAACATCGGAACCGCCGAGTTCCGTTGAAACGACACGAGTACCTTCCCGGCGTCTGGCAGGTTTGAAGACGATCGAACGGCGCCGAATCGGCTGGGCTGCACGATGAGGCGGGCGATACTGCCCCGAAGGTCACCCTTGCGTTCCTGGCACCCTTACCAGCCGCCAGGGAGATTCGGCGTGGATACCCTCTGGCTCGAGGAGGTGGAAGTGCGGCGCACACCGGACCCCACGGAAGCCGAAGCGATTCCTGAGCGAGCAAGGAGGATGGGGCCGGCCCGACCGAATACGCCTGTGGTCGCCGCTCTTCTGAGCATGCAAGCCGCCGCGGGCAATCTGGCCACCAGCCAGTTCGTCCAGGCCCGCGTCCAGCGGATCGCCGAGTTTCACGAGATGCCGCCCTCGTCCACGCTGAACATCGCCGAAACCGGGATGCGCAGCCGCTATGTCGGCATGACGTATCCGGTGTTCAATGGCCAGCGGGCCTTTTACCGCAATGCTCTTCCTACCAACGCGACGACCCAGATCCGCAATGCGCTCAATCCGCCGATCCTAGAACCGGCGAGCAGCGGCCGGTGGCGGGTGACGGACCCAGGCAGGAATCTGGGCAGTGCCCTGGTCACCTATCCTCGGCCGGGCCCGTGGACAGGAATCTTCGAAGCCACGTGGCTTCGGCAGGCGCTTGCGTCGTTCACCGTCAGCGCACCCGTGCTGGGGCCGCTCGTCGGCAGGCTGCCCGCCAGTGGGCAGGTGACGGTGTCGATGGTCGATGCCGGCGGCTTTAGGCAGGCCACGTTGGCGCATGAGCAGCAGCACGTCGCCGATATCCGCCGCGCGTTCGCGGACATCTTCGAGGGCCGCTGGGACAGCGTCCTCACCGACTTGAGTGACGACCGGAACGCCTTGTTTGCCAGCCGTGGTGCCCTGGAAGCCGAGATCGGACAACGGTCAGGGGTACACGACGAACCCGGCGCCGACCTCATGACCAAGCTGGCCAACAGCCTGGTGCTGCGGATCGGTCTCGACGGCATGGTACGCGACCAGGTATTGAGCGAACCGATGTCGTTCACGAGCGCACGATACGACCCTGTGACTCGGACGATCACCCTCGGTGTGGCGAACTGATTGAGCGGGAGCCGTAGCCACAGGTGGTGTCGACTCGAGGAACTGCAGGATCGAATTCAGCACCCGCCGGATCTCGCCGATGTCGTTTCCGGCCGCACGGTCGCCCGCGAGCGCGTCGAACAGGTAGACGCCGCAGGTCTCCGACAGCGCGTCGAAGATCAGCCGCAGCTTCGCGGCCGTCGCCTCATGAACTTGGTGATCAGCCCGTCCAGTCGGATTGTGAACGAGGGAAGCCTCAGCTCGCCGGCTGGTCCGTGCGCCGACATCGTCTTGCCGGTCTCCGGCGGACCGGTGAGCAGCAGCCGCCGCAGCGGTAGAAAGCCATGCGAGGGCGGGCGGAAGCTTTGACGTTGCTCCAGCAACACCTGGGCAAGCCGCGCCGCCGACGTCACCTCAGCATTCACACGGATCCCGCCTTGAGCCCCGTACAGCTAACGGCGCACTGCGCTGAGGACCGACGCCATCGGAACCTACCTAGTTAGGTCAGGCGCGTCGGCGAGCTTCGACAGTCCCGCCGAGCACCTGCGGTACAACCTGTCAGCAAATTACCTTTATGTGATAACCACTGGTAATTTGCTTCAAATTTGCGTTGGCGATCCATCCATCTTCCCGCCGCGATGTGACGACTGTAACATCAACCCCATCGGGTCTGGGCGATGACAGGGGGCGGACAGATGTTTGACGTTGTTGGTCTCATCTCTGATTGGTGGCGCGCCAGGGATGGCGCTCAGGGGCCCTTTGGAAATCCGGTCGGCTCCGAACGGGATGCCGGTGGCGGCAGCAGAATCCAGACTTTTGTCGGCGGCGAGATCGCATGGTCCAAACCACAGGAGATGGTGGTCAGTGTTCACCGCATGCGTAACGAAGCATGCTTCGAATGGGATCTGACGCCGGACTCCGGGTATCACTATGACTTCTTCCGACACACGGTCACGTATCAGCGAGACGCCGACTCGGCACCGGTCGACCAGGGGCAGTCGAACGTCGAGGTGCGTGGGCTGCGTCGGATCTGGTCCCGAATGCAAGGCTTTGGCACGTACGGATTCTCCGTGCAGGGCTGTGACGACGGCGGTGATTGCCGTCAGGGCTGGACCGTACCTGTGCACGCGCAACTGGGGCCGGCCGCCGAGCTCCCAGAACCTGCGGACAGCATCGCGGTCGGTGGCACGATCGGTGAACGGTGGCACGAGCTCGGTGCCTGGAGTGGTCCCCTTGGCAAGGCGCTCGCGACTGAGGTGTTCAATTCAGCAAACGGTGTTCACTCGCAGCGGTTCGAACGCGGGTCGGTCACCACTGCGCCCGAGTTCGGAACAACCATGGCAGTGGCGGCATATCAGCGCGGCCGGATGATCGAAGTAAACTGGGGCGGAGCCAATCGGTCGTTCAACGCGTTCCGGGTGGACATCTACTTCGACGGTAAGAAGTACAGGGAACAGCTTGTGATTCCTTCACCCTTCGAGCTGGCGCGGTCGGACGCGGGTGGCGGACAACTCCGAGTGCCGGCCGAACACGGCAACGGTCTTTACTGGTTCTTCGTTTATCCGACTATCACCCTTGACGCGCACGCCGTACTTGCGCCAACTACCGAAGCCGATGTCACCGTGTCACCCGTAGCGACCAATCCGTCCGACTGGGAGCACATCCTCGATTTCCGGTTTGGCGGGACACCGCAAGCGCACTTGATCTACGACTATGGGGCCGCCGACGCGTTCATTCCGGTGTCGGCCGTCGACAGTTCGGCTGAGCACGCTTTTGTCAGCCACGAGGCACGAGCCACAGCGGTAGCGCGGCACTATGCCAATTCGCGGCCCCTGTTCACAGGTGTGCAACAAACGGGCGAGAACATTACGTTTCAGCTTCTCGCCCACCTGCACATGGTCCGGAGGGCCCCGGAATTCCGCGCCCGCGGCGAATTGCCCAGCCGTTGGTTGGTGCCCTCGGCACTGTGGGGCCTCACGCAGGGGACAATGGGCACCAAAGGAGAATACGACACCGTCCTCAAGGGACTCATGACCGTCGTGTACCGCTACCGCGACCTGCTGTCGGACTCGGACATCGACTGGGTGTTGCGCGGACTGATGCCGCTGCAACTAGTCGGCCCGTGGAAGGTCTTCGACATGGCCATGGAGATGACCTATAACTGGGGACCGTTCACCGGTCCGGAGACCGAGAACCACCTGCTCTGCATGGAGACGACCCGATACCTGGCGAACCAGATGCTCTACGAACGCACCGGTGATGCGAAGTACAGCGACGCCCCAGGCGGACCCGACATCATCACCGCCCGGGATTGGCTGCTCAACCGGCTGCACCTCATCGCCAAACATGACTTCCAGGAGTTCAACGCCCGTCCGTACCAACGGTACTCGATCCAC
This sequence comes from Streptomyces sp. MN03-5084-2B, assembly GCA_033793495.1. Taxonomy (GTDB): domain Bacteria; phylum Actinomycetota; class Actinomycetes; order Mycobacteriales; family Pseudonocardiaceae; genus Amycolatopsis. The sequence continues at coordinate 115,926 of JARAWT010000009.1, read as the reverse complement.
TCGATCCTGAACCTGTACGAGTTCGCCAAGGACGAAGCCATCCGGACCGCCGCGCAGATCGTGCTCGACTACGCCACCGTCAAGTTCGCACTGTCGAGCGACCGACGCCGTCGGGTGGGCCCGTATCGGCGGTTGCACCGGGTGAGCCCGCGCGTCGGTGACACCGAATACCCCGACCTCAAGGAACTGCTGCTCAACACCCACGGCGACCCGCACACCGGGTTCGGGCTGATGTACGCGGGCCCAGCCGACGGCGGGGAAAGCGGCCATTGGTTCACCGACGTGTGGACGGCAGAGGCGCTGCTGGCCGGCTTGTCCTCGTACCGCCCGCCCGCCACCGCCTACCTGCTGCACCGACCGAATGACCTCCCGCCGTACCAGCACCGGTTCCACCACGGCCAACGACCCGCGTTGAGCGGGTTCCCCGCGCCGGAGGCGCCCGACCCCGGCGTCGAGATCTACTACCGGTCACCGTCGTTCCTGCTGGCCTCCGGTGGCATGTTCCTCAACAGCGGTAACGGCCACGACGAGTTCACGAGCTATGACCACGTCGTGTACGCCCTGCCCACTTGGCTCGTGCCCACCCGAGCCGATCCGACGGTCGGCGACCTGATCTCGTTCGACCCGTGGCCGAACAACCGAGACGGGCGCAACAACGGGGTACACACCAACTTCGCCTGCGGGATGAACCTGCGGATCCCCGACGCGCTGCGACCACTCGGCGAACCCAACGGCAACTGGCTGTTCTTGAACCTCAACGGAGAACCGGCAGGTGACGGCTTGCACTTCCACGTCGCTGCCTACCGGCAGCCCGCAGGCGGATTCGAAATTCCTCTTATCGCCGGGGCACCGCTGGACAACATCGGATTCCTGTACGCCGAAGAGGCCAGCGAGATGTCCTTTGCCGCCTTCCGTGACACGATCCTCGATCGCAACCAGCACCTCACCGGGCCTCTCGAGCTCGGTGGAAAGTACGAATTTCATACTCCGCAAACTGTCGAACGACGAATCACCTTCGTACTGAACCCATTCGTGGACCGCTACGCCGCCACCGTAACCGCCGTTGACGGTCAACCGCTCGCGCCGGACTTTAAATCATTGCCACTAGCCGAAGGTCCCTACCTCAACTCCGTCGGCCAAGGCCATAGTGCCAAAACCGAAATCCGGATCCCCAGGCGGGGCGATGACGTTCTCTCCCGATGTAATCCGTTGATTCTTGACTTTAGCGATCCGAATCATCCCACGCGCACCGCACAACCTTGCCCGCGGTGGCTGATCGACACATCACGCGCCTACGCAGGCTGGGCGCAAGCGCTCGCCCAGGTCGCGACTGGGCCAGACACAGCCCGCGACGCGCTTGACGCCCGCCTCGCCGGCATCAAGACAACCCGGACCCTCATCGACGTGCTGGCGGCGCTGCTGGCGGCCACTCCGGAGATCGCCGACTACGAGACAGAAATGCAGGCGGCACGTGAACGATTGGTGCAATTGCTGATCGACGCCGGGATGGGCCTTTGGATCGCACCGAACCGCGTCGAGGCCTTCCAGCTCTACGACGAATCTCTCAAGACCCTGCGCACACTGATCGGTCAACCCGGTGGGCTGCAGAGCTACGGGGCCAGGTTCGTCGCGGTGCTGCACTGGCCGATCAAGGAACATCTCGGCCAAGATGCGCTGTACTTCCCGCAGCTGCGTGACTACTCCGAGGAGGCACTCGGCTACGCCCGTCAGCTCGGCGATCAACCACTGTTGGCCGAAACGCTCATCGATGCCGGAGTGGCCGAATGGCAACTACCAGACCATCCGACCGGCGCCGCCCATTATCGCGAGGCCCTAACAATACTGCGCGAGCTAATCAACCAAGGCGGACTGCGACCTTTCGGCCAGACATTCGTCAATTGGGTGAACTGGCCAATCAAGGACCATCTCGCTCAGGACCCGCTGTACAGACCAGAACTCGCTGAGTTTCAGGACGAGGCTGCCGCGATACAACAGCGACTCGCCGCCGCCTGAGTGTCCAGGTTCCTACACAGCTGTCTATGCCGTCGGCCGGCCTATCACCGTTTGTCAGCATAAGAGCACGGCACCCGCGCAAGGTCCCTGACCTGTACCTATTCGGCCAGAAGGTCAGTCAACCGGCGAGCGGCATAGCTGTCGCCGTTGTCGGCGCAGGCGCGTAGCCGCACACCACCTGGATCAACGGCCCCGACCGTCGTCCGCCACTCGGGCCAGCCGAAACACGCCAGGTCCGTTGCCCGACTGATCATGATGCGACAGGACGCATCCGGCACAGGTCACTGGCTAACCCACCGGACGCGTCCCATCAAGATCTCGCGTCGGAACCGAAGCGTCCACGTCAGCAAAATGGAGGTCTCGTATGGGACGGCCCGATACACTCGACGGAGATCCTTTCGTCGGGCATCAAGCGCTCCGACACGCACGACTCCTCGTCCAGCTGTGCGGCTGACACATACCGAACGAGACGCGGGCAGCTCCTGTCTGCGGAGCTCCCCGATCATGTGATCGCTCTCGACTTCAGTAGTCTACCTATGTAGGTTTAGGACGTGAAGCGAACTCAGGCTCTCATCGAGGTGGCCTGCGCGTTTATGGAGAACCCGAACGGGCGCCACTGGGGCTACGGCCTCAGTAAGGCCTCGGGTGTCCGCTCTGGCGTTCTGTACCCCATGCTGACGCGCCTGCTTCGGGACGGCTTGGTCACAGACGGCTGGGAAGACCCCAACACCATCACCGAGAAACGGCCCCCACGGCGGTACTACGAGCTCACCGACGATGGCCGCCGGGAGCTGGGGAGGTTGGCTTGCTCGACAGCCGCAGTCGACAGCGCCGGCATGCAGCTGGGGTGGTCCCATGGCTGAGCTGCTGAACCTCGCCGCCACACCGTGGTCCGCTTTAGGCTTTGTGCTGCTAGTCTTCGGGTTCGCGCCGCGCTTCGTGCTGGGGCTGATCGTCCGGACTTACCCGAAAAGCGATCCACGCCGCACCGAATTGGTCGCAGAGTTGTACACGATCAAGCGCATCGAACGCCCGCTCTGGGTCGCCGAGCAGCTGGCAACAGTCGCATGGGAAGGCGTTCCTCACCGACTGCAGGACATCGGCCGAACGCTGCGAAATCGACGATCGACACGGAAGGCGCGACGAGCTGGCCAGCACCCGGCGACCGAGGTCATCATCAGGCAGCGAAGGGTCATAGCGCATTCGGACGTCGGGAGCCGTGATGACGCCAAACTGGCATGGGACGCGTTTGCAGAGTTGCCGCATAGGTGGCGAACTGTGCTGTGGCACACCGTGATCGAGCCGCGGAGCCCGGCTGAGGTCGGACAGCTGCTGGGGCTGACGGCGCACGGCGTCTCCGCGCTCGCCTACCGCGCCCGCGAAGGCCTCCGCGAGGCCTATGCGCAGTTGTACGCCGCCTCCCTTCCCGCAGGGACGATCACGAACGGATGCCATTGCCAGACATGCCGTCGCCACTTGCGACAGACTCGGCGACGTCGCATGTTGACATGGTTCAAACGAACGAGATAGTCGGCTACAAACAGCGGCCGCAAGCAACCTGCGGCAGGTGCCCGGAGAAACGCCGCTGATCGACCTCGCCAGCGACCAGGTCGACCGCCACGACCAGGAGCTGCGACCACAGCTGACAAAGGCTTCGTCCAGGGCACCAAGGAGAATACGTCGTCCGCGCGCCGGCGGCCGCTCACGGGTTCGTGCCCGTCCTGCTCGGCGGACCGGTTCGGCACAGATCCGGCGGCTGCGGGGCGCCAAGGGGTGGCGCGCATCGAAGAGGGTTCACAGCAACCCGGCATGGTGGAGCTGGAGGGCGGCGCCGGCGAGGGCGGAAGTCGCAAGCAGCAACAGCCGCAGAACGCGCACAGCACGTTGACCACGTACGTGATCTGGATCGAGCGCCGCCCGAACCGCGATGAACGAGATCAGCAAAAGCACGTAGCCAGTCGCCGCGACGATGAGCCAGTCCCGCATCGCACACCTTCCTCACCTGAAAGATCAGGTGAGGGCACGACCTTCGGGGCCCGCTCCGCTTCATACCGAGACGCGTCGGCGAACACAAGACCGATCCCCCATTCTTCTCAGTCGGCTCTGAGCAGCGGAAACGCTAGATGACCGCAGCTCGATCCCGGTCCGACCTGGCCAGCGGGACGACGAAGTCGGGGTCGCAGGTGTAGTACTTGGCCCGTAAGCCGGATCCTGATCACGGCCAGTAGGCGAATGTGCTCAGCCGGTGACACAGCCACCGCTACTGCGCCGAGGCCGCGAAGTCGCCCGCCAGTGATCGGCGCCGCGCCGGGGCGGAACGCGATCATGCGTTCGGCGATCAGTTCCGACCATGCGAGCGGTACGCAGTTCGGTCGGCGACGTCGGCGTCGAAGTCGCGGGGCGCCCTCTTCCTGGGAGTCCCGGAGGCCGATCATCGGCTCGTGCAGCGCGAGAGCGTGGCTTCGCTGCGGTCGCCGCCCAACGCATCATCCTGACTAAGTCGGAGGAGCTGCTCTACGCCCACCGTGGACCCGGGCGGTCCGCACTCGATCGACGTCACCAACCAGGGCGCCGTGGACGCCCAAGACGTGACCTACGAATCGGCCGGCGACGAGCCGAGCATGAGGATCCCCGATCAGCCGCCCACGACGGTTCACGCTGGGCAGACTCGCACCTTGAACGTCATGTACATGCTCGGCGGAGACGGTCCGCCGATCCTCCGTATTCGGTGGACGGAAACGGTAAGCCCTGCCAGCAGGAGTTCCACGTCGGCTGGATACGAAGACCCGCGGACTCAGTCGATCCGACACACTTCGAGAGCCCAGAGCGCACCGGTCGTCACACTCGAGCAGACGCTGCGGCCGCACCAGCACCGCCTGCTCGACGACATCACCGAGTTCGGCTGAGACAGCTGCCACCGACGACCCTTGACGGCTTGAAGGGCGGCAACACGCGGCAGCTACGAACATCCTTCAGCCAGTCGGGCGCCGGGAGCGCTTCAGCGCACGACCTTCAACTTGGACGACGCGGTCGCCTCATTGTCGGCAGCCTTCGGCGCAGGCCACCCGAACTTGCGGTCAAAACGTTGCGGCGTCATCCGAGCGGCTGTTGCCAGATCGTCGACGGTATAGCCGTGGTTCTGATGGTGAACATCGATAATTCGAGCCAAGAGCGTGGGTTCTTCGGGGGGCAGCCGATGATCGACTGTGTGATGCATCAGGCCCTGAGCGTTGAGCAACTGGTAGAACGAGCGCTGCTGGCGCTCAGAGATGCAGCCAAGGTCGGCAGCGCGATGAACCAGGAAGGGGAGACTGACCTTCCAGTGCATCCGCAGGTCAATCAGCTTGCCGAGGTCGCGCGTGGTGAGACCCGCAAGGTGCTGGTGAATCTCTTCAGCCGGAGCCAGCAGCTCGGCAGCGAACTCGTTGGCCTCTTCTTCCGCGTCAGCGCCGCTGAACGCGGCGTGGAGGACCAAGTGCCCGAGTTCGTGGGCTCGCGTCAGCCGGTCCCGGTCGACGGGCATCCCCCTGTTGTAGGCGGTGACATGCCAGCCCTCCTCGCAACGACGGGTGACCGCATCGATCTTGTTGGGGGCGCTGCAGGGGACAAGGAACATTCCTGCGGCCTCGAGGTAGGCGGTGAGGTCGAGGATCGGCCCCGTCGGGATACGCCACAAGCGCCGGACCAGACGTGCCGCCTCAGCCGGACTGTCGACATCGTCAATCCCCAAAGCTGGCAGCGGCAGCGAGGGCTCGTAGTCGATGCCACGCAGCAACCCGCGGACAGTGAGGTAGCCCAAGTGCAGCTTGGCCTCCATCCGTCGCCGTTCAGTGACCGGCAGCGTCTTGCGGCGGCGGAAGTGCAAGTCTTGAGCCTCCCCACCTCGCACTGGAGCTTGCTCTTCAAGCAGGTCGACCGGGCAGTCCAGGGCGCCAGCGACCAGCTGAAGCACGTCATCGCTCGGGACCCGAACGCCGGCTTCGACCATCGAGATGAAGCCCTGACGAACGCCCACCGCTTCGGCAAGATGCGCCTGCGTCATGCGCCGCAGATCTCGCACGAGCGAGATCATCTGCGGATTGGCCGACACACTGTCACCTCTTCACTACTCGGAGGACGCTCGCCCTCGCCCCGCGCCTGCTGGCTGAGTTGCCGAGGCGATCTTCGCGGGCTGCACGACAGGAGTCGTCAGCGGGGTCACCGTCGTGCCGGCCCGCAGCGGAACCGGGAGGTCAATATTCCACTCGTGAGCGCCGTTCATGTCGCACAGGACGTGGATGCCGGCCACTGCCGTCTCGGTGGCATCGAGCACGTATCCGCAGCGGGCCCACGTCCCGCTGGGCATTGCCGGCAACGTGTGAGCGACAGCGTCTTCCTGGCTCCAGATGCGCAGCTGGCGCTCATTGCGCGGGTATGGAACGACCCCGAGGTCGATCTTGCCCAAGCGCAGTTTCAGGTCACCACCGGCGAACGCGAGGACCGGGCGACCGTATTCGAACACGACCTCACAGCCACCCACGGACGTAAACTTGTGGACGATCTGATCCTTGATGAAGTCACTGACCGTCATTGCCCGAGCCCCGCGGCCCAGTTGCACCCGCACCGATGGCGCCGCCGCGCCCAGCTGGTTCCAGGTTTCCCATGCGTCGAAGACGACGGTGGCCAGGAGCTTGAGGTAGGGGCGCAGGATGCGTCGTGCGGTGCGTCGGGTCAAGATCCCGTCTCTCGTGCGTCGAGCTCGCGGCACATCGACCTCCACCCGTCACAGGATCCTGTCAAATATCACTCAAAACATAACACGACGAGTACAACTGAGTCGCCGACACGCCGACCCGACCACAGGCCAACTGCAGTGATCGAGCACGTTGCACCAGACCGCCCGCGACTGGTTCGACGTGGTGATCTAGCAAGTCGGCCGCCTGGATGGGATGGTCGACTACGACCTCGTGTTACAGGTGATGCCCGTTGCGGCCTGCAGTGATCTACCTCTCGCATGAGGCGAAGTTTGCTAGCCACCTGTTGCGCGGCTAGCAAAAAACACCTATCTTTTGTAAAGAGCTACTGGTGACGAGCGGAGGTGGTTTGACCATGGCAGCCGTAGCAGAGCAGGTGACGAGGACCCGCGTAGCGTTCGAGCGAGTCGAGAGGCTAGAGCGAATCGCTGACGCACTCGCCGCACGTCACGACCCATCAGCCGCCGAACTACGCGACGTCGTCGACGACTTGGTTGACGATGTCGAGCCGGTACGAGTCGCCGCGGCAGCCGAGGTGCTCAAGGTCAGCAAGATGACCATAACGTCCTGGCTACGGCGGGGGATCTTCAAGCGGGCCGCGGCCGAAGCCAACGTGGTCGTTCTCGACCCGCATCGACTGCACGCTGTCCTCCACATCCTTGAGGAACTACGCCGGGCAGGCATCAAGCCCGGCAACTTCGCAGAGCAGCTGTGGCATCGCCTCGAGGATGGGGAACTGGCCGAGTCCGACTTCTTCCTCAGGGGCCTTGAGGACTACCGCGCTGGTCGAGTGCAGAAAGCCTGACCCGCCGCTCGGCGGCGGGCCAGGTTCTGACAACCTCGTCGGATGCCGGTCGACGTCGACATCACCAACGACGCAGCAACGTTTCGTGACGCCATGGACAGGCGCCACCGAAAGCGCTACGACGACTGGCTGCAGGAGCTGCAGAGCCAGGGCTGCGAAGCTATGGGCTACCGGATGTACGGCGAATTCGTTGAGCGCTTCTGCGTAAAGCACCTGTATGACACCGATCGCGCCATCGTCGCGTTTGAGTCGCCGCGGCAAGTCACTATCGTCGCGCTCGGCAGGCACAACGCGAAGAACCCATCACGAGATATCTACGCCTGGCTCTACAGGGTTGCTGGCATCGAACCACCCGTCGGAGAGCGCACAAAACCGGCGTGCTGCGACGCCGAGGGCTTGCCGCCTGATGGCAGTGGCGTGATGGACGAACTCGTGGACCGAATACGCGAAGTGGCGAAATCTACGCGTCGACGCGGTGGCCGCCACCACTGAACGACCGTCAGTCTACGAATCGTCCAGTCCAGCGCAGAACTCTCGGACGCTGGCCGCATGCTGCCGGCCAAGCATAAGCGTCATTATGCATGAGGACATGGCTCTCGTCTTAACGAACGCACGCCTTCCGGAGGTAACGTTTGACCTACACCCGACCTGAGAGTTAGCACGACAAATAGAAGCAGTTTAGAAGCCATGTGATAACTCAGCCGCAGACGGCCTGAAGAGAGCACTGATGCAAACTCTACGAAATCAGCCGCTCGTGGACTCGTCTTGCGCCCCGAAACCGCGATGAGCTGTCCCACAGCCGGAGGGGTCGTCTGGAGCAGCCAGAATGTACCGAGACACGACGGCGAGCCGCGCCAACCCACGGGTTTCATTTTTGCTGATGGACTCACTATCGCGCCTACAGGAGAGGTTCACGGCGCCGGGCACATACAATGGATAGGCGACTGCCATTTCTGTAACACATCCCGGCGCAGCGACCTCCGTTGCAGCAGGCACCGACATGGCAAACACAAAAAGCGCATTCGCCAATCCGATTCAGACAATAGCGCAGTTATTCATCCCACTTGGGTACGTACAACAATAGATCGTGCACATAATTGGCGGATAGCCCGGAAGACTGCTTCCGCACACGACCCGCTTATAACCACAGTGAGGCAATGTGCCGCCTCCACATCCTGCACCCCAACACTCCCAGGTATCCCAAGACCGTGGCGGATAGGCGCCTTCCCATGGCGGATAGAATTGTCCCATTTGCGACGTCGAGATATTTGACCCTGGAAACGTCGCAGACATAGAAGCGGAAGATAGCGAGCCCGACACAGATCGGGCTGAGCTCCGAAATCCCGAAATGCCAACAGGCAAGCCGCGGGCGAATGACGAATCGACCTCGTACGGGCTTACCTCGGGCGACAATCCGTCAACGTGCACAGTTCCAGCGGCAGCGCTCTTCTGCTCCAGCAGTCCTCCCTGCGCAAGCCGAACCAAGAGGGCGTGGTATATATTTTCAGCACCGCCCTCTGGATCGGCAAACGTAAGTCTCACCATGGGATGCGACTCGCCTGGACACGGGCACATTCCAACTTTTACAGCTTCCTTAATCAAGGCAGTCGGAATGTCAACCCAGCCAGCGGGACCAGTCTGAGAAAAGGAAATATAGCCATTCTGATCTGATACTTTGACGGCGCCGACGAGCGTCAATTTCGTTTTGGCAAGGCTCCCCTCGGCGAGGGCTTGTTCAAGATCGGCACCTGACAGCGTCTCTTCGCTCATTGTTCCACCTATTGGCAGTCAAACTATCGAACACCTCACATTATGCACCTCTTCGCGTAGATTCGACAGCAGCACTTCATTGTGGATCTACGAGATAGTGATATTCGCGATCATGTTCAGTTGCGACTTGGTTCAGCTCGCGGTGGCAGCAGGCGGAGGGCGCCTCGCCTACCAAGGTGCGCCGGGTGCCGCTGCGACCGTGGCTCAGCTCGCTAGGTTCTTCGGTCAATTGATCAGCCAGCCGTATTGGCTTCGCTACGCCAGCACAGGAGTCGATTGCATACGGCCAGTCTCTTCCCGCCGGGGGCCCTCCTGACTCTACCGCTGCGCACACCTGTGCGGAGTCGAGACATTGACCTACCAGGTCACCCGCCCGACGCTGGCAACTCGAAGCTGACGTAGGTCCCGATGTACTGGTCCGCGCGGGTCACGTCGAGGAAGATGCCGATGTTGGCTGGCCTGGCCCAGACCGTGGCGCCTGTGCGTTGGGCCTCGGTGAAGATTTCCAGTTGGAGTCGGAGCTGGGCGCGCTTGGCGGCGCTGTTGAGGTACTGATTCCTGGTGCTCCACTCGAACAAGGCGGTGTGTCCCGTTTTCAGGCTGTAGCCGACCGCGTCCACGATCCGCCGGGTCCGCTCTAGGATGCCGGACGACCGCTGGAGATACAGACGCGCCTCACCGGCCATGACCAGCCCTGTCATCCGCTCGACCAAAGTATTCGACAAGCGATTCTGGGTGTTCCAGAATCTGACGGTTCTACCGCCAACATTTCCTTTGGTGGAAGCGCTGGACTGCGTGGCCGGCGAGCCACCGGTTGAGGCAGCCATCGCCACTCCGAGCGCGGGCAGACTCGTCGGGGTGGTCGCCGCGGTGGCCTCCCCGGCGAGGACGAAGCCTTCGGCGGTGGCCATCGCAGGCCCGCCCGGCGGCACGGCGCCCTCAGCAGCCGAGCCGAGCAGCACGATGTTGGCGACCGCCTCCCCGCTGCCCCGCAGCCATCCCTCCGCATCGCCGCGGCGGAGCGCCCGGGCCGACGCGTCCAGTGGCGCCTTGAGGCCCTCGAAGCTTTCGCGGGCCAGCGCGTCCGGGCCGTCAAGAATCGTCCGCTCGACCTTGCATGTGGTGTGTTCGGCGCTCAAAGCCGCGTCGCGGAAACGTTCCGCCTTCGTGATATCCCAGAGGATCTTGGCGATGCCATCCCAGAACAACCACTTGACAGCGCCGAAGATACCCAGGCCGGCACGCTTAAACGATTGCGCGGCGCCGGCCAGAAAGTAGCCGACGTTGTCCACGAACGCCCGGCCCCCGGCGGCTACGGCGGACGGCCTGGTCGACTGCGCCGGTGCCGGCACAGTCGACGCTGCCGGTGCTGTCGCGTCGGCGGCCTGGGTGCCAGTCGGGTCGACCAGCCGGATCGGGTTGCCCCGGACGTAGCTGTACAGGTTGAGCCCGTCGGTGGTGCCCGCTGGGTCGGCGCTGAGCCAACGGCCTAGCCACGGCACGTAATAGCGGGCCCCATGATAGCTCAGTGAGGTCTCCGCGTCCCGCTCCTTGCCGGCGTGCCCGTAGCGTTTCGGGCTGGCCTCGACCCCGCCGCGCGGCACATGGTACGAACTCCCGCCGTAGGGGTAGTACTCCTCGTGGCTGACCACCCTGCCGTCGTTGGCGATCTCCAGCTGCGCGGACCCGAGGTGATCACCGAGCTGGTAAAGCACCACCGCTACGGGGTCGGTGACGGGCTGGCCGTCACGGCGGGTGCGGGTCTCGACCAGCGCGATACGGCGGATGTCGTCCAGAATGTGCACTGTCTGGAACTCGTCGGTGACCGTACCGGCACCGCTGTACTCGCGCTGGATCTCGTAGCCGCCGAGCTGGATCCGCTCGCGCAAAACGCTGCCGTTCTGCCGTTCGATCACAGTCCGGACCCGTTGCCCGGACGCGTCGTAGGAATACCAGGCCGTCCCTCCGCCGCCGAGGTCGACGCGGCGCAGGAGGTCACGGTCGTCCCAGCTGAGCACGGCCAAGTGCGGCATCGCGGTCATGTTGCCGTGCTCGTCGTGGCTGTACCGGGCCGTGTAGGGCCCGTCCTCCAGGTCGCCGGGCAGGCTGGTGGCGGTCAGCCGGTTGCCAGCCGCGGCGTAGTCGTAGCGCCGCACCCACCGGCCGGTGGCGGCAGTGTGGGTCACGCGTTCGAGGTTGCCGGTCGAGTCGTAGCGATACTCCTCGGTGTAGCGAACCAGCGCCTGCTGGTCGGCCGGGTGCAGCACGTGGTCCTCCTGCCGCGGTGGCAGTGGCTGACCGGCGGCGTTCTGCCCGACGTGCTCCCGCCCGGTCGCTTCGACCAGCCGATACACCGGGTCGTACCGGTAGGTGGCGACGCCGTCGGCCATGCCGTTGCGGAAGAACGCGGGCGGCTGTCGGCCGTCGACCCGCCGAGTGATGTTGCCGACCGGGTCATAGGTGTAGGCGATGGCCAGCAAAGCGCCGCCGCCTCGCGGGCGCTGCGTGCTGACACCGGTCAGCCGGTGAGTCGCGGCATCGTAGGTGTACTCGCCACGCACCCCATTGCCGTAGTCGATCCAGTTCCGCTCGCCGCGGGCGGTGTAGTCCGCTCCGGCGACGAACGTCGTAGGACTGGCTGCCCCGGGCAGCCGCGCCGCGACGGCAGCCAACTCGTTGCGTGCGGTGTAGGACGGCAGCACGACGGTGCCGTCGGGCAGCGTGCGGGTTAGCGGGCGGCCCAGGGCGTCGTAGGTGGTGGCCACGGTGAACGTCTCGACGACGAGCGCTGGCGGGGACTGCCAGTCCGGCAGCAGGTGAGGATCCGCGACCAGGTAGCGCGTGCTGGCCAGCAGGTTGCCCGACACGTCGTAGCGGTCGTTGACGACCCGGCCGGCGGAGTCCTCGACCTGGTAAACCCTGCCGCGTAGATTACGCGCCTGCGCGTCGGGCGCGGACTCCCCATAGCTTATGCGTTCGGCGAGCCGCTCGGTGACCGCTCCGACCGGACACACGTACCTGGCGATCAGCCTGCCCGCCGGGTCGTGCACGGTCCGGTGCTGGTGACCGCGGACGTCCCAGGTGCGGGCCGGGCGCCCGGCCGCGTCGGGCAGCGTCCAGCGCTCGCCTGAGTCCGTCTGCACCATGTGCAAAGCCCGACCGAGCATGTCGTAATCGGTTTTGACGGCGGCACGCCCGGCCGGGTCCAGAATCTGCAGCGGATTGCCGAGAACGTCCAGCACGCTGCGGGTCGTGTAGGTCCCGTCGCTGCCGTTGTCGGCCACCGCGCGAACCGCGCGGCCGAGCGGGTCGAAATGTGTTGTCAGCGGCGTGCCGGCGTGAGCGGCGGTCGCCGCCGCGGCCGCCTGCTCCGCGGCACCGAGCTGGCCCGCGCTGCGGGCAGCCGACCAGGTCGGACGGTAGTCGGCGGGGTCGAGCTCCGCGATCAGGCCACCGACGTCCGGGTCGGTGGCCGGATCGGCGATCCCGGCGGTGTCGTTGGCGTCCCACGATTCCTGCCGCCACGCCCCGACTACCGTCTTCTCCCAGCTGTGGTCCGGGTGGAGCGCGGCGACCTGTCGGCCGAGCGGGTCGTGGAGCGCGGTCAGGCTCACCCCGACCGACGGGTGGTCTCTGTACTCCCAGGTGGGGGCAAACGACGGTTCGAACTGGCGGACGACCTGGCCCTTGCTGTCCCGGACGGTACGGCCGCTGATCACCCAGCGGGAGCCGTCCGCTGTGACGCTGGACTGTGCCTCGCGGCCGAAACCGTCCTGGTGTACGGCGGTGTGGTGCACGCGCGAGTGGTCACCCCCGGGCTGGTTGACGTGGATCTCCCGGACCAGACCGTGCCGGACCACCGGCAGCCCGCTCCGCCGGAACCGGTGCAGGTCAAGCAAAACCCGGCTGGTCGCGCCGCCGATGCCGCCGACCGGGTCGGCGAGGGCCGCGGCGATCGCGTCGGGGTCCGGATCGGTTTCCACCCCGTCAAGGCTGTCGCCGTCGATGGCGGTGACCACCACGTCGCCGAACGCGTCGAACGCCGCCTCGGCGAGATTGCCGTTGGCGTCGACGACCTGGCGGGGGCGAAGCGCCCGGTAGTCGTTGGTGGCGCGGACCGTGTTGCCGGCGCGGTCGGTGGTGAGCGCCGGAAGTAGCCAATAGCGGTCGTACTCCACCCGGGTGTCGGCGCCGAACGGGTCGCGGGTGCCTAAAGCCAAGTAGCGCCGACCCTGGTCGTAGGCAGACCTCGCGGAGGGCTCCCACCACCAACCGGGAGCATCGGGCTCAGTGCGGTAGCCGAGTGCCTCAAGCAGCGCGCCGGGTGCCCGGGCAGCGCCGAAGAGGCGGGTGACCAGCGATGCGGGGAAGGCGGCGCGCAGCGTCTCGTAACCGAGCGCAAGTGGCCCGACCTGCCCCAGCGGCAGCCGTAGGGTGATCGCTGCGGGCGCTTCGCGCTGCTGGGGGTCGGCCGGCCTGCGGTAGTAGGTCCGGGTCCAGGCCACCAAACGTTTGACCGGTGCGGACAGCGCGTCCGGGTCGGCGGGCACCGCATCGTAGGAGAGGAACGCGTCGGGGTCGGCGATGAGCGCGGTGAACGCCGCCGCGGTGTACAGCCCGGCAGGCTGAGCGAGACCGTGGATTTCGTAGGTCCGCTCCTGCACCGGGACCCCGGCCCGGTGCCAGCCTGGGTCCGCGGTCTCCGTAGCCAGATCCAGCCGCCGATACACCGCGTGCAGCGCCTCCTGTTCGGGCAGCCGCTGCGGGCCCGGCCGTCGTGGGTAGTGCACGGTGACCGAGTCGGTGATGCTGCCCGAGGCCCGGTCGAGCGCCAGTGCCAGACGCTGCTGGATCCGCGGGTCCGCCCGGTTCCGTTCGTAGAGCGACTCGACCGCCTCCAGCTCGGTGCGCAGATGCACGCCCGGCGCCACGTCTGTGACCCGCCAACGTTGTTCGGTGACTCGGTAAGGCACGTCGTCGCGCGGACCGCCGTCCCGGCCGTAGACCTCCGTGCGCAGCACCGCGCCGTGCAGGGCGCGGTGGGCGGCGTGCCCAGGACCCACCTGATGGGCTCCGAGGCTGGGCGCGGCCGCGTCACCGGACCAGAACTCGTGCCGGTAGCGGGCGGTCAGCTCGGACTCACCGAACCAGCCGCCACCGGGCAGCGGGACGTCGGGGTCAAACCAGATCCCGGTGTGGAACCAGGTGCGCGTCTCAGCGGCGCCGGACACATCGAGGCCCGGAAGTGCCGGACCGTTCAGGTGCTCGAGGTCGAACTGATCGACGCGGCCGAATCCGCGGAACTCCCGTTCCCGCCCATCGTAATAGCCGTGGTGGTATCGGTAGCGGGTGACGTGGCGGGCACCGGTCACCCGCTCGACCAGCTCGACCTGCTCGACGACCGGCACCGGCACCGCCAGCGGGGTCGCCCATGCTGCGCCAGCACGCGCGTCCTCGGCGCAGTGCCGGGCCGACGAGCCGTAGGTGATCCGGGTGAACGCGCCCATCCCGTTGTCCACGCCGGCAAGCAGGTACGGTTTGGTGCCGCCGCTGAGGTCGAGCGCGTGGTATTGGGCGCCGTACCCACCGCCGGGCCGGGCGGGCGCGCTGCGGCTCCATACGATGCTGGTGGTGCCGGTGCCGTACACGTCGGCGAAGTGAACCGCTACGTCGCCGGCAGCGAGCGGCGTGCCACGGACCACGCGCGGCGGGCTCCAGCTGTTGCCGCTGCGGTTCGACCAGATCCGCACCTCGTCGAGGCCTACGTGGACGAGGTCCGCGCAGCCTGAGCCGTCGGTGTCGACCAGGAACACCCGGGCGGGGTCGGTTCCGGCGGGCAGCCGCGGTGCACCGGCCATCGTGACCCGCGGTGCGAACCTGCCGTGGCCGAGGCCGGGCCAGTAGTCGATGCGCCCGTCGTGGATCAGAACGATGTCGCTGAGGCCGTCGCCGTTCAGGTCCGCAGTGCGCACTGCGGGATCGCTGAAATCCACGTCCGGGAACCGAGCCAGGTCGTGCACGCGGCGCACTGCGCGCGGCGGGGCGTAGCCGCGCTCGCCCAGGCACTCCCACCACAGGAGGTGGTCGGCGCGGGTAGCAAGCACGTCCGGTGTGCCGTCGCCGGTGAGGTCGACCTGCTTGATGCTCGGATCGGCCAGGTCGAGAGTCGGCACGGCGTGCAGGTGACGCAGCGCCTGCCAGGCCGGCGTACCGGCGGCGGCCTCGTAGAAGCCGGTGGGTTGCTCCAGGACGAGCAGGTCGGGGCGGCCGTCACCGCCGAGGTCGGCCAGCGCCACCGCCGGATCGTCGAGGGCGACGCCGGCGGGGGCGGCGGAGAGCAGGTCGGGACGGTCGAGCCGGCCGTCACCGATGTTCCGCCAGTACCGCATGGCGTTGCCTTCGGTCCGAAGGATGCCGGGCAGCCCTGTGCCGAGCAGATCGATCATGGCCGTGTCCGGGTCGGCGAGGCCTACCGGCGGCAGTTCCGGGCCAGTCAGCGACGCGAACCGCTGACGCTCCGGGGCGTACTCCGTGTAGTCGAACGTCAGCGGAGGAATGGTCGCGGTGCCTCTGCCGCCGCGGTGACCGGTCACCGTCACCGACGACAGCAGTGAGAGCCCTGTCGATCCGGTCTCCCGATAGTCCAGGTCCAGGGACCGCACGAGCGCCCGCCCACCCAGCTCTACGAAATGGTGCAACGCCAAGACCCGCCGGCAGCGCCGCAGCGTGCGGACCTCGAAACCCGGCCGGCAGCTGGAAAACGGGTCCGGCCGGACCGGCCAGCCAGCTGTAGTCAGCTCCGCGGCCGCACCGTCCCCGCCGTCGTGGGGGTACGGATCGTCCCGCGACAGATCCCCGTAATCGAAGACCAGCTCCAACTGGTAGCGGAGGCCGTCGCGTCGCGGGCCGGCAGGCGCGTCGCTGTCCGCCCACAGCACCCGCCGCGGGTAGATCTGGGTATGGATCCGGCCCTGCTCGGCGATGCCCGCCGGGGACACGCCCCGTAGCGCCGGATCCTCCTGCACATACTCGTAGCGCACCCGGTTGCCGAGGGCGTCCACGGTCTCGCTGAGCAGCCAGGCGAACACCCGGTGCGGGTCGTCCGGGCGGTTGGGGTCGGTGAGCCTGGAAGCATCGGTCGCGCCGTAGACGCTGGTGATGTTCTCCGTGCTGGTCACCCGCCAGTGCGTCGCCCCGTCCGGGCCGGTCCACCGTTCGATCCGCGCGAACAGGGTCTCCACACGCGGCCGGTAGCCGCGCACCGTCGCCCCTGCGCGCTCCACCGGGTCGCCGACCGGCACCAGGTCGTCGGCGCTGTCCAGTACGAACACATCGCCGTCGTCGTAGGTCGGCACGCCCCGGGCCGTCTTGCGTGCGATGCGTGGGAGGTTCAGCTGCCATCCCAGCCCGAACGGGCCGTTACCGTGACCAGTGCTGTACTGGAGCGCCAGCCCGGGCCCGGCCCCTCCCCGGGCGGGCAACCCGGGCAAGGGAATCGTGACGTTGCCGGTTCCGGTGAACGGCGAGGGCCGGAAGGTCTCGCCGATCCCGGCGACCGAGCCGCCGCCGCTGGGCAGGCCGATGGGCTGGTAGACGCTACCGACGGTGCCGATGCTCTCCGCCACGGCTGGGCCCCTTTCCCGACGCCAGCATAGGGAAAGCATGCGCCTTATACCAGGGCACCGCCGCGTAGGTACGTCAGGGGGCCTGCTCCCGTGCTAACCTTCGTAGTTCCCTCCGCATCTGTCGCCACGATGAACGCGGTGCGGTACTAGTGAGGCAGCACACCAGAAATTCGTGACACAGATGCGGCAGGGAAGGCGCAGGTGAGCACGGGCGCCAGACGTTGACGGATTTCCAGCGCGGGATATCAGCGGGCACGCCTACAATGGTGTGAGCGTCCCTGGGGTGGAGGACGCTCATGGACGGTCATCCCACAGCTTCCGTTCTCGTGCTGGCCGCGGCTCACAACCGGCTGGCTGAGGACGCCGCAGCGACCGCCAACCGGGCCATCGCACCGGGCCTCTACCCGGCGCCGCCCGGTGAAAACGGTGACGGCGGTGCAGGACACGCCGCGGCCAGCGGGCAACCCGCCGTCTTGGCCGCCGCCTCGCCCGGCGCTGGTGCCGATGCAGAGGGGGACTGCGGCGGCTGCCGCGCCTGCTTGTCGACGCTGAGCCCGGCTGCGTACCTGGTGGATCTGATGCGCTTCCTGGAGGTGACCACTGGCCAGGACCTGCGGTGGTTCGAGGCCCGCTTCCGACAGGGCTGGCCCGAGCTGCCGATGGGTTGCGCGGCGGTCGAGGAGGCCGTACTGCAGGCGCGGCTCGCGGTGGAGGTCTTGGAACGGCTGCTCTTGGCCGATCTGGCCCTTACCCGCGACGAGCTGTACGCGCAGGTTCGCGCCCTTCCCGTTGACGGGGAACCGCTAGCCACCCCGGACGTGCTGGCCCGCGGCCACTCCGCCTACCTCACCGAGCTGGGCACCACGCAGGCGGAGGCCGCCGTGGCCGTCGCGGCCGGGGCTGCAGCGACGGCAATGCTCGCCACCCGCCTCAGGGTACGGCCGGACGAGATACCGCTGCTGGCCACCGACCCCGGGCAGGTCGCCATCAGCCAGTTCGAGGCCCTGCCCGGAGTGCTGCGACGGGCCCGGCTGGGCGGCATCGACCCGCTCACCGACCCGGACGCCGAACGGGACGCGCTCGCGTCGGTCGCGGCGTCCCGCGACCGCGTGGACACCGCGATCATGCCCGTGCTGCGCGACAGCCTGGTGCGGGTCGCGGTAGCGTCGCTGCCGGCCACTGACCCATACCGGCTCGGCGAGCAGTTGCACCTAGACCTGACCGCCGACGGCGGGCAGCGCACCACCCGGATCGCATTGGCGATCGCCACCATCCAATCGCTCGTTCAGGCGGTGCGGCTGGGGCGGGAGCAGCTCCCTGGTGCCGCTCCGGACGACCGGATCTGGTCGTGGATGGGCTCATACGGGACGTGGCATGCCGCGCAGACGATCTTCCTGCACCCCGAGGCATTCGCCCTGCCGGGTGTACGCCGCGACGCCACTCCCGCCTTCGCCACTCTGCTCGAGCAGCTCGATGACGACGCCTCTCCCCGCGCTGCACAGGAGCACGTCGCCAGGTACCGGGCCGCTCTGGAGTCCTATCGGCAGGCGGAACTACTGCACCCACAGCAGGGACGGATGAGCATAGGGCCGGCGGTCTGCGCCGGCCGGGTTCTGCTGTTCAGCCGCCGCGGCGACCTGATCGACGTACAGGAACAGCGGGCCGACGGCACCTGGACGGGCCTACGCGTCCTTAGCGGCCTCCCCGGTGCGCTGTTGCTGGATGTGGTCGGGTTCAACAACCGCATCTATCTTTTCTTCCGCGACCCTGACCACACGGACGTGCTGCGCTTCAGCTCGATGCAGCCCGACGGCACGCCCGGCACCGCGCTGGCCTCGACCCCGGTCGGCACCCCGGTCACCCACGCAAGCCAGCTCATCCTGATCGCCGGTGACCAGCTGAGCGCCTACATCCTGTTCACCAATGACTCCGGCGCTCCGGCGTTCCGCGGCATCTGCATGGACCGCTTCGAGCGGTGGCGCCCGACCGTGCCGCCGACCACGCTGCCCTCGAGCCGGTTTAATTCCGGCCTCGTCACCCCAATCGGCTACGCCGACAGCAGCGACTGGTTCCTCGTGGGATCCTGGGACACCGACGACGCGGGCCAGGACACCCAGCGAATCAGCCTGTGCCGGACCACCGACCCCTACGGCCCGCCCAACGACACCGGACCGTTCCCGGATCCGCGGCACCGCACGACCGTCACCACGCTGTGGGACTTCCAAGACACCTTCACCCGCTACGATTGCGCGGGCACCGTGTACCGAGGGGCGCTGGTGGTCGTCGTGCACATCAGGCCCGACAACACCACGTTCATCCGGATCAACGCCGACGGATCCCAGGACTATGGGGCGAGCCTGGGCGACTTCAGCCCCTACGCCGTGGTCACCGACGGGGAACGGTTGTTCCTCTACGGAGGCCAGGTCGCGACGGGTGAGGGCGCGTTCGTCACCTACGCCGCCGCCTACGCGATCGCGCAGTTCGAGGGCCAGCAGATCACCGTCCTTTCCAGAGGCCGGACGACCATCGACCCCGACCAGTTCGAAAACCACCCCGTCGGTGGTGCCCTCTCCGCCGTCCGCGCCTTCGCTCAGCTGCAACGCGACCTCTACGCGCAGGTCGCACCGACTGACCTAATGCGGCTGCTACTCGACGAGTGGTATCTGCACGTGCCGCTCGCGGTCGCCGACGCGTTGACCCGCGGCGGCCACCACAAGGAGGCTGCCGACTGGCTGCACGTTGTGTTCCACCCCTACCTCGGGAGCGAGACGGAGCGGCTCGTCCACGCCGGGTTCACCGCGCCGCACACCACTGAGGGCGACCTGCGCAACACACTGCTGTGGCTGCGCTCGCCGTTCGACCCGCACGCGGTCGCCCGCGTCCGAGACGGCGCCTACCTTCGCCTGACCATCCTCACCTACCTGGAGAACCTTCTCGACTGGGCGGATCGGCTCTTCGCGCGGGACTCGCCAGAGTCGCTCGGGCAGGCCCGTGACCTCTACCAACTCGTCCTCAGCTTGATCGACCCCACCCGTACCAGGTCAGCCTCCTGCGCGGCCGTGCTGGTGCGGTTAGAACGCGACTTGCTGCGTCGGCGTACCGGCGACACCGGGGTCGCGCTGCGCGCGGCGGTGCAGCCGTTACGTGCGATCGCCTCCGCAAGCGCCCAGCAGTCCGCAGCAGCCATCCGCGCGGTGCTCGACCAGAATAAGACCGCCACTGAGGAGCTGAGGGCGGCCCGGGAACTGGTACGGGACGCCGTTACCGTCGACAGCCAGTCCCGCCAGGTGCACACCCTGGAGGAGCTGGTGGCCGCCCGTCGGGGCCTCCCACCACAGCTACGGGCGCGCCAGATCCCGCTCCCCACAGAGCTGAATCCGGTCCTGCTGGGTCTCGCTGGCCAGCCCGGCCTCCCCGGCCTCCCCGTCCCGCCCGCCGGAGCGCCCGCAGCGAGTCGTGGATTCAGGGCGGCACTGCTCGCCGTTCTTCGGCGCGCACGCGGCGATGCGGCCGACGTGGTCGGGCTCGCCGGAGCGGCAGCCGGCGCGGCCGGTCAACTCGATCAAGGTCTCTGGTGGCTACCGGTGCTCGAAACCGCCGGATGGTGTACCCCTCCGAACCCAGTGCTGGCGGCATGCAGACTCCGCGCCGTCGCAGCGGCGGAGAAAATCCGCGCCGGCTGCAACGCCGCCGGCCTCAAACGCACCCTGCCCGCATACGCGACGCCGGTCGACCCCGCCGCGGCGAACCGCCAGGCCGCCGATGGCTCCGACGTCGACGTGAGCGCCGCGGACGAGCCGCCACCGATCTACCGCTACCAGTACCTGCTGGAGCGGGCCCGGGCCTTCGCCGCGACCGCCCAGCAACTGGAGGCCTCGCTATTGGCCGCACTGCAGCAGGGCGCGCAGCGCGAGTACGACCTGATCCGCGCCGAGCAGGATCTCAACCTCGCGAAGGCCAACCTGGTGCTGCAGAGGCTAAGGGTAACCGAAGCGCAGAACACCGCCTCGCTCGCGGTGCTCCAGCAAAACCGGATCAACTACCAACTCGAGCATTTCGAGGAACTGCTCGACGGCGGGCTCAGCGAATACGAGCAGACCAGCCTCGAACTGATGTTTGCCTCGGCGGCCGCCTCCGCGATCGCCGCGGCCGCCGCCGCCTTCGGCACCCTCATCCAACCCGGCGGCGCCGCGAGCGCGACAGCCGCGGGCCTGGCAACCGGCGCACAACTCGTCGCCTCCTCCGCCGGTTTCGAGCGCCGCGAACAGGAGTGGCGTTACCAGCGCAACCTGGCCACACACGACGCCGTGATCGCCGCTCAGCATGTGCTCATCGCGGGAGACCAGGTGGCCATCGCCGACCAGGAACAAGAAGTGGCCTCAGTCCGCGACCAGCACGCCCGGGACGTGGTCAGCTTCCTCGGCGAACGGTTCGACAATGTCGAGCTATTTCGGTGGATGACCCGCACTCTCCGCCGCATCTACCGCGAACACCTCGTGTTCGCGCTGACTGCTGCGCGAATGGCCCAGCGGGCACTGTCGTTCGAACGCCAGGAGGCCCTAAGTATCGTCGCCGGCAGCTACACCGAATACTGGGACTCCGACCGTGAGGGTCTGCTCGCCGCCGAACGCCTCCTCCTCGATATCAACAAACTTGACCAGCACCGCTTCGTCACCGAACGCCGCAAACTGGAACTCACCAAAACCATTTCCCTCGCGGGCGTGGCACCGGTGGAGTTCCAGCGACTGCGTGAGACCGGGCGCATGGAATTCGTGACCCTGCTGGACTGGTTCGACCGTGACTTTCTCGGCCACTACCTTCGGCTGATCAAGAACGTAAGCCTCACCTTCGTCGCCCTCGCCGCCCCCTACGACGGCATCCACGCCACCCTCAGCAGCCGCGGCGTCTCCCAGGTCGTCGTGAGCCCCAATGCGCCGGAGCCTGCCACCCTGCTCCGCCAACCCGAGGTGATCAGCGTCACCGTCTCCCCCAACGGCACCGGCCTGTTCGAGGTGAACCTGCACGACGACCTGCTGCTGCCGTTCGAGAACCAGGGCGTGGAACTGCTATGGACCCTGGAGGTGCCGCACGCTACTAACAGAATCGTGCGCGACTCGCTCGTGGACGTACTCATGACGATCCGCTACACGGCGTTGCAAGACGACCGGTATCGGGCCACGGTGCTCGATCGGCTCGGCGCCGACCAAGCCGGCAACGTGCCGACCGGCGGGCAGACCTACTACAGCGCCCGCCGTGACTTCGCTGACGAGTGGTACCACCTGAACAACCCGGTCTTCACCGACGCGGCCGTCCGCACGCCGTACGAAGTCGAGTTCGCCCTCACACCCGGGGATTTTCCGCCGAACGAGCAGCAGCAGCGGGTCCGGCGACTCACCATCGCCGCTGGCGGAGGCTTCACCGGTCGCATCCCAGTCAAGGTCGCCTTTCACCCCGCCGGCGGCACCGAGACCCAGGTCGAGGGCGATTTGCAAGACGGCCGGCTTGCGCTCCGCCCGTCCGCAGCGTTCCCTTTCGGCGACGGTCCGCCATTCGGGACCTGGAAGGTCCGGGTCCGCAACGAGGCCGACCCAGCCGCGTACCCGGAGTTATTCTCCGGGTCAACCGTGATCAACGGCCGACGGCGACTGGCCCTTGACTGGCTCACCGACCTGCTGCTCGTCCTCGAGTACCGCGCGGTCAGCCGCTATCCCGTCTAGGGGCAGGCAGCCCCAGGAGGGAAAGGCCCTAACACGCAGGGCGGCCAACTACCGCACCAATGACGAACAAAAGCGGCTCGTGGGACGAACTCGCATTACCCAGGGCCGAGGATGACGTTCATAAAAGAGGACCGGTCACTTGTGCGTGTCAGACATTGACGTGCATCGGCCAGCAGAACAGATCGACCTACCCACGGAGCGCAGCTATGAACGGCTCCGAGGACTCACAATGGGCAGCGCTGGACCTTCGAACTTTGTCTTCGCGTCCGTGATGCGGCGACCAATTGGCTCAATGCGCAAACCGACCACTTAGTCAAGCCGCGCACGGAGGTTAGCCAACGTGCGGCGCGGAACGGCAGTTCGCACCGAAAAATTCCGTTAGCACTCAATACGGGCCACTGATGAGGTCTCGACACCACCCTCGTGGGGTCGTCACCGCCGACTTAACTATTGGGCCAAGAATTTTTTGCCGATAACCGATTTTATTTCAGCCCAGCAATCTCCCACGCAAGAACATCCATCGTGGTCATCGTTCGGGCAACGCTGAACGCCGTCAGCCTGTCAACCACGCCACCCAGGTTCAAGTGGCCAACCTTCCGGGCTGACTGACGCACCAACGCCAGCGGCCGCAGTTGGGCACCCATGCACTTTCATCGGAACGCGCAACAGCCTGGGGTCGCAGCACCGTTTGGTTACGATCGAGCATCAGCCGCTAAGCGCATGCAACACCACGCTCGCTGGTGGCGACCCCTCGACGAAACCCTCGACTTCTTGGACAACGATGACGCCTCCGCCAAGTTCTGAACATCATTGGACGAAGATCGGCGGCATTGCCGCCGTTATCGCGATTCCAATCGCGGTAATAGCAATCATCGTCGCACATTCGGACGCCACACCCGCCCCATCGGCCAGCACAGCCACGACTAACGCACCCACATCGAGCCCCAATCTGATCAATACACCGACAACCGACTTGACCACTCCCTACCCGTCGGACACTTCAACCTCCGCCCCAACCGGCCCTGGCACAGTAACCTACATCGCAGATATGCAGCCAATTGCAGACAATTGGACCAACGAAGGCAAAATTCAAGCGACTCCAATCAATGGAGTCACATATGCCCACGGCATGAGCACTGCGGACTGCTTTGCCCACGATGGACCATTTTCTTTCGAGTACAACCTCGGAAAGCGGTACGCAAGCTTCGACGCCGTCGCGGGCGTGACAGATTTTACCGAAGATAATTGGAAGTCCGAGATCGAGTTCAGCGTCGACGGTCGACCTGCGCAACACGTAAACGTCCAAATCGGACATACGCAAAAGGTGTCATTCTCCGTGGCAGGAGCACTCAGACTCAAGATTGTGGTTTCGACAACGGGCGGCCAGGGCGGCTGCGGATACCCGGACGATCAGCCACATGGCCCAGCGCTCGGCGACCCAAAGCTCACGCAGTAGACCGATCAGCCGTTCCAAGAGCTAACGTTGCTCGCAGGATCGTTAAAGAGGGCGTCGAGCTCGTCGGCGGCGTCCTCATCGTCGAGCGGCAGGGCGTCGGCGTAGTTGCGCAGCGTCGTGGACGGGTCGCGATGGCGCAGCCGAGCAGCGGCTTTGAGGATCTTGCCCTGAGCCACGAGATGAGTGCCGACGGTGTGCCGGAGCCGATGCAACATCGCATCGGGCAACCCTGCCGCGTTCCGCAGCCGCTCGAACCGGTGTCCGAGGCTGGCCGGCCGAATCGGCGTGTGCCGGTCGGGCCGTGCGGCGAACAGCCACGGACCGGCCGCGTCGCCAGCCAGCGGATGGTGTTGCCATGCCCGGACATGGTTATGCCAGCACCTTGCCGTGGTGGCTCCAAGCGTGAGGCGGCCACGCGAGTGGGTCTTGGTCGGGCCGATCACCACATCCTTCGCGGCGCGCTCGATCGACAGCACCCGCCCGTCCAGGTCATCGACCCGCAGTGCCGCCAGTTCACCACGGCGCGCGCCCGAATCTGCGGCCAGCCGCACCAGCAGCTCATCCTGCTCCGCAAGAAACAGGTCCAAGGCCCGCTGCCGCGACGTCGGGCGCTCCAGGAGCCGATCCGCAGTATCGAGCCGTCGCTGCTCGGCCACCGCGAATAGCTTCCGCACCTGCGGCGGGGGCAGGTGCTTACGGGGATACGGCCGCGGCGGCGACCGCATTCCCACCAGCGGATCCGAGGCCAGCAGCCGCTCGCACACGCCCAGGTGATCGCCGAATGCAGCACATGGAAGCGGCCGGACAACGTCGACGGCGTCGCTCCCGCCGCCGCCCACCGCGCCAGCGCCACCTCCAGCACCGCCGGCGTCAGCCGATCCAGCCAGCAGCGTGCCAGCCGATCCCGCCGCAAGTCCCGGAGCACCCCACCGTAGGACCGCAGCGTGGTCGGGCTCCACCGATGCGGTGCCGCCTCGAACCGATCGAGCAGCTGCTCCACCGACAGCCGGTCACCACGGTCGACGCACACCCGGCGGACGCCATGGTCGGCGACCAGCTCGGCCTGCCGCTGCGCGGCGTACTCCTCATCCCCGTGGACGGTGAACGACCGCTGCTTGCTGCGGCCGGTCAGCGGGTGGGTGCCGACGACGACGCGGATCTCCCACACGCCCGGCGAACGCTCACGCCGCGTCCCTGAGCCGCGGCGCGTTCGGTGCTGTCCGGCATCCCTATCCGACCTGGTCATCCCTACACCACTAGAGATCAAAGTAGGGATCAGGTTAAACGCAGAACAGGCCCAGCGCCTCCCGAAAGAGGCACTGGACCTGCGTACTGCTGTCTCAACCAGACGTGCGCCCGAAGGGATTCGAACCCCTGACCTTCTGATCCGTAGTCAGATGCTCTATCCAGCTGAGCTACGGGCGCGTGTTCAGTTGTAACCTAGCACCCGGCGAACCGAGTACCAGCGGAGGCTCCGGGATTTGAACCCGGGAGGGGGGGTTACCCCCAACCGCATTAGCAGTGCGGCGCCATAGACCAGACTAGGCGAAGCCTCCTGGGCCCAACGACCACTGCTCAGATAGGTTACACACCCCTCGATCACCCCCGAACAGCACCCCCCTTACGCCCGCTGCAGCAGTCTGAGCAGGCGTGGAGAGCGGCCGCCGAGCCCTTCGGCCTCGAACGTCGCGATGCCCACCCGGGGGAGTTCGCGCACTCCCGGGTACACCAAGTACCTGGGCACCCAGCGCGGCTGGAACTTCGCGTTGAAGCGGTACAGCGTCTCGATCTGGATCCAGCGCGAGAAAAAGTGGAGCACCTTCGCCGACATGCGGGCGACCGGCCCCGCGCCGATGCGCCGGCCCTGTTCCATCAGGGCGCGGAACGCCGCGAAGTTCAGGGAGACCTGCTCGACGCCGTGGCGGCCGGCCGCGAGCAGGAGCTCCGAAATCATCAGCTCGTTGACGCCGTTGTCCGCCGTGCGGTCGCGGCGCATCACGTCCAGCGACAGGCCCGTCGTGCCCCACGGCACGAACTGGAGGACGCCGCGGACGCGCCCGCCCTGCTCGGCTGTCACCAGCACCGAACGGGGGTCGCCCATGCGGCCCAGTGCCATCGAGAAGCCGCGCTCGGTGTCCGTGCCGCGCCAGTTGTCCGCCAGGACCTGAAGCTCGGCCAGCTCGCCGGGGCGCAGGTCCTCGGCCCGGCGCACCAGCACCTTGTAGCCCGCGCGCCGCGTGCGGGCCGCGGCCTGGCGGACGCCGCGCATGGTGCGGCCGTCCAGGGTGAAGCCCTCGACGTCGACGATCGCTTCGTCGCCGATCTCCAGCACCTCCAGGCCGAACCGGGCCCAGACCGTCGCGCCCAGCTCGGAGACGCCCATCGCCGCCGGGGTCCAGCCGTTGCGTCGGCAGAGCTCCAGGTACTCCTCGATCGCGCCCGGCCAGGCCTCGTGGTCGCCGAGCGGGTCGGCCGAGCACAGCGCCACCCCGGCGATCACGCGGTAGGTGACCGCGGCCTTGCCGGTCTTCGAGAACACCGCGAACTTGTCCCGCCGCAGCGCGAAGTACCCGAGCGAGTCCCGCTCGCCGTGCTCGTCGAGCAGCTTGCGCAGCCGAGCGACCTCGTCGTCGGTCAGCCGCGGGGCCGGTTCGGCCGACCGCAGCAGGAAATAGGCGGCGACCAGGACCGCCGCGAGGCCGAAGAGCAGGCCGACGGCGGCGGTGAGGTCCTCCAGCCACATCTGGTGGAACACCGCGGGCCCGCTGGCCCCGACCAGCGCGAGCGCGGCCTCGGCGAGCCGGTCCGGGAAGCTCATCGGCTCCAGCACCGCCCGCGACGCCACGGACAGCAGGATGACGTTGATCACGAACCCGGCCAGTGCCAGCTGGACGAACACGCGCACCGCGCGCCAGCGCCCGACCACCGGGTCCGGCTTCGCGACGAAGTAGCGCCGGTTGGCGATCAGGCCCACCAGCAGCACCACCGACACCAGGCCGGCGCCGAAGACGTGCTTCAGCCCCAGGTGCGACATCGTGAGCAGCACCGTCGCCCCGACCGCCAGCTGCCAGGCGCGGCGCTTGCGCCGCCGGAGCCCCGCGGCCAGCAGCACCAGCAGTACGCCCATGACCAGCGCGACGGTCGCCGCGGCGACCGTCGCCTCCTGCGGCAGCTCCAGCCATTCGGCCAGGTGCCCGCGCAGGCTGCGCCGCCCGGCCGGGACCAGGATCGAGCCCAGGGTCATCAGCCCGGCGAGCCGGGTCACCCAGGTGATCACCCCCACGGTGGTGGCTCCCGCCACCTTCCAGGTGATCTGCGCGCGTGTCCCCGTCACCACCCGTACAACCCGCAGTGGATGATCATGCTTCCCCCTCTACCCCCCGGCGAGCTCCACGAACGGCGCCAAGGCCGCCGGGTTGGCCAGCGCGTCGCGGCTGACGGCCCGGTCAGGAGCCACACCGGCGAGGATCTTCTTCACCGGTACCTCACACTTCTTACCGTTCAAGGTACGAGGAATCTCGGAAACCACGACGAACCGATCGGGTACATGGCGTGGTGACAGTGCGCTACGAAGCTCCTTGCGCAGGCGCGGTTCGACGTCTTCGAGTGCGACACCGCCGGCCAGTACCACGAAACAGATCAGCTGCCCGTCCTCGTTCCCGGCGGCCGAGGTGTCCACGACCAGGGAATCCGCGATCTCGTCGTAGCCCTCGACGACCCGGTAGAACTCCGCCGTGCCCATCCGGACGCCGCCGCGGTTGAGCGTCGAGTCGCTGCGGCCGTAGATCACCGCCGAGCCGCGGTTCGTGATCCGGATCCAGTCCCCGTGGCGCCAGAGGCCCGGGTACATCTCGAAGTAGGCCTCGCGCAGGCGCGAGCCGTCCGGGTCGTTCCAGAAGAACACCGGCATCGACGGCATCGGCTTCGTGATGACCAGCTCGCCGACCTCCTCGACGACGGCCTTCCCCGCCTCGTCGAACGCGTTCACCGCGGCACCCAGCGCCGGGCAGGAGAGCTCACCGAGCCAGACCGGCACGTCGGGCGCCGAAGCGACGAACGCCGCGCACAGGTCGGTGCCACCGGAGACCGAGCAGATCTGGACGTTCTTCCCGACCTCGTTCACGATCCACCGGAAGCCTTCGACGCTCAGCGGCGCACCCGTGGAGCCCAGCGCGCGCAGGCCGGTCAGGTCGTAGCGCTCGGCGGGCTTGAGCCCGGCCTTCAGGCAGCTCTGGATGAACGGCGCCGACGTGCCGAAGTAGGTGACGCGGTGCTGCTCGGCCAGGTGCCAGAGCGCGTTCAGGTCCGGGCACCCCGGGCTGCCGTCGTAGAGCACGATCGTGGTGCCGACCAGCAGGCCGGAGATGAGGAAGTTCCACATCATCCAGCCGGTGGTGCTGAACCAGAAGAACCGGTCGCCGGGCCCGAGGTCGGCCTGCAGGGCGAGGGCCTTGAGGTGTTCGAGGGTGATGCCGCCGTGCCCGTGCACGATGCCCTTCGGCAGGCCGGTGGTGCCCGACGAGTAGAGCACCCACAGCGGGTGCGCGAACTCGACCGGCTCGAACAGCAGCGGCGCGCCCGCGTGCTTCGCGAGCAGCTCGGCCCAGTCGAGAGCGCCGTCCATCCGGCCTTCGCCGACGTACTCGACGACGACGGTCGCGGACAGCGACGACAGCTGCGCCTGCAGGTCGGCGATCGTCGTCCGGATGTCGAACTGGCGGCCGTTGTACGCGTAGGCGTTGACCGCGAAGAGCACCTTCGGCTCGATCTGCACGAACCGGTCCGCGACCGCGCGGACGCCGAAGTCGGGCGAGCACGACGACCAGATCGCCCCGATGCTCGCCGCGGCGAGGAAGGCGACCAGCGTCTGCGGGCAGTTCGGCGCGAGGGCGACGACCCGGTCGCCCTTGCCGACGCCGAGTTCGAGGAACGCGGCCCGGGCGGCGGCGACCTGCGCGCGAAGCTCGCCGTAGGTCAGGTGGCTCGCGAAGCCGTCTTCGCGGTGGAAGATGACCGCGGTCTCGTCGTCGGCCTTCGCGGCGCCCGCGACACCGGGGGTGAGCGCGTGCTCGGCGTAGTTCAGCGTGCCGCCCTCGAACCAGACGGCGTCCGGCATCCCACCCGAGAGCACCTCGCCGGGCTGGTCGTGCCAGCGGACGCCGAGGAAGTCCGCGACCGCCGCCCAGAAGTCCGGGCCGCGCTCGACCGAGAACTCCCACAGCGCGCGGTAGTCGTCCACCTCGACGCCGCGCTCGGCGCGCAGCCACCGGCGGAAGGCTTCGATCTTGGTGTCGGCAACGTGGCCCGGCTCGGGGCGCCAGAGCACTTCAGGGGCGTCGGCGGTGTGCGTCACGCCCCGAGCCTAATCCCTCGGATCGGGAAGTCACCGTGGTCGGAACCGACAGGGAAACCGGGCAGGCAGTGGTGCCCGCCCACACCTACACAGTGGCGCGCAGCGCCTCGATTGAGGGTGGCGGCGGGGGCATGGATGGATTAGCGCAGGTGCGCGTCGAACCAGTTGAGCGTGCGCTGCCAGGCCTCCGCGGCCGCGCCCGGATCGGCGTCGAAGCGGTGGTTCGCGCCCGGGTAGTGGACGACGTTCGTGGCGACCTTCGCCGACGCGGCGGCGTCGCGCAGGCGCTCGACCTCGGCGCCGCCCGCCTCGTCGCCGGCGTCGCCGTACATGCCGAGCCACGGGCTGGTGAGCTTGCCGGCGATCTCGACCAGCGCGGGCAGTTCGGCGGCCTGCTGCCCGCCGACGCTGACCGCGGCACCGAGCCTGCGGTGCGACGCGACGACGAGGGCCGCGGTGCCGCCGAGGTCGAACCCCATCACGCCGAGCAGGTCGGCCTGGACGCCGCGCTCGACCAGCCAGGCGAGCGTGAGGTCGGTCGCGTCGAGCAGGTCCTGCTGCGTGAGGCGGTCGTTCTCCAGGTGCGGGGTGACGGTCAGCCAGCCCTCCGTGGCGAGGCTGGCGAGCAGCAGCCGGACGCCGTCGGTGACGCCGTCCGCCTCGTGCAGCACCACCAGACCGCCGCGTAGCGCGCCCTCGGGTTCCGAAAAGGTCAGGCGCAGGGTGCCGCCGTCGGTGCGCGGGTAATCCACGGTGGAGGTCGACGTCATTGCCCCACCCAACCACCTGCGGGTGAACGGGAGGAAGCCCGGTGACGCAGGTCGCGGCAGGCAAGCGAGCGGCAAGAGCGCCGGAAGGCAGTCGCGGGGCGGTGGCCGGGAAAGCTACGGTGACGAGGTCGTCCCGTCGAATTACAGGAGCGCCGAAGATGCCGTCCGTGTCCCCGCGTGCCGATCTCGAATCGTTGCCGAAATACGTCCCCGGCCGGACGATCGAAGGCGCGATCAAGCTGGCGAGCAACGAGGTGCCCGGCGGCGCGCTGCCGAGCGTCGCGCAGGCGATCGCCGAGGCGGCGGCCGGGGTCAACCGCTACCCGGACACCGGCTCGCAGGCGCTGCGCGAGCGGCTGGCGCGCGAGCTGGACGTGCCGGTGGAGCGCGTCGCGATCGGCTGCGGCTCGGTGTCGCTCTGCCAGCAGACGATCCAGGCGGTGTGCGCGCCCGGCGACGAGGTCATCTTCGGCTGGCGCTCCTTCGAGGCGTACCCGATCGTCACGCAGGTCGCGAACGCCGTCTCGGTGAAGGTCCCGATCACCGAGGGCCAGGAGCTGGACCTCGACGCGATGCTCGCGGCGATCACCGACCGGACGCGCGTGGTCTTCGTCTGCAACCCGAACAACCCGACCGGGACGGCGGTGCGCCGCACGGAGCTGGAGTCGTTCCTGGCCGCCGTGCCCGAGCACGTGCTGGTCGTGCTGGACGAGGCGTACAAGGAGTTCGTCACCGACCCCGAGGTGCCCGACGGCGTCGAGTACACGCGCAGCCGGTCGAACGTCATGGTGCTTCGGACGTTCTCGAAGGCGTACGGCCTCGCGGGCCTTCGCGTCGGTTACGCGGTCGCGCCCGAGCCGATCGCGGACGCGCTTCGCCAGGTGTACGTGGCTTTCTCGGTGAACATGCTGGCCCAGGTGGCGGCGCTGGCGTCGCTCGACGCGGCCGACGAGCTGCTGGCCCGCTGCCAGGACATCGTCGTCGAGCGCGGGCGGGTCCGGGAGGCGCTGCTGGCCGCGGGTTACCGGGTGCCGGACACGCAGGCGAACTTCGTCTGGCTGCCGCTCGGTGACCAGGCCGTCCCGTTCGCCGAGCACGCGCTGGACCGCAAGCTGGTGGTGCGCCCGTTCGCCGGCGACGGCGTCCGCGTGACCATCGGGACCCGCGAGGAGAACGACCTGTTCCTGGCCGCGGCGCGCGAATTCACTTCGCGAACTGCTTGACGACCAGCTCGATGACGGCGGCGACGCCGATCACCACGATCACGCCGCGCAGCACCGCCGGCGGCAGCTTCCGGCCGATCTTCGCGCCGAGGAAGCCGCCGGCGGTGCTGCCCACGGCCAGCCACAGCACGACGGCCCAGCTGACCGGCGCGACGAACGCGTAGATCACCCCGGCGACGAGGTTGACGACGGCGGCGAGGACGTTCTTGACGCCGTTGAGCTTCTGCAGCGGCTCGGACAGCAGCATCCCCATCACGGCCATCAGCATCACGCCCTGCGCGGCGGTGAAGTACCCGCCGTAGATGCCGATGAGGAAGATGAAGAACATCAGCAGCGGCCCGGGCTTGTGCTCGGTGCCGTTCTGTTCCCGGCGCTCGGCGACCCACTTCGAGACCTTCGGCTGGATGATCACGAGGACCACGGCGAGGCCGACGAGCACGGGAACGACGGCTTCGAAGGCGTCCTTCGGCAGCGAGAGCAGCAGAATGGTGCCCCCGATGGCCCCGAGGAACGACGCGACGGCGAACTTCGCGGTCTGCCGCCAGTAGCCCTTGAGCTCGTGCCGGTAGCCCCAGGCACCGCTGAGGGTGCCGGGCGCGAGGCCGATGGCGTTCGAGGTGGTGGCGGTCACGGGCGGGTACCCGAGCGCGACGAGCACGGGGAAGGTGACGAGCGTCCCCGACCCCACGACGGCGTTGATGGTCCCCGCCCAGATCCCGGCGACCACGACGATGAGGGCGTGCCACCACGTCATGAAGCATTCACGTGCGGAGCCTAAGCACCGTGGGCCGGTCCCGCGACGCAGATGTGTCCGGCCAGACATTCACGACGGTGCAGCGCTTCGGCCGGCGGCCGCGTAAGAAGCCGTACCTGACATGAAGGAGGCCCCATGCGGGCAGCCGACGAGGATCGGTTTCGCGAGTTCGCCAGGGACAACGCCGTGCCGCTGCGTCGCTACGGCTACCTGCTGTGCGGCGACTGGCACCTGGCCGAAGACCTCGTCCAGGCCACGCTGCACAAGCTGTACGGCGCGTGGCCGCGGATCCGCGGCACCGACCGGCCGGTGAGCTACGCGCGGCAGACGCTGACCCGGTGCTGGCTCGACGAACGACGGCGGCCGTGGCGGCGGTCCGAACGCCACACCGACGCGCTGCCCGAGGTCGCGGACGCGGCCGCGGATCCGGCGGTGCTCCAGCAGCACGCGGGCCTGCGCGCCGAGCTGGCCGCGGCGTTGGCGACGCTCGCGCCCCGGCAGCGGGCGGTGCTGGTGCTGCGGTACTTCTGCGAGCTGCCGGTCGCCGAAACCGCACGGGAACTGCGGTGCTCGGAGGCCACGGTCCGGAGTCAGGCCACCAGGGCGCTGCGGACCCTCCGCGGCGCCTTCCCGGATGCACTGGCAGAGAGCGAGCTGTGATGGACGAGCAGATGCTGGCCCGCGAGTTCACCGCGGCCGTGCGCGCCGAACCGCCGCTGGGGTTCGACCCCGACGAAGTCGTCACCCGGGTCGCCCGGCGGCGGCACCGCCGTCGCACCATCCTGCTGGCCTGCGCCGGTGTCGTCGTGGCCGCCGCGGCCGCCGCCGTCGCCACCCCGGTCACCAGGCCCGCGGCGGACGTCCCGGTCCAGCCGGCGGCACCGCCCCGGCCGGCCCCGTCCGCCGGCGAACGGTGGTGGCCGCCGGGCACCGGCCAGATCCCCCAGCCGACCGACGCGCGGCTCAGCGCCCGGGCCCCCCGGATCGCGGAGCACCTCGAAGAGGTCCTGCGGAAGATGCTGCCGCCCACCGACCCGATCCGGCGCGACTCCCTCACCACCGCCCACTTCGGCGGCATCATGCCGGCCAGCCAGCGCGGGGTGAGCATCATCGAGCACGCCGGGCCGGAAGACACCGGCTACTCCCTCACGGTCGAGGTGTTCGTGCCGACCAACCCGGTGAAGCGGTTCCAGCCCCGGCAGCTGTGCGCGGAGATGAAGGTCCAGATCAGCCCCTCGACGACCTGCCGCTACGCCGCTGTCGGTACCGGCGGGATCCTGATGACGTCGGAAGAGGACACCACCGACCGGGAGGGCACGCTGCAGCACGGCATCACGGTGACCGACTACCGGGCGGACGGCAGCTACGTCCTGGTCAGCTTGGGGGGCACGGTCGGCGTGAGTGCTCCGCTGCCGTTGACCGCCGAGGAGCTCGCGACCTTGGCGCGGGATCCGGGGCTGACCTTGTAGCGCCTGGCGGTCACCGCGGGGCGAAGACGCAGAACTCGGTGCCCTCCGGGTCCGCCGGCACGTCCCAGTCCACCTCGCCGTCCCCGGCGGGGTCGACGATCGGGACCGGCCAGGCGTCCGGCCGCGTGTCTCCCGTCAGCGAGTCGCGGCGGACGTAGCCGAGCGCGCGGCACCACCAGTCCGCCAGGACCTGGTGATCGTTCGCGTCCAGGGCGAGGTCCTTGAATCGCGCTGTCACGCGTCTCCTTCCGGGACGTGCGCCGGGACGACGTCGGACACCACACGCCACCCGAGTGCCGTGTACAGCCCGCGGCCGGCCGCCGAGGCCAGCAGCACGCTCGACGGCACTCCGGCCACCTCCCCCAGCCGGTGCATCACCACCCGGCCGAGGCCGCGGCGGCGGTGCTCCGGCTCCGTCTCGATCTTGTCGAACACCGCCACGCCGCCGGCCACCGCGACCCGGCCGCGGGCCGCCGGGGTGCCGCCGGCCGCGACGACCACGTCCCACGCCGGCCCGTCGCCGGTCACCGTCACCGCGTAGCCGGGCGGAACCGCCACCGCCGGCACCGGCCCCTCGAACGCCATCAGGTACTCCGTCTCCCCCGCCGTCCACGCCGGGGTCAGGCCAGCCACCACGGCGGAACGCGCGCCGCACGTCTTCAGCCAGGTGCCCGGCGCGGCCGCGGTGCGGGCCCGCGCGGGAACCGCTGCCGGCGAGTGCAGCAGGTGGCGCACCCGGTGCCCCGGCAGGCCGACGTCGATGCGGTAGCCGTCGGGCTCCGAAACCGGTGGTGGTGTCGCCCGGGAGACCGCCCAGCCGCGGACCCACGCCCCCAAGATGTCCATGCCGGTGATCATGGCAGCCACCCCCGACAGTTCCGGGGGCTGAGAGGATGAGCCCGTGGACACCGAGCAGGTCTGGAGCGCGACCGTCGACCGGCTGCGGGCGCGGATCGACTCCGGCGACCTGCCGCCCGGCTCGCGGCTGCCCGCCGAACGCGTCCTCTGCGAAGAGCTCGGGATCAGCCGGGGGTCGCTGCGGCAGGCGCTGCGCGTCCTCGACTCCATCGGGTACGTCCAGATCCGCGCCGGTTCCGGCACCTACGTCCGCGAGCAGCAGGAACAGCCCCTGCGGACCTGGTTCACCGAGCACGACCAGCTCGTCGAAAAGCTCTTCGACCTGCGGGCGACCGTCGAGCCCACGCTCGCCGAACGGCTGGCCCGGCACGCCACCGCCAAGACCGTCAGCCGGCTCGAGGACAACGTCGCCGAGATGGCGCAGGCCGCCGAGGACGGCGACATGCTGCACGTCATCGCCGCCGACGCCGAGTTCCACCGGGTGATCGCGCAGAACGCGGGCAACGACGACGTCGCCGGCCTGCTGCGGTCGGTGCTCGCCCTGGTCGGCGAGGAGCGGCGGGCGGCGCTGCGGCTGCCCGGGCAGATCCGCAAGGCCGTCGCCGACCACCGGGCCATCCTCGACGCCATCCGCCGGTCCGATCCCGCCGCCGCCCGCGAGCTGACCCTCAAGCACCTGGTCGACGCCAAAACCTACGCGCACGACTACGTCGCCGGGCCCGAAACGCGCTAGACTTTTCACAATATTGTGAAACTTCTGGGGGTCACGATGGAGAAGGTCCACTTCACCGAAGAAAAGGCCACCAACCTGGCGACGCTGTACGGCCGCGCGCTCGACTACCGCAGCGCCCACCCGATCCTCGGCGACAAGGCGGCCGACGACGCCGTCCGCCGGATCGACTACGACTTCACCAAGATCGGCATCTCCCCCGACCGCGCGGTGTCGGTCGTCCTGCGGGCGAAGCCGATCGACGACCAGGCCGCCGAGTACCTGCGCGCCCACCCGGACGCGATCGTGCTGCACCTGGGCTGCGGTATGGACACGCGGTTCCAGCGCCTCGCGCCGCCGGAGACCGTGCACTGGTACGACGTCGACTACCCGGAAGTGATCGAGCTACGCGAAAAGCTCTACCCGAAGGCGCCGAACCAGTCGCACATCGCCTCGTCGGTGACCGACTTCGGCTGGCTCGACCAGGTGCCGTCGGACCGGCCGGCGCTGATCGTCGCCGAGGGCCTCACGATGTACCTGCAGCCCGAGACCGGCATGGAACTCTTCCGCCGGCTGGCCGCGAAGTTCCCGTCCGGCGAGCTGATCTGCGACCTCTTCAGCCGGGGCGCCATCCGGATCCAGAAGCTCAACGCGCCGGTGCGCAAGGCGGGCGCGACGCTCTACTGGGGCGTCGACGACCCGCGCGACCTCGAAAGCTGCGGCCTCACCCTTGAGTCCTCATTGGACGCCCGGCACTGGGCGACCCCCGAGGTGCTGGCCAAGCTGGGTCCGATCGCCCGGTTCCAGCTGCGGATGCTCAAGGTCTTCCCGGCCCTGGCCAAGACCGCGCACATCGTGCGGTACCGCTTTTAACGCGACTCCAGCACCCGCGCCACGAACTTGTGCAGCTTCTCCTCCAGCCGCGCGATGCGCTCCTCGAGCGTGAGCGTCTCGAACGGCTGGGGGACGTCGGACTTCAGCTCGCCGCGGACGTACTGGCAGCACGCCAGGTTGCCGCAGGCGTAGATGCCCAGCGTGTTGCCGTCGCGACCGGACTTCCCGGCGCGCTTTCCCGAGAACAGCGTGATGTCGGCGAGCCCGTGGGTCGTGGTGCAGAAGCCGCAGATGTTGCTGCGCAGGCGTGACTTCGGGGGCGGGGCCGCGCGCAGGGCGAGCCCGACGACTTCGCCGCCGTAGGGCAGCACGAGGTAGGCACGCCCCGGCGCCTTCGGGTCGCGCCAGCCGAGGAACTCCCGCTTTTCCCACGGGATTTCCGACGGCTGGGCGGGCAGCGTCACCCCGTTGGCTTCGCCACGGGTGCAGTTGACGAACGAGGCCCGGATCTCGTCCTGGCCGAGTGGCTCCATGATCCGCACGGTAACCAGCGGACACGGGCGGTGGCCACGCATTTTCGGCCGTACGATCAACGCCGTGCGCAAGATCGCCGTGAAGAACTTCCGGGTGGTGTTGCGCACCAGCCTGGGCTTCGCCGGGCTGGGCCTCGGCTCGAGCGTCGCCGGGTCCGGGGTCGTCGCGCTGCTGCTGGTACTGCAGGGCCTGCCCAACGACGTCGGCGACCGCGGCTGGGTGCTCGGCCTGACCGCGGCCGGCATCGTCGCCGCCGCCCTGCTCGCCGGGACGCTGTGGACGGCGTGGCTGCAGCGGCGCACCGTCGTCTGGTTCGTGCTCGGCCGCCCGCCGTCGGAGAGCGAGGCGCGCCGCGCGCTGCGGCTCCCGGTCGACATGGCGGTGGTCAGCGGCACCCTCTGGCTGATCGGCACCGTGGTCCTCACCGTGCTGGCCGGAGTGCTCGGCTCGGCCGACGACGCCGTCGGCATGGCCACGGTGATCGGGCTCGGCGGCCTCACCACGGTCGGGCTCACCTACCTCGCGGCCGAGTGGGTGGCGCGGCCGGTGATGACCATCGCGCTCGACGTCCTGCCGCCGCGCGGCTCGCTGCCGGTCACCGTGCTGACCCGGCTGGTCGTGACCTGGGCGCTGGCCGGCGGCGTCCCGCTGGTGGGCGTGCTGCTCATCGCCACCCCGCCGGAACTGGGCACGGGCGACCACACGGCCAGCCTCATCATGCTGTCGGTGATCGGCCTCGGCGTCGGCGCGATCAGCACCGCGCTGCTGGCCAGGGCGGTCGCGGCGCCCCTGCACCGGCTGCGCGTGGCGCTCGACGAGATCGCCCGCGGCAACAACGCCGTCGCCGTGGACGTCGACGACTCCAGCGAGATCGGCCGGCTCCAGACGTCGGTGAACCAGCTCGCCGCCGGCCTGCGCGAGCAGGCGCGGATGCGGGACCTGTTCGGGCGGCACGTCGGCGCCGAGGTCGCCCGGCACGCGCTGGAGTACGGCGCGTCCCTCTCCGGCGACGTCCGCGAGGTCACGGCGTTGTTCGTCGACGTCGTCGACTCGACCGCACTGGCCTACCGCACCCCGCCGGAGGAGCTGGTGGGCAAGCTGAACCGGCTGTTCGCCGCGGTCGTCTCGGCGGTCAACGCGCGCGGCGGGCTGGTCAACAAGTTCCAGGGCGACGCCGCGCTGTGCATCTTCGGCGCGCCGACACGGCTCGCGGACGCCCCGACGGCCGCGCTGGCCGCCGCCCGCGCGATCCGGGACGCCGTGCGCGCGGCGGGCGAGCTCGACCTCGGCATCGGCGTCTCGAGCGGCCCGGTGTTCGCCGGGCAGCTCGGCTCCAGCAGCCGGCTCGAGTACACCGTGATCGGCGACGCCGTCAACGAGGCCGCCCGGCTCACCGAACTCGCCAAGGCCGTCCCGTCACGGGTGCTCGCCAGCGACGCCGTCGTCTCCGCGGCACTGCCGGGCGAAGCCGCGCACTGGGACAAGCACGGCGAACTGGAGCTGCGCGGCCGCGAGGAACCGACGCCGACCTGGACGACGGCGGGCTAGCCCAGGTCCGGCCAGCGCAGCACGGTCGAACCCCAGGTCAGCCCGGCCCCGAACGCGCTGAGCAGGACGCGGTGGCCCGGGACGAGCGTCCCGTCGGCGTGGGCGTCGGCCAGGGCGAGCGGGATCGACGCGGCGCTGGTGTTGCCGACCCGGTCGATGTTGGCGACCACGGCGTCGGCGGGCATGCCGAGCTGCTTCGCCGTTGCCTGGAGGATCCGGATGTTCGCCTGGTGCCCGACGAAGCGGTCGACGTCGCCGACCATCCAGCCCGCGCGGTCCAGGACCGTGCGCGAGGACTCCGCCATGCGGGCGCAGGCGTGGCGGAACACGGCCGTGCCCTGCATGGCGAGGAAGCGGTCGGCCGGCTGCTCCGAGAGCCGCTTCCGGGCGCCACCGGCCTCGACCCACAGCAGCTCGGCGTGCTCGCCTTCGCTGTGCAGGTCGAACGGGCCGAACGCGCCGGGCTCGTCGGCGTCGCCGGCCCGGAGGACCACCGCGCCGGCGCCGTCGCCGAAGATCGGCACGGTGGTGCGGTCGCCGGGGTCGATGAGCGTGGTGAAGGTGTCGGCGCCGACCACGAGCACGCGCTCGGCCAGCCCGCCCGCGATGAAGCCGGCGGCGGTGGCGAGGGCGTAGACGAAGCCGCTGCAGACGGCGTTGACGTCGAACGCCGCGGCCGTGCCGAGCCCGAGCCGGGCGGCGACCTGCGGTGCGCTGGCCGGGCAGGGCTGGTCGGGGGTGGAGGTGGCGAGGACGACGGCGTCGGCGGAGGTGCCCGCGAGCGCTTCGCGGCCGGCCCCGACGGCGAGGTCCACAGTGGACTCGTCCGGGCCCGCGACGCGGCGTTCGCGGATCCCGGTGCGGGTCCGGATCCACTCGTCCGAGGTGTCGAGCCGGGCCGCGATTTCGTGGTTGTCCAGGACTTTCGTCGGCAACCACGAACCGAGACCGGTCAGCACGGCGGCAGGTGCGGGCACGGGATAGCCTCCCCAAGCCGGCGGGTTGGCGGAGCGACCGGCTGGTCTTCCACTTCTATGGGCTACCCCCTGGTAGACCGGTGAGTTGTGTTCCACCTCACTCAAAAAGTTGTTTCATCTTCGCCTCGGACGGAGTAGTGAGCGACGTCACGGAAGGGTGATCCCGGGCGGATTGTCGGGGGTGCCGGATAGCCTGCTGGGGTGCGGACACCCGACCTCGACCAGCTGGACCTCGCCATCCTCGCCTGCCTCCAGGCCGACGCCCGCACGATCGCCGAAACGATCGGCGCGAAGGTCGGGCTCTCGGCCGCGGCCGTGCAGCGGCGGATCAAGCGGCTGCGCGAAGCGGGCGTCATCGAGCGTGAGGTGGCGGTGCTGTCACCGGGGGCGCTCGGGCTGAGCATGACGTTCGTGGTGACCGTCGAGATGGAGCGCGAGAACCTCGCGGTCTTCGACGGGTTCCGCCGCCAGGTCCTCGCCGAAGACGCCGTGCAGCAGTGCTACTACGTCACCGGCACGGCGGACTTCGTGCTGATCGTCACGTGCCAGGACATGGCGGCCTTCGAGGCGTTCACCCGGCGGATGTTCTTCGACAACCCGAACGTCCGCCACTTCACGACGAGCGTGGCGATGGACCGCGTGAAAGTGGGGCTCACCCTGCCGCTCGACCCGTAGGCTGTCCCGCTGGGGGAGACATGCTTCGGATCTTTCTGGCCGCGACGCTGATCGACGCGCTGGGCAGCGGGCTGTGGGTCCCGTTCGCCCTGCTGTTCCTCGTCCACGGGCAGGGCATGGGCCTGGTCGACGCGGGCGCGTCGCTCAGCACCGGCGCCCTGCTGGCCCTGGTGACCGGCCCGGCCACCGGGGCGGCGATGGACCGCTTCGGGCCGCGGGCGCTGCTCATCGCGGGCAACCTCGTGCGGCTCGCCGCCTTCGCGGCCTACCCGCTGGCGCACACGAGCTGGCAGGTGATCGTCGTATCGACGGTGGCGGGCTTCGGCGACCGGCTGTTCTGGACGTGCAACGCGCCGATGGTGGCCCGGCTCACCACCGGCCGCGACACCGACCACGTGCTGGCCACCCAGACGGTGGGCCGGTTCGCGGGGGCAGGCCTCGGCGCGGCGGCGATGGCGGTCCTGCCGACGATCACCAGCCCGTGGGCCTTCCACCTGCTGGCGTACGCGAACGCGGCGAGCTTCGCCGTCGCGGCGCTCCTCCTGTGGATGCTGAAGGGCACCTTCGTCGCATCTGATGAGACAAAGGTGCCCTTCAGCGCACCAGATGCGGGGAAGGTGCCCTTCAGCCCACCGGGTGGGAGCTGGCGGGCGGTGCTCGGGGATCGGGCCTTCAGCGGGTTCTGCGTCACCCACATGGCGTTCACCCTCGCCAGCGCCAGCAAGTTCTCCGTGCTGCCGATCGTCGTGCGCGACCTGCTGCACGGTCCACAGTGGATCGCCGGGACCGCGATCACGGCCGGCACCGTGGTCGTCGTCACCGCGCAGCGGCCGATCGTCGGGCTGCTCGCCGGGCGGAGCCGGACCGCCGGGCTCATCGGGTCCGCCGTCCTCTTCTCGGTCTGCTTCGCGCTGCTGATCCCGCTGGAGGCCGTCTCGCTGCCGGTGGCCACGGTGCTGATCCTGCTCACCAGTCTCGGGTTCTCGGTCGCCGAGGCCCTCTTCGGCCCGACCGCCACCGCCGCGGCCGCCGCGGCGGCTCCGCCGGGAGCCGAAGGGCGGGCCAGCTCGATCTTCCAGCTCTCGTGGGGCCTGCCCATCGCGCTCGCGCCGGGCCTGCTGGCCACGCTGCTCAGCGCGAGCAACGCCCTGACGTGGTCGATTCTGGCCCTGACCTGCGCATCCGCCGTCCCCGCACTGCTCGTGCTGCGGCGGAAACTGCCGGTCGCCCTGCGCGAACCGTCACCACCGGTGGTCGCCTGAGCGCAAGGGGTATGTGCCCGGTGTTACACCACAATGGACGGATGCAACCGATCAAGTGAACGTGAGAGTTTCTCCGTCATGACCGTTGGCCCTGGTCATCTCCTTGCCGAACAGTTCGCGCCGCGCGAACCACCGCGAGACTCCAGGAGGGGCCGTGCACACCGACGCCGTACACCAGAGCCAGTTCGTGCTGCTGAACGAGAGCACCACGCCCGTCCTGTCGCGCCTGTCCTACCACTCCCACGAGCCCTTCGCGGTGACCGTGGCCTTCCGGACCGAGCGGGGCCGGTGGATCGAGTGGACCTTCGCGCGGGACCTGCTCGTGGAAGGTCTCGACGAGCCGGCCGGCCTGGGCGACGTCCGGATCCGACCGGACCTGTCCGAGGACGAAGACTTCCTCACCCTGGAAATCGAGTCACCGGACGGCTATGCGTCGTTCGAGCTCGAGGTCGAAGACGTCCGGACCTTCCTGGACGCCTCCATCGAACTGGTGCCGCTCGGCGAAGAGAGCGCGCACTTCGACGTCGACGGGCTGATCGAGGAGATCAGCAACGTCTGACCCCTGAACCTCCCATTCCCGCGGCGAGGAAGAAGGGCGGGTTTCGGGCGCGCTGGAGGCGCCCGAAACCCGCCCTTTCGCTGTCTTCAGGGACCTCAGCTGGTCTTCAGCGTGGCACCGGTGCCCGAAAGGGCGGCGCCGATCGGGAAGAAGTACGTCACGGACGTGTTGCCGCCGGACAGGATGCCCTGCGCCAGGTTGCCCGCGATGAAGCCGCCGCCCGAGTCACCGGCCGCCGAGCGGACGTTGGTCGCGGTCATGCCGTTGACCGTGCCCTCGGCGTAGCGGACGCTCTGGTTCTTGGCGCCGATGGTGCCGCAGGTCCAGCCGGTGGTCGAGCCGGCCTTGCAGACCGACGTGCCGGTCGCGGCGTTCGACTGGCCGCGCACCGCGGTCCCGTTGTTCATCTGGGCGACCGGGGTCCAGCTGCTGTTCGTGTTCACCCGCGCGTAGTCGCTGCCCGGGAAGCGGTAGGCGCCCCAGCTGCCGAGCGCGGCACCGTTGGACCCGGTCAGCCGGCCGGCCCCGGTGAGCGCGGCGCAGTGGCCGGCGGTGACGAAGCCGGTCGTCGTCGAGAACCCGACCGAGCAGCGCGACGAACCGCCGATGTAGTAGGCGTCGCCGCCGCGGATGTTGGCGTAGGTGGTCGGCACGGACGCCGTTTCGCGGATCGTCACCGCCGTCTTGTCCACACCGGACTTGACGAGGAACGCGTCCGCCGCGGCCCGCTGACCCGACAACACGTCCAGGGTGACGCGGTTAGTGGCGTCGTCGACGCCCCAGCCGGTGATCGCGGCCGGCGCGGCCTTGTCGGCGGCGTTCAAGGTGTCCACAGTGGAATTGAGCTGGCGGGCGCTGAACCGCACGACTTCCGCTTCCGCGCCGGCTTCGCGGATCTTGCCGGCCAGCGCGGCGTTCGTGGTGGTGACGTGCGCCTTGCCCGTGACGGCGTTGTAGGTGGCGCCGCCGAACGCGTCGCCGAGCGCCGCGGTGAGCGATTCGGTGACCCGGTTGGCGACGTCTTCGCTCTTCAGCCGCGCGATCGCCTGGTCGTGGGTCAGACCGAGGTCCCGCTGCATGGCGGGCACCATGTCCGGGTTCAGCAGGTCCTGGCCCGACGCGGGGACGGCGGTCGCGGCCAGCGCGCCCGTCGCCATGACCGCGGTGGCAGCGGCACCGAGAAGTCTCGCGATCTTCATGCTTCTCCCTAGATGGTTACGCGCGGCTCCGCACCGGCCACGCAGTGGTACTCCCCCGGGTGAGCGTCCCCGCAGTGGGCGTTACGGTGCAATCCGGGCGCCCGGCGAATGGGTATACGCATTCACCGAGGACGTATCCCCTGCTCCAGCCGGACTCAAGCCCCCGGTGTCACCCGGTCGGACAGGTCCGTAAGTAGGGTTTCCGTGAACTACTTTCAGTAGCCGAGTGCGGCACTCGAACGCGTGAACCAACGTTCGAACGTGCGATCGGCCCGCGTTTCGCACGCAGGGTGACCCGATCTCGTCGGTTCCCGCAGCAAACCGGTGACGGTCGGTAGGCGGACGTGTGACAACAGCCGTGACCACGTATTCGGTTAAAGGTTTACGGACGGATCGCCGCTGCTTAGGCTCCCGCGCACTGGTCTCGGTGTGCGTCGAGGAGGGTCATATGTGGCTGACCACCCCCCGCCCCACCACGGTGTCCGTCCGGTCCGGACCCGCCCGGCTGACCGGCCGCGACACCGAGCTCGACGCCATCGTCGCCGTGCTCCGACGGCGCCCGGCGGCGGTCCTGATCGAGGGCGAGCCGGGCATGGGCCGCACCCGGCTGCTCGCGGAGATCGGGCGGCGCAAGGAGTTCGACGGCGGCCGCGTGCTCACCGGCGCCTGCCAGCCGCTGCGGCACCCGTTTCCCTACGGGCCCGTCCTGGAAGCGCTTCGCGCGGTCGGCGACGCCCCGCTCGGGCCGCTCAGCCCGGTCGCCGGCGTACTGCGGCCGTTGCTGCCGGAACTCGCGGAAGCGCTTCCCGAGCGACCCGAACCCCTCCCCGACCCGGTCGCCGAACGGCACCGCGTCTTCCGCGCGGTGCGGGAGCTCCTGCAGGCCTGCGGACCCACGCTCGTGCTGATCGACGACCTCCAGTGGGCCGACGAGGACACCCGGGACCTCTTGCGATTCCTCGCCGGCACCATGCCGCCCGAGCTGGCGGTGGTCGCCACCCACCGGTCGGCGACCGACACGGGGTCAGCAGGCGCGCCCTTCCGCACGTGCCCGGCGGCCCATTCCGCCCGCGTCGCGCTCGGCGCGCTCGACGTCGCGGCCGTGCGCGAGCTGGCCGTCGATCTTCTCGAACTGCCCCGCGTGACCGACGACTTCGCGGCGAAGCTGCACGAGTGCACGGCCGGGATCCCGTTCGTGGTCGAGGAAACCCTGCGAGCCCTGAAGGAGGCGGCCGAGCGGCTCCCGGTCGGCGAGGTCCTCTCCGACCGGCTGCTCGAAAACCTCGAAGTGCCGGT
Organism: Streptomyces sp. MN03-5084-2B; assembly: GCA_033793495.1. Lineage (GTDB taxonomy): Bacteria > Actinomycetota > Actinomycetes > Mycobacteriales > Pseudonocardiaceae > Amycolatopsis. Next base: position 71,787 of record JARAWT010000009.1, on the reverse strand, counting down.
GCTGCTGCGGGAGGCCGTCACCGAACGGCTCGTCGCCTTGCCCGAGCACGCCGTCCGCCTCGCGGGCGCGGCCGCGGTGCTCGGCGTCGGCGCCGAAGCCACCGTGCTCGGCGAACTGGCCGGGCTCTCCGGCGACCCCCTCCGCACCGCGCTGCTCGACGCCCTCTCCGGCGGCGTGCTCGGCGAAGTCGGCGACGGCAAGTACGGCTTCCGGCACCCGCTGGCACGCAAAGCCGTCTACGACACCGTAAGCGGCCCCGAACGCGCGTTGCTGCACGCGCAGGCCATCCGGGTGCTCGCCGCGCAGCCGTCCCCACCCCTCACGCTCCTGGCCCGGCACTCCCGCGCCGCCGGCCGCGTCGACCAGTGGCGGCACTACGCGGAAGCGGCCGCCGACGAGGCGGTGACGCGCGGTGAGACGTCCCGCGCGATCGACCTGCTGCAGTCGGTGCTCGCCGAACCGGGTCCCTCGCAGGCCGACATCGGGCGCGTGGCGGGCAAGCTGAGCCAGGTCGCGCTGCGGGGGTTCCGCCCCGAGGTGCTCGGCACGCTGGAGCGCGTCCTCGAAGAGGTGACGCTGCCGCCGTCGGTGCGCGGGTCGATCCGGCTGAGCCTCGGCATGCTGCTGGTCCGGACCATCGGCGGGCTCGGCCGCGGCCGGCTGGAGGTCGAGCGCGCGGTCGGCGAGCTGACCGACCGGCCGGACCTCGCCGCCCGCGGGATCACCCTGCTCGCCCAGCCGATCGACGGCCTGACGCCGTTGTCGTGGCACGAAGCCTGGCGCGCCCGCGCGGGCGAGGTGTACGAGCGGCTCGACGACCCCGAGCTGCGGCTCGCGCTCACCGCCGACCGCATCGCCGCCGCCTCGCACGTCGGCGACGGCTCGGCGTGGACGGAGTTCGAGGCGCTCTCGGACACGGTCGGGACGGTCGCCGAGCGCGTCCAGCTGGCCCGGCTGTGGTGCAACCTGGCCGACGGGCAGTCCTGGGCCGGGCACCTCGACCGCGCCGAACGGCTGGTGACCGAGGGCGTCCGGCGCGCGACCGACGCCGGCGCGCTGTACGCGATCGGCCTGATCCAGGGCACCCGCGTCCGGCTGGACTGGGTGCGCGGGCGCTGGAGCGGCCTGGCCGAAGCCGCCGAGCAGCTGCGGGACAGCTACCCGGAGCTCGGCCCGATCGTCATGGAGTCCTCGCTGGTGCTCGGCGGGCTCGCGGCCGTGCGCGGTGAGTTCGCCGCCGCGCAACGGCACCTCACCGCGGCGAGCGTGCACGCGCCGGACCGCGGCCCGATCCCGGTGGTGCTGTCCGCCGCCGGGGTGCTGATCTCGGTGCTGCTGGCGACCGACGACGTCGACGGCGCGTGCGCGGCGGCCGACACGGCGGTGGCCGCGGCCGGCCGCAAGGGCGTCTGGATCTGGGCGGCCGCGCTGGTCCCGGCGGCGGCGCAGGCGTACGCACGGGCCGAGCGCTGGCCGGAGGCCGACAACGTGGTCGAGGCGTTCGCGCGCGGCATCGAAGGCCGTGACGCGCCGGTGGCCACGGCCGCGCTGGTGGCGGGCCGCGCGGTGCTGCTCGAAGCACGCGGGAAGCACCTGGCCGCGGCGGCGCTGTTCGACGAAGCCGCGTCCGGCTACACGGCCCTCCCGATGCCCTACCCGGCGACGGCCATGCGGGAGCGCGCGTCGATGTGCCGCCTCGCGGCGGGCAACCGTTCCGCCGTCGACGAGCTGACCTCGGCGGCCGAGGCGTACGAGCAGCTCGGCGCCACCCGCGACGCCGGCCGCTGCCGCCACCAGCTGCGCGAGCACGGCGCTTGGGCACCCTCGCAGCGCGGACGGCGGGGTTACGGGAGCGAGCTGTCGCCGCGGGAGCGCGAGGTGGCGCGGATGCTCGCGGAGGGCCGGACGAACCGGGAGATCGCGGACGGGCTGTTCCTCTCGCCGCGGACGGTGGAACAGCACGTGGCGAAGGTGCTGCGGAAGCTGGGCGCCCGCTCCCGCACGGACGTGGCCCGCAAGCTCCCCGGCCAAGTGACAACCGCCCCCGCCGGCTGACCCCAGCGCCGGCTGGCCCGGCGGGCGGTGGGGACCTAACGTGAGCCGGTGACTGAAGAGGCACTTCCCGCGTGGCGGCGGCGGACTTCCGGGGAGACCCGCTGGCCCGCGATGGGCGTCGTCGTCGCGACGCTCGTTCTGCAGGTCGCCCTGCCCGATGACATGGCGCTGCGCCCGTGGTGGCTGCTGCCCGCCGTGTCGGTGCTGCTCGTGGTGGCGCTGCTGCTGGTCAACCCGGGCCGGATGACGCAGTTCAGCGCCGTCGAGCGGACCATCTCGCTGCTCATCGTCGGCCTGGTCACCGTGGTCAACGCTTGGTCGGCGGCGAGCCTGGTCTACGGCATCGCGAGCGGGACGACCGGTGACCGCGCCGGGGCCGTGCTGGTCACCGGCGGGATCGTCTACTGGACGAACGTCGTCGCCTTCTCCCTCTGGTACTGGGAGTTCGACCGCGGCGGCCCGGGCCGGCGGGCCGCGGGGCGGGCCGAGTACCCCGACCTGCAGTTCCCGCAGATGGCCGACCCGGGCCTGGCGCACCAGGACTGGGAACCGTCCTATCTGGACTACCTGTACTTCTCGTTCACGAACGCGGCGGCCTTCAGCCCCACCGACGTCATGCCCCTGCGGATCTGGGCGAAGATGACGATGATGCTGCAGGCCGTCGTGTCGCTGGTGCTGGCGGTGATGGTCGTCGCCTGGGCGATCAACAACCTCAAGTGACTCAGTGGCGGGTCATCGTGAAGCTCTGGCCGTCGGAGCCGATCGCGCTCGGGCTCCACGTGTGGCTGCCCTGGTCGTCGGCGTCCAGGCCGGACGGGCTCGTCGAGGCCAGGTTCGTGCCGTTGAACTTGACGCCGGTGAACTTGATGCCGCCGGAGATCGACGGGTAGGAGTCGGTCGGCGACTCGATGATCGCCTCCGCCGACGCGTGCTTCGAGGTCAGCGACTTGGTGATCGTCTTCGACCAGCCCTTGGTCGTGTCGCTGATGTCGAGCCGGTAGGTGTTCGTCGCCGTCCGGGTCACCGTGGCGGTGATGTGGTCGCCGGCGCTCACCGAGTTCGAGTAGTACACCGGCGCGGCCGGGTACATCTCGTACCAGGCCTGGTACACCGGACGGCCGCTGGAGCAGTCGGTGGCCACGCCGGTCTGTTCCACAGTGGACGACCCGTCGCCGTCGATGCCGACCCACGGCGCGAACAGGTCGTCGGTGGACGTGCAGCTCACCGACGGTTCCGTCCAGCTCGCGGTCGCCGTGGTGAAGCTGCCGAAGCTGACGTACCCGCCCCAGTTGCCGCCGGCGAACTCGTGACCGTGGAAGTGCGCGCCGAAGACAGCAGCGTGGGCGGTGCCCGAGACGGCCACCGAAGCCGCCGCGGCGGCGACTGCGGTGAGGATGCGAAGGGTTTTGGACATGCGGGGACTCCATTCACCGATGGGGACCGGAAAACCGTGTCCTCAAAGTGTTGGTTTCCCACCGAAAAGAAGGTAGCTACTTTCGAATGGTCTTCCCGCTGTCCGAAAAGACCCGTAAAGGCCTCCGCGGGGGAAAGAGGCCTTTACGGGTCCATATCGCTCACCTACCGCCCGGTCAGGTGAGCGGGGCTACTGCTGCGCCTGCGCGTGCGCCGCGTCCACGAACTGGGTCGTGTACGTCTTCGACAGGTCGATCTTGTCCTTCTTCGGCTTCACGTTGCTCGACGACTCACCCAGCACCTTGAGCACGTTCTGGGCGCCCGCCGGGTCCATCCGGCCGTCCTTGGTGAACATCGGCAGGCTGTCCTTGAGCGACTTGACGTACAGCGCCTTGTCCCCGCCGGCGAACGACGGCGGCATCATCGCGGCGACCTGTTCCGGTGTGTGCGAAGAAATCCACTTCAGGGTCTCGACGTACGCATTGGCCAGTTTCTGCACGATGTCCGGATAACGCTTCACGATTTCGCAGCCCATGTACAGCGAGCTCGCCGGGTACAGCCCGCCCAACGCGGCTTTCGTGCCTTCGACCGTGCGCATGTCGTAGAGCACCTTCGCCTGGCCGGTGTTCGTCAGCTGCGCGATCGTCGGGTCGGTCGTCATGCCGGCGTCGATCGAGCCCTGGTTCATCGCCGAGATGAACGTCTGCCCGGCGCCGACCTTCACCGGCGTGTACTCCTTCGACGTGACGCCACCGCGCAGGGCCAGCGCCTTGGTCAGGAAGTCCGTCGACGAGCCCAGCGACGTGACGCCGAGGTTGCGGCCCTTGAAGTCCGCGCCGGACTTGACCTCGCCCGCCTTCTTGGTCGCGACCATCTCGGCCTCGCCCGGCACGTTCGCGAACTGCACGACGCTCTCGATGCACTGTTCCTTGGCCTGCAGGTCGATCGTGTGGTCGTAGAACCCGACGACCGCCTGCACCTCGCCGGCCAGCAGCGACGTCTCAGCGTTCGCGCCGGACGGCTGGTCGAAGAGCTCGACGTCCAGACCCTGCTTCTTATAAGCGCCGATCTGCTGGGCGAGCTGCCCGGGCAGGTAGATCACCTTCGACAGGCCGCCGACCATGATCTTGATGTGCGGCTGGCCGGTGGTGCCGAGCGAGATCTCCCGCGAGTCGCGGCAGGCGGTGAGCCCGGCCGCGGCGACCGCGACCGCGGCCAGCACGCCGACTGTCCTTTTGAGACGCATGTCAGACCGCCTTGATCGCGGCTTCGGAGGCGGACGGCGGGCGCCACCGCAGCAGCCTGCCCTCCAGCGTGCTGATCCCCCATTCGGCCAGCAGCGCGACGACGGTGATGATCAGCATGCCGGCGTACACGCCCGCGGTGTCGAACGTGCCCTGCGCGTTGGCGATCAGGAAGCCCATCCCGGCCTTCGCGCCGGTGTACTCGCCGACCACCGCGCCGATCAGCGCGAAGCCGAACGCCACGTGCAGCGACGACAGGATCCACGACGTCGCACTCGGCAACACGATCGACTTCAGCACCTGGCCGCGGGTCGCGCCGAGGATGCGGGCGTTGTCGATCAGGTTGCGGTCGACTTCGCGGGCGCCGGTGAAGGCGTTGAAGAACACCGCGAAGAACACGAGCACGACGACGGTCGCGACCTTCGACGACAGCCCGAGCCCGAACCAGATGACGAACAGCGCGGCGAGCACGATGCGCGGCAACGCGTTGGCGGCCTTGATGAACGGCGCCAGCACCTGCGCGAGGTACGCGCTGCGGCCGAGGATCACGCCGAACACCACACCGGCGATGGCACCGATGACGAAGCCGATCGCGGCCTCCTCGACGGTCACCAGGATCTGGTACCAGATCGAGCCGAAGTCGGTGCCGGCGCTGAACCACTCGACCAGCCGTTCCCAGATCTTCGACGGCTTCGAGTAGAAGAACGGGTCGATCCAGTAGGTGGCGGTCAGCTCCCAGCTGCCCAGCCAGACGACGACGATCGCCAGGCGCAGCAGCCAGATGTTGCGCTTGCGGCGCGCGGTGGCCTGCTTCGCGCGGGCGAGGATGTCCTGCTCGGTCTCGAGGACCGGGAGGGGCGCGGCGGACGGCGCCGCGGGGGTCTCAAGCGACATTGCTCGCTCCCTTCTCACGGGCCTTGTCGACCTCGCTGCGCAGTGATTCCCAGATGTCGGCGTAGAGCTTGCGGAACTCCTCGGTCAGCCGCAGCTCCTCCACCTTCCGCGGCCGTTCCAGGGGGATCTCGAAGACGTCCTTCACGGTGGCCGGCGACGTCGTCAGCACGACGACCTTGTCCGCCAGCGCGATGGCCTCGTCGAGGTCGTGCGTCACGAAGATCACCGCGGCACCGGACCCGGACCACAGCCGCAGCAGCTCGTCCTGCATCAGCGCCCGCGTTTGCACGTCGAGCGCGGAGAACGGCTCGTCCATCAGCAGGATCTTCGGCTTGGTGACGAGCGTCTGGGCCAGCGCGACGCGCTTGCGCATGCCACCGGAGAGCTGGTGCGGGTAGTACTTCTCGAACCCGGCGAGCCCGACGCGGGCGATCCAGTCGACGGCCTGCGCGCGGGCCTCCGCCTTCGGCACCCCGCGGAACCGCGGGCCGGAAGCGACGTTCTCCAGCACCGAGCGCCACGGCATCACGGCGTCGGTCTGGAACATGTAGCCGACCCCGTCCGGGATGGACTTCACGTCCTCGCCGTTCACCCGCACCCGGCCGGCCGACGGCGGCTGCAGGCCGGAGACCAGCGAAAGCGTCGTCGACTTGCCGCAGCCGGTGGGGCCGACGACGGCGACGAACTCGCCGGGCTGGACGGTCATGGTCAGATCGCGGACGGCCGTGTGCACGGAACCGGACCCGCTCGGGAACCGTTTGGTGGCTCCGGTGAGTTCGATCAGTGGGGGAACCATGGTGGAGGTGACTCCTTCGTCACGTGGTGGGGCTCACGTTGGGAAGGGACGTTAAGTACGCGAGTCGCCCAGGTGAAGCTTGTCGACGTTCTCCGCGCGAGCTGTGCGTTCTGAATGTTTTGCTCGTTTAGCGCACGGGCGTGACCTGGGGGTATGTTCCCAGCCATGCCAAAGTGGGCGCTCTTCCCGAGGATGCGGTTCAGCAGGCAGGTGCTGCTGCTGCAGATCGGCGTGGTTCTCCTCGTCGTCGGGATCGGCGTCGCCCTGGTCAGCCTGCTCCTGCGCGACACCCTGAACGACCAGTACGGGGAACGGGCCCTCGCCATCGCGAAGTCCGTCGCCGCGGACCCCGTGGTGGTCGCCGACACCACCGCGAAGATCCCCGGCGGCGCGCTGCAGGAACGCGCGCTGGCCGTGGGCGAGCGCACCAACGCGCTGTTCGTCGTGATCACCGACGACCGGGGGATCCGGCTCGCGCACCCGACCCCGACCGAAATCGGCAAGAAGGTCACTACCTCGGCGGAGCGGGCGCTCGCCGGGCTGGACGACGTCAACACCGTGGCGAGCGGCACCCTCGGCCTGTCCGTCCGCAGCAAGACCCCGATCTGGACGCCGGACCACCAGCGGGTGGTCGGTGAGGTGAGCGTCGGCTTCCAAGTGGCCCTGCCGATCAGTGACTTCAACCGGCTGCTGAACATCACGCTGCCGTTCGCGGGCGGCGCGCTGCTGCTCGGCGCGGGCGCGTCGGCGCTGCTGAACCGGCGGCTGCGGCGCGTCACCCACGGCCTCGAACCGCACGAACTCACCGAGCTGCTCTACGAACGCGAAGCCGTGCTGCACGGGATCGGCGAAGGCGTCCTCGCGGTCGACGAGGCGAACCGCGTCTCGGTCCGCAACGACGAGGCCGAACGCCTCCTCGGCACCGAACTCCCGATCGGCGCGGCGATGTCCGAACTGCCGCTTTCCCCTCGGGTCCACAAGGCCGTCGAAGAGGGACGACCGGTCGACAACCTCCTCGCCGTAGCGGGGAACCGCGTGCTGGTGATCAATTCCCGTGCGGTCCGCCTGGACGACCGGCCGATCGGCACCGTGCTGACCTTCCGCGACCGCACCGACCTCGACACGCTCACCCGCGAGCTCGACGGCATCCGCGCGCTGTCCGACGGCTTGCGCGCGCAGCGGCACGAGTTCGCCAACCGGCTGCACACGCTCTACGGGCTGCTCCAGCTCGGCCACCACACCGAGGCCGTCGAGTACCTGCAGACGCTCACGGACTCGTCGTCGGCGCGGCCGAGCGAGCTGGGCGACGCCGTCGCCGATCCGTACCTGCAGGCGCTTCTCGTCGCGAAAACCGAGCAGGCGCAGGAAAAGGGCCTCACCCTCAAGCTCGCCGAAGACACCTGGGTGCCCACGACGGTGACCGACCCGATCGCCGCGAACACCGTGATCGGCAACCTCGTCGACAACGCGCTGCACGCCGCCCGGATGGGCCCGCGGCGGCCGGCGACCGTGGAAATCAGCCTGCTCGCCGAGGACGGCACGCTGCACGTGTCCGTTGTGGACAGTGGGCCCGGTGTCCCGGCGGACCTGCGGCGGACGTTGTTCGACGAAGGCGTCTCGACGAAGATCGCGCCCGGCCACGGCCTCGGCCTGGCGCTCGCCCGGCAGGCCGCCCGCGCCCACGGCGGCGACGTCTGGCTGGCCGACCCCGGCGAGGGCGAGACGGGGGCGCTGTTCGTCGCCAAACTGCCCGGAATGCTGACGGAGGACGGATGATCCGCACGCTGATCGTCGACGACGACTTCCGGGTGGCCGGCGTGCACGCCGGGTTCGTCGAGGAGGTCGAGGGCTTCGCGGTGGTCGGCACCGCGCACACCGCCGCCGAGGCGCGCGCCCGCGTCCGAGAGCTCGCGCCGGACCTGATCCTGCTCGACGTCTACCTGCCCGACGAGTCCGGCCTCGCGGTGCTCCCGGAACTGCAGACGGACACGATCGTGCTGTCCGCGGCGACCGACAGCGCCTCGGTCGCCGCGGCGATCCGGGCGGGCGCGCTGAACTACCTGATCAAGCCGTTCACCACCCGCCAGCTCGCGGAACGGCTGACGTCGTACGCCCGCTTCCGCGGCGTGCTGGCCGAAGACCGGCCGATGGCCCAGGACGACGTCGACCGCGCCTACCGCGTGCTGCACGACCAGGACCGCACGACCGCACCGAAAGGACAGTCGACGGCGACCTCCCGGCTCGTCTCGGAACAGCTGCGGCGCGCCGGACGGCCGCTGTCGGCCGCGGAGGTCGCGGGCGAGCTGGGCATGGCCCGGGCGACGGCACAGCGGTACCTCACCGCGCTGGCCGAGTCGGGGACGGTCCAGATGCGCCTGCGCTACGGCGCCACCGGCCGCCCCGAACACGAATACCGCTGGTCGGAGACCTGAGTCAGCGGCCGCCGTAGCGCTGCATCATGCTCTCGGCGACGTCGACCCAGGCCTGGATCGGGTCGGTGGTCGGCGGCGGCGTGGCCGACGTCGGCAGGTCGACCCGCGCCTCGGCTTCCTCGTCCGGCACCGGCTTCTTCGGCTGCGGTTTCGCCTGCGCCTGGGCTTGCACCTGCTTCGGCGCCGGCTTCGCGGGCACCGGCACGTACACGGTCTTGGGTGCGGGCGTGACGACGACCGGCGCCTGCGGAGCCGGGGCCGGCGGCTCCGGGTCGGGCGCCGCGGCCACCGCCGGACGCGTGTCGAGCTGGGCGACGTCACGTTCCGGAGCGGGGGCGAACAGGCCGCCGTTGAAGAGGCCGCCGCCCAGCCAGCCGGCCGCGACGAGCAGCACCGCGGCCCCGCCGCCGAGCCACGTGCGGGCGCGGCGCCGGATCACCACCGACTTCTCGCGCAGGTCCTGGTCGCACACCGGCGGCCGGGTGTAGATCGGCGTCGCCACCCGGGCCGCTTCATCGTCGGTGCGCCGGCGCTGGGGCAGGCTCGCCGCGACGATGCCGGTGCGGTCCAGCAGCTCCACCGCGGTGCGGTCGCTGGACGAACGGGTCGCACTGCGCGGTGCGGCGCGAAGCATCGGGGGACCTCCGGGACGGGGCTGGCGGACCCCACGCATTCTGGACCATTTCGGACGGTGCTGTCCGAAACGCAACTCGATTGAGTGACATAACGGCGCAAAGCTGCATTGCGTTACACCGGCGTGAAACGGATTCGGCTTCTGCGCTAGGACTTGAGCCCGAGCCGCGCGAGCGCCGCCAGTGGCCGCTGGTAAGCCGAGCCGAGCACGCGCGGAACGGCGTCGATGAAGTAGGCGTCCGGTCCGATCAGGATCCGCGCCGATTTCCGTTCGACACCGCGCAGGATCGTCTGCGCCGCCTTCTCCGGTGTCGTGCGGGCGATCCGCTCGAAACCCTTCGCGGCCTGCTCCTGGTCGTTGGCGGCGCTGCGGGAGTTGCGCACGATGTTGGTCTTGATCCCGCCCGGGTGCACACAGCTCACCGCGACCGGGTGCCGGGCGATCAGCATTTCTTCGCGCAGCGCTTCGGTGAATCCGCGAACCGCGAACTTCGCCGCGTTGTAGGCGCTCTGCGTCGGCACGCCGACGAAGCCGAAGACGCTGGAAATGTTGACGACGTGGCCTTCGCCGGACGCGATCAGGTGCGGCAGGAACGCCTTCGTGCCGTTCACCACGCCGCCCAGGTTGATGCCCATCAGCCAGTCGTAGTCCTCGAACTTCATTTCCTCGACGGTCGCGCCGAGCGCCACGCCCGCGTTGTTCACCACGACGTTGACCGCGCCGAACTCGTCGGCGACGTCTTCGGCGTGCGCCAGCACGGCACTGCGGTCGGCGACGTCCAAGGTGTACGCGCGGGCGTTGTCGCCGGCCAGCTCGGCCGTCTCCTCGGCGTTCGCGGTGACGACGTCGGAGAGCGCGACCCGGGCGCCGCGGCGGGCGAACTCGCACGCGAGCGCGCGGCCGATGCCCGAGCCCGCTCCGGTGATCACCACGACCTTGTCCGCGAACTGCTTCATCGGCCCTCCCGACCCTCCGGTGCTACTCACGAGTAGCCGATGCTAGCGGCTGTGAGCTTGCTGTGGGTGTGCTGATTGCGCCGGTGCGTCGTCCTATGGTGGTCTCGTCGACAGCACCCGGACGAGGAGGAGATGATCTTGCGGCGGCCGTTCGTCCTGCTCACGCTGGCCGCGATCGTGCTGCTCGGCATCACCGTCGTCGTGGTCTTCGCGGCCCGTCCGGCGCAGCTCGCGGACGCGACCACGCCGAACACCGCGACGGTCGAGGCGGCGCCGGTGGCGAACCTGCCCGCGGTGTCCAGTCCCGCGGTCGGGGCGCTGTTCTCCGAAGGCCAGCACTACTGCACCGCCAGCGTCGTGCACAGCGAGCGGGGCGACGTGCTGCTGACCGCGGCGCACTGCATCCACAACGGCGAGGGCGGCGGCTACCTCAGCGGCGTCACCTTCGCGCCCGCCTACCACGACGGCATCGCGCCGTTCGGCTACTGGACGGTGTCGGACGAGCTCGTCGCGCCGGGCTGGACGGAGTCGTCGGACCCGGACCTCGACGTCGGCTTCGCCACCGCGCACCAGGTGGGCGCCAAGCAGTCCCTGGAAAGCCTGGTCGGCGCGAACCTGCTGGCCACCGGCACCGCGTTCGAGCAGCCCATCACGCTCACCGGCTACCCGGACGACTCCGAGGTCCCCGCGGTCTGCCAGAACACCACTCGCAAGCAGGACACCTTCCAGCTGCGGGTCGACTGCGCGGGCTTCCCGACCGGCACGAGCGGCGGCCCGTGGGTCACCGGCGAGAACCCGGAAACCCGGCTCGGCACGGTCATCGGCGTCATCGGCGGCTTCGAGTTCGGCGGCACCGACGCCGACACGTCGTACTCGAGCTACTTCGACACGGACGTGCTGGCCCTCTACCGGCAGACGACCGCCCGCACCTGAGACGGCATGATGCGGGGCATGAGCGAGCCCGTCGACGTACCCATCACCGGAGAGCCGATCCGGCTCGGCCAGTTCCTGAAGCTGGCCGGCCTCGCCGAGGACGGCTCCCACGCCAAGGACCTGATCGACGCGGAAGAGGTCACGGTCAACGGCGAGGTCGAGACCCGCCGCGGCCGCCAGCTGACCGACGGCGACATCGTGGCGGTGGGCCCCGACCGCGGCAAGGTCGTCCTGGTCCACTGACCGAGGCCCCTGCGCCCCAATGTGGCCTTGGGTGCGCTCAACGCACCGAAGGCCACATTGGGTGCGTTGGACGCACCGAAGGCCACATTGGGGCGCTTGGGAGGGGCTATCCCACGCTGGTCAGCGGGGGCAGGCCGAGTGACGCGGCGAGCGCGTCCAGCTCGCGGCGGACCGGCCCGGCCAGCGGCACGCCCAGCGCCCGGCACTGCTCGAGGTGCTGGGCCTCGCGCCAGCCGGGGTAGCGGATCGGCGCGCCGCCGTCCCAGCCCAGCATGCTGCCGAACAGGGCGCTCGCCGCTCGGTAGAAGCCGTCGGCGCTGCGCAGGGTCGTCGGCGCGATCGCCAGCACCAGCAGGCCGGTGTCGTGCTCGTGGTCGGCGACCCCGGAGAGCACCCCGGCGAGGACCTCGACCAGCAGCGTCAGCCCGGCCGCGTCCGAGCCGGGGCGGTCCATGTCGAAGACGAACTCGGGGTACGCGCCACCCGGCGCCGCCATCCCCAGCGGGTTCATCGGCTGGCCGAGCTCGCCGCCCGCGGCCAGCACCAGCCCGATCATGGCGTGCGGGAGGGCCCGCGCCGCGTGGTGGCCGGCCCGGCCGAACGGCCCGATGCCGCGCAGCGAGACGAGCCCGACGCCGAAGCGGCCGGCCCGCGTCACCGCCCGGTCCATCGCGTCGCCCACGGCCCAGAGCCCGGGCGCGCGGCGGTAGTCGAGCAGCGCGGCGGCCCCGCGGTCGGCGATCATCAGCGGCTCGGCGTGCGGCACGACGAGCCCGTTCTTCAGCAGCGGCAGGTGTACGCGGGTCAGCTCGGCGACCCCGGTCTCCGGCGAGCCGGTGAGATCGCCGTGGCAGAGCGCTTCGGCGGCGATGCGGGCGCGGGCTTCGGGGAGACCGTGGGCGGCGAAGACGTGTGCCACGAGGGTGACCAGTTCGTCGGCCCGCACGCGGGGCCAGGCCTGTTCCGGGATCGGGGTTTCCGGGAGATCTTCTTCGAGGATGCCGGGTTCGGGGCGGGCGGAGCGGAACGGGCGCGGTCTGAGGGGCACTTCCCCGACCTTGCCCAGCCCCGGTTCGGGCGTCAACGAAGCCGGGCCCGGCCTACCCGACCGTGTGATCGGAGCCCGCGAAAAGCCGTACCCTGGCCGCATGTGCCGAAACATCACCACCCTGCGGGGGCTCCAGCCGGCCGCGACGGGCGAGGAGATCGAGGCCGCGGCCCGCCAGTACGTCCGCAAGGTCACCGGCGTGCAGTCGCTGTCGGACGCCACGCGCGAGCCGTTCGAGGCGGCGGTCGCCGAAATCACCGAGATCACCGCCCGGCTGCTGGAGCAGCTTCCCGAGCGCCGCCAGCCGCCGGCGACCGTGCCGCCGCTGCGCCGCCCAGAGGTGCAGGCGCGGATCGCCGCGAAGGCCCTGCGCCAGCCGTGACTCAGCGCGCCGGCCGGGCGTACCCCTGCTCGCCGGTGTGGTCGACGCCGTCTTCCTTGGACAGGCTGTAGAGCCGGATTTCGGTGCCGTCGGGGTCGGTGCAGCGGACCATCCAGCCGGTGGTGGCTTCGAACAGCGGCGGGTGCTCGACGCCGAGCTCGTCCAGCCGCGCGATCCACGCCTCGGCGGCCGCGCGGTCGGCGATCGAGAAGCAGACCGGGTCGAACCCGGCGAGCCCCGCGGCGGCCGTCTCCTGCACGCGCAACGCCACCGGGACGCCGTCGTCCGGGAACTCGTGGGTGACCTCGAGCCCGAGCACGCGCTCGTACCATTCGCGGCTGCGTGCCAGGTCCCGCACGGGGAACTTGACGTGGTGGAAGCCTTCGATCCTCGCGGTCATCGCCACCCCTCTCGCCGACCTGGAGGTTAGCCCTCGGCGGCCCGGAATTGTCGGACCTCGTCACTAGGCTGCCCGCATGGGCGAACAGGCTTTGGTTTTGGGTGGCGGCGGGGTCGCCGGGATCGCGTGGACGACGGGGCTGCTGGCCGGCCTGGCCGACCGCGGCCAGGACCTGACGGGCGCGGACCTGCTCGTCGGGACGTCGGCGGGCTCGGTGGTGGCCGCGCAGGTGACGAGCGGGCTGCCGCTCGACGAGCTGTACGCGCGCCAGGCCGACCCGGCGCGCCAGACCCCGGAGATCCCGGCCGACATCGACTTCGAGAAGTTCGCCGCCGACTTCGGCGGCGCGGTCACCGCCGCGACCGACCCGGCCGAGGTGCGGCGGGCGGTCGGGAAGCTGGCCTTGGCGGCCGAAACGGTGCCGGAGGCGGATCGCCGCGCGGTGATCGAGGCGAGGCTGCCGGTGCACGACTGGCCGGCGCAGCGCCTCGTGATCGTGGGAGTGGACGCGGAGACCGGCGAGCCCCGCCGCTTCGACCGCGAGTCCGGCGTCTCGCTGGTCGACGCGGTGGCGGCGAGCTGTGCGGTCCCGGGCGTCTGGCCGACGGTGACGATCGACGGCCGCCAGTACGTCGACGGCGGCGTCCGCTCGGCCGAGAACGCCGACTACGCGACCGGCTTCAAGCGCGTGACCGTGGTTTCCCCGCTGGGCGTCGACGCACCGCTGCCGATGGAGAAGCCGCTGCTGGAGGTACTGGACGACCTGCGCGCGGCGGGCGCGGAGGTCACCCTGATCACCCCGGACGAGGCTTCGCGAGCGGCGATCGGCGAGAACCCGCTGGACCCGGCGAAGCGCACGCCGGCCGCCGAGGCGGGCCGCGCGCAGGGCGCGGCCCTCACGCTTGGCTGGAGCTAGCCGGCGGCACGGCCCGGGTTGCCCCGAATCGTCGGCTGCGCTGCGTGGCCAGGGGTAGCGTGTCCGAGCGGCCTGCTCAGGTGGGAACCGCACGCCCGAACGCGTGTGTTTGCCTGAACGACAAGGCGCCCCGCACCCTGGTTGGGTGCGGGGCGCCTTCGTTCCGTGCGGTAGCGGTGGGATTCGAACCCACGGAGGGGATCAACCCTCATGCGTTTTCAAGACGCACTCCTTAGGCCGCTCGGACACGCTACCCGGCGTGCTGATCAGGGTATCCGAGTGCCGAAGTCATTATGTCAACCGGCGTCGCCTACGGCGTGCGGCCGTCTGACCTGAGGTAGGTCGGAGGCTGCGCCGAGCCGAGCAGTACGCGGGTGAGTCCAGTCGGGCAGTCGCGGCTCGATCCAGCGTACGAGCGGGTAGGACACGCCGAGCACGACCATCGCGAGCCGTGGAGCGTATCGCGCCGACCTCGGTCCCGGCAGATCCCGACAGGGGTTCAACTGGCCCAGCGCGTGAAACACGGTGGGACGCCGAAGCGCCCCACCGCCGCCTTATCACTTAGGCCAATAATTGAACCTGTAGCCGCTGTAGCAGATACCTGCGCAACTGGGGTCAGCAGGGAAGTACTCGAGCGGCCCGACCTTGTAGTATCGGGCGAATTCGCTCCGCACACGGATACAGTTGTCGTAGTTGTGGCCACACCAATTGCTGTTGACATCCGCTACGCCGACACTGGTCGACGACACCGCGGCACCGCCCTGAGCAGCCATCGCGACACCCGGAACAGCCAACGCCGCCGCTGCGGCACCAGCCACAATGAACGTCTTTACAAGGTTCTTCATAATTCCCCCTGAAAATTGCAGATAGAATTCGGATCCTACTTACTCAAGCAGCTAGCACATGAGTTACCGAGTTCAACAGATGGCGAGACGCGAAATAGAATCCAGCCTTCCCCAGTCAGGATCGAATACGCCCGAACAGACTAACATCATGTTGATCATTCCGCCAGGCCAACCCCGGACTCTCGCGGCGGGCGGCGCCCGCCGCGCCCGGGTTCAGCTTTCCGGCTCCAGCAGGTGTGCCTGCACGCGCTCGAACGCCGCAGCGATCGTCGCCTGTTCCTCGGGACTCAGCAGGTCGATGAGGTGTTCCCGCACGCCTTCCACGTGCGTCGGCGCGGCCTTCTCCAGCAGCGCCAGGCCCTCGTCGGTCAGCTCGGTGATCACGCCGCGCTTGTCCTCCGGGTCACGCGCCCGCCGGACGACGCCCGTCTCCTCGAGCTTGGCCACCTGGTGCGAAAGCCGGCTCTTCGTCGACCCCATCCGGAACGCCAGCTCCGACATCCGCATCCGGCGGTCGGGCTGCTGCTGCAGGCAGACGAGCACTTCGTAGTCGGTCAGCGACACCTCGTGACCCTCGGTCAGCTCACGGTGCAGCCGCTGCCGCAGCAGGAGGGTGGCCACGATGTAGGAGCGCCACGCCGCCATCTCGGCATCGTTCAACCACCGCACAGCACGCTCCTCGGTCATAAGGCAGCGTAGAACGCTGATCAACCGACCGCGCGCTCCGACGCCGATCCGTCGGCGGGTGAAAACCCCGTCGCAACATCGCCCGAAGGTGGGGTTACGAAAAGGTTGAGACTCGGCCGGGAAAGGCGCATTCTGCTTGTCGGTGGATGGTTGGCCAGGGTATGCGGCGCGGCGACGGTGGCGTGCCGGCCCGGCTCCCCCACCAGGAAAGGTCAGGTGGTTGTGTGACGGGTGATTCTCGCGGTTGACCGCCCGCTGCGTCCCCGCGACCGGAACGGACACCTACCGGTTCGGCCGCGACTGTGAACAGCCAAGAGCGGGCTTCCATGCGCATCACGCATACGGCGTCGGTCGGGCCTGGCTCCGGTCACGGTCTCGGAAGCCGTGACGACAGCGCCTGAACGCCGGCCCCGGAAGCGGCCAGCCGCTCGACCAAAGACATACCTCGGTACCAGCCTGGGTGCGCCCGTCAACGCGACGGCCGCACCCAGGCTCGTTACGATCTGACAGGTGAGATTCGACGACGACGCCGGCCTGGACTCCTCCGAAGTCCAGGACCTGCGCGGAAGCGGTGGAGGCGGCGGCGGGATCGGCGGCCGCGTGGCGCTCGGCGGCGGTGGGCTCGGCATCGTCGGCGTGATCATCTACTTCGTGCTCTCCCAGCTCGGCGGGGTGAGCACGGGCGGCAGCGGCCTGAGCGGGGGGCTCGGCGGCGTCGGGTCCGGCCAAGCGGTCGACAACTCCAAGCTCGCCAGTGAGTGCAAGACCGGCGCGGACGCCAACAAGAACCACGACTGCGCCATCGTCGCGGTCGTCAACTCCGTCCAGGACTACTGGACGCAGCAGTTCGCGCGGTCCGGCTCGACCTACCGGAAGGCGCCGACCAACTTCTTCAACGGCGGCGTGCGCACCGGCTGCGGCAGCGCGACCTCCGACACCGGCCCGTTCTACTGCCCGGCCGACTCCGAGGTCTACATCGACCTGACCTTCTTCGACGAGCTGAAGACCCGCTTCGGCGCGCAGGGCGGGCTTTTCACCGAGGCGTACGTGCTCGCCCACGAGTACGGCCACCACGTGCAGAACCTGCTCGGCACCTCGAAGAAGGGCACCGGCACCGGCCCGACGTCCGGTTCGGTGCGCCTGGAGCTGCAGGCCGACTGCTACGCCGGCGTCTGGTCCAACCACGCGTCGACGACGCCGACCGAGAGCGGCAAGCCGCTGATCACCGACGTCACCCAGGACGACATCAACTCCGCGCTGGACACCGCGTCCCGCATCGGCGACGACTACATCCAGGAGAACCTCGGCGGCGGCCAGGTGGACCGCTCGAAGTTCACCCACGGCACGTCCGCGCAGCGCAAGAAGTGGTTCACCACCGGTTTCCAGACCGGCGAGCCGGCCCGCTGCGACACCTTCGGCACGAACAACCTGGGCTAGGACCGCAACACTCGGGGACATGACGAAGGGGCCGCCCCGGCAACCCGGGACGGCCCCTTCGGTCTGTCGTCAGGCAGTCAGTGCGTGCGGGTCACCCGCGACGGCGCGGGCGGAGAAGTTCCGCTGCGCCTTGCGGTCGGCGGCCTTCTGCTTGGCCGCCTTCGCCTTGCCCGGCTGGACGCCGTTGATGCTCTCGGTGCTCGTCGCGTAGACGCCGAGGGCCCAGGCGACGCCGTCGACGTTGCGGTCGAGCGCGACCCGGTCGATGTTGCCCAGGTTGTCGCAGGCCTGGTGGTAGCACGGGTCGAACGCGATGCCGGCCTTGCCGCCCCACTTCGCCGCCTGCGCCGGGGTCTTCAGCACCTCGGCACCGGTGTCGAGCCCGCCGGCCGGGATGCCGACGGCGATGAACTCGCCGTAGTCCGAACGCCCGGTGAAGTCGGTGCCCTCGAGGGACACACCGCGCGCGGCCTGCATGAAGTCGACGAAGGTCTTCTCGATCTGCGCCGAGCCGTACGGGCCGGCACCCGCGCCGACGCCGTCGGAGTTGTCCCCGTCGTAGGCGAAGTAGCCGGCGTTCGGCGAGCCGATCATGTCGAAGTTGAGGTACAGCGCGATGTCGAGCTGCTGCTCGAAGGTCAGCTGGTCGACGTAGTAGGTCGAGCCGATCAGGCCGAACTCCTCCGCGCTCCAGAAGCCGAAGCGGACGGCGTTGTTGACCTTCGGGCTGCTCCCCAGCTGCAGCGCCGTCTCGAGCAGGGCCGCCGAGCCGGAGCCGTTGTCGTTGATGCCCGGGCCGGCCGGGACGCTGTCGAGGTGCGACCCCAGCATCACGACGTTGTCCTTGCGCCCGGTCTTGGTCTCGGCGATGACGTTGTAGCTGGTCCGCGCCTCCTGGAAGGCCCGCAGCTCCAGCGTGACGTTCTGCCCGCCGAGCGTGGCCAGCTGCGCCCCCGCGGCCGCCGTCACGCCGCCGGTCGGGATCGCCGCGTTCTCCGGGCCCCCGAGCGTCCCGTTGAGGGCGCCGTCGGTGTTGTTGTAGACGATGGCGCCGATCGCGCCCGCGGCCGCGGCCGTCTGCTGCTTCTGCGCGAACGAGCAGCCGCCGCGCTTGATCAGGGCGATCTTGCCCGCGACGTCGGCGGTGTAGTCGGTGGCCTCGCAGCCACTCGTGTCGTCGACCGCGACCACGGCGAGCGGCGCCGTGATGCCACCGACCGGCGTCGACTTCGTGTACTCCATGGCGATGATCGGGACGTTCGCGCCGCCCGCGGTCAGCTTCTCGGCGAGGGTCTCCGAGTAGGTGAACGGGAACTCCTGGCGAGTCACCTGGTACCCGGCCGCTTCGAGCTTGGTCGCGATGTACTCGGCGGACTTCTTGTGGCCCTCGGTGCTCGCCGCCCGGGTGCCGCCGTTGGTGTCGGCGATGCGCTGGAGGGCGATCAGGTGCCGGTTGACGCCGTTGACGTCGACCTTCTTGACGAGCTGCTTCGCGAGGGCGGGACCGTCGGGAGTGGTGTCGGCGGCGGCGGCCGGGGTCAGGCCGAGCACCAGCGTCGCGCCGGCGGCGATCGCCACCGGCGGCAGGATTCTCGTTCTAAAGAGTGACATGGTTGCTCACCTTTGTTCGATATGCGAAGTCCGTCAATGCGCCTTTCGGCGGGACCTTTGCCCGCGGTATACAGTCGACACATGTACGCGATCACCATCCGTGAACCAGGTGACCCGGACGTGCTCGAGTGGGCGGAGGTCGCGGATCCGCGGCCCGGCCCCGGCGAGGTGCTGCTGGAAGTCGCGGCGAGCGCGGTGAACCGCGCCGATCTGCTGCAGCGCCAGGGCCACTACCCGCCGCCGCCCGGCGCGAGCGAAACCCTCGGCCTCGAGTGCTCCGGCACGATCGCGGAACTCGGGGAAGGTGTCGAAGGCTGGAGCGTCGGCGACGAGGTCTGCGCCCTGCTCTCCGGCGGCGGCTACGCGGAGAAGGCCGTCGTCCCGGCCGGGCAGCTGCTGCCGGTGCCGGGCGAGATCGACCTGCTCACCGCGGCCGCGCTGCCCGAGGTGGCCTGCACGGTGTGGGCGAACGTCGTGATGCACGCCAACCTCACCGAGGGCGAGGTGCTGCTGGTCCACGGCGGCGCCGGCGGCATCGGCACGCACGCCATCCAGGTCGGCAAGGCGCTCGGCGCCACCGTCGCCGTGACCGCGGGCTCGCCGGACCGGCTCGAGAGCTGCCGCCAGCTCGGCGCCGACATCACGATCAACTACAAGGAGCAGGACTTCGTCGAGGTGCTCCGCGAGGAGACCGGCGGCGCGAACGTCATCCTCGACAACATGGGCGCGTCCTACCTGGGCCGCAACGTCGACGCGCTGCAGCAGGACGGCCGGCTGGTCATCATCGGCATGCAGGGCGGGGTGAAGGGCGAGCTGAACGTCGGCGCGCTGCTCGGCAAGCGGGCGTCGGTGTTCGCCGCGGGCCTGCGGTTCCGGCCGCTCGAGCAGAAGGCGGCGATCGTCGCCGACGTCCGCGAGCGGCTCTGGCCGCTGGTCGCCGAGGGCCTGGTCAAGCCGATCGTCGGGCAGGTCGTGCCGATGGCCGAGGCTTCGACCGCGCACCGGATCCTCGAAGAGGGCAGTGTCTTCGGCAAGGTCCTGCTGGCCGCGAAGTCCTGACTACGTCAGCGCAATTCCTCGAGGACCCGCACGAGCTGGTTGATCTCGAAGACGTTGGAGTAGTGGGCGAGCCCGATCCGCACAGCGCCGCCCACTTCTCCGACGCCGAGTGACGCGAAGACGCCGCTCGTGCCGTCGTCGGCGAACGCGCACAGGCCCTGCTTCGCCAGGTACTCGGCGACCTCGGGCGCCTTCTTGCCGGCGACGGCGAAGGCGAGCGCGGGGATCCGGCGCATGGCGTTGCCGATGACCATGATGTGCCGCAGCGACAGCAGTTCCGTGGACAGCTGCGCGAGCAGCCCGGCGTGGTAGGACTTCGCCGACCCGAGCGAGGTGACCAGGCGCTCGCGGCGCGACCCGGTGGCGGCGTCGTCGAGGCCGGAGAGGTAGTCGATCGACGCGATCAGGCCGGCGAGCAGCGGGTAGGCGTGCGGGCCGAGCTCCAGGCGGGCGGCACCGCGGGCCATCGGGTCGAGCGAGGCCGGCTGGATCCGCTCGATCAGCTCGGGGTCGCGGAAGACCAGCGCGCCCACCGAGGGGCCGCCCCAGGCCTGCGCGGACACGACCATGACGTCGGCGCCGAGCGCGTTGATGTCGAGCGGCAGGAAGGGCGCGGCGTAGGTGGCGTCGACGACGACCAGGGCGCCGACCCGCTTGGCGAACTCGATGATGGTCGGCACGTCCGGGCGGGTGCCGACGGAACCGGACGCGAGCGTGACGGCGACGGCCTTGGTGCGCGCCGACACGAGCTGCTCGTACTGCCACGCGGGCAGCTCGCAGGTCTCGATGTCGATTTCACCCCACCGCACGACGGCCCCGACGCGCTTGGCGGCCCGCTGCCAGGGCGCGAGGTTCGCCTGCTCGTCGAGCCGGGACACGACGAGCTCGTCGCCGATGGTCCAGCGCTCGGCGAGCGCGTCGACGAGCCGGCGCAGCATCACCGGCGCGCTGGGTCCGAGCACGACGGCAGCCGGGTCGGCCCCGACCAGGTCGGCCACGGCCCGGCGGGCCGCGGTCACGATGCTTTCCGCGCGTTGTGAGGCCGGAAACGCTCCACCCGGCCCGGACACCGGGGCGCGCATCGCCGTGGAAACGGCCGAAGCGACCTGTTCCGGGACCAGCATTCCGGCGGCGCCGTCGAAGTGAATCCAGCCGTCACCCAGCGCGGGAAAGAGCCCACGGATACGAGCGACGTCAAACGCCATGGGGACACCGTACGGACGTGCGGTTTCGCCGTGCGTCCGGGGTTGGGTGGAGAGCCACCGGGAACCCCGATTACGGCTACGCTCGGAGACGGACGCCCCGTGGGTGTCGCGGAGCGTGTCGAAGGCAAGCCAGGATGGAGCACATGACCGAGCCGAACTTCACAGCGGGTGACCCGGGCCAGGAATCTTCACCCCACGTGGTGGTCGTCGGACCGGACGGCACGCCGGTGGGCACCGCCCCCGTCGACGGCGACCACCCCGAGTCGGTGGGCGACCTCGTCGAGGAGCCGGCGAAGGTGATGCGCATCGGCACGATGATCAAGCAGCTCCTGGAGGAGGTCCGCGCGGCCCCGCTGGACGACGCGTCCCGCACGCGGGTGCGCGAGATCCACCAGACGTCGATCCGCGAGCTGGAGAAGGCCCTCGCCCCGGAGCTGCAGGACGAGCTGGAGCGGCTGGTCCGGCCGTTCACCGACGACTCGACGCCGTCGGACGCGGAGCTGCGGATCGCCCAGGCCCAGCTGGTGGGCTGGCTGGAGGGCCTGTTCAGCGGAATCCAGACGGCCCTGTTCGCCCAGCAGATGGCGGCGCGGGTCCAGCTGGAGCAGATGCGACGCGGCCTCCCGGCGGGCCCCTCGGGGGCGGCCGGGCTCGAGCACGGGCACGGCCCGGGTATCTCGGGAACGGGCCAGTACCTCTGACGGCGGTTGTCCCGAGGTTGTCCACAGACCGAAGGGCCTGTGGACAACCTCTGTGGACAACTCGGTGCCAGGTCCCCGATGAGTCATTCGCGACGTTTGACCCAAACGCCGAAGCGCCCGCGGTGACGGAATGTAGTCCTCGTCACGTCCGACCCGTCGCGAGCGCTGGTTGCGGGCGGGGTGGCCAGGCCGGTGCCGGGCCCATCGGTACCCTCGTCCACGTGCATGCCACCAGCACGGTTCAGGCCGCAGACTCACCCGTGACGACGTCGGATCCCCTGACGTCGGACAGCAAGACGTTCTCGCGTGCCTTCGCCGACATCAAGGCCGGAATCCGCGCCCGCGAGCTCTGGGGTCACCTGGGCTGGCAGGACATCAAGCAGCGGTACCGCCGCTCGGTGATCGGGCCCTTCTGGATCACGATCAGCCAGGCCGTCCTCGCCGTCGGGCTCGGGCTGCTGTACTCGCAGCTGTTCAAGCTGCCGGTCGAGGTGTTCCTGCCCTACATCTCCACGGGTTTCATCCTGTGGGGCTTCATCCAGGGCTGCCTGTCCGAGGGCATGGAGACGTTCATCGCGAACGAGGGTCTGATCAAGCAGGTCCCGGCGCCGCTGAGCGTCTACATGCTGCGCACGGTGTGGCGGCAGACGCTGATGCTGGGCCACAACCTGATCGTCTACGTGGCCGTGATCGCGATCTTCTTCAGCGCGCTCAGCAAGCCGTACTCGCTGCTGGGTAACGGGGTGTGCGTCGACGGCCACATCTGCCACCCGGGCCTCAGCTGGACCATCCTGCTGGCCATCCCCGGTTTCCTGCTGCTGGCGCTGAACGCCGGCTGGGTGACGCTGCTGTTCGGCATCATCTCGACCCGCTTCCGCGACATCCCGCAGGTCATCAACTCGCTGATCCAGCTGCTGTTCTACGGCACGCCGATCGTCTGGCCGGTCGACCAGCTGATGACCGGCGGGACCAAGGAGGGTGCCTCCTGGATCCTGCCGATCGTCAAGATCAACCCGCTCTACCACTTCATGCAGGTGGTCCGCGCGCCGATGCTGGGGCAGGAGTTCTCGCCGGGAAACTGGATCGTGGTCGGCTCCATCACCGTCGTCGGTTGGGCTCTCGCGCTGGTCGCGATGCGCAACTACCGTGCCCGCGTCTCCTATTGGGTGTGACACATGGTTTCCATTGACGTCCACAACGCGTTCGTCGACTTCCCGATCTTCGACGCGAAGACGCGCTCGATGAAGAAGAAGGTCCTCGGCAAGGTCGGCGGCAAGATCGGCACCGACACGAAGGTGCCGATCATCGAAGCCCTGCACGACGTGACCCTCAGCCTGCGTGAAGGCGACCGCGTCGGCCTGGTCGGGCACAACGGTGCCGGCAAGTCCACGCTGCTGCGCCTGCTCGCCGGGATCTACGAGCCGACCCGCGGCTCGTCGCGGATCAAGGGCAAGATCGCGCCGGTGTTCGACCTCGGCATCGGCATGGACCCGGAGATTTCGGGCGTCGAGAACATCATCATCCGCGGCCTCTTCCTCGGCATGACCGCCAAGGAGATGGAGAAGCGGGTCGACGACATCGCCGAGTTCACCGAGCTCGGCGACTACCTGCAGATGCCGCTGCGCACGTACTCGACGGGTATGCGCGTGCGGCTGGCGCTCGGGGTCGTCACCTCGATCGACCCCGAGATCCTCATCCTCGACGAGGGCATCGGCGCGGTCGACGCGGCGTTCCTCAACAAGGCGCGCGACCGGCTCAAGGACCTCGTCAAGCGCTCCGGCATCCTGGTGTTCGCCAGCCACTCGGACGAGTTCCTGTTCGAACTGTGCGATTCGGCCATCTGGATGGACGAGGGTCACCTCAAGCAACAGGGTTCGCTGCGGGACGTCCTCACGTCGTACAAGGGCCGTGACCCCTTCGAAAACATGAGCCAGGAAACCTTGGAGCGCTTCGGCATCGAGCCGGTGGCGACGACGAACGGCGGGGAATGATGGCCAGCGAGACCCGGCAGCTGCCCGACGGCGCGGTCGTCGGCGTGGTCGTCACGCGGCACCGGCGGGAGCTGCTCGCGGACTCGCTGAAGGTCATCGCGGCCCAGACCCGGCCGGTCGACCACCTCGTGGTCGTCGACAACGGGCCGGACGACTCCGCGCGCGAAGTCGTCGAGAACTACCCGCTGCCGCACACGTACCTGCCGTCGCACCGGAACCTCGGCGGCGCCGGCGGGTTCGCGCTGGGCATGCTGCACGCGCTGTCGCTGGGCGCGGACTGGATCTGGCTGGCCGACGACGACGGCCGCCCGGCCGACGAGAACGTCCTCGCGATCCTGCTGGAGGAAGCGGAAAAGCGGGGCCTGGCGGAGATTTCGCCGGTGGTGTCGAACATCGACGCGCCGGACAAGCTGGCGTTCCCGCTGCGCCGCGGCCTGACCTGGAAGCGTTCGCAGTCCGAGCTGGGCGCGGACTTCCTGCCCGGCATCGCGTCCCTGATGAACGGTGCACTCTTCCGGGCGTCCACTTTGGACGTCGTCGGCGTGCCGGACCTGCGCCTGTTCTTCCGCGGCGACGAGGTCGAGCTGCACCGCCGGCTGGCTCGCTCGGGGCTGCCGTTCGGCACGTCGCTGAAGACGAAGTACCTGCACCCGGACGGCTCGGACGAGTTCAAGCCGATGCTGGGCGGCAAGTTCCACGCCCAGGACCCGGAGAACGAGGTCAAGCGGTACTACACGTACCGCAACCGCGGCTACCTGCTGTCGCAGCCGGGCATGCGGAAGATCGGCGCCCTCGAGGTGGTCCGGTTCGGACTGTACTTCGTGGGTGTGAAGCGGGATCCGAAGGCATTCCTGCAGTGGCTGAAGCTGGTGCGGCAGGGCCGCGCCGAGAAGTTCTACCGCTACTGAGAAGGGGCCCCCGGCGGGGGCCCCTTCTTCGTCTCACTCGCCGATGACCGGTGGCGCCGTGCGCATGTCGGTGCCGAAGACCTCGTCGGGGTCACCCTCGACCAGGTACGTCGGGCGCGAGTGCTCGGTGTCCTCGTCACCTTCGCCCTTCGCGCCGCGGCCCAGGCCACCGCCGCCGGGGCCCATACCCCCGCGGCCGGCACCGGCACCGGCGCCGAGGCCGCCCATCCCGCGTCCCGCGGCCGCTTCCGCGGCACCGATCCCGCCCGGGCGCGCTGCACCCGACGCGGCGCCCGCGCCGGTCGCGTTGCCGGCGGCACTCGAGCCGCCGGGGCCGAACCCGCCGCCGCCACCGCGTCCGCCGCCGCCGACCTTCGAGTTGTAGGCCTCGTCGCCGCCGAAGTTCATCCCGCCCATCGGCATGGGGCTCATCGGCGGCATCCCGCCGAACTGCTGGTTCGGGTTCTGCGTCGAGGCGGCCGGGAGCGCGCCGGGCGTGAAGCCGGACGGCGTGGTGGTGCCCGCGGGCATGATCCCCGCCCCGGTGGTCGAGCCGGGGCCGGAGATGTGCGCGGCCGACCCGCCCAGGCCGGGAACCGGACCGGACGCGAAGCCCTGTGCGGTGCCGCCGGGCGTGGTCCCCGAGTGGGAGCCCGGCATGTTCACGCTCGAGGGGGTGTTGATGCCGTTCTTGTCGCCGGTGCCGTTGGGGTCGTCGCTGCCCCCACCGGTGCTGAAGCTCGGGGGCGGCGCGAAGGCAGGCTGCTTGGAGGCGGCCTCGTAGAGGTTCTTGTCGTAGGTCGCCATGACGCCCGCGGCCTCGTCGTGCGCCGCCTGGCTGTCCTTCTGCTTCTGGATCGACTTGTCGACGTTGTCGGGCAGGCTGAAGGGGTTCGAGGTGGCCCAGTCCTTGAACTCGTCCTTCCAGCTGAACGGGATCGGAGCCGGCATGGAGTTCTTCGCCGTGGCGGCGGCCTGGCCCTGGTCGTAGATGGTTTCCGAGGCCAGCTTGGCGTTCTGGGAGTTGGCGTCGGACCACTTGCCGAGGCTGGTGAAGTACTGCTGCGCGTTCTCCGCGGCGCTGCCTTCCCAGGCGCCCTTGGACGCGTTGACCGCGGTGGTCATCGACTGCGCGAACTTGTCGAAGACCTGGTGGACCTTGTGGTAAGCGGTCGACACCTCCGACACCTGGTCCACGTCCAGGTTGCTCTGGAGGAACGCTTGCAGCTGGGCGTGGTCACTGCCCTTGTAGTCCGCGTTGGGCGCGTTCAGCCCTTGGACGTACTCGACATCGCGACCCTTGGTGGCATCGGCGACGTTCTTGTCGCCCATCTGCTGCGACTGGTTCTTCGCCTGGGCCTGGGCAATCCACTGCTGGACCGGTCCGAACAACCAGCTGCCGGGGTCGACACCTTCCTCCGCCTTCTGCTGGAGATAGGCATCGCGCTCGGCCGGCGCCATGTTCTGGACTTCTTGAGGCGTCTTGTCCTCGGTCTTCTGCGGTGGATTCTGTCGCGTCGTCATCTGGGTTCCCCTATCCCTTCGGCAACCGAGGTTCGACTGCGGCCTTGGCCACCGTTTCGGCGATTTGGCAAGCTTCTTCCGCCGAGCCGACGCCGATCACGGCCACGTCCACGCGTGACGAATCGCCCACCGGCAGCGCGAGCGTGCACCCGTCGACCGAGCCGCCGCCGGGTGCCTCCTTCGCCTGTCGCCCGTTGATGTCCTTGTCGACAACCCCGCCGCCCGTGTCGTTCACCTGCGCGACCGACGCGGTATCGCGGATGTTGGTGCCGATCACCATGGACTTGTCGCTCGCGGAGGCGATCTTCTTCTGGTACTTGCAGCTGCGCGCGCCACTGATCTTCTGGCTCTGCGGCGGGTTGAACTCGCCGTAGCTGCTCAGGTCGCTCATCTCGATGAGCGAGCAGGCGTCGGTGATCGACTGGGTCCCACCTCCGCCCGCGGACTGCGAAGAGGTCTGCGGCGGGCCGGATTCACCGGCCGAAGGCGACTGCGCGGGTGACGCCGTGCCGCCCTGGGTGGTGGTGCACCCGGTCAGGAGGGCTCCGCCGACGAGGAGCGGCAGTACGACTCGAACAAGGAGTTTGGTCATTACCTCAGGCCTGCTTGGTCTGGAGCGCGGCGAAAGCGTCGTTCTCGGTGCCCTTGTACAAGCCCGCGGCCCTGGCGAGTGCTTCGTCGGCCTGCTGGGCGACCTGCCTGAGCTTGGCCAGAACCTCGGTGGCCGACCCCTCGGCCTGCGAGGCGCTCTTCTGGTCGTGCGACGCGATGGTGTGCCCGTACGGGTGATTGCCGAGCTTGGGGGCCTGATCCAGCGCCATGGTGTCGAAGCTCAGGTTCGCGAGTTCGTTGACCAGCTCGGTCAGGGCGTCCCGGATCGGCTTGACCCCCTCCGGGGTGATCTTGAAGCCGCCGCCCTTGGCCGCGTCGACCAGCTTCTGGGTCTCCGCCGTGACGCCCTGGATGGCGCCGAGGTTCATGATGTCCGCGAACGAGCCTCCGCCCCCGCCGTCAGCAATCAACATCGCAGTTCCACCCCGAATCGCTTCGCCCGTGCGTGTGCACCCGGAAGTCTACTAGCCGGGCACCCTCTGCCACGGCCGTTCACCGATCTTCACCTCGGACGCAGCCGCGACGTCAGTGGTTCCCGACGGTCAGAACTGGCCTTCGAGCTGGGCGTACAGCTGCTGGGCCAAGCGGGCGTTGTCGGCCGGGGCGTAGGTGATCCAGCGCTGGCCGTCGGCGGCCGCGCGCGACGACATCAACCAGCGGCCTTGAGGGGTGTCGAACCAGGCCAGCGGGGGGAACGCGCCGGCGCGGGTCTGGGCCGTGAACTGGCCCACGCGCTTCTTCGGCTCTTGGAAGACGCGCTCGATCATGCGGAGCTGCGGGCCACCGCCGCCGCTCTGCCCGCGGGGGCCGGAGACGCCGGCGAACGGGTCGTACGTCTCGTCGCGGCGCTGGTGGCGGGGCTGCTGGACCGGCCGCGAGATCGTCACCGACTGGCCGGGCGCCGCCGGCGTCAGCGGGAGCAGGTCGACGATCGCCGGCACGATGCCGGTCGGGCGGACCTCCTCGAAGACGATGAGGTTCTCCTCCTGGCGGGCGAGCACCGCGAACTGGCCGTCGGAGGCGACGCGGGCGAACAGGTGCTTGTCGCCCAGCTCGGCGGCCGCGTTGATGGTCACGCTGCCGCGGACGAACGTGGCCAGCGCCAGCTCGGCGTCCGGGTCGAGGCGGCCGCGGCTCCACAGCCCGCGGCCGGTCAGATCGCGGATGACGGCGTCGCGGATCATCGCGCGCTGCTCGACGGTCGTGCCGACGTGCGGGACCTCGAACGGCGTCGGCGCGCGGCCGAGCCCGAGCTGTTCGAGCAGGATGTCCACCGCTGCCAGCGACAGCGAGAACGAGTGCGGCATTCGCTTCCAACCCCCCGCGGATGAGTCCGGCCTTCGCGAAAACCGTAGCTCCGCCCTCAGCGAACCTGCTTGCCGGGGCAAGATCCGCGCTGGTCCGATGGAACGCATGGCTGACCCGAAACCCGCACTCGTCCTGCACCTCGCCACCGGCGGCGAACCGCTGCTGTTCGCGCTGACCACCGAAGAATCCGGACGGCTGGCCGGCAAGCTCGCCCAGCTCGTCAAGGACGGCGCCGTCGAAACGGTGACCACCAAGGACCACTCACCGGTCGCGGTCAACTTCGCCCACGTGGCCGCCGCGTACGTCGACGACCTCGCCCGGAAGAGCACCGTGTTCGGCATGCACACCTGAAACGGCGAAGGCCGCCTCACGACGTACGTGAGACGGCCTTCGCGAAGAAACGTCAGAGCTTGTACAGGCGCTTCCAGTTCTCGCGCGAGGTGAGTTCGGGCATGGCCCGCTTGTACTGCTCCTGCACCGCCGCGCCTTCCTTGCGCAGCCGCTGGATGACCCGCGCGCCCTGCTTCGCCAGCGCGAACATCTTCACCCGGTCGTAGGACCGGACGCGGACGCCTTCCTGGCTCGCGTCGGTGACCACCGCCGTTTCGAACTGCGCGATGTGCCACCAGTTCGCCTCGTCGATCGGCACCGCGCCGAGCCCGAACCGGCTGCGGCCGAGCACCCGGTCGAGCACCCGCTTGAGCAGCACCACGCGCTGCAGGGCGGGCCGCGGCGGGGTGTTGATGATGCCGATGTCGTTGGACGCGATGCCCGGGACGTCGGTCGCCTTGTGGCGCTTGGTCTCCGGGTAGTCCTCGCGGATGCGGCGGATCTCCTTCATCGCCTCGACCCCGCCGTCACGCAGGATCTCCGGGCCCTTCAGGAAGTCCTCGACGGCCTTGATCAGCGTCGCCGACAGGCCGTACTGCATGCCGAGCAGGTAGCGCACCAGCTGCGCGATCAGCACCCGGGAAAGCAGGTTCAGGTTGAACGGCGAGTGCAGGGCCGCGGTGATGATCGAGTTGCGCAGGTTGAAGTACCGGTGCCACTCGTCCCAGTCCTTCATGTGGAAGTCCGCGTGCCACACGCCCGCACCCGGCAGGGTGACGGTCGGGAAGCCGTGCGCGCGGGCGCGGTAGGAGTACTCCGCGTCGTCCCACTGGAAGAAGAACGGCAGCGGGTAGCCGCTGGCCTTGACGACCTCGTAGGGGATCAGGCACGACCACCAGCCGTTGTAGCCGGCGTCGAGACGGCGTTCCTGGCGGTTCGGCTTCAGCGTCTCCTCGTCCACGCCGAGCAGGTCGGCGGTGGTCAGCGAGTGCTCGACCGGCTGGCCGGGCTCGAGCGTGTTGAGCCGCGCGTACTCGGCGCCGACGTGCAGCTGGTTCGGGTGGAACAGGTTCAGCATCTGGCCGCCGACGATGATCGGGTGGGCGGCGCGGTTCGAGAACGCCGTCATCCGGATCACCAGGTCCGGCTCGAGCAGGACGTCGTCGTCCATGAACAGCACGTTCGCGTGCTCGGTGGCGGTGTGCCCGGCCACCTCGAAGAGGCCGCGGGTGAAGCCGCCGGCGCCGCCGAGGTTCGGCTGCTTGATGTAGTGCAGCTTGTCGCCGAGGTCCTTGGCGACCTGCTCGAAGCCGTCGCGCGACTCGACGAGGTCGGTGCCCTGGTCGGCCACGTAGATGGCGTCCAGGGTGTCCAGCGAGGAGACGTCCGCGGCGAGCGCCTGCAGGTTCTTCAGGCAGTCATCGGCGCGGTTCATCGTGCAGATGGTGACCGCGGTCGGGCGGATCTTCTCCGGGGCTTCAACTGTCCAGCGGACCTGCTCGACGCGCAGCGTCTGGCCGCCCTCGGTCTCGAGGTCGAGCCAGAGCGCGCCGCCGTCGTAGAACTTGTCCAGCTTCCCGGTCAGCGACACCTTCGCCTGCTTGGCGTCCTTGACCACCTCCGCCGCGACGACGCGCGGCTCGCCCTCGACGTCCGAGGCGCCCATGGACAGCTGGCCGGTGCCGGTGACGACGGCCTCGACCGAGACCTCGGACACGTTCGTCCAGCGCTGCCAGTAGCTCGCCGGGAACCGGCCGAAGTACGTGTTGCCCGACACCTTGGAGGCGGGCTCGAGGGCGATCGACGCACGTTCCCGCACGGCCGCGCCCCACTCGAGCTCGGCGTAGAGGTCCTTGCTGACGATCGGCGCCGGGCCGGCGTACAGGCCACGCTGTGCGGTCAGGCGACCCTGCGGAGTGTGCTCGGTGAACCGCGTCTCGGCGGCCGCGCCGGCTGGGGTGGCCGGTGCCGGGGTTGCTGTTTTGCCGGGCATGGAAGTCCTCAGTTCTCCTCAGTCGACGGCTCGCGGAAAACGACCCACTTGAGCATCACGAAATTGATCACGGTGGCCGTGGCCTGCGACACGGCCCAGCACAGGGTGTGCTGCCACGCGGACTCCGGCAGCAGCTGCAGCATGAGCTGGTTCACCCCGACCGCGACGAAGAACGTCACGGTGTAGAGCAGGACGAACGAGCCCACCTGGGCTTTGCCGTCGCGGCGCCCGCCGGCGAAGGTGAACTTCCGGTTCAGGAAGAACGCCGTGGTCGTGCCCACGATGAACGAGACGGCGCGGGCGACGTCGACCCACGGGGAGGCGGCCATCCCGGCCACCTGCGTCAGCAGCGTGTAGGTGCCCAGGTCGACGAGGGCGCAGAAGCCCCCGATGAGGGCGAAGCGGATGAGCTGGCCCAGCAGTCCCGGAGAGGACTGAGCAGCCGCTACGTCGGCTTGCGGATCGGTCGCCACCACTGCTTTACCTCGATACCTGAGTCACGGTCACCCGCGCGGGCGCTTGTGCCTTGATTCGCAAAGTGTAGAGAGGAGCGCTTCAGGGTCACGTTTCGGGCGTGGTTGGGCGTGGCTACCCTGGGCGGGTGACCCAAGCACCCGACACACAGCGTCGCACGCTCATGGGCTGGGCGCGGACCGCACCGACCACCGCCGACGTCTTGACCACGCCGGACGTCGAAACCATCGCGCGCGCCGTGGCCCAGGCCGGTACACGCGGCGTCATCGCCCGCGGCCTCGGCCGGTCCTACGGCGACCCCGCGCAGAACGCCGGTGGCCTCGTCGTCGACATGACGGCGCTGAACCGGATCCACTCGATCGACCCGGACACCGCGCTCGTCGACCTCGACGCCGGTGTCAGCCTCGACCAGCTGATGCGCGAAGCCCTGCCGTACGGCCTGTGGGTCCCGGTGCTGCCGGGCACGCGCCAGGTGACCGTCGGCGGCGCGATCGCCAACGACATCCACGGCAAGAACCACCACAGCGCGGGCAGCTTCGGCAACCACGTCGTGTCGATGGACCTGATCACCGCCGACGGCCAGATCCGCACGCTGACGCCGGAGGGCCCGGACGCCGAGCTGTTCTGGGCGACCGTGGCCGGCATCGGCCTGACCGGCATCATCGTCCGGGCGAAGATCCGGATGACGAAGACCGAGACCGCGTACTTCCTCGCGGACAACGAGCGCACGAACAACCTCGACGAGACGCTCGAACTGGTCAGCAACGGCTCCGACGACAACTACACGTACTCGTCGGCGTGGTTCGACACGATCTCCACCGGCTCGAAGCTCGGCCGCGCCGCCTTCGGCCGCGGCTCGCTGGCCAAGCTGGACGAACTGCCGCCGAAGCTGCGCGCGAACCCGCTGAAGTTCGACGCGCCGCAGCTGGCGACGCTGCCGGACGTCTTCCCGAACGGCCTGGCCAACAAGCTGACCTTCGGCGCCATCGGCGAGCTGTACTACCGCAAGACGCCGAAGGCCGCCCGCGGCGTGATCCAGAACCTGACGGCCTTCTACCACCCGCTCGACATGTTCGGCGAGTGGAACCGGGCGTACGGCTCGAAGGGCTTCCTGCAGTACCAGTTCTCGACGCCGCTCAACGCGCACGAGCCGCTGCGGAAGATCGTCCGGAAGATCGCCGAGTCCGGGCACGTGTCCTTCCTCAACGTGTTCAAGCGGATGGGCGAGGGCAACGCGGCGGCGCTGTCGTTCCCGCACCCGGGCTGGATGGTCTGCGTCGATTTCCCGATCAAGGACGGCCTGAGCCGGTTCTGCCAGGAGCTCGACGAAGACGTCCTGGAGCTGGGCGGGCGGCTGTACACGGCGAAGGACTCGCGCACCTCGCCCGAGACGTTCGCGAAGATGTACCCGCGGCTCGAAGAATGGCGCAAGGTCCGCGCTTCCATCGACCCCGAAGGCGTTTTCGCCTCTGACATGAGCCGGAGGCTCGAACTGTGATCGACGCGGTGGGCAACCCCCAGTCCCTGCTCCTGCTCGGCGGCACGTCCGACATCGCGCTGGCGATCGCCGAGAAATACCTGGCCGAGAAGCCGCTGCGCGTGGTGCTGGCCGCCCGGCCGTCGCCGCGGCTCGACGCGGCCGCGCAGCGCCTGAAGGACCGTGGCGCCGAGGTGTCCACCGTGGACTTCGACGCGAAGGACACGGCGTCCCACCCGGACGTCCTGGCCAAGGCGTTCGAAGGCGGCGACATCGACGTGGCGGTCGTGGCGTTCGGCCTGCTCGGCGACCCGGAAGAGGTCTGGCAGGACCACGCGAAGGCCGTCGAACTGGCGACCGTGAACTACACGGCGGCGGTGTCGGTCGGCGTCGCGCTGTCGGAGAAGCTCAAGGCCCAGGGCCACGGCACGGTGATCGCGCTGTCGTCGGTGGCGGGCGAGCGCGTCCGGCGCTCGAACTTCGTGTACGGCTCGACCAAGGCCGGGTTCGACGGGTTCTACCTGGGTCTCGGCGAGGCTCTCGCGCCGCACGGCGTGAAGGTGACGGTCGTCCGGCCCGGGCACGTCAAGACGAAGATGACCGAGGGGCTGAAGGACGCTCCCCTGGCGCAGACGGCCGAGCAGGTCGCCGAGATCGCCGTCGGTGCGGCCCGCGCGGGCAAGGACCTGGTGTGGGCGCCCGCGCCGTTCCGCCTGGTGATGTCGGCGCTGCGGCACGTCCCGCGGCCGATCTTCCGCAAGCTCCCGATCTGAGTTCAGGCTGCGTCGAAGGCCCGGATCGCGAGGGCCGGGTCTTCGACGAAGAACTTCACCACGCGCACCTGCTCGGTCCGGCCCAGCGGCCGCGTCGCGGCGACGGGGCGGCGCAGGACGGCGACGACGTTCGTCTCCATGTTCTGGGCCATCACCAGCTCCTCGTCGCCCCAGACGAGCGTCCGGGCGCTCGGGTGGGTTTCCTTGCGCCGGGTGAGGCTCTCCACGTCCGCGAGTGGCACCCGCAGGTCGAACATCGCGACGACCCGGACCCGCAGCTCACGGGGTGAGAGTGTGTGCGGCCGGGTGATCGTCGTGGCCAGGTAACCGAGCAGCCAAGCGGCCGTGTAGATCTCCGCGACCAGCAGGAGCGTGCCGCCGAGCGCACCGAAGTCCACGAGCAGGAACGCGCCGGTCTCGACGAGCGAGACGACGAAGAAGATCACGATCATCGGCCGCTGCGGGCCCGCGTAAGGCAGGGCCACACCGTCGGCCGGGACGTCCTTGCGGCCGCGCAGCAGTAGCCCGATGCTCGAGAAGAGCACGGCTTCGTGCCGCAGCGACCGCCGGATGACCCCCATCACCGGCCAGGGTACTCAGCCGCCGGCGGAGTGGGCCGGAACCAGGTAGAGGTTCTGGCTGCCCACCCACGGCGAGTCGATGTGCCAGCTGGCCAGGGCCGTCCGGGGCGGCGTGCGGCGGGTCGTCGCCAGGACGAGGTCCGGGCTGATCGGGGCGACGCTGTGGTCGAAGTTGTGGAAGTTGGCCTCGAGCAGCGCCCGCCCGAGGTCGTCGCTGCGGCGCTTCGTCTCGGTGATCGCCGGGTCGACCGCGCCCCGGTCGGAGAACTCGTCGACCAGCTCGCAGTCGCACGCGTACGCCAGTGCGCCGACCTCGCCCGCCGTCTCGACCTTGCGGCCGTGGGCGATCGCCGCCAGCTCGTGGCCGATCTCGCGGTACTCCGTCGTCGACGCGTGGTTGCTCGTGATCGGCGCGAACCGGCGGGGCAGGCCCGGCAGCGCGTACACCGCGACGCTCGCCACGAGCGCCGCGCCGGCCAGCGTCCACGTCGCGCGCCGGACCCGCTCCGGGACCGCCGACGCGCAGGCTGCGAGGAAGATCGTCGCGCCGATGATGCTCGGCGCGTAGTACCAGTGGTAGGGCGGCACGCCCAGCCGGCTGTAGGCCAGGTAGTGCCCGGCACCGGCGACGGCGAGCGCCGCGAACGGCGTCAGGCGGCGGGCCGTCTCGGAGCCGCGGCGGTACCGGACGGCCCAGGCCACCCCGGCCAGGCCCGCGAGCACCAGCGGCAGGAACGACAGCGTGGCCGCGGCCGGGAAGTTGCGCCAGTACAGCAGCGGGCCGTTGGTGAAGCTGAACGGTCCCCACGACTGCTGGCTGATCTTGATGACGAGCGTGTCCGGCACGGCCGAGCCGAGCGCCACCCAGCTGAACCCGAACCAGGGCAGCGTGACGGCGAGCGCCGCGAAGGCCGTCCGCCAGATGCCGGTCCAGAACTCGCGGCGGGCTGCGAACAGCACCGCGGCGACCAGCAGCAGGTCGATCCGGACGAGCGCGAGCAGCCCGATCACGACGCCCAGGCGCCCCGCCCGGCGCTCCCCCGCGTAGACCAGCGTCCACACGACACCGGTGGCGCCGAGCGTCACCTCCAGGCCGACCGAGGACAGCAGCAGCGGGTTGACCAGCAGCAACGCGAACGCCAACGACGCGAACGCGGGCGGCAGGCCGGTGCGCTCGCCCAGGCGGCGCAGGCCCAGCACGAGCAGCACCTGCGCGGCGACGAACACGACACCGGCGGCCAGCACGGCGTCGCGCACCACGAAGGTGACCGCGCCGAGGGCCAGGACGTTCAGCGGGGACGTCGCGGTGTTCGCCGTCCCCTGCTCGATCAGGCCCCAGTGGCCGTGGAAGGCGAGGTTCTTCGCGTAGGACAGCGTGATGTAGGTGTCATCGATGAGATGGCTGCTGACCAGGGCGAACACCAGTGCGGAGGCGGCCGCGGCGCCCGCCGGCAAGGCCCACGAGCGGGCGACGGGGATGGCCGCCGGCAGCGCGCGGACGGTCTTGGGGAGTTCTGCGGAGGCGCTTCGCATCCCGGCCACCGTACCCCGCTCGTGATGATTCTGTGATCTGAGCGAGGTACGGGTGGCCCAGGCCACAGGCGCGGCCCGGCAAGTGCCGGGTCGGGTCAGATGCCGTCTCCGGAGCCGGAGTCACCCGGATTGCCGGGGTTGCCGCCGGGGTTGCCGTTGTGGTTGCCGCGGCCGCCGAAGCCGGGACCACGGCCGTCGAACCCCTGGTTGGGGCCGCCGTACTGGCGGTGGATACCGGGGCGGCCGTCGCGCGGGCCGTGGTGGCTCGCGGCGGCGATCCCGCCGACGATGCCGGCGCCGACCAGCATGCCGAGCACGCCGACGGCGGCGAGCTGGGTGGCCCGGTGGCCGACGAACCGCCGGAAGCCGCCGGGTTGCCGCGGGGGCGCCTGGGGCGGGCCCCAAGGGGCGTAGGGCCGGCCGGGGCCGGGCGGGGACGGCGGGGCTTGCTGGCCGTGGACGGCGGTCTGGTCGGCCGCAGTGGCGCCGGACGCGGTGCTGGACGCCGCGGCCCCGGGGCCGCCCGCCGCAGGCGCTTCGCCCTGGCCGGCGGTGGCCGCCGCGGGCTCGGAAGCGAACGCGGCCGTGGCAGGTACCTGCGTCGCGGGATCGCCCTGGCCGGGGGCAGCGGCCGCGGGCGTGGACGGTGTCTCCGCCGCGGGATCGCCCTGGCCGGAGCCGACGGCCGTGGGATCCCCGTGGCCGGAGGTGGCGGCCGCGGGATCGCCCTGGCCGGCGGTGGCGGCCGCGGGCTCGGAAGCCGGCGGGCCTGCCGGGTCGGCCGGTGCCGCGGTGGGCGGGGTGGCCGCTGTCGGGTGCTCGACAGTCGGCTGCTCGGCGCCGTCCGGGGCCTTCTGCTCGCGCGGCTGGTCGTTCATCGTCGCTCCTGTGGTCACGGGGACGGGCGCAGTGCCCGCCCCCACCACCTCAGGGTGCGCCGCTCAGCTGTGCGTCACCTGAAACGAACCTGTCGATCCGCCATGAGAGGTCACAGGTAGAACGCCAGGAACAGGGTGATCACCCAGGTCGCGCCGAGCACCTGCAGGATGCGGTCCTTGAGCGCGATCTCCTCGGGCTCGCCCGCGATGCCGCCGTCGACGTCGACCGCGTACCGCAGGACCGCCACCAGGAACGGCACCATCGAGATGAGCGCCCACACCGAGTTGTGCTCGGTCTGGCGGATCTCGAACGCCCACAGGCAGTACGACATGATCAGGATGGCCGCCGAGGTCGCCCAGACGAACCGCAGATAACTCGCCGAGTACTTCTTCAGCGACGAGCGGATCTTCGCCCCGGTGCGCTCGAACAGCATGATCTCCGCGTAGCGCTTGCCCGCCACCATGAACAGCGAGCCGAACGCCGTGACCAGCAGGAACCACTGCGAAAGCGCGATGCCGCCCGCGACGCCGCCGGCGATGGAGCGCATCAGGAAGCCCGAGCCGACGATGGCCAGGTCGACCACCGGCTGGTGCTTCAGGCCGAAGCAGTAGCCGAGCTGGACGGCCTCGTAGACGCCCAGCACGACCGCGAGCTGCCAGCTGGCGAGGAACGACACGCCGAGGCCGGCCAGGAAGAACACGACCGCGGCCCCGTACGCGACGGGGACGGGCACGATCCCGGCCGCGATCGGCCGATTGCGCTTGGTCGGGTGGGCCCGGTCGGCCTCGACGTCGATGGCGTCGTTGATGAGGTAGACCGAGCTCGCCACCAGCGAGAAAGCCACAAAGGCGATGATCGCGTCGATCAGGAGACCGGTGCGGTCGGTCGACTTCGAGAACGCGAAGAACGGGGCCGCGAAGACCAGGACGTTCTTCACCCACTGCCGTGGCCGCGCCGTCTTGATGACGCCGCCGACCAGGCCCAACGGGCCGCGTGACGCCGCCTCCGGGGTCACCGGAGCCTCGGGAGTCACGGCAGTTTCGTCGCTGTTGCGCTGCTCGGTCGTTTCGCTCATGGGTTCTTCTTCAGCTTCCGTCGTATCAGTCCACCGACGAGCCCCCCGAGAGCTGCACCGGCCAGAACGTCAGTCGGATAGTGAACGCCGAGCACGAGCCTCGAGGCCAGCATCGGCGGTACAAGGGCGGGCACCAGGTTACGCCCGGTCAATCCGGAGTAGAGCACCGCCGCCGCCGTGGTGGACGTCGCGTGCGATGACGGGAAGCTCAGCTTGCTCGGCGTGCCGACGAGGACCTCGACGCTCGGGTGGTCCGGCCGCGGCCGCCTGACCACGCGTTTCACCGCGATGGAGGCGGCGTGCGCACCGACGACACCTGCCGACGCGATCAGCCAGTCCTTGCGGCGCTTCTTGTCGACGACCGCGCCGAGCACGCCCAGGCCGAACCAGCCCAGGGCGTGCTCGCCGAAGTGCGACATGCCGCGCGCAGCCTTCACCGAAGCTTCACTCTTCAGAAAGCCCTGCGCCTTCGCCAGGACCGCCACCTCTCCGGTGGCCTGCCCCTTCTCAAGCATCGAGGGACCCGTCGAGCGGCGCGCCGTCGGTCAGGTGCGGGGCGATCTTGTTGTCGAACGCCGACAGCGCCGAGCCGATGGCCATGTGCATGTCGAGGTACTTGTACGTGCCCAGCCGGCCGCCGAACAGCACGTTCTTCTCGCGCGCCTCGGCCTTGGCCAGCTCGCGGTAGGCCTCGAGCTTCTCGCGGTTCTCCGGGGTGTTGATCGGGTAGTACGGCTCGTCTTCCTCGCCCGCGAAGCGGGAGTACTCGCGGAAGATGACCGTCTTGTCCTTGGGGTAGTCCCGCTCCGGGTGGAAGTGCCGGAACTCGATGATCCGGGTGTAGGGGACTTCCTGGTCGTTGTAGTTGACGACCGAGGTGCCCTGGAAGTCGCCGGTCTGCGCGACCTCGGACTCGAAGTCGACGGTGCGCCAGGTGAACTTGCCGGCCGAGTAGCCGAAGTAGCGGTCCAGCGGCCCGGTGTAGACGGTCGGGGTGCCCGCCGGGATGTGCTCGCGGACGTCGAAGTAGTCGACGTTCAGCCGGATCTCGATGTTCTCGTGCTCGGCCATCTTCTCGAGCCACGCGGTGTACCCGTTGACGGGCAGGCCCTCGTAGGTGTCGTTGAAGTACCGGTTGTCGAAGTTGTACCGGACCGGCAGGCGGGTGATGATGTTCTCACCCAGGTTCTTGGGGTCGTTCTCCCACTGCTTCGCGGTGTAACCCTTGATGAACGCCTCGTAGAGCGGGCGC
The DNA here is from genome assembly GCA_033793495.1 of Streptomyces sp. MN03-5084-2B. Taxonomy (GTDB): domain Bacteria; phylum Actinomycetota; class Actinomycetes; order Mycobacteriales; family Pseudonocardiaceae; genus Amycolatopsis. The sequence continues at coordinate 33,185 of JARAWT010000009.1, read as the reverse complement.
CCGATCAGCGAGATCGCCTTCTCCTCGAGGTTCTGCGCGTTGGCCGTCTCGAACTCGGAGGACTGCTTCGCGATGAGCTCGCGGGCCTCGTCCGGGGTGTGCGACTTGCCGAAGAACTGGTTGATCAGGGCCAGGTTCATCGGGAACGAGTAGACCTGGTCCTTGACCCGCGCGAACACGCGGTGCTGGTAGTTGGTGAACTCGGTGAACCGGTTCACGTACTCCCACACCCGCTTGTTCGAGGTGTGGAACAGGTGCGCCCCGTACTTGTGCACCTCGATCCCGGTCTCGGGGTCGGGCTCCGAGTACGCGTTGCCGCCGAGGTGGCTGCGCCGCTCGAGGATGAGGACCTTCTTGCCCAGCTCGGCCGCGGCCCGTTCGGCGACGGTCAGGCCGAAGAAGCCGGACCCGACGACGACGAGGTCGTAACCTGCGAAATCGTCTTCAGTAATGTTGGCGGGGTTCGTGTGCGCGCTCACGGGCGTCGAGGGTACGCAGGTCGCTGACCCCGCCTGCACCCGACTATCACATTTCGGCCTACGACACACCTGGAAAGCAGTGCCTGCACCCGAGGACTTCTGGAGCTACGTCGGCGCGGTGGCCACCTACCTGGCCGTACTGGCGGTCCCCGGCGGGGTCGTCGGGTGGGCCGCCGGCCTGCGCGGCTGGGCCCTGGCCGGGCTCGCGCCGCTGCTCAGCTACGCCGTGACCGGCCTCGCCGGCCCCTGGCTGGCCATCGCGCACATCCCGTACGGCTCGCCCAGCGTGGCCGCGCTCACCCTGCTGCTCGCCGCCGTCCTCTACGGCCTGCGCCGCGTGGCCACCTCGCGCGGCTGGCTCACACCAGGCGCCGAGGAGCCCGCGGTGCCCTGGACGCGCCGGGCGCACCTGGCCGTCGGGGCCTGCGTCGCGATCGCCGTCGGGGTGTCGATCGTCGTGGTGGTCACCGGCCGCGGCGGGACGACCGCGGTGTTCCAGCGCTGGGACACCGTGTTCCACGCGAACGGCATCCGCTACATCGCCGAGACCGGCGACGGCTCGCTGACCGGCATGGGCACCATCAACTGGTACCCCGCCGGCTCCTTCTACCCGAACGCCTACCACCTCGTCGGCGCCCTGGTCTACGAACTGTCCGGGACGTCGATCCCGGTCACGCTCAACGCGGTCACGATGCCGATCGCCGGGCTGTTCGCGCTGGCCATGGCCGCCCTGGTGCGCCAGCTCGGCGGCCGCGCGGTGTTCGCCGGCAGCGCCGCGCTGGTGGCGGGCGGCGCGACGACCGGGGCGTACGAGTCGGTGTCGAGCGGCCTGCTGCCCTTCGCGCTCGGCATCGTGCTGACGCCGCTGGCGGTGATCGCGCTGCAGCGGTTCGTCGCGCGGCCGGGGGTCGACACCGGCGCGGTGCTCGCGCTGAGCGCGACCGGCCTGCTCGCGGCGCACTCGAGCGCGCTGTTCGGGGCGATCCTGTTCGCCTTCCCGCTGGTGGTGCAGCGCTGGTACCGGGCGCTGCGCGGCCGCCGCGTCGACGGCGTTCCCGAAGACACGCGCGCCAGGCGCGCCTGGCGGGTCATCGGCGGCGACGTGCTGCGGATGCTGCCGGTGATGGTGGCGGCCGGGCTGCTGGCCGCGCCGATGATCCTCGGCGCGATCGGCTTCACGTCCGGTTCGTACCCGTACTACGCCTGGGGCTCGCACATGCCGGTGGGGAAGGCACTGGCCATGCTGGCGACGTTCAAGCAGGTGCTGCCGGTGCCGCAGGTCTGGCTGACGGTCTTCCTGGCGATCGGGGTCCTGACGGTGGTGGCCCTGCGGCGGATGCGCTGGCTGCTGCTCTCGGCGCTCGGGCTGTCGGCGCTGTTCGTGGTCGTCGCCTGCTTCGGCGGCGAACACTGGGTGATCAGCCTGTCGCGGCCCTGGTGGAACGACCGGTTCCGGCTGATGGCGCTGGCGTCGATCCCGCTGTGCCTGCTCGCCGCGCACGGCATGAGCGAGACGCAGCGGTGGGTGGCGAAGCTCGCGAGCGGCCGCGCGTGGGTGCGCGCGCGGCCGTGGCTGACCGGCCGGGTCGGGCTCGCCACGGCGGTGCTGCTGGTCGTCGCGATGGGCGTGCTGACCGGCGGGTTCTACCGCGCGGCCAACGCCAAGACGGTGTCGCTGCTCTACTACAACGGCCTGCCCGGCGAGGTGGTCCCGCCGGTCAGCCGGGACGAGATCGACGCGATGGACCGCCTCGGCACGCTCGGCATCCCCGCCGACCAGAAGGTGCTCAACGACCGGCTCGACGGCACGGCCTGGATGTACGCACTGACCGGGGTGCACCCGGTGGCCGGCCACTACGACGCCGGCGTGGCGCCCCCGGACGCGCTGTACCTGGCCCAGCACTTCGCCGACTACGACAGCGACCCGCAGGTGCGCGCGGCCGTGCAGCGGCTGAACATCCACTACGTGCTGGTCGGCAGCGGCACCATCCGCCGGGACACGCCCATCGCGTGGGGCCTGCAGCACCTGGACGGGCACGACTTCCTGCAGGTCGTGTACCGGAACCCGGGCGCGGTGATCTACCGGATCGTGAAGTAGCGCCGGCCGGTCAGCCGCGCAGCTCCGGCAGGACGTCGCTCGCCACCTGCTCCAGGACGGTTTCCCGGCCTTCGTAGGGCGACGACGACCGCGGCCAGTGCGAGATGACGTCGGTGAAGCCCAGCTCCCCCGCCCGGCCCACGGCGTCGCGGAACGCCTCCACGCTGCTCAGCGAGAACACCGGGGACGCGTCGAGGCTGAGGAACCGCTGGATGCTCGCCCGGTCGCGGCCCACCGCGTCCAGCCGCCGGTCGAAGACCTCGGTGAGCTCCTTGATCCCGCGCCACCACTCGTCGGCGGTCTCGCCGCCCTTGCCGGTCGTGACCCAGCCCGCGCCGAAGCGCGCGGCGAGGGTCATCGTGCGCGGGCCGTTCGCCGCGACGACGAACGGCAGCCGCGGCCGCTGGACCGGGCCGGGCAGGTTGCGGGCCCCGCGGGCCCGGAAGTACTCGCCGTCGAAGTCGAACTTGTCGGTCATGAGCAGCCCGTCGAGCGCCTCGACGAACTCGGTGAACCGGTCGGCGCGCTGCTTGGGCGTCAGTTCGGGGGCGTCGAGCACCGCGCCGTCGTAGCGGGTGTGGTCGACGCCCGCGCCGACGCCGAGGACGAACCGGCCGTCCGAGACGTCGTCGAGGGTGTTCAGCTCGCGCATGAACGGCACGGGGTGCCGGGCGACCGGGGACGCCACGAACGTGCCGAGCCGGATGCGCGAGGTCACCATGGCCGCCGCGGTCAGCGTCGGGACCGCGGAGAACCACGGCCCGTCGACCAGGTTGCGCCAGCCCAGGTGGTCGTACGTCCACGCGTGGTCGAAGCCGTACTCCTCGGCGGCGCGCCACTTCGGCTCGGCGGCCCACCAACGATCTTCCGGAAGAATGACGATGCCTGCTCGCACGGGTCCGGACGTTATCGGCTGCCACCGACAGTCGCACGGACGGGGACGCCCCCACCCGAACGAGTCAGGGACAATGGCCGGGTGGAGAGACCCCAGTTGATCGCGTCCGACGTCGACGGCACCCTGCTCGGCCCCTCCGAATCCCTGACCGGCCGCACGATCGCCACGGTCCGCCGGGCGATCGAGGCGGGCGTGCCGTTCGTGCTGGCCACCGGGCGGCCACCGCGCTGGATCGCGCCCGTGGCGGGACCCCTCGAGCTGACCGGGTACGCGGTGTGCGCGAACGGCGCCGTCCTGTACGACTGCGGCCGCGAGGAGGTGGTCGCGGTGCACGGCCTGCTGCGGCCCGAGCTGCTCCACGACATCGCCCACGCACTGGACAAGGCCCTGCCCGGCTGCCGGCTGGCCACCGAGCGCGTCAGCTTCGGAAAGGACGGCGCCGACCACGAAATGCGCAACTTCGTGATCGAGCCGGACTACCACAACCCGTGGGGCGACGGCGAAGGCCGCACCGCGCCGCGCGCCGAGGTGCTCGGGCACCCGGCGATCAAGCTGCTGGTCAGCCACCGCGGGATGTCCTCGGAAGAGATGGCGGACGCGGTGAACGCGCTGTTCGACCGGGACGTCGACGTGACGTATTCGTCGTCGGGCGGGCTGGTCGAGCTGTCCGCGCACGGCATCACCAAGGCGACCGGGCTCGCCGACGTCGCCGGACGGCTCGGGGTCGAGCCCGAGCGGGTGATCGCCTTCGGCGACATGCCCAACGACGTCGAGATGCTGCGCTGGGCCGGCCACGGCGTCGCGATGCAGAACGGGCACCCGCGGGCGCGGTCCGTGGCCGACGAGATCACCGGGCCGGCCGGGGAGGACGGCGTCGCGCAGGTCCTCGAGCGCTGGTTCTAGCCTTTTCGAAACTCGCGTTGCGTAAATGCGCGGCGTCCGGCTACCCTATTAACGAAACTCCAGTATCGTAAGTAGGGGAACCATGGACACTTCCCGCGGCCGGCCCCGCGACGGCGACGCGGACCGTCGCATCCTCCAAGCCGCCCGGCACTTGCTGCTCACCGCCGGCTACGCCGGACTGGCCATCGACGAGGTGGCCCAGCGCGCCGGAGTGGCCAAGACCACGCTCTACCGGCGCTGGCCGACCAAGGACCACCTCGCCATCGCCGTGTACGCCGACATGCTCGACCGCGACGTGCCGGTCACCGACACCGGTGACGTGCGCGCCGACCTGAGCACCTACCTCAAGCAGATCGCCGGCGCACTGGACGACGTGCGCCGGGCCGGGCGCCCCGCCCACGACCGCGACCCGTCCGCCGGCATCGTCGCGGAGCTCGTGGCGGCCGGGGCCCGGCACGCCGACGTCGGGCAGGTCATGCGTGGCCTGTACCAGCGCCGGATCAGGCTCGCGATCGAACTCGTCGAACGGGCCACCGAACGCGGCGAGCTGCGGTCCGGCACCGACCCGGTGCTGCTGCTCGACCAGCTGGCCGGCGCCCTCTACTACCGCGTGCTCATCACCGGCGCGCCGGTCGACGACAGCTACCTCGAACGTCTCGTCAGCGCCGCTCTCGACGGCGCCATGTCCACAAAGGAGCAAAGATGACCCTCACCGAGCACCCGGCCCGACCGCAGGGCCGCGAGAAGAAGCCGAGACGGAAGCGCCTGCTCATCGCGCTGCCCCTGGTGCTGGCCGCCCTCGCCGGGTATGCCGTCTGGAGCAACGCCGTTCCGTACACCCTCAGCGCGTCGATCGAGATCGACGCCACGCCGGACGAGGTGTGGCCGGTGCTGGCCGACCTGGACGCCTACGACGAATGGAACCCCTTCATCGTCTCCTCCAGCGGCACCGTCGAGGCCGGCGCCACCCTGACCAACACCATGCGCGACGCCACCGGGGAAACCACCTTCACCCCCACCGTGCTGGCCGCGTCGCCCGGCCGTGAGCTGCGCTGGCTGGGCAAGCTCGGTCCGGGCGCCGTGTTCGACGGTGAGCACTCGTTCCTGATCGAAACCGTGCGGCCCGGCCGGGTCAGGCTCGTCCAGACCGAACGCTTCTCAGGTGTCCTGGTGCCGTTCTTCCGGGGACAGCTGCACGACAACACGCTGCCCCAGTTCCACGCCATGAACGAGGCACTGGCCCAGCGAGTCGGGACCCGCCGGGCCGGCGCCTGAGCTCACGAGCGGCGGTCGAGCTCGGCCGCTTCGGCCGGGGTCGGCGCCGTGCCACCCAGGTGGGCGGGCAGCCACCAGCGTTCCTCGTCGGAGGCGGGCTGGTCGGGGTACTCGGCCTGGGCGCGGTCGAGCAGCGCACTCATCCGGGTGCGCAGCTCCTTCGTGACGACGTCCCAGTCGTCGCCCTTCGCCGGGTGCATCGGCTCGCCGATGAGGATCGAGATCGGCACGTGCCGCCGGGTCAGGTCCTTCGGGCGGCCCTTCGTCCAGAGCCGCTGGGTACCCCACAGCGCCATCGGCACGACCGGGACATCGGCCGCCGCGGCCATCCGGACGGCACCGGACTTGATCTCCTTGACGGTGAACGACCGGCTGATCGTGGCTTCGGGGAAGACCCCGACGACCTCGCCCGCCTGCAGCTTTTCGAGTGCCTCGCGGTAGGAGGCCAGGCCGGCGGAGCGGTCGACGGAGATGTGGTGCATCCCGCGCATGAGCGGCCCGGCGATGCGGTTGTCGAAGATCTCCTTCTTCGCCATGAACCGCGTCAGCCGCTTGGCCGGGCGAGCGCCGAGGCCGCAGAAGATGAAGTCCAGGTAGCTGATGTGGTTGCACGCGATGACCGCGCCGCCACGGCGCGGGATGTGCTCCGCGCCCTCGACCCGGATGCGGTTGTCGAGTACCCGGAACATCGTCCGGGCCGCCGCGATCACGGGCGGGTAAACCAGGTCAGCCATCCAGCAAGGTTACGGGACCGTAGGTTCGGAACGGCGGTTCAGCGGGCAAGAACACAATGCGAGGGCGACCAAGATCGAGAAGAGCGCGACGGACTGGTGCTTGATGCCCTCGATGCCGTCGCCCAGCGCCGCGGTGCCGAACTGCGTCACCGAGACGGCGAGCAGGAACGCCAGCGCCACGCCGAGCGCGGTCCGCCGCCGCAACCAGGCGCTGACCAGCACGAAAAGCCAGATCGGCACCAGCGCGAACAGCCCGAGCGGGGCGATCAGGGCGGTCAGCCACGACACTACCGGCACCCGGTGCTCCTGGGCGTGCGGCGGGAACCCGGCTTCCTGGTCGAAGCTGCCCAGGTAGTCCGGGCGGGCGGTGAGCTGGTCGGTGGCGGCGCGGTCGAGCACCTCGAGCGTCCGGCCCGGGTGGGTCGCGAAGTACGTCACGACGTTCCGGCGGCTGATCCGGTCGCGGTACCGGGCGTACTGCGGGTCCATCGTCGCCGGGTGCGGGTGCCACCAGCCATTGCCCGCGTACTGCGCGAACGACGGCGGCAGTCCGAGCGCGGCCAGGTCGGCCCCGGTGTCGTGCTTCCCGTCGACGATGTTGAGGAAGATCGAGTTGAAGACGTTGATCTCGCGGGAGTCGTCGCCCGGGAACTCGGTGTACGTGCCGTCGGGGGCTCGCGCGGGCTCGACGCTCTGCTGGGCGTAGAGCGTGACAGCGCCGATCGCGCCGATGACCAGCACCGCCGACACCCACCGCTTGACCCCCCGCCGCGTCCCCGGCCGGACCAGCAGCACGGCGAGCGCGAGGATCGGCAGGATGGTCAGCGTCTGGACCTTGGCGTTGACCGCCAGGACGCCGCCCACGAACGTCACGGCCATGCCCGCGTAGCTCCACCGGCCCTCGCGCGCGGTCAGGAGCAGGCCGCCGACGGAGAGCAGAAGGCCGAGGAAGGCCGCACCTTCGCCGAGGATCGCGGCGAAGTACCCGAAGAACGCCGAGTCCGCGACGACCAGCAGGAGCCCGGCCGCCACGAACAGCCGGGTCCGGCGCGGGTGCGGCAGGCCGAGCACGATCGCCGCGATCGCCGCCGCGGCGATGACGCTGCTCAGCAGGCCCAGGATGACCAGGCTCAACGTGCCGGGGAGGCCGATCAGCCGTCCGATCTTGACGGCCAGTTCCGCGAGCCAGCTCTGCGTGAGCAGGTACGTCGGCCGGCAGGGCGGCGACCCCGGGGCGGGCGTGTACGCGAGGTGGACGAACGGCTCCGGCAGGCCCTTCCAGGTGATCCCGGCGCCGCACAGCACACGGCCGCCGTCGCCGTTGTTGGACATCGCGATCGGCCGCGGGACCAGGAACCGCACCACGAACAGCGCGAGGGACGCCCCGAACACCCCGATCCCGAGCCGCGCCTGCGCGCCCAGCTGCCGGTCCGGGGCCTCGAGCTTCACGAAGGACAGGGTACGTAGCGGAAGTCCGGCCCCTTGTCGAGGTCGGCGACCAGCGACGTCGCCTGCTCCGCCCGCGGGTACACCGACACCCAGTACGGCGTGCCGACGCGGCGGAAGGTCGCGACCTCGTACTTGCCCGCGTACACCGGGTCGATGGCGCAGTGCTGGCGGTCGGCGTAGCCGCCGTCGGCGGGCACGGCGACGGTCGGGCGGCGGCCGTTGACGACGTAGTCGTAGTCGGTCGTGATGCCGCCGTCGTGCCGTCCTTCGCGGGCGATGTGGTCGTCGGTGCGGCCGAGGACGTCGATGATGAGCAGCTGCCCGCCGTGGGCGGCGAGCGCGCCGGGCGCGGCGGCGCTGACCACCGACCCGGGCGGCAGGTAGTCGCCGAGCCAGCCGCCGATCTCGGCGAGCTCGGTGCCGTGCGAGTGCCAGACGCGCACGCGGTCGAGCATCTCGGGGCTGAACACCGAGACGAGCACCGCGATGCCGGCCAGCCCGCAGGCGGTCACCGGGACGAGCCTCGTCCCGACCGGCCACGGCTTCGGCCGCGGCGACGGCTTACCCACGACGGCCACGGTCAGCACGCCGTAGGCCCCCGCGGCCGCGACGGCGAGCAGCGGCGGCACCGGCGCCAGCAGCCGCCACGACGGCCCGGGGTCGCCGCCGACGAGCACCGCGGCCACGGCCAGGCCGGCGACCATCGCGAACAGCAGCCACAGCAGGGCCCGGGCCTCGAAAGCTGTGACAACCGGGGCTTCCGCCCCCCGAGGCGCGGGGTCCGTGCGCCGCAGCACGAGCGCGACCGCGGCGACCAGGCCGAGCAGCAGGAACCCCTGGTGCGCCAGTGCGAACCCGGAGAGGTACGGCCAGCCGGTGGCGACCTGCCCACCGAGCGGGCCGCCGAGCTTCGCGGCCAGCGGCGCGGGGAGGAAGTGCTGGTAGAACGTCGCGCGCCAGGCCAGCCGCGGGATCAGGAAGACCAGCGCACCCAGCGCGTACCCCACCGGCGCCCACCAGCTGTGCCTCTTCCTGACCGCGGCGCCGACGAGCCACAGGCCGGCCAGCACGCCGACCACCAGGCCTTCCGGGCTGGTCATCACGGCGAAGGCGACGACCACCCCGGCGACCACCGGGCGGCGCGCGGCGAGCGCGTAAGCGACGGCGAGGACGAGCAGCACGAACAGCGGCACTTCGGAGCCCGACGCCCCGTAAACGGCGAGGCCGCCGGCGCTCGCGGTGAGCACCGCGGCGGCCACGCCGATCGCGGGCCGCGGCTCGGTCCCGTCCGGGGTGGCCGCGGCGACGCCCCGGTTGACCAGGAAGCAGGACAGGAGCACGGACCCGAGTGCGGCGAGGACCCCGAAGACGACGGCCGTGGTGCGGACGTCGGCGCCGAACGCGGCGCGCGGCAGGGCGACCAGCACCAGCCAGGAGAAGTTCGTGTAGCCCTCGACGCGTTCGCCGGGGTTGAAGACCGGGCCGTTGCCGTCGGCGATGTTCTGCGCATAGCGGAAGGTGACCAGCGCGTCTTCGGTGACGGTCGCGAACAGCAGCTGGTGCAGCAGCGACAGGCCGAGCGTGAGGGTGAGGACGAAGGCGCGCCAGCCGCGGTCGGCGGCGAGGCGGTTCCAGGTCAGCACCACGATCGCGGCGACGACCAGCCACGCCACCACGACCGCGTAGACCACCCGGCCCCCTCCATCTCGTCACCGCACCTGCCCCGGCCGGGCGGGCGCACGCCAGGTTATCGACCAGCGGCCGCGGGGTGTTTCCCGCGAGAGTTCCTTTCGCCCTGAACGAGGCTCAGCGCATCGCCGGCGACAGTCAAGCAGGATGTTCCGCTCGTCGGCATAACCCGATCGAGTGTTGTCCACAGGTGTATACGCCCTGTGGACAACTTGTGGACACCGGGTGGAGCTCAGGCGGGGGTGGCCACCGAACGGGCCGCGACGGCCGCGATACCGGCCGTCAGGAGGTCCGCCACCGTGAACATCACGCGGGAGGCCACCGCGAACGCCGTGGCCTGGCCGACCGTCAGCCCGCTGGCCGTCAGGACCGCGACCTGGGCCACCTCGCGGACACCGACGCCGCTGGGGAGGATGAACGCGAACGTGCCCACGGTCATCGCCACGGCCATCGCGCCCACGCACAGCACGAAACCGCTCAAGCCCGGCGTGCCCACCGAGTTGGCCAGCAGCCACAGGTGGACACCCTGCAGGCACCACGCCGCCGTCGAGGCGCCGAACACCTTGCCGACCACCCGCCAGCCGAGCGGGTGCGCGAGCGGGGGACGGCGGAGGATCCGCAGGACCAGCGAGGTGCCCCAGGTCAGGATCTTCGGGTGCAGCATCGCCAGGCCGAGCGGGATGAGCACGAACAGCCACAGCGCGCGCGGGCTGTTGCTGAACACCGCCGGCGCCGCCAGCAGCGACACCACCAGCGCCGACACCACACCCACGCCGAGCTGGATCAGGGAGCCGGTGAAGATGCGGGCGCGGGCCAGGCCCGCCTTGCGGCCCAGCTCCATCTGCAGCAGGTACGCCCAGACCGACCCCGGCACGTACTTGCCGAGCGAGCCGACCAGGCAGATCTGCGCGCCGCGGGCGTAGCCGATCGGCTCGCCCAGGTCGTCGACCATCACCTGCCAGCCCCAGGTCGACACCAGGATCGCCGCGACCAGGGCGACCAGGCTCAGCAGGGACGACTCCCAGGCGACGTCACGCAGGGTGTGCCAGAACTCGCCCCAGTTGGCGGCCAGCTGCTTCGCCGCGAAGCCGAGGACCAGCAGGATCGCCACCCACCGGACGACGTCGAGGATCTTCGCCCGGGTGGACTTCGGCTGCTTGCCCGCAGCCGGCAGGTCCTCAACTGTCGTCATCGACGGCTCTCCTCAGGCCTGCACCGTGACCAGGCGGCTGAACTCGGAGAGCAGATCGTAACCGTCCCACACCGCCGAGAACGTCAGCGCGCTGCCGAAGGGCACGATCCGGTCGACGCCACGGCCCGCGAGCTCGTGCGCGAACGCCGTCAGCTCCTCGGCCGTGAAGCCGAACTGGCTGACCGTCTGGTCCTTCCGGAGGACGATGGGCACCAAGTCGGACAAAGTGGACACGCGTGCGTTGGCGAACGTGCCGGCGCCGAGCCACTCGCGCGGCAGCACCGCCGGGTCGGTCAGCTCCAGCGTCGCCAGGCCGTTGCCCTGGAACGCGATCTCCTTGACCAGCCCGTCGACCGCGGCGCCGTACGCCGAGACGCGCTTCTGGACCGCCATCGCGGGCTCGGTGACGTGCTGTTTCGTCTCGAGCACCGCCGCCAGCAGCGTCCGGAACTCGCTTCCGGCCGCACGGGCGCCGGGCTCGTCGCCGACCCAGAACACCGCGCGCGGGGACGAGCAGGCGGCCTGGTCGAACCAGTACGAGTCGTTGTAGAAGCCCTCGGCGGCCGCGCGACGCTCTTCGGCGGACGCTCGCTGCCAGCCCGCCACCGAAGCGACAGCGAAGGACGAGCGGTCCGGGAACGTCAGGTCCCGCGCGTGCGGCGCGAGGGGGTACTTGCGGAGGGCCGCGACCGAGCCGTCGCCGCCCCAGATGACGCGCAGGTCGGCGGCCAGCGACAGGGCGCCGCTGACCTCGTCGCTGCGGTCGTAGGTCACCATCCGCTGGGTGGCCGTGATCGCGGCCGCCGTCGCGGCGTCCACTTCGGACAGTGCGGCGTCGAGCGCCTCCAGCACCGCTTCGGCGGCCCCGGCCGAGCGCGACGAGACCCGCACGACGTTGTGGTTGCCCGCCAGGGCGGACAGCGCCCAGGAGTAGACGAAGATCGTGTCGACGTTCGCCGGCGGCACGTGGAACACCAGCCCGCGCGGGAACCGCAGCGCGGTCCCCGAAGTGTCCAGAGTGGACAGCGCCTTGGCGATTTCGCCCTTGCGCAGGAAGAAGCCGAGCGACGCCAGTTCCGGGAACCGGCGCGCGGTGGCCGGGGCCAGCAGCTTGCGCGCGAACTTCGTGACGAACTCGACGATCCGCGGGTCGCCGACCTTCAACCGGCCGCCGGGCGGTTCGGCGCGCAGTTCGCCGACCAGGGCACCGACCTCGACGGGGGGACCGGCCGGGAATCGCTGGGTGAGGCTCATGCCGCCGCTCCCGAGAACGTGTCGGAGCACCCGCGGGCCTCGGCCTTCGGCAGCCGCCCGAGCACGGAGAAGTGCTTGCCGGGCCAGTCGCCGTCGTCGATGCCGTTGTACACGCCGAGGTCTTCGGTGAGCAGCACGTGCCCCGGGTAGGACCGCGGCAGCGTCGAGACGACCTCGATCACGCCCGGCTCCCCGACCGGCTGCTCTTCCCACGTCTCCGGGTTCCGGATCACGACGTCGGCGAAGTCCGGGCAGTACAGCGAGTTCCCGGACGGGCCTTCGAGGAACACGGTGCCGATCTGCTCGATCATCCCGTAGTAGTTGTGGATCCGGGTGAGGCCGGTGTCCTCTTTGAACCGCCGCCGGAACTCGGTGTTGTCGACCGCGCGGTCGATCAGCTTCTTCCAGCCGCCGCTGTGGATCAGGATCCCGTTCGACAGGTCGAGGCCGTGGTCCCGCGCGACCTCGTACAGGTACAGCCACACCATGAAGGTGAAGCCGAAGATCAGGAACGGCTTGTCGCCGTACTCGGCCAGGAACTTCTTGACCGCCTCGACGTCCGGCTGGTCGTTCTCGTCGAGCACGTACGTGTGCTTGCGGCCGAAGTTCGCCATGCCCAGCACCCCGGCGCCGCGGGCGGAGAACGAGCGGCGGTTCTTGATGATGCCGATCGTGTCGACCATCAGCATCGGCAGCCGTTCGCCGCCGAGGACCTCCTGCAGCGTCGCGCCCAGCTGCTTGGTCTGCGCGCCCGCCGCCTCCTTGTCCAGGTAGATGCGGGACGCGCCGGCGCCGGTGGTGCCCGACGACGTCAGCGTCTTGAACACCTCGCTGTCCGGCACCGACTTCAGGTCGTGCGTCTTGAACATCCGCACCGGCAGCCACGGCAGGTCCGCGATCGAGCCGAAAGCCGCGTCCGGCGCGATCCCCAGCGAGGCCAGGATCCGGTCGTAGCCCTCGGAGCTGCCTCGGTGGTGAGCGGTGAGCGAAGCGAGCTCGGGCAGCAGCAAGGCTTCCCGGTCGGCCTGCGACCGCGTGAACACACTCATACCCGCCCCTCCAGGTTCCGGTAGTCGATCTTGCCGCTGGCGAGCAGCGGCACGGTGTCGATCGGGCGGACGTCGAACCCGCTGACGTGCAGGTGCAGCCGCTCGGACAGCGCCCGCGACGCGTCCTTGCAGATACCGGCATCGGCACCCTCGGCGAACAGCACGACCTTGTCCCCCGCCGCCACCGCGGCCACCACGTCGATCCCCACCGCCGCCGTGCGCACGGCCTGCTCGAGGTCGTCGAGGCTGACGCGGTTGCCGAAGACCTTGCCGATGCGCTTGAGCCGGCCGGTGATGAACAGGTACCCCTCTTCGTCGAGGTACCCGAGGTCACCGGTGGCCAGCACGCCACCGAATTCGTCGCCCTTGGCCAGTCCGGACTCGTCGTCCGCATAGCCCATCATCACGTTGGGCCCACGGTAGACGACCTCACCGACAATTTTCGGGTGCGTGGTCTCCGAGCCGTCGTCCCGGCGCACCGAGAACTTCCCACCCGGCAGCGCCGGCCCGGCGGAACCGAGCTTTTCGGCCAGCCGCTCCGCGGGCACCGTCGTCATCCGCGGCGCCGCCTCGGTCTGCCCGTACATGACGTACATCCGGCCGCCGACCGCGAGCATCTTGTCGTTGAACTCGGCGATCAGCTCGTCGCGCAGCTTCCCGCCGGCCTGCGTCAACGTCCGCAGCGTCGGGTACTTCGCGGGGTCGAACTTGAGCCGCCGCAGCATTTCGTAGTGGTACGGGACGCCGGAAAGCGACGTGACGCCGTAGGTGTCCACCGCGTCCCAGAAACCGCGGCCGAGCACGCCGGACGGCTCGATCACGACGGTCGCGTCTCGCACCAGGTGCGAGTTGAGCACCGACAGGCCGTAGCTGTAGTGCAGCGGCAGGCAGGTGGGCGCGACCTCGTCGGAGTCGATGTGCAGCACCTGCGCGATCGCGTCGGCATTCGACAGGATCGCCTGCCGGGAGAGCCGGACGAGCTTCGGGTTGCCGGTCGATCCGCTGGTCGGCAGCAGGACGGCCAGGTCGGGGTGCGGCACGACACCGTCGGCGCTCGAACGGATCCAGTCGGCACCCCGGGCGACGTACCCGTCGGGCGCGTCACCCGAGGCCGACAGCACGGCCGCGGGCCGGAAGCGCGAGACGAGCCCGGCCAGCACGCCGGCGTCCAAGGCCGGGTCGATCAGCGCGATCGGCCGCCCGGACTCGAACGCGCCCAGGTAGGTCAGCACGCTCGGCAGGTCGATCGCCATCCGCGCGAAGACGACACCGGTGGGCAGCGCCGCCATCGCTTCCATCGCGCGGCCGACCTCGGCCGATAGTTCCGCGCCCGCCAGCGTGCGGCCCCCGGCCACATCGACCAGCCGGGCTCCCGCACCCAACAGCGTCACAGCACCAAGCCTCCGTCGATCCCCAGCACCTGGCCGGTGATGAACGACGCCTCGTCGCTCACCAGGAACCGGATCGCGTTCGCCACTTCTTCGGGCCGGCCCAGGCGCCCCAGCGGCGTCTTGCCGGCGTTCTCCGCCTTCGCGTCCTCGCTGAGGCCCGCGGTGAGGTCGGTCTCGATCACGCCCGGCGCGACCGCGTTGACGCGGATGCCGGACCGGCCGAGCTCCTTCGCCGCCGAACGCGCGATGTTCGCGACCGCCGCCTTCGAGGCCGCATACACGGTCTGACCAGCACTTCCGTACTGGCCGACGATGGAGGCGAGCACCACGATCGAGCCGGACTTCTTGCGCATCATCGCCCGGGCCGCGGCCTGGACGGTGTGCAGCGTGCCGGCGACGTTCGTGCTCAACGTCGTGTCGACGGCCTCCTCGCGGATCATCCCGAGGAGCGCGTCCTCCATGATCCCGGCGTTCGCGACGACGACGTCGAGCTTGCCGTGCTCCTTCGCGACCGCCCTGACCAGCGAAGACACCGCCTTGGCGTCGGTGACGTCGAGGGCGAGCCCGGAGGCGCCCACGGACGCGGCGGCCTCCTTGGCGCGGGCCTCGTCGCGGCCGGTGAGCACCACCGTCGCGCCCGCCTCCACCAGAGCGCGGGCGGTGGCCAGGCCGATCCCCCGCGTCCCGCCGGTGACGAGCGCGACACGACCGGAAAGATCAGTCATTCTTCGACTGCAGCTCGGTCACCATGTCCACGGCGACCTTGAAGCTCGACATGTCGATGACCTGGTCGGTGTCGAACTCGACGTCGAACTCGTCCTCGATGGCCGCGACCAGCGCCATGTGGCCGACCGAGTCCCACGCCTCGATGTCGCGGTACTTCAGGTTCTCGACGTCCACACCGCCGTCGAGGTCCAGCGCCTCGACGAAGACCTCGCGCAGCTTGGGGGCGACTTCAGACATCTGCACAGCTCCTAGTGCTCGTCGCGCGGGCGGGCGTCCCACGCCTTTACCAAGGTAGAGAGGTCGCCGGGCAGCGTGACGTCCGGGAGACCTTCCTTGCCCTTCAGCCACGGTCCGAGGGCCTCGATCGTCTCCTCGTCGAGACCGCGGCGGGACAGGCCGACGACGTTGATGCCGGTGACGCGGGCCGGGTTGCCGACGGCGATGGTGAACGCGCCGATCTCGCGCCGCACCGCCGAGCCCATCCCGATCATCGCGCCGGGCCCGATCACGACCTTCTGGTGCAGGATCGCGCCCATGCCGAGGTTCGCGCCGTCCCAGATGTGGCAGTGGCCGCCGGTGACGGCGTTGGAGGCGATCGTGACGCCGTCGCCGACCAGGCAGTCGTGCGCGATGTGGGAGTTGCGGAGGAAGTAGCCGTCGCTGCCGACCGTCGTCGTCCGCCAGGTCCCTTGGTGGACACTCACGTACTCGCGGATCCGGTTGCGGCTGCCGATGACCACGCCGTGGCCGTCGTGATCCGGGTCACCCACCGGGGCTTCGTCCCAGGCCGCCGGGTGCGGGCGGCCGCGGTCCTCGCCGGGCGTGCCGATCGTCACGTGCGGGCCGATCCAGTTGCCGTCGCCGATCCGGGCCGGGCCGGCGATCACCGCGAACGGGCCGATGACGTTGTCCTCGCCGAGCTCGACGCCTTCGCCGATGACGGCGGTCGGGTGGATGCGGTTGGCCACGGGCGGGTGTCCGTTCGTCGGCGGCTGGGTACTGGGCGGGCTACCGCGCCCGGTAACGTGTGGCCCGCGTTGCTGCAGGGGAGCCGGGCGCAGAACCGGCGGCTCACTGTACCGGACGCACCGAAATCGCCTGCCGAGAGAGACAGCCCATGATCCCCATCACTGTGGTCGACGTCCGTGACGCGGAGGACCTCATCGTCGAGGTGCTGCGCTCCGGCGCCATCGCACAGGGACCGATGGTCAAGCGCTTCGAAGACGCCTTCGCGGCGGTCTCCGGGACGAAGCACGCGATCGCGGTCAACAACGGGACCACCGCGCTGGTCGCCGCGCTCGGCGCGCTCGACCTGCAGCCGGGTGACGAGGTCATCACCTCGCCGTTCACCTTCGTGGCGACGCTGAACGCGATCCTCGAGGCCGGCGCGACCGTCCGGTTCGCCGACATCCGGCGCGACGACTTCGCGATCGACCCGGAGCAGGCCGCGGCCGCGGTGACCGACCGCACCAAGGTGCTCATGCCGGTGCACCTCTACGGCCAGACGGCGGACATGGGCAAGCTCGCGCCGCTGGCCGCCGAGCGCGGCCTGCACGTGATCGAGGACTCGGCGCAGGCCGTCGGCGCGTCGTTCGAGGGCAAGCCGGCCGGTTCCTTCGGCATCGGCTGCTTCTCCCTGTACGCGACGAAGAACATCACCACCGCCGAGGGCGGGGTCATCACCACGGACGACGACGAGCTGGCCGACCGGCTGCGCGTGCTGCGCAACCAGGGCATGCGGGCCCGCTACCAGTACGAGGTCGCCGGCCACAACTACCGGATGACCGACCTGCACGCCGCCGTCGGCATCCCGCAGCTGGCCAAGCTCGACCAGCTGACCGCCGCCCGCCAGGCGAACGCGAAGCGCCTGTCCGAGGGCCTCGCGGGCACGCCGGGCCTCGACGTGCCGCAGGTGCTGCCGGGCCGCGAGCACGTGTGGCACCAGTACACGGTGCTGGTCGGGCCGCACGCGTTCCTTTCGCGCGACGAGCTCGCCGCGGCGCTGACCGAGCGCGGCATCGGCAACGGCATCTACTACCCGAAGATCGTCTTCGACTACGACTGCTACGCGGGTCACGACCTGATCCCCGGCGCGCGCGTCGAAGACTTCCCGGTGGCTCGCGCCGTTTCGGAGCAGGCGCTGTCGCTGCCGGTGCACCCGCACCTTTCCGAGTCCGACCTGGACACCATCATCGAAACCGTTCGCGAGGTACTGGGCGCATGACGCATCGGATCGCTCTTGTCGGTACCGGGAACATGGGTTCCCTCCACGCCCGCGTGCTCGCCGCCAACGAGCGCGTCGACCTGGTCCGCGTGATCGATCCGCGTGAAGAAGCGGGCAAGGCCGTCGCCGACCGGTACGAAACCCGGTGGACGCCGGAGATCGGCTCACTGTCCGATGTGGACGCCGTCGTGCTGGCCTCGGCCACCGAGGCGCACTACGGCCTGGCGCAGGAGATCCTCGGCCAGGACAAGCCGATGCTGGTGGAAAAGCCGGTGTGCAACAGCTTCGAGCTGTCGCAGGAGATCGTCTCGCTGTCGGCAAAGAAGGACGTCCCGCTGATGTGCGGGCTGCTGGAGCGCTACAACCCGGCGGTGATGACCGCCCGGGCGCTGGTGCAGGAACCGATCCACCTGATGGCCCGCCGCCACGGCCCGTACGCGCCGCGCATCAAGACCGGGGTGGCCTGGGACCTGCTGGTGCACGACGTCGACCTGGCGATCCAGTTCTTCGGCGGCGCGACGCCGTCGCGGGTGACCTCCGGCGCGGGCTACTTCCACCCGTCGTCGGTCGAGGGCGCCGAAGACACCATCGAGACGGTGCTGTCGTTCCCGACCGGCCTGGCCACGGTGTCGGCCTCGCGGCTGGGGCAGCGGAAGGTCCGGTCGCTGATGGTGTCGGAGCTCGACCGGCTGATCGAGATCGACCTGCTGCGCCGCGACGTCACGATCTACCGGCACGTCTCGCACGACTCCGTCACCCCGGACGGCCTCGGCTACCGGCAGCAGACGGTGATCGAGATCCCGGAGCTCGTCACGGCCCGGGAGCCCCTCGCCACCCAGCTGGACCGGTTCTGCGACCTGCTCGAAGGGAAGATCGACGCCGACACCGAGCGCGACCTGATCCTGCCGTCGCACCACGTCGTCGAGCAGGTCCTGACGCAGGCCGCGGCTTAGCTCACCGGCGCCGTTCTACTTGGTGAGCCGCTTGCCGTTGGCGTCGTAGGCGGTCAGCGGGCTCAGGACGGCGGAGTTGGGGACGGCGTCGGGGTGGAACCAGAAGATGACCACGTCGGGGTCCCCGGTCCACTGGGCCAGGTGCGCCTCGACGGTCTGGCCGTGCACCACGGTGGTGATCTTCGCCGCCGGGCCGGCGAAGTAGCCGAAAACCGGGATGACCTGGTCACGGATCACCTCACCGCCGTCGGTGGCGTGGAAGCCGAACGACCGGTCGGAGCCGCGGTACTCGTTCGTCGCCAGCACGGCCTGCAGCGAGGTCCCGGAGCGGAAACCGGCCACCAGGCCGAAGCGCACGTCCGGCAGCTTCGGCACGTCGACGGCCCGCGCGAAGATCACGATCTCGCCGGAGCGGGTCTGGATCCCGGTGCCGACGACGTTCCCGATCGCCTGCTCGGCGGGCGGCACCGGGGACGTCGTGGACACGGCCGGCGCCGGTGACGGCGGCCGCGCGACCGGTGCGGGCGCCGGCTGCCGCAGCTGGATGGCGAACACCATGACGAGCACGACGGCGGCCGCGGCGGCGACCCCCGCGGTGCCGGTCAGCACGCGGCGGCGACGGCGCAGGCGCGTGCCGTCGGCCATGATCCGGGCCAGGTCGGGTTCGGCGAAGGGCTCCTCGGGCGGCTGCCGGAGGGCGGCGCGGAAGTCGTCGAGCTCGTTCACCGCCCGCTCCTCCCGATCAGCGTGTCCTCCGGGTCCGCCTCGACCCGCAGCTTGGCCAGTGCCCGCGAATTCGTGCTCTTCACGGTACCCAGGGAAACGCCGAGCTCACGGGCCACGTCGGCTTCCGGCAGGTCGAAGAAGTGCCGCAGCACGACGACAGCGCGTTCGCGGTCGGTCAGCGTCCGGAGCACCTCGGTGAGCCACGCGCGCTGGGTGACGGCCTTGTCGACGTCGAGGCGGTCCTGCCGCTCGGGCATGGCTTCGGTGGCGTACTCGCGGATCGGGCGCCGCCAGCCGTCGATGACGTGGTTCACCAGCACGGTGCGGGCGTAGCCGTAGGCGTCCTTGTGCCGGACCCGCGACCAGGCGGCGTAGGTGCGGGTGAAGGCGGTCTGCGCGGCGTCCTCCGCCTGGTGGCGGTCACCGGTGAGCAGGAACGCGGCGTGCGTGAGCCGGGCCGACGACGCGCGGACGAACTCCGCGAACTCCTCGTCGCCACGCGCCATGCGTCACCTCGTTTCGTCCTTCCCAGCGACGGCCGGAGCGCCGGAAGGTTGCTTCTCAACCTTTTCGAGGTTACGCGCGTACTGGGGGTGGACGATCTTGCTCCCCGGCCGGGCCGGGGAGCCGACTGAGGGAGAAAGCCCATGAGCAAGCGCATTCTGGCGGCCGCGACGGTGGCCGCGGCGATGCTGCTGTCCACCGTCCCGGCGACGGCTGTCGCGGCCCCGCTGTCCGCCGTCGCCACGACACCGGTCCTGGGCGACGTCATCCCGTCGGGCTACGGCGACCTGGTGTTCTACGGCGTATCGGTGCAGATCCCGCAGCTCCCGGAGACGACGTTCGGCATCAAGGCCGGCGCGCGCGACGCGCGGGGGTGCCTGACCGCCCTGGTGGCGACGAACGAGACGTCGGGTTCGGACAAGGCACCGGGCTTCCACGCGGTGGTCGGCGGCATCGGCGTCGGCGGCCACCAGGTCCCGACGTTCGGCTACTACTACGGCCCGGCGGCGAAGGTCACCGGCCGCATCGGGGGCACGACCGAGGTCGCGCGCCAGGCCCGCTGGAGCGAAGACCCGAACGTGGTGGTGTTCTGGTTCGCGCCGGGCGCGGCCGACCCGGAGAACCTCCAGGCCTTCGACGCGGCGGGCGTCGAACTCCCGGCCGGAAACTCGGGCGTCGGCCACGGCTGAAACGTTGCGTAACCGATATCTCGCGCTCGGTCACTGAGTACTAGATTGTGTGCTGCGTGCGGACCGTGCGGCTCCGTGCGCAGGACTTCGCCGCCGGGAGGATCGGGCGGTTTCACGACGGCGGTACCGGCGTTCGGCGCCGGTACCGCCGTCATCCAGCTTTCCCACCACTGCCGGCGCGGCTACTCCGAAAAGTCACCCGCCGGCGCACCCCAGCCGGGAGCCTGGCCGCGCTCCTCCGCGATCTCCCGGCGCCGCGCGTTCTCCGCCCGCACCCGGTCCACTTCGGACTGGATGTACTCCTCGTCGTACCGCTGGAACACCCGGGCCGGGTTGCCCGCCACCAGCGTCCGCGGCGGGACGTCCTTCGCCACCACCGAGTTCGGCTGCACCGTGGCGAAGTCGCCGATCGTCACGCCCGCCATGATCACGACCAGGCCGCCGATGAAGCAGCCCTTGCCGATCTTGACCGGCTTGCGCTCGATCAGGTCGCTGCCCGAGTGGTTCTGCAGCGTCATGTTCGCCAGCCAGCTCGAGTGCGTGAAGATCAGCGTGTTCAGGCCGATGCTGGTGTGCTCGCCGATCTCCAGGCCGCCGCTCGCGTCCAGCGCCGCGCCCTCGCCGATCCAGCAGTGGTCGCCCATCTTGAGGTTTTCCGGGCTGACGATCTTCACGCGCTCGCGCACGCGGCACGTCGAGGGCAGCCCGTAGAAAGCCGCTCGCTCGGCGTCGTTCATGTACTGCGAAACGAGTTCGGTCAGGATCTGCGGGCGCAGCCGGTGGCTGCGCTCGTCATCGAAGAACATCGGCTTCCGACACCAGCTTTTCAAAGGTGCGAAGGTGTTCCTCCGCGACGACGTCGAGGCCGAAGTTCGACCGCACCATCTCGCTCTCCCGCTGCGCGATCAGGGCCCGGCGTTCCGGGTCGTCGAGCAGCTCGATCACCGTGCGCGCCACGGCTTCCGCGTCGTCCGGGCGCACCAGCAGCACGTTCTCGCCGTTGCGCAGTTCGATGCCGGGATAGTTGTCCTCGGTCACCGACGCGATCGTCGCCGTGCCGGAGAGCATCGCCTCCAGGGACGCCGTGCCGCAGCCGCCGTTGAGGTCGTGCGTGACGATGTCCGCCGCCGCGAAGTACGCCGGGACGTCCTCCTTCGGCACCGCGCCCGTGACGACCAGCGCGTCCGAAACACCCAGCTCCGCGGCCCGCTTCAGGAACGCGTCGTGGTACACGCGGCCGACGACGACCACCCGGACCCCGGGGTGTTTGTCCAAAATGGACGGCAGGGCTTCGATCAGCGGCAGCCGGTTGCGCAGCGGGATGACGTGGCCGAGCGACACGATCAGCGGCGCGTCACCGATCCCGTGCTCCGCGCGGACGTCCTTCGTCACCGGCTTCGCGAAGTGGCCGGTGTCGACGGCGATCGGGAAGTACTCCGAGTTCGCGTCGCTCGTGCCGTAGCGGACGACGCAGTAGTCGACGCCCAGCTTGTCGAGGATGACGTACTTCGGCTTCAGGTACGCGAGGATCGGCCGCACGAGCACCGCGTCGAGCAGCCGGAACACGGCGCCGTACAGCTTGTTGTCGCTGATCAGCAGGGTGTGGATGGTCAGCAGCGTCGGCACGTCGTGGCGCCGCGCCCAGATGCCGGCCAGCCAGGACAGGTCGAAGAACTGGCCGTGCAGGTGGATCGCGTCCGGCTTGAACTCGTCCAGGAGCTTCCACAGCCGCCGCCAGTTGCCCGGCCGCAGCGACGCGAAGCTCATGTCGAAGTCGATCGACAGGCCGATCTGCGGCATCTTCACCGCGGGGAGCCGCACGACGCGGTAGCCGTCGCGCTCCTCCTCGGCCGGGGCCTCGGCGTACTCGGCCGTGATCGCGAGGACCTCGTGCCCCGCCGCGGCGAACTGCGCCGCCAGCGACGCCGCCATGTGCGCGCTGCCGCCCACCCGCGGCGGGAAGAAGTTGTTCACCACCGCGATGCGCATCGCACGTCCTTGGGCAGGCCCCGCGACCGAGTTCATGCCGCCTCCGCGGGAAAGAGCACGTCGGCGGTGCTCACTCGCTTTCCTTGACCAGATCCCGCATGCCGTCTTCGACGGTGATCCGCGGCTCCCAGCCCAGCACGTCCCGCGCCCGGCCGATGTCGGCGGCGCGCCGCGAGACCAGCACGTCACGCTCGTTGAACAGCGGTTCGACGTCGACGCCGACGGCCTCGATGAGGATCTTGGCCAGCGCCGCGATCGACGTGTCGATGCCGGTGCCGATGTTGATCGGCACGTTGGCCTGCTCCGACTCCAGCGCCGCGACGACGGCCCGCGCGAGGTCGGTGACGTGCACGAAGTCCATCGACTGGTCGCCGCGGCCGTCGATGATCGGCGGCTGGCCGGCGCGCAGGCGCTGGATGAAGTGGTTGATCACCGACGTGTAGTAGGCCTCGATCTTCTGGCCGGGGCCGTACACGTTGAAGAACCGCAGCGCGTTCCAGGACAGGCCCTTCTGGCGCTCGTAGAAGCCCAGCAGGTCCTCGCCCGCGCGCTTGGAGATGCAGTACGGCGTGAGCGGCTTGAGCTCGTCGTCCTCGTGCATCGGCAGCCGCTTCGGGTCGCCGTAGACCGACGCGGTCGAGGCGAACACCAGCCGCTCGACGCCCTCGTCGGCGGCCGCGGCGAACACGTTGTGGTTGCCGATCATGTTGATGTCGATCGACTCGTGCGGGTCGGCGATCGACTTGTTGATCGACACCGTCGCGAAGTGGATGACGTGCGTGCAGCCCCGCATCGCCTCGCGCACCGCGCCGCCGTACCGGACGTCCTTCTCGACCAGCTCGACCTGGCCGGTGGCGACGAACTCGTTGACGCGGGCGCGGTCGCCGCGGGTCATGTTGTCGAAGATCCGGACCGTGTAGCCGCCCTCGAGCAGCAGCGGGATCACGTGCGCGGCGATGAAGCCACCGCCCCCGGTGAAGAGCACCTTCTTGTCGGACACCAATTTCTCCTCGGTCGGCGGCTTCAGGACAGGGACTGCACGGCTTCGCGCACGACTTCGGCGACGCGGGTGACTTCGGCGTCGGTGAGGTTGGCGTGCATCGGGATGGCGAGCTGACGCGCGAACGCGTCGGCCGAGACGGGCAGCGGGGCCTGAGGCCCGTAGATCGGCTGCAGGTGCGACGCGTACGTGCCGAAGTTGCACTGGACGCCCTGGGAGCGGATCCGCAGCGCCAGGGTGTCGCGGCTGACCTCGGGCGCGACCGTGAGCAGGTAGGCCTGCCACGGGTGCTCGCGGTCGGGCAGCTCGACCGGCACGGTCAGCGCCGTTACGTCGGCAAAAGCCTCGTGGTAGCGCTTCGCGACCGAGCGGCGGGCGGCGAGGAGGTCGGGGAGGCGGTCGAGCTGGACGTTCATGATCGCGGCCTGGACGTCCGACAGGCGGAAGTTGTAGCCGAGCTCGTGGAATTCCGGGATGGGCAGCGTGTCCGAGCCTTCGCGGCTGATGGCCGGCTCGATGCCGTAGGTGTGCAGCTTGCGGGCGTGCGCGATGAGGTCCTCGCGGTCGGAGACCAGCGCGCCGCCCTCGCCCGCGGTGATGCCCTTGCGGCCGTGGAAGGAGAACGCGGCGAGGTCGGCGAGGCTGCCGGCCGGGCGCGTCTTGTACGTCGCCCCCGCGGCGCAGGCGGCGTCTTCGAAGAGCCAGAGGCCGTGCTTGTCGGCGATCGCGCGGTACTCGTCGAAGTCACCGGGCTGGCCGGCGACGTCGACGGCGAGGATGCCGACCGTCTTCGGCGTGACCAGGGCTTCGACGTGTGCCGGGTCCGCGCTGAAGACGTCCGGGCGGATGTCGGCGAACACCGGTTTCGCGCCCGCTTGGACGACGGCGTGGCCGGTCGCCGGAAAGGTGTAGTCGCCGACGATCACCTCGTCGCCCGGCTGCACGCCGAGGACCTTGAGCCCGAGGAACAGCGCCGAGCCGCAGTTCGCGGTCGTCAACGCGTGCGCCGTGCCGGTGACCTGGGCGAACCGCTCCTCGAAGCGGCGGCACGCCGGTCCGGCACCGGCCAGCCAGCCGGAGCGGAAGACCTCCGCGACGGCAGCGAGCTCCTCTTCGCCCACGGTGGGTTGACCTAGGGCAATGCTGTCGGACGACATACCTCTCCCATTGCGTGGGGACCTGGCGAAGTGTATATACGCACGCTCAGGTGATTCACAGGACCACGCCGAACTCCCGTTTGGAGTGACGTCCGCCGCAGGTCGGGAACGTCTTACGCTGGGGTCCATGCGATTCGGGGTGCTGGGGGCCGTCGCCGCGTGGCGCCCGGACGGCACGCAGGTGGCGGTGGGCGGCCCGCGGTCGCGGACGTTGCTGGCACTGCTGGCGCTCGACGCCGGGCGGTTCGTCCCCGCCGAGCGGCTGATCGACGGCATGTACGGCGAGCACCCGCCGGACGGCGCCGCGAACGCCCTCCAGTCCCAGGTGTCCCGCCTGCGGACGGCGCTGAAGGACCTCGCGCCGGTCGAGTTCACCGCGGCCGGGTACCGGCTGGCCGTCGAACCGGACGAAGTGGACGTTCACTGCTTCGAACGTCTCACGCGCGAAGGCCGCGGGCTGCTGAAGAACGGCGAGCACGCGCAGGCCGCGACGGTCCTGGGTGAAGCACTCGCGTTGTGGCGCGGAGCCGCCTTCACCGACCTGGCGGACGCGCCGTTCGCCGCCGCGCAGGCCACGCGGCTCGAGGAGCTGCGGGCGGACGCCGTGGACGACCACGCCGAGGCCCGGCTGGCGCTCGGGCAGGCCGAAGACGTTCTCGCCGGCCTGCGGGAGACCGTCGCCGGGCAGCCGCTGCGAGAACGGCCGCAGGCCCAGCTCGTCCGCGCGCTGGCCGCCGCCGGACGGCCGGCCGACGCGCTCGCCGCGTTCGAGGACGCCCGCCGCACCCTGGCCGAGGAGCTGGGCGCCGACCCGGGCCCGGAACTCGCCGAAGCGCACCTCGCGGTGCTTCGCGGCGAAACCGAGAAGCCGGTCCTCCCGGCGTTGCCCGCGCAGCTGAGCACCTTCGTCGGCCGCGACGCCGAGCTGCGGCAGGTGGCGGAGCTGCTGGCGCGCGCCCGGCTCGTGACGCTCACCGGGCCGGGTGGCACCGGCAAGACGCGGCTGGCGGTCGAGGCGGCCGCGGCCCAGACCGGGCCGGTGGCGTTCGTCGAGCTCGCCCCGCACGGCGGCGGCGACGTCGCCGGTGCGGTGCTGGCCGCGCTCGGCCTGCGCGAAAGCGCGCGCGGCGGCCCGCAGGACCCGGTCGAGCGGCTGGTCTCGGCGCTGCGCGACCGACCGGTGCTGCTGGTGCTCGACAACTGCGAGCACGTCGTCGACGTGGCGGCCCGGCTGGCCGCGCGCCTGCTCGCCGCCTGTCCCGGGCTGCGGGTGCTGGCCACCAGCCGCGAACCGCTCGGCATCACCGGCGAGCAGCTGGCGCCGGTGCCGCGGCTGGCCGTCCCGCCGCCCGGGACGGCCGCTTCGCAGGCCCGGGCCTTCCCGGCCGTCCGGCTGTTCGCCGACCGCGCGGCGGCGAGCGATCCCGCGTTCGCGCTCGACGAGTCGACGATCGGCGACGTCCAGCACGTCTGCGCGGCCCTCGACGGCCTGCCGCTGGCCTTGGAGCTGGCGGCGGCCCGCGTCCGGACGCTGTCGCTGGGCGAGATCGCGGCCCGGCTCGACGACCGGTTCCGGCTACTGGCCCGGGGCAGCCGGACGGCCGAGGAGAGGCACCGCTCGCTGCGCGGCGTCGTCGAGTGGAGCTGGGACCTGCTGACCGACGAAGAACGCTCGCTGGCCAGGAGACTCGCGGTGTTCTCCGGCGGCGCGACCGCCGCGGCCGCCGCCGAGGTGTGCGGCGCGGACGCCGACCTGCTGCCGGAGCTGGCCGACAAGTCCCTGGTGGAAGCCGTCGGGGGCCGGTTCCGGATGCTGGAGACGATCCGCGCGTTCGGCGGCGAGAAGCTGGCGGAGGCGGGCGAAGCGGAGACGTGCCACCGCGCGCACGCCGAGTACTTCCTGCGGTTCGCGGCCGAAGCGGACCCGAAGCTGCGCACCGCGGACCAGCTGGACTGGCTGGCCCGGATCGACGCCGACTACGACAACGTCCTGGCCGCCCTGCGCTGGTCGACCGAGCACGACGTCGTGCTGGCGCTGCGGCTGGTCCCGCTGCTGGCGATGTACTGGTGGATGCGCGGACGGCGGTTCGAGGGCGCCGGGCTGTCGCTGGCCGTGGTGTCGCGGTGCTCGCCAGAGCTGCGCGAGGAGTACGTCGAGGAGTTCCTGGTGTGCGTGCTCGGCGCGCTGGCCGGGCAGCGGCACGAGTCCCTGGAGCAGTACCTGCCGTTGGTCCGCCGGTACGCGACGGACGAGGACTGGGCACCCCGGAACCCGATGCTCGTGATGCTGCTGGGGGTGGTGGTCGGCCCGCCGGGCGACGACGCCGAGCTGCTCGGCCGCGGCAAGAGCCTGCTGGCCGCCGGCGACGCGTGGGGCTGGGCGCTGCTGCCGATGGGCATGGGCCTGCGGGCGATGATGTCGGGTGACCTGGCGGGAGCGGAGGAAGGGCTGAGCGAGGGTGCGGCGCAGTTCCGCGCGCTGGGCGAGCGATGGGGCCTGTCGATGGCGCTCGATCACTTGTCGCAGCTGCTGACCTGGCGAGGTGAGTACGCGGCCGCGTTGCCGCTGATGGACGAAGCACTGGGGCTGATGCACGAGATCGGCGCGACGGACGACGTGGCGGACCTGATCTGCCGACGGGCGTGGACACACCTGCTGTCGGGAGACCACGCCCGAGCCCGCGCCGACTACGAGCTGGCGGCGGCCACGGCCCGCCGGTCGGGAATGCCGGAATCCCGCGCGGCGGCGTACGTCGGCTTGGCGAACCTGGCCCGGCTGTCGGGGGACTTGGCGGCGGCGCGGCAGCTGTGCGAGCGCGCGCTGGCGGAGTGCGCGGGAGGTTCGTTCGCGGCGGAGACGGTCCGGGCGACGGCGCTGGTTTCCCTGGGCTGGCTCGCGGTGGCGGAGGGCGACCGGTCTTCGGCAGTTTCGTTGCACCGCTCGGCATTGCTGATCGGACGGCAGTGGAACGCGAGCGACGTGGTGGCGTCGGCGTTGGAGGGCCTGGCGGGAGCGGCGGAGGCATCGCAGGCGGCGGTGCTCCTGGGCGCGGCGGCCGCGGTGCGGGGGACGGAGATCAGCGGCCCGGACGTGTCCACGGTCCGGGAGCGGCTGGCGGAGTCGATGGGGGTCGACGGGTTCGAGCGCGCCTACCGGACGGGGCTGGGGATGAGTGCGCAGAAGGCACTGGAGCACTCGATCGAGGGAGAGATGTCCACGAGTTCGGACACGTAACGAGCCTCATCGCCCGGCTCGCGGAGGACACTTCCGGGACTCGAAGGACCCCGCTCTGCCCGTCCGGCAGCACCCCGCCCCCGCCTGGCGGGCCTTCCTTAACCACCTGGTGAGACTCGCGTAGCCTCATTGACCGTGCGTAACGTGGTAGTCGTCGGGGGCGGGATCGTCGGTCTGGCCGTGGCCTGGGAGCTGACCAGGCGCGGGCTGGACGTCACCGTCCTGGAAAAGGAATCCCGCTGGGCGGCCCACCAGACCGGGCACAACTCGAACGTCGTGCACGCCGGGCTCTACTACAAGCCCGGTTCCTTCAAGGCGCGGATGTCCGTCGCCGGCAACCGGTCCATCGTGGACTTCGCGCGGCAGTACGGCGTGCCCGTCGAGGTGTGCGGGAAGCTGGTCGTCGCCACCGACGAGCGTGAGATCCCCGCGCTGAACACCCTCGCCGAACGCGCCGAGGCCAACGGCGTCCCGGCCAAGCAGATTTCGCCCGCCGAAGCGCGGGAGTACGAGCCCGAGGTCGCCTGCGTCGCCGCGTTGCGCGTCGAATCCACCGGGATCATCGACTTCCCGGCCGTCTGCCACGCGCTCGTCCGGCTGCTCGACGAAGCCGGCGTCGACCTGCGGCTGAACTCGCCCGCCCTGGCCATCCGGGCCGGGAGCAACGGCGGGGTCGAGGTCGCGACCGGCGACGACGTCGTCCAGGCCGACGCCCTGGTGAACTGCGCCGGCCTGCACTCCGACCGCGTCGCGCGGCTGGCCGGGCTGACGCCGTCGGCGAAGATCGTGCCGTTCCGCGGCGAGTACTACGAGCTCAAGCCGGACCGGCGGCACCTGGTCAAGGGCCTGATCTACCCCGTGCCGGACCCGACGCTGCCGTTCCTCGGCGTGCACCTCACGCGCATGCTCGACGGCAGCGTGCACGCCGGCCCGAACGCCGTCCTCGCGCTGCGCCGCGAGGGCTACCGCTGGCGCGACTTCTCCCCGAAGGACGTCGCCGAGGTCGCGGCCTTCCCCGGTGCCTGGCGGCTCGCGAAGAAGTACGCGTTCCCGACCGGGCTCGACGAGGTCCGCCGCTCGTTCTCGAAAAAGCGGTTCGCCGCCAGCCTCGCGCGGCTCGTCCCGGCCGTCACCGAGGACGACATCGTCCGCCACGGCTCCGGCGTGCGCGCCCAGGCGATGCGCCGCGACGGCTCGCTCGTCGACGACTTCCTCATCGAGACCACGCGCGACCAGGTGCACGTCCTGAACGCGCCGTCGCCGGCCGCGACGAGCGCGCTGGAGATCGCGCGCCACATCGCGGACCAGGTGTCTTCGGAGAGCTAGCCCGGCAGGTTCGCGGTCACCAGCGGCAGGCCCTGCTTCACGACGTCACAGGTCTTCGTGTCGTCGCCGACGAACCCGCTGACCACCTGCACGGACGACGTGTCGGTGATCGCCAGGGTCGCGCCGCAGGTCACCCGCAGGCCACCCATGTTCGGGAACAGGCCCCACTTCCGGCCGCCGACGTCGACGGTTTCGGTCGGGGCGACGCCCTTCGCGCCCGGCCACTCCCCGACCGGCGTGCTGGGGCCGAACCAGACCTCGAACGCCTTCTGGCCGCCGTCGCCGTCGGTGTCGTCCCAGAGGCAGAACGACGCGTTCGGCACCGTGGACGAGTTGTCCTTCTTCCCGTCCGGCGAGATGTTCGGCAGCTGGGCCACCTGGTCCGGCTTCAGCATGGCGCACGGGTCCGCCGACAGCAGCGGGCCGCCCGGCTCGGGCTTCGCCGACGTCGACGGCGTGACCGGCGGCGCGTCCTGGCCGCCCGGCAGGTGCGCGGCGGCCTGCGGGATCGCGAGCTTCGCCAGTTCGCACGACCGGTCGAGCTTGCCCGCCGAGACGCCGACGTAGGCGAACGACTTGGCGCCGAGCAGAGCGTAGAACGTGCAGTCGTCGGGCAGGATCGAGGCGTACTGCGTCCAGCTCAGCCCGCTGATCTGCTGCGGCTCGGACTTCTTGACCGCGCCGGCGATGTACTCGTTGAAGTCCATGTCCGTGGCGAGGCCGACGCTCAGGATGGCCAGCGGCTCGACGTCGTCCTTCGAGTTCCACAGGCACATCGGCGGCTGGAGCCGGTCCTTGTTCTCCTTGACCGGCTTCCCCGGTGACTTGTAGCCGAGAGCGTCGACCTGGGCTTCGTCGAGCAGCGCGCAGGCGTCGACGGCCTTGACGACCGGGCCCTGGCCGGGCACCGGCGACGCCGAGCCGCCGACCGTCACCGTGCAGCCGGTCACCACCGTCACGGCTGCCAGCGCCGCCGCGACCTGCCACCTCATGCGCATGTGTCCTCCCGTTCGGCCCGGACCTTACTGGGCCGAACGGACGCGCACCCGGCAATGCCCGAATCAGCGCGGGGTGAGGACTTCCTTGCCGCCGACGAACGGGCGCAGCGCCTCCGGCACGCGGACCGAGCCGTCCTCCTGCTGGTGGTTTTCGACGATCGCGACGATCCAGCGGGTGGTGGCCAGGGTGCCGTTGAGCGTCGCGGCGACCTGCGGCTTGCCGTTCTCGTCGCGGTAGCGGATCGACAGGCGGCGGGCCTGGAACGTCGTGCAGTTCGACGTCGAGGTCAGCTCGCGGTAGGTCTCCTGGGTCGGGATCCACGCCTCGCAGTCGAACTTGCGGTGCGCGGACGTGCCGAGGTCGCCGGTCGCGGTGTCGATCACCCGGTAGGGCACCTCGATCTTCGCGAGCATCTCCTCTTCCCAGCCGAGCAGCCGGGCGTGCTCCGCCTCGGCGTCTTCCGGCTTGGCGTAGACGAACATCTCCACCTTGTCGAACTGGTGGACGCGGATGATGCCGCGGGTGTCCCTGCCGTAAGAGCCTGCCTCGCGGCGGTAGCAGGACGACCAGCCCGCGTAGCGCTTCGCGTCGGTCAGGTCGAGGATCTCGTCCGAGTGGAAGCCGGCCAGCGGCACTTCCGACGTCCCGACGAGGTACAGGTCGTCTTCCTCGAGGTGGTAGATCTCGCTCGAGTGCGAGCCGAGGAAGCCGGTGCCCGCCATGACCTCGGGGCGGACCAGCGACGGCGTGATCATCGGCGTGAAGCCGTTCTCGAGCGCCTGCGCGATGGCCATGTTGAGCAGGCCGAGCTGCAGCTGCGCGCCTACGCCGGTGAGGAAGTAGAACCGCGAGCCCGAGACCTTCGCGCCGCGTTCCATGTCCACGCCGCCGAGGCCTTCGAGCAGTTCGAGGTGGTCCTTGGGGGTGAAGCCGAGTTCGGTCGGCTCGCCGACGTGCTTGACGACGGTGAAGTCGTCCTCGCCGCCGACGGGCGCGTCCGGGTGCACGAGGTTCGGCACGGTCCGGAAGAGCGTGTCGAACTCCTCCGACGCGGTGTTCTGCTCCACCTCGGCCGCCTTGACCTGGGCGGCGAGCTCCTTGGCGGTGGCCAGGAGCTGCTGTTTCTCCTCCGGCGGCGCCTTCGGGATCTGCTTGCCCAGGAGCTTCTGCTCGTTGCGCAGCTTGTCGGCGGCCGCGATCGAAGACCGGCGCCGGGTGTCGAGGGAGAGCAGCTTGTCGACCACTCCCTCGTCTTCGCCACGGGCGCGCTGCGACGCGCGCACGGCTTCCGGGTCATCGCGCAGAGTCCTGGGGTCAATCACGGGTCAGAGGGTAGTCCGTACAGACTGTGCGTCCCTACTGGGTTATCCCGACAGTCTGATCGTTGAAGCGCTGTTCACGGCCTCCTCATACTCGCTTGAGACCCCGAGGAGGCGTTCGATGACCGATGAGCTGCTCGCCCGGCACCGCGCAGTCATGCCGTCGTGGATGTCGCTGCTCTACGAGGAGCCGATCGAGATCGTGCACGCGCACGACCGCCGGATGACCGATTCCCAGGGCCGCACGTACCTGGACTTCTTCGCGGGGGTGCTGACCAACTCGATGGGCTACGACGTCGCCGAGATCGGCGACGCGGTCCGCAAGCAGCTCGACACGGGCATCCTGCACACCTCGACGTTGTACCTGATCAGGTCCCAGGTCGAGCTGGCCGAGCGGATCGCGAAACTGTCGAACATCCCGGACGCCAAGGTGTTCTTCACGAACTCGGGCAGCGAGGCCAACGACACGGCGCTGATGCTGGCGACGCAGTACCGCCGCAGCAACCAGGTGCTGGCGATGCGGAACAGCTACCACGGGCGCTCGTTCGGCACGGTCGCGATCACGGGCAACCGAGGGTGGTCGGCGTCGGCCCTGAGCCCGGTCAAGGTCAACTACGTCCACGGCGGCTACCGGTACCGGAGCCCCTTCCGCGACATGTCGGACGCGGACTACATCGACGCGTGCGTCGCGGACCTGGTCGACGTCCTCGACACGGCGACGGCGGGCGACGTGGCGTGCCTGATCGCCGAGCCGATCCAGGGCGTCGGCGGGTTCAGCCTCCCGCCGGACGGCCTGTTCCGGGCGATGAAGGAGGTGCTCGATTCCTATGGGGTCCTGTTCATCTCGGACGAGGTCCAGACGGGCTGGGGCCGCACGGGCGAGCACTTCTGGGGCATCGAGGCGCACGGCGTGACGCCGGACATGATGACGTTCGCCAAGGGGCTGGGCAACGGCCTCGCGGTGGGCGGCGTGGTGGCCCGCGGCGACGTCCTGGACTGCTTCCAGGCCCAGTCGTTCTCGACGTTCGGCGGCAACCCGGTGTCGATGGCGGGCGCGACGGCGGTCCTGGACTACATCAAGGACCACGACCTGCAGGCCAACTGCGCGGCCCGCGGCGCCCAGCTGTTGTCCGGCCTCCGGGCGGCCGGCTCACCGCTGGTGGCCGAGGTCCGCGGCAAGGGCCTGATGATCGGGGTCGAGCTGATCAAGCCGGGCACGACCGAGCCGAACGTCCCGGCCGCCGCCCGGATGCTGGAGGAGACGAAGAAGCGCGGACTGCTGATCGGCAAGGGCGGCCTGCACGGCAACGTGCTGCGCCTGGGACCGCCGATGACCCTGACGGCGGACGAGGCTCAGGAGGGCTTGGACATCCTGGTGGACGCACTGGCGGCAACGCACGCAGCTTTGTCCTGACCCCGAGCGCCCCAATGTGGCCTTGGTTGCGTTCAACGCACCCAAGGTGGCCTTCGGTGCGTTGAACGCACCGAAGGCCACATTGAGGTTTTCTCAGTAGCGGTGTGGTGGGTGGATGAGGTGTGGGGCCCCTGGTAGGACTGGATTTGCGAAGATCAAGTCCGAGGTTCCCGGGGCCCCACGTGATCAATTATGGTGCCACGCTCGATGTGGCGCGCGAGCTGGTCTGGTTCGTCGCCCGTCTCCTGCAGGCCGAACGCCGACGCCGCGGTACCCGCCGGGCCCGGCGGGCGTTGACCCCGTACTGGCAGGCGGTGCTGGTGCTGCGCTGGTTCCGCGACGCCACCCCCGTCCACCGGCTGGCCACCGACCACCGCATCAGCATCGCCACTGCCTACCGCTACCTGCACGAAGCGGTCACCGCCCTGGCCGCCCAGGCCCCTGACCTGCACCACGTCCTGCGCGAGCGGCACGCCCGGGGTGACACCCACGTGATCCTCGACGGCAGCCTCATCT
>JARAWT010000099.1:0-29560 GCA_033793495.1 Streptomyces sp. MN03-5084-2B | reverse complement strand
GTGCCGGATGCTGCGGTGTGGGTGGGTCGGGTGTCTGCGGTGCCGGGGCTGGGGGAGCCCTCTCGGTGGCCGTGGCGTGCCCGGTGCCGGGTGCTGCGGCGCGGGTGCCTGCGGTGCCGGTGGGCCGGGTGCCTGCGGTGTGGAGGCTGGGTGAGCCCTCTCGGCGGCTGCGGCGCGGCCGGTGCCGGATGCTGCGGCGCGGGTGGGTCGGGTGTCTGCGGTGCCGGGGCTGGGTGAGCCCTCTCGGTGGCCGTGGCGCGGTCGGTGCCGGATGCTGCGGCGCGGCCGGTGCCGGGGTGCTGCAGCGAGGGGCGGCCGCGTCTTGCGCTCTGGCGGGGATCAGAGCGCGATCGCGAGGTCCTCTTCGGCCACCAGTACCTCGCCACCGAAGTCGGCGCGGGCTTCGTCGGCGGCCGCGGCGCGGTCGGTGCCGGGCCAGAAGTGGGTGAGCAGGAGCCGGCCTTCTCCGCCCAGTGGCCCGCCTCCGCGGCCGTCATCAGATAGCGAGGCTCTCCCTCCGGCGGTGGGGTGCGGAGGGTGGCGTCGCAGATGAACAGGTCGGCGTCGCGGCCGAGCCGGGCGAGCTCCGGCGACGGTCCCGTGTCGCCCGTGTACGCCACCGTCAGCCCGGGCGCCGTGAGGCGCACCCCGAAGTTCGGCTGGTGGTGCGGCAGCGGGTACGGCGTCAACCGGAACGGCCCGACCTCGGCCGGCTCGGCGAGGTCGTGCACGTCGAACAGCGTCGTCGGGTGCGGCCGGGGCTCCATCGCCTCGAGCCGGCGGACCGTGCCGGGCGTGCAGTGCAGCGGCAGCCGCGCGGAAGGCGCGCCGGTCTGGACGGTGTAGTGCCACGCCCGCCCCAGCGCGCTCACGTCGGCGCAGTGGTCGGGGTGCTCGTGCGTCACGACGACCGCGTCGGGCAGCCCGTCGCGGCAATGCGCGAACAGGCGCGGCGCAGTGCCGTAGCCGAGGTCGAGCACCACGCGGAAGCCGTTGTGCGCAAGCAGGAACCCGGCACAGGAGCGACCGGGCTCCGGCCACGCACCACAACTGCCCAGCACGACCAACCGGCTCCCGGGTTCGCCCATGCGCGGCAGTCTGGCAGAGCGCCCCCGGCTTCCCGCGCCCGATTTCCCACCCCGCGACCGCCACGCCGCCCGGGGAGGCGGCAACCCGGCTCGTCACCGCCGAGCCCTCCGGTGCAACCGGGCGGTGACCGCGGCGCGTCAACCCGCCTCGGCTATCGCCGCTGCCGGGCGGTGACCGCGGCGCGCCAACGCGCCGTGGCTATCGCCGCCGCACCCCTGCCCCACCGGCCCCAACCAGCCCCGACACCCCGGCCACGCCGTCGTGGCCGGTAGCGTGCACTGCGTGCTGACCGTCTCCACCGTGAACGTCAACGGCCTCCGCGCCGCCGCCAAAAAAGGGTTCGTCGAGTGGCTCGCCGCCACGAAGGCCGATGTGGTCGCCTGCCAGGAGGTGCGGGCCGAAGCCAGTCAGCTGCCCGCCTCCGTCGTCGAACCCGAGGGGTGGTTCTCGGTGCACGCGCCGTCGGCGGCGAAGGGGCGCAATGGCGTTGCCGTCTACAGCCGGGTCGAGCCCGAAGAGGTTCGGGTCGGCTTCGGCGAGCCCGAGTTCGAAGACAGCGGGCGGTACCTCGAGGTGCACCTGCCGAACGTCGTGGTCGCCAGTCTCTACCTGCCCAGCGGGGACGTCGGCACCGAACGGCAGGACGAAAAAGAACGCTTCATGGCCGCGTTCCTGCCCTACCTCGTCGAACTGCGGGCGAAGGCCGCCGCGGACGGGCGGGAGGCCGTGGTCGTCGGGGACTGGAACATCGCCTACGACACCGTCGATCTCAAGAACTGGCGGGGCAACCGCAAGAACTCCGGCTTCCTGCCCGAAGAACGCGCCTGGCTCGGCCGCGTCTACACCGAGGCCGGCTACACCGACGTCCAGCGCCGGCTCGACCCCGAAGGTCCCGGCCCGTACACCTGGTGGTCCTACCGCGGCCAGGCCTTCGACAACGACTCCGGCTGGCGCATCGACTGCCAGCTCGCGACGCCGGGGCTCGCCGAGAAGGTCGTCGACGTCGTGGTCGAGCGGGCCGCCGCCTACGACCAGCGATGGTCCGACCACGCGCCGGTCACCGCGACCTACGACATCGACTTCCCCCGCTGACCCGCGAGTCGCCGTACTAGGTGTGGACCACTCACGATCCGGTGAGAGGTCACCGGAACGGGACAACGCGATCGAACCCGTCGAATGTCGCAGCTTGCGCGCAGATTGCGGACAACAGGTGACACTCGATCGTGCACACTCCGGGCTCGCTCTACTCCAAGTAGTAGCAAGTCACCCACTCGAGGGGCCGGAGTGAACCCTGGGGGCGCTCGCGGCGTATTACGGAATGAGCGCTACCCTCGCATCGAGTTGATCAGAACCGGCAGGTCTTGACACGCTCGGTAGTTTTCTGACCAGTAGCACGCAAACGCCTCACTCGGATGGGTGAGCGTTACTCGCGGGAGGCACTGCGGTGCGCAACCCAGGTCGAACCCTGTTGCGGTCCACCCTGCGCGGGCTCCGCGCGGCCGTGGTGCTCGCGCTCGTCCCGGCCGGCCTGCTCCTGGCCGGTGGTGCCGGCGCGTTCGCCGCCGTCACGACGACAACCACGACCACGGCGCAGGCCGACAGCAACGTGGAGGCCTTCGGCGTGCTCGGCCCCGTCGGGCTGGTCGCGGTCGCGCTCGGCATCGTCGGCATGACGCTCGGCGTGCTGCGCCAGCGCCGCAAGACCCGGGCCGCCACCGCGGCGCTCGCGGAGGCCACCACGGTCGTGGTGGAGCTCCCGGGCCCGGTCACCGCGATGGCCGAAGCCGTGCTCGCCGACCCCGACGGCACGCCGACGCGCCCGTTCCTCACGCCGCGTCCGAACGCCTGAGGGCCCTCGGCGCCCGCCGGTCGTCCCGGCCTGGAAGAATCCTGACGTGTCCGAAGAGCAGACCGTCGCAGCAGAGCGCCGCCCGCGGGTCCTGTCCGGGATCCAGCCCACCGCCGACTCGTTCCACCTCGGCAACTACCTCGGCGCGCTGCGCCAGTGGGTGAAGCTGCAGGACACGCACGAAACGTTCTACAGCGTGGTCGACCTGCACGCGATCACCGTCGAGCAGGACCCGAAGGTGCTGCGGCAGCGCACCCGCGTTTCGGCCGCGCAGCTGCTCGCCATCGGCATCGATCCGCAGCGCAGCGCCCTGTTCGTGCAGAGCCACGTCCCGGAGCACGCCCAGCTGAGCTGGGTGCTGGAGTGCCAGACCGGCTTCGGCGAGGCCGGCCGGATGACGCAGTTCAAGGACAAGTCCGCGAAGCAGGGCTCCGACCGCTCCAGCGTCGGCCTGTTCACCTACCCGGTCCTGCAGGCGGCGGACATCCTGCTGTACCGGGCGGACGCCGTCCCGGTCGGCGAGGACCAGCGCCAGCATCTGGAGCTGACCCGCGACCTCGCGCAGCGCTTCAACAACCGGCTGGGCAAGACGTTCGTGGTCCCGGAGCCGTACATCATCAAGGACACGGCGAAGATCTACGACCTGCAGGAACCGACGGCCAAGATGAGCAAGTCGGCGTCGAACGTCAACGGGGTCATCGAGCTGCTCGAGGACCCGAAGCGCTCGGCGAAGAAGATCCGCTCGGCGGTCACCGACACCGGCCGCGAGGTCAGGTTCGACACCGAAAACAAGGCCGGCGTGTCCAACCTGCTGACGATCTACTCGGCCCTGACCGACCGCACGATCCCGGACCTCGAAGCGGCCTACGAAGGCAAGGGCTACGGCGACCTGAAGAAGGACCTCGGTGAGGTCTTCGTCGAATGGGTGACGCCGGTCCAGGAGCGGGTGAAGTCCTATTTGGACGATGTCGCGGAGCTGGACAAGGTGCTCGCCGTGGGGGCCGAACGCGCGCGCGAGGTGGCGTCGAAGACGCTCGCGAAGACCTACCAGCGGATCGGGTTCCTGCCGCCGGTGCGGTGACGCGGCTCCCTCACGTGAGCCGCTCGCGTTGCGGGGTGCACGCACCGTGGTTAGCGTTTCACGGTGGCGAACGAAGAAGAGAAGGAAAAGCTCCTGCCGCGGTTGCGGCGGAAGTACCCGTGGCTCGATCACCTCATCCGGGCCAACGACGCCTTCACCGAGCGGTACGGCAACCATTACGCCGCCGCGATCACCTACTTCAGCGTTCTCTCCGTCTTCCCGCTGTTCATGGTTGCCTTCGCCGTGGTCGGGCTGGTCGTCAACCACGACCAGACGATCATCCACAAGATCACCGACGGCATCGACAACTCGGTCCCCGAGGGGCTCAAGGACCTCGTCAACGGGATCGTCAAGGGCGCGCTCGACTCCGGCGGCGGGATCGGGATCTTCGGCCTGCTCATCGCGCTCTACTCCGGTATCGGCTGGATGTCGAACCTGCGGGACGCGCTCACCGCGCAGTGGGGCCAGGAGAAACAACCGCAGCCGATCGTCAAGCAGACGCTCAAGGACTTCCTCGCGCTGATCGGGCTCGGGGTCGCCCTCGTCGTCTCCTTCGCGCTCACCGCCGTCGGCGGCGGGGTCGGGCAGTTCCTGCTCGAGCTGGTCGGGCTCGAGCGCGCCACCTGGGCCATCGTCCTGCTCCGCGGAGCCACCATCGTGCTCGGCCTGGCCGCCAACACCCTCGTCTTCGTCTGGGTGATCGCCCGCCTGCCCCGGGAACAGGTCGCGCTGCGCAGCGCCGTCAAGGGGGCCGTGGTCGCCGCCGTCGGGTTCGTCGTCCTGCAGCAGGTCGGCTCGATCTACCTGGCCAGCGTCACGAAGTCGCCGTCGGCCGCGCTCTTCGGGCCGGTCATCGGTCTGCTCGTCTTCGCGAACCTCGTCTCGCGCTTCCTCCTGCTCATCACGGCGTGGACCGCGACGGCCGAGGAGAACGAGCGCAAGGTCATCGCGCCCCCGCCGCCGGTGCGGCTCGAGCAGCACGTCACCGTTCAGCGGGGGCCGGGCCTGGGTGCCGTCGCCGGCGCCTTCGGCGCCGGCGCGCTGCTCGCGTGGCTGGGTGGCCGCCGGAAGTCTTGACACCGGGGAACTCGGTAAAGAAACTGAACCGGTAAGAAATCTGAACCGGGAGGTTTCGTGCTGCTGGACGCCGCGCGCGAGTGCGCCGACCTCGCCAGGACCCTCGCGCCCGTCACCGAGCGGGAACGGGCGTTGCCGCCGGAGCTGGTCGCGAAGCTGACCGACGCCCAGCTGTTCCGCACCGGCGTCCCCGGCTACCTCGGTGGCCCCGAAGCGCCGCCCGCCGTCAGCCTCGAAACCGCCGAAACCGTCGCGCGCGGGGACGCTTCCGCCGGCTGGTGCGTCTCGATCGCCGTCACGAGCAGCCTGCTCTCGGCCTACGCGCCGCGGAAGTGCGCCGAGGAGGTCTTCGGGGACCCGAAGACGATCGCCGCCGGGGTCTGGGCGCCGCGCGGCACCGGCCGGAGGGCCGACGGCGGCTACGTCGTGACCGGGCGGTGGGCGTTCTGCAGCGGCATCCCGCACGCGGACTGGCTCTTCGCCGGGTTCGTGCACGAGAAGGCGCTTCACATCGCCGCGTTGCCGAAGGCCGACATCGAAGTGCTGGACACCTGGCACACCACCGGCCTGCGCGGTACCGGCAGCCACGACTGCGTGGCCGACGACGTGTTCGTGCCCGACCACCGCGTCTTCTCGGTGATGGCCGGGCCGCCGCCGGAAGCCGTTGCGCTGCACCGGTTCCCGCTCTTCGGTTTCTTCGCGCTGTCGGTCGCCGCCGCCGCGCTGGGCAACGCGCGCGGCGCGATCGACGACCTCGTCGAGCTCGCCTCGACGCGCACCCCGCTCGGCTCCAGCCGGTCGCTGGCCGAGCGGCCGGCGACCCAGGCCGCCGTCGCGGAGGCCGAAGCGGCCCTGCGTGCCGCGCGGCTTCTGTTCTACCGCAGCATCGACGACGCCTGGCAGGCCGCGCAGGGCACCGAACCGGTGCCGGACGCGCTCAAGCTGGGCCTCCGCCTGGCCGCCACGCACGTGACCCGCACCGCCGCGAAGGTCGCCGGAAGCATGTACGACCTCGGTGGCGGTGCCGCGATCTACGAGACTTCGCCGTTGCAGCGCCGGTTCCGCGACGCGCACACCGCGACCGCCCACTTCCAGGTCAACCCGGCCAGCCACGAGCTGTCCGGCAAGCTCCTGCTGGGCGTCGAGGCCCGGACGGACCAGCTGTGACCGGCCTCGGCCACCGGTTCACGGCGGACTCGGTCGGCCGGGCGCTCGACCTGGTCGGCGAGCGGTGGAGCCTGCTGATCCTGCGGGAAACCTTCTTCGGCGTGCGCCGCTACGGCGAGTTCGCGCGCAACCTGTCGATCCCGCGCCCCACCCTGTCCGCGCGGCTGAAGACCCTCGTCGACGCGGGCGTGCTCGAACGCGTCGACCCGGTGCCCGAGTACGTGCTGACCGCCGCCGGGCGGGAGCTCTTCGGCGCCGTCGTCACGCTCATGCAGTGGGGCGACAAGCACCTCGCCAGACCCGAGGGGCCGCCGATCCTGCTGCGGCACCACGACTGCGGCGAGATCGCCGGGACGTACGTCGCTTGTGGACACTGCGGTGGCGCGATCACCACCGATCGCGTGACCCCGGAGCCGGGGCCCGGGTTCCGCTAGCCCGCGGCCCGCTTGCGCTGGTGCCCGAGCACGAACCCGCCGACGATGATCAGGAACACCACCAGCGTGATGATCCAGCCGGTGACGCCGAACGGGTCCTCCTTGGCCGCCGGCGCGGCCGCGGACGTACCGTTGCCGGTGCCGCCGTCGGCGAGCTCGGACGGGTCACCGCTGTTCGCCGGCGTGGCCGCCGGCGCCCGGTAGGTGATCTGGCCGACCGGCGCGGCACGGTCGTCCTCCAGCGCGAAGCCGTAGTCGAGCAGCTTCGCCGCCTGGTCGACCACCCTGGTCGGCTTCTGCTCGGCGCGCAGCATGACGACGGCGAGCCGCTTGCCCTTGCGCTGCGCCGCGCCGACGTAGGTGTGGCGGGCGTCGTCGGTGAAGCCGGTCTTGCCGCCGAGGAAGCCGGGGTAGACGCCGAGCAGCTTGTTGTCGTTGAAGATCGGGATGGCCGGCTTGCCCCCGGCCGCCGGGAACTCGAAGTTCTTCGTCGCGACGACCTTCGCGAACTCCGGCTGCTTCATCGCGTAGTGGAAGATCAGGCTGAGGTCGTAGGCCGAGGTCGACATGCCCGGCCCGTCCAGGCCCGACGGCGTCGCTGCCCGCGTGTCGAGCGCGCCGATCTTGGCGGCCAGCGCGTTCATCTTCGCCACCGTGGCGTCGACCCCGCCGAGCGCCGTGGCGAACGCGTGCGCGACGTCGTTGCCCGAGTGCATCAGCAGGCCGTGCAGCAGCTGGTCGACGGTGTACTGGCCGCCGGCGACGAGGCCGACGCAGGTGCACTCCTGCTCCGCGTCCTCCTTCGTCGCGACGAGCGTCTGCTGCGGGTCCAGCTGGGTGACGACGACCAGCGCGAGCAGCGTCTTGATCAGCGACGCGGGCCGCTGCCGGGCGTGCGGGTCCTTCGCCGCGACGACCGCGCCGGTGTCCAGGTCCTGCACCAGCCACGACGCCGCGGTGTTGCCGTCCGGCGGGTTGAGTGCGCCGGACGGGGTGATCAGGCCGCACTCGGCCAGCCGGGTGCCGCCGACCGGGACGGCGGGCACGGCCAGCGGCGCCGGGACCTGCTTGCCCGGCGCGGGCTTCTCCGACGTGTCGACCGGCGGCGGGGGAGCCTGGCGGTTCGCGCACTGGCCCTGCTGCTGCGGCGCCGCGGCCGCCAGCGCCGGCGTGCTCAGGGCCAGGAGGGCGGCGGCGAGCGTCGTCGTGAAGACCTTGAGCGACCGGGAAACAACGGAGTGCACCCACGCAATCTAGCGTCGCGAGCACCGCCGCATACTGGGGCATGCGCATTTCACGCGGCACCTCGCTGTTCCTGCTGGCCTTCGGTGTGTGGTCGTGGATCATCTGGATCACCTTCGCCAAGAATCTGTGGGACAGCGACCGGGCCTGGACCCCCGACGGCTCGCCCACCGCCTACTTCGTGGTGCACGCCGTGCTGACCGTCGTTTCGTTCGTGCTCGGCACGATCATCGGGGTGCTCGGCTGGCGCGGTGTCCGCGCGAGTTCGCGCGTCGACGCCTGAATCCCCTCCTTGGTCGGTGGCGCGGCCCGGCGGCCCGGTTTAGGTTGGCGCCACCGAACCTGGAGGTGGAATGTCCCGTTTACGTCGAATGGCGGCCCCGCTCGCGCTGGCCGTCGGAGGCGGCCTGTTCGCGGTGGCCCCGGCCGCGGAGGCCGCGCCGGCCGCCTGCGACACGACGAGCACGCCGTACACCTACGTCGTGACGTACCAGCCGGGCACCCGCGCGTCGGACGTCGACAGGGAACTGGCGGCCAAGTGCGGCACGAAGGTCGCCTACTACGCCCCGATCGGCGTCGCGATCGCCAGCTCGCGCACCGCGGACTTCCAGCAGAAGATCGGCGTCCACCGGGCCTACTCGGGCGCCAAGGACGTGGCCTCCCGGGGCGCCGCGGCCTCGGCCCGGTCGCTGGGCGCGGTGCGGACGCTGGAGGACACGCGGTCCGTCGCCGCCGCCGGTGACCTGTCCGCGCAGCAGTGGGACATGAAGGCGATCCACGCGCCGGAGGCCAACAAGATCTACCAGGGCAGCCGCGCGGTGACCGTCGGCGTGCTCGACTCGGGCATCGAGGCGACGCACCCGGCGCTCAAGGCGGCCGTCGACGCTCGCTCGTCGGCGGGCTGTGTCACCGGGGCTCCGGACCTGACGCCGGCCTCGTGGCAACCGACGTCGTCGGACCACGGCACGCACGTGGCGGGCACGATCGCGGGCAAGGACCCGGCGGCGGGCTTCACGGGTGTCGCGCCGGGCGTGCGGCTGGCCTCGGTGAAGGTCGTCAACGACGCGGGCTACATCTTCCCGGAGTCGGCGGTCTGCGGCTTCGTCTGGGCGGCCGAGCACGGCTTCGCGGTGACGAACAACAGCTACTACATCGACCCGGGCATGTTCTACTGCCCGAAGCAGCCGGGCGACGCGGCGGCGTTCGAAGCGGTCCGCCGCGCGGTGGAGTACTCGTCCCGCCGCGGCGTGCTGAACGTGGCGGCGGCCGGCAACGACAGCCTGGACACGACGAACCAGACCACGGACAAGAACCGCCCGCACCCGGTGGACTCGTCCTGCGAAATCCTCCCGGGAGGCCTCGACAGCGTCGTGAAGGTGTCGTCGGTCGGCTACGCGGGCACGAAGTCGGGCTTCAGCAACTACGGCGACGTCGACGTGACGGCCCCGGGCGGCGACTTCGAACAGACTCCGCCCGCGGGCGCGGGTCCCGAGTGCCCGCTGTCGTCCGTGGTCGGCGGCCAGTACGGCGAGAAGTGCGGCACGTCGATGGCCTCCCCGCACGCCGCCGGTGTCGCGGCGCTGCTGGCCTCGCGCTTCCGCGGGGCGTCACCGCGGTTCATCGAGCAGCTGCTGGAGAGCGAGGCGGACGTGGTGAAGTGCGCGGCCACCGAGACGGCGTGCACGGGCCCGGCGAAGAACAACTCGTACTACGGCCACGGCCTGGTCGACGCCCTGGACGCGGTGCGCTGACGATCACCGGAAAGGCCTCCCCGTTCGATGAGCGGGGAGGCCTTCACCTTGTCGGAGCAACGGTCCGCAGCATTCACTTAACCGGGTGTACAGAAGAAGACGGCGGCCATTCGCCGGTGTAGCCTGACCGGACCAACAGGCCCGAACAAGAGCCGCGGATTTCCCGGCTCGGGAACGGATTTCCATGTCAGGCGGCTCCGAGACGGGCGGCAACTGATCCCAGCGATCAGGTCGGCCCTTCGCCCGGAGCGCTTCTGCTCCGGGCTTCTTTCTGTCAGCCCTGCGAGTAGTCGGCGATGAAGCCCATCCGGGTGTCCAGTTCGGGCGACTCCGCCGAGAACTCGACCACGATGTCCTGACCGAGCCGATGGCGTTGCAGGTTCTGCGCGCCCTGGTTGCGCACCTTGAAGGCGGCGGGCACCCGGACGTTCCGGAAGACCACCCGGTGCTCGAACTTGCCGATCTCCTTGTTGAACAGCACGTCGAACTCCTCCGGGCCGGTGCCGTTCATCAGGTCGGCCGAATAGCCCGGCCAGTCCCATTCGACGGTGATCAGGTCACCGGCCTGGACCACCGCGCCCAGGTGGATGTAGATCTCCAGCTTCGGCTTCCCGCCACGGGCGAACGTCCAGACCGACGTGGCGTTGGCCCTGGTCCGCTCGTCGGCGTTGTCCTCACCCGCGTGGTAGGCGCGGCACCGGACCTTGCGCCGGTCGCGGTTGGTCAGGCGCGTGGTGCCGTAGTAGACGAGGTTCACCGACACGTACCTGAGCGTTCCGTTGGACGCGGCGTCGAGCACCAGATCCCGGCGGCAGTGCGCGTCGCCGTTTTCTTCGATGACGACTTCCTGCCGCCATTCGCGCACCGACAGCGGAGAGCTGGAATGCATGTGGTTCGCGTAGGTGTGCAGAAGCTGTTCGATGTGGTCGAGCTTGCCGCGAAGACGCTGGGTGCCCGCGAAGGAAAGGGCGCTCACCAGCACGAACAGGCCGGCGGCCAGCGTCGCGAAGGTGACGCGCAACCAGGTCAGGCCGAGCACTTGGCCGAGCAGGCCGACGGTGCCGAGTGAGGCGAGCGCGCCGGCGAGAGACCGGAAATAGCCGTAGCGGAAGACGTGTTCTTCGAGTTCTGCGACGAGCGGTGCGAGCCTGCGGGAAACAATCCGGCGAATCTCCGAGCCAGCACCCATACGCTCTCATCCTGTAATCGGTGTCGACCCTTCAGGCTAGCCCAGCCCCACACCGTTGCCCAGGACAAAAGAATGGCGAAAGGCCCTCCCGCGGGAGTCGCCGGAGGGCCTTCCGATGGTGCTGGAAAAACTCAAACGCGCTTGAACAGCAGGGCGCGCTTCACTTCCTGGATCGCC
This sequence comes from Streptomyces sp. MN03-5084-2B, assembly GCA_033793495.1. Classification (GTDB taxonomy): domain Bacteria; phylum Actinomycetota; class Actinomycetes; order Mycobacteriales; family Pseudonocardiaceae; genus Amycolatopsis. The sequence continues at coordinate 18,504 of JARAWT010000099.1, read as the reverse complement.
TTGGTCACCTGGATCCCGCGGGGGCAGGCGTCCGTGCAGTTGAACGTCGTCCGGCAGCGCCAGACGCCCTCGCCGTCGTTCAGGATGTCCAGGCGTTCCTCGGCCCCCTCGTCGCGGGAGTCGAAGATGAACCGGTGGGCGTTCACGATCGCCGCCGGGCCGAAGTACGAGCCGTCGTTCCAGTACACCGGGCAGGACGACGTGCAGCACGCGCACAGGATGCACTTCGTCGTGTCGTCGAAGCGGTCGCGGTCGGCCTGGGACTGGATGCGCTCGCGCGTCGGCTCGTTGCCGTAGGTGATCAGGTACGGCTTGATCGCGCGGTACGCCTCGAAGAACGGGTCCATGTCGACGTAGAGGTCCTTCAACGTCGTCAGGCCCTTGATCGGGGCGATCGTGATCGTGGTCTTCTTGCCGCCGGACTCCAGCAGGTCCTTCATCAGGACCTTGCACGCCAGGCGGTTGATGCCGTTGATCTGCATCGCGTCGGACCCGCACACGCCGTGCGCGCACGACCGGCGGAACGAGAACGTCCCGTCGATGTAGTCCTTCACGTAGAACAGCAGGTTCAGCAGCCGGTCGGTGCGCTGCGCCGGGACGTCGTAGGACTCCCAGTGCGGCTCCGAATCCACCTCCGGGTTGAACCGGAGGATCTTCAGCGTGACCGTGATCGGCGTGTGCTCGTCCGAAGCGGCCGGAGCGTCTTCAGTGGTTGCCGCAGTCATCAGTACTTCCGCTCCATCGGCTCGTAGCGGGTGAAGGTGACCGGCTTGTAGTCCAGCCGGATGTCGGACGACAGACCCGAGCCCTGCTTGTAGGCCATGGTGTGCCGCATGAAGTTCGTGTCGTCGCGGGTCGGGTAGTCCTCGCGGGCGTGGCCGCCGCGGGACTCCTTGCGCGCCAGCGCGCCCACGATCAGGACTTCGGCCAGCTCCAGCAGGAAGCCCAGTTCGACGGCTTCCAGGAGGTCGGTGTTGTACCGCTTGCCCTTGTCCGACACGGTGATCCGCTGGTACCGCTCCTTGAGCGCCTGGATGTCGGTCAGCGCCTGCTTCAGCGTGTCCTCGGTCCGGTACACCGAAGCGTGCGAGTCCATCGTCTGCTGCATTTCCTTGCGGATGTCGGCGACGCGCTCGTCACCGTGCTCCGACAGCAGGCCCGCCAGCTGCTCCTCGACCAGGGTGGTCGGGTTCTCCGGCAGCTCGACGTGCTCGTGCGCCAGCGCGTACTCCGCGGCCGCGATGCCGGCGCGGCGGCCGAACACGTTGATGTCCAGCAGCGAGTTCGTGCCCAGGCGGTTGGAGCCGTGCACGGACACGCACGCGACCTCGCCGGCGGCGTACAGGCCGGGGATGACGTTCTCGTTGTCCCGCAACGCTTCGCCGTGGATGTTGGTCGGGATGCCGCCCATCACGTAGTGGCAGGTCGGGAAGACCGGCACCGGCTCCTTCACCGGGTCGACGCCCAGGTAGGTCCGGGAGAACTCCATGATGTCCGGGAGCTTCGCGTTCAGCGTCTCCTCGGGGATGTGCGTGACGTCGAGGACGACGTAGTCCTTGTTCGGCCCGCAACCCCGGCCCTGCAGCACTTCCTGCACCATCGAGCGCGCCACGATGTCGCGCGGCGCGAGGTCCTTGATGGTGGGGGCGTAGCGCTCCATGAACCGCTCGCCGGACGCGTTGCGCAGGATCCCGCCCTCGCCGCGGACGGCTTCGGAAATGAGGATCCCCAGGCCCGCGAGGCCGGTCGGGTGGAACTGGAAGAACTCCATGTCCTCCAGCGGCAGGCCCTTGCGGAAGATGATGCCGAGGCCGTCACCGGTGAGGGTGTGCGCGTTCGACGTCGTCTTGAAGATCTTGCCCGCGCCGCCGGTGGCGAACACGATCGACTTCGCCTGGAAGACGTGCAGCTCGCCGGTGGCCAGCTCGTAGGCGACGACGCCGGAGGCGACCGGGTTGCCGTTCTCGTCCGGGGTGGTGACCAGGTCGAGCACGTAGAACTCGTTGAAGAACTCCGTGCCGTACTTGACGCAGTTCTGGTACAGCGTCTGCAGGATCATGTGGCCGGTGCGGTCCGCGGCGTAGCAGGCGCGGCGGACCGCGGCCTTGCCGTGGTCACGCGTGTGCCCGCCGAAGCGGCGCTGGTCGATCTTGCCCTCGGGCGTGCGGTTGAACGGCAGGCCCATCTTCTCGAGGTCGAGGACCGCGTCGATGGCCTCCTTCGCCATGATCTCGGCGGCGTCCTGGTCGACCAGGTAGTCGCCGCCCTTGATCGTGTCGAAGGTGTGCCACTCCCAGTTGTCCTCTTCGACGTTCGCCAGCGCGGCGCACATGCCGCCCTGGGCCGCGCCGGTGTGGGACCGGGTCGGGTAGAGCTTGGTGAGGACCGCGGTGCGGGCGCGCTGGCCGGACTCGATGGCCGCGCGCATGCCGGCGCCGCCGGCACCGACGATCACCACGTCGTACTTGTGGAACTGCATGGCAGGAAGTCTCCGGGCTTTCAGTTCGCGGGCATGTTCGGGTCGAAGGTGAAGATCACCATCGTGCCGACGGCCAGGATCAGCACCATCGAGACGTACAGCAGGATCTTCAGCCAGAACCGCGTGCTGTCCTTGCGGGCGTAGTCGTCGATGATGACGCGCAGGCCGTTGCCGCCGTGGATCTCGGCGAGCCAGAGCATGGCCAGGTCCCAGAACTGCCAGAACGGCGAGGCCCACCGGCCGGCGACGAAGCCCCAGTTGATCCGGTGCACGCCGCCGTCGAGGATGTTCATGATCAGCAGGTGCCCGAGCACCAGGATGATCAGCGCCATCCCGGAGATCCGCATGAACAGCCAGCTGTAGAGCTCGAAGTTGCTGCGGCGCGCGGCCGGGCGCTTCGGCGTACGGGGGTTGGCGAGAGCGAGGTCGGCCACGTCAGTTACCCCCGAAGAGCATTTCGGCGGTGCGCTTCAGCATGAAGAACGCACCGGGAACCATCACGACGACCCAGACGACGCCGATGACCCAGAGCATCGTCTTCTGGAACTTGGGGCCCTTCGACCAGAAGTCGACCAGCATGACCCGGATGCCGTTCAGCGCGTGGAACAGCACCGCGCCGACCAGGCCGACCTCCAGGAGGTTGACGATCGGCGTCTTGTAGGTCTCGATGACCTGGTCGTAGGTGTTCGGCGACACGCGCACCAGCGCGGTGTCGAGCACGTGCACGAACAGGAAGAAGAATGTGAGCACGCCGGTGATGCGGTGCAGCACCCAGGACCACATGCCGGGGTCGCCCCGGTAGAAGGTCCCCTGCCGGCGTGAGGCACCCGCCCGATCGCTCGCCTCTGCCGTGGTGGCAGTGCTCGCCGTGGTGGACATCGGTGAACGGCCTCCAACGTCTGACTGTGCGCCCGGTGGCCGGTGAGGTCCGCTGTCGCCGCGGGAACGGCGGCTGTGCCGAGATCAACGTCATCGAGCCTGGATGAAACGGATGCTAGACCCGCACCCGGAAGGCGGCTCACCTCCGGGTTCCCCTCTGTGATGGACCAGACACCGGTGCTCCCGCACCGCCACCCGGCGGTGTGGTGCAGCGCACTCGGCGGCGGGGTACTCGAGGCCGTCCCGATGAACGGAAAGTGCACGGAGATCCGACCACTATGAGATCTGATATCTGATGCCTTACGCCGAAAGACTGGTAGTAGCGGTTTGTCATTGACCAACTCGAGCGGCCTCCCTAGCGTCGCTCGGATAAACATCGGATCTCTCACGATGGGGTGACGTTCTGGTGCGACGACTCGGCCTGGTGATCGCCGTCGCGGCTCTGCTGCCCGTGGTGTCGGTCACGCCCGCGCAAGCGCTGCCCGACGGACTGGCGCTGACGCCTCCGATGGGCTTCAACAACTGGAACACCACCGGCTGCGCCGTCGACGAGCGGCTCATCCGCGACACCGCCGACATCTTCGTCGACAAAGGACTCAAGGCCGCCGGCTACGAGTACGTCAACGTCGACGACTGCTGGGCCGAGCCGGCGCGGGACGCCGACGGGCGCATGCAGGCGAACAAGGCCCGGTTCCCGGGCGGCATCAAGGCGCTGGCCGACTACGTCCACTCGAAGGGGCTGAAGTTCGGCATCTACACCAGCGCGGGCACGCTGACCTGCGCGAAGACCATGCCCGGTTCGCTCGACCACGAGGACGTCGACGCGCAGACGTTCGCGGACTGGGGCGTCGACTACCTCAAGTACGACAACTGCAACAACCAGGGCCGCCCCGCGCTCGAGCGCTACACGAAGATGCGCGACGCGCTGAAGAAGACGGGTCGCCCGATCGTGTACTCGCTCTGCGAGTGGGGTGAGAACAAGCCGTGGGAATGGGGTGCCGGCGTCGGGCACCTCTGGCGCACCACCGGCGACATCAAGGACAACTGGGCCAAGATGCTCCAGATCCTGAAGGCGAACGCGCCGCTGGCGCCCTACGCCGGGCCGGGGCGCTGGAACGATCCCGACATGCTCGAGGTCGGCAACGGCGGGATGACGACCGAGGAGTACCGCTCGCACTTCTCGCTGTGGGCGATGATGGCCGCCCCGCTGCTCATCGGCGCCGACCTGCGCAAGGTGTCGCCGGAGAACTTCGACGTGCTGCGCAACGCCGAGGTCATCGCCCTCGACCAGGACCGCCGCGGCGTCCAGGCCCGCGTGGTGTCCAACCAGGACGGACACTGGGTGTTCGCCAAGCCCCTGGACGGCGGCGACGTGGCGATCGCGCTGTTCAACGAGACCTCGTCCGGCGCGGCGATCGCCACCACCGCGGCCGCCGCCGGGCTGCCCCGGGCCGCGGGCTACACGGCGCGCGACCTCTGGGCCCACCGCGACCTCCAGACGGCGGACCGGATCGCCGCGGTCGTCCCGCCGCACGCGACGGTCGTCTACCGGGTCCACGCGGGCGGCTCGTGGTGGCGGCACGCGCCGCTGGTGAGCACGGGTGTGGAGGTCGTCCCGTCCGTGCCGGGTGTCCCGGGCGAGATCACGCCCGCCGGCCGGCCCTTCGAGGTCACGGTGTCCGCGACGGACGAGGCCCGCGTCCCGGTGTTCGACCCGCGCGTGACGCTCACCGCGCCTGCCGGGTGGCGTGTCGAGCAGGTGGCGCGTCCGCGGGCCGTCGTGCTCGGGACCGGCGAGACCGCCGCGGGGCGCTGGCGGGTGACGCCACCGGCCGGAACCGAGGGGACGGCGGCGGCGCTGCGCGGCGGCGTCACCTACCGCGCGCTCGGGTTCGGCGAGGTCACCTGGTCCGGTGAACAGCAGCTGACGGTGCCCGCGGCGCCGCCCGCGGCATCGGCGTGGGCGAGCGACCTGCGCTGGGCCACGGAAAAGAACGGCTACGGCCCGGTCGAGCGGGACATGTCCAACGGCAGCATCCCGGCCGGCGACGGCAAGCCGCTGACCGTCAACGGCGTCGTCTACCCCAAGGGCCTCGGGGCGCACGCGCCGAGCGAGGTCGTCTTCTACCTGGGCGGGCGCTGTACGTCGTTCACCGCGGACGTCGGCGTCGACGACGAGCGCGAGGCGACGAACAAGCAGGGCTCGGCGACGTTCGAGGTCTACGCCGATGGCGCTCGGGTGGCGGCGACGGGCGTGCGGACGTGGCAGGACCCGGCGCTGCCGCTCGCCGCGGACCTGCACGGCGCGCAGTACTTGCGGCTCGTCGTCACCGACGGCGGTGACGGCAACTCCTACGACCGCAGCGACTGGGCCGCCGCGCGGCTCACCTGCGGCTGATTCCTTGTCATCTCACAGAGTGACCGGGCTGGCCCACTCTTCGGGCAGTCCGGCACACTCCGTGACACGCAGCGGCCGTTCGGGTGCCCGCGACCGTCGCCGAACCAGCGAAAGCTGCGCTGGGTGGCAGTGATGATCACGTTCGGTGTCCAGTTCGTCGCGCGTGCGACTCGTGAGTAAACGTTTGTGTTACGTAGCGTGCCTTTCCTATGGCGCATTCCGGTCCGGCGGGTACGGTCTGGCGGTCGACCCGGCAGTAGGGCCGGGTCGTGCCCTTGACCATCCGCTGGATCAGCGGGGAGGGAGACACACGTTGCGTCGCATGCGTGGAACCGCGCTGGCCGCCGCGGCCATGGCCGGGGTGCTCACCCTGGCCGGGTGCGCCAAGGATTCCGGCGGTGGTAACAGCTCGAACAACACCGCGGCCTCGACGGGCGGTTCCGACTGCGTCACCGCGCAGAAGCCGCCGGCCGCGCCCGCCGCCGCGAGCAGCTCGACCGCCGCCGGGGCGAAGGTCGACGGCAGCAAGCTGAAGATCGGCCTGGCCTTCGACGTCGGCGGCCGGGGTGACGCGTCGTTCAACGACGCCGCCGCCGCGGGCACCGACAAGGCGAAGGCCGAGCTCGGCGTCACGACGGTCAACGAGAGCACCGCCAGCGCCAGCGAGGCCGAGTCGGCCAAGCAGCAGCGCCTCGACCAGATGGCCTCCTCGGGCCTGAACCCGATCGTCGCGGTCGGGTTCGCCTACGCGGACTCGGTCAAGGCCGTCGCCGCCAAGTACCCGGACACCAAGTTCGCGATCGTCGACGACGACTCGATCACCCTGCCGAACGTGACGTCGCTGGTCTTCGCCGAGGAGCAGGGCTCGTTCCTGGCCGGCGTCGCCGCCGCGTACAAGAGCAAGAAGTGCCACATCGGCTTCGTCGGCGGTGTCAACACCCCGCTGATCCAGAAGTTCGAGGCCGGCTTCCTGCAGGGCGCGAAGACGGTTTCGTCCAAGATCAAGATCGAGGACGAGTACCTCACCCCGGCCGGTGACTTCTCCGGGTTCCAGGACCCGCCGAAGGGCAACGCGAAGGCCGCGGCCGAGATCGCCAAGGGCGCGGACGTCATCTACCACGCCGCGGGCGCCTCGGGTAAGGGTGTCTTCGACGCCGCGAAGGCGGGTAACGCGCTGGCCATCGGCGTCGACTCCGACCAGTACAACCAGAAGACCGTCGAGGCCGACAAGGACGTCATCATCACGTCCATGCTCAAGCGCGTCGACGTCGCGGTGTTCGACTACGTGCAGGCCGTCGCCAAGGGCGACCTGAGCGGCCTGCCGAAGCGGTTCGACCTCAAGGTCGACGGCGTCGGCTACGCCACCTCCGGTGGCAAGATCGACGACATCAAGGACGTCCTGGACGGGTACAAGGCCCAGATCATCTCGGGTGCCATCACCGTTTCGGACAAGCCGCAGAAGTAACTCAGTGCGCGCCGGGGCTCGGAGGATTTCTCCTCCGGGCCCCTCACGCGTTTACCAGAGATATGGAATTCTCCCGCCCATGAGCACAGCCGAGGCCCCGGCCGAGGCCGTCCCCGACCGGGGCGTCCCCGCCGTCCAGCTGACCGGGATCACCAAGCGCTTTCCCGGCGTGGTGGCCAACTCCGACGTCAACCTCACCGTCGCCGCCGGCGAGGTGCACGCCATCTGTGGCGAGAACGGCGCCGGCAAGTCCACCCTGATGAAGATCCTGTACGGCATGCAGCCGCCGGACGAGGGCACCATCGCGATCAACGGCGAAGAGGTGAAGCTGCGCAACCCGCAGGACGCCATCCGCGCCGGCATCGGCATGGTGCACCAGCACTTCATGCTCGCCGACAACCTGACCGTCGGCGAGAACGTGTTCCTCGGCGCCGAGGGCCTGCACGGCATCGGCCGCGCCGCCCGCGCGCGGCTGGCCGAGCTCGCCGAGCGCACCGGCCTGCACGCCAAGCCGGAGACGCTGCTGGAGGAGCTCGGCGTCGCCGACCGCCAGCGCGTCGAGATCGTCAAGGTGCTCTACCGCGGGGCGAAGATCATCATCCTGGACGAGCCGACCGCGGTGCTGGTCCCGCAGGAGGTCGACGCGCTCTTCGACACCGTGCGGGAGATGAAGGACGGCGGCTACACGTTCCTGTTCATCTCGCACAAGCTCGACGAGGTCCGCGCGATCGCCGACACCGTCACGGTGATCCGGCGCGGCACCACCGTCGGCACCGCCGACCCGAAGACCATCACCTCCCGCCAGCTCGCGGAGATGATGGTCGGGTCCGAGCTGCCCAGCCCGGAGACCCGCGAGTCGACCGTCACCGACCGGGACGTGCTGCGGCTGACCGGGCTGACGCTCGGCGCCGAGGGTTCGGACCGCAACGCCCTCGACGACGTCTCCTTCACCGTGCACGCGGGCGAGGTGCTCGGCATCGCCGGCGTCGAGGGCAACGGCCAGACCGAGCTCGTCGAGACCGTCATGGGCATGCGCAAGCCGTCCGGCGGCACGATCGAGCTGGTCGACGCCGACGGGAAGGCCCGCGACATCACCAAGGCCGGCACGCTCGCGCGGCGCGAAGCCGGTATCGGCTACATCGCCGAGGACCGCACCCGGCACAGCCTGCTGCTCACGCAACCGTTGTGGGTCAACCGGATGCTCGGCTACCAGACCCGCGAACCGGTCTCGAAGGGACAGCTGCTCGACATCGCCGGTGCCCGCACCGACACCGAGCGGATCGTCCGCGACTACGACGTCCGCACGCCGGGCATCGACGTCCCGGCCGCGGCGCTCTCGGGCGGCAACCAGCAGAAACTGATCGTCGGGCGGGAGCTGTCGGGCAACCCGGTGCTGCTCATCGCGTCGCACCCGACGCGCGGGGTCGACGTCGGCGCGCAGGCGCTGATCTGGGAGAACATCCGCCAGGCGCGGGCCGACGGCCTCGCCGTGCTGCTCATCTCCGCCGACCTCGACGAGCTGATCGGCCTGTCCGACACGATCCGGGTCATGCTGCGCGGGCGCCTCGTGAGCGAGGCCGACCCCGCCACCGTGACCCCGCAGGAACTGGGCTCCGCGATGACCGGCGCGGGAGAGGGTGACGAAGAATGACCTCCTGGCGCACGAAACTGCTGCCGCCGCTGCTGGCGATCGTCTTCGCCGTGCTGCTGTCGGCGATCGCGCTGATCATCTCCGGGGCCGACCCGCTGCAGGCGTACGGCACGATGATCGGCCAGATGTTCAAGGGCTCGACCGCGGTCGACACCGTGAACCTCGCGACCGTCTACTACCTGTCCGGGCTGGCGGTCGCCATCGGCTTCCAGATGAACCTGTTCAACATCGGCGTCGAGGGCCAGTACCGGTTCGCCGCCGTCGTCGCGGCCATCGCGGGCGGCGCGATGAAGCTGCCGCCGGTCATCCACGTGCTCGCGATCCTGGTGGTCGCGGTCGTGGCGGGCATGGCCTACGCGGCGGTCCCGGCGATCCTCAAGGTGACCCGCGGGGTCAGCGAGGTCATCTCGACGATCATGCTCAACGCGATCGTCGCCGGGATCATCGCGTTCCTCATCAACGCCGACCAGTTCGGCGTGCAGCGCGGCAACAACATCGGCACCCGCGTGATCGAACCGTCGGGCCGGATCCCCGGCATCCCGCTCGGCTCCGGCACGCTCTTCGGGTTCGTGTTCATCGCCGCGATCGTCGGCGGCGCCTACTGGTTCATGCTCAACCGCACGCGGTTCGGCTTCGAGCTGAAGGCGTCCGGCGAGTCCACCACGGCCGCGGCCGCCGGTGGCGTCAACGCCAAGAAGATGACGCTCATCGCGATGCTGCTCTCCGGCGGTGTGGCCGGCCTGGTCGCCATGCCGGAGCTGCTCGGCCGCGACTACAGCTACGGCATCACCGCGACGCAGATGTACGGCTTCACCGGCATCGCGGTCGCGCTGCTGGGCCGCAACCACCCCGGCGGCATCGCGCTCGGCGCGCTGCTGTGGGCGTTCCTCGACACCTCCGCGGTCTCGCTGGAGCAGATCAACGTGTCCAAGGAGATCGCGACGATCATGCAGGGCATCATCGTGCTGTCGGTCGTCGTGGCGTACGAGATCGTGCGCCGGGCCGAACTGCGCTCGCAGCAACACCGCGTCGGCCGGGCCCTCGGGACCAACGGCCGCAAGGGCGCCTCGGTCGCCGAAGGGGGTGCCGTCTGATGGCCGTCACCGACGTTTCCCGGCCCGACGCCGGCAGCCCCGGCACCATGCCGGTGCACCGCAAGCGGGGCCGGATCCCCGGCTGGCTGCGCGGCGTGATCTGGGCCGTGGTCGCCATTGCCGTCGTCTCGACGGCGTCGTACTCCACCGGCGTCGCCGCGCTGACGTCGTCCAACACCGCGCAGACCGCGCTGCGCCTGGCGCTGCCGATCCTGCTCTGCGCGCTGGGCGGCCTCTGGGCCGAACGCGCCGGCGTCGTCAACATCGGGCTCGAGGGCATGATGATCCTCGGGACCTGGGGCGCCGCCTGGGGTTCGTACAACGGCGGCGTGTGGGCCGGCCTGATCTCCGCGATCGTGTTCGGTGCGCTCGGCGGGCTGCTGCACGCGGTGGCGACGGTGACGTTCAACGTCAACCACATCGTCTCCGGTGTCGCGATCAACCTGCTCGGCCTGGGCATCACGAAGTACCTGGCGAACCTGATCTTCGCGCCGATCTCCGGCAACCCGCGGCAGTCGCCGGTGGTGCCGAAGTTCGACACGTACTCGGCGAGCGGCCTCTCGGACTGGCTCGGTGACCTGGAGAAGGAGCAGCGCGTCGGCATCTCCGACGTCGCCGGCATCCTGCGCGGCCTGGTCACCGAGGTGGCCCCGCTGACGATGATCGCGATCCTGCTGGTGCCGCTGAGCTTCTGGGTGCTCTGGCGGACGCGCTTCGGCCTGCGGCTGCGCTCCTGCGGCGAGAACCCGGTGGCGGCCGAGTCCCTCGGCGTGAACGTCTACCTGCACAAGTACGTCGCCGTGATCATCTCGGGCGCGTTCGCCGGCATGGGTGGCGCTTCGCTGGTGCTGCTGCGCGGCGGGGCGGACTACCTGGAGAACCAGACGAACGGCCGCGGGTACATCGGTCTCGCGGCGATGATCTTCGGCAACTGGCGGCCGGGCGGCCTGCTCGGCGGCGCGGCGCTGTTCGGCTACGCGGACGGCCTGCAGCTCGCCGGCGGCGGGGAAGCGGTGCTCGCGCTGCTGTACGGCGCGGTGATCCTGGTCGCGGTGATCGTCGTGGTGCAGCTGTTCCGCCGCCAGTGGATCGCGGCGGGGCTCGGCGTCGTCGGCGCGGGCGTGCTGTATGCGATCTACTGGTCGAACGACACGCTGCCGTCGGACCTGATCCCGTACACCGCGCACTTCGTGACGCTGGTCGTGCTGGCGGTGGCTTCGCAGCGGCTGCGGCCGCCGAAGGCCGACGGACAGCCGTACCGACGGGGTGAAGACTGATGTCCACAGTGGACTGGGATGCTCTCCGCTCGCAGGCGATCGAGGCTGCTTCCCACGCGTACGCGCCCTATTCGGGGCTGCACGTCGGAGTCGCCGGGATCGTCGACGACGGCCGGGTCGTGACCGGGTGCAACGTCGAAAACGCTTCTTACGGGCTCGGGCTGTGCGCCGAGTGCACGATGGCCGGCCAGCTGCGGCTGTCCGGCGGCGGCCGCCTGGTCGCCGTCGCCTGCCGGTCCGGTGCCGGTGACCTGCTGATGCCGTGTGGACGGTGCCGGCAGATCCTGTTCGAACTCGGTGGTTCTTCGTGCCTGGTGGACACGCCTCGTGGCGTGCTGCCGATGTCCGACGTCCTGCCGGACGCGTTCGGCCCGGACGACCTGCCGTGAGCGCCTTTGCGGCGGTCGACGTCATCCGGACCAAGCGGGACGGCGGGACGCTCTCCGACGAGCAGATCGACTGGGTCATCGACGCCTACACGCGCGGACTCGTGGCCGAGGAGCAGATGTCGGCGCTGGCCATGGCGATCTTCCTGCGGGGGATGACCTCGGCCGAGATCTCGCGCTGGACGCACGCGATGATCGCGTCGGGGGAGCGGCTGTCGCTTTCGGTGTCCCGGCCCACGGTCGACAAGCACTCGACGGGCGGCGTCGGCGACAAGATCACGCTGCCGCTGGCGCCGCTGGTTGCGGCGTGCGGCGCGGCGGTGCCGCAGCTGTCCGGGCGCGGGCTCGGCCACACGGGCGGCACGCTCGACAAGCTGGAGTCGATCCCGGGCTGGCGGGCCGCACTGTCCACTTCGGAGATCCTGGCCCAGCTGGAGGACGTCGGCGCGGTGGTCTGCGCGGCGACGTCCGGGCTGGCGCCGGCGGACAAGAAGCTGTACGCGCTGCGGGACGTGACGTCGACCGTGGAGTCGGTGCCGCTGATCGCCAGCTCGATCATGAGCAAGAAGATCGCGGAAGGCGCGTCCGGGCTGGTCCTGGACGTGAAGTTCGGGTCGGGCGCGTTCATGAAGACCCTCGACCAGGCGCGGGTGCTGGCTTCGGCGCTGACCTCGATCGGTGCCGATCACGGCGTCCCGACGACGGCGTTGCTGACCGACATGAACGTCCCGCTGGGGCGGGCGGTCGGGAACGCGGTCGAGGTCGCGGAGTCGGTCGACGTCCTGAAGGGCGGCGGTCCCGCGGACGTGGTCGCGCTGACGGTGGCGTTGGCCCGGGAGATGCTGGCGCTGGCCGGGATCTCCGCCGACCCGGCCGCGGTGCTGGCGTCGGGGGAGGCGCACGAGGTCTGGTGCCGGATGATCGCCGCCCAGGGCGGGGACCCTTCGGCACCGCTGCCCACGCCTGCGCACGTGCACACGGTCGTCGCTCCGGCTTCGGGCGTGCTGGCTTCGCTGGACGCGTACGCGGTGGGCGTCGCGGCGTGGCGGCTGGGCGCGGGCCGGGCCCGCAAGGAGGACCCGGTCCAGGCCGCGGCGGGCATCCTGTGCCTGGCCAAGCCCGGAGACGCCGTCACTTCCGGTCAGCCCCTGCTCGAGCTGCACACGGACACCCCGGACGCGATCCCGGCGGCCCTGGAGGCCCTGGAAGGCGGCTTCACGGTCGCCGACTCGGCACCTTCGCCGGGCCCGATCGTCGCGGAGACCATCCGCAGCCGGCCCTGATGTGACGATCGTCGCGAAGATGATCACCCGTCCGAGTGACACCCAGGCCCGGATCTCGCGTGATCAGAGCCGGGACTCGCGTGATTGAGGCCGTCACGGCTCCGATCACGCGAGATCCGGCTCCAGTCACGCGAGTTACGGCCCGAGACACATGAAGAAGGCCCCCGCCGGATCCCGGCGGGGGCCTTTCTCATGCGTGGGTCCTACTCCGTGGCTTCTTCGGAACCTTCGCCCGTCTTGGCCTTCGCGTCGGCCGGCTTGGGGGCGCGGCCGTTGCGAGAGCTGCGGCGCGGCTGGCGCGGCGCCGGCGGGGGCGGGGCGATCTGCTGCACCGCCGGGCCGCCGCCGAGCATCAGCTCCGCGAACGTCGCCATCGCCTCGTCGAGCTGGCCGCCGATGCGGCGGACGCTCTCGTCGTTGCTCTTGCGGACCAGCGTGTCCACCGAGTCGGTGTCCGGCTGCTTCGACAGCGTGCCCTCGACCTTCGACAGCCCCGCCTTGAGCGCGCCGTCGAGGTCGCCGATGCCGGACAGGAAGCCGTCCTCCACCTTGTCGAGGCGGGAGGCCAGGTCGTCGAGGCGGGTGGTGACCGTTTCGAGCCGGTTGCCCAGGTTCTCCAGCCGGTCGGACGCGTCGATCATCTCGCCGGTCTCGGTCAGCGCGACCTTGAGCGCCTCGGTGTTGGCGTCGATGCGCTCGTGCGTCGTGCGGCCCAGCTCGCCGACCCGCTCCTGCGTGACGCGGCTCAGCTCGTCGACCTTGCCGCGCAGCTCGTGGTCGGCGTGGTCGACCCGGTCGCGCAGCGTCGCCTCGGCCTGCTCGATCCGCTCGCGGACCGGGCCGTTGACCGACTGCGGCAGCGACTCGATCTTCGCGTCCTGCTTGTCGAGGTGGCCGCCGAGCTCGTCGATCCGGCGGTGGATGTTCTGGAGCTTGTCCTCGAGCCCGTCCATCCGGCCGGCGACGCCCTCGAAGCGCGCGGCGACGCCGTCGAGGCGGCCGTCCAGCTGCGCGAAGGGCTTGGCGAGCTTGTCGACGATGCTCTCGACCGCGCGGGTCAGGGCGGCGATCGCCGCGTCCTGCGCCTCGAGGCGGGACATCGTCTCGTCGAGGCGCTCGGCGAGGACGCTGACCTCGGTGCGGTCGGGCATCTCGGACAGCCGCTTGCGGACCGCGCCGAGCGAGTCCACCGGCGCGAGGCGGGCGTAGATGTCGTCGAGCGCGTCGAAGATCTGCTGCTGCTCGCTCTCACGCACTTCGGCCGCGCGCACCAGCATGTTGCGCATCCGGTCGAAGGACGGGGCGGCAATGTGGTTGTCAGTGGTCACTGCTGTGTGTCCTTCGTCGGCGGGGGAAATGGGAGGGACGTGCCACGAAGCTTAACGATTGCGAAATTGCTGTGCGTATGGCCCCCGTGAAGTGCGTATTACGGAGGCTGCCCCCGGATGGCCGATTCGTCGCATGATCGTCAACGCTGAGCGTTGACCCGAGCCTGAGAGTTACGGCCATGTAGGGGAATGACAACGAGGTTACCGTTGGGGGATGCCTGACGAAAGCCCTGTTCTGCCCACCGAGACACTCCGCCGCGCACCCAAGGTGCTGCTGCACGACCACCTCGACGGCGGCCTCCGCCCCGCGACCGTCGCCGAGCTCGCCGACGCCACCGGTTATGCCGGTCTGCCCACCACCGACCCGGCCGAGCTGGGTAACTGGTTCCGCCGTGCGGCCGACTCCGGCTCACTCGTTTCCTACCTCGAGACGTTCGCGCACACCTGCGGAGTGATGCAAACGGAGGAAGCGCTGGTCAGGGTTGCCGCCGAAGCGGTGGAGGACCTGGCCGCCGACGGCGTCGTCTACGCCGAGGTGCGCTACGCACCGGAGTTGTTCGTCGAACGCGGTCTGTCACTCGATGCGGTGGTTGAGGCTGTCCAGGCGGGGTTCACGGAGGGCACCCGCCGGGTCGCCGCGAACGGCGGCACCATCCGCGTCGCGACGTTGCTCTGCGCGATGCGCCAGCACGCCCGGGCGCTCGAGATCGCGAGCCTGGCCGTCCGCTACCGGGACGCCGGCGTCGCCGGGTTCGACATCGCCGGGCCGGAAGACGGATTCCCGCCGACCCGCAATCTCGACGCGTTCGAATACCTGCGGCAGAACAATGCGCATTTCACCATTCATGCGGGCGAAGCCTTCGGTTTGCCGTCCATTTGGGAAGCGATTCAGCACTGCGGCGCCGAGCGGCTCGGGCACGGCGTGCGCATCGCCGAGGACATCAAGACCGACGCGGACGGCACGGTCCACCTTGGACGGTTGGCCGCCTACGTCCGCGACCGCCGCATCCCCCTGGAGATCTGCCCGACGTCGAACGTCCAAACAGGCACGGTCCGCTCGATCGCCGAGCACCCCATCGGCCTGCTCGCCAAGCTGCGCTTCCGGGTGACCGTGAACACGGACAACCGGCTGATGAGCGGATGCACGATGACCAGCGAATTCGCCGCGCTGCACGAGACGTTCGGCTATGGTATCGACGACTTCCGCTGGTTCACGATCAACGCGATGAAAAGCGCGTTCATCGATTTCGATGCCCGGCTCGCGCTGATCGACGACGTCATCAAGCCCGGGTACGCCGCGCTGGCCTGACCCGCTCCGCTGAGGACCGCAACTCGCTTGCGGTCCTCAGTCATGCCATCTATCGTTCACTATGTAGGAACAACTTCTCATATCTTGAGACGGTGGCGAAGATGGCGCAGGTCGCGAGCGGTTCCGATGAGCAGCTTCAGGCGAATCCGCGACGATGGCTCATCCTCGCGCTCGGTCTCGCCGCGCAGACCGCGAGCTGCTCGTTCCTCTACGGCCTCCCGTTCCTGGTCCCGGCCATGCGCGCCACCGAGGGGCTGACGCTGGCCCAGGCCGGCACGGTCGTCGCGGCGCCGAGCATCGGCCTGTTGTTCACCCTGATCGTGTGGGGCGCGGCTGCGGACCGTTACGGAGAGCGCCTCATCATGGCCCTTGGCCTGGGCATGTCGGGGTTACTCCTGGTGTACGCGGGGGCAGGAAATCACCCGGTCGGGCTCCTCTTTGGGGTGTTTTTGGCGGCCGGCGCCTGTACGGCTTCGGTGAACGCGGCGAGCGGTCGCGTGGTGATGGGCTGGTTCGCGAAGTCGGAGCGGGGCGTGGCGATGGGGATCCGCCAGACGGCCCAGCCGCTCGGCGTGGGCGTCGCCGCGCTGGGGCTGCCGCCGCTGGCCGCGCACTTCGGCTTCCGGGCGGCGGTCCTGCTGCCGGCCGGGCTGGCGATCCTCGTGGCGCTGCTGGTGGCGTGGCTGGTGACGGACCCGCCGCGGCCGCCTCTGGTTTCCGGGGAGAGGCCACCGTCCCCATACCGGCATGCGGCGTTGTGGCGGGTGCACGGGGCGAGCGCGCTGCTGGTGGTGCCGCAGTTCGCGGTGTCGGCGTTCGCGCCGGTGTACCTGGTGGCGGTGCAGCACTGGAGCCCGCTGTCGGCGGGCTGGTACCTGGCGGTGGTCCAGGGGCTGGGGGCGCTGGGGCGGCTGGGGTCGGGCTGGTGGTCGGACCGGGTGGGCAGCCGCCTGCGCCCGATGCGGCAGCTGGCTGTCTTGAGCTGCCTGGTCATGCTGCTGGTCGCGCTCGGGGACGCCTCCTGGCTGTGGCTGGTGCTGCTGGCGCTGGCGCTGGCGGGGGTGATCACGGTGGCGGACAACGGCCTCGGCTTCACAGCCTCCGCGGAGCTGGCGGGCTTGGCGTGGTCGGGCCGCGCGATGGGCACCCAGAACACGGCCCAGAACATCGCGGCCTCGCTGACCCCGCCGCTCCTGGGCCTGGTGATCGGCGACAGCAGGTACGCACTCGCCTTCTGCGTGGCCGCGATCTTCCCGGCACTGGCGGTCCTGGTGGTCCCGGTCCGCGCGGAGCACCCGGAGCCGTGATGCCCGCTCAATCACACGAGTGGAGTTGCCCCGTGGGGCCGGACACCTTGATTCCAGACGGTGGTCTGGAGGGAGGATGTCCTGGTGTCTCGCAGGTCGAAGTATCCGGAGCAGTTCCGTCGCGACGCGATCGAGCTGGTCAACACAAGTGACCGGCCGTTGCGGCAGGTCGCCCGCGAACTCGGGGTCAACCACGAGACCTTGCGGTCGTGGGTGAACGTGGCCAAGCAGGCCGCCGAAGCCGGGCCTCTGGTGGAGGATCCGGCTGAGGCTCAAGAGCTGCAGCGGTTGCGGAAAAGGGTCGCTGAGCTGGAGAAAGAGAAGGAGATCCTGCGGAAAGCGGCCGCCTATTTTGCGCGCGAGATGGATCGATGAGCTACCGCTACCGGTTCATCTCCGAGCACCGCGCCGAGTTCGGCGTCAAGCGGTTGTGCCACGTCCTGGGCCTGCGCCGGCAAGGCTTCCACGAGTGGGTCGCCGCCGAGGCGGCCCGGACGGCGCGGGCGGAGGCCGAGGCCGAACTGGTCACCCTGATCGGCACGATCCACGCCGAACACCGCGGCGCCTACGGAGTGCCGCGGATCACCGCCGAACTGCACCGCCGCGGCCACACCATCAACCACAAGCGGGTGGAGCGGCTGATGCGCGAGCACGGCCTGGCCGGGATCACCCGCCGCAAACGCCGCACCACCACCCGCCCCGCGGCCGGCCCGATCACCCCAGTCGCTGATCTGATCCGCCGCGACTTCACCGCCGCCGCGCCGGGACTGCGCATGGTCGGGGACATCACCTGTCTGCCCACCTTCCAAGGCTGGCTCTACCTGGCTACCGTCATCGATCTGCACACCCGCGAAATCATCGGCCACGCCATGGCCGAGCACATGCGCACCGACCTCGTCTGCCAGGCCATCGATCTGGCCACCGCCCGCGGCCTCATCCAGCCCGAGGCGGTATTCCACTCCGACCGCGGCGCCCAATACACCTCCAGCCAGTTCCGCACCGCCCTGACCGACCACCGGATCCGGCCGTCGGTGGGGCGGGTCGGGTCCTGCTACGACAACGCTGTCGCCGAGGCCTTCTTCGCCACGTTGAAGACCGAAATCGGTGTCTCGATCTGGCCCACCCGAGCCGCAGCTCGCCAGGACGTGTTCACCTGGCTGCGCTACTACAACCACAACCGACTGCACTCCACCATCGGCCACCACACCCCCACCGAAGCCCGAACCAACTATCGTCAGGCCCCAGCTGCCTGAAAACCCCGTGTCCGCCCCATCGGGGCAACTCCACAAGCGAGTTCCGTCCCCGATCACGCGAGATCGGCCTGCAGTCACGCGAGTTCCGGCTTCGATCACACGGGTCGCGGGCCCCGCCGGGGGAGGGAGCCGGGGCGGTCGGTTCGTGTACCTGGGCGGTCGGTTGGCGTACCTGGGCGGACGGCTCGCGTACTCAGACGGACGGCTCGCGTACCTGGAGGGTCGGTTCGCGTATCGGAAGGGTCGGTTTGCGTGATCGGGGGCGGGACTTGCGTGATTGGAGGCGGAAGTCGCGTGATTGGGGGCGGGACTCGCGTGATTGGAGGCGGAAGTCGCGTGATTGGGGGCCGATCTCGCGTGATTGGAGGGGCATCACCTGTGATGGGAGGGGCATA
>JARAWT010000098.1:0-30633 GCA_033793495.1 Streptomyces sp. MN03-5084-2B | reverse complement strand
GTGCGGGGTGGGCGGGTCTCAGCGACCGATGCCGTAGACGCCGCGGGCGTCGTCGCGGATCACCCGGCCGAGCTGCAGCTCGACGACTCGGCGCCGCATGGAGTCCACGATGGAGTGGTCGTGGGTCGCCATCAGGACGGTGGTGCCGGTGCGGTTGATCCGCTCCAGCAGCAGCATGATGTCCTGGCTGGTGTCGGGGTCCAGGTTCCCGGTCGGCTCGTCGGCCAGCAGCACCAGCGGGCGGTTCACGAAGGCGCGCGCGATCGCGACGCGCTGCTGCTCACCACCGGAGAGCTCGTTGGGGAGCCGGTCCGCCTTGCCGTCGAGGCCGACGAGCTCCAGCACCTCGGGGACGACCTTCTTGATCGTCGGGCCCGGCTTGCCGATGACCTCGAGGGCGAACGCGACGTTCTCCGCGACGGTCTTGTTCGCCAGCAGCCGGAAGTCCTGGAAGACGCAGCCGATGGTCTGCCGCAGGCGCGGGACCCTGCGGCGCGCCAGCTTGGCGACGTCGAAGTTGGACACCATCACGCGGCCCTTGCTGGGCGTCTCTTCGCGCAGCAGCAGCCGGAGGAAGGTCGACTTCCCCGATCCCGAGGGACCGATGAGGAAGACGAACTCACCCTTTTCGATGTCGACGGACACCCGCTCGAGCGCGGGCCGCGTCGAGGTCTTGTAGACCTTGGAAACCTCTTCGAGCCGGATCACGATTCGGCATACTACCCACCGGTCTCGTGAAGCCCCGGTTGCCCGGTGCACCCGGGTGGAGCAACGGGCGTTTGCGCACGGTGAGCGGTCGGCCCGCCACCGCGCGCACCCGGCCTAACCGGACTGCATCCGCCAGCGGATTCCGGCGTCCAGGAACCCGTCGATGTCGCCGTCGAGCACCGCGGACGGGTTGCCGACCTCGAACTCGGTCCGCAGGTCCTTCACCATCTGGTACGGGTGCAGCACGTAGGAGCGCATCTGGTTGCCCCAGCTGGAGCCGCCGTCCTTGAGCGCGTCCATCTGCTTGCGCTCTTCTTCCTTCTTCCGCTGCAGCAGCCGGGCCTGGAGGACCTTCATCGCGGCCGCCTTGTTCTGCAGCTGCGACTTCTCGTTCTGGCAGGAGACGACGATGTTCGTCGGGATGTGCGTGATGCGCACCGCACTGTCCGTGGTGTTGACGCTCTGCCCACCGGGGCCCGACGAGCGGTAGACGTCGACCCGGATGTCCTTTTCCGGGATGTCGACGTGGTCGACCTCTTCGACCTCGGGCAGCACCTCGACGTGCGCGAACGACGTCTGGCGGCGGCCCTGGTTGTCGAACGGCGAGATCCGGACGAGCCGGTGGGTGCCCTGCTCGACCGAGAGGGTGCCGTAGACGTAGGGGGCCTTGACCGTGAACGTCGCCGACTTGATGCCCGCCTCTTCGGCGTAGGAGGTGTCGTAGACGTCGGTCGGGTAGCCGTGGCGCTCCGCCCAGCGCAGGTACATGCGGAGCAGCATCTCGGCGAAGTCGGCCGCGTCGACGCCACCGGCTTCGGCGCGGATGGTGACGACGGCGTTGCGGTCGTCGTACTCGCCCGAGAGCAGGGTGCGGACCTCGAGGCCGTCGATGGCCTTGCCGAGGTCGGCGAGCTCGCTCTCGGCCTCGCCCAGGCTTCCGGAGTCGCCTTCGGCCTCGGCGAGCTCGTACAGCACGCCGAGGTCGTCGAGCCGCTGGCGCAGGTCGGAGACCCGGCGCAGCTCACCCTGCCGGTGGGACAGCTGGCTGGTGACCTTCTGTGCCGCCTCCGGGTTGTCCCAGAGGGTCGGACTCGAGGCCTGTTCCTCCAGGTCGGCCACCTGGGCACGCAGCGCATCCAGGTCCATCACCGACTCGATCTGCGTCAGCTTGCCGGCCAGGTCCCTCAGTGCCGCGTCGAACTCATCACTCACGTTTGTCAAGGTTACGGCAAAACCCGCGACCGGTTGCGAGGACCGGTCGCGGGCGCGCGAACCTCAGGCCGCGGGGATGGCGTCGAGCAGCTTCAGTGCGGCCTTGGCCTGGGCCTGAGCGAACTCGGCGACGGCCTTCTCGTACGGCCCCTCGGCTGCCTTGGTGGCCGCCTTGGCGTCGTCGAGCTGCTGGCTGTAGCTCGACCGGGCCGACTCGAGCAGCGTCTGGCGCTGCTTCGCCGTCAGCGACCCGGCGTGCACGAGCCGCAGGATGAGCGGGCTGCGCAGGTGGTCGGGGCCGGCATCGGAGGTCAGCCAGGCCTTGAAGGCCTTCTTGCCGGCGGCGGTGATCAGGTACTGCTGACTGGAGCGCGGGCCCTGCTTGCCGAGCCGGACGAGGCCTTCCTTGGACAGCGCCGGGAGCTCCCGGTACACCTGGCTGCGGGTGACGCTGAAGAAGGCACCGAACCGCTCTCCGGCTCCGGCGACGAGCTGCCCGCCGGTGGCGGGACCGTCGTGGAGCAGACCGAGCAGGGCGGCGGCTGTTGCATTCAATTCGGACACGCCCCCTAGATTCCCACTTATCGGCCGCTGTGTCCACAGTGGTCAGGGTATCTGTCCATTGTGGCTAGTGAGATCCCCTCGTTCGGCCCAATGCGACCAGGTCCACTGTGGACCTGACCACGCTCTGCAACCGCTCCCAGGGAATTTTGGTCCAACCAGACGCACACATGCCGCCCCGGCACCTCCAGCCAGGTGAGTTCGCCGGGCGGCGATCCCCGGCTTGGCCGACTCCGGACACACACTGCAACCGTCCGCGACAGGAGCCTGAAACGCGAGATTCGTAGCAAATGGCGACCACGGCGGGGGATCCAAGGGGGCGGAGCCCCTCTTGGCGGGGGTTTGGGGGTTCGACCCCCATGACAAAGCGAAAGAGGCGTGGCGAACGTTTTCCGTTCGCACACGCCTCTTACCTCTGTAGCGGGGACAGGATTTGAACCTGCGACCTCTGGGTTATGAGCCCAGCGAGCTACCGAGCTGCTCCACCCCGCGCCGTTTTGGTACTTCAGTAGATTACACGGGGTGGACAGCGGGTTTTCACCGGGGTCCCTAAACGCTCTGACCAGCCGTTACGTCCTCTCGAGCCACTGACGGGCTCCACTGAGGACCATGACCAGGCCGTCCTCGAACCGCGCGTCGGCGTCACCCAGCACCGCCTCCCCGGCCGACTCGCGATACCGCTCGTCGAACTCGCCGGGCATCGGCCGCACCGCCTGCTCCTCGATCACGTAACCGACGACGAAGCAGTAGACGGTGAAGGTCGCCCGGCCGGCCAGCGCCTCGTCGAGCCCGGCTTCGATGCTCCGGCGCAGCGGATGCTCGCCGACCAGGCCCGTGTCGCCAAGGTACGTACCAGCGAAAACCTTCCCGCCGTCGCGGTAGGCCAGCATCATCCGACGCAGCGCACGGGCACCGTGCGCCACGCTTTCCCACTCCCCCAGCGACGTCGGCGGCCGCCGATCGGCGACGGAGTCCCGGTACATCTGCGTCGCCATCTCGTCGAGCAGTTCCTGCTTGTTCTTCATGTGCCAGTACAGCGCGGGCGCCTTGACCCCGAGATCGGCGGCGATCAGCCGCAGGGTGAGCCCGTTGAGCCCGACTTCGTTGAGCAGTTTCAGCCCGGATCGAGCGATGTCCTGCCTGGTCAGGCCCATGTTCTGCCCATCTCCTGAAGTCCCCGGGTTGACACCTTAACGATGTTAAGGGCATCCTGGCACCAGGTCAATTTAACGTTGTTAAGGAGCTGGGGAGATGGTCGAGCTGACCGCGGAGGTGGTCGTCGCCGGCGCGGGCCCGACGGGCCTGATGCTGGCGAACGAGCTGGCACTGGCCGGAGTGGACGTTCTGGTGCTCGAGCGGATGCACGAGCGAACGGGATTGTCGAAGGCCTTGAACCTGCAACCGCGCACGGCGGAAGTCCTGGATCTGCGGGGGTTGCTGCCCCGGGCGAAGGACCGCTCGTTCGCGACTGTCGCGGACGGACACTTCGCGGTGATCCCGGTGCCCTACACGGGCTGGGACACCCGCCACCCGTACCAGCTGGGGATTCCCCAGGCGGAGGTCGAAGCGGCCTTGGAGGAGCGCCTGTCGGAGCAGGGAGTCCGGGTGCGGCGGGGTCACGAGCTCACGAGCTTCGTCCAGGACGCGGGCGGTGTCACGGTCACCGCGGGAGATCTGCGGGTCAGGGCGGCCTACCTGGTGGGGTGCGACGGTGGCCGCAGCAGGGTGCGCAAGGCGCTGAACATGCGGTTCGAAGGCATCGAGGGCCGGGGCCACGGCGTGTCAGCGGACGTGCTGTTCAGGTCGACACCGTCGGGAGCGCCGACGCAGTGGCGCTCGATGACCGACATGGTCACCTCCCAGAGCCCGGGCAAGTTCATCGGCGTGATCCCTTTGGCCGAGCCGAACCTGTACCGCGTGAGCTTCGGCGATCGCCTGAACCGCCCCGAGAACCTCCGGGCCGAGGTCACCGACGAAGAAGTCCGGCAAGCAGTGGCCGAACGTTTCGGTCCTGAAGCGGAGATCGCGGAGATCCGTTGGGCGTCGCGTTTCTCGGACGACAGCCGCCTGGCCGAAACTTACCAGGTGGGCCGGGTCCTCCTGGCCGGAGACGCGGCCCACACCCACTTCCCGGCGGGGGGCCAGGGCCTCAACCTGGGAATCCAGGACGCGATGAACCTGGGCTGGAAGCTGGCAGCCACCCTCCAGAACCGAGCTCCGGCGTCTCTCCTGGACACGTACGAGTCAGAGCGCCGCAAGGTGGCCCAGGATGTCCTGAACAACATCGCGGCCCAGAACGCCCTGATCCCCACAACTCCGAACCAGCTGGCCTTACGAGCCCTTTTCCGAGACCTGACAACACTCCCGGAGGTCCAGCACCACCTGTCGGGCATGGTCTCTGGCTTGAACATCCGCTACGCAGCCGAAGATCCCCACCCGGCAGCCGGAACCCGCCTCCCCGACGTCCCCACAACAGAAGGCCACGCAAGCACCTTATTCCACAAAGGAAACTGGGTCCTGCTGACAAAAACCCCGCAACCAAGCCCCCACCCAGAGGTAGTCGTAGCCGTGATCCCAGAACTCCCGTGGCCAGACGTGGAAAGGATCCTGGTCCGCCCAGACGGCTACATAGCAAACACAACAGCCAAAACAAAAACCTGGCTAACCTGACAACCTGACACCCACACACAAGCCTGGCTCACCAACAACCCAGCCAGACACCGGGGGGTCCAGGGGCGGCGAAGCCCCCCTGGCGGGGGTCTGGGGGTTCGACCCCCAGAGAAATGCGAAAGAGGGGTGCGCGGACGCTTTCCGTCCGCACACCCCTCCCAACCTCTGTAGCGGGGACAGGATTTGAACCTGCGACCTCTGGGTTATGAGCCCAGCGAGCTACCGAGCTGCTCCACCCCGCGTCGTGGCACCTACCTTACGCCTGCCTTTCGGGCGGGTGCAAAGCAGGTGCCGTTGGGGTAATCGACGTCACCCTCCGGGCTGGGAGCTGGGGGGTGGGGTGCTGGTGCCTGGTGCTGCGGTCTTGGCTGCTTCGTAGGCCCGGGCTGCTGCGTCGAGGGCTGCGAGGGCGGCGCCTTGGTCGGTGAAGTTGCCGGATTGCTGGGCGGCTTTGAGTTTGGCGATGGCCGACTGGATGTCGGTGACTGCCCGGTCGAGGGCCGCGTTGCCGCTGCCGTTGTTGGCGGGCGGGTTGGTGGTGGGGTTGGTGGATGCCGGCGGGTTGGTCGTCGGCGGGCCGGCTTGGGGCGGGGTGGTGGTGGCTTCGCCGGTGCCGGCGCCGAAGACCTGGTCGAGGGCTTCCTGGAGGGTGGCGCCGTAGCCGACCTTGGGTCCGTAGGAGACGAGGACGCGGGCCAGCTGGGGGTAGCTGGTCTGGTTGCGCTGCCGGATGTAGACGGGTTCGACGTAGAGGAAGCCGTCGGCGACCGGGAGCGTGATCAGGTTGCCGTAGATGGGGGTGACGTTGGGGTTGTTGAAGAGGGTGCGGTCCTGGGCGACGCGGGGGTCGCTCTGGAACCGGTTCTGGACCTGGACGGGCCCGTCGACCTGGGTGGCGCCGGTGGCTGCGCTGGGTAGCTGGAGTACCCGGATGGTCCCGTAGTCGGTCGGGTCGGAGGACACCGACATCCAGGAGGCGAGGTACTGCCGCTGGAGGCCGGTGAGGGAGCTGGTCAGCTGGAACGTCGGCTTGGACTGGCCGGGGGTGTCGGCGAGGACGTAGTAGCCGGGCTGGTTGGCCGCGCCGGCCGCGGCCGGGTTGGAGCCGCCTTCGGCGGTCGGGTCCTGCGGGACGCTCCAGAAGGCCTGCTGCGAGTAGAACTCCTGCGGGTTGCTGACGTGGTAGCGCGACAGCAGTTCACGCTGGATCTTGAACAGGTCCTCGGGGTAGCGGAAGTGGGACCGCAGGTCCGGGGAGATCTCGGAGCTGGGCTTCACGAGCCCGGGGAAGACCTTCTCCCAGGCGTTGAGGACCGGTTCCTTGTCGTCGATCGAGTACAGCGTCACGGTGCCGTTGAAGGCGTCGACGGTGGCCTTGACCGAGTTGCGGATGTAGTTGATGGAGCTGTTGGCCTGGCGGGCGACGCCGTTGAGGGAGTCGTTCGTGGCCGCGCCGAGCTGGGTCTGCTGGGCGTACGGGAAGTTGTTGAGCGTGGTGTAGCCGTCGATGATCCACTGGATCTTGCCGTCGACGACCGCGGGGTACGGGTCGCCGTCGAGGGTCAGCCACGGCGCGACCTTGCTGACGCGGTCGCGCGGGTCGCGGTTGTACATGATCTTGGAGTTGTCGCCGATGGCGTCGGAGAACAGGATGTTCCGTTCGCCGTACTCGGCGGCGAAGGCGAGGCGGTTGAACCAGTTGTCGATCGGGACACCGCCGGCGCCCTTGTAGTTGTAGCGGTCGGTGGCGGTGTCGTACTCGCCGGGCGCGTTGCCGGAGGTGCCGCCGACGATGGCGTAGTCGGACTCCGCGGCGGACAGTTCGCCGTAGTAGATGCGGGGTTCCTTGACCTCGATGCCGGGCTGGCCGGTTCCGGCCGAGCCGGCGCCCGCCGGGTTCTGCGTGTCGCTGGTCGTCGCGATCGGGTAGCCGCCGTCGGAGTTGGCGTCCTTGACGGCGCGGTCGATCGTGTTGGCCGGGGCGACGACGAAGCCGTTGCCGTGGGTGTAGACGAGGTGCTTGTTGATCCAGCTGGTCTGGTTGCCGGTGAGGCCCTCGGTCTTGATCTCCTTGGCGGCGACGATGTAGTCCTGCGTCACGCCGCCGACGGTGTAGCGGTCGATGTCCAGCTTGGCCGGGAAGCCGTAGAAGTTCTCGCGGCCGACGCGCTGGGTGAAGGTGTCGGAGAGGACGTTCGGGTCGAGCAGCCGGATGTTCGACATGGTGCCGGTGTCGGCCTTGATCTGGTCCGGGGTGGCGTCCGACTTGCCGGTGTAGGGCTGGTACTTGACGTCGGTGAGGCCGTAGGCGCGACGGGTGGCTTCCATGTTGCGCTGGATGGACGCCGCTTCCTTGTCGTTCGCGTTGGGCTTCACCGAGAACTGGTCGAGGATGGCGGGCCAGGCGACGCCGACGAGGATGCTCGACAGGATCAGCAGCACCAGTGCGATGGCCGGGAGCTGCAGGTTGCGCAGGAAGGCACCGGCGAAGAACGCGATCGCGCAGATCACCGAGATGCACAGCAGGATCAGCTTGGCGGGCAGCACCGCGTTGAGGTCGGTGTAGGTGGCACCGACGAACAGCGGCATCCCGCGGTCGGACAGCAGCAGGTTGTAGCGGTCGAAGAAGTACTCGACCGCCTTCAGCAGCACGAAGAGCCCGACGGTGATGGCGAGCTGCGCGCGGGTCGGGCCGGCGAGCTGGCCGCCCTTGCCGGCCAGGCGGATGCCGCCGAAGACGTAGTGGGAGATCAGGGCGCCGAAGAACGAGATGACGACCGTGATGAACAGCCAGCCGAGCAGCCAGTTGATGAAGGGGAGGTCGAAGGCGTAGAAGCCGACGTCGTTGCCGAACTCGGGATCGGTCTGGCCGAACGAGGTGCCGTTGAGGAACAGCTGCACGACCTGCCAGTCGCCCTGGGCGGACAGGCCGGCGATGAGGCCGGTGAGCACCGGGATGCCGACGCCGAAGAGGCGGATGCGGGCGACGATCGCGGAGCGGTAGCGCGCCAGCGGGTCGTCGGCACCGGAGATCGGCACGAACACCGGACGGGTCCGGTAGGCGATCATCAGGCTGACCGCGAGCGCTCCGCCGACGAGCAGGCCGACGGCGAAGAACAGGATGATCCGGGTCACCACCTGGGTGGTGAACACCTCTCGTGCGCCGACTTCGCCGAACCACAGCCAGTCGACGTACGTGTCGAGGAGGCGGGCCCCGAGCAACAGCGCCAGCACGATCACCGCGGCGATGATGAGGAGGATCCGGCTCCGCCGGGACAGCTTCGGCAGGCTCACCGGGGGCCGAGTCGCCACGGCACACGCTCCTGTCTTCGTCAATACTTGAGCAGGGGCGCGTGCGCCCCCTGATTCCCTAACTCTACGGATGCCCGGTGAAGTTCCCGGGACCCGCCCAAAGCGGACTCGCGGCGCCGCCGCGGCCGCCGACCTGACACGATGTGCGCATGGCAGCGAACGAAGCGCGACAGGCCGGTGTGGCCGCGCTCGCCCGTGAGATCGAGGAGTTCATGGCCGCGGGCGGCTGGGACCAGCCGCCGCAGCTGTTCGCGCTGGTGCCGACGGCGGCGCTGCTGGACGAGCAGCCGGAGCTGGCCGGGCAGCTCGACCGGGCGAACCCGCTGACGCCGGTGGCCCAGGAGGCGCTGCCCGACGGCGACCTGGCCGAGGCGCTGGGCCGGATCGCCTGGCCGGACCTGGTCATCGGCTGCGCGCTGGCGCAGGAGATCATCGTGCTGCCGCCGGGCTCGGAGTCGGAGCTGCCGGACGTCGCCGAGGCGGACGCCGAGAGCCTCCGCCGTGCGGCCGCCGACCACCCGCAGCGCACGGAGGCCCGCCTGGTCGCGGCCGTCCTGCGTGACGGCGAGGGCGCCTGCGTGATGCGGCTGCGCGGGATCGGCACGGCCGAGGGCACGGACGAGACGATGGACGAGATCGTGGAAAGCCCCGAGCTGGCCCCGAACCTCGTCGAAGCGTTGAAGGCCACGCTGCTGCCCTAGCAGCCCGCCGTCGGCCGTCCCGCCTTCAGGTTGGCCAGCTGGGTGAGCGCGTCGTCCAGTGTGGACACCTTGATCAGGTTGAGGCCGGCCGGCGCGGTGGTCTTGGCTTCGGCGCAGTTGTGCGCGGGCACCAGGAAGTCGGTGGCACCGGCTTCGCGGGCGCCGACGACCTTGAACGAGATCCCCCCGATCGGGTCGACCTCGCCCGTTTCGGTGATCTCGCCGGTGCCGGCGATGTGCCGGCCGCCCGCGAGGTCGCCGGACTGCAGGCGGTCGATGATGGCGAGGGTGAACATCAGCCCGGCGGACGGGCCGCCGACGTCCTGCAGGGAGATGTTGACGGTGAACGGCGCGTCGGCGCGGTCGACCGCGGTGAGGCCGATGAAGCCCTCCTTGCGGTCGGGGCGCGCGGCGAGGGTGAGCGGCACGGTCCGCTCGGGCTGGCCGTCCGACTGGAAAGTGATCTGGACGGTCTGGCCGGGCAGGGTGCCGGTGAGCGCGGCCCGCACGTCGGCGGCCTCGACGATCTTCTTGCCGTTGACGGTGATCAGCTTGTCGCCGGGCGAGAGCACGTGGTCGGCCGGGCTGCCGGAGACGATCTGCTTCGCCAGCACCTTGATCGGGTAGCCCAGCTTGCGCAGGGCGGCGACCTGGGCGTTGGTCTGGGAGTCCTGCAGCTGCTGGATGTTCTCCTGCTTGACCTGCTCGTTCGTCTCGCCCGGCTTGAAGTACTCCTCGCGCGGCGCGAGCGCGTACCGGCCGCTCGCCCAGAAGCCGAGGCCCTGGAAGAGGGTGACGCCGTCGTGCAGCGAGACGGTCGTCATCCGGAGCTCGCCGGTCGTCGGGTGGGTCTCGTGCCCGGTGACCTGGATGACCGGGTTGCCCGCCGCGTCGCGACCCAGCGTGTCGTAGGTCGGGCCGGGGCTGATCGCGACGAACGGCACCGGTACGACCGAGCCGAGCACGACGAAGATCAGGAACAACGAGCCGCTGACCACCAGCGTCCAGCCGCGGCGGGTCATCCGGCGGGCTTCGCCGGCCGGCTCCGGCGCCGGTTCCGGGGCGCTCTTCGCGGGGGCGGTCTCCTCGGAGGACTTGGTCACGACCGACAGCGTACGGTGACCGCGTTCGCTTCCCGGTGAAGGCCACGGTTGACGCGCTCGGCGGGCCTCGAGCCGCGTACGGTGGACACATGAGCAAACCCCCGTTCGGCTTCGGACCTTCCGATCCCGACAAACGAGGTGAGAACGACCCCTCGGAAGGCGGGCAGCAGTCCGGCGCCGAGGCCTTCAACCAGCTCGGGCAGATGCTGAGCCAGCTGGGCCAGATGCTCAGCCAGGCGGGCAGCTCCAGCGGGCCGGTGAACTACGACCTCGCCAAGCAGATCGCCCTGCAGACCCTCGGCAGCGAGGGCAACACCGGAGAGAGCAAGCTCGGCTTCCGCGGCGGCGACGACGCGAACGCGGCGGTCCGTGACGCGGCCCACCTGGCCGAGCTCTGGCTAGACGCCGCCACGGTGTACCCGGCCGGAGCGACGTCGACGGTCGCCTGGTCGCCGCGGTCCTGGGTGGAGAAGACGCTCCCGACGTGGCAGCGCCTGTGCGACCCGGTGGCCCGGCAGGTCTCGGGTGCCTGGATGGAGGCGCTGCCGGAGGAGGCCAAGCAGGCCGCGGGCCCGCTGCTGCAGATGATGGGGCAGATGGGCGGGATGGCCTTCGGCTCCCAGCTCGGCAACGCGCTGGCCCAGCTGGCCTCGGAGATGCTGACCTCGACGGAGATCGGCCTGCCCCTGGCCCCGGCCGGCACGTCGGCACTGCTGCCGGCGAACATCGAGAAGTTCGCCGAGGGCCTGGAGCTGCCGAACAGCGAGATCCTGGTGTTCCTGGCCGCCCGCGAGGCGGCCCACCAGCGCCTGTTCACGCACGTGCCGTGGCTGCGGCAGCGCCTGCTGGCGACGGTCGAGGAGTTCGCCCACGGGATTTCGGTGGACACGTCGGCCCTGGAGTCCCTGGCGGGCCGCATCGACCCGGCGAACCCGGCGAGCATCGAAGAGGCGATGTCCTCGGGGCTGCTGGAGCCCCAGACGACGGAGGAGCAGAAGGCCGCGCTGAGGCGCCTGGAGACGCTGCTGGCCCTGGTCGAAGGCTGGGTCGACGTGGTGGTGGCCGAAGCGGTGGGCGACCGCCTGCCGGGAGCGGACGCGTTGCGCGAGACGCTGCGCCGCCGCCGCGCCACCGGCGGCCCGGCCGAGCAGACGTTCGCCACCCTGGTCGGCCTGGAGCTGCGCCCCCGCCGCATGCGGGACGCGTCGAACCTGTGGAGCCTGGTGGGCGACCGCCACGGCACCGAGAAGCGCGACGGCCTGTGGTCCCACCCGGACCTGATGCCGACGGCGGAGGACCTGGACGAGCCGATCGACTTCGCGGACCGGGTGGGGTCGGCGGGTTCGATCGACGACCTCGACCCGATCGCCGAGCTCGAGCGCACGGAGCAGGCCGAGCGCTCCGAGCGGGAGAAGTCCGAGAAGGCCGAGAAGGAGGAGCCCCCCTCGGAAGAGGGCGGCAAGGAGTCCTGAGCCGCGTGACCGGAGGGCCGGTGCCCCGCAGCGGCGGGACACCGGCCTTCTGCTGTCCGGCCCGGCGCGAGCGACCGGCCCGGTGAGCCGGGGCAACCCGCCGAAGGCAGGTCACCCCGGCCGCCATCACCCGCTCAGTCCTCGGTGGAGATCCCCCACCCGGCAGCGGCCGACAACCCCTCCAGGTACCCGATCGCCCGTTCCGTCTTCGGGTACCGCTGCACCAGCGCCCAGAAGGCCGCGTCGTGCCCGGGCTCCCGCAGGTGCGCCAGCTCGTGGACCAGCACGTAGTCGAGCACCCACGGGGGCACCTTCCGCAGCCGTTCGCTGACCCGGATGGTCGCGTCGACCGGTGTGCAGGACGCCCACCGCGTGCGCATCGGCGGCACCCAGCGGACGCTCGCCGGCACCGCGGTGCCGCCCAGGTACTTGCCCGACAGCAGCGCGCAGCGCGCGAGCAGGGCTTCGTCCGACGTCTTCGGGGACGCCGGCCGACGTGGTTCCGAGCGCTGCAGCTTGCGCTCCATCTCGGCGACCCAGTGTTTCTCCTCCGCCCTGGTCATCCGCGCGGGGATGAGCACGACGAGCGTGTCGTCGTTCCAATACGCGGTGACCGTCCGGTGCCGGCGCTGGCTGCGCCGCACTTCGACCTTGTGTCCGGGTGTGTCCGACGGGGGGTTCGTTTCCCCCCGGCCTCTCAGTGAAGGCATCCGTGCTTCGACCACCCGACAACGGTAAGGCCAGGCACCGACAACTCCGAGCGCCTTGCGGTCACAGACCCGAGTTGTCCACAGCCGGTTCCACTTGTGGACAACTCGGCCGTTCTGGCTCCTTTCCGGGCCTCCCGGCCGGCGCCGAGTGCGATCCTGCGGACATGACCCTCGACACCGCGGCCATGCCACCGGTCCTCCTGCCTGCGCACCCTGCCCTGCTCCCGGGCCTCACCGTGCTCGAACGCGGCCCCCGCGAGATCCAGATCGGCCTCGACCCGCGCCACGGTGTGATCGTCGAAAACCTCTCCCCGCACCTGATCGCGAAGCTGCGCGCCCTCGACGGCAGCAACCCGGTCGACCGGCTTCTGCTCGCGGAGAGCGAACACAGCGGCCAGTTGCGGACGTTGCTGCGGCAGCTGACCGCCCTCGGCCTGGTCACCGACGCCGGCCGGGCCGACGGCCCGGGCTTCCGCGGCGAACCGGGCCTCTGGTCGCTGCGGGCCCGGCACCACCAGCCGGCCATGGCCGACCGCCGCCGCGCCGCCGCGGTCTCGGTGCACGGCGAGGGCCGGGTGGCGGTGGCGGCCGCCGTGCTGCTGGCCAACGCCGGGATCGGGCACGTCGAGCTGCAGGTGCCCGGCACGGTGACCGAGCACGACCTCGGCTCCGGTCTCACCGCCGCGGACCTGGGCCGGCCCCGGCGCCAGGCCCTCGCCGACCTGCTCCGCCGGGTCGATCCCGAGGTCCGCGTCACCCGCCTGCACGACCGGTACCCGGACCTGGCCCTGCTCACCGACGCCGTCGTGCCGGCTCCCGAGCTCGTCGCGGAGCTGATGGGTGACGGCGTCCCGCACCTGGCGGCGCGCGTGCGCGACGGCACGGGCATCGTCGGGCCGCTGGTCGTGCCGGGGCGCAGCTCGTGCCTGCGCTGCGCCGATCTGCACCGCACGGAGCTCGACCCGTGCTGGCCGCGCGTCGCCGGGCAGCTCGCGGGCCGGCACCAGCGGCCCGACCTCGGCGCGGTCCAGTCCTGCGCGTCGCTGGCCGTCGCCCAGGCGATGCGGCTGCTCTCCCCCAGCGCGCCGGCGCCGCCGGCGTGGAACGCGACCCTCGAGATCGACGCCTTCGCCGGCCGCATCCGCCACCGGCGCTGGCCGCCGCACCCGCGGTGCCGCTGCGGCGCCCGGGAGGTGATCCTGGAGACGTAGCCCACGAAGACGTCGCTCGCAGGCTGCGCGCCGCCGAGGCCGCAGGGCAGAATCGCCGGTGTGACCGACTTCCGCGACCCAGCCGATCGCGACACCGCGATGCCGCGCAAGGGTGCCGCCCGCACCGCCAAGCTCGCCAGTCTCCCGCTCGGCATCGCCGGCCGCGCGGTCGGCGGGTGGGGCAAGAGGCTCGCGGGCCAGAGCGCGGAACAGGTGAACGCGACGCTGTCGGCGAAGGCCGCCGAGCAGCTGTTCGAGGTGCTCGGCACGCTCAAGGGCGGGGCGATGAAGTTCGGCCAGGCGCTGAGCGTGTTCGAGGCGGCGGTGCCGGACGACATGGCGAAGCCGTACCGCGAAGCGCTGACGAAGCTGCAGGCCGCCGCGCCGCCGATGTCGGTCCGGCAGACCCACCGGGTGCTCGCCGAGCAGCTGGGCCGCACCTGGGCCGGCCGGTTCGCCTCGTTCGACGACGAGCCGGCGGCGGCCGCGAGCATCGGCCAGGTGCACCGCGCGGTCTGGCACGACGGCCGGGCGGTCGCGGTCAAGGTGCAGTACCCGGGCGCCGACGAAGCCCTGCGCAGCGACCTGCGGCAGCTGCAGCGGTTCAGCAGGCTGTTCCAGGCGTTCGTGCCCGGCACCGAGGTCAAGCCGCTGCTGGCCGAGCTCGCCGAGCGGATGAACGAGGAGCTCGACTACCAGGCCGAGGCGCAGCACCAGCGCGCCTTCGCGAAGGCGTTCGACGGCGATCCCGGCATCCTGGTGCCGCGGGTGGTCGCCAGCGCGCCGAAAGTCGTCGTGACGGAGTGGGTGAGCGGCACGCCGCTGTCGAAGGTGATCGCCGACGGCGACCGCGAGACCCGGAACCTGGCGGGCCGGCTGCTGGCGGAGTTCCACTACTCGTCGCCGGAGCGCGTCCACCTGCTGCACTCGGACCCGCACCCGGGCAACTTCATGATCACCGAGGACGACAGGCTGGTCGTCATCGACTTCGGCGGCGTCGCCCGGCTGCCCGAAGGCATCCCCCGCCACCTGGGCGAGATGACGCGCCTGGCGCTCGACGGCGAGTCCGCCGAGCTGATGCGCCTGTTGCGCGAGAACCGGTTCATCCGGCCCGACAGCGACCTCGTCGCGGAGGAGGTGCTCGCCTACCTCGCGCCGTTCACCGAGCCGCTGGCGGCACCGACGTTCCACTTCACCCGCCGCTGGATGCAGAAGCAGGCCGGGCGGGTGGGCGACAGCCGCGGCAACGACTTCCGGGTCGGGCGCTCCCTCAACCTGCCGCCCGAATACCTGATGATCCACCGGGTGACGGCGGGGTCCACCGGCATCCTCTGCCAGCTCGACGCGGAGATCCCGGCCCGCGGCATCGTGGAGCGCTGGCAGCCGGGATTCGCCGGCTGAGTTGTCCACAGGCGGGACCGCGAACGGACGGATTCCGCCGAGTTGTCCACAGCTGCGGCGGAGGGGGTTCCACCCGGTTGGCGGAGCCGTCATGCTCGGATCATGGCTGCTACTCAGTGCACCGACCTGCTCGCCCTTCGTGATCTCGGCGCCGGTGAGGTGATGAACCTCGAACAGTTGCGCCGGGCAGGGGTGTCCGATCGAAGAACCCGGCGGCTCTGCGGTCCGGGAGGGCCGTGGCGCCGCCTGCACCCCGGTGTCGTCCTGCTGCGCAACACCGTCCCGACGCGGCAGCAGCTGCTGCACGCCGCGCTCGTGCGCTACGGGCCCGGGGTGGTGATCAGCGGCGCCGACGCCCTGCGGGCCCACGGCGTGAAGTGCCCGGCGGAGAGCGAGATCCGCCTGCTGGTTCCCAGCCACTGCCGCGTGGTGGCCTGCGAGGGGGTCCACCTGGCGCGCACGGCCCGGTTGCCGGACCCGGTCCTGGTCGACGGCCTCCCGTTCGCCCCGCCGGCCCGGGCGACGCTGGACATGGCCCGGGCCGAGTCCGACCCGGGCCGCATCCGGCACCTGCTGATGTTGCCCCTCTACTGGGGCCTGTGCGACCGCCGGGCGCTGCTGGCCGAGCTCGAGGCCGGCCCCCAGCGCGGTACGGCGGTGGTCCGCAAGGTGCTGCGCGAACTCGACGAGGGGCCGGTCCAGGCGCACGGCCTGGCCGCCCGGGTCCTGGACCTGGTTCCTCTCCCCCCGCCGAGCTGGGACCAGACGATCTGCGACCGTCGCGGCCGCCGCCTCGGCGAGGCGGACGCCTGGTGGGACGAGGCCGGCCTGGCCTGGCAGTACCGCTGCAACCCGGGTCCGGGAGGCGGCTTCAGCCACCTGGCCCTGGCGGCGACGGGCATCGTCCTGGTCCGCTGCACGGTCAGGCAGCTGCGCCAGGTCCCCCGGGAGGTGGCGCAGGAGCTGGCCAGGGCGTTCGGCGAAGCGTCCAGGACACCTCGCCCCAAGGTCCGCGCGGTCTCGCAAGCGTCCGCGGGAGACGCCGCCTGACACTTCCTGCCCGGCGGCAACCGGCGAAGAAGCACGACGGGCAACGAGCCGTCACGCACGATCCCGGCCCCACCGGTCCCGCGCCCCACCGCTCTGCGCCCTACCGCTCTGCACCCCACCGTTGCGCCCCCACCGGTTCCGCGCCGCCCGCGGCGTGGCCATCGCGACCGACCAGCCAGGAGGACGAAGTGCTCACCAGTACTCGTCGGGCAGCTTGCCTTCGATGTCCCGCACGTGCTGTCGCGCGCAGTCCGGGCACAGCCATCGCAGCGCACCCCGTTCGCGGGTGGACACCCACGCGAGCGCCGTAGCCGGGTCGTCGTCGGCGGTGCGAGTCCGGCCGCAGCGCGTGCACACCACCGGCTCCGGCGCGCTCACCGCAACCGTCCGCAGTGGATCGCCTTGGCGCCGAGCAGGTAGAGATCGTCCCGGCGCCCGAGGAAGTCCGGGCTCTGCGGGTCGACCAAGGTGGCGGCCGCAGCGCAGTCTTCGGCGTCGAGCCATTCCCCGGCCGACTCCGCGATCCACCCGACGCGGTGCACGACGTACTCACGGAGGAGGTCCGAGCCCGGCATCGGGTGGTCGATGAGCGCACCGAAGGACTCGACGTCCTGGAGGCCGGCTTCGCGCAGCGCGCGCGGCCAGCCGTAGGGCATGGCGACGCTGCCCGGGACCCCGGCCCGCATCCCCTCGAACCACGAGGCGCGGGCGGCCAGCAGCCGCTGCTCCAGCCCGGGCCGGCCGACCCCGAGTTCCCACGGGAGGCACCGCATCTCGAGCCCACCCTCGGAGATGGCCAGCACCCCGCCCGGCCGCAACAGCCCGGCGAGCGTGCGCAGCACGGCCTGCTGATCGCCGACGTGGTGGACGACGCCGGAGGCCCACACGAGGTCGGCGGCGGGCACGGCCAGCGCCGGATCGGTGAGGTCGCCGAGCAGGCTGACGACCTCGACGGACTCGCCGGCCACCTCGGCCACGACCCGCTCGGCCTCGACCAGCAGCTTCGGCGTGGCATCGAAGAGCACGAGCGTGCCCCCGCCACGGCGGTCGAGTTCGCGCGCGAACAGCACGCTCATCCCGCCGGCCCCGCACCCGACGTCGACCACGGTCGGCCGCTCCCCCACCGCGCCGGCCAGCCGCCGGGCAACGGGCGCGAGCGCCTCGGCATCGAGGGCGTCGGCCATCCGCAACTGGGCCAGGCGGTCCGCCCAGTCGATGTCGCCGTGGGTGTGTCCGGACATCACCCCATTCAACACCAGCGACCCCGCCCCGGAGACCGACGGAACAAGACCACCCGAAGGAAGCCCCGCCCCGCACAGTGCCACGACGCCATCGCAGCCGGACCCAGCCGCCCCAACGCAAATCCGGACCGCGCACCCCACAGCACGAGCCGGCTCACCCGACCGCGCCGCAATGCCCCGAAGCAGCAGGCCCCTGCCGCCCCGCGAACGGGGGCGGCAGGGGCCTGCGCTCAGTTCTGGTCCTGGTACCGCTCCGCTCGGCGGGCGGCCCAGCGGGCTACTCGCGACCAGCGGCGGACGGCACGCGCGCTACCTCGGGCCCGCTGGGCGCGGACCCCCTCTTCCAGATCCCGTATTCGGGCCCTGGACAGTTCTTCGTAAAGCAACATCTCGCTGATCTCCTCGATCTCGGTCTTCGTCAACTGCAGCTGCTCGCTGCGGGGGTGGGCTTCGTAGTCCCTGGTGGTAACCGGTTCGACGCTCATGCGGCGGCGCTCCGGTGATCGCCGGCGGCCTTGGCCGCGACGGGCTCGACAGTGGCGTTCTTGCGCGGACGGCCACGGGGCCGCTTGCGCGCGATCACCGCGCCACGCTCGAAGATCTCGCCGCCCCAAACGCCCCACGGCTCGCGACGGGCCAGTGCGCCGGCCAGGCAGGCCTCGCGGACCGGGCAGTCGGCGCACTGCGCCTTGGCGCGCTCGAGCTCGGCCGGGGACTCCGCGAACCACAGGTCCGCGTCGCCCGAACGGCAGGGCAGCGCCACGTCGGGGACGGTGATCGGGTCGAGCAGGTCGGCGAATATTGCCTCACCAGAGGTGTAGGCGATGGCCGAAGACATGGTGGTTCCTCCTTGTGCCGTACGGGTTTTCGGTTGGGTGCTGGAGCTGGGCAACGCTGTTCCTCTTGGGTTGTGCAGCCAAAAAGCACGAAGGCCGCGGATCCGGGTTTCCCGGTTCCGCGGCCTTCGTGAGCCTCGTGTCCTGACTAGGTCAGGAACTTCGCTCCCGTATCGACAACGGAACACGGAACTGCTTGATGGTCGGCAGATCGGCCTGCGGGTACGCGGCGAGAACGCCCTGCGTCCCGAAGACGACGACACCGGTGGCCCAACGACGCGAGTCGCGCCGCATGCCACGGATCTCGTGAGCGCTCACGGACGCAGTACCGGCGAACAGACCGGTGCCCGGGCGCGAAGCAGCCGCAACTTCCGCGGCGCAGGACAGACGGGTGCCCGGGTTCGTGAGCGTCATGTTGATGATCATTTCACCGGCACCTCCTTCTGTACTCTGCACACGCGGCCGCCGAGCGGCGCTTCTCAGTAGATCCCCAGTCGAGCCCTTCGGGCTCGGTACTGGCAGGTTATTGCCCCGCACCACACCGGGGCAACTCAATTAACGGGAAAATCCTCGAAGTTACGAAGATCGCCCCTGAGCAGCGGGTTCGCCGCGTCGATCATGGTTCGGACGCGGTCAAGACCCCGTCGACGCCCGGACGACGCCGAGGATCTCCGCACCGAAGCGTTCGAGCTTGGTCGCGCCGATGCCGGAGATCGACACCAGCGCCGCTTCATCGATCGGGCGCTGCTCGGCGATGGCCATCAGCGTCGCGTCCGTGAAGACGACGAACGCCGGCACCTTGAGCTCGCGCGCCCGGTCGGCGCGCCACGACTTCAGCCGCTCCAGCAGGCCCTCGTCCACGGTGGAGGGGCACCGCCCGCAGCGGCCCAGCTTGACGTCGAGGGTCTCCAGCAGCGGCCCGCCGCAGACGCGGCAGCGCGTCTTGACCGGCGTCGCCGGCTTCTGCTGGGACCGCGCGACCCTGGCGGCCGGGTGGTCTTCGGGGACCAGGCCGTAGAGGAACCGGCTGCGCCGCCGGTTGCGCCGCGCGCCCGGCGTGCGGGCCAGCGCCCAGGACAGCCACAGGTGCTCGCGGGCCCGGGTGACGCCGACGTAGAACAGCCGCCGCTCCTCCTCGATCGCCGCCTCGTCGTCGCCGGCGTGGAGGATCGGCATCGTGCCCTCGGCGAGCCCGACGAGGAACACCGCGTCCCACTCCAGGCCCTTCGCCGCGTGCAGCGACGCCAGCGTCACGCCCTCGACCGTCGGCGGGTGCTGGGCCGCCGCGCGCTGGTCCAGCTCGGTGTTGAAGCGCGGCAGGTCCGCGTCCGCGACCGTCGAGGCGAGCTCTTCGGCCAGCTCGACGATCGCCAGGAGCGCGTCCCAGCGTTCCTTCGCCGCGCCACCGGCGGGCGGCGACTCGGTCAGGCCGACCCGCGCGAGCACCGAACGGACGGTCGTGACCAGGTCGGAGCTGCCGTCGCCGCTCGCCGCCCGCAGCGCGGACATGGCCTGCCGGACCTCCGTCCGGTTGAAGAACCGCTCGCCGCCGCGGACCAGGTACGGGATGCCGGCGTCGGTCAGCGCCGACTCGTAGGCCTCGGACTGGGCGTTGATCCGGTAGAGGATCGCGATCTCGCTCGCCGAGACGCCGCCGTCGAGCAGTTCGCACACCCGGCGCGCCACCGCACCGGCCTCGACCGCCTCGTCGTCGAACTCGGCGAAGCGCGGCTCCGGGCCCGGCGGGCGCTGGCCGATCAGCTTCAGCCGGGAGCCCGCCGGCCGTCCCCGCGCCGCGCCGATCACCCGGTTGGCCAGCGCGACGACCTCCGGCGTCGACCGGTAGTCGCGCTCGAGGCGGACGACGGTGGCGTCGGGGTAGCGCCGCGTGAACTCCAGCAGCGGCCGCGGCGACGCGCCGCCGAAGGAGTAGATGGTCTGGTTGACGTCGCCGACGACGGTCAGGTCGTCGCGGCCGCCGAGCCACGCGTCGAGCAGGCGCTGCTGCAGCGGCGTGACGTCCTGGTACTCGTCGACGACGAAGCAGCGGTAGCGGTCCCGGAACTCCTCGGCGACGGCGCCGTGTTCCTCGAGCACCGCGGTCGTGTGCAGCAGGAGGTCGTCGAAGTCGAGCACCTGCGCGGCGTTCTTCAGCTCTTCGTAGGTCCGGTAGACCTCGGCGACCTGCGCCGCCGGGGCCGGGATGTCCCGCTGGGCGCGCGCGGTGACGGCCGGGTAGTCGTCCGGGCTGATCAGCGACGCCTTCGCCCACTCGATCTCGCTCGCCAGGTCGCGCAGGACCTCGACCTCGGTGCCGAGCTTGGCCCGGTTCGCGGCCTGGCCGACGTACCGCAGCTTGTTCTCCAGCAGGTCCCACGGCCGGTCGCCGACCACGCGCGGCCAGAAGTACCGCAGCTGACGGCGGGCGGCGGCGTGGAACGTCAGCGCCTGCGCCGCGTCGACGCCGAGGCCGCGCAGCCGCGTCCGCATCTCCCCCGCCGCACGCGTCGTGAACGTGACGGCGAGGACCTGACCGGCGGAAACGTGCCCGGACCGGACCAGGTGGGCGATCCGGTGGGTGATCGTGCGGGTCTTGCCCGTGCCGGCGCCGGCCAGCACGCAGACCGGCCCCCGCGGGGCACTGGCGGCGGCGCGCTGCTCGGGGTCGAGGCCATCGAGCAGACGGTTGATGCTCTTGGTGGAAAGTACGCCGGTCACGTCCGGCATCCTCGCAGAGGGGGACGGGGAAACGGGGCAGGGGCACGCGGCCGTATCCTGGTCATATGGCGGGTAAGCAGGACAAGGAAGCGGCCAAGCAGGCCAAGAAGGAGAAGCGCGCGGCGAGCAAGGCACGCCGTGGCCAGCTCTTCGAGGCCTTCAAGATGCAGCGCAAGGAAGACCCCTGGCTCATCCCGTGGATGGTCGGGGCGATCGTCGTCGTCGCGGGCGTGGCGTTCGGCATCGGGTTCTTCTTCAACGCGCAGTGGGTGCTGCTGCCGCTCGGCCTGATCATCGGCGCCCTGGTCGCCATGATCATCTTCGGCCGGCGCGTCCAGAAGACCGTCTATTCGAAGGCCGACGGCCAGCCCGGCGCCGCGGCGTGGGCGCTGGAGAACCTGCGCGGCCGCTGGAAGGTGACCCCGACGGTCGCGGCGACCACGCAGCTCGACGCGGTGCACCGGGTCCTCGGCGGCCCCGGCGTCGTGCTGGTCGCCGAAGGCGCGCCGCACCGCGTGAAGACCCTGCTCGCCCAGGAGAAGAAGCGCGTTTCCCGCCTGATCGGCGACACCCCGATCTACGACGTGACGATCGGCCACGGCGACGGCCAGCTCCCGCTGAAGAAGCTCCAGGGCTACCTGATGAAGCTGCCCCGCAACCTCAAGCCGGCCCAGGTCGACGCGCTCGAGGCGAAGCTGGCCGCCCTCGGCAACCGCGGCGCGGCGCTGCCGAAGGGCCCGATGCCGGCCGGCGCGAAGATGCGCAACGTCCAGCGG
This sequence comes from Streptomyces sp. MN03-5084-2B, assembly GCA_033793495.1. GTDB lineage: Bacteria > Actinomycetota > Actinomycetes > Mycobacteriales > Pseudonocardiaceae > Amycolatopsis. The sequence continues at coordinate 8,951 of JARAWT010000098.1, read as the reverse complement.
ACGATCCGCCGCCGCTGACCCCGCGTAAGAGAAAGGCCCCGCCCGGATCCCGGGCGGGGCCTTTCACGCTCGCCCGGCCCCTCGGTCGCCGGTGCCAGGGCGCGCCGGTCAGCGCATCCGGATGACCACGGTGCCGGTCAGCCGGTCGAGCCAGCTACGGCCGTCGGCGTTGCGGACCGCCGCCGGGATGAGCACGAACGTCAGCGCGGCCCGGACGAGCGCACGCGGCGGCCCGACCAGCGCGGCGCCGTCGAGGCGGGCGACGCGGATGCCGACGGCGGCCATCCCGGGGGTGAAGCCGAAGAACCCGGCCGAGATGACCGAGATGATCGCCCACACGCCGCCGGACCAGAGGTTGAACTGCTGCATCGCGGCCGGGTCCTGCAGGCTCGGGTGCAGGAAGATCGCCGTGACCAGGGCCGCGACGACGAGGTCGACGATCAGCCCGAGCAGCCGCGCGCCCCCGCTCGCCGCCGAGCCGACACCCGATTCCGGCAAACCGAACTTCTCGCCCGGCCACCGCGAGCCGTGTTGATCAGTGCCCTGACCACCGTCGCCGGTGCCGGGTAGCCATTCACCGGTCCATCTCGCCACCCGTCTAGGGTATGCCGGTGGCGCGGACCACATCCGACCTGGTCGGATACCCGATATCGACCACCCGTTAACACCCGCGAAACATACGGGTGACGGTCGGGCAACACCGCACTTTTAGCGTGAGCCGAAGAGAGCACTGCCGTACGAGCTCGAACGAGAAGGAGTCACCGAGGGTGCCCACTACTCCAGACGACATCCAGCGCCTCATCGCCGATGAGGACGTCGAGGTCATCGACGTCCAGTTCTGCGACCTGCCCGGCGTGATGCAGCACTTCACGGTCCCCGCGAAGGCCTTCACCGAAGAGGCCTTCGAAGAAGGTCTCGCGTTCGACGGCTCCTCGGTGCGCGGTTTCCAGTCCATCCACGAGTCCGACATGCTGCTGCTGCCGGACGCGGCGACCGCGCGGATCGACCCGTTCCGCAAGGCGAAGACGCTCGCCCTCAACTTCTTCGTGCACGACCCGTTCACCCGTGAGGCGTACAGCCGCGACCCGCGCAACATCGCGCGCAAGGCCGAGCAGTACATCTCCGAGTACGGCGTCGCCGACAACGTCTACTTCGGCCCCGAAGCCGAGTTCTACATCTTCGACTCGGTCCGCTTCGACTCCGCCGAGCACGCCTCGTTCCACGAGATCGACTCGATCGAGGGCTGGTGGAACACCGGCGCCGACGAGGTCGGCGGCAACCAGGGCTACAAGACGAAGTTCAAGGGCGGCTACTTCCCCGTCCCGCCGGTCGACCACTTCGCCGACCTGCGCGACGACATCGTCCGCAACCTGCAGGGCTCCGGTTTCGAGATCGAGCGCGCGCACCACGAGGTGGGCACCGCCGGCCAGACCGAGATCAACTACAAGTTCAACACGCTGCTGCACGCGGCGGACGACCTGCAGCTGTTCAAGTACATCGTGAAGAACACGGTGTTCGCCGCGGGCAAGACGGCGACGTTCATGCCGAAGCCCCTCGCCGGCGACAACGGCTCGGGCATGCACTGCCACCAGTCGCTGTGGAAGGACGGCCAGCCGCTGTTCCACGACGAGTCGGGCTACGCCGGCCTGTCGGACACCGCGCGCCACTACATCGGCGGCCTGCTCAAGCACGCCCCGAGCCTGCTGGCCTTCACGAACCCGACGGTGAACTCCTACCACCGCCTGGTCCCGGGCTTCGAGGCCCCGGTTTCGCTGGTCTACTCGCAGCGCAACCGCTCGGCGTGCGTCCGCATCCCGATCACGGGCAACAACCCGAAGGCCAAGCGCGCCGAGTTCCGCTGCCCGGACTCGTCGGGCAACCCGTACCTGGCGTTCTCGGCGATGATGATGGCCGGCCTCGACGGCATCCGGAACAAGATCGAGCCACCGGAGCCGATCGACAAGGACCTCTACGAGCTCCCGCCCGAGGAGGCCAAGGACGTCAAGCTGGTCCCGGGCGACCTCGGCACGGTCCTCGACACGCTCGAGGCGGACCACGACTACCTCCTCGAAGGCGGCGTGTTCACCCCGGACGTGATCGACACCTGGATCTCGTACAAGCGCGAGAACGAGATCGACCCGCTGCGCCTGCGCCCGCACCCGTACGAGTTCGCTCTGTACTACGACGTGTGATCGGCTAGGACGCCCACGGACACGCCGGTGGCGAGGAGCGAAAAGCCCTCGCCACCGGCGTTTCTCTATTCCGAAGTGGACAGCAGCTTCAGGTCCGCGCCCGCCGCTTCGAAGCGGCCCCGCGGGTCGGCGACCAGCTTGCGGATCTCCAGGTCCATCAGTCCCAGCGTGCAGGTGATCTCCGCCGCCAGTGTCCCGTCCGGTTTGACGATGTCCGAGTTCATCTTGAACGTCTTGCCGCTGCCGAACTCCACGTCGCACGTCACGTCGACCTCGTCGCCCGCGCGCAGCTCGCGGCGGAACACCACGTGCGTCTCCAGCAGCACCGAAGCCACGCCCGGCAGCCCCTTCAGCGCGCCCGCCGCTTCGAGGAGCTCCAGCCGCGCGACCTCCCCGTACGAGTGGTAGACGGCGTGGTTGAGGTGGCCCAGGGTGTCCAGCTCGTAGTGCCGGACCTTGATCCGGGTCCGGAACGGCTCGCGATCGGTCACCAGGCCACTGTAGGTCAGGCCTCGTAGAACAGGTGCTCCACCACCGCGTGCGCCCGCCGGGTGATGCGGCGGTACGTGTCGAGGAACTCGCCCGGGTCGTCGCCCGCCGACTGGCCGAGGACGCGGGCCACCGCCGCGAGATCGCGGCCCGAACCCGGGACCTGGTCGACCGCCTTGCCGCGCACCAGCATCCCCGCGTTGCGCACGCGGGTCGCCAGCAGCCACGCCTCGGCCAGCGAGTCCGCTTCGGGCTGCTCGGCCAAGCCCGCTTCCGGGAGCACCGCCAGCGCGTCGAGCGTCGACGTCGTCCGCAGGCCTTCGACGGAGTGGGCGTGCTGGAGCTGCAGCAGCTGCACCGTCCACTCGACGTCGGCGAGACCGCCGCGGCCGAGCTTCGTGTGCAGCGTCGCGTCGGCGCCGCGCGGCATCCGCTCCGTTTCGACGCGGGCCTTGATGCGGCGGATCTCGCGGGCCTTCGTCGCGTCCAGGCCGCTCGCGGGGTAGCGGATCGGGTCGATCATCGCGATGAACCGCGCGCCGAGGTCGTCGTCACCGGCGACGAACCGGGCCCGCAGCAGCGCCTGCGCCTCCCACACCTCGCCCCACCGCGCGTAGTAGGCGCGGTACGACTCCAGCGTCCGGACCAGCGGCCCGCTGCGCCCCTCCGGCCGCAGGTCGGCGTCGACCTCCAACGCCGGGTCCGAGCTCGGCGCGCCCAGCATCTTCCGGACGGTCTCCGCGACCGACGAAGCGAACTTCACCGCGTCGGCGTCGGAAACCCCTTCGGACGGCTCGCACACGAAAAGCACGTCCGCGTCGGAGCCGTAGCCGAGTTCGGCGCCGCCGAGCCGGCCCATCCCGATGACGGCGATGCTCGCCGGCGTCCGGCCGAGTTCGGCCTGCCGCTGGCGGAACGCCGCGGCCAGCGCACCCTGCAGCACCGCGACCCACACCGAAGAAAGCGCTTCGCAGACCTCGCGCACTTCGAGTAGGCCCAGCAGGTCCGCGCAGGCCACGCGCAGCAGTTCGTGCCGCCGCAGCGACCGCGCGGCGGCGATGGCGGCGTTCAAGCCGGGCTGGCGCCGGACGGCGGCCCGCAGCGACTTCGCCACCTCCGCGGGCGTGCGGCCCAGCAGCCGGGCCGGGTCGCCGAGCAGCTGCAGCACCTCCGGCGCGCGGACCAGCAGGTCGGGCACCAGCCGGGACGTACCCAGCAGGGAGGCCAGGTTCTCCACGACCGTGCCCTCGTCACGCAGCACCCGCAGGTACCACGGGGTGTCTTCGAGCGCCTCGGACACCTTCCGGTACGACAGCAGTCCGCCGTCGGGATCCGGTGTGTCGGCGAAGAGGTCGAGCAGCACGGGCAGCAGCGCCTGCTGGATCGCCGCGCGCCGCGAAACGCCCGCGGTGAGGGTCTTGATGTGCTGGAGCGCGCCGTCGGGTGCGGTGTAGCCGAGCGCGGCCAGCCGGCTGGCCGCCTGCTTGGTGGTCAGGCGCAGGGCCTCGACCGGCACGTTCGCGACGGACTGCAGCAGCGGCCGGTAGAAGATCTTCTCGTGCAGGCGCCGGATGCCCTTGCCGTGCCGGCGGAACTCCGCGAGCAGCGCCTCCCCCTGGCTCTTGCCGCCGCTCGCCTTGATCCCGCTGGCCCGGGCGAGGATGCGCAGCTCGGCGGTGTCCGACGGCGCCGGGAACAGGTGGGTCCGGCGCAGCCGCCGCAGCTGCAGCCGGTGCTCGATCATCCGCAGGAACTCGTACGACGCGCCCAGCTCGGCGGCGTCCTGACGACCGACGTAGCCGCCTTCGCCGAGCGCCTCGAGCGCGTCCATCGTGGACGGTGAGCGCAGGTCCGCGTCGACCCGGCCGTGCACGAGCTGCAGCAGCTGCACCGCGAACTCGACGTCACGCAGGCCGCCGCGGCCCAGCTTCAGCTCGCGTTCGGCGTGCTCGGACGGCACGTGCCCCTCGACCCGGCGGCGCATCTGCTGCACCTCCGCGACGAAGTTCTCGCGGTCGGCCGCCGACCACACCAGCGGCGCCACCATCTCGGCGTACTGGCGGCCGAGCTCGGCGTCGCCCACCACCGGGCGTGCCTTGAGCAGCGCCTGGAACTCCCAGGTCTTGGCCCACTTCTGGTAGTAGCCGTGGTGGCCGTCCAGGGTGCGGACGAGCGCCCCGGCCTTGCCCTCGGGGCGCAACGCCGCGTCGACCTCGAAGCACGCCCTGTCGACGACGCGCATCATCGTGCTCGCGAGCCGCGTCGCGAGGCCGAGGTCGCCTTCGCCGACGAAGATGACATCGACATCGCTGACGTAGTTGAGCTCCCGGCCTCCGCACTTGCCCATCGCGATGACCGCCAGGGTGCCCTCGGCCGAGGCGCCGGCTTCGGCCTCGGCGACGACCAGCCCGGCCGCGAGCGCGGCTTCCGCCAGCTCGGTCAGCTGCGCCGCGACCTCGGCGTAGCTCGGGTGCTCGAGCCCGGCCTCGACGACGTGCCCGAGGTCGGCGGCGGCGATGCCGAGCAGCTGGCCGCGGTAGGCGACCTTCAGGGCCTGCTCGGCTTTGAGCCCGGTGAGCACCGAACCGTCGTCGTCGAGGAGAGCCGCGCGCAGGGCCTCGCGGTAGCAGGCGGAGTCGGTGCACTTGTCCCCGGTGAGCGAGCGCCACTGCTCCGGGTGCGCGGCGAGGAAGTCGGCGAGCGCACTCGACGTCCCGAGCACGCTGAGGAAGCGGCCGCGGAACGTCCGATGAGCGCGCAGCTGCTCTTCGAGGCCGGTCCACTCGGCGGCGTCGGCCTCGCGAATCCGGTCCAGCCCGCGGAGCGCGAGGTCCGGGTCGGCGGTGCGGGACAACGCGGCGAGCACGTCGGCGGCCGGCTCCACCGGGCCGGCGTCGGCCCACCAGCCGGCCGCGCGCAACTGACCCTCGGCACGGGAATCGGTGAAGCCGTACCTCGCCGCCGAAGCGGTCGTTCGCGCGCGGTCTGCCATCACCGACCACCGTAGCCGGGGAGCACGGCTCAGGCCGCGAGGCGGCCCGGCTCGGTCCCGGCCGGCGTCGGCTCGGGCACCTGGAAGCTGTGCGCGGTGACGGGGTGGCGCCGCGAGAGGAGGTAGATGCCGAGGCCGACACCGATCCCGACGACACCGACGGCGACGGTGCCCGCGGTGCCGAGGGAAGCGACCTTGCCGGAAACCGCGCCGACGATCGCCGCGGCGGGCAGCGTGAACAGCCAGGCGATGACCATCCGGCCCGCCATCCGCCAGCGGACCGGCGCGTCCCGGCGGCCGACGCCGGAGCCGATGATCCCGCCGGAGCAGACGTGCGTCGTCGACAGCGGGAAGCCCAGCCGCGACGAGACGAGGATGACCAGTGCCGAGCTCGTCTGGGCGGCGAAGCCCTGCGGGCCCTCGATGTCGGTGAGGCCCTTGCCGAGGGTGTGGGTGATGCGCCAGCCGCCGAGGTAGGTACCGAGCGCGAGCGCGCACGCGGCGCTGATGATCACCCAGACCGGCGGCGACGCGCCCGCCGGCAAGCTGCCGGCGGTGACGAGGGTGAGCGTGATGACGCCCATCGTCTTCTGCGCGTCGTTGGTGCCGTGCGCAAGCGAAACCAAGGAAGCCGAGACGATCTGGCCGACCTTGAACCCGCGCGTGGCCGGGCGGCCGCGCACCAGGAAGCGGTAGACCAGGTAGGTGGCGGTCATCGCGACGAGCCCGGCGATGACCGGGCTGGCCGCGGCCGGGACCAGCACCTTCTCGACGATCTTTCCGAAGTGGACGGAGTCGCTGCCCGCCGAGATCCAGGTCGCGCCGATCAGGCCGCCGAACAAGGCGTGCGACGAGCTCGACGGCAGGCCGACGAACCACGTCACGAGGTTCCAGACGATCGCGCCGATCAGCCCACCGAAGACGATGGCCGGGCCGATCTTCGTGTCGTCCACCAGGCCGCTGGAGATCGTCTTGGCGACCTCGACCGACAGGAACGCGCCGACCAGGTTCAGCACCGCCGAGATCGCGACGGCCACGCGGGGCTTGAGTGCCCCGGTGGCGATCGACGTGGCCATCGAGTTCGCGGTGTCGTGGAACCCGTTCGTGAAATCGAAAATGAGGGCCGTAGCGACGACGACCACGACCAGCAACGAGGGTTGCACCCCGACCTCCGCACCCTTGTGGGGACTCCTCCCGCAAGGTACCTGACGGGTGCGCCCGCCGTTAACAGGATGTTGCTGGTTGTGACCTCTGTCGTTAAGCCAGCGGCAAAGTACGCTGACTCGCCACCGCGGCCTCGAGTTCTCCGGCGGCCAGCTTGACGAACCTGTGCGCGAAGGGACGCCAGGTTTCCTCGATGTCGGCGTGCACGGTGACGAGCTTTTCGTGCTCCAATGCGCCGGGCCGGGCGAATTCGGCTTCTTCGGGGCATTCCGCGGCCCAGCTCTCGACGACGGCCGGCGTCGTCTCGATGTGGAACTGGACGCCGTAGGCACAACGCCCGAGCCGGTAGGCCTGGTGCGCGTAGCGCGGCGAGGAGGCGAGCAGCTCGGCGCCGGGTGGGAGCCGGGTGATCGCGTCGGTGTGGAACTGGAGGACGTCCTGCACGAGCGGCAGGTCGGCGAACAGCGGGTCGGTCCACGCCGCGTCCTTCTTGCTGACGAGGTGCGGACCGACCTCCGGCCCGTCGGGAGCGACCTCGACGCGGCCGCCGGTCGCGACGGTCAGCAGCTGGGCACCGAGGCAGATGCCCAGGGTGGGCAGGTTCTTCGCCGCCGCCTTGGCCAGCAGCCGCCGGACGTCAGCGAGCCACGGGTGCTTGGCGTCGTCTTCCGCGGCCATGCCGCCGCCGAGGCAGACGACGGCCCGGTAGCCGTCGAGGTCGGCGGGGACTTCGGTTTCCGGCGGCAGGCGGACGTCGAGTTCCGCGCCGGCCTCGGTCAGCCAGTCGCCGAGGGGGCCCGGCGGGTCCGACGCGTCCGGCTGGATGATCAGGATTCGGGTCACGTCGTCCAGGGTAGGTCAGCAGGCGCAGCGGATTCCGGCCGCTTTGTCGTTGTTCTCGCCTTCGACCGGGTAGCCGGCCGCGATCCAGGCGGTGATGCCGCCGGAGAGCCGTTTCACCTTGAAGCCGAGCCGAGCGAGCTTGAGCGCGCCCTTGGTGGCGGCGTTGCAGACGGTGCTTTCGCAGTAGCAGACATAGACGAGGTCCCGGTCGAGGTGCTGCGTGGTGTCCGCCGTCAGGTCCCGGTAGGGCAGGTTGATCGCGTCGGGGATCCGGGCGTGCGCGAAGGCTTCGGGCGCCCGCGTCTCGACGACGACGTAGCCGTCGGTGCGACCGGCTTCGAGGTCCTGGACCAGATCGTCGGGGTCGACCTCGAAGCCGAGCTCGGCGGCGAAGTGAGCGGCGGCGGCTTCGGGCGCGGCGGCGGGGAAGGCGAGCGTGCGTGTCATGGGGTAAATCCTGCTGGCACAGGCGGATTCCGGACAGGGCAGAATCGGCGTGGAAGCCCGGGACGGCCGGGGATTTCCCTGTTCTGGCCCTGCGAACCCGGGAGAGTTGCGGTGGACCATCTCGACGACGTCGACTGGCGCCTGCTGGAGCTCCTCCAGGCCGACGGCCGGCTGAGTTTTTCGGAGCTCGGGCGCCGGGTGTCGCTGTCGGGCTCGGCGGTGACCGAACGCGTCCGCCGTCTCGAGGAGCGCGGGGTGATCACGGGCTACGCGGCGAGCATCGACACGACGAAGCTGGGGCTGCCGATCGAGGCGTTGGTGCGGGCCCGGAGTCTCGACACGCCGCGGTTCCGGACGTCGGTGCTGCCGCTGCCGCAGGTGGTGGCCGCGGACCACGTGACGGGTGAGGAGTGCTGGGTGCTGCGGGTGCTGTGCCGGGATACGGCGGAGCTGGAGGAGCTGCTCGAGAAGGTGCAGCGGTATGGGGAGACGAGCACGTCGCTGGTGTTGTCGTCGCCGCTGAAGAGGCGACCGCTGTCTCAGCCGGGATCGGCTTGAGGCATCACGTGTGATCCGAGCGGCTTCATGCGTGTCTGGAGGGGCATCTCGCGTGATTGGGAAGGCATCACGGCGGCCGGCTCGGCGGGACTCGCGTGATCCGGGGCGGTATCGGCGTGATCGGAGCCGGATCTCGTGTGTTTGAAGGCGGAACTCGCGCACCCAGGCGGTCGGCCGGCGTACCGGGAGGGTCGGTTGGCGTACCCAGGCGGTCGGTTCGCGTGCCTGGAGGGTCGGCCCCCGGGGAGCCGGAAATACGAAAAGGC
>JARAWT010000097.1:0-31526 GCA_033793495.1 Streptomyces sp. MN03-5084-2B | reverse complement strand
TCAGGACACTGCCGTGTGGCCCCTCCGACGGTGCAAGCCCGGAGCAACCTCGGGCGAAACTCCCAGGCGCCGGTTTCGTGAGGGACGGACAGAGGGGGGAAGGTTCCGCCGGGTTTGGGCCGGGTGTGCTCGCGGAAGGCGCTCGCCCAAACCCGGAGGAACCCTCCCCACTCTGTCCGTACCTCCCGAAAGAGGCGCCTGAGAGTTTCGCCCGAGGTTGAGCCGGGCTTGCACCGTCGGCGGGGCCATCAGGCTGTGTCCTGACGACCCGCTTTCCAGAGGCGTCTCGTCCGCGCGGTCCAGGGTGCCTGAGAGGTTCCGGGGAGGACTTGCTCCTTCGGCGCCGAGCTCAAGGTGTGGCTCGGACTCTCCCGCGCGGATTCGTCGACCGCACGGTGAACCTTACTCTGTCCGTCGTGGCGATGATCAACCGGTCTTGCGCGCGTTGCGGCGCTGGGTGAGTTCGTCCGGTTCGTGCGTCTCGACGATGCCGCCGTCGGCGCGTTCGGCCGGGAACTCGTGGATGGTGCCGCTGATTTCCTGCATCGCGCCGCTGACGGCGATGCCGAAGACGCCCTGACCGCCCTGGAGCAGGTCGACGATCTCTTCCGGCGAGGTGCATTCGTAGACCGTGGTGCCGTCGGAGAACAGCGTCACCCGGGCCAGGTCGCGGACGCCGCGGACGCGCAGGTGGTCGACGGCCACCCGGATGTTCTGGAGCGAGACGCCGGTGTCCAGGAGCCGCTTGACGACCTTGAGGACCAGGATGTCCTTGAAGGAGTAGAGCCGCTGCGAGCCGGAGCCGTGCGCGGTGCGGATGCTGGGTGCGACCAGTTTGGTCCGGGCCCAGTAGTCGAGCTGGCGGTAGGTGATCCCGGCGATCTGGCACGCCGCCGGACCGCGGTAACCCACCAGCTCGTCGGGCAGCGAGTTGTCGGGGAACAGCTCCCCTTGCTCACCAGTCGCGACCTCGACAGGCTGCTTCTCGGAACCAGCCTCGACCACGCAAGCCTCCCCTCGCCCGACCTGATGGCCGGCGAATGACAGCCGGACGGCCCCAGGAGCGGGACCCGCCGGAGATCAACCGCCGCGGTCCGGCCCCAGACCGTTAATCACACCGTGGCGATTTCTCTCCTTCGAAGGTAAGCGCCCGGACAGTGCCGGTCAACGCGACGCGCGGCAAGCCCCGGCGGTCGGCTGCGCCTTTGAGCCGTTCGCCGTACCCCCGGTCGGGGGTGGTCAAACCCGCTGGACAGTTTTTACTCAGCCAGGTAACTTTTTACTCATGCAGGTAAACACCGACCTTATGGCCGAGCTGGGCCTCAGCGTCACCGAGGCCGCGCGCCGGGCGCAGATCATCGGCGCGACCATCGGCGTCCTGGCCGACCTCGGCTACCGCCGGACCACCTTCGTCAAGATCAAGGAGCGTGCCGGGCTCAGCAGCACCCGGCTGATCTCGTACCACTTCACGAACAAGGCCGGCCTGATGCAGGCCGTGCTCAGCGCGGTGGTCGAGACGAAGGGCGAATTCCTCACCGAGCGCACCGGCGGCGGACTCGACCCCGCAGACCGGCCCGGGTACCTGCGGGCCCACATCGAGACGTCGGTGGCGTTCCTGCGCGCCTACCCCGAGTGCGTCCGGGCGCTCACCGAGCTGGCGGCCAACGCCGACGACGCCGACGGCTGGGTGATGACGAAGGTGCTGGTCGACGACCTGCGGGTGCACGGCCTGGCCCGCCAGCTGCGGCAGGGCCAGGCCGAGGGCGTCTTCGGCGAGTTCACGCCCGAGCTGATGGCGATGTCGATCGCGCAGGCCATCGACGGCGTCGCCGCGGCCTACGCGGACGACCCGGCGCTGGACCTGGAGCAGTACGGGCGCGAGCTGGCGGACACGTTCGTCAAAGCGACGGCGCCGTGAGAGCGCGGTCGAGCCGCTCTTCGATGCGGGCCTTCGGGAACGCGCCGACGATCGTCTCGACCGGCTCGCCGCCGCGGAAGAGGATCATCGTCGGCAGCGACATGACCTGGTAGGAGCGGGTGGTCTCCGGGTTCTCGTCGGCGTTGATCTTGCGGACGGCGACCTCGCCCTCCCGCTCGGCGGCCAGCTGCCGCAGCACCGGGTCGACCATCCGGCACGGGCCGCACCAGGTGGCCCAGAACTCGACGAGCACGGGAACATCGTGGGCGAGGACCTCGGCGAAGGTCGCATCGGTGACGTCCTTGACTTCCGACATGGCAGGCTCCTTCAGGGGCGCGGGGATTCGGGCACGACACACGGATCGGGCGCCTGCCGGGCGAGGGCGGCGGCCAGTTTCGCGGCCAGCTCGCCGCGGATGCCGCCGAGCCGGGCGAGGAGGGCGTCGGCTTCTTCGAGCTTGCGGCGATAGACCTCGATCGAACTCGCACAGGAGTCGCCGGTCTCGTGGCCGCTGCGCAGGCACTCGACGAACGGGCGGGTTTCGTCGAGGGTCAGGCCGACCGTCTGGAGGGTCTGGATTTCCTTGACGAGCTGGAGGTCGTCCTCGTCGTAGTCGCGGTAGCCGTTCGCCGCGCGCCGGGCCCGCAGAAGGCCCTGGTCCTCGTAAAACCGCAGCGCACGGGTGGTGACACCCGTGCGCTGCGCCAGTTCTCCGATCCGCATGCCTCGACGCTAGACGTTGACGTCCGCGTCAAGGCAAGTTCTCAGGTATCCGCCCCGCGGAAGTCTTCCGGGGAAACCGAGTCGAGGAATTCGCGGAACTTCTCGACCTCGTCCTCCTGCTCGTCCGGGATGATCAGGCCCGCCTCCTCCAGCACCGAATCCACGGCGTGGATGGGGACCCCGATCCGCAGGGCCAGCGCAACCGAGTCGCTGGGCCGGGCGGACACCCGGATGTCGCCGTCGAACACGAGCTCCGCGAAGAACGTGCCCTCCTTCAGGTCGGTGATGACGACCTGCTCGAGCTCCCGGCCGAGCGCTCCGATGACCTCTTTCAGCAGGTCATGCGTGAGCGGGCGGGCGGGGCGGACCCCCTGCTGCTCCAAGGCGATGGCGGTGGCTTCGACCGAGCCGATCCAGATCGGCAGGTACCGTTCACCCTCGGTTTCCCGCAGCAACAAGATCGGCTGATTCGCGGGCAGCTCGACCCGCACACCGACGACGCGCATTTCGCTCATCGGGCTTCGCCTCCCTCTCGTGCACACGGGCTGCAGCGCTGAACCGGCTTCACGCCCATACTCCCGACGCTACCCGTCATCCGTGCGCTGTGCTCGCTGTCCGGACTCTCTCGGTTCGCCTGCCGCAAACCCGTGCCTTCACGGTACGGCATGCGGTGCCGAACATTCAGTCATTGACATGGGACCGCAAAGAGGATCTCACTGCCCCGTTATCGATCAACATCCCGCGACGCCGCGGATTCCCGCCTTCACGAGGAGCGTGTGCAGGGTCACGGACAGTGCCGCCAGCTCCCGCACCACCTCGTCGGCCCGCGCCTTGGCCTCCGGGTCCCGGTGCCGGTACACCGGGGTAACGATCTGCTCCAGCAGCCCGACCTCGCGGTCGGCCGCGGCGCGGAAAGCACGCAGGTGTCTCGGTTCGATGCCGAATTCGGTCATCGCCTTCACCGTGCGGGCGACCAGCACCGCGTCCGGGTCGAAGAACCCGGCGGGACCGGGCCGGACCAGGCCGTACTGCTGCAGCTCGGCCAGTGCCGACGCGTCGAGACCGGCCTGTTCCAGGAGCTCCTCCTGGGTCAGGCGCAGCTCTTTGCCCGCGGCGAAATCTTCCGCCACGGGCAAGCCGACGTTCTCCGCCGTCACGTCGATGGGCACCAGCCGGCGCGGCGGGCGGGGCAGGGCCGCGGCGGGCCCGGCACCCGAGTCCGCCGCGTCCAGCTGTTCCTTGATGACCTTCAACGGGAGGTAGTGATCCCGCTGGGCGGCCAGGACGAACCTCAGTCGCTCCACGTCCGCCGCGGCGAACTGCCGGTAGCCCGAAGGCGTGCGGCCCGGCTGCACCAGGCCTTCCGCTTCCAGGAACCGGATCTTGGAGATGGTGACATCGGGGAAGTCGCCGCGCAGCTGCGCGAGTACCGCCCCGATGCTCAGTCCGTGGTTCTGTGGCCGTCCGGCCGCCGTCACTGCGCCCCCTGGCCCCCGTGCCCCGGGCCGGTCAGGAAGACCAGGCGGAACTTCCCGATCTGCACCTCGTCGCCGCCGGCGAGCACGGCCTGGTCGACCGGCTCGCGGTTGACGTAGGTGCCGTTGAGGCTGCCGACGTCGATGACGACGAACTCGCCGCCCTCACGCCGGAATTCGGCGTGCCGGCGGGAGACCGTGACGTCGTCGAGGAAGATGTCGCTGTCCGGGTGCCGCCCGGCGCTGGTGGTGTCGCGGTCGAGCAGGAACCGCGAACCCGCGTTCGGCCCGCGCTTCACGACCAGCAGCGCCGAACCCGGGGGCAGGGCGTCGACACCCTGGACCGGGGCTTCCGGGGCGGGCTCGCGACCTTCGGCTTCGGCCAGGAAGTCGGCCCGGAAGACAGAGGTCCGCTCCGGAGACTGCTCCGGGGGAACACCGCCGGGCCCGTCGTTCGTGCTCACCTGAGCTCTCCTCCACACATGCAGTGTTGCCAGTACTCAAGAACGTGTAGCTGCCAACGTACCGTGCCTGATCGATTCTCCGAGCCCCGGCTCCCCGAACCGGCGGAGCGGGCTTCAGCCCTTGGTCAGTGCGTCGTACGCCTCGGCTTCGAGCAGGGCTTCCAGGCCCGCCGGGTCGTCGAGCCGGATCTCGATCAGCCAGCCCTCGCCGTAGGGGTCGCTGTTGATCAGCTCCGGCGAATCGGCGACGGCGTCGTTGACCGCGACGACCTCGCCGTCGACCGGCGCGAACAGCTCGGAGACGCTCTTGGTCGACTCGACCTCGCCGAAGACGTCGCCCGCGCTCACCTGCCTGCCGACGTCGGGCAGGTCGACGAACACGACGTCGCCGAGCTGGTCCTGCGCGTACTCGGTGATGCCGACGCGCACGAGGGTGTCCTCGCCGCGGGTGGCGACCCACTCGTGTTCCTCGGTGTAGCGAAGCTCTTCAGGAGCGGACACCGCCGGTCCCCTTTCATGCCCTCACTGGAAGTGTTGGGCGAAGTCTTACACCCACACGGCGCAGCCGCCCGCCACGACCCGGCGGAAGCTCACTCCGCGGGTTCGCCCCGCAGGGCGTTGCGTGCCTGGACGACGTAGAGGACGCCGGACCAGACGTAGAGGACGGCACCCCAGATGGTGAAGGCGTACCCGATCGGCCGAGCGACCGCGGCGACGTCCGAGCCACCCTGCGCGAGCAGCAGGAACGGGAAGGCGTACATCAGGACGAAGGTGGCGCCCTTCCCGATGTAGGTGACCTCGGGCGGCGCGAAGCCGCGGCGGCGCAGGGTGACGACGCAGACGCCGAGCACGGCTTCCCGCAGGACGAGCGGGACGACGACCCACCACGGGATGATGCCGCGCACGAGGAAGGCGACGAGGGTGGCGAGGATGTAGAGCCGGTCGGCGGCGGGGTCGAGCAGCTGCCCGAGCCGGGACATCTGGTTGAGCCAGCGGGCGAGCTTGCCGTCGAGCCAGTCGGTCAGGGCGCTGAAGACGAGCAGGGCGAGCGCCCAGCCGTCCTCTTCGGGGCCGAGCAGCAGCCAGAGGAAGACGGGGACCCCGGCCAGCCGCAGCAGCGACAGGATGTTGGGGACGTTGAGGGCCTGCCGCAGCAGCGACGGCTCGGCACGCGCCTGAGCGGCGGGTTCGGGGGCGGCTGTGCTCACGGGCTCATTAAACAGCGGCAGGCGGGCGGGGCGCCCGGTGGTGCGGCGGCCCGGGCCGGGAGGCCGGTGGGACCCGGCAGGCGGGGGCGCGAAGCCGGGCCCGGCCTGCAGGCCGGCGGGACCCGGCAAGCGGGCGGCAAAGCCGAACCGGGCACGCAGGCGGGTGGCGCGGCCGGGCCGCCCCCACGGCCCGGTCGCGGCACCGTCAGCTCGCGCGGCGGTGGCTCCACCCACGTCGCTGCAGCTCGGCGCTGCTGAGCGACTCGGGGCGGCCGCGGTAGTCGGTGCCCATCCAGCGGGCCCGGCCGGCTCGTCCCTCGAGGACGTAGGGGCGGCCGCAGCACCAGACCACGGTGCTCGGGACGGTCGGCGGACTGGACGGGTCTTCGGTGCTGGTCACAGCGTCGGCGTTCATCGCTCTCACGGGATTCGGGACGGGTATCGGGGACGGGAGGCTCGTCGGCCCCCACCAAGATCTTCGGTGCACGGGGCCGGATTGTTAACCGTCGCGGCGCGAATTAGACCGATCGATTCTTGATGACAGCGGGAGGTTTCGGAGCGTGAACGGAATGTTAATCGTCCATTGTGGACACCATTTCGGTGGCCACCGGACCGGGCGTCCGGCGCGCTGTTGTAATCTCCGGCACACCCGTGGGCGCGTGGCTCCACGGGCCAAGGACGACCGGCCGGCGGCCGGGGAGGAAGGATCGCGGTGCCCCACCGGACCACCACGAGGACGTGGCTCGTGGCCTGCCTCGCCCTGCCCGCGCTCGCCGCCTGCTCCGGGGACCCCGCCGCGCAGGCCCCGCCGTCCCCGCCGTCCGTCGGCACTTCGGCGCCCGCGACGACGCCGACCGGCACTCCGCCGCCGCCGGCGTCCCCCGGCGGCAGCGAGTCCGCGCCGGCCCCGGCGCCCCGGCCGTCCGGCCCACCGCCGTCGGTGCCCGGGTCGTGCGGCACCGTCACCGCCGCCAGCGGGCTGACGCTCTACGTCTTCGACAGCGGCTCCGCCGGGGTCAGCTGCGTCGCGGCGACGAAGCTGGTCGGCGACTTCCACCGCAAGATCACCGGGCGGCAGGGCGCCGGCTCGAACGACGCGGTGAACGAGACCGTCGACGGCTGGCTGTGCACCTCCGGGCCGCCCGCCGCCCAGGGCGGCACCACCTGCACCAAGGGCGAGCAGACGGTCTTCGCCGCCGTCGTGCCGTCCGAGTGAGTCCGTTCCGATCCCGCGCTCCTGAAGGGCCCATGAAGACACTCGCGTACCCCCTGCTGCTCGTCGCCGCCTCCGCCGCACTGGCCGGCTGCGGCGGCGCCCCGGCGCCCGCGGCGCCGCCCACCACCGTCCCGGCCGCGGTGGCGGCGGCGGAGTCGACGGCACCGGGCGTGCCCTGCGGTGAAGTCGCGGGCGCGGGCGGCGCGAAGACGGCCGTCGTGGCCCACGGCAAGGTGGACTGCGCCGCGGCCACGAAGCTGCTGAAGGACTACTTCGCGAAGCTGACCCCGGCGGAGGCGGCCTCCGCGGACGGCCCCGGCCCGGTGGTCCTCGACGAGTGGACGTGCGGCAGCGGCCCGAACGACCCGGTGACGGCGTGCTCGACCGAGGACGGCCGCCAGGTCGAAGGCACCCGGGCCTGAGCGCCACCCACCGGATGTCGTGAACGGGTCGTTCATGACATCCGGCGTCATGAACGACCCGTTCATGACGCCGGTGGGCGTGCCGGAGTCAGGACTTGAGGTCCGGGAAGTCCTCCTCGCGGTACTCGGTTCCCACGCCCCGTGCCGGGTCGCTCTCGCGGCCCCTCAGCTCGACGCGGCGGATCTTGCCCGAGATCGTCTTCGGCAGCTCCGCGAACTCCAGCCGCCGGATCCGCTTGTACGGCGCCAGGTGCTCGCGGCAGTACGCCAGGATCGACCGCGCGGTCTCCGCGTCCGGCGAGAACCCCGCAGCCAGCACGACGTACGCCTTGGGCACCGCGAGCCGGATCGGGTCGGGGGCCGGGACGACCGCCGCCTCGGCCACCGCCTCGTGCTCGATCAGGACGCTCTCCAGCTCGAACGGCGAGATCCGGTAGTCCGACGCCTTGAACACGTCGTCGGTGCGCCCGACGTAGGTGATGTAGCCGCGTTCGTCGATCGAACCGACGTCACCCGTGTGGTAGAAGCCACCGGCGAAGGCCGCCGACGTGCGCTCGTCGTCGTCGGCGTACCCCGTCATCAGCCCGACCGGCCGGTGCGCGAGGTCCAGGCAGATCTCGCCCTCCGAAGCACGCTCGCCGCTGACCGGGTCGACCAGCGCCACCACGAAGCCGGGCAGCGGACGGCCCATCGAGCCCGGCACGACGTCCTGGCCCGGCGTGTTCGCGATCTGGACGCTGCTCTCGGTCTGGCCGAAGCCGTCGCGGATGGTGACGCCCCACGCCTTCTCGACCTGGTCGATGACCTCGGGGTTCAGCGGCTCCCCGGCGCCCACCACCTTCCGCGGCGGGGTGCGAAGGGCCGTCAGGTCGGCCTGGATGAGCATCCGCCACACCGTCGGCGGCGCGCAGAAGCTCGTCACCCCGCACCGGTCCATCTGGGCCATCAGCGCGCCCGCGTCGAACCGGCTGTAGTTGTAGAGGAACACCGTCGCCTCGGCGTTCCACGGGGCGAAGAAGTTGCTCCACGCGTGCTTGGCCCAGCCGGGCGAGGAGATGTTCAGGTGGACGTCGCCGGGTTCCAGGCCGATCCAGTACATCGTGGACAGGTGGCCCACCGGGTACGAGACGTGCGTGTGCTGCACCAGCTTCGGCTTCGCCGTCGTGCCGGAGGTGAAGTACAGCAGCAGCGGGTCGCCGGCCTTCGTGGGTGCGTCCGGGGAGTACTCCGGCGACTCGGCGAACGCGGCCGAGTACGCGTGCCAGCCCTCGACCGGCTCCCCCACCGCGATCCGCGTGTAATCGCCCTCGACGCCGTCGAACTTCGGCGCGTCCACCGCGCGGACGACGACGTGCCTGGCCGCGCCGCGCTCCACGCGGTCGGCCAGGTCGGCCGGCCCGAGCAGCGTCGACGCCGGGATGATCACCGCGCCGAGCTTGATCGCGGCGAGGATCGTCTCCCACAGCTCGCCCTGGTTGCCCAGCATGAGGATCAGCCGGTCGCCGCGGCGGACGCCGAGCGAGCTCAGCCAGTTCGCGACCTGGTTGGACCGGCCGGACATCTCCGGGTAGGTCCAGCGGTTCTCGCGGCCGTCCTCCTCGACGATCCACAGCGCGTACCGCTCCGCGTTGGCCGGGTCGTGCGCGACGACGTCGAACCAGTCGATCGCCCAGTTGAACTCGTCGAACTCCGGCCAGGCGAAGTCGCGATACGCCGTGTCGTAGTCCTCGCGGTGGGCCTGCAGGTAGTCCCGCGCGACGCGGAACGCGTGGTGGACGCTCACGCTGCCTCCTTCTACTCGCCCTTGAACTCCGGCGGGCGGCGTTCCATGAAGGCCTGGACCGCCTCGCCGAGGTCCTTGCTGGGCAGGAACGCCGAGTTCCAGGCGGCGACGTACCGGAGGCCGTCGGCGACCTGGCGCTCGGTGTTCGCCGCCAGTACCTGCTTCGTACCCTGCACCACCAGCGGCGGATTCGCAGCGATCTCGCCGGCGAGCTCGCGCGCGGCCTTCAGCAGCGCGTCCTGGTTCTCGTAGACGTCGTTGACCAGGCCGATCTTCTCGGCGCGGGCGGCGTCGACGTCCTTGCCGGTGAGGGCGAGCTCCCGCAGGTGCCCCTCGCCGATGATCGACGCGAGCCGCTGCAGGCTGCCGAGGTCGGCGACGATGGCGACGCGCACCTCGCGGACGCTGAACTTGGCGTCGGCGCTGGCCAGCCGGACGTCGGCGGCCGCGACGACGTCGACCCCGCCGCCGATGCACCAGCCGGACACGGCCGCGACGACCGGTTTGCGGCATTCCGCGATCGAGCTGACCGCCGCCTGGAGCGACCGGACCTGGTCGAGGAACGCCGTCCGCGGGCCGGCCAGGCTGTCCCCGCCCAGCATCGGCGCCCAGTCGCCCATCATCGCGGGCAGGTCGAGGCCGTAGGAGAAGTGCTTGCCGCTGCCGGTCAGCACCACGGCCCTGACCTGCGGGTCGGCGTCCAGCGCGCGGAACACCAGGGGCAGCTCGCGCCAGAAGTCCGGGCCCATCGCGTTGCCCTTCGACGGGCCGAGGAGCGTCACTTCGGCCACAGGGCCGTCGACGTCGACCTTGAGGGAAACAAGGTCGGGCAGACTGTCAGCAGTAGCGGTCATGGGAGTCATCTTGACCCATGCCCGCGACGACCCGCCATTGGCACCTTGTCAATTGCCCCCTGGGTCACTGTGCCAACCTGGTCGGGGGATGCTTTCCTGAAAGAGACCGACACACGACCGGGGAGGACGGTGGGACATGAGCCCGGCCAGCGCGACCGCGATCGAACCCGAACCGCCTTCCACACCGGTCCGGCGGGCCTCCCGCCCGATCGAGCTGACCGGTTCCTTCGACCACGAGGGACACCGGCTCTGGTACACCGAGTTCGGCAGCGGCGACAAGGTCGTCGTCCTCACCCACGGCATCATGCTGACCCGCCGGATGCACGCGCCCCTGGCGCGTCGGCTGGCCCGCGCGGGCTTCCGCGTGATCACCCTCGACCTGCTCGGCCACGGCGACTCCGACCGGCCCACCGAGTCGTGGCTGTACTCGATGCCGTCGTTCGCCGAGCAGACCCTGGCGCTGCTCGACCACCTCGAGGTGCCGTCCGCGGTGATCGGCGGGACGTCGCTGGGGGCGAACGTCTCACTGGAGGTCGCGGTCTCGGCGCCGGCGCGGGCGCGCGGCCTGATCGTCGAGATGCCGGTGCTGGACAACGCCATCGTCGCCGGGCTGGTCACCTTCGCGCCGCTGCTGATGGCGGCCAGGTTCCTGCCGTTCACGGTGCAGGCGGTGGCGCTGGCGGCCTCGGTGGTCCCGCACGGCAACCAGTGGGTCGACGTCGTCACGGACACGCTGTCCCAGCGCCCGGCCCCGATGGCGGCGCTGCTGCACGGGGTGCTGTTCGGCCGCATCGCGCCGCCGAAGTCGGTCCGGCGCAAGATCACGACCCGGGCGCTGGTGATCGGCCACCAGAACGACCCGATCCACCCCTTCGGCGACGCCGACACCCTGGCGGTCGACATGCCGGACGCGGAGTTCGTCCAGGCCCGCAGCCCGGTCGAGCTGCGGCTCGACCCGACCCGGCTGTCCGACGCGATCCGGGATTTCGCCGCGAGCTGCTACGAGGACTGAACGCCGATCTCGCGTGATTGAGCGGGCATCAAGCGTGATCAGGCGGGCATCACACGTGATTGCGGGGGCATCATGCGTGTGTCCCCTCAGGACACGGGGGCGAGGCCGGCTACCGGGCCGATCACGATCACCGCGGGCGGGCGGACCCCGGAGGCGGCCGCGTCGGTGACCACCGTGTCCAATGTGGACCGCAGGGAACGCTGGGTGCGCATGGTGCCGTCCTCGATGATGGCGACCGGGGTGTTCGCCGGGCGGCCGCCGTCCAGGAGGGCCTTCGCGAACTGCGGGAGGCGCTCCACGCCCATCATCAGCACGATCGTGCCCTTCATCCGGGCCAGGAGCTCCCAGTCCACCAGGGACCGGTCGTCGCCGGGGGCGACGTGGCCGGAGACCACCACCACCTCGTGGGCGACGCCGCGGTGGGTGACCGGGACGTCCGCCGCCGCCGGGACCGCGAACGCGCTCGTGATGCCCGGGACCATCGTCACCGGGACGCCGGCTTCGGCGCAGGCCAGCACCTCCTCGAAGCCGCGGCCGAACAGGTACGGGTCACCGCCCTTGAGCCGGACGACGAACTTGCCCTCCTTGGCGCGCTCGATCAGCGTGCTGTTGATGACGTCCTGGCTGGCCGCCCGGCCGTACGGGATCTTCGCCGCGTCGACGATCTCCACCTCGGGCGCGAGCTCGTCGAGCAGCTCGCGGGGCGCCAGCCGGTCCACCACGACGACGTCCGCGCGCGAGAGCAGGCGCCGGCCGCGGACGGTGATCAGCTCCGGGTCGCCCGGGCCGCCGCCGACCAGCGCCACGCCGGGCAGCGTGCCCTCGGGGTGCGGCTGACGGCCGTCCTCGACCGTGCCGTTGTGCAGGCCGTCGAGCATCGAGTCGCGGACCGCGGCCGAACGCAGCGGCTCGCCGCCGGAAAGCACGCCGAACAGCAGGCCACCGTGCCGTCCGGACGCCGGAGTCACCGCCGAACCCGACTCGCCTTCGTCGGCGCGGACGCAGAACACCCGCTCCCGCTCGGCCTCGGCGCAGACGGCGGCGTTCACCTCGGGGTCGTCGGTACAGGCCAAGGCGTACCAGGCGTCCTTGAGATCACCGGAGGCGTAGGGGCGTTCGTGCCAGACGAGCTCGCCCGCGTCCACCATGCCCTGCACGGACGGCGTCGTGTGCGGCGACACCAGTTCGACGCGGGCCCCCGCGCTGATCAGCCGGGGCAGCCGGCGCTGGGCCACGGAACCGCCGCCGATCATCACGACGCGGCGGCCGGTGAGCTGGAGGCCGGAGAGGTAGTGCGGGTCGTCCATGGCCGGGAGTTTATTGGCGCCCGAGCCCCACGCCAGCCCAGCGTGGGTCACGCCACCCGGAAGACCGGCCCGCGGGCCACGAACGGCAGCCGCGCACCCCGCGGAACGAGGTACGCGTGCTCCCGGCGGGGCCGGACGTGGTCGCACTGCGCGTCGGTGATGATCAGGATCGGCCCGTCGGCCGGGAAGTCGGCGGCCCGCTGCAGCAGGTCGACGCCGGGCTGCAGGACCGTCCCGCCGCGCCCGCGCACCTTGACCCGGCCGGCGATGTCCTCGACCGCGAGGTACCCGGCGTCGTAGGCGACCACGTCGCAGAACACCACGCGCGCCGCCGGGACGTCCCGGGCCAGCGCGTACGACGCGATCGCGCCCAGCGCCTTGCCGAGCAGCTCCGCGTTCATCGACCCCGAGGTGTCCAGCACCACGCCGAAGGTGACGCGCCGATCGAGCCGCTCCGGGCGGACGCGGCCCGGCCGCGGGATGTCCGGGGTCGACGACTGGCGCCGGGACGCCCGCGCGTAGCTGCGCACCGGCAGCTCCACCCGGACGTGCTCGTCGAACCAGCGCGCGAGCTGGGCGTCCCACGGCAGCGGCGGGTGGTCCAGGGCCCGGATCTCCTGCTCCAGCCCGGCCGGCAGCAGCCCGCGGCCCCGGGCGTGGTGGTACTCGAGCCCCTGGGTGAGCGCGCGGCGGTAGAACTCGTCGAGGTCGACGCCCTGGACGCGGGCACCCCACGGCAGCGGCCGCGCACCCCGCTTGGACGACCGGCGCTGCGCCGCCTCCGGCTCGGACAGCCAGTCGCCCAGCACGTCGCCCGCCTCGCGCGAGCCCAGGGTCACCAGCTTGCGGGCGCGGCGGATGTCCGTCGTCAGCGTGTCGTACACCGACTCGGCCGACATCCCGGTGAGCTGCTGGTCGTGGAGGCTGCCGTCGGGCAGCTCGCCGACGCCCATGGCGACCAGCCAGCCGTTGATCACGTAGTCGCAGGCGACGTTCCACAGGTACGGGTCGCGGCCCAGCGCACGGCGGTCGTGCCGCAGGGCGGCGTGCAGCATCTCGTGGGCCAGCACGAACCGCCACTCTTCGGCCGTCAGGTCGGCGGCCGGGTTGACGTAGATCTCGCCGTGCTCGGCGTCGACCGCGGCCAGGGCGATGTTCCAGGCGCGGACGACCTCGGCGTCGATCACCAGGGTGAACCCGGCGGCGACCGCGCCGAGCAGCGGGAACGACGAGACGAACCAGGACAGCGCGCGGTCCCACTCCCCCATGGCCCGCCGGTGGCGGGTCTGGCCGCGCGCGTCGGCGGCGCGTTCCATGGCCTCGGTGGCCGAGGCGATCAGCCCGCGGGCGAACCGCTCGGTCCACGGAGTCGGCTTCCCGTAGTACTGCAGCTGCCAGCGGGACAGCGGCTCCGCGAGGCGCAGGCACGGGCCCGGCCCGCCGGTGAACGGCGCCGGAATGCCCGTCTCGCGCCACCGGCGGGTCAGGGCCAGCTCGTCGGTGCCGGGGAGTTCGGGCAGGTCCAGCACCGGTGTCCCGATGTGCACCGCCTCCGCGAACCGGTGGACGGCCACGCAGCAGGCGGTGGTGTAGACCGGGTCCACCTCCCGGCCGGGCGTGATCGCCTCAGCCTCGGTGAGCCGGTCTTCGTCGAGGTGGCCGAGGCCCAGGTGGAGCAGGAGATGCGCGAACACCCACGCCCACTCGTCCGCCTCGGCGTCGCGGGCGCGGTTCGGCGTGATCACCCCGCGGTCGGTGACGACGGCCCAGCCGGCGCCGGCACTCACCGGACTGAGGTCCGCACGGCTGGCCAGGTGGTCGAAGACGGTGTGTGAGCGGACCAGGAGCCAGCCATCGGCGATCGCCTTGTTCCGGCGCTCGCGGCGCTTGGCTTCGGCGCGGGCGTTGCTCATGCGCGCGCCTCGACCAGGTGCGGGAGGTCGCGGGCCGCTTCGACCAGGAACCACGACGGCAGGCGGGGGTTGCCCGCTTCGTCGTCGGCGATGACCAGCTGCGCCATCTCCAGGGAGATCTCGGCCAGCTCGACCAGCAGGCTCTTCGCCCGGAAGGCGAACTGGCGCACGGCCGCCGACGCGTGCCGCTTGTCGGCGGGCAGGTCCTTGACCAGCCGCGCGCGGAAGGTCTCGGCGAGGAAGTAGAGCAGGTCTCGGTCGGCCGGTTCGGCGGGCCAGCGCGCGTCGCCCTTGAGGATCGCCTCCAGGCCGAAGGCGTGCCGGGCCACCTTGAGGTACGCGCGGAAGGCGCCGGCGTGGGCCGGGGTGAGGGTCGCGTACGCCAGCAGCGCGACCGTCTCGTCGTCGGCCGGGTCGCCGGCGGAGTGCAGCAGGTCGGAGAGCATGTGCCAGGACCGCGGCGTCGAGAACGGCTCCTCGGTCTTCGGCGGCGGGCTCCAGAGGTGGTCGGGGCGCTGGGTGAGGTACTCGACGACCCACGGGTGGATGCCGTTCCCGGCGGCCCAGGCGAGCCAGTCGCCCGGCGCGGCCCGCAGGTGGACGTGCACCAGGCGGTTGACCAGTGCCGAGGCCATCGGCCGGGCGAGTGCCTGGTCGGTGGCGCGGTTGCCGGCCCCGATCACGACCGAGCCCGCCGGCAGCTCGTAGGAACCGATGCGGCGGTCGAGGATGAGCGAGTAGAACGCCTTCTGGACGTCGGGCGCGGCGGCGTTCAGCTCGTCGAGGAACAGGCAGTACGGCTCGTCGCGGGCGATCTGCTCCGGCGGGCAGAACCGGCTCCGGCCGTCCACGATCTGCGGGACGCCGATCAGGTCTTCGGGCGCGAGCTGGGTGCCCAGCAGCGAAACGCAGTCGAGCCCCAGCGACGCCGCGAAGTCGCGAACCAGCGAGGACTTCCCGATGCCGGGCGCGCCCCAGAGGAACACCGGCCGCACGACGGCGGTGGTGAGCAGGACTTCGGGCAGCCGGGCGGGCGTGACCGTGAGCTGGGCGTGCAAGCGTGGACCTCCTGGTTCAGGACATCCCTTGCGACGCCCCCTTTCGGACGCTCATGGTCGCGCACCGCCCGGTGTGCGCGCACCCGAATTTCAGCCGGCGCGGCCCGAAGACGGGTACGGCAGCAGGGCCATCTCGCGGGCGTTCTTGATCGCCGTGGCGACCTGCTTCTGTTGCTGCGGCGTCAATCCCGTCACGCGGCGGGCCCGGATCTTGCCGCGGTCGGAAATGAACTTCCGCAGCAGGTCGACGTCCTTCCAGTCCACGTGGGTGATCTTGTGGGCGCGCAACAGGTTCACCTTGCGCTTGCCGGGACGGTCGCGGGGCGGCTTCGGCATCCGGCTCACCAGCTCGACTTCGCGACGCCGGGCAGCTCGCCGTTGTGCGCGGCTTGGCGCATCTTCACCCGCGACAGCCCGAACTTGCGGAGGTAACCACGCGGACGGCCGTCGGCGACGTCCCGGTTGCGGATCCGCGTCGGGCTCGCGTCGCGCGGCAGTTTCTGCAGCGCGACGACCGCGTTCGCCTTCTCCTCCGGCGACGACGCGGGCGAGGCGACGACGGCCTTGAGCGCACGACGGCGTTCGGCGAACCGGGCGGCGACCACCTTCCGCTGCTCGTTCTTCGCGATCTTCGACTTCTTGGCCATCAGCGCTCTTCCTTGAACTCGACGTGCTTGCGCGCCACGGGGTCGTACTTGCGCAGGACCATCCGGTCCGGGTCGTTGCGACGGTTCTTCTTCGTCACGTACGTGTAGCCGGTGCCCGCGGTGGACCGCAGCTTGATGATCGGCCGGATGTCGGTGCTCTTCGCCATTACAGCTTCACCCCCTTCGCCTTCAGCTCGGCGACGACGGCCTCGATGCCGCGCTTGTCGATCGTCTTCATGCCCTTGGCGGAGACGCGCAACCGCACCCAGCGGCCCTCACTGGGCACGAAGTAGCGACGGTTCTGCAGGTTCGGCTCCCACCGCCGGGACGTGCGGCGGTGGGAGTGCGAGACCTGCTTGCCGTAGCCCGGCTTGCGGCCGGTGACCTGGCACACGGCGGACACGGACCCTCCCGAGTTGATAGTGGTTTTCGTTTTCAGTTACTGTAGCGCACCGTACCCCGCCCGCATTCCTGGAGCCTCTGTGACCCCCGAGCAGACCCACCACCCCCGCGTCCCGCTCGTCCTCGTGAGCGGCCTCGCCGCGGGCCCGAACGCCGCGCTCGCCGAGCTGCTGCGCGTGGCCGAGCCCGGCACCGCCGTCGTGCACCACGACCTGCGCGAGATCCACTCCGGCGTCGTCCGCCGCCGCCTGCGGCTCGGCGAGCGCGACGAGCTGGCCGTGCTCGAGCTGGCCCACGGCTGCGTGTCCTGCACCCTGCGGGAGGACCTGCTTCCGCTGCTGCGGCGGCTGGCCCGGCACCCGGAGGTGACCCGGATCGTCGTCCGGCTCGACGAAGCCATGGAGCCGGAGCCGGTGAGCTGGGCGATCCGCCACGTCCTGGTCGGCGACCACCCGGTGAGCGACGACGTCGACCTGCGGGCCGTCCTCACCGTCGTGGACTGCGCGACCTGGCTCGCCGACGCGACCGGCGACGACGAGCTGGCCGACCGCAACCTGCAGGGCAGCCCCGAGGACGAGCGGACCGTCGCCCAGGTCGCGCTGTCCCAGGTGGAGTTCGCCGACGTCCTGGTGCTGGCCGGCGCGGCCACCGACGCCTGGAGCGCCGCGAAGGCGTCCGCGGTGCTCGACCGGGTGGCGCCCTCGATCCCGCGGGTCGAGCTGGCCCGGACCGACGGCCACGGCGTGCTCGACGCGGTCCCGGCGAACGCGCGGCGCGGCGAGGTCACCGACATGCACGGCGCCCTGCTGCGCGGCGAACCGCCGCTGCACGACGACTGCGGCATCGCCCTGCTCACCTTCACCGCGCGCCGTCCGTTCCACCCGGAGCGGCTGCACGACGCGCTGGACGTGCTGCTCGACGGCGTCGTCCGCACCCGCGGGCGCGCGTGGGTGGCCAGCCAGCCCGACGTCGCGTTCTGGATCGAGTCGGCGGGCGGCGGGCTGGGCCTCGGCCACGCCGGGCCGTGGCTCGCGGCACCGGACGGTCCGGAGTGGACGGACGTCTCGCCCGAGCGCCGCACGCTGGCGTCCCTGCGCTGGGACCCGGTGCACGGCGACCGCGCGCAGGAACTGGTGGTCGTCACCGACCAGGCCACACCGGAAGAGGTCGACGCCGCCCTGCGCGGCGCGCTGCTCACCGACGCGGAGCTCGCCGAAGGCCCCGAAGCCTGGCTGCGCTACCCCGACCCGTTCGGGGACTGGCACGAGGAACCGTGCGAAGACACCGAAACCGACCCGGCGCGGCACGACGCGACCGCGGCGAACCGAAAGGAAGACCAGTGAAACCCGGGATCCACCCCGACTACCACCCGGTGGTGTTCAAGGACTCGTCGACCGGCGACGCCTTCCTGACCCGCTCCACCATCACCTCCGACCGGACCGTCGAGTGGTCCGACGGCCACACCTACCCGCTGGTGATGGTCGACATCAGCTCGTGGTCGCACCCGTTCTGGACCGGCACCCAGCGGATCATGGACAGCGCCGGCCAGGTCGAGAAGTTCCACCGCCGCTACGGGAAGCGGGGGAACCGCTGATGGCCGTCCCGAAGCGCAAGATGTCGCGCAGCAACACGCGGTCCCGGCGGTCGCAGTGGAAGGCCGCCGTGCCGGACCTGGTGCCGATCAAGGTCGACGGCAAGGTGCAGCTGGTCCCGCGCCGGCTGATGAAGCACTTCCACCAGCAGTGAGCGTTCCCGTCACGGTGTTGTCCGGCTTCCTCGGCGCGGGCAAGACGACCCTGCTCAACCACATCCTCGCCCACCGCGACGGACTGCGGGTCGCGGTGATCGTCAACGACATGAGCGAGGTCAACATCGACGCCGCGCTCGTCCGGTCTCAGGAGCGCCTCGTCGAGATGACCAACGGGTGCATCTGCTGCACCCTGCGGGAGGACCTCCTGGAGGAGATCGCGGCCCTGTGCGCGGACGGCCGCTTCGACCACGTGCTCATCGAGTCCAGCGGGATCTCCGAGCCGATGCCGGTGGCGGCCACGTTCACGTTCCTGGAGGAGGTGGCCCACCTCGACACGATGGTGACCGTGGTCGACGCGGCGAACTTCGCCCGCGAACTGGCGGCCGGCGACTCCCTGGTGGAGCGCCGGCTCGACCAGTACGAAGACGACGAGCGGACGGTCAGCGACCTGCTGATGGACCAGGTCGAGTTCGCCGACGTCCTGCTGCTCAACAAGACGGACCTCGTCGCGGCGGCCGACCTCGATCGGCTCGTGGCGACGCTGCGGCGGCTCAACCCGGCCGCCGACGTCGTCACGGGCCACTTCGGCGAGGTGCCGCCGGAACGCGTCTTCGGGACCGGCCGGTACGACCCGGTCCGGGCGCAGGAGGCGCCGGGGTGGGTGGCCGAGCTGAACGGCGACCACGTCCCGGAGACCGAGGAGTACGGCATCTCCAGCGTGGTGTTCCGCGCTTCCCGGGCGTTCGACCCGGCGGCGCTGTGGGATTTCGTCGCCCGGCGGCTGGATTCCGGCGAATTCGGGACGGTGGTGCGGTCCAAGGGTTTCTTCGCGCTGGCGTCGCGGCCCGGGGTGACGGGACTGTGGTCGCAGGCGGGCACGGTCGCGCGGTTCGAACCCCAGGGCGTGGCGGCCGAACCGCGGCAGGAGCTGGTGTTCATCGGCGTCGACCTGGCCGGTGACGCCCTGCTGGCCGCCCTGCACGACTGTCTCGGGGACGTCGCCACCGGGCCGGACCCGTTCCCGGAATGGGAGCCGGTCCATTTCCATTGACGGCGGCGGGAAAATGGCGGCATGGACGGACGCGGATATCTGGAGAAACTGATTTCCGACGGGCTGGGAAGGGGACGGGGACAGCCGCCCGCCGGGCGGCTGAGCGGGTTCGACCGGCGGGAGATCCGCGGGGTGGCGATCGGCCTGGTGGCCGCCGGGGCGCTGAGCCAGGAGGAAGCCGACCGGATCCTCGCCGACCTGGACGTGACCATGCAACAGTCGGGCCTGCTCAAGGTCGTGCACGTGGAAGCGTCGGCCTCGGCCGGCTTCGCGCCGGTGGTGGCCCGGGCCGTCGGCGTCGAGCGGCCCGAGTGGCGTCAGGCGATCGAAGAGCCGCCCGCGCCGGTGCTGCGGCACGTCGTTTCCCTGGCGGGCCGCAGCCTCGAAGCCGGCGAGCTGAAAGCGAACCTGGTGAGCCTGGAGGTGTGGTCCACCTTCGTCGTGCTGACCATGGCACGCGAGGGTGGCGATTCACCCCGGCTGCGAGAGCTCTTCCACCTGCGCACCGACTGGCGCGGGTGGGATGATGCCGGAACCCAGTACCGCGGCGGCGGTGGCGGCGGGTCCGGGTCGCACGGCCTGCTCGTGGAGCGGCGCACGTTCGAACCCGGCCCGCCGGCCGAGGCCCGGGTGCTCACCCTGGCCGTCGAGTCCCCGGGCGGCCAAGCCACCGTCGTGATCCCGCTCGGCTGATCTGCCGCGGCTTGTCAGTGGTCGTCGTAGTGGTCCTCGTGGGTGGCGTGGCGGTGCCCGTCGTGCAGGTAGTCCACGTGCTCGCCGTGGGGCACCGCCACGTGGCCGCAGCCGTCGCCGTGGGTGTGGTCGTGCCCCGTGTGCGGGACGTGGCCGGCGATCTCGCATTCGTCGAAGTGACCGTCGTGCGCGCGGTGCAGGTGGCCTTCGTGCACGTAGTCGACGTGGTCGCCGTGCGGGACCGCCGCGTGGCCGCAGCCCTCGCGATGGATGTGGTCGTGGCCGGCGTGCTGCACGTGCGGGATGGTCATCGGCGTTCCCTTCCAGGTGTGTCCATTTCGGACGGTAACCCGGCCGCCCGCGCACGGCCGGGCGAAAGCTCCCGGCTCACCCGATAGCGGCGCTCCCGTCCGAGTTGATCAACCCAGCTTTATCAGTCTAGGTTGACGATCGTGACGGACGAGGAGCTCCTCCAGGCGAGCGCCGACCTGCGCGTCGCGCTCGGCCGGCTGGTCCGGCGGCTGCGCCAGGGCTACGTCGCCGGCGAACCGACCCTGCCCGAACGCTCGGTCCTGTCCCGCCTCGACCGCGACGGCCCGGCCACCCCGGGCTGCCTCGCCGATCTCGAACGCGTCAAGCCGCAGGCCATGGGCGTCACCCTGGCCGGGCTGGTCGAACGCGGGCTGGTCGAGCGGCGGAAGGACGACTCCGACGGCCGCAAGGTGCTGATGTCGGTCACCGAGGCCGGCATCCAGCTGCTGACCGACCGGCGCTCGCAGACGACCCGGCTGATGGCCGACGCGCTGGCCGGGAAGTTCACCGAGGCCGAGCAGCGCGCGCTGATCGCGGCCATCCCGCTGATCGAGCGGCTGGCGGACGAGCTGTGAGCTACAAGTGGGTCGCCCTGTCGAACACCACGCTCGGCGTGCTGATGTCCGCGCTCGACGGCTCGATCGTCATCATCTCGCTGCCGGCCGTCTTCCGCGGCATCGGCCTCGACCCCCTCGCCCCGGGCAACATCGGCTACCTGCTCTGGATGATCCTCGGCTACCTGCTGGTGCAGGCCGTGCTGGTGGTGACGCTGGGGCGGCTCGGCGACATGTTCGGCCGGGTCAGGATGTACAACCTCGGCTTCGTCGTGTTCAGCGCCGCCTCGGTGGCCTTGTCGTTCGACCCGTTCCACGCCGCCGGTGGCGCGCTCTGGCTGATCGGCTGGCGGGTCGTGCAGGCCGTCGGCGGGTCGATGCTGACGGCGAATTCCGCGGCCATCCTCACCGACGCCTTTCCCGCGCAGCAGCGCGGGATGGCGCTGGGGGTCAACCAGATCACCGCGCTGGCCGGGCAGTTCCTCGGCCTGGTCGTCGGCGGGCTGCTGGCCGAGATCGACTGGCGCGCGGTGTTCTGGGTGAGCGTCCCGTTCGGCCTGCTCGGCACGATCTGGTCGATCCGCAGCCTCCGCGAGGTCGGGACGCCGCGGCGCGCGAAGGTCGACTGGGGCGGCAACGTCACCTTCGCGGCCGGGACGGCGTTGCTGCTGGCCGCGATCACCTACGGCATCCAGCCCCACGGCGGCGCGGCCACCGGCTGGGGCAACCCGTGGGTGCTCGGCGGGATCGGCGCCGGGGTGCTGCTGCTCCTGCTGTTCGGGGTCATCGAGACCCGCGTCGCGGCGCCGATGTTCCAGCTCTCGCTGTTCAAGATCCGCGCGTTCGCCGCGGGCAACGTCGCCGCGTTGCTGACTTCGGTCGCGCGTGGTGGCATGCAGTTCATGCTCATCATCTGGCTGCAGGGGATCTGGCTGCCCCTGCACGGCTACGACTACGAGCAGACACCCCTGTGGGCGGGCATCCACCTGCTGCCGCTCACCGTCGGCTTCCTCGTCGCCGGGCCGGTGTCCGGCTACCTGTCCGACCGGTTCGGCGCCCGGCCGCTGGCCACCGGCGGCCTGCTCCTGGTCGCCGCGGCGTTCCTCGGCCTCCTGTCCCTGCCGGTCGACTTCGCGTACCCGGCGTTCGCGGCCCTGCTCGTGCTGAGCGGCGTCGGCCAGGGCATGTTCGCCGCGCCCAACACCTCCGCGATCATGAGCAGCGTCCCGACCGAGCAGCGCGGCGTCGCCTCCGGCATGCGGGCGACGTTCCAGAACTCCGGGACGTCGCTGTCGATCGGCGTGTTCTTCTCGCTGATGATCGCCGGGCTGGCCTCCTCGCTGCCGCAGACGCTCACGAGCGGCCTGCAGGCCCACGGCGTCCCGGCGGCCGTCGCCGGCGGTGTCGCGCAGCTCCCGCCGGTCAGCACGCTGTTCGCGGCGTTCCTCGGGAGCAACCCGGTCGGGCACCTGCTCGGCCCGGACGTCCTGGCCGGGCTGGCCCCGGCCGACCGGACGGCCCTGACCGGCGGTTCGTTCTTCCCGCAGCTGGTTTCCGGCCCGTTCCACCACGGCCTGGTGGTCGTGTTCACCGCGGCCGCGGCGATGGCCGTCGTCGCCGCGATCGCGTCCGCCTCGCGCGGCGCACGGTACGTCCACACCCCCGAACGAGCGAAGGAGCACCGATGACCGACGAGATCATCGCCGGGACCGTCACCATCACCGGCCACGGCGGGGACGAGCTCGAGGCCTACCTGGCCAAGCCCACCGACGAGACCCCGCGCGGCGGCGTCGTGGTGATCCACCACCTGCCCGGCTACGACGCGGCGACGAAGGAGATGGTGCGCCGCTTCGCCGTCGAGGGCTACAACGCGCTCTGCCCGAACCTGTACACCCGCGAAGCGCCGGGCGCGGATCCGGACGACGCGGCGGCGACGGTCCGCGCGGCGGGCGGTGTCCCCGACGACCGCCTGGTGGGTGACGTCTCCGGCGCGGCCGACTACCTCCGCGCGCTGGAGAACGCGAACGGCCGCGTGGGCGTCATCGGGCACTGCTCGGGCGGCCGTCACGCGTTCCTGGCCGGGTGTTCCCTGGACCTCGACGCGGCGGTGGACTGCTACGGCGCGTTCGTCGTCAACGACCCACCGGAGACGATGAAGCAGATGAAGCCGCTGCTCGGCCTGGCGCCGCAGCTGTCGTGCCCGCTGCTGGGCATCTTCGGCGCCGACGACCAGTTCCCGGGGCCGGACGAGGTGGCCGTGCTGGCGGCGGAGCTGGAGAAGCACGGCAAGGAGCACGAGTTCCACACCTACGCCGACGCCGGCCACGCGTTCTTCGCCGTCGACCGCCCGAGCTACCGCCCCGAAGCCGCCAAGGACGGCTGGGAACGCATCCTCGGCTTCTACGCCCGCACGCTCACCGCCTGAGAGAGGACTCGCGCATGTGCACCTACCTGACGGAGAAGTTCGCGCTCGAAGGCAGCGGCAAGGGCGCCCGCGGCTGGTTCCGCCTGAACGAAGGCACCGTGTACGTCGACCACCCGGTCCACGCGCCCTACGCGCACACGGTGAACATCGACTTCCGCAACCCGTCCCTCGGCGCTTCGGCGCGGGTGGCCCTCGAACTGACCGAAGAGGACGCTTTGGCGCTGGCGGACGCGATCCACGCGGCCGTCAAGTCCGCGCCAGCCGGGCTGGCTTCGCGCGACCAGTGAGCTTCAGGGCGTGTAGAGCGCGCCCAGGAACTCGAGCAGCAGCCGCTCCCGCAACGGCGCCGGTGCCGTGGCGAGGAGCGCGTTGATCGGTGCCATCCGGTCCGGGAGACCGGAAGCGCCGCCGAGGCCGGCCGCGGCCAGGAGACCCGCGAACTGCTCCGACGTCAGCGTCGCCGGGTCGAGGGCCGCGACGAACTCCGCCACGGCGGGATCGACCACCACCGGGCCCGCCGCCCGGGCCGCGTCCACCGCTGCCGCGAGATCGGTCAGGAACTCCTTCTCGCTGCCGCGGTTGGCCGCCGTCACCGTCAGGTGGAGGTTCGCCGGGGACGCCAGGTGGGCGAACTGCGGCTGGACGTACCAGCCGCGGGCCTTCATCTCGTCGGCCACCGTGAACAGGTCGAAGCCGTCGTCGTCGCCGGTGAACGCGATCAGCGTCGACACCGGGTCGCCGAGCACCCGCAGGCCCGGCAGCTCGGAGACCCCGGAACGGATCCGGGAAACCGCTTCCCGGGTGGACGCCGCCAACGACAGGTAGCCGTCGGGACCGAGGTGGTTCACCACCGCCCACGCCGCGGCGAGCGGGCCGCCGGAGCGGGTGCTCTGGATGGTCGTGTTCAGCATCGTGTAGCCCGGCCAGGCCGCGCTCGCGAAGTAGTGCGTGCGCCGCAGCTCCGCCGAAGCGTGCAGGAGCACCGACGTCCCCTTCGGGCAGTACGCGTACTTGTGCAGGTCCACCGAGATGCTCGTGACGCCGGGGACGCGGAAGTCGAACGGCGGGACTTCCGCGCCGAGGCGGGCGAAGTACGGCAGCACCCAGCCGCCGATGCAGGCGTCGACGTGCATCCGGACCCCGCGCTCGAGAGCCGAAGCCGCGATCGGAGCGATCGGGTCGAGGACGCCGTGGGCGTACGAGGGCGCGCTCGCCACGACCAGGACCGTCGAGTCGTCGATCGCCGCGGCCATCGCCGCCGGGTCGGCGCGGAAGGTCACCGGGTCGACCGGGACGTCGATCCGGCGCAGCCCGAACAGGTGGGCGGCCTTGTGGAAGGCGGCGTGCGCGGTGGTCGGCAGCACGATCGACGGCGACGCGACGTCCGGCCGCGAATCCCGGGCGGCGAGTACGGCCAGCAGGCAAGATTCCGTGCCGCCGGAGGTCACCGAACCGACCACGCCCGGGACGTCACCGAGCAGTGCCGAGGCCGCGGCGACGAGGTCGTTCTCCATGCGCAGCAGGCTCGGGAACGCCGTCGGGTCCAGGCCGTTGGCCGACGAGGCGAGCGCGTGCGCCGCCGCGCCCAGGGAGTCCACTTCGGACAGCCCGCTGTCGTAGACGTAGGCCAGGGTGCGGCCGCCGTGCGTCGGCAGGTCGCCCGCGCGCAGCTCCCGCAGCGCCGCGAGGACGTCCTCAGGCGGGTTCATGGCGCGGCTCCAGCACCTTGCGCCGCAACAGCGGCAGGGCCAGCGCGATGAGCACGCCGGGGATGACCGACGCGCCGACGAGGATGGCCACGATCGCGCTGTGCGGCTGGTCGGCCGTGGCGTCGGTGCTGGACACGTACCCGCCGAACGCCAGGATCAGCGCCCAGAGGCCGCCGCCGAAGGCCAGCCCGAGGGTCTCCCCCGCGGTCCACACCCCCGCCGCGATCCCGGCGCGGGTCTCGCCGGTGCGTTCCTCTTCCGCGGTGATCAGGTCCGGCAGGATGGCCAGCGGGAACACCGAGATCCCGGCGTAGCCGACACCGCACAGCGCCACGAAGAGGAACGAGACGACCAGCGGGATCGACTGGGCGAAGACCAGCCCCAGCAGGCCGATCGCGAAGGCGGCGGTGGCCAGGCGGAAGCCGTTGAGCTTGCCCACGCGATCGCCGAGGCGTGGCCACAGCGGCATGGTGACCAGCGCCGGGCCGACGAAGATGACGAACAAGATGGTCCCGTACTTGTCGTCGCCGAGGATGCGCTGGGCGAAGAACGGGATCGCGGCGAGCACCGTGCCGATGCCGAGCGCCTGGATGAAGTACGTGCCGAGCAGCCAGCGGAACGGCCGCCAGCCGGCGAGCGTGCGGACGAGCTCCTTCAGGTTCACCGTGTTCGGCCGCAGCGAGCCGACCGGCGCGTCCTTGAGACCGAAGTAGACCAGCAGCGTCGCGGCCAGCACGATCAGCCCGATCACCACGGCCATGACGCGGTAGCCGGCGACCCCTTCGATCGCGGTGGTGATCGCCGGGGCACCGCCGCCGCAGATCAGGATCGTCACGGCGAGCACGCCGATGCGGACGCTGGTGAGCTTCGTGCGCTCGGTCGCCGACTCGGTCAGCTCCGCGGGCAGGGCGTTGAACGGCACCTGGAACAGCGCGTACGCGGTGGCGCAGGCGGCGAACGTGATCGCCACGTACAGCGCGTCCGGCAGCGGGCCGCCGAACCCGGGGTGGGCGAACATCGCCGCGAACAGGATCGCCACGCCGATGCCGCCGATCAGCAGGAAGCGGCGACGGCTGCCGGTCTTGATCAGGTCGGCGTCGGACAGCCGGCCGGCGATCGGGTTGAACAGCACGTCCCAGGCCTTGGGCACGAACACGATCGCCGCGGCCCAGCCGGCGGGCACGGCCATCGTGTCGGTCAGGTACTTCACCAGCACCAGGCCCGGGACCGTGCCGAAGGACCCGGTGACGAACGAGCCGAGCGAATAGCGGAACCTCGTCCGGCCGGACAGCGTCGTCATGGTCCTCCTCGAAGGCGTACCGGGTGCCCGCATGAGTATTCGATCTCGGCGGACACCCGGTGGGGATCGAGGGGAATCGTGCCATCGTCGTGACCTGGGGCACGGAGCGACCCGCCGGTCAGCCCAGGGCGCGCGCGATCTTCTCCAGCGTCGCGGCGTCCCCGCGCAGCAGGAGCTGGGTGACCACGGTGTCCTCCCAGGCCTTCAGCTCTTCGCGGATCTTCTCCGCCGGCCCGATCAGCGAGGTGTCCTCCACCAGCGACGTCGGGATCGCCGCGGCCGCCTCCTCCTTGCGGCCGGCGAGGAAGAGCTCCTGGACCCGGTCGGCGACGTCGCCGTAGCCGAGCCGCGCGTACACGTCGTGGTGGAAGTTGACGCTCTTCGCGCCCATCCCGCCGATGTACAACGCCAGCGACGGCTTGATCCAGCTCGCCGCCTCTTCGACGTCGTCGTGCACGATCACCGGCAGGGAGCACGGCACCTCGAACGTGTCGAAGGTGTGCCGCGCGCCCGGGCGCGCGAAGCCTTCTTCGAGCGCGGCCTTGTAGAAGTCGTTGCTCTTGGGCGAGAAGAACAGCGGCAGCCAGCCGTCGGCGATCTCCGCCGCGAGGGCCACGTTCTTGGGTCCTTCGGCCGCCAGGTGGATCGGGATGTCCTTGCGCAGCGGGTGCACCGTGGACTTGAGCGGCTTGCCCAGCCCGGCGCCGCCCTGGTAGGGCAGCTGGAAGTGCTCGCCGTCCAGGGTCACCGGCGCCTCGCGGGCGATCACCTGCCGCACGATGTCGATGTACTCGCGCGTCCGCGCCAGGGGCTTCGGGTACGGCTGGCCGTACCAGCCCTCGACGACCTGCGGGCCGGACGCGCCGAGCCCGAGCACCATCCGCCCGCCGGAGAGGTGGTCGAGGGTCAGCGCGCTCATCGCCGTCGCCGTCGGGGTCCGCGCGGCCATCTGGACGATGTTCGTGCCGAGCCGGATCGTGCTGGTGGAAGCGCCGTACCAGGCCAGCGGCGTGAAGGCGTCCGAGCCGTAGGCCTCCGCCGTCCACACCGAGTCGAAGCCGAGCTCCTCGGCCTTGAGGACGGCTTCCAGCGCACCCGGGGTCGGGCCGCTCTGCCAGTACCCGACGTGGAATCCCAGCTTCACGAATGCCTCCTAGACGTTCGGCGCGTAGTGCTCGGGCTTGCCCCGCTCGGACAGCGGCGGCAGGTTCCTGGGTGGAGTTTCGACCAAGGGCGCGTCCGGAGCCACCTCTCCGCGGGCCCGGCGCCGGCCGGCGCGCGCTCGCGGGTGGTAGCGGCGGTCGTGCGGGACGAGCTTGAACACGGCGTTGATCAGCTTCCCGGCCCGCCGGTGCCGCCGCGCGTCGCGCTCGGACCAGGGGAAGCCGAGCAGATCGCGGACCTCGCGGTCGTAGAGTCCGATCGTCAGCCAGACGAAGTTCCGCGCGATCACCCGCTGGACCGGGCGCCACAGCGGGTCCGGCAGCCAGGGCAGGAACGGCGGCTTGCCGAGCCCGCGGAGGTCGAGGACGTCCCGGGTGGCCTTGTTGTCCTCGAGGACCTCGGTGCACATGTGCTTCCAGTAGCGCCGGAAGTCCTCCCAGCTCTCCGGCACCGGCCGCATGGACATGTCGTACAGCCGCCACCACTGGACGTGCTCGTCGAACAGCTGCCGCTTCTCCGCCTCGCCGATGCCGCCCATGAAGTGGTCGGCGATGAGGATCGTGCTGACGAAGAACGTGGCGTGCGCCCAGTAGTAGGTGTCCGGGTCGAGAGCGTGGTAGCGGCGGCCCTGCACGTCGACGCCCTTGATGCGTTCGTGGTAGCCGCGGACTTCGAGGGCGGTCTGATGCGCGCGCGGGCCGTCGAAGACCACCCCGCCGATCGGGTAGAGCGAGCGGAACAGCCGTTGCCAGCGCTCTTCGAAGAACCGCGAGTGCTGCTCGACGCCGGCGCCGAGGCCGGGGTACATGTTCTGCATCGACCCGGCCCACAGGCCGATCAGCAGGCCGCGCCAGTCGCCGAAGTACTTCCACGTCAGCGAGTCGGGCCCCAAAGGCTCGGGGGTCATCGGCGGCTCCTCGTCGAGTCTCGAACTGACTACGGCTGTTGTCAGGCTAGGATCTGACAACAGTTGTAGTCAACCGAGGAGCTGTGATGCCGGGCCGGACCTGGGCGGGCACGACGCTGGACGACCGGAAGGCGCTCCGGCGCGAGCAGCTCGTGGCCGCCGGCCTGGAGCTGCTGGGCACCGAGGGCTCGGCCGGGACGAGCGTCCGCGCGGTGTGCCGGCACGCGAAGCTGACCGAGCGCTACTTCTACGAGAGCTTCGCCGACCGCGAAGAGCTCGTCGCGGCCGTGTACGAGCACGTCGGCGAGGAGGCGCGGCAGGCGCTCGTCGACGCGGTGCGGAACGCCCCCACCCCCGTGTCGCGGGCCGAGAACGCCGTCCGCGCGTTCGTCGAGCTGATCGTCGACGACCCGCGCAAGGGCCGGGTCCTGCTGCTCGCGCCGCTGACCGACCCCGCGCTGACCCGCCGGGGCCTGCACCTGCTGCCGGTTTTCGCGGCGCTGGTCGGCGAGCAGCTGTCCCACGGCGACGAGACCGAGCGCCGGCTGGTCGCCGTCGGGCTGGTCGGCGCACTGAGCAACGTCTTCATCGCCTACCTCGACGGCTCGCTGAAGGTTTCGCGCGAGCGGCTGGTCGCCCACTGCGTGAAGCTCGTCCTCGGCGCCGACGGCCACTGACCCCACCTCCTTCACTGCTGACACTCGCCCTGCCGATCGGGCACACTCAACCCATGCGTACCGCTGGGCGGAACGACGGCGCGAGTGGCGACGGCCTCGTCGCGGCCCGGCTCGCCGCGCTCCTGGAAGCCTTCCGGCCGGGTGACGAGACGCTCGGCGTCTCGGAGCTGGCCCGCCGGACCGGGCTGGCGAAGACGACCGTGCACCGGCTGGTCGGGCACCTGACCGAGACCGGGCTGCTCGAACGCGAGGCCGGCGCGGTGCGGCTCGGGCTGCGCCTGTTCGAGATCGGCCAGCTCGCCTCACCGCGGCGCGGCCTGGTCGAAGCGGCCCGGCCGTACCTGGCCGACCTGCGCGAAGCCACCCGCAACACCGTCCACCTGGCGATCCTCGAAGGCACCGAAGTGGTGTACCTCGACGTCCTGCGCGGCCCGGACGCGCCGACGCTGCCTTCGCGCATCGGCGGCCGGTTTCCCGCGCACGCCACCGGCGTCGGCAAGGCGATCCTGGCCTTCTCCCCGGACTCGGTGGTGAACCAGGTGATCGACGCCGGGCTGCCGCGGATGAGCGCGCGGACGATCACCGCTCCCGGCCTGCTCCGCCGTCAGCTCACCCGCGTCCGCGAGGACGGGATCGCCTTGGAGCGCGAGGAATCCGGCGTCGGCGTGGTGTGCGCGGCGAGCCCGCTGCTGGACGCCCGCGGCGTCGCGGTGGCGGCGGTGTCCATCTCCGGCTGGGCCAACCGGATGCGGACCGAACGGGTCGCCCCGGCCGTCCGGACGGTCGCGCTCGCGCTGACCCGGACACTCTCCGGCGCCACCCCGGATCGCCCCGGATAATCTTGCCCGGCAAGGGATCCCGGGCCCGGCGGGCCCGCGGGACCCGCTACAGTCCGTGCAATGGTCCAGCACCGCCCGGTCTCCGCCGCGCACCGGTTGCTGTCGCTCGACATCGTGCTCGCGCTGCTGGCGCTGGCCGGTGGGTTGCGCGTGCTCTACCTCGCCGCGCCGGGGCCGGCCCTGCCCACGGAGGCGGCCACCGTCGCCCACGTCTACGCGCTCGGCAACCTGACCTCGTTCGCCGACGCGGGCGGGGCCGGGGTCAGCCCCTTCGGCTGGCTGCAGCTGGCGGCGGCCACGATGGTCTCGGGCGCGTTCGGCCGCTCGGCCACGGCGCTGGCCGCGGTCCGCGAGACCGTGCTCGTCGTCTCGCTCGCCGGTGCGGTGCTGGCGTGGTTCCTGGCGCGACGCCTCGGCCTGACCCGCTGGGCATCGGCGGCGGCGGTGCTGCTCCTCGCGGCCTCACCGCTGGCGCTCGGCCTGCAGCGGCTGGTCGTCGTGGAGCACCTGGCGGCCGCGTGGGCGTTGGGGGCACTGGTCCTGATCACCCGCCGGCGCGCCCGCATCCGCCACGACGTCGCGGCGGCGGTGTGCCTGCTGGCGGCGGTGCTGACGTCCCCGCTGGCGCTGTTCTTCCTGCCCGCGGCGGGCTGGCTGCTGGTGCGCCGGGCGCCGGTCCGGGCGGCGGTGGTGGCGGTGGTGCTGAACCTGGGCCTGGGCATCGCGTTCGGCCCGGCGGCGGGGCTGCTCCGGCCGCACCTGGCGGCGGCGACCCACCCGTCGGTCGGCGAGTGGGCGGCACTGGACCCGGCGTGGGCGGCGCTCGCGGCGCTCGCCCTGGCGGCGGCGTGGGCGGTCAAGGCGGTCCGCCCGCTGGCGGCGACGGGAGTGCTCCTCGCGGCGACGCTGCTGGTACCGGGCGTGCCGGACACGGCCGTGCTGGCGCTGCTGCTGCCGCTGACCCCGCTGCTGCTGGCGGGCGTCGCCCAGGCCGCGACCCGGCGCCGCCCCCCACCACGCCACGGGACGGCGAACAGGACCGCGACGATCGCCGCCACCCACGGCGGCGCGGACCGCCGGAGCTGGACCGAAACCGCCCATACGCCCGCCACGCACCCCGAGGACACGAGCGGGCGCGGCCGGACGAGCGCACCACACCCCAGGCACGACAGCGAAACGAGCCGCCGCGGCCCGACCACAGGCGCCCCACACCCCACCCACCACACCGACCCCTCACCCTGGCCCGAAGCCACCCACAAGAGCGCCAACCGGTGCGTCCCGGCCGCACCCACACCCGGGGGCCGCACCCGTCGCCGCCGGACCGTGCCCGCTCTCGCGGCCGCCGCGCTGGTCGCCGTGCTCGCCGTCAGCTGGGGTGCCGGCTACCCCGCGCTCCGCCCCGCCGCCGACCGCGGGGGTCCCCTCGCCTCCGCCCGCGACTGGCTGCACGCCAACGCTTCCGGCTCCCCGCTGCTCGTCGACGACGCCGCCTGGGCCGAGCTCGCGAACAGCGGCTGGCCGACCGGCATGCTCGCCGCCCCCGCCACCTGCTCCGTCCTCTGCCCGGTCGCCGAGTGGGCCGTCTTCGGCAGCGACGAAACCGCCCTCCGGAAGCACTACCCCGCGTTGGACGATGCCTTCACCGGCGCCGGCCCCACCGCCGTGTTCGGCTCCGGCGACACGCGGGTCACCATCTGGCGCCTCGGCCTGCCCCCGCCCGATCCCGCCGCGCCGCCCGAAGCC
>JARAWT010000096.1:0-32353 GCA_033793495.1 Streptomyces sp. MN03-5084-2B | reverse complement strand
GGTCGCGGGCCTGGGGATCACCATTCCGGCGCTGCCGCACCCCGCCGGCCGGGAGCGCGGTCGAGGGGGCGCCGCCGGGGGTCGGCAGCGCCGCGATGGTGATCCCCAGGCCCGCGACCAGCGTGACCGACGCGGCGACGAGCACCACGCGCCCCCGGTGGCGGGGTGCCGGCGGAGCCTGCATCGACCCGAGGGCCTTGGCGCGCATCCTGGCGAGGCTGCCGCTGTCCGGGTGAGGGGTGTCGAAGACGGACCGGAGCAGGGCGATCTCGTGCTGCTCGTCCGGTGCTTGCTGGGTGTTCACGAGGTCATCTCCTGGGAGGCGGATACATCGGCGTGGGCGGGAAGGACGTCACGCAGCCGTTTCCTGGCCCGGTGCAGCGCGGAACGCACCGTCCCGACCGGGATTTCGAGCGCGGTGGCGATCTCGACGTAGTCCAGGTCCGCCAACGCGAAAAGCAGGAGCACGTCCCGCTGCCGGCGCGGCATCTGTTCGAGAGCCGAAGTGATCAACCGCACGTACTCGGTGGCATCAGTGCGCTCGACCGCCCGCTGTGCGGGCTCATCACTCCCGGCAAGGGGCGGCACCACCTTCGCCATGGCGCGGTACTGCGCAACCTCCTGCCGCCAGCGCCGCCGCAGCAGGTTGGTGGCGATCCCGTACAGCCAGGGCAGGGCGTTCACCCGGCCGGCGTCGTACCGGTCCCGCTGCTTGAACGCCAGGCAGAACACGTCGGCGACCACGTCCTCCGCCACCCCGGCGCCGACCCGGCCGGCGCAGTACCGGTGCAGCTCCCCCGCATACCGATCGAACAAGACCCCGAACTGCTCGGCATCCCCGGCCACCAACTCCGCGTCCGACCCCGGCAACCCGAGCACCGGCGGATCGCCGTCTCGCACAGAACGCAACGATGTCATGCCCCTCTTTGCCACCACGCCCCTCTCCGGTTCCCCAACCCCCGAGAGAAGGACGGACGCCACGGCACCCCGGGCACCTCGAGCAACAGCCACCGAGGCCGGCGACTACGGCGTGGCCTGGCGTTTCGGTGGGGTGACGGTGTCACCCCGGCCGGCGCAGGGAGCGTGCCAGTCGATGTGGTGCTGGGTCAGCCACGCCGCCGTGTTGCGCGGGCCGCCCTTGAGCCGCTTGGCGATCGCCACGTCACGGATGAGCCGCTTGACCGAGCCGGGGGTGGCCGTGCCGCCCATCTTCGCGCTGGTCGCCACCAGCCGTTCGACCCGCTCCCGGCGCTGCTGCTCGTAAGCCCGGAACGCCGCCGCCGGCTCGGGCAGATCGCGCAGGCACTGGGCCAGGACCACGGCGTCCTCCATGGCCATCGACGCGCCGTGCCCGGCGTTCGGCGCCGCGGCATGGGCGGCGTCGCCGATGACGATCATCCGGCCGGCGTGCCACCTCGGCGTCGAAGCGATGTCGTAGCCGTTGCTCGCCCGGATCTGCTCCGACGCCTCGACGATCGCGGCCGCCGGCGACCGGTCTCGCCGGAGCAGGGCGATCGCCTGCCGCTTCCACTCCTCCAGCGACGTCGACGCCAGTTCTGCCTTGGACAGTTCCGGACGCGGCAGGTTCACGAACCACCACGTCTCGCCGTCCGGCGCGGTCGTGTAGGCGAAGAACACCCGCTTGCCGTAGATCATCCGGTACACCCCCGGCACCGGGTCGACCGGCGCTTCGCGGGCGTAGCCGCAGAGCACGACCGTTCCGGTGTAGCGCGGCTGCGGCGCGGAGGGGTCGATGATTTCCCGGGTGGCCGAGTGGACGCCGTCGGCGCCGATCAGCAGGTCGCCTTCACGGCGGGAGCCGTCCTCGAAGAACGCCGCGATGCCGCGCTCGGCGTAGATGTCCACGTCGCCGAGCCGCTCGCCGTGCTCGATCGTGATCCCGCGCCGGGTGGCCTCCTCGTGCAGCACCCGGTACAGCTCGGCCCGCTTGATCGTGTGCGGCCCGTACGCGCCCGCGGTACCGCCGCCGATGGGTGCTTCGCCGAGCTTCTTGCCCGAACCGCTCCAGAACCACGCACGGTCAGCCGGGAACGACGCCGCCAGCACCGGCTTGTCCGCGTCGATGGCGTGCAGGGCGTCGAAGCCGTTGTTCATGATCGTCATGAACGCGCCGACGTCGTCCGCGCCCGTCTCGTGAGCCTCGTAGACGACAGAGCCGATGCCCGCCTTCTGCAGCGCCATGGCCGTGACCGGACCCGCGATGCCCCCGCCGATGATCAGCGCCTTGGTCATCCCGCCCCCTCGTTTCCGGCCCGTCGCGGCATTCGGCGACCCGGCGATGGTAGCGGCGACGCTTTAATGCTCGCTTCAGGTTGATCGGCAAGGATGAGCGGCAAAGTATCCACGTATCCACGGGAAGGGGCGGGCCGGCGTGCGGATCATGATCGCGGATGACGAGGCGGCCATCCGCGAGTCGCTGGAGCGGGTGCTCCAGGTCGAGGGGTACGACACCAGCACCGTCGCCAACGGTCTCGCCGTGCTCGACGGGGTCGGCGGGGTCGGCGGGGTCGGCGGGGTCGGTGACGACGCGCCGGATCTGCTGATCCTCGACGTGATGATGCCCCGCCTCGGCGGGCTGGAGACCTGCCGGCGGCTGCGGGCGGCGGGCCGGGACCTGCCGGTGCTGATGCTGACCGCCCGGGACCAGGTCGTCGACCGGGTCGCGGGGCTGGACGCGGGCGCCGACGACTACCTGCCCAAGCCGTTCGCCACCGAGGAGCTGCTGGCCCGGGTGCGGGCCCTGCTGCGCAGGCGGACGCCGGCCGGCGAAGAGGCGCAGATCCTGTCGTTCGCCGACGTCCGGGTCGATCCCGACCGGTTCGAAGCGTGGCGGGGCGGGCGGCCGCTCCGCTTGACCCGGACCGAGTTCTCCCTGCTGCAGATCCTCGTGCGCAACGCGACCCGGGTGCTGACCCGCGCCGCGCTGTTCGAGGCGATCTGGGGCTTCGACATGAGCGCCACCGCCAACAACCTCCAGGTGTACGTGAGCTACCTGCGCCGCAAGATGGAGGCCGAGGGTGAGCCGCGGTTGATCTACACGCTGCGCGGTTTGGGGTACACGTTGCGGGAGACTCCTCCGTGAGCAGGGCCGCCGGCCGGGAACCGCGCCGGCTCACCCGGTGGTGGCGCCGGCGGTCCCTGCGGACCAGGCTGACGGTGATCGCGGCGACGGCCATCGCGGTCAGCGTGTTCCTCGCCTTCCAAGTGGCCATCGAGCTCCTGGACCGGGAGCTGCAGGACACCGCCCGGAACCAGCTGCGCGCCGACGCCCGCGTCCTGGCGGCGAACGCGGAGCGCGCCGGTCTGGCGCAGGTCCCGCTCCCGCCGTCTCCCGGATCCGGGGGGCTGGTGCGGGTCGTCCTGCCCGACGGCTCGACCCGGACGCCGGCCGGCCAACCCGCGCTGCCCGCCGTCAGCGAGCCCGCCGGGCGCGTGGCGCAGGGCGCGTCGGCCGACCTGATGGAGTCCTACGGCAGCGACGACGACGGCTACCTCGTCTACACGCTGCGGGCGGGCGACGGCGCGGTCCAGGCGGCCCGCGTCACCGACGGCAGCCGGAACAACCGGTTCGGGTGGGGCATGCTGCTGATCGGGCTGCTCTGCGTGGCCGGCGGCGCCCTCGTCGGGCGAACCGTGGCGCGGGCCGGACTGGCCCCGATCGACCGGCTGGCCGCCGCCGCGGTCCGGGTCGCGCACACCCGGGACCTCGACGCCGACATCCCGGACGAGGGCGGCGGGGAGATCCGGCGGCTGATCCGGTCGATCAACGACATGCTCGCCGCGCTCCGGGACTCCCGCCGGGCCCAGCGGCTGCTCGCCGAGGACGCCGCCCACGAGC
Organism: Streptomyces sp. MN03-5084-2B; assembly: GCA_033793495.1. Lineage (GTDB taxonomy): Bacteria > Actinomycetota > Actinomycetes > Mycobacteriales > Pseudonocardiaceae > Amycolatopsis. The sequence goes on along the minus strand of JARAWT010000096.1, from coordinate 28,494 downwards.
TCAAGACCCCGCTCACCAGCCTGCGCCTCAACGCCGAGCTGCTGATCCGGCTCGATCGGCGCGGCACCCTGGACAGCGCACTGCCGCCGGAGAGCCGGACCCGGCTGCTCAACGACCTCGGCGCCCAGGTGGCCGAGCTGAGCACCCTGGCCGCCGAGCTGACCGACCTGGCGCGCGGTGACGTCAGCGACGAGAGCACCGAACTGCTCGACCTCGCCGACGTGGTGGTGGCCGCCGCGACCCGGGCGCGTTCCCGGGTGCCCGACATCGAGATCGCGCTCGACGTGACCTCCGTGTGGGTGAGCGGGCGTCCCGCGGGCCTCCAACGGGCGGTGCTCAACCTCGTCGACAACGCCGGCAAGTGGTCTCCCGCGGACCGGCCGGTCCAGGTCCGGCTCCGCGCCGAGGGCACGTCGGCGGTGCTCGAGGTCGACGACGCCGGGCCGGGCATCGACGCCGCCGACGTGCCGCGGGTGTTCGACCGGTTTTACCGCGCCGAAAGCGCCCGGGCGTTGCCGGGATCCGGTCTGGGGCTGTCGATCGTGCAACGGGTCGTCGAGGCCCACGGCGGCCGGGTCACCGTCGCCCGGTCCGCACGCGGTGGCGCGCTGCTCCGGGTCGACCTTCCGGCCGCGGCCCCGCCCACCCCGGCCGCGCGGCCGGCCGGGGAGGACACCGCGGCGCGGTGACCCGCTCCGGTGGCACGGCGCAGGACAAGGGACTTCGGCTCCCGGCGTGGCCCCGCGCGGTTCACCGTCCTTACGGGACACCGCGATGCGCCGACCCGGCCCCGGCCGCACGACCCAGGACCGAAAGCCGGGCCCACCAGAAGATCCGGGACGGGCGTGGGCCCGTCCCGGATCTCGTCCGTGCCGCCGCGCTCACCGTTGCAGCGCAGGCTCCTCATCGTTCACGAGCGGCCGTTGACCGCCCGGCAGCTCCACCGGCCGGGACAGCCGGCTCGGCCACCACATCCGCCGTCCGATCAGCAGGGTGAGGGCGGGCACCAGGACCGACCGCACCAGCAGGGCGTCGAGCAGCACGCCGAACGCGACCAGGAACCCGACCTCGACCAGCATCACCAGCGGAAGCGTGGTGAGGACCGCGAACGTGGCCGCCAGCACCAGGCCTGCCGAGGTGATGACGCCACCGGTGACGGAGAGGGCTTTGAGCATGCCCGCCCTGGTACCGAGACGCACGGTCTCCTCACGAGCCCGGCCGGCCAGGAAGATGTTGTAGTCGACGCCGAGCGCCACCAGGAACAGGAACGCCAGCAGCGGCACCGAATGGTCGATGCCCTTGAACCCGAGGATCGTGTCGAAGACGAACACGCTGCCGCCGAAGGCCGCGGCGAACGAGACGACCACGGTCCCCATCAGGATCAGCGGGGCCGCGACCGCGCGCAGCAGCAGCGCGAGGACGAGCAGGACGACGGCGAGCACCAACGGGATCACCAGCTTCTCGTCGCGGCTGGTGGTCACCTCGGTGTCGAGGTTCTCCGCACTCGGGCCGCCGACCATCGCCTCCGCCCCGTTCACCGCGTGCACGGCGGCGCGCACCCGCTTGATCGTGTCGTACTCCGCGACGGTGTCCGGCGCGTCCGTCGGGAACACGGAGATGTCGGCCCAGCCACCGCTGGTCCGGCCCGGGATGGCCTGGGCCACGCCGGGGGTGCCCTTGACGATGTCGAGCACCTGCTCCTGGTGCGCGGGCCGCGTGAAGACCGTCATCGGCTGGCCGCCGAGTTCCGGGAAGTGCTGGCGGAGAACGGTGAAGCCGGTGACCGACTCCGGCGCGTCCGGGAACTGGTCCTGCTGACGCAGGGGGCCGGTGTTGCCCGTCAGCCCGATGGCGAGCACGCCGAGGACTCCGAGCGAGGCGAGCGCCGCCACCCACCGGCGGCGGCTGATGGCGGTGCCCAGCCGTCCCCACAGCCCCGGCTTCTCCGCCGCGGCCGCGCCGAACCGCGGGATGGCCGGCCAGAAGATCCGCCTGCCGAGCACCACGAGCAGCGCCGGGAACAGCGTCAGCATGGCCACCAGCGCGCACAGGATGCCGGCCGCACCGATCGGGCCCAACCCGCTGGTGCTGTTCAGGTCCGCGACGAGCAGGCAGAGCAGGCCGGCGATCACGGTGGCCGCGGACGCGACGATGGCCGGCGCCGCGCCGCGTAGCGCGTGGACCATCGCGACCCGGACGTTCTCGTGCTGGTGCAGCGTTTCCCGGTATCGAGCAATGAGCAGCAGCGCGTAGTCCGTGCCCACGCCGAACACCAGGATCGTCAGCAGCGCCGAGTTCTGGTCGTTGACCACGATGCCGAAGCCCTTGACGAGCAGGTAGACGGTCGCCATCGCGGTCAGTGCGGCCGCGCCCACGGCAACGAGCGGGATGAACCACAACACCGGGCTGCGGTAGGTGATGATGAGCAGGAACGTGACGACCAGGACGGTGATGAGCAAGACCTGCAGGTCGATGCCGTCGAAAACGGATTCCATGTCGCCGTCGATCGCGGCCGGGCCGGTCACGTCGAGTTCCAGGCCGGCGGGGCGGTCCTTCGCGGCGTCACGCAACGGGCCGACAATGGCCTCCGGTGCGCCGTAGGCCGCACTCACGTCGAGGGTGAACATCATGGCTTTGCCGTCGGTGGAAGGTCTCGTCGGTGGGCCCTCGTCGCCCTCGCCGGCCGGGGCCGCCACCTTCGGCGGGTACCGCTGGGCAAGGGTGTCGTAGTGGCGCTCGACCATCGCGCGGTCGGTGTCGGTCAGGCCGCCGGCGCGGTGGTACACGAAGACGAAGGTGTTGTCGTTCCCGCCGGGGCGGCTGTCCTCCAGCACCGCGACCTTGGTGGACTCCGCGCCGGCCGGCAGGGTGACCGCGGCGTTGTCGGTGGTGACCGAACTCAGCTTTCCGCTCAGCGGCACCATGACCACCGCCAGCATCACCCACAAGCCGATCACCACCCACGGCACCCACCGGCCGGCCAGCCGACTGGGTGGCGCTTCCCCGGACTGTGTTGCGTTGACTGCCATTCACTGGCCCCCTACATCTGTGTTGCATCGCTTGCCTGACGCCTGATTCGTACCGGGCGAATCTGAAAAGACCGTTAAAAGGGCGTGATTTCGGGCCCGGTAGTACCGTCGTACCGCCTTCCTCCCGAGAATGACGACCGCAGTACGACGAAACGGGACGGAATTCGGCCTAGCGTTCAAGCCATGACGAAACCTGATAGTCCACTCCGGAGGGTCGGGGTGGCCACCATGGTGCTGGCGACGGTGTTCACCGCCGTCGCCTGCGGGTCGAAGGCCGACACCAGTGCGGCGCCACCCGCGGCCGGCGCGCACAACGGGCACGCGGGCCAGGCGCCGGCCGCACCGCAGCCGCTGCGCGCCGGCGAGCGGTTCGTCGACCTGAAGATGGCCGAGGCCTACACGCCCGCGCCGCCGGAGGGCGGCGGCACGGACGAATACCGGTGCCAGGTGATCGATCCCGGCCTGACCAAGACGGCGTTCCTGACCGGGACCCAGGTCATGCCGGAGAACGTCGCCCTCGCGCACCACGCCATCGTGTACACGGTGCCGCCGGGCGGCGCTGCCGCGGTGCGCGAGCAGGACGCGAAGACCCCCGGCCCCGGCTGGCAGTGTTTCGGCGGGACCGGTGTGAAGGGCGCCGAAGTGGAAGAGGGGGAGGCGACGTGGGCGGACACCTGGGCGCCGGGCGCCACGGAGACGCTGTTCACCCAGGACGTCGGCTTCAAGCTGGAGCCGGGCAGCCTGGTCATCCTCCAGATGCACTACAACCTGCTCGCGACCGACGGCAAGCCGGGCGGATCGGACCGCACGGCGTTGCGGCTACGGCTGACGGACGGCACGCCGCAGACCAGGGAACTCGACACGTTGCCGCTCGACGCGCCGACCGACCTGCCGTGCGCCGCCGGCGAGTCGGGTCCGCTCTGTGACCGGGCGGCCTCGATCGCGGACGTGACGAAGCGGTTCGGGCCGGAGGTCGGCGAAACCGCGGACCGGCAGGTGGCGGAGTGCGGCCAGAGCGCGCCGAAGCCGGGCGACACCCAGATCTGCGACCACAAGGTGGAAGCGCCGATGACGCTGTTCGCCGGTTTCGGCCACATGCACCTGCTCGGGCGGGCCATCAAGGTCGAACTCAACCCCGGTACGCCGAACGCCAAGGTCGTGCTGGACGTGCCGCAGTTCGACTTCGACAACCAGCGGCTGGTGAAGCTGCCGTCGCCGACGGAGATCGGTCCGGGCGACACGCTGCGGGTGACATGCACGCACGACGCGGGGCTGCGCAAACGGCTGCCACAGCTGAGCAAGCTGCCGCCGCGCTACGTGGTGTGGGGCGACGGCACCAGCGACGAGATGTGCGCGGGCATCATGACGGTCTCCGCCCGCAAGTCCTGACGAAGCGCCGGACGTGTGTGAGCTCACCGAGGTCGACCGGCCCTGTGCTCACACACGTCCGCGCTGCTGCGACACGAAAGGCGACTTCTCTTGTCCCTCAAGGCTTCCCCCGGCGAAACGACGCCAGGGGCCGATGCGCGACCACGGGCACCGATCTGGGCACTCCTGCCGCTGCGCGTCTTCCTCGGCGGCACCTTCCTCTACGCGGGCCTCTCCAAGATCTTCGACACCCACTACCTGGACCCCGCCTCACCCCTCGGCGTCCACGCCCAGATGCTGCACGCCGCAACCACCTCCCCGATCGGCTCGCTGGTGTCCTTCGCGGCCGAACACCCGACCGTCATCGGCCTGGCCATCGCCATCGGCGAGGTCGCTGTCGGGCTGGGTACGCTGCTCGGGCTGTTCACCCGCATCGCCGCACTCGGCGGGTTTCTCCTTGCGCTGAGCTTCTTCCTCACCGTGAGCTGGACGACCCGCCCGTACTACTTCGGCGCCGACATCGTCTTCGCAGCCGCCTGGACCCCGCTGGTGGTGGCCGGCGACGCAGGCCTGTTCTCCACGACGGCCCGCCTGCGCGCCGCGATACACCGTCGTCGGCCGCCGAACCCCACCCCGGACGACCCCGAGCGACGCATCCTGCTCTGGGGCGGCCTGATCACCGCGACGGCCGCTGCCCTCGGCGGCGGCGTCATCGCCCTTGACCGTCGCACCACCACCGACCCGGAACCCAGCCGGCCGGCAGACCCGGGAACGAACTCCGGGACGGTGATCGCTGCGGTCTCCGCCGTCGCCGTCGGTTCGTCGACGAGCTTCACCACACAGGACGGTTCCGCCGCATACCTGGTGCGCCCTTCGACGGACACCTTCCTGGCGTTCCTCGCTGCCTGCACACACCAGGGCTGCCCGGTCACGCCCGCCGGCGCCGGCGCCGGCTTCCGCTGCCCGTGTCACGGCTCCACTTTCGACGGAACCGGCGAAGTCACCGGCGGACCGGCGACGAAATCCCTGACCACCGTGCCCGTGCGAGTCGTCGACGGGCAGGTCACCACCGCATGACCGGGCCGCGCTCAACCGGCCGGGTCAGTCTCAGGTCGTAGGCGAGGATGACGGCCTGGATCCGGTCCCGTGCGCCGATCTTGGCGAAGACCCGCCCGACGTGGGACTTCACCGTCGACTCCGACAGCGTGAACCGGTGCGCGATCTCGCCGTTGGTGAGGCCGTTGCCGATGGCGACGAGGATTTCGCGCTCACGGCCGGTCAAGGCGTCCAGCCGGGGATCTTCCCGCACGGGACCGCAGAGGTCATCGCCGAGCCGGTCGGCGAACGCGTCGAGCAGCCGCCGGGTCAGCGCCGGTGCGATCACCGCGTCCCCGGCGGCGACGGCCCGGATGCCGGCGAGCAGCTCCTCCGGACGGGTGTCCTCCAGCAGGAAACCGCTCGCTCCGGCCCGGATCGCGGCGAGCGCGGACCGGTCCACGCCGAACGTCGTCAGCACCAGGATCCGCGAGCGCCCACCGGCGGCGGCGATGCGCCGGGTGGCCTCGATCCCGTCGCCGCCCCGCAGGCGGCTGCCCATCAGCACCACGTCGGGACGCAGCTCGGTGGTCCGCCGAACGGCCTCGGCGCTGTTCTCGGCCTCGCCGACGATCTCGGTGTCGGGGGTGCTTTCCAGCAGCATGCGAAACCCGAAGCGCACCAGCGGCTGGGTGTCCACCACGAGCACAGAGATCACGAAGGGCTGCCTTTCAGGGTCACGGAGACGATCCCGCCGCCATCCGCCCGGCGACGCGTACTTCCTACCGAGCGAACCTGAAACGACCGTTAAAACGGCACTCGGACCGGATGTCCGGGTCAGTAGCGCAGTTCGGCCAGCACCCCGTAGTGGTCCGACGGCACGGTGGCGCCGACCGGCGTGGAACCGAGAGTGTCCGCTCGCAGGGGCTGCCCGGCTCCTCCGCGGTGGAAGAACGTCGAGAAGACGTAGTCGATGCGCCGGTCGCGGGGGAACACCGCCGCAGCCCAGGGGTTGCCGGTCGACCAGGTGTACCCGGGCCCGGCACCGGCGAATTCCCAGGCGTCGTGCCAGCACGTTCTGGTACCCGCCGCGCGGCCGGTGAGCATCCGGATTTCGTCGCAGTCCGGCGCGGCGTTGAAGTCTCCGCACACGACGGTCAGCGGGCCGCGGCCCAGTTCACGCACCCGCCGCGCGAGCTCGGTGACCTGTTCCTGCCGGACGTGGGAGTGGTGCAGCGGCCAGTCCAGCATGACGTTGACCAGCCGGACCGGGCCGCGCGGACCGTCGATGTCGACCCGGACCGCGCTGCCCGCGTGACCCGCGGGCCCGGGCAGGGCCCAAGGTTCCACCGCGTCGATCGGCCAGCGGGAGAGCACCGCACTGCCCGACGTCACCCCGTCTTCCCCCCGGTCGCCGGAAAACCGGTGATGGCGCAGCCCCGCCGCGGCGGCGAGCTCCCGCGCTTGCTCGCGATCGGGCGCCGACCACGCCTCCTGGAGCGCCACGACGTCCGGAGCATGCTCGGCGAGGACGGCGGCGATGCCGGCCTGCCGGTGCTCCCACGGCCCGAACCGGCCCCAGACGTTCCACGTGAGCAGCCGGAGCCGCGAACCGATCAGCGGGCCGTACGGCTGGAGGGGATCGACCGTCACGACCCACGACGATACCGCCGCGGGCCCCCGGTGAAGCCGCTTCTCACGTCACCTTGATGACGACCTTGCCCACGGCGTGCCCGTTCTCGACGGTGGCCAGCGCGGCCGGGGCGTCCGGCAGCGGGTGGACCGCGGTGATCACCGGCGCGAGGACCCCGTCGAGCGCCAGCCGGGCGGCGCGCGCCAGGTTTTCGCGGTCGAGGCGGCGTTCGACGAACCGGCCCCCCAGCTCGGACACCGACTGGTCCCCCACGGCGATGACGTCGCGAGACTCCCGCGCCAGCGAAGCAACCGCCCGCAGCGAGGTCCCGCCGGCCAGGTCCACGATCCCGTCGACGCCGTCCGGAACCAGCTCACGGACCGTGGCCACGACGTCCGCCGCCGTGTAGTCGACGAACCGCGCCCCGATCGCTTCGGCCGGCTCGCGCTTGGTGGCGCTTCCGGTGCCGATCACGCGCAGCCCGCGCGCCGCGGCCAGCCGGGCGGTCGCGAGGCCGACTCCGCCGCCCACCCCGTTGACCAGGATGGTGGCGCCGGCCGGGAGACCGAGCTGGTCCAGCGCGTCCACCGCGGTTGTCCCCGCCACCGGCAGCGTCGCCGCGACGGTCGTGGGCAAGCCCTCCGGGACGCGCGCGGTGTTCGGTGCGGACAGCACCGTCGTCTCGGCGTACGTGCCGCCACCGGTCAGCGCGAAGCCGAAGACCGCGTCCCCCACCTCGAGCCCGTCGACGTCCTCCCCCAGCGCGAGCACCGTCCCGGCCGCCTCCATACCCAGCACGCGGGGGAAGGGACGCCCGCCGTCGAGCCCGGGGACCAGCCCGGCGCGCAGGAGGTGGTCGAGCGGGTTGACGCCGGCGACGCCGACCCGGATCAGCACTTCACCGGGTCCGGGGGCGGGATCGGGGCGCTCGAAGAACTCCTGCGCCTCCGGCCCGCCGAACCTGCCGAAACCCCACGCCTGCCCCATTTTCCGCCGCCTTCCGGGTGACCGCCCGGTGGTTCCGGGCGCTGCGGCCATCCTCACCGCTCACACCGGTGTCAGGGGCAACCGGCTGAGGCGCGGGTCACAGTTTCAAGCGGACACTTGCTCCGCGGCCAGAGCGGCGCGGTGCCGGCTGTTGGCTTCGATCACCACATCGAGCGCATCCCGGGTCCCGGTCAGGCGCACGATCTCGGCGTCGATCCGGTCGCGCTCGCGGGTCATCGTCGCGAACGCCGCCTCGGCCACCCCGGGATCGCCCGGGATTTCCACGCACGGCAGCACCGCCGCGATCACCCGGCTCGACAGGCCCGCGTCGAACAGCTGCCGGATCAGCGCCACGCGCTCGACCTCGGCGTCCGAATAGTGCCGCTGCCCGGCCCGGGAACGCGAACTGGTCAGCAAGCCCTGCTCTTCGTAGTACCGCAGTGAACGTGAACTCACGCCCGTGCGCTGGGACAGCTCACCGATCCGCATATTCGCGAGCCTACGCCGCAGCTTCCCGGTGACTTGGCCGCCTGGCCGGCTTCACCCGCGCACCGGGTGACCACCTCGACCGGATCGAGGTGGCCGCCCGGCTCCGCGCTACCGCTCGGCCGACAGCTGGAACTCGACGCCGCCGAGGTCCTCGTCACCGGCGGTCTGGGAGACGCGGAAGACGAAGTCGGTGCCCGCCGCCGCGTCGGTCGCCGTGAACGTCACCGCCGTCTCCAGGCGCTCCTTCGGCTGGATCACCAGGCCCTGCAGCACCGCCTGCTGGCCGCCGGTGATCTCGACCTGCGTCTCCCCCACCTGACGCACGCCGACCCCCTTCTGGCCGCTCTGGCGCCAGCGCTCGGCCAGCACCTTGCCGAGGTCGACGACCACCTTGCCGGCACCGCCCGCGAACGGCTTGCCGGGCTGGGTGAAGAGCAGGTCGGTCGGGGTGGCCCGGTCGGCGACCGGGTTGCCGAGGGTGAACGGGTGCGTCACCGGCGTGCCGGGCTTCAGCTTGACCGTGTCCACGTTGCGCCAGGCGATGTTGTTGTTGTTCCGCGTGTTGACCAGCGTGTTCGAGCCGGTCAGCTCGGGGTAGGTCATCGGGTCGGTCGCCGAGATCCACCGCGCGAGCAGGCAGAAGTGGCCCGGTCCGGGTACCGCGGTCCACGGGATCGCCACCTGGGTGGCGCCCGCCGGCACGGTCACCGTGGCCGAGGAGCCGATCGAGGTCCAGTCCATCGGCCACAGCGCCGCCCCGCCCTGCGCCGTGTAGGAGACCTCGACGTGGCCGGTCGACGGGCCGGATCCGCCCGGGCCCGCGTTGTTCAGCGTCACGACCACGTAGTTCGTCGCGCCGATGACCGGGTTGATCCCCGCGCACGGCGACGGCGACGGACACACCCGGATGTCCGGGCTCGTCCAGATCGGGTTCAGGCCGTGCGGCGCGACGCCGGTGTCGGCCGGCGCGTCCTTGATGAACACGTCGGTCTTCCGGCAGTTCTTGAGCGCGTCGAGGATCGCCGCGCCCGCACCCGCGCCGTTGGCCGGCGTCGCCGCGTACGTGCCGCCGGTGGTGGTGGCGTAGTCCTGCATGATCGCCGGGATGCCGGGCAGCGCGTTCGTCTGGACGTAGACCGCCGAGATCTTGATGCCCTTGTTCGCCGCCTGCACCGCCCGCAGGTGGGCGTTGGCCTGGTCGGCCGCGGTGAAGGCGTCGTCGAAGCCGCCCGGGTGGGCGTCGGTCACCAGGATGACCATCTTCGTCGCGTTGGTGCGCCAGGTCCCGGAGAAGTTGCCGGTCTGCGGGCGCCCGGTGGCGGGCAGGTTGTTGACGGCGGTGTTGACCGCTTCGTCGGACGCTTCGGGCTCACCGCCGCCGCCCGTCGCGGTCAGCGCGTTGATCTGCGGGGTGACCACGCCCAGGTTGAGCGGCGCGAGGTCGGTCCGGACCGTCACGTCGTCCTTGAACGTGACGAGCCCGAGCTGGTAGTCGTTGCCGGAATTGGCCTGCACGGCCGCGGCGATGGTGCCCAGCTCGTTCTTGATGGTGGTCAGCGCCGGGCCCATGCTGCCGGTGTCGTCGATGACGAACGCGACGTCGAGCGGCCCGCACGGCGAATTGGCCGGCGGCGCGACGGCCGGGGCCGCCGCCGCGGGGACCACGGGCAGGAACGCGGCCGCGGCGGCGAACGCGAGTGCGGCGGTGAACGGTCTGCGGCGCCGGGGCCGCGATCTGGTGCTCATCCGGTTTTCCCTCACACGAGTCGGAACAGGGACGAGAACCGAGCGTCACCGCGTCCGGTTGTGAAGCGGTTGTCGATGCCTCCGCGGATCAGCTGGTTGGCTGTTTTCGACCTCCTTCGCGCTGGTTACGCTCGCTGAGCGGTGGTGCCGCGCGGGAAGGAGCGGGGGTGTCCCAACCCGGTGAGCTGCGTGTGCTGGGACCGGTCGAAGCGGTCGGCCCGGCCGGACCCGCGACCCTGCACGGGACGCGGCAGCGGGTCGTGCTCGGGGTGCTGGCGCTGCACGCGGGCACCGTGCTGCCGATCCCGCGGCTGGTCGACGTCCTGTGGGGCGAAGACCCGCCGCGCACCGCGGTCAAGACGCTGCACAGCCACGTCGCGCGGCTGCGCCAGGCCTTGGAGGGCTGCGGGTTCCCGAGTGTCCTGGTCACCCGCGAGCCGGGCTACCTGCTGACCGTCCCGCCGGTGGCGGTCGACGCGCACCGCTTCGAGCAGCAGGTCCGCGCGGGCGCGGCCGACCTCGCGGCCGGCGCCGTCGAGCGGGCGGCCGGCACCCTGCGCGCGGCGGCCACCCTCTGGCGCGGGGACGCCTTCGCCGACGCGGAGCCGTCCGGCTGGGGCCGGCGCGAGGTGGACCGGCTGCACGAACTGCGGCTGGGCGCGATGGAAGACCTCTGGGACGCCGAACTGCGGCTGGGGCACCACGAACAGGCCGTCCACGAGCTGCCCCGGCTGCTCGCCGCCGCCCCGACCCGGGAACGGCTGACGGGCCTGCACATGCTCGCGCTCTACCGCTGCGGGCGGCACACCGACGCGCTCGACGCCTTCCAGCGGCTGCGGCGGCGGCTCGCCGACGAGCTCGGCGTCGACCCCGGTCCCGAACTGCTGGCCCGGCACACGGCGATCCTGCGGCGGGATCCCGCTCTCGACCTCCGCCCGGCCACGACCGGGCCGTCGCAGCTGCCCGCGGGCGTCGGGCACTTCACCGGACGCGAAGCCGAGCTCGCGGCGCTCGACGCCGTGCTCGACGAGCCCGAACGGCCGGTGGTGGTGGTCTCGGGCGCGGCGGGCATGGGCAAGACCGCGCTGGCGCTGCACTGGGCGCACCGGGTCGCCGCCCGCTTCCCCGACGGCCGGCTGTTCCTCGACCTGCGCGGCGAAGACCCGGCCGCGCCGCTGCCGGGTGCCCGGGCGCTGACGCACCTGCTGCGCGGCCTCGACGTGCCCGACGAGAACATCCCGGGCGACCAGGCCGGCCGCGCCGCGCTGTACCGGTCGTTGCTGCACGGGCGCCGGTGCCTGGTCGTGGTGGACAACGTCGCCGGTCTCGACGACGTCCTGCCGCTGATCCCGGGCACCGGCCCGGCCCTGCTGGTCGTCACCAGCCGGCAGCACCTCGCCGCGCTGGGCACCCGCCACGCCGTGCGCCCGATCGCGCTGGACGCCTTCGGGCACGCCGACTCCGTCGCGCTGCTGGACCGGGTGCTCGGCGCCGAGCGGGTGCGGCGCGAACGGGGCCCGGCCGCGCGGGTGGCGAGGCTGTGCGGCGGGATGCCGCTGGCGCTGCGCATCGCGGCCGCCCGGCTGGTGAGCGCGCCGAAGCGGCCGATCGCCGAGCTCGCCGCCGAGCTGGCCGGGGCCGGGCGGCTGGACACCCTCGCGGTGGAAGGGGACTCCCGCACGGTCCGGGCGGTGCTCGCCACGGCCTACGGCCCGCTGGCCGCACCGCAGGCCCGGTTCTTCCGCCGGGCCGCCCTCGGTCCGGGGGCCACGTTCAGCGCCGCGCTCGGGGCCGCGCTCTGCGGGCTGCCGGGCACCGACGGCGACCGCGCCGCGGCCGGGCTCGCCGCCGCGCACCTCGTCACGGGCGCCGGCGCGGGCCGGTTCCGGTTCCACGACCTGATCCGCGAGTTCGCCCGGCAGTGCGCGCGGGCCGACGAGCCCCCGGCCGCCCGCGCCGAGATCGCCGACCGGCTCGTCGACTGGTACCTGGTGGCCGCGGCGGCGGCGAACCGGGCCATCGACCCGAACCGCGACCTGGTCACGCCGTCACCGCGGTTCGCCGCGCCCGAGGTGCCGGTCGGCGACGACCGGCACGCCGCGCTGACCTTCCTCACCGCCGAGCGCGACAACCTGCTGCCCGTCGTGCGGTTCGCCCGCGAGCACGGCCGCGCCGAGGCCGCGTGGCAGCTGACGTACCTGCTGACCAGCTTCTACGACACGGCCGGGCACTGGCACACCCGCGTCGAGCTGTGCCGCGAGGGCGCCGCCGCCGCGACCGGGCTCGGCGACCCGCTGGCCGAGGCGGAGATGCTGCGGGCGCTGGGCGTCGCGTACTTCATGACCCGGCGGCTGGCGGAGGCCCTGGAAACCAACGCGGCCGCGCTGCGGACGGCTCAGGCCGCCGGGGACGTGCAGGGCGAAGGGCACATCCACAACAACACCGCCAACGCCTACGCCGAACTGCGCCGCTTCGACGAAGCCATCGCCGCGCACCGGCTGGCGGTGGCCCGCAACGCCGCGGCCGGCAACGACCTCGGGCACGCGCTGTCCCAGCGCAACCTCGGCCACACCTACGTCCGGATGGGCCGGGCCGCGGAGAGCCTGGAACCGCTGACCGCGGCGCTGGCGACGTTCCGCGCGCTGGGCAACGCCCGGCTGGAGGCCGCCACGCTCGACACGCTCGGCGAGGCGCACCTGCAGCGCGGGGACCACGGGACGGCGCTGGCGCACCTCCGTGCGGCGCTCGCGGTCAGCCGGGTGCTCGGCGACCGCTGGCTGGAGTGGGAGTCGCTGCTCGACACCGGCCGGGTCCACCTGGGCCGCAACGACTTCGCCACCGCGGCGGACCACTTCGGGCAGGCGCTCGACCTCAGCCGCGACGTCGGCGACCGGCACGGCGAGGCGGCCGCGCTGGAGCACCTCGGGCGGGCCCGGCTCGGGGCGGAGGACCTGGCCGCCGCACGGGAGCACCTGGAACGGGCGCTGGCCGTGCGGGCCACGGTGCCCGACGGCTACGAGCAGGCGCACCTGCACCGCGACCTCGGCGACCTGGAGGCGCGGCTCGGCCGCCCCGCGGACGCGGCCCGGCAGTGGGCCACGGCCGCCGCGTTGTACTCCCAGGCCAACGCGACGGCCGAGGCCCGCGACGTGGCTAGCCGCCGGGCTTGATCGTCACCTCCGTCCGGGCGTTCCCCAGCTTGCCGGCCGAGGGGGCGAACAGTTCCAGCACGAACCGGGACTCGCCCCGGCCGGGTTTGCCGTCCAGCAGTTCGACCGCGGCACTGCCGCCGGAGGCGCCGGGCGGGATCGTCACCGTCGCGTCCTTGACCGGCACGTACGCCGGTTCGCCGGTGCCGAGGGGCAGGGTCCGGTAGTGCACGGTGACCGGCGCCTTGGCCGGGCCGCCGCCGAGCTGCACCCCGACCGTGCAGACGTGCCAGCAGATCTTGCCGCCGTCGGTGGAGACCACGATCGGGGGCCCGTCGCCGCCGTCGTCGTCGAGGATCCCGCCCGCGGCCAGGTCGTCGGCGAGGACCAGGCCGACCGGATCGGACAGGCGCAGCAGGAACGGCTCGTTCGGCTCCCGGACGGCGTCCTTGACGACCTGGACGGCGACGGTGCGCCAGCTGGAGTCGCCGGTCCAGTTCAGCCGTCCCTCGGCGGGGACGTAGTCGGCCGGGCCGGTCGCGCCGGGTGCGCCGTCCTCGGTCTTGTAGGCGACCGACCCGGTCGGCACGCACCCCGCGGCGGCCGTGACGGACACGGTGAACGCGAAGGTGGTGTAGGCCGGGTTGGGCTCGCCGTCGGCCAGGGTCCCTTCGTAGAGCGTCCGGTCGGCGACCGCCACCGACGCGGGCCCACAACCGGCGGGCGCCGCGCCCGCGGGCACCGCCGTCCCCAGGCCGAGCAGGAGCACGACCACCGCGAGCACCGCTGTTTTCATCGGAGTCCCCTTGCGTCCGGGCCCGCGGAGGCGCGCGCCACACAGGCATGCGTACCGCGCCCCGGTTGCAGCCGGGTTGTGACGCACCGCCGCCCGGCCCGGTCCCCCGTCGGCGCCGTCGAAGCCTCGGCCTCCTACCGGCCGTCGGCCGGCCGGCGGGTGACCATCGTGGCCGGCCGGGTGCCGCCGGTCGTCCCGTGGCCGCCGGCTGCCTTTCCGAGCCGGTGGAGCATCGCCTGGATGTCCGAGTGGTCTTTCGGACGGCGCAGCGTTCGCTTGTAGGCCAGCACGTCGGTCAGCTGGGCGAACGGGAGTCCTTCGAAGGTCTCGGCGCGATCGATCAGGCCGTCGGTGTCCCACTCCTCCGAAATCCACCCCGAGGAGAACTGGATCAGCCCTCCCCAAAAGGCGACCATGGGCGCTTCGTTGATGGTCCCGGTCGTGGGAATGCCCGTCTGGCGCACGCGGTCCCAGACGGGACCACGCGCCACGACATCGATGTCGGTGACGTGCTGGCGCAGTCCGTGGGCCAACAGCGGGCAGCTGCCGAAGATGACGAAGTCGCGCCGGTCGAGGTCGAGCACGCTGACGAGTTCGGCGAGGCGACGGATCAACCGGTGTTCGTGGAGGGCTGGGCTGCGTGGCATCTCGTGCATTGTCGCCCCTTACGGCGTCTGGGGCCGAGGTCGGTGCGGATCGTTGTCATCGAGGCGGAGGACGTCCGTCGGCGGCTTCTCGTCGCCGTCCCGTTCCAGCCGGCTGCACGCCAGGATGATCGGCGGCCGTTGTCCTGGCCTGGTGTCCTTCAGCGCGGTGGTGAGCCGGCGGGTGCGAAACGACTCCACGATCCAGGTCCGCAGCACCGCCGCCACCGCACCGCTGGCGGCGGAGCTGGCGATGATGATGATCCAGTGCGTCGGCATCTCGTGTCCCGGGCGCTAGGAGACGGTCACGTTGCCGTCTGCGATTTCGCGCAGGGCGGGCAGTTTGCGGATCTTGATCACCTGTCGGCCCGTGTCGACGATCTCCGCCGACTTGAGCAGCCTGATGACCTTCTTGACGGAGTCGAGCTTCTTCGCGCCGATCAGAGCGGCGAGGTCCTGCTGGCCGAGGCGCAGGACGACGGTTTCGTCGTCGGTCCGCTCACCGAGCCCGAAATCGGTCAGCTCGACGATTCTTTTCGCCAGCTGCTGTTCGATCGCCAGTTCCGATTCGACGTTCTTCTTGGTGGCGCGATCGGCCATGTCGTCGGTCATGGCCAGCAGGGCGTGCATGGCGCGCGGGTGGTCGTACAGGAACTTCAGCCACCGAGCGCCGGGCAGGTAGAGGGCCTCGACGTCGTCGAACGCGACGATGCTCGCCATGCGGGGCTTCTTGCGGATGACGGCCATTTCACCCACGATTTCGCCGGGGCCGCGGATGTCGATGATGTGCGCGGGCCGGCCGCGCATGGCTTTGACGTGACCCTTCTTGATGAGCAGGGCGAAGTCTCCCTGCTCGCCTTCCAGGAAGAAGGGGTGCCCCGCGGAGCGCTGGATGGCGTGCCCGATCCCTTCCAGCTCAGCCAGCTCTTCCTCGGTGATGAGGGGCAGCTCGAGAAGGGAGTCATCCATGCGCTTGAGTGTAATGTTACACGTAATAGCGGTCAATGGTCGACTTTTCCCAGCCCGACGAGCCGCACACCCACGGCAGCAGCACGCGGGGACGGCCAGGTGAGCGCGCCGAGCCGGGGCGACGGACCGGCCTCCGGATAAGATCCGGCTGCCGATCGTGCACAGACCTGGGGGGACCTTCCATGACGACGCCCGAAGACAGACCGCAGCAGCCCGCGCCGGAAGAGAATCCCTTCCGGCCGCCCACCACGGGGGCTGCCCTACCCCCGTACCCGTCGGCGCCCTACCCGCAGGCGCCCTACCCGCAGGCGCCCTACCCGCAGGCGCCGTACCCGATGCTTCCGCCGGTCGGCTTGCCGCCCAAGAAGCGCAGTGGCCTCAAGCTCGCGCTGGGGATCGGTCTCCCCCTCGTGGTCCTCGCGGTCGTGGTCGCGGCCGGACTGGCCTCGACCACGGCCAAGACGAGCAACGTCGGCGACTGCCTCAAGGGCAACCCGGACAACGCCGACAGCGTGACCTCCGCGGCCTGCGGCCCGGAGGCCGACTACAAGATCGTCGGCAAGGTCCCGGACCAGCAGAAGGTGGCGATGAACTTCGGCGGCTGTGACCAGTTCCCGACCGCGACCGTCGCGTACTGGGAGGGCGTCGAGATCTCGAAGGGCACGCTGCTCTGCCTGGAGGACGTGAAGAACCCGGGCAAGGCCATGCCGCAGGTGGGCGACTGTCTCAAGGGAGACCTCTCCGACGCTGCCCACACCGAAAAGGTCGCCTGCGGACCGGAGGCGAGCTACCGGGTCGCCGGGATCGACGAGGGTGTCGCGCTCGGCGGGATGACGAAAGCGGTCTGCACCAAGGTCCCGTCCGCGGCCGCCTCGATGGAGTGGAAGCGGCAGGGCAGCCTGTTGTCGAAGGTCCTGTGCCTGGAAGACCTGAAGAACCCGGACAACCGGAAGCCCGCCGTCGGCGAGTGCATGGCGCCCGGCGCCAAGGAAGAGCTCCACCTCGCCCCCTGCACGAAGGGTGCGGCGAAGGTGCTCGGTCAGGTGGAGGGGCTGACCAAGCTGGACGGCCTGTCGAAGACCGTCGACCAGATCTGCAAGGACTTCCCCGGCTCGGACCAGGCGGCGTCGTGGAGCATGCAGGGCTCCCTCGCGGTGACCACCTTCTGCATGCAGACGGTCAAGAAGTAGGGCCGAACGCCGCGAGCGCCTCGGCGCGGGTGTCGAAGACGCGCAGCACCGCGCCGGTGAGACCGAGGAGCTCGAAGGTCCGCCGGTTGTGCGGGCCCGCCGCGATGTGCAGGGACACTGCGTCGTCGGCGGCGGCGTGGGCGAGCCGGACGATCTCGTTCACGCCGGTCGAAGCCAGGAAGGCCACGCCGGTCAGGTCGAGCACCAGCCGCAACGGCCGGGCCGCGAGGATCACCGCGATCGCGTCGCGGGCCCGCCCGGTGGTCACCAGGTCGAGCTCGCCGGTGAGGGCGATGGCCAGCGTGGCCCGGTCGAGCCACGTCGGCACGACCGCGACGTCCGCCGTGCCCGCGGCCGGGGCGTCGCAGAGGTGCAGGAAGGGCGCCAGCTCGCGGCTCCCCAGCCGGGGCAGCAGCGCCGGGGTGACCTCGACGCGCAGGGCGAGGTTCTCCCGCGCGCACGTGAGTGCCAGCTCCTGCAGCTCTTCCGGCAGCACCTCGTCGCACGAGGTCACCGCGGTCAGCGTGACACCGAGCGCCGCCGGTTCGGGCGAAAGCGCGGTCAGCAGCGCGATCCGCAGGATCTCGCGCAGCCGGGCGTGCGCCGCGGGGCCGAGGGCTCCGGACATCACCACCCGCACGACGCCGCCGGTCGCCCGCGCCGGCGGCATCGTGATGGTCCACGGCGGCTCGTCGTCCATGCGGCCAGTCTGGCAGCGGGCCGCCCGATCGGCGCGCCGGCGAGCCGGGCCCGGCCGCTGGTCATCGTTCCTCCAGCGCCGTGCGCATCCGGGCGAAGTACCAGTGGGCGAGCGGAACGGGCAAGATCGAACCCCCGAATGCGACGAAGAACAAGGGCCACCACAGGTCCAGCTCGACCAGCGCGATACCGGCCGCGATCAGCGTGGCGTACCAGGCCGCCATCGCGATGAGGAACTGCCGGAGCTTGCGTTTCGCGAACGCCGTCTGCTCCGGGCTCTCCGCGACCGCCGCCGCTGCATCCTCCGCGCTGATCCGCGTGTTCAGCGCGTAGGCCGGGACCGCGTACGGCGGGGTACGCCAGCGTCCGTGCGGGAACAGGACCACCATGTCCCGGTCGGTGCCGCCGATCCAGGCCCGCCGGTCCGGCTCGTGCTTCAGCGGCACCGAACCGTGCGACGACGTGGCCGCGCGCAGCGTGATCCGGCTGCGGTCGCGGTAGGCGACCTCGATGTCCGGCATGTGCCGGTTCGAGCGGACCGGGTAGTCCGGCACCACGGTCACCGACGCGATCCGCCAGCCGGTGGCCAGCACCGCGCGGTGCCGGCGACGCCAGCCCACCGCGGCGATGACGGAAAAGACGAAACCACTCACCCCGGCGATCCCGCCGACCGTCAGAACCAGCATCCAGGTCTCGTCGTCGTTGGGTTCGTCCGGCGTACGCACCCGATCGGGGTCGGCCTTGTCGTAGATGACCGTGATCCGTTCGCCCCTGGTGTACTGCCGGCCGGAGTCCCACGTGATGTCGGCGTACCGGTAGTCGCCGTCGCCCACCGGGTACCTCACGTGGATGACGTCCTCGCTCCGGCTGTGCTTGTAGGCGCCCAGCACCTCACCGGTCACGCGCGCCCCGGTCTCGAGCAGGTGGTCGGAGGACGCGCTCAGCGCGACCACGCCCGCGACCACCCCGGCGAGCACGGCCAGCCAGCCGCAAACGAGGCCCGTCGCACGCAGCACCAGCGGCCGCAGCCGGGCGGTCTCGGCGTCGAGGTCGACCTGCCCCTGACCGTCGCGTTCGGTCAGCGACGGCAGCCAGCGCTCGTGCTCGGCCGCCAGCGCGGCACGCCGCCGGTCGCGGCGCCGCCCGAGAGCCACGCAGCCGAGCACCAGTGCCACGGCCAGGACGAAGACCATGATCTCGACCGTGAGCTCGCCGTTCTCGCGGACGTGTCCGGGCACGGTCAGCGTGTAGACCACCGCCGCCGCGGCACCGAACCCGGCCAAGCCGAAGACGATCACCCCGGCCAGGAAACTGTTCTGCCACCGGCGGTGCGTCGCCGCAGCCCGGTCCATCCCCAGTGTCATCGCCTCAGCGTAGCCCCGGAAAAGCGCACCCGCGGTTGCCCGATAAGCCTCGAACCGTGGCCGTTCGGGCACTTCGACGTCGTCGCAGACATCGGTTCCGGCCGCGTTGCTATCGTCCCGCCGAGTGAGCTCGCTCGGAGGGGGCGTGCGCGAGGAAGAGCGTCGGAAAGGTCGCGCGGTGAGCAACCCGCTGGTGGCGGAGACGAAGGATTCCACGAAGGCGTACTCGGGGATTTCGCTGCTGGAATCGGCGAACGACCTGAAATCCGCCATCGAGAGCGGCGACTGGGCGTCGGTGGCACTCGGCGCCGTCGGAACAGCGCTGGACGCCCTGTCGATGGCCATGGACCCCTTCGGCGCAATCCTCGCCGCCGGCGTCGGCTGGCTCATCGAACACGTCGGACCGCTCAAGGAAGCCCTCAACGGCCTGACCGGCAACGCCGACGAAATCGCCGCACAGTCCGAGACCTGGAAGAACATCGCCACCGAACTCGGCAGCGTCGGCGAAGACCTCACCGGCATGGTCACCACCGACATCTCGACCTGGACCGGTGCCGCCGCAGACACCTACCGCCAGCGCGCCCAGGACACCGTGACACTCCTGGAGACCGCCCAGAAAGGCTGCGAAGGCGCCTCCAGCGGCGTCAAAACCGCCGGAGAGGTCGTCGCCGCCGTCCGGGCACTCGTCCGCGACATCATCGCCGAGCTGGTCGGCCACCTGATCAGCTGGGCCCTGCAGGTCGTGTTCACCCTCGGCATCGGCATGACCTGGGTCGTCCCCCAGGTCGTCAACGCCGTCGCCAAAACCGCCTCCAAGATCGCCGACCTGGTCAAACGGCTCGTCACCGCGCTCAAAGCGCTCATGCCGCTGCTCAAACGAGCCGGTGACCTCTTCGCCGACGCCGCCAAAGCACTGCGCAAGATCAAACCGGGCAAGACCGCACCGCCGCCGAAACACGCCGACATCAAAAGCGGACCCAAGGACATCGGCGGCCCCAAGGGGGACAGCACGTCGCCCTCGGGCGCGAAAGGCGACGGCACCACCACCTCCGGCGCGAAGGGCGGCGGCGCCGACGCGCCACCGAAGACCGATCCGCCACCGACGTCCAAGGGCCCCGACGACACGCCGTCCTCGAACGGCGGCACCACGCCCTCCGGCGGGGGCAAGGGCCCCGGCGGCGGCAAGCCGAAGGACGGCGGGGGCAAGCCGAGGGACGGCGGCCTGGCCGACCACAACGGCGCGCCCAAGGAGAACTCGACCCCGACCGACTGCCGCCCGGGCAGTGGCGACCCGATCGACATGACGACCGGGCGGATGATGCTCGGCCAGACCGACGTCGAGATCGAGGGCGTCCTGTCGCTCGTGCTGGAACGCAGCCACTTCTCCGGCTACCGCAGCGGCGTCCACTTCGGACGGTCCTGGGCGTCGACCGCCGACCAGCGCCTGGAAACCGGCGACGACCGCGTCGACTTCGCCGTCGAGGACGGCACCCTGCTCGTCTACCCGCGACCGGACGCCACGGCGGTCACCCCGGTCGACGGCCCGTGGTGGCCGCTGCGGCGGCTCGGCGACGAGTACGTCCTCGACCAGCCGGATCTCGGCCGTTCCCTGCACTTCCCCGCCGACGGGGACACCGGCTGGCTGACCGCGGTCTCCGACGCCGACGGCCACCGCATCACCTTCGACCGCGACACCCACGGAGTCCTGCGCGAGGTCCGGCACTCCGCCGGGCACCGCATCGCGGTCACCACGGTGAACGGCCGGATCACCGAGCTGGCCTCCGCCGGCGCGCACGACGGCGACCGCGTCACCCTCGCCCGCTTCGCCTACGACGAGCGGGCGCACCTGGTCGAGGTGGTCAACTCGTCGGGCCGGCCGTACCGGTTCGGCTACGACGACGCCGGCCGCATCACCTCCTGGCAGGACCGCAACGGGTGGGGCTACGAGTTCACCTACGACGAGCGCGACCGGTGCGTCCGCGGCGCCGGGTCGCGCGGGGTGCTCGCCTACACCTTCGCCTACGACCGCGAAAACCGCGTCAACCGCGCCACCGACTCGCTCGGGCACACCACCACCTACGAGCTGAACGAGGAGTTCCAGCTCGTCCGGGAGACCGACCCGCTCGGCGGGGTCACGACCTACGAGTGGGACCGCCACGACCGGCTGCTCGCCTGCACGGACCCGCTGGGCCGCGTCACCCGCTACGGCTACGACGAGCACGGCAGGCGCACCTCCGAGACCCGTCCGGACGGCAGCGTGCGCAGCGTCCGCTTCGACTCGCGGGGCCGCCCGCGGGCGAGCGTCGAGCCGGACGGCGCGGCCTGGGCGTACGACTACGACGAGGCCGGCCGGCTCGTCGTGACCACCGACCCGATGGGCGGGGTCCGCCGCTACGGCTACGACCGGCGTGGCGCGCTCAGCTCGTTCACCGACGAAGAAGGCCGCACCACCGGCATCGAATGCGACGCGCTGGGCAAGCCGCGGACGGTCCTCGACCCCGCCGGCGGCCGCACGTCCTACACCTACGACCGGCTGGGCCGCCTCGCCTCGGTCACCGACCCGGCGGGCCACACGACGCAGTACGCGTGGACGGTCGAGGGCGAGCTGTGGAAGCGCATCGCCCCGGACGGCTCGGTGGAAAGCTGCACCTACGACGGCGAAGTGAACGCGATCGAGCGGACCGACGCCACCGGCGCCGTCACCCGCACCGACTTCGGGCCGTTCGACCTGCCCGTCTGCGAGATCGCCCCGGACGGCAGCCGCACCCGGTTCGAGTACGACACCGAACTGCGGCTCGTCTCGGTCACCAACGCCGCCGGCGCGCAGTGGCGGATCGAGCACGACGCGGCCGGGCGGGTCGTGCGGGAGACCGATTTCGACGGCCGGGTCGTCACCTACCGCCGGGACGCCGCCGGGCAACTGCTGGAAAGCGTCCCCGGCACCGGCGTTCCGACGACGTACACGTGGGACGCGCTGGGCCGGATGACCGGCAAGCGCCGGGGGGACAGCGTCACGACGTACCACTACGACGCCGCGGACCGGCTGGTGCGGGCGACGAACGCCGACGCCGACCTCACGCTGGCCTACGACCGCCTCGGGCGCGTCCTGGCGGAAAGCTGCGACGGCCGGGAGGTCCGGTCCTCCTACGACCGCAGCGGGCTGCGGACCTCGCGCCGCACCGCGACCGGCGTCACCAGCACCTGGGCCTACGACGCGGCGAGCGCCCCGGCCGAGCTGAGCACCGCCGGCCGCTCGATCCGGTTCGTCCGCGACGCGGCCGGGCGCGAGGTCGGGCGCGTCTTCGGCGCGGCGACGCTGGCCCAGACCTGGGACGCCAACGACCGGCTGGTCGGGCAGGCCGTCGCGGGCCCGGACCGGCAGGTGCGGCAGCGCCGTACCTACCACCACCGGGCCGACGACGTGCTCGCCGGCGTCGACGACCGGCTGTCCGGCCGCCGCGAGTTCGCTCTGGACCGGCTGGGCCGCGTCACCGAGCTGCACCGTCCGGACGGTGTCGAGCGCTACGCCTACGACGCGCTGGGCAACGTCACCGCCGCCGACTGGACGGCGCGCCACGCCGCCGCGGGTCCGCGCGAGTACGCCGGCACGCAGGTCCGGCGCGCCGGCGACGTCCACTACCGCTACGACGAGCTGGGCCGCCTGACCGGGCGGCGGCAACCGGGCGGCGAGTGGGTGTTCGCGTGGAACGCCGACGACCGGCTCGAGCACGTGCGGACCCCGGACGGGAGCGAGTGGCGCTACGCCTACGACGCACTGGGCCGTCGCGTGGCGAAGCGGCTGCTCGGACCCGACGGCACGACCGCCGCCGAGACCACCTTCGTCTGGGACGGGATCGTCCCGGCCGAGGAGATCGTCACGACGGCGGGCGCGCCGCGGCGGGTCACCACGTGGGACTGGGAGCTCGACCGGCCGGTGCCGGTGAGCGTGCTGGACCGCCGGTCCCGCGCGGACGGCGGCGTCGACGAGCAGTTCCACGCCGTCGTCGCCGACCTGGTCGGCAGCCCGGCGGAGCTGGTGGACGAGACCGGCCGGATCGCCTGGCACGCCACGCAGACGCTGTGGGGCCTGGAAACCACCGCCCCGGCGCCGACTCCGCTGCGGTTCCCCGGCCAGTACTTCGACGCCGAGACGGGCCTGCACTACAACGTGAACCGGTACTACGAACCGGAAACCGGCCGGTACATCAGCCCGGACCCGATCGGTCTCGGCGGCGGCACCAACCCCTGCGCCTACGTCCGCAACCCGACCGGCTGGCTCGACCCGGTCGGGCTGAAGGGCAAGAAGTGCAAGGGCGGCAAGGCGAACAACCCGGTGCTGGCCAACAACCGCCCGGGTCAGCCGGTCTTCCACGGCAACGCGAACGTCCCGGTGACGGAAATCAGCGACAAGAAGTTCGTCGGGATCCTGGAAAACCTCGCCGCCGGCCGCGGCGAAGGAGCCCGCCGGGCAAAGGAGCTGCTGAAGCAGATGCGGGAAGGCCGGGGCTGGCAGCAGACGGCGGGCATCCACCAGGGCGGCCTGGGCGGAGCCGCGGGCGGCGCGGACCCGAGGCCCCACATCACGGTGAACGTCGGCGGCCGGGGGTACCACGTGCACGTCGGGAGCTCGAACGGGAACCTGTTCGCGCAGGACATCACCCCCAACCCGATCCGGTGAGCGCCGCGCGCCGGGTCACCCCCGGCTCAACCGGGTGATTTCGCGGTGCAGGCCGGGGAGGTGCGTCTCGCTCTCCGGCTTCATCAGGACACTCCGCAGGATCCGGCCGCGCGGGAGGTCGTCGTGCACGGTGTGGCCCCGGCGGGCGAGGTCGGCGCCGGTGACCGCGTAGGTCGCCACGTACAGCGCCTCGTCCGGCGGGCGGTTCATGCCGGCTTCGAGCACGTGCGCGCTGGCGCGGTCGATCTCGGAAAGCGCCGCGCGGGCGGGGAAGTAGCTGACGATGTCGAGCTGCGGCGGCTGGAACACCGCCAGCTCGGCGCTGTCGTCGATCAGGCCGGCCCAGGCGAGGGCGGCTCGGCGCCCGGGCCGGAGCACCGCGCCGAGGCCGTCCGGGGTCAGGGGAAGGACCCGCGACGTCAGCCAAAGGGCGGCGGCCGCGGCCCCGGCGCGTGAGCACTCCAGGGAGATCTCGCCGAGGTGCAGCTCGTCGGAGGTGAAGTACGTGTAGGGCGAGTCGTGCAGGTAGTGCCCGGCGACCGACGGGTCGCGGAAGAGCACGGCACCGCAGCCGTAGGGTTGCAGCCCGTGCTTGTGCGGGTCGATCACCACCGAATCGGCGTCGGCGATGGCGCGGAACGGCGCCGAGGCCACGCCGTCGGCGGTGTCGTCGGCGATCAGCCGGAAGAACCCGCCGTAGGCCGCGTCCACGTGCACCCGGGCCCCGTACCGGCGGGCGAGGGGGACGATCTCGTGGACGGGGTCGACCGCGCCGAGGCCGGTCGTGCCGGTGGTCGCGACCACCGTGCCGACAGTTCCGGTGCGCAGCAGCTCTTCGAGCGCGGCCGGATCGAGGGTGCCGGCGGCGGTGGTGGCCACCGGAACGGCCTCGACGCCGAGGAGGTGGCTCATCCGGCCGTGCGTGTAGTGGGCGTCGGCGCTGTGCGCGATCGCCTTGCCCGGGTGCGTCTCGCGGGCGACGAACAAGGCTTCCAGGTTCGCGATCGTCCCGCTGCTGGTCAGGTGGCCCAGGTGCCGGGGCAGGCCGAACATCGCCGCCAGGTCCGCGACCACCTCCTTCTCCATGGCCGCGGTGGCGGGGCCGCCGTCGAGGGCGTGGTTGTTCGGGTTGATCAGCATCGCGCTCAGGTAGCCGGCGACGGCCGCCGGGTGGGGCGGCTTGAGCATCTGCCCGGCGTAGCGGGGGTGGAAGAACGGGTAGTTGTCCCGCAGGCGCCGGTGCAGGTCCGCCGTCGCCTCCCGGAACCGCTCGAGCGGCACGTCCTGGGAGGGGTGCGGGTCGTAGCCGCCGAACTCGGCCATCCAGGCGCCGACGTCGCGGACGGCGTCGCCGAGCACCGCGGCGAGCTCCCCGAACCCGGCCGGTCCGGCGTGCAGGACACCATCGTCTCGGTTCATCGGCCCTCCCGCACCCAGGCTATCGATCAATAATTATCTTCACATAACTATCGGGTACTGTTCAAGAGGTGCCCCGTCCTCAGCCACCGGACCCGTACGCCGACCTGGCCGACCTCGTGCTCAACGTCGCGCGCCTGATCCGCCTGCGCACCCCCGCCGAGCCGGACGTCGTGCCGCTCACCGCCACCGAGCGCCAGGTCATGCGCATCATCGACCTGGACCCCGGCTGCACGCCGAGCCGGATCGCCGGGCGCGCCGGGCTGCAGCGCACGAACGTCAGCACCGCCCTCCGCGGGCTTGAAGCCAAGGGCATGCTGACCCGCGCCGGGCAAGGGCGGACCGTCACCGTGCACCCCACCGAACTGGCCCGCACCAACCTCGAAGTCCTCCGCGGCGCCTGGTCGCGGCTCCTGGCCGAGCTGCTCGACGACGTCGACCCGGGCACGATCACGCGGTTCAACCAGGTTCTCGCCCAGCTCGAGCAGCGGTTCGCGGGGAACCCGGATGGCACGGCCGGGTAGGGATTTGTTGCCCTGCACCACTTTTCGGTGTTCCGGGGTGCGGACAGCGCCGGGATCTTCTGCCCGATCGAGTGATGAACTCGTGTTCGATGATCGGTAACTTGGAGGCATGACCGATCACGCAACGCACTCCCCCGAGGCGGTGGCCCTGGCCGACCGCATCGGTGAGCTGGTCGCGTGCATACGATCCGCCGAAGCCGAAATTGGTGCCCTGCTGGTAGGGATCGAGCAGCGTGGGGTGATGGAGCTGTTCGGTTACCGCTCCGCCGCCCGGCTTTACGAACATCTCGCCGATGTCTCCCGGCAGGAGGCGACGCGGGTGGTGAAACGCGCCCGGTTGGTGAATCCGGGCCGCAACCTTGATGGCAGCCCGATCCCCGCTCTCGCGCCCGCCACCGGCGCGGCCGCTCTTGACGGGCGGTTGAGCACACCGATGATCGATGTGATCACCGGTGTCCTGGCGGATGTTCCTGTGGAGCACCGGGAGAGCGCCGAAGCGAACTTGCTGACTTTCGCCGAGGAGGCCGGGCACAAGCAGGTCGCTGCGTTGGGTGCCCGCATTCTCGCCCACCTCAACCCCGACGGCCCCGCACCCGACGACACCGAACCGGTGGCTCCGAGCCGGGAATTGTTCCTGCGCCGGAAAAGAACCGGGGTCTGGGAGCTGAGTGGCCGGTTCGACGACGAGACCGGCACCCGCGCCAGCGCACTATTCGACGCCCTGGCCGAACGCCGCACCGGTGACGAGGGCCCGGACTTCCGGACCTTGCCGCAGCGCTTCGGTGATGCGTTCTCCGATGCGGTGGATCTTGCGTTGAACTCGCCGGATCTGCCGATGCAGGCTGGGGAACGTGCTCATGTGATGGTCGCGGTGTCGCTGGAGGACCTGAAGACCGGGGTGGGGAAGGCCACGCTCGGCGATACCGGCACAATCTCGGCCGCCGAAGCGCGGGTGCATGCCTGCGACGCCATGATCGTCCCCGCCGTCCTCGGCGGCAAGAGCGAACCGCTCAACCTCGGCCGCCTCCGCCGCCTCATCTCCGCCGGACTGCGCCGGGCGCTGTTCCTGCGGGACCGGGGTTGCGCGTTCCCCGGCTGCCATCGGCCACCACGGCACTGTCAAGGTCACCACATCCGACACTGGGCAGAGGGCGGCCCCACCGACCTGAGCAACCTGGTGCTCATGTGCGCTCACCACCACCGGTTGCTGCACCGCTCCGGCTGGGAAGTCCGCATCGCCGCCGACGGCCTCCCCGAATTCCTCCCACCGGTGTTCGTCGACCGCCGCCGAAAACCCAGGCGCAACAACCTCCACGAACCGCTGCCCTTCGCAGCCTGAACACGGGAACGGCCCGCAGCCTGACGGCTACGGGCCTACACCCACGAGCGCCGACCGTTCCGGAGAACGCCGCGGCGTCCCGGCTGTTCGCCGTCCGTCATTCGTCTACAGTGGACAGGTGCTGCGGTACATCGAGATGCCCGTGGCGTCCGCCACGGTCGGGCACAGGAACTTCGCGTAGCGCGTGTCCCGGTCGAGGGCCAGCTTGAGCCACGGGACGAGAGTGCGCATTTCCACCGTGTTCGGCCGGGTCGCGAAGAGGTGGTCCACGCCCGTGATCTGGACGTAGGCCTTCTTCAGGGCCGCCGGCAGGGTGGCGTAGAGCTTGTCGAGGTACGCCGGGGTGACGACCGGGTCGCGCTGACCCGCGATGAACATCGTCGGCACCTGGTCGCCGGCCAAGTTCAGATTGCCCACCGGCGAGCCGGGCGCCAGCCCCACCGCCGACTTCAGCGACGGGCGCCGCAGGGCCGCGAGCAGGGCGCCCGCACCGCCCGCGGAATGGCCGATCACGCCCAGCCTGCCCGCGTCCACGCGGGTGCGCACCGGGCTCTTCTGCGTCAGGTAGTCGAGCGCCGCGAGCAGCTGCGTGGCGCGGGCGTCGGCGCTGTCGGTCCGGCTGGTGGTCTCGATGCCGATGACGACGAAACCGAAGGACGCCAGCCGTGGGCCCATCCAGGCCTCTTCGTTGGCGAACAGGGCGGAGTAGCCGGGCACGATGGCGACCGCGCCCCACGTGCCCAGGCTGGTGTCCGTCGGGTAGTAGACGTACCCGCCGTTGAACCCGTTGCCGGGCGGCACTTTCGCCTGCGCCGTCGCGAACGGCCCGTACGGTGCCGCCACGCTCGCGAGGGTGGGATCCGGCCCCCGCTGGTAGGGGCTGGCCACCGCGGACGCCGGTGCGGTGGCCGCCGCGGCGACCAGGCCGAGCACCACCGCAACGATGCCCACGGCCCGGGAGAGAACGCGTCGCATTGCCTTACCTCCTAGGGTGACCACGAACGCGACAAGCCGGCGCCGTCGGGCCGGCCGCGTGGACGCCGGAGAAGTGCCGCAAATAGTGCCGGAGCCGGCATCCGCGTGCGGGACAACGCTAAGGGCACCGGCTCGAGCACCACAACTCTCTAGCCTCGGGCCGCGTCGAATCCGCCGAAGAGGCCAGTTCACACCCCTCGCACAGTCCCCGCCGATGCTGAAAGTTACAGATGTCGGCCAAGTACGAAGTGGACGGTGGCGGTGAGGGTGGCGTGGTGGGCCTGGGCCACGGCGTTGACGATCCCGAGGCCCGTGCGCCGGGCAGGGCCCCCGGCCGGTGCGCCGAAACCTGGTTGAGTTCCGCGCGGGGTGGGCAGTACCAGTTCGGCCCCGGACACGCCTCGAGCGTCTTCGGGCCACAGCGGTTGAAACCACCAGCCGCCCCCGACCGGTCCGGCCCGCCC
>JARAWT010000095.1:0-33022 GCA_033793495.1 Streptomyces sp. MN03-5084-2B | reverse complement strand
CAAACCCTGTCTTTTGGTCGGCAGTGTCAGATTGTTATAAACGCCCCGCGCACCACACGGACCGCGCCGGGGAGGGCACCGCCGGAAACTGTCGGTGGTCGCCCCTACAGTCGGAGCCCATGCGCTCGGTCCAGGCTCAGCTCGCGTTCGACGAGCTCGGAACCCCCTTGCGGGACACCACTTTCGTCGTCTTCGACCTCGAGACGACCGGAGCTCCGCCGGGGCCGTCGGGGATCACCGAGATCGGGGCGGTGAAAGTGCGCGGCGGCGAGGTGCTGGGCGAGTTCGCGACGCTGGTGAACCCGGGCTCGCCGATCCCGCCGCAGATCGTCTCACTGACCGGGATCACGCAGGCCATGGTCTACGACGCGCCGCCGATCGAGGAGGTGCTGCCGGCGTTCCTCGAGTTCGTCGGGGGTGCGGTGCTGGTGGCGCACAACTCCGGCTTCGACACCTCGCACATGCGGGCGGCGTGCGAGGGGCACGGGTACGTGTGGCCGAAGCTGACGGTCGTGTGCACGGTCCGGCTGGCGCGGCGGGTGGTGCCGCGCGACGAGGTCGGGCGGTACAACCTGACGGCGCTGGCGTTGCTGTTCGGCGCGAGGACGCGGCCGACGCACCGGGCGCTGGACGACGCACGGGCGACGGTGGACGTCCTGCACGGCCTGCTGGAGCGGGTCGGCAACCTGGGCGTGCACTCGCTCGAGGAGCTGATGGGGTACCTGCCGGAGGTGACCGTCGCCCAGCGGGCGAAACGGCACCTGGCCGCGGACCTGCCGTCGGCGCCGGGCGTCTACCTGTTCAAGGGGCCGAAGGACGAGGTCCTGTACGTCGGCACGGCGAAGGACCTGCGGCGGCGGGTGCGGTCGTACTTCACGGGTTCGGAGAACCGCAGCCGGATCCGGGAGATGGTCGCGCTGGCCGAGCGCGTCGACCAAGTGGTGTGCGCGCACGCGCTGGAGGCGGAGGTGCGGGAGCTCAGGTTGATCGCGGCGCACCGGCCCGCGTACAACCGGCGGTCGAAGAACCGGCACCAGGGCTGGTGGATCGGGCTGACGGACGAGGCGTTCCCCCGGCTGTCGGTGGTCCGCCTGCCGCGGCCGGGGGTGCTGGGCCCGTTCCGCAACCAGGCGGACGCGCGCACGACGGCGGACACCCTGGCCGGCGCGTCGGGCCTGCGGACGTGCACGCAGCGGATCTCACCGCGGTCGGCGAACGGGACACCCTGCGTGCTGGCGGAGCTGGGCCGCTGCGGGGCGCCGTGCGCGGGACGGCAGAGCGTGGAGGCGTACGTCCCGGCGGTCGAGTCGGTGTCGGGGCTGATCGCGGGCCTGGACGGCGGCCCCCTGCACACGGCGGCGGCGTACGTCGAGCGCCTGGCGGCGGGTCAGCACTACGAGCAGGCCGCGCGGCACCGCGACGAGCTGGCGGGGCTGATCCGGGCGCTCGGCCGGGCCCACCGGCAGGCATCGCTGGCCGCGATCGGCGAACTGATCGCGGCGGCACCGGACGGTGCGGGCGGCTGGGAGCTGTCGGTGATCCGCTACGGCCGGCTGGCCTCGGCCGGCGTGGCCCGGCGCGGGGTGCCGCCGATGCCGGTGGTGGAGGCACTGGTGGCGTCGGCGGAGACGGTGCTCCCGGACCCGGGCCCGCTCCACGGAGCGCCACCGGAGGAGGTGGGGGTGCTGCTGCGCTGGCTGGCCCGGCCGGGAGTCCGCCTGGTCCGCACGACCCGCCCGTGGGCCGAGCCGGCGGCGGTCGCGGGCTGGCGGGGCTGGCTCGACCTGGTCTCGGACGCACACTCCCTGGAACACGTCAGCTGACCGGCCCCACCCGCTCGCCCGGCCCATCCGGCCCGCGCACAGAGGCCAAGTTCGCACGCGCCCCGAAGGTCGCCCCGCGTACCCACAGGGTCGGCCCGCGTACCCAGAGAGTCGGCCCGCGTACCCAAACGGTCGCCTCACGTCCCCAGAGAGTCGGCCCGCGTACCCACAGGGTCGGCCCGCGTACCTAGAGAGTCGGCCCGCGTACCCACAGGGTCGGCCCGCGACCCAGACGGTCGGCCCATGTACCCAAACGGTCGGCCCAAGCACCCGAAGGGTCGGCCCACGTTCGTCGACGATCGGGTTCCGGCCGACCGTCCAGGTACGCCGGCCGACCGGCTGGGTACGCGAGGCGACCGGCTGGGTACGTGGGCTGGGGGAACGGGTCAGGCGACCGAGGTGTTCAGGGCGTCCAGCAGCCACGTGTGGGCGAGGCCCATCGGGGCCGTCTCGCCGGTGATCTCGCCCGCCAGGTGCCAGTAGCGCCTCAGCCGCGGGTTGCGGTCCGGGGCCGTCCGGTGGTTGAGGGCCCGGCGGAATGCCGGGCTGTCCGCCGCGCCCAGTGCCGTCGCGTGGGCGGCGACGAAACGGTCCAGCTCCGGTCCCGGGGCCGGCCGCGTCCCGGCCGCCATGCGCGAAGCCGCCGAGGCACACGCCTCCCCCACCTCCGCGTGGAGCGCGCCCAGGTCCGCGATGCGCTCGTGGCCCGCGAGAGTGCTCGCCGCAAGGTCCGACGCCAGCCGGGTGTCCGCTGCCAGCAGCACCAGCTCCGCGTACGCCACCACCTGGGCCGTCGTCGGCTGGGCGGGCGGCTCCGGGGCGCTGATGTCCAGGAACATGCGGGCCGTGTCCGGCGGGATCGGGCCCGTCGTCATCGGGCGCCAGAGCCGCACCAGCGTCTCGTGGGCCGAATACCCGTCCTGGACGGCGGACAGCAGCTCCAGGCGGGCCGCGCGGTCCGCGGGCGCCACCTCCGAGACCGCCCGGAGCACCGACCGCCGCCAGTTGAGCGTCGCCAGCTCGCGGTCGAGAGCCGCGCGCTCGGCCGCCACGGCGTCGTCGAGGGAACAGCGGCCGTCGACGACGTCGGTGATCGGGCGCAGGCCCAGCCCGAGCCCGCGCAGCCGGCGCACCAGGGTGAGCCGGTCGATCGCCGCGCCGTCGAAGCGGCGGTGGCCGCCGGCACTGCGCACCGGCTCCAGCACGCCCTCGTCGCAGTAGAACCGGATCGTGCGGACGGGCACGCCCGTCCGGTGCGCCAGCTCGCCGATACCGAGTGTGTCTCCGGTCACCTTCCGTCGAACCTCCAGCCGGGTGGAATTCCTACGGTACGGCCATGGACAACGCCAGACTCGCCGAAGGGCTCCACCACCACACCGCCGGGTTCGCCGACGCCGTCGAGAACGCCGACCCGGACGCGAAGGTACCCACCTGCCCGGAGTGGCCGCTGCGGGTGCTCACCGGCCACGTGGGCCAGGAACACCGCTGGGCCGCGAGCATCATCCGGTCCGGGCCGTCGCCGGTCCCAGACCCGTTCGACGCCGATCCCGGCTCCCCCGCCAAGTGGTCCGACTGGCTGCGCGAAGGTGCCGAAGACCTCGAAGACGCCGTGCAGGCCGCCGGCGACACCCCGGTGTGGACGTTCTTCGGCCCGCAACCGGCCCGGTTCTGGCTGCGCCGGATGCTCCACGACACCACCGTCCACCACGCCGACGCCGCCCTGGCCGCGGGTACCCCGTTCACCGTGGCACCGGACCTCGCCGCCGACGCGATCAGCGAGTGGCTGGAGCTGCTGTCCGACTCGGTCACGGCGAGCCTCAAGCCGGACTTCGCGGAGCTGTGCGGCACCGGCCAGACCATCCTGATGGACCCCGGTGCCGGCCCCGGCTGGCTGATCACCCGCACCCCCGAGGGCGTCCGGTGGACCCGCGCCACGGAAGCCACGGAAGCCGCGGACGTCACGCTGACCGGCCCGGTGCAGGACCTCCTGCTCGTCTTCACCCGGCGCCTGCCCGCGGACCGCGTCACCATCACCGGCGACCGGGCGCTGGCCGGACACTGGCTGGCCCACACCGCGGCGTAGCTAGGATCACCGGCGACACCCGCAGACGAGTCTTGGAGGACCCAGGTGATCACCGCGATCGTGTTGATCCAGGTAGAGGCGGACGCGATCCCGGACGCGGCGCAGGCGATCGCCGACATCGAGGGTGTCGGCGAGGTCTACTCGTGCGCCGGGGACGTCGACCTCATCGCCACGGTGAAGGTGTCCACGCACGAGGACCTGGCCGACCTGATCCCCGGGAAGATCGGGAAGGTGCCGGGCGTGCTGGACACCGTCACGCACATCGCGTTCCGGTCCTACAGCCGCACCGACACCGAATCGGCCTTCTCGATCGGCGTCGAAGACTGAACGACCCCGGAAACGACCGAAGGCCACCTCCCGCGGGAGGTGGCCTTCGTCGTGGGTGGACCTAGTGGTCCGACTGCTTCGTGGCCGACGCCGTCTCGGCGGAGTCGAACTCGCCGTGCTGGCCGTGCTGACCGTTCTCGGCTCCGGAGTGGCCGTTGCCGTTGGCGCGCTCCAGCGCCGCCGTCTCCTCGGCCGGGTCCGGGGTCCAGAAGGTGCCCGGCACCGCGTGCCCGGCCGAACCCAGCTTGTTCATCTTCTTCGGCACCGACGCGCCCTGGTACTCGAGCGGGACGGCGTGGCCGTGGCTGTCCACCCCGGCCAGCGGCTGGTGGATCTCGATGAACTCACCGTGCGGCAGCCGCTTGATGATGCCCGTCTCGACGCCGTGCTCCAGCACCTCGCGGTCGGCCCGCTGCAGGCCCAGGCAGATGCGGTAGGTGAAGTAGTACGCCAGCGGCGGCACGATCAGGACGCCGATGCGGCCCGCCCACGTCGTCGCGTTCAGGGAGATGTCGAACTGGTCGGCGATGATGTCGTTGAAGCCCGACAGCTCGATGACCATGAAGAAGCCCAGCGCCATCGCGCCCAGCGCCGTGCGGACCGGTGCGTCACGCGGCCGCTGGAGCAGGTTGTGGTGCGCGGTGTCCTTGGACAGCTTCCGCTCGAGGAACGGGTAGGCCAGCAGCAGGCCGATCAGGACCGGCATGCCGACCGCGCCGGGGAAGAACACCGCCGGGATCGTGTAGTTCCCGAGGTAAACCTCCCACGCCGGCCAGATGCGGAGCATGCCGTCGGCCCAGGCCATGTACCAGTCGGGCTGCGAACCCGCCGACACCTGCGCCGGGTTGTACGGGCCGAAGTTCCACACCGGGTTGATCTGGAACAGGCCCGACATCAGCGCCAGCACCCCCACGACCAGGGTGAAGAACGCCCCGCCCTTGAGCGCGAAGTACGGCATGATCCGGACGCCGACGACGTTGGTCTCCTTGCGGCGCACGCCCGGGAACTGCGTGTGCTTCTGGTACCAGACCAGCGCCAGGTGCGCCCCGACCAGGGCCAGCATGATGCCCGGCAGCAGCAGGATGTGCAGCGTGTACAGGCGCGGGATGATCTGGTCGCCGGGGAACTCCCCGCCGAACAGCGCCCAGTGGATCCAGGTGCCCATGACCGGCACCGAGAGCACGATGCCCGACAGCGTCGCGCGGATACCGGTGCCGGAGAGCAGGTCGTCCGGCAGCGAGTAGCCGAAGAAGCCCTCGAAGCAGCCCAGGATCAGCAGCAGGCCACCGATCACCCAGTTGGCCTCACGCGGCCGCCGGAACGCACCGGTGAAGAAGATGCGCAGCATGTGGACGGCCATGGACGCGACGAAGATCAGCGCGGCCCAGTGGTGCAGCTGCCGCATGAACAGGCCGCCGCGGACGTCGAACGAGATGTCCAGCGTCGTGCGGAACGCCTGCGACATCTCCAGGCCCTGCATGTTCTTGAAGCTGCCGTGGTAGACGACCTCCTGCATGGAGGGGTCGAAGAACAGCGTCAGGTACACGCCGGTGAGCAGCAGGATGATGAAGCTGTAGAGCGCGATCTCGCCCAGCAGGAACGACCAGTGGGTCGGGAACACCTTGTTCAGCTGGTGCCGCAGGCCCTTGGCCAGGTGGTACCGCTGGTCGGCGTTGTTCGCGGCGTCGCCCAACGCCTTCTCGACAGCGCTCGACCCCTTGGTCGGCGTGGTGAGTGAACTCATGACTTACGCTCCCAAAAGGCCGGACCGATGGCCTCGATGAAGTCGCCTCGCGCGATCAAGTATCCCTCTTCGTCCACCGTGATCGGTAGCTGGGCCAGCGGCCGCGTCGCCGGGCCGAAGATCGGCTTGCCGTAGTGGAGGGCGTCGAACTGCGACTGGTGGCACGGGCACAGGATGCGGTTGGTCCGCTGCTCGTACAGGGAGGTCGGGCAGCCGACGTGGCTGCAGATCTTCGTGTACGCGTAGTAGTCGCCGAAGTTGAAGTCCTCCTGACCGGCCCGCTTGACCACCTTGGCGGCGTCGGTCGGGCGCAGGCGGATCAGCATGACCGGGTTGTCGACCCGGGTCAGCGCGGCGGCCAGCTTCTCCGCGTCGTTGCGCTCGGACTCGCGGAACGGGAACACCGTTTCCATCGCGCCCGCGTCGAGGTCCTCGGCCTTGACCAGCGAGATCTCGGTTTCCTTGCCGTGCTCCACCTCGACCGGCTTGCCGGTGTTGCGGCGCAGGTAGACCTTCTCGCCCGGGAAGTTCGGCTGCCAGCCGGTGTGCCACAGCGACTCGCGGGTCTCGGTGTCCTTCCACGGGTCCTTGATGAAGGACGCGATGGGCAGCGCCGCGGCCGCGAGGCCGAGCGTGCCGGCACCGGCGATCGCCGAACGCTTGATCAGCGACCGGCGGGCGATGGTGCTGCGGTTCCCGGCGTCGGCCAGGTGCGCGAGGATCGTCGCGCGGTCGACCTCGGGCGAACCCTCGCCGCCGGCGTCGCTGCGCTGCTGCACCGCGACCTCGGCGGGCACGAACTTCTTCGTGTACAGGATCACGCCGATGCCCAGGCCGAGGATGGCCAGGCCGAGCGTGAGGCCCAGCATCGGGGTGTAGAGGCTGTACCAGAAGTGGCCGCTCTCGTTGTCCGGCGCCTCGTACTTCCACGGCCACCAGATCAGCGAAACGACGAACCCGAGCCCGGCCACCGTGGACAGGGCGAACCAGAACGCGACCAGGCGCTCGGCCCGCTTCTCCGCGCGGGTGCCCTCCACGGGCCACGGGGTCGGGTACTCGACGATCTCGACGCCGTCGAGCGCCCCGCCCAGCTTGACCAGCTGGTCCCGGTCCATCTCAGCCAGCTCCGCCTCCGACGGCGGCTTCGGCCCCTCGGCACTCATGCCTTCGATCCAATCCACAACGTCACGCCGATCAGCGCGGCGATCCCGACGATAAAGGCGATGACGCCCTCCGAAGCGGGGCCGACCCCGCCGAGGCCGTTACCACCCGGGTCATTGTTGCCGTCCGACACCGACTTCACGTAGGCGACGATGTCCTTCTTCTCCTCCGGCGACAGCTGCCGGTCGGAGAACTTCGGCATGTTCTGCGGGCCGGTGAGCATGGCCGTGTAGATCTGCTCTTCGCTGGCCGGGTCCAGGTTCGGCGCGTACTTGCCGGCGGACAGCGCACCACCGCGGCCGGTGAAGTTGTGGCACGACGCGCAGTTGAGGCGGAACAGCTCGCCACCGCGGGCCGGGTCGTCGCCGCGCAGGGCCTCGCCCTTCTCGGCGGGCCGCTGGACGCCGCCGCCGTGCGCCTGGATGTAGGCGCCGACCGCGTCGATCTCGGCCTCGGTCAGCTTCGGCGGCTTCCGCTCGATCTGCGCCTCCTGGCGCGCGGCCGGCATGCGGCCCGAGGAAGTCTGGAAGTACACCGCGGCGTCGCCGATGCCGATCAGGCTCGGCCCGCGGTCCTGCACGCCCTCGAGGTTCGCGCCGTGGCAGGCGATGCAGGTGTTGTTGTAGACCTGCTCGCCCAGGCGCAGCTGCGCCGGCGTGCCCTGGGCCTGCGCGGTCTGCGGCTCCGGGGCGAACGCGGAGTAGAGGAAGCCGACGCCCACCAGCGCGATGCCGAGCGCGAGCAGGCCGGCGAACCGCCTCCGCAGCTTCGACCGCGCGCGGTAGCGGCGCTCCGAGGATTTCGTGCTGGTGGTCATCTTGCGGCAACCCTTGCTGTCAGTTCAGGCCGATGGTGAAGGTGGTGGCGGCTGGGTGAGACCTACGGAAGGAGGTAGATCACACCGAAGAGGCCGACCCACACGATGTCGACGAAGTGCCAGTAGTAGGACACGACGATCGCCGACGTGGCCTGGGCGGGCGTGAACTTGCTCAGTTTCGTGCGGATGAGCAGGTACACGAAGGCGATGAGCCCGCCGATGACGTGCAGGCCGTGGAACCCGGTGGCGAGGTAGAAGACCGTGCCGAACGGGCCGGACGGGATCGTCATCCCCTCTTCGACCAGGTTGTGGTACTCGTTGGCCTGGCCGCCGACGAAGATCGCGCCCATGATCAACGTGATGATGTACCAGCGGCGCAACCCGTAGACGTCGCCGCGCTCGGCGGCGAACACCCCGAACTGGCAGGTCAGCGAGGACAGCACGAGGATCACCGTGAACGGGATCGCGTACGCCACGTTGAGGTGGAACTCCTCGCCGTGCAGCGGCGGCGGCCACTGGCCGGACGAGTTCTGCGCCTTGACGGTGAAGAACATCGCGAACAGTCCGGCGAAGAACATCAGCTCGCTGGAAAGCCACACGATGGTGCCGACACTGACCATGTTCGGCCGGTTCAGCGAGTGGACCCGCTGACTGATGGTGGGAGCTGCCGTTGTCACGCGTCGCATTATGTCCTCTCGCACCACCGCTCCGCCGGGTGGGTCCACGGCGGGTCGTCTGCGTAACCGATCACACCGGATGCCCGGGAAGGTGAGAGCTACTCATGGGTTTACTCGACCGCCTGCTTGACCTGGTCAAGAAGCGGGAAACGCCCGGTCTGAGCGTTGACGCGCCCGGGCTGAAGATCGTCGCCGAGGCCTTCGACCCGGCCGTCGCGGACTCCGCCGTGCTGGCCGGTTCACCCGGCTGGGTCAGCACGGCACCGGCCGTTCTGCGGCACCACCTGCTGCTGCCGCCGGGCCGGCTCGAGGAAGCGGCGTCGATCCTCGCGCAGGACGGCTATGAGCTGCGAGAACAATCTCCTTCGGAGGATCTGACGCGGGTGCTCGCGGTCCGCGTCCAGGTGCTCGACGCCCTGCACTGCGCCCAGGAACGGTCCCGGATGGCGGGTCTGGCGCAGCGGCTCGGCGGCGACGCGCTCGGCTGGGACGCGCAACAGCCGGAGCCGACCGCGTGATGTCGGTCTCGGCCGATACGATCGCCTCCAGACGTGCGTGACGAGATGGAGGCGTGTCCAACATGGGCGAGCGGTCGATGCGGGTCCTGGTGTTCAGCCACAAGGCGGAGGTGCGCGAGGCGATCGTGAACGCGGTCGGCCGGCGGCCCGCCGCCGACCTGGCGCGCGTGGACTACGTCGAGGCGGCCGGCATCGCCGACGTGCTGTCCGAGGTGGACGCGGGGAACGTCGACCTGGCGATCCTCGATGGCGAGGCGCAGCCCACCGGCGGCATCGGCCTGTGCCGGCAGCTGAAGAGCGAAATCGCCGACTGCCCCCCGATTGTGGTCGCCGTGCGGCGCAGGGACGACCGGTGGCTGGCGACCTGGTCGCAGGCGGACGCCGTGCTGGTGCACCCGCTGGACCCGCTGACCGCCGCGGAGACCGTCGCCGACGTGCTGCGCGCGCGACGGGTCCCCGTCGTGAACGGCTGAGCCCGGTGACCACCCCGGTCCCCCGCACCTGGCCACCCCTGCTCAAGCAGCTCGTCGCGGGCGTCGACCTCTCCGCGGAGGACACGGCGTGGGCGATGGACCAGATCATGAACGGCGCGGCGAGCCCGGCCCGGATCGCCGGGTTCGCGGTGGCGCTGCGCGCCAAGGGCGAGACGCCCGAGGAGATCGCCGGCATGGCGGCCACGATGCTGGCGCACGCCCGGCGGGTCGAGCTGGACCGCCCGGCGGTCGACATCGTCGGCACCGGCGGCGACGGCTCCAACTCGGTGAACATCTCGACGATGGCGACGATCGTCACGGCGGCGGCGGGCGCGCCGGTGGCCAAGCACGGCAACCGCAGCGCCTCGTCGAAGTCCGGCGCGGCGGACGTCCTCGAGGCGCTCGGCGTCACGATCAGCCTGCCGCCGGAGGACGTCCGGCGCAGCCTCGCCGAGGTCGGCATCGGGTTCTTCCTGGCCTCGGCGTTCCACCCGGCACTGCGGCACGCCGGCCCGGTGCGCAGCGAGCTCGGCATCCCGACGACGTTCAACCTGCTCGGCCCGCTGACCAACCCGGCCCAGCCGGACGCCGCGCTGATCGGCTGCGCGTACGCGGACAAGACCCGGGTGCTGGCCGAGACGTTCGCCCGGCGCGGCACGCGCGCCCTGGTGGTCCGCGGCGACGACGGCCTCGACGAGATCACCACGACCACGACCTCGACCGTGTGGGTGGTTTCGGACGGCGAGGTCACCGAGCGCAGCTTCGACCCGGCGTCCGTGGGCATCGCCCGCGCGACGGCGGAGGACCTGCGCGGCGGCGACGCGGCGGCAAACGCCGAGGTGGTCCGCGAGCTGGTCGGCGGCAAGCCGGGCCCGGTCCGCGACGCGGTCCTGATCAACGCGGCGGCGGCATTGGCGGCCTTCACAGGCTTCTCGGCGTCCCTCGAAGACGATCTCCGCGCGGGTCTGACGCGGGCCGCCGAGGCGATCGATTCTGGCGCCGCGGCCGCGCTGCTGGACCGCTGGATCGCCTTCAGCTGACCCGGATCCCGCGTGTCTGCGACCGCAACTCGCGTGATCGAAGCCGGAACGCGCGTGATTGAGGCCGGAACTCGCGTGATTGAGGCCGGAACTCGCGAGTTCCGGCCCCCATCACGTCAGTTACGTCCCTGATCACGCGAGTCACGTTCCTGATCACGCGAGTTACGGGTCTGATCACGACCGGCAGGCCGGTTCCGGTGCGAGACGGCGGGGTTCCGGGGCCGGTTTGCGGCTGCGCTGCGGTGCCAGCGCGGCCGCCAGGACCGCGAGCATGCCCACCGCCTCCGGCCAGCTCGGGCGGTGGCCGTAGAACGCGATGTCCACCAGGACGGCCACGACCGGGTAGACGTAGGACAGCAGCGCCACCGTCGTCGTCGGCAGCTTGCCGATGCTCGCGTAGATCAGCACGTACATCAGGGCCGTGTGCACCGTGCCCAGCAGCACCAGCCAGAGCAGCCCCGACGTCGTCGACGGCAGCGGCGTGATCAGCAGCGCGGGGGCCAGGACCAGCGCGCCGACGGTCGTCTGCACGGCGGCCAGCAGGTGCGGGCGGATGTGCTTCAGCTGCTTCGCCACGAAAGACGCCCCGGCGTACAGAAGCGCCGCGCCGAGCGCCAGGGCGATGCCGGCGAGCTGGACAGGCTTGCCGTCCTCGCCGTGGGCGGACAGCGAGATCAGCGCCACCCCGCCGAAGGCGATCCCGGCCCGGGCCAGGTGGCTCTTGGCCACCTTTTCGCCGAGGAAGGCCGCCGCCAGGCCGACCAGGATCAGCGGCTGGGTGTGGTAGACGACCGTGCTGACCGAGATCGACGACAGCGCGTACGAGGCGAACAGCAGCACCCAGTTGCCGACCAGGAAGAGCCCGCCGAGCACGGCGAGGCCGAGGTCGCGGCGGGACGGCCGCCAGGCCTGCAGCCAGCCGCGGGACAGGCACCAGACCACGAGCAGGGCGCCGCCGACGAAGCAGCGGGCGAAGGCCACGGCGGGGGCGGCGGCGCCGCTCTCGAGCACGACGGCGCCGATCGTGCCGGACATCGCCATCGCCGCGGACCACTGGAGCAGCGGGCGGGTTTCGGAGTTCGTCATGCCGACCAGGTTCGTCGCACTCGATCCGAGCGACCAGCGTCAGAGATGACAACGGCCGCAAAACTTGTGACAGACTGGTCGCCATGGAGGTCAACCGGGTCGCCGTGGTGCTCGCCGACCGCGTTTCGCCGTTCGAGCTGGGCGTCGCGTGCGAGGTGTTCGGCACCGACCGCAGCGCCGACGGCATCGAGGGCTGGGACTTCGCCGTCTGCTCGCCGGGCGGGACCGCGGTCGAGAGCTGGTCCGGCTTCGGACTGGCCGGCCTGCGCGACCTGGACTTCGCGGCGTCGGCGGACCTGCTGATCGTGCCGACGTGCGCGCCCCGGACCGCGCCACCGCCCGCGCCGGTGCTGGACGTCCTGCGCGAGGCGGCCGGGCGGGGCGCGTGGGTGGCGGGGTTCTGCGCGGGCGTGTTCTCGCTGGGCTACGCGGGCCTGCTCGACGGCCGCCGTTGCACGGTCCACTGGGTGTACGAGGCGGAGTTCCGCGCTCGCTTCCCGGCGGCCCAGGTGGACCCGCAGGCGCTGTACGCCGACGACGGCGGCATCCTGACCAGTGCGGGCACGGTCGCGGCGGTCGACCTGTGCCTGCACCTGGTCCGCCGGCTGCGCGGCGTCGCGGCGGCCACGACGCTGGCTCGGCGGATGGTGGCGGCCCCGCACCGCGCGGGCGGCCAGGCCCAGTTCGTGCAGGCGCCCGTCCCGGCGACGGCGGCGGGCGACGACGCCGTGGTCGCGGAGGCCCTCGAGTGGGTGGAGCGGCGGTTGGACCAGCCGTTCACGGTGGCGGAGCTGGCCCGCCGCAGCGGCCTGGGCGAGCGGACGTTCCTGAGGCGCTTCTCGGCGGCGACGGGCACCACCCCGCACCGCTGGCTGACCGAGCGGCGCCTGGACCGCGCGCAGGCGCTGCTGGAGGAAGGCGGGCTGTCGGTGGAGGACATCGCGACGGCGTGCGGCTACGCGTCGGCGGCCGCGCTGCGGCACCAGTTCAGCCGCCTGCGGGGCACGAGCCCGTCGTCCTACCGCACGGCCTTCCGCGGCTGAACCGGCCCCTGCGCCCGGCCCGGAACACGAAACCGGCCGCCACGCGGGTGCGTGACGGCCGGTCCGGAAGTCGACCTCAGTCGTGCGACGGGCCCGTGTGGTACTCGAACACGAGGCCGCCGATCGTGATGAGCAGCGCGACCAGCGCGATGACCAGCAGCCAGATGTGGAAGAACGCCAGCGCCACGGCCGCGAGCGCCGCGGTGGCCGCCATGCCGATCGGCCAGTAGCTGCCCGGGCTGAAGAAGCCCAGTTCGCCTGCGCCGTCGCTGATCTCGGCGTCCTCGCGGTCCTCCGGACGCGGTTCGATGCGCCGGGCGACGAACTGCATGTAGCTGCCGGCCAGGAACGCGAGACCGCCGGTGAGGAACAGCGCGACGATGCCCACCGGCTCGGGGCCGTGGGTCGCGGCCAGCGCGGTCCACACCCAGTACACGGCCGCCATGAACACGGCGAAGATCGCCACGATGAAGAAGATGCGGGCTTCGACCTTCATGGTCTTTTCCTACTCCTGTTGTCCGCTGGGCGTCAGTTCGAGGCGGTGCGTGCCGTGCGGTCGGTGTTGAACGGCTGGGTGGTGACCGCGTGCGGGGTGCACAGCTCGCCGCAGTTCATCTTCGCCAGCGCTTCGGCCGCCGTGAACGACTGGCCGGTCGCCGGGTTCGTCTGCTTGCGCAGCGCGATGTACTGGTCGTACTTGTCGGCCGACAGCGCGCGGACCTCGAAGTTCATCACCGAGTGGTAGGTGCCGCACAGCTCCGCGCACCGGCCGACGAAGGAGCCTTCGCGGTCGATCTTGTTCTGGAAGGAGCTGTCCTGGTTGTTCTTCTCCGGGTTCGGCATGACGTCCCGCTTGAAGTGGAACTCCGGCACCCAGAAGGAGTGGATGACGTCGGTGGAGACCAGGTCGTACTGGATGGTCTTGCCGACCGGGAGCACCAGCAGCGGGATCTCCCCGGACGAGCCGACGGTGCTGACCTGCTGGCCGTCCGCCTTCTTCGCGGACTCGTCCTCGTACTTGAACTCCCAGTTCCACTGGAAGGCCACGACCTGGACCTTGACGTCCGGGTTCGGGACCTTGTCCAGGACCTTCGACTCGGTCGTCGCGGTGAAGAAGAACAGGACGCAGACCATGATCGTCGGGACGACGACCGTGAACAGCTCGAGCGGGATGTTGTACTGGAACTGCCGGGGCAGCTCCTCCGGCTCGCCGTCGACCGTCTTCTTCTTGCGGTGGAACGTCGCGGTCCAGAAGATCAGGGCCCACACGATGACGCCGACGGCCAGCGCCGCGACCACCGTCCAGGTCCACAGGTTCCGCATCTCGGTGGCCTGCTGCGTGACGCCGACCGGCCAGCCGAACCGCAGGATCTCGTCGCCGGAGCAGCCCGTCGCGGTCAGCGCGACCAGCACGGCCAGCGCGGCGATCCGCACGGTCCGCTTCCCCAGGGTGCGCTCGGGTTGTCCCACTGCGCCTCGCCCTTTCACCCAGAGCCTCCTACGACCGATCTTTGTGACAGCCGGACTCTAGCCGAGTTGGCCCATCCTGCTGACCAAGGGGTAACCATCGACGTGCGTGTTACTCGCCACCTGGGTCCCGGCATACTGGGGCCTTCCCCCAGCCCGGCGAAGACCCTGAAGGTGTGTGAGTACCCGTGTGCGGCCTGCTTGGACTGATCTGCGCGACCGAGACCGGCGCGGCGAACGCGCGTGACGCCGTCGGCGCGGCCATGCGCTGCCAGCGCCACCGCGGCCCCGACGAGCAGGACACCTGGGCCGACGCCGAGGTGGTCTACGGCTTCAACCGGCTCGCCTTCATCGACGTCGAGCACGCGCACCAGCCGCTGGTCTGGGGCCCGCCCGAGGCACCGGGCCGCTACACCATGAACTTCAACGGGGAGATCTACAACTACCTGGAGCTGCGGGCGGAGCTCGCCGAGAAGCACGGCGCGAAGTTCGAGACCGAGGGCGACGGCGAGGCCATCGTCGCCGGCTTCCACTACCTCGGCGCGGAGTGGGTCGAGCGCCTGCGCGGCATGTTCGCCTTCATGATCTGGGACTCGCAGGAGAAACGGGTCTTCGGCGCCCGCGACCCGTTCGGCATCAAGCCGCTGTTCTACTCGGCCGGCCCCGGCGGCGTGGCCTTCTCGAGCGAGAAGAAGAGCCTGCTGGAGCTGTCGGACGTCCTCGGCGTCGCCCAGGAGCTGGACCGGAAGGCGCTGCAGCACTACCTGGTCCTGCAGTACGTGCCCGAGCCCGAGTCGCTGCACACGGCGATCCGCCGCGTCGAGTCCGGCACGTCGTTCGAGGTGGTGCCCGGCGGTGAGGTGCGGTTCACCCGCTACTTCCACCCGCAGTTCAGCGCGAAGCCGGTCAACTCCCCCGCCGAGGCCGAAGAGCTGTACCAGCGGATCGCCGATGTGATGCGCGACTCGGTCGGCAAGCACATGATCTCCGACCCGGACGTCACGGTCGGCGCGTTCCTTTCGGGCGGCATCGACTCCACGGCCACCGCGACACTGGCCAAGGAGCACAACCCGAACCTGATCGCGTTCACCACCGGCTTCGAGCGCGAGGGCTACTCCGAGGTCGACGTCGCCGCCGAGTCGGCCGCCGCGATCGGCGTCAAGCACGTGGTCCGCACGGTGTCGGCCGACGAGATGATGGAGGTGCTGCCGCTCATCGTCTGGTACCTCGACGACCCGGTGGCCGACCCGGCGCTGGTCCCGCTGTGGTTCATCGCCCGCGAGGCCCGCAAGCACGTCAAGGCGGTGCTGTCCGGCGAAGGCGCGGACGAGCTGTTCGGCGGCTACACGATCTATAACGAGCCGATCTCGCTGGCGCCGTTCGAGAAGATCCCCGGCGGCATGCGGAAGCTCATCGGCAAAGTGTCGACGAAGATCCCCGAGGGCACCCGCGGCAAGGACCTGCTCCGCCGCGGCGCGCTGCCGCTGGAGGACCGCTACTACGGCAACGCCCGCAACTTCCGCGACGACCAGCTGCGGAATGTTTTGAAGACCTATCAGGAGGGCGTCGGCTTCAAGGACGTCACAGCGCCCTGGTACGACGTCTCGCGCGGCTGGGACCCGGTGGCCCGCATGCAGCACGTCGACCTCTACACGTGGCTGCGCGGCGACATCCTGGTCAAGGCCGACAAGGTGACGATGGCGAACTCCCTGGAGCTGCGGGTGCCGTTCCTGGACGCCGAGGTGTTCAAGGTCGCGGCGTCGATCCCGCTGGACCAGAAGCTCGCCCACGGGACGACGAAGTACGCGCTGCGTCAGGCGCTGGCCAAGATCATCCCGGCACACGTGCTCAACCGCCGCAAGCTCGGCTTCCCGGTCCCGATCCGGCTGTGGCTGCGCAACGAGATGTACGACTGGGCGAAGGGGATCATCTCGGATTCGCGGACCGAGGAGCTGCTGGACAAGAGGGCGATCCTGGCGCTGCTGGAAGAGCACAAGGCGGGCCAGCTGGACCGCAGCCG
The DNA here is from genome assembly GCA_033793495.1 of Streptomyces sp. MN03-5084-2B. Lineage (GTDB taxonomy): Bacteria > Actinomycetota > Actinomycetes > Mycobacteriales > Pseudonocardiaceae > Amycolatopsis. The sequence continues at coordinate 16,743 of JARAWT010000095.1, read as the reverse complement.
CCAGCTGTGGGCGCTGATCGTGTTCATGCTGTGGCACGGCATCTTCGTCGAGCACCGGATCAAGCCGGAGATCCCGGAGCCGGTGTACCCGGTCAAGCTCTGAATTCCCGACGGCGAAGGCCCCGCACCGGCTCGGTGCGGGGCCTTCGTCACGTCCGGGCTCAGGCCGCGGGCAGGACCGCCGAGATCTCCTCCGCTGCGTCCGGGCCGAACGCCTCGCCGATGCGGGCGAGGGCCTCCGCGCGGTCGAACGTCCACTCCTGCGTGCCCACCGTCTCCAGGACCAGCACCGCGATGAGCGAGCCGAGCTGGGCGGCGCGTTCCACGCCGAGACCGCCGTCGAGGGCGGCCAGGAAGCCCGCGCGGAAGCCGTCGCCGACGCCCGTCGGGTCGGCCTTCACCCGCTCGGGGACCGCGCCGATCTGGAGGGCGACGCCGTCCTTGCCGACGATCTCGACGCCCTTCTCCCCCAGCGTCGTGATGCGCAGGCCGACCTGGTCGAGGACGTCCGCCTCGGTCCAGCCGGTCTTCTGGAGCAGCAGCTCCCACTCGTAGTCGTTGCTGAACAGGTACTTCGCGCCCGCGACGAACGCGCGCGCCTGCTCGCCGGTCATCCGGGCCAGCTGCTGCGACGGGTCGACCGCGAACGCGTAGCCGCGCTGGCGGCACTCCGCGGCGTGGCGGATCATCCCCTCCGGGTCGTCCGGGCTGATCAGCACCAGGCTGAGCTCGCCGGCGCGCTCGGCGATCGGCTGCAGCTCGATGTTGCGGGACTCGGCCATCGCGCCGGCGTAGAACGTCGCGATCTGGCAGAGGTCCTCGTCGGTGGTGCAGACGAACCGCGCGGTGTGCGCGACCTCGGACACGTGCACGCCCGAGGTGTCCACCCCGTGCCGCTCCAGCCAGGAGCGGTAGTCGGCGAAGTCCGCGCCGACGGCGCCCACGAGGACCGGCTGGACGCCGAGCACCCCGAGGCCGAAGGCGATGTTGGCGCCGATGCCGCCGCGCCGGACGACCAGGTCGTCGGCGAGGAAGCTGAGCGAGACGCGGTGCAGCTGCTCGGCGACCAGCTGCTCGGCGAACCTGCCCGGGAAATGCATGAGGTGGTCGGTCGCGATACTGCCGGACACCGCGATCCTGGCCCTGTCTGCCACCGGCTGCTCCTTCATGGTCGACCTCACGGCAAAAGGCGCGAAGTTACCCCTGGGTCATGACCCATCCGGGTAGTTCGCGCGTGCCCAGCCGACACTACCGGCTGGTACTCCTGTTCCAGTCGAGTGCGGATCAATAGCGTTACGAATCGTGAACGCCCTGACCGAACCCGAGACCCTGTCCGAGCTGATCGCCGACTGTGCCTTCATCCCGGCGACGCTCCAGGCCGAAAGCCTTCCGACGTCCCCCGTCACGGCCAAGCCGTGGCAGGTCGACGAGGCGTGCCACGCCCAGGTGGCCGAGCTCGACGCCTACGTGTAGCCCGCAAGCCGAAGAAGGCCCCGCCGCCCTTCCGGGCGACGGGGCCTTCTCGCGTGCTGCCGGAAACCGTGCTGCCGGAAACTCAGTGGAACGAGTCGCCGCAGGCGCAGGAGCCGGTGGCGTTCGGGTTGTCGATCGTGAAGCCCTGCTTTTCGATCGTGTCCACGAAGTCGATGACGGCTTCCGACACGTACGGGGCGCTCATCCGGTCCACGGCGACCTTGAGGCCGTCGAAGTCGCGGAACAGGTCGCCGTCGAGCGTGCGCTCGTCGAAGAACAGCTGGTAGCGCAGGCCCGCGCAGCCACCGGGCTGAACGGCGATGCGCAGGTGCATGTCGTCGCGGCCCTCCTGCTCGAGCAGGGCCCTCGCCTTGGAAGCCGCGGCGTCGGTCAACGTGACGCCGTGGGTCTCCTCGGCGGTCTCGGCCTGCGTCGCGCCGGCGTGCTCAGCGGTCGTCATGGCACTCCCTCATCAAAGTCGAACTCGCTGCGGATACTCCTCGTGCTGACGTGCTCAACACCGGGGACGTCCGATCTGTTCCCCCACCATGGTCGCACATCGATCGACCTGGTTACCGGCGGCGTGACGCCTGCAATACCCTGGTGAGGTGAGGTTCCTGCGCCGAAGCACCACAGACACCGCCGCCGAAGAGCCGGAGACAGCCGAAGCCGTCGACGTCGCCGGCAAGGCGTACACGCCCGGTAAGGGCAAGGCTACGCCGAAGCGCCGCGAGGCGGAGGCGAAGCGACGGGGTCCGGTGGCGCCGCCGCCCACCACCATGCGCGAGGCGATGAAGCGCAACAAGGAGCTGCGCAAGGCGAACCCCCAGACCAAGGAAGACCGCCGCGCGGCGGCCAAGGCCCGCCGTGACGCGATGATGCGCGGCGACGACAGCGCCCTGCTCCCGCGCGACAAGGGGCCGGTCAAGCGGTACGTCCGTGACCTGGTCGACAGCCGGCGCAACCTGCTCGGCCTGTTCATGCCGCTGGCCATCGTGGTGTTCCTGGCGCTGCTGGTGCCGCTGCCCCAGGTGCAGTCGTACATCACGCTGCTGTGCACGGCGATGCTGCTGGTGATGGCGATCGAGGGCTTCGTGAACGGCCGGAAGATCGCCAAGCTGGTCCGGGAGAAGTTCCCGAAGGAAGCGGTGAACGGCCGGTCGATCGGCTGGTACGCGTTCGTGCGGGCGTCCCAGATCCGGCGGCTGCGGATGCCGAAGCCGCGGCTGAAGCCGGGCGACCCGATCCCGAACTGAGCCGGTTTCGAGAAGCCGGGTGGAGCGAGTCTCCACCCGGCTTCTTGCTGTCCACGACCGCCCGGCCCGGACGTCATGAAAGAGTCGTTCATGACGTCCGGCGTGGCCGGAGTCACTCGAGGTCGTTAGCAAAGTAAACGATTACCACCTAAGCTCGCGGCCATGGAGTTTCGTCGTCTCGGCCGCAGTGGCCTCAACGTCAGTGAGATCTCGTACGGGAACTGGCTCACCCACGGTTCCCAGGTCGAGGAGGACCAGGCCCGCGCCTGCATCCAGGCCGCCCTCGACGCCGGCATCACCACCTTCGACACCGCCGACGCCTACGCCAACACCGCCGCCGAGTCCGTGCTCGGGCGCGGCCTGAAGGGTCAGCGGCGGGAAAGCCTCGAGATCTTCACCAAGGTCTTCTGGCCGACCGGCCCCAAGGGCCCCAACGACCGCGGCCTGTCCCGCAAGCACATCACGGAGTCGGCCAACGCCTCGCTGACCAGGCTCGGCACCGACTACGTCGACCTCTACCAGGCGCACCGCTTCGACCGGCACACCCCGCTCGAAGAGACCATGACCGCCTTCGCCGACCTCGTGCGCCAGGGCAAGGTGCTCTACGTCGGCGTCTCCGAATGGACCGCCGAGCAGATCTCCCGCGGCGCCGCCCTCGCCCGCGAGCTGCACATCCCGCTCGTGTCGAACCAGCCGCAGTACAACATGCTCTGGCGCGTCATCGAAGACCAGGTGATCCCCACCTCCGAGCGCGAAGGCCTGAGCCAGATCGTCTGGTCGCCGATCGCCCAGGGCGTGCTCACCGGCAAGTACAAGCCGGGCCAGGCCTACCCCGAAGGCTCGCGCGCCACCGACGAGAAGGGCGGCGCCGACATGGTCGCCCGCTTCCTCGACGAGGACGTCCTCAAGCGCGTCGCCCAGCTCGAACCGCTCGCCGAGCAGGCCGGGCTGAGCCTCGCGCAGCTCGCCGTCGCGTGGGTGCTGCAGAACCCGAACGTCGCCTCGGCGATCATCGGGGCTTCGCGGCCGGAGCAGGTGCACGAGAACGTCAAGGCCGCCGGCCAGAAGCTCGATGCCGACCTGCTCAAGGCCATCGACGACGTCCTCGGTGACGTCGTCGAGCGGGACGCCGGCCTGACGAAGAGCCCTTAGTCTTGGAATGTTCCGGCCTGGTTGATCCGGCCCTGGAACGGCACCCCGAGGTCGAACGCGTCCTCGGGGGCCATCCGGGGCTCCAGGCCGAACCCGCGCAGGAGGCGGCCGGCACCGGCCAGCCGGTCGCCGCCGCGCCCCGGCACCCGCGAAGGTGCGAGACCGTGCGCGACGAGCAGGCTCTCGACGTCGTCGATCAGCCGGTACGGGTCGTACTCACCCACGGACCCAGGTCTTCCCCGTGATCCGCTCGTAGACCTCGGTGTAGCGCTGCCGCGTCTGCTCGACGATGTCGGCGGGGATCTCCGGGCCGGGCGGGGTCTGGTCCCAGCCCGTCGTCCGCGACCAGTCGCGGACGAACTGCTTGTCGAAGGCGTGCTGCGGACGGCCCGGCTCCCACTCGTCGGCCGGCCAGAACCGCGACGAGTCCGACGTCAGGACCTCGTCGCCGAGGGTCAGCGTGCCGTCGGCGTCGAAGCCGAACTCCAGCTTCGTGTCCGCGATGATGACGCCGTGGGCCGCCGCGTGTTCGGCGCCCTTCGTGTAGATCTCCAGCGTCAGCTCGCGAAGCCGCTTCGCGGTGTCCTCGCCGATCTCGTTCATGACTTCGTCGAAGGTCATGAACTCGTCGTGGCCGGTGTCGGAGATCTTCGTCGTCGGCGTGAAGATCGGCTCCGGCAGCTTGTCGCCTTCGACCAGGCCCGGCGGCAGCGCGACACCGGAGATCTTGCCGTCGCGCTGGTATTCGCGCAGGCCCAGGCCGGCCAGGTGGCCGCGGGCGATGCACTCGACCTGGACCATCTTCAGCGGCTTGCAGCGCATCGCGCGGCCGGCGAACTGCTCCGGCACGTCGGTGGTCGACACGACGTGGTTCGGGACGACCTCGGCCATCCGCTCGAACCACCAGGCCGAAAGCTGGTTGAGCAGCTTGCCCTTGTCCGGGATCGGCGTCGGCAGCGAGACGTCGTAGACCGAGACGCGGTCGGACGCGACCAGCAGGATGTCCCCGCCGTCGAGTTCGTACAGGTCACGGACCTTGCCCGCGTGGATGTGCTTCATTCGCCGTCCTCAGTCGTGTACTCGTGGAAAACCCAGTGGTCGGGCAAGGCGGCGGACTCACCGTACTCGACGACCGTCCCGTCGGCCGCGAGGAAGGTGCTCCGGCCGAGCAGCACCGGCGACCCGGCGGGCACCCCCAGCTCGGCCGCCTCCTCTTCGCCCGCCTGGCCCGCCGCGTGCCGTTCCTGCGTCATCGCGATCCTCGTGCCCAGCCGGGCGGCCGCGTGGGCCGCGGTGCCCTCGACGATCCGCTCCGCCACCAGCAGTGCCGGTGCCTTGGCCGACAGCGCGCCGTCGAGCCACGACGTCGACGTCGACAGCGGCCGCGAGTCGGGCCCGTAGGTGGTCCGCCGTCGGCGGATCACCGGGGCACCCTCCTCCAGCCCGAGGGCGGCCGCGGCGCGTTCGGTCGCCGGCTCGAGGCCGGCCGAGCGGATCACCGCGTAGTGGCCCGGCGGGTAGATCCGGCCCGTCCGCGCCGAGGCGGTGGTGCGGTCGCGGGCCGTGCGGTGCAGGCCGCCGCGGTCGACGACCGTGCCGACGCCGCGCACGGGCCGCACGAGCCCCTGCGAGCGGAGCGTGGCCAGCACCTTGGTGGCCGTCGCCATCGCGACGGTCCAGGTGCGCGCGATCTCGCGGGCGGACGGCACCGCGTCGCCCTCCTGCAGCCGGCCGGACAGGATGTCGTCACGGATCCGGCCCGCGATCTGCAGGTACGGCGGCTCAGGGCGGTCGAGGGTGGGCAAGGCGGCTCCTCACAGGGACAACACGCACAAGTGTTCTAGCACGCCGGGGGGTGTCCCACAAAGGGCTGTTCAGAACCACCCAGGTGTACTAGTACACGCACTGGACTGTGCTCTAGTGCACAAGTTACCCTCGAAAGTGTGTCCCCGCCCACACCGCACTCCGGATCCAGCGGCCAGGGCCTCGAGGAACTCCTCGAGGAGCTCCGGCGCCGCCACTGGGTGCTGCACCTGTTCGGCGGCCGCGAGGCGCCGGAGATCTACGCAGCCGTGCACCGCTGGCCGACCTGCGCGGACGTCATCATCCTCCGCGACGAGCACCGGGCCAGCGCCTACCGCGTGCCGACCTTCCCGGGCACGGACGTGTTCAACCCGCGGGTCGTCACCTGGCAGTACCACGCCACCCCGGTGTGGACGCTGCGGGCGGTGCTCACCCTGGCGGAGCCCGGCACCCCGGGCGCCCCGCTGCAGGCACTCCGGCCACAGCCGGACTGCCGGATCCCGCCGGAACTGCGTCACGACGTCACGATCCGGCCGACCGGAACACGCCGGGAAGGAGACGACGGCGGTGGCCCGCCCGCGTGCGCCTAGCGGTTTGAGGCGCGGCGGGCGAGCAGCCGCTCCGCGACGACGAGGTCGTGGGGATAGGTGATCTTGAGGTTCTCGGGAGCCCCCGGGACCCAGCGGATCGGCAGGGAGGAGAACCGCTCCATGCACGAGGAAGTGTCCGTACCCACGAAGCCTTCGCGCTCGGCCTTCTCGTAGGCCTCGAGCAGCGGTCCGGCCCGGAAGCCCTGAGGCGTCTGGACGCGGATCGCGCCGGGCACCTGGGCGACCAGGTGCCCGGCATCCACCTCGACGACGTCGTCCGCGGCCAGGCCCGGCACAGCCCCCCCGTCCTCGCGTGTCCGGGCCAACACCGCACCGACCAATTCGGGGTGGACCAGCGGCCGGGCCGCGTCGTGCAGCAGCACGGCGTCGACCCGGCCGCCTGCAATTCTCGGGGCGAGGTGGCGCAGGGCGTTCAGCTCGGAGGCCTGGCGGGTGCCGCCGCCGTGCACGATCTCGACGTTCTCGCCGGCCACCTCGTCGGCGAGCTCCCGGTCCTGCGGCCGGATGACGAGCACGAGCACGCCGATCCCCGGAACCTCGCGGAACGCCTCGAGCGACCAGGCGACCACGCGCCGCCCGGCCAGGGGCAGGTAGACCTTGTTCAGCTTCGCGCCGACGCGGGTCCCCGCGCCGCTGGCCAGCACCACCGCGGCCGCCGTCGTCTCCACGAGCCGCGAGACTACTGGGCGCCGGTGAGCACGGCCGGACGCGTGGTCCGGAGCATCGCCGCGCCCCACCGGCCGCACGACCGCCCACCGCCCCTTCCCGGTAGGTTGGCCACAGCGTTGCCGTGCAGAGTTGAAACCGGGGCTCCGCCCCGGGCCGGGGGCTCCGCCACCCGGAACCCCCAGAAGAGTGAAAGGGCCTGGTGTGGAGCCGGACAACATCGAGTTCCCCGAGATCGCGCCGCCCGACGAGCACGCCCGGTCCGCCGCGATCGCGCTGCACGACAAGCTGGTCAAACCCGCCGGGTCGCTGGGCAGGCTGGAAGAGCTGGGCGTCTGGATCGCCGCCTGCCAGGGGCAGTCGCCGCCGCGGCCGTTCACCCGCCCGCGGGTCGTCGTCTTCGCCGGGGACCACGGCATCGCCGCCAAGGGCGTCTCCGCTTATCCCGCCGAGGTCACCGCGCAGCTGCTGGGCACCATGCTCACCGGCGGGGCCGCGATCAACGTCCTGGCCGCCGCCGCGGGCGCGAGCGTGCGCGTGGTCGACCTCGCCGTCGACACCGAAGCTCCGGCGACCCGCTCGATCGGCGAGTTCAAGGTCCGCCGCGGCTCCGGGTCCATCGACGTCGAGGACGCCCTGAGCGCCGACGAAGCCAAGAAGGCCGTCCGCGCCGGCATCGCGATCGCCGACGCGGAGGTCGACGGCGGAGCCGACCTGCTCATCCCCGGCGACCTCGGGATCGGCAACAGCACGCCGGCGTCGGTGCTGGTGGCGGCGCTGACCGGCAGCGAGCCGGTCGCCGTCGTCGGCCGCGGCTCCGGCATCGACGACGACGCCTGGATGCGCAAGGCCACCGCCGTGCGCGACGCCCTGCGCCGCGCCCGCGCGGTGCTGGCCGACCCGGTCGACCTGCTGCGCACCACGGCCGGCGCGGACATCGCCGCGATGGCCGGGTTCCTCGCCCAGGCCGCGGTCCGCCGGACCCCGGTGGTGCTCGACGGCCTGGTCGCCTGCGCCGCGGCGCTCGTCGCCGAGGACCTCGCCCCCGGCGCGCGCCGCTGGTGGGTCGCGGGCCAGCGGACGGCCGAACCGGCGCACTCCCTCGCCCTGGAGCACCTGGACCTGGGCCCGCTGCTGGAACTGGACGTCCGGCTCGGCGAAGGCACCGGCGCGGTGACCGCGTTGCCGCTGCTGATGATGGCCGCCCGCGTCCTCGCCGAGACGGCCACGCACGAGCAGGCCGGCGTCTCCGGCCCGCTGATCGCCGCGCCCGCCTCCTGAACCACGAAAGCGGCCCCCGGGCACTCGCCGGGAAGGTCGGCTCGCGTGCTTGGCGGTCGGCTCGCCGACCCTGGCGGTAACTGCCTCATCGATGAGGCAGTTACCGCTAAGGGTGGATCACCCGAGCGGGACCATCCAGTGGTCCGCGTCCGGACGGGTGCCCTCCTGGATCCCCGTCAGCTCTTCACGCAGCTTCATCGTCAGCGCACCCGGCTGCCCGTCGGCGATGGTGAACTCGCCGTTGGCGTGCTTCACGTGCCCGACCGGCGTGATCACCGCCGCCGTGCCGCAGGCGAACGTCTCGGTCAGCTCGCCCGAGGCCGCCGCCTTCTCCCACTCGTCGGTGGAGATCCGGCGCTCTTCGACCTTGTACCCGAGCCGCGAAGCCAGCTGCAGCAACGACTTGCGGGTGACGCCGGGCAGCAGCGACCCGGTCAGCTCCGGGGTCACCACCCGGGCGTTCTCGCCGGAGCCGAAGACGAAGAACAGGTTCATCCCGCCCATCTCCTCGACCCAGCGCCGCTCGACCGCGTCGAGCCACACCACCTGGTCGCAGCCCTTCTCGACGGCCTGCGCCTGCGCCACGAACGACGCCGCGTAGTTGCCGGCGCACTTGGCCGCGCCGGTGCCGCCGGGGGCCGCCCGGACGTACTCGGTCGACAGCCAGACGCTGACCGGCTTCACGCCGCCGGAGAAGTACGACCCCGCCGGGGACGCGATGACCGTGTACACGTAGTCGGCGGCCGGGCTGTTGACCCCGAGCCCCGTGGACGTCGAGATCATGAACGGCCGCAGGTACAGCGAGTCCCCCTGCCGGGTGGGGACCCACCGGCCGTCGACGGCGATGAGCTCCCGCAGCGACTCGACGAAGACCTCCTCGGGCAGCTGCGGCATGGCGAGCCGCTCGGCCGACTGGCGGAACCGCGCGGCGTTGGCGTCCGGGCGGAACGACGCGATCGAGCCGTCCGGCTGGCGGTAGGCCTTGAGACCCTCGAAGATGGCCTGGCCGTAGTGCAGCACCGACGTCGCCGGGTCGAGGGTGAAGGGGGCGTAGGGGCCGACCTGGGCGTCGTGCCAGCCGGAAGCCTTCGACCACTTGACGGTGACCATGTGGTCGGTGAAGTACACCCCGAACCCGGGGGCGGCGAGTACCTCCGCGACACGGTCCGCGCTCGCAGGACTCGGGTGCGGGACATGGGCGAACTGTGTCGTGGTCGTCATGGCTAGACGATACCGCTTGCTCGGACGCGCGTTAGTCGGATGTCCATCTGTTTCCGGGTTCCCCGCGCTCGCGGCGTCCCGGCTCTAGGATGGCGCCGTGACCTACCACTCCACTGAGCCGGTCCCCCGGCCCAAGACCACCGGCGCCGACATCAAGACCTTCGTCGCCGCGGTGCTGCTGACCTTCGGCGTCGGCCTGCTCGGCATGGTCGGCTGGGCCGTGCTGGACAGCGGCTTCGGCGGCTTCCTCGGCCTGGTCGGCGGCGTCTTCGGCATCGTGTGGTGGCGCAAGATCCACGGCAAGGCGTTCCCGAAGGTGCTCCCGACGAAGTCGGTCGTCATCCTCGCGGTGGTCAACGCCGTGCTGGCGCTGATCCTTCTCCTGACCGCGGGCTGAGCTCGGCGGGCAGTTCCGGCGCCGGCCAGCCCGGGTCCGGGCGGAAGCCGGTGTCGGTGCCGTCGAACGGGTAGGCGCCGCGTTCGGCCAGCGCGCCGATCCGCTCGCCTTCGGCGCGCAGCCGGTCGAACTGCTCGAGCGTCAGGCGGCCGACTTCCAGCGCGGCCTCGGCCTCGTCCTCGTCATCCCAGCGCCAGCTGCCGTCGGCTTCGACGACGACGTCGAGCACGCCGTCGATCCGGTCGACCGCGCCCGCCGTGCGGCCCAGTGGGATCTCCAGGTTGACGTACCAGTTCTTGAAGCGGCCTTCGAGGTCGAAGAACCACCAGACCGAAGACCACTCGTCCTCGGGGATCCGGCGCAGCGTCGAGGCGCCGTGCCAGGAGTCCGGCACCGGCACCCGCGGGATCCGGAACCGCTGGTCCAGCGGGGCGTCCCGCATCAGGCGGCCGTCGGCGAGCCTGCTGCCGATGATCGGCGTGCCCGCCGGCAGCCAGGCGCGCAGGACGCGGCCGTCGTCTTCGAGGACGCGCAGCGGGTGGACCTGGCCGATCGAGCCGTCGGGACGGTGGAACCGTTCGACCACGGTTTCCCCCGGCCGCCAGCGTCGATCACTCACGGGTCCCACTGTACCTGCGCGCGCGTACGCCCAGTAGCAGCTCGGTCACGGTGGCCAACCCCGCGACGACGAGCACGGGCACCACCGGCAGCAGGTACGCCGCCACCACGGCGGCGATGCGCGCCACGATCCCGGGCACCCCCGTCCGCACCCGGAGGTCACTGCCGGCGACCAGCGCGGGGACGACGGTCGCGACCACCGCGACGGCCGTGAGCAGCGGCTGCAGGCCGTCCGCGTCGGCGGCGGACAGCAGGTCCCGCAGCGACGTCGGGGACAGCCCCAGCCGGACCGCGCCGAGCTGGTAGAGCGCGGCGAAGGCGACCAGCACGGCGACCGCGCCGAGCACCAGGACGCGCCACCCGGCCTGTTCGCGCCGCCACGGGCGCAGGAACGGGAGGAAGACCACGGCCGCCACCAGCACGCCCGCGAAGTCCGGGGGCCGGAGGCCGTCCGCCGTCCCCACCGGCGGCACGGCGACGCACACCGCGACCAGCACGAGCCCCGCGGCGAGCAGCAGCCCGCCGGAGATCCGTCCGACGATCGGCGGGATCTCGAGCCCGGCCATCCCCGCCCCGGTCACCACGACGACGAACGCCGCGGCGGCCGCGGCCCGGTGTTCCGGGAAGACGTAGGCCCCGAACGCGATGGCGTAGACGGTCACCTCCGAGACCCGCGCGACCGCCACGACGACCCGCGCGACCAGGGCGTCCCCCGGTTCCGGCACCCGCGCCGACACGCCGGCGGCCACCGCCGCGAGCACCAGCCCGGCGAGCAGCCACCAGCCCGCGCCCGCCGCCCCGGCGGCCAGCGCCACCAGCAGCCCGCCGCCCAGCCGCACCCCAGCCCTCCCGTACCTGTGTTCACTCGCTGTTCCGTCGTCATTAGCATGGCTCACGATCCCGACCGGGCCGGTGCCCGGTACCCGAGAACGCGCGAGGAGCCAGAAGTGACCGTGCCTAAGCTCGCCCTGTCCGACAACACCGGGGAGGCACTGGCCAAGACGCGCGCCGACGTGGTCGTCGTCGGCACCCTGGCCGGCGAGGACGGTCCCGTGCTCGCCCCCGGCGCCGCCGCCGTGGACGCCGCCTTCGACGGCAGGCTCGCCGGCCTGCTGGCCACGCTCGGGGCGAGCGGGAAGGCCGAAGAGGTCGTCAAGGTCCCGACGCTGGGCAAGCTCCCGGCCGGGGTGGTGCTCGCCGTCGGCCTGGGCAAGGCGGCCGACGCCGTCACCCCCGAGCAGGTCCGCCGCGCCGCGGGTGCCGCCGGCCGCGCGCTGGCCGGCACCGACCGCGCGCTGGTCACGCTGTCGGAGCTGGACCTCCAGGCGGCCGTCGAGGGCATCGTCCTCGGCTCGTACGTCTTCACCGCCTACCGCTCGGAGAAGGGCGACGCCCCCCTGGCCAAGGCGGACTTCACCAGCCCGGCCGACGGCACCGCCCGCGAGCACAAGGCGACGCTGAAGGCGGCCGGCACCATCGCCGAGGCCGTCCTGGTCGCCCGCGACCTGATCAACACGCCGCCGAACGACCTCTACCCGGCCTCGTTCGCCGACCGCGCGAAGAAGCTGGCCGAGGACAACGGCCTCGAGTTCGAGGTGCTGGACGAGAAGGCCCTGAAGCGCAAGGGCTTCGGCGGCATCCTCGGCGTCGGCGGCGGCTCGTCGCGCCCGCCGCGGCTGCTGCGCCTGGCCTACAAGCCGGCCAAGGCCGCCAAGAAGGTCGCGCTGGTCGGCAAGGGCATCACGTTCGACTCGGGCGGCATCTCGCTCAAGCCCGCCGCGAACATGGACCACATGACCTCGGACATGTCCGGCGCGGCCGGCGTGCTCGCCTCGGTCGTGCTGGCCGCGAAGCTGAAGTACCCCCTGGAGGTCGTCGCGCACATCCCGCTGGCGGAGAACCTGCCGTCGGGGACGTCGTACCGGCCGGGTGACGTGCTGACCATGTACGGCGGCAAGACCGTCGAGGTGCTCAACACCGACGCCGAGGGCCGGCTGGTCCTGGTCGACGCGATGGTGCGCGCGGCCGAGGAGAACCCGGACTACCTCATCGAGACGTCCACCTTGACCGGCGCCCAGGTCGTCGCGCTCGGCAACCGCACGGCCGGCGTGATGGGCTCGGAGGAGTTCCGCGACCGCGTCGCGGCGATCATGCAGGCCACCGGCGAGAACGGCTGGGCGATGCCGCTGCCGGAGGAGCTGCGCGCCGACCTCGACTCGCGCCTGGCCGACCTGGCCAACGTGACCGGCCACCGCTGGGGCGGCATGCTCGCCGCCGGGATCTTCCTGCGCGAGTTCGTCGCCGACGGCCTCGACTGGGTCCACATCGACATCGCGGGCCCGTCGTTCAACACCGCCGGCCCGTGGGGCTACACCGGCAAGGGCGGCACCGGTGTCCCGGTGCGCTCGATCGCCGCGATCCTGGCGGACATCGCCGCCAACGGCTGAGCACCTCCCGCAGCTCCCGAGCGCCCCAATGTGGCCTTCGGTGCGTTCAACGCACCGAAGGCCGCATTGGGTGCGTTGAACGCAACCAAGGCCACATTGGGGCGCTCGGGTCCGGAAGATCCCTTTCGGTGTGATCCGCGACACCGTACGGTGACCGGGTGACGACCGAGCCGGTGGACCGCGACTCCCCCGCCGAAATCGCCGCCGAGCACGACGAGGAACGCCCGGCGCGGAAGCTGTCCGGGGTCCCCGACCGGGCCGTCTACTTCGTCGCCCTCGCCGTCGCGGTCCTCGTGCTCAAGCAGGTGTTCTTCCCGTTCGCCAAGGGCAACCAGTTCTACCTGGTGCTCTTCCTCGGCGTGACGCTCCCGCTGGTCTTCCTCTGCTACCGCCCGCGGCTGCGCGGCCGCGACGACCCCGGCTGGACCGACTGGGCGCTCGCCGTCCTCGCCCTCGCCGTCGGCCTCTACCCCGTGCTCGTCGGCTACGACGACTTCCTGAACCGCCAGGGCATCCTGTCCCCGCTCGACATCGTCGCCGGCGCGCTCCTGCTGCTCCTGATCCTCGAAGCCACCCGCCGCACCACCGGGCTGGTGCTGCCGATCGTCTGCCTGCTCTTCCTGGCCTACGCCTACTACGGCGGCTTCCTCCCGCAGAACTGGGGCATCGCCCACGCGGGCATCGACTTCAGCCAGATCGTCAACGCGCTCTTCAACGACGCCAGCGGCTTCTACGGCACGCCCCTGGACGTCGCGGCGAGCTACATCGTGCTGTTCACCCTCTACGGCGCGGTGCTCAACGCCTCCGGCGCCGGGCAGTTCTTCGTGGACATCTCCTTCGCCGCGTTCCGGAAGTCGCGGACGGCGCCGGGCCGGACCACCGTGCTGTCGGGCTTCCTGCTCGGCACGGTGTCGGGTTCGGGCACGGCCACCGCGGTCAGCCTCGGCTCGATCACCTGGCCGATCCTGCGGAAAGCCCGCTACCCCAAGGAAAACGCGGGCGGCCTGCTCGCCGCGTCCGGCATCGGCGCCATCCTCTCGCCGCCGACGCTGGGCGCGGCCGCGTTCATCATCGCCGAATACCTCCAGACGTCGTACCTGAAGGTGCTGATCTGGGCGACCGTCCCGACGCTGCTCTACTACCTCGGCATCGTGTTCGCGATGGAGGCCGACGCGCGGCGCTTCAAGGCCGAAGCCGTCGACGTGCCGCACGACGATCCCTGGAAACTGTTGCGGCGCGGCGGTTATCACTTCCTGTCGCTGGGGATCATCGTCGTGTTCCTCGCCCTGGACATCCCGCCGTTCGCCGCGGTCGTCTACGCCACCGGCGTCGCCGCGCTCTTCGCGCTGATCGCCCGCCGCCACGACATCCGCGGCTGGGCCAAGGACATGGTCGACGCGCTGTCGGCGGGCGTCCGCGGTGCGCTGCCGGTGATCGCGGTGTGCGCGGCGGCCGGCGTGATCACCTCGACCATCACCAAGACGGGGCTGGGCCTCGAACTCGCCGACGCGCTGGTGGAACTGGCCGGCACGCTCACCGACAACGGCACGGTGATCCTCATCCTGACCGTGCTGCTCTCGGCGATCGCCGTCGGCGTGCTGGGGCTCGCCGTGCCGGTCACCGCCAGCTTCATCATCGCCTGGGTCGTGATCGGCCCCGCACTGGAGACGCTGGGTGTGGCCGACGCCGAGCGCGCGATGTTCATCTTCTACTACGCCGTTCTGTCGGAGGTCACGCCGCCGACCGCGCTCGCCGCGGTGGCGTCGGCGGCGATCACCGGCGGCTCGGTGCTCGGCACCATGTGGCAGTGCTGGAAGTACACGCTCCCGGCGTTCCTGGTGCCGATCGCCTTCGTGCTGACCGACAACGGTGCCGCGCTGCTGCTGGAGTCCGACGTGCTCACCGTGCTGTGGGTGACGGCGGTGTCCGCGCTCGCCGTCGCCGCGCTGGCGGTGGTCACCGGCGGCTGGCTCTTCGGGCCGGTCAGCCTGCCGGTGCGCCTGCTGTTCGTGCCCGCCGCCCTGTGCCTGCTCTACCTGGAGCCGGTCCCGATCGCGATCGGTGCCGCGTGCGGCGCCGCCGCCGTGGGAGCCCACGTCGTGACCAAGAGGAGGACAGCATGAAACGCGCAGTCGCCGCAGCCGCGGTGCTCGCCCTGGCCGTCACCGGCTGCGGCGGGAAGCAGCAGACCGACCAGGCCGCCCCCGGAGGTGCGACACAGTCCTGCGAAGCGGGCGAGGGGCGCATCACCATCGCCACCGGCAACAGCGGCGGCGTGTACTACGTGCTCGGCGGCGGGCTGGCCCAGCTGATCAGCAGTTCCACGAAGCTGCGTGCGACGGCCGCGGAAACCGGGGCTTCCGTGCAGAACATCCAGCAGCTGGTGGCCGGCAACTACGACGTCGCGTTCTCGCTGGCCGACACCGCGGCGGACGCCGTCAACGGCAAGGGGTCCTTCGACGGCAAGCCGCAGAAGATCCAGGCCCTGTCCCGGATCTACCCGAACTCGACGCAGGTCCTGGTCCGCACGGACGCGGGTATCGACAGCGTCGCCGACATGAAGGGCAAGCGGATCTCGACCGGCTCCCCGAAGTCCGGCACCGAGGTGATCGCGAACCGCCTCCTGCAGGCCGCCGGGCTCAAGCCCGACACCGACATCCAGGCGCAGCGGCTGGACCTGGCCAAGACGGCGGACGGCATGAAGGCCGGCACCCTCGACGGGCTCGTCTGGTCCGGCGGGCTGCCGACTGCGCAGATCACCGACATCACCACGGCGCTCAAGGACAAGGTGAAGTTCCTCGACATCACGCCGTTGCTGCCGAAGCTGAAGGAGGTCAACCCGGTCTACGACCAGGCCGTGATCCCGAAGGTGGCCTACGGGCAGCCCGCGGACGTGCCGACGGTCGTCGTGCCCAACCTGCTGCTGGTGCGCGAGGACTTCCCGGCGGGCAACGCGTGCGCGATCACGAAGCTGATCTTCGACAAGCAGGCGGAGCTGGCGAAGGTGCACCCGGCGGCGAAGGAGATTTCGAAGCAGCTCGCGACGCAGACCGACCCCGTGCCGCTGCACCCGGGGGCGAAGCAGGCCCTCGGCTAGGGTCGGTGGGGTGCAGGACTACCTCGAAGCGGCGGTCCGCGACATCCTGACGGCGCCCGAGGCGCGCGTCGACGACCAGGTGGGGTACGCGGGCTTGCTGCTCGCGACCTCCGGCGCCCTCGACGAAGCCGACCGGCTCGTCACGCAGTGGCTGGCCCGGACCGAGCGGCCGGTGACGGCGCTGGCCGCGGACCCGGTGCGGGCCCGCGCGTGGGCGATGCTCTTCGAAGCACGGGGCGGCCGTCCGGACTGGGCGGCGGGCTTGCCGCCGCTCGACCTCGATGCGGAAGAACGCGCGCACGCGGCTTTGCTGCGAAGGCCGGTTTCCGACCTCGAGGGCGTGCTCCCGCCGGGCCCGGTCGCCGAGGTGGTCAAGCAGGTGGCGGCGGCGCGCCCGGACCGGGCGCGGACTGCCCTCGCCGAGGGTGACCTGGAGCTTTGGGCTTCGCTCGCCGGGCCGCACCCGGACATCGCGACACTGGCCGCGACCCGTGCCCTGGCGCCGGCGCTGGTCGCGGGCGCGGACCCGCTCGGGCTGCGTGACGAGGCGGCGGCCTGCGCGGGCGCGCTGGTCGCGGCCCTGCACGAGCGGTACCCGCTCACGCTCGGCTCCTGGCCCGAGCTGATCGCCGCGATCCTGCGCCTGCGTGCCGGGGAACCGCCGCCGCCCGGCGCCACCACCACGGACCACACCCACCCCTTTCTTAAAACCACCCCACCC
>JARAWT010000094.1:0-33828 GCA_033793495.1 Streptomyces sp. MN03-5084-2B | reverse complement strand
GCCCCCGCCACCGCCGCGACCACCCGGGCCCGTCCGCGCCGTCGCGAGGCCCGGACCGCCCGCACCAATCCCGGCATCAGAGAGACCCGCGGCGAAGCCGGCCCCAGCAGCTCCACCGTCGTCTCCCGGGGCACCACCGACAGGATCCCCGGCATCCCGGCGAACGAAGCCACCGCCGCCGCGCAGGAGACGCAGCACCCCAGGTGTCCCTCGTACTCGCGCCGCTCGCCGGGCGACAACGCGCCCAGCACGTACGCCGCGTCCCAATCGCGGTATGGATCGTTCAACGCCTGGTCAACCCCCTCTCCTGCAACGCCAGCCGCAACGCCCGCAGGCCGTAGAACAACCTGGAGCGCACCGTTCCCTCCGGCACCTCCAGCTCCACCGCCAGCTCGGCGACCGACTGCCCCATGTAGTACGCGCGGACGATCACCGTGCGGTGGTCTTCGGTCAGCTGGGTCAGCACGTCCGTGATCACCCACGCGTCCAGCGCCGAGTCGATCGGGTCCGTGCGCGACACGTCCGGCAGGCAGGGCGAGCCCACCTCCCGGCGCGAACGCGCACTGCGGCGCTCGTCGATCACCACGTTCCGCGCCACCGTGAACAGCCACGCCCGCGAAGCCGGCTCGCCCTGCTCCAGGATCTCCGGGCTGTTCCACAGCCGCAGCAAGGATTCCTGGACGACGTCCTGGGCGAGCTGGTCGTCGCCGGTCAGGCGCAGGGCGTACCGCCACAACGCCGGTGCGTGCTCGTCGTGCAGCGCCTGGAGCAGCGCCGTGTGCGTCTCGTTGATGGCGCACCCACCCCGGTCAGCGCGCGGCCCTGCTGCTGAACACCGGTTCGCGTTTGGCGAGGAACGCGCCGGTGCCCTCGCGCATGTCGGGACTCCGGAACGCCGAACGGAACGCCGAGAGCTCCAGCTCCAGGCCGGCGTCCACCGTGCGGCCGCGGCTCGCGTTCAGCGCGTCCTTGGCCAGCGCCACCGCGTCGCGCGAATTCCGCGACACCGCCGTGATCGTCGCGCGGGCTCCGGCGAGCATCGCCTCGCGGCTGTCGAACAGCTCGGTGACCAGGCCGATCCGCTGCGCCTCCGCCGCGTCGACGTGCCGGCCGGTGAAGATCAGCTCACGCGCCCGGCCGGGCCCCACCTGACGGCGCAACCGGACGCAGCCGCCGAAGCCCGGGATCAGCCCCAGCAGGACCTCCGGCTGCCCGAAGACCGCCTTGGGCGTCGCGTAGACGAAGTCGCACGCCAGCGCCAGCTCGCAGCCGCCGCCGAGCGCGTAGCCGTCCACGCAGGCGATCACCGGCACCGGCAGCGCCTCCAGCGCCCGGGTGACCTCCTGGCCGAGTGCCCCGAACCGCTCTGCCTGCGCGGGATCCAGTGCCGCCATCTCGCGGATGTCGGCCCCCGCCACGAACGCCGGCCCCGGTGCGCCGGTCAGGACGACGCCGGCGACCGCCGGGTCCCCGCCGAGCGACGAGCACACCTCGAGCAGCTCGGTGAGCACCTGGGACGACAGCGCGTTGCGTGCCCGCGGCCGGTCCACGGTCACGATCGCCACGGGCGCCTGCAGGTCGACTACGACGGTCCGGTCCATGCTGTCTCCCTCACGAGTCCCAGATCGCGCCGAAGGCCGGAATCCCGCGGGCTTCCAGCGCCTCGACGACGTGCCACGTTGTCTTCTTGTTCGAAATGCAGATCACTGCTTCCGCGTCGAAGTCCCGGTGCGCGCTCAGGGCCAGTTCGACCAGATCGGGCTTGCCGGCGCTGTCGGTGTCCCACACGACGGCGTCCGGCTGGACGGCGAGGATTTCGTCGACGAGCTCGTCGCCGTAGGTGCGCCGGGGGTGGCGGGTCGACCAGACGAGCCGCGACGGTGTCTCCCCGGACAGCAGGTGCGGCAGGCACGGGCCGATCCCGCTGCCGGTCGCCACCCAGACCACCCGGCGGAACAGCTTGTCGATGTTGCCCACCCCGGCGGTCGGGATGCCCTTCACCCACACGTGCGATGGCAGGTCGTCGATCAGGGCGCCGGTCCAGTCGCCGGCCCGGGAGACCGTCAGCCGGAACCCGGTGCGCCCGGGCGCCGGGACGTTGGCGAAGGAATGCCACTCCAGCAACGGGTTCCGGCTCAGCGCCGTCGACGAGCCGGCGAACGGCGTCACGCCGTAGTCGAACGACAGCAGCGCCACGTGCGGCGACGGCCGGGTGATCCGCACCGGCACCCGCCGCAGCCGTAGCCACGGCAGCGCCACGCTCGTGACGACGAGCAGCAGCACCCAGAACTGCCCCGAGCCGGCGAAGTCGGGGCCGCCCAGCAGCACCGAGTGGACGGTGAACAGCACCAGCAGCGACCAGCCGCCGAACCGGTGGGAGCGTTCGAACAGGTCGTGCCGGCGCGCCCGCACGCCCGGCAGCGCGAGCACGACCACGACGACGAGGACCACCGCGATCGCCCAGCTGGTCAGCAGCAGCGCCGCCGGCCCGCCGCGGGCGGTGAGCACGCCGGTGAGCACGAGGAACCAGCCGGTGGCGCAGACCGTGCCGCCGACGTGCAGCCCGCCGAAGTGGTAGACCTTGCCCAGCGTCCAGCGCAGCCGCAGCGAACGCCGCACCGGTGCGGCGGTGGCCAGCCGGAACAGCAGGTTGATCACCAGCTGCTGGCGGATCAGCACGGCCAGCGCCAGGTTCCCCAGCACCAGCCAGGTCAGGACGCCGGTGTCGAGCGGGCCGGCCGTGGCGGCGACGGCGTTGCCCGCGCCCACCGCGAGGGCCAGCCGGTTGTGGTGGGTCCACGGCCGCCGCTTGAGCCGGGCCCGCACGGACTCCGTGGGCGAAATGGTCGCGGTCATGCCACCGTCCCCGCCGGTTCGCGACTGTCCAAACGCGACAGTAGGGCGCGCCGGTCGACCTTGCCCCGCTCGGTGAGCGGCAGGTGATCCACCGGCACGATCATCGCAGGCACGCAGTAGTACGGCAGCGCGGCTTCCGCCGAACGGCGGATCAGCTCCGGCTCGGCCGTCGAGGGCGTCACGAACCCGACGAGCCCGCCGTCGTAGAGCACGGTGGCCGCGCGTTCGCAGCCCGGCGCCCGTTCCAGCGTCGCGGTGACGGCGTCCAGCTCGACGCGGAAGCCGCGCACCTTGACCTGGTCGTCGGTGCGGCCGTGGTGCTCCAGCTGGCCGTCGGTGGTCCACCGGACCAGGTCCCGGGTGCGGAACATCTGGTGCGGGCCGCCGAGGAAGGGATCCGGCCGATAGCGCTCGGCGGTCAGGACGTCGTTGCCGGCGTACCCCGCCGTGACGCACGCCCCGCCCGCCCACATCTCGCCGACCTGGCCGATCGGGCATGGTCTCAGCTCGTCGTCGAGCACGTACACGGTGGTGTTCGGGACCGGGCGGCCGATCGTCAGCCTGCCGAGCCGCGGGTCGTAGCGCTGCACGGTGTTGACGATGGTCACTTCGGTGGGGCCGCAGGCGTTGTGGAAGCTCGCCCGCCGCGCCCAGGCGTCAGCCAACGCCGCCGGGCACCGTTCGCCCGCGACGGCGACGGTGCGCACCCGCGGACAGGCCCGAGGATCCACTGTGGACAGTACGCCGGGGGTGGCGATGAGGACGTCGGCCGCGCGGGCGGTCTCCTCGATGTCCTTGCCGCGGACGAGCAGGCAGCCGCCGTGCGCGAGGGTGCCGAGGATTTCCCAGGCGGCCATGTCGAAGGCGATGTTCAGCAGCTGCGCCACCCGGTCGCCGGGCCGGATGCCGAGCGAGCCCGGGGCGGTCAGCAGGACGTTGCCGAGGTTCGCGTGGGTGACCTGGACGCCGTTGGGCCGTCCGGTGGTCCCGGACGTGAAGATCACCATCGCGGTGCCGCCGCCGTCCGCCCGCGGTGCGGGCCGGTCCGGGTGCCCGCCGTCGATGGCGACGACCCGGCCGAGGCCCGCGGGCAGCGCGGCGGCGTGCTCGCGCGTGGTCAGGACGACGTCGATGCCCGCGGTCGCCACGATGTGCCGCAGCTGCGGTGCGGGCGTGATCCGGATGTCCTGCGGCACGTACGCCGCGCCCGCGCGCAGCACGGCGAGGATGCCGACCACCATCGGGATCGACCGCGTGAGGAACAGTCCGACGTGGTGCCCGGGCCGGACCCCGAGCCCGGCGAGCGTCGCCGCGAGCGCCGCCGACCTCCGGTCGAGTTCGGCGTAGGTGAGGGATTCCCCCGAGTGCATCACCGCCGGTGCGCCCGGACGGGCCCGAGCCTGCGCCAATACGGCGTCATGAATGCGGCGGAACGGGACTCCGGCGGGCTTTCCGGTGCCGAACCGCTGGAACAGCACGCGGTCGGCAGCAGTCAGGCCCTGCAGCGAGGAGGGGCGGATCAACGCGGTCACTCGGTCACCTTTCGCCAGGCCGGCGCGGTCAACCGATGGGAACGAGACAGCCTCTCGGTTTGTTCAAAGCAAACTCGAGAAATCCTTGTGTAATCAGCTGAAACGGCTTTTCGACGGATTCATCCATCGTTCGCCGGATTTCTGCTGGGCGCTTTCTCTGGTATTTCGCGCGAACGGGCCGTCCCCGGTACCCCCGCACCGGGAACGGCCCGCTCTTCCCCCTTCACTCATGTCTTTCGGGGATCCGGGTGGCGGAGCCCCGGTTGTCTCAGCCCGCCGCGCGCGTCACCACGGCGTTGCCGGTGCCGGTGCGGGCTCGCACCTTCAGCTTCACGCCGCCCTCCGGGGCGCTGTCGGCGACGTCCAGCTCGCTGGAGACGCGGCCGCCGCTGGAGGTCAGGTCGACCTCGGCGGACGTCCCGCTGCGGATGCCGACCCGGACCTCGCCGGAGCCGGTGATCAGGTCGAGCGTGCCCGAACCGGCGTCGGCCACCGACAGGTCGCCACTGCCCGTGCGGGCCATCACCTCGCCGGAGACCGCGCCCAGCCAGACGTCGCCGGTGCCGGTGGCCAGGGTCGCGGACCCGCTGATCGACGACGCCTCGATGTGGCCGCTCCCGCTGCGCAGCTGCAGCCCGCCCAGCGTCGGGCCGAGCTTGACCGCACCGCTGCCGGTGCGGATCGTGGCCGAGCCGTCGGCGCGGTCGAGCTTCACCTCGCCGGAGCCGGTCAGCAGGTCGACGCGGCCGGCCGAGCCGGTCACGGTGACGTCCGCCGCGCCCGCCCGCACCTCGACGTGCGAGCCCGCCGGCGCGTGCACCGTCACCGCGAGGGCGACGTTGCGAAGCTGCCACGCCTTCGGCGCCTGGACGACCAGGCGGTTGCCGAGCTTCTCGATCCGGCTCTGGTGCACCGCCTCGGCGGGGGAGGCACCCGGGTCGACGCCCAGCTGGTCGCCGAAGCGCTCGCCGACCCAGGACAGCAGGTTGTTGACCCCCGCCACCCACGGCTGCTGCTCGCCCTGGTCGTGCCGCAGCTCGACGCGTGCGCCGGAGTCGCCGTCGAGGACGACCTCGACGCGGCCGATCGTGACGCTGATGTCGAGCTCCAGCGGGACGTCGGTCTCGAACTCGTCGACCCGGACCAGTTCGTCGCTTTCGCCCTTCGGCTCTTCGGCCGGTGTGGTCTGTTCTTCGCTCATCGTCTCGTCCCCTCAGCCTTCGACCCAGCCGTGCAGGTGCGATCCGCTCCCGCCGCTCTTGCCTTGGTGTTTCTTGCCGCCGCCGTGTCCCAGCGCGCCCTGGACCGCCTGCGAAACGAAGGTGTTCAGCGAGACGCCCTGGGCGGCGGCGGCGCGTTCGGCCTGGCCCTTGATCTGCTCGACCAGCCGGAGAGTGATCCGGCTGATGTCACCGCCGTCGATCGGTGGCGGCGGGGTGGTGTCACGTGGTGTCTCGCGTGCTGTCGTCTCCTCGGCGGTGCCGGTGACGACCACGCGGACGTCCCGGCCGTCGAGCCGGACGTCGACAACCTGGCCCGGCAGTGCGGCTGTGACCTCGGCGGCGAGGTCGGCGAGGGCGTTCATCAGGGTCAGGCGGACGGCGGGTTCGAGCGCGGAGGACAGCAGCGCGGCCGCCCGCCGGGTGTGCTCGTCCCCGGCGGCAGCCGTGTTCGCGAGGTCCTCGCGAAGGTTGGCGATGTACGGCGTCAGGTCCATGACACCACTATGACGTCATCAATGACGTCAGTCAAGGCGGGTGTGCTGTCACGTGTCCCCCGGGAGTGACCCGCCCCACGCGGTTAGGCTGCGCGGGAGCCGGGAGAAGGAGTGCTGACGTGACCGCAACCGTGTCACCCAGAGTGCAGCTGATCGCGAAGACCGAGTTCTTCCCGCCTCCGGACGTGCCGTGGTCGACCGACGCGGACGGCGGGGAAGCGCTCGCCGAGTTCGCCGGCCGCGCCTGCTACCAGTCGTGGAAGAAGCCGAACCCGGCCACCGCGACCAACGCCGGCTACCTCGAGCACATCATCGACGTCGGGCACCTTTCGGTGCTGGAGCACGGTTCGGTGACCTTCTACATCACCGGCATCTCCCGGTCGCTGACCCACGAGCTGATCCGGCACCGGCACTTCTCCTACTCCCAGCTCTCGCAGCGGTACGTCCCGGAGCGCGACGCCGAGTTCGTCGAGCCGGAGATCATCGCGAACGACCCGGTCCTGCACGAGAAGTTCGTCGCCGCGACCCGGGCGAGCGTCGAGGCCTACACCGAGCTGCTGGCCGGGCTCGAGGAGAAGTTCGCCGACGTCCCGAGCGCGACCCTGCGCCGCAAGCAGGCCCGCCAGGCCGCCCGCGCCGTGCTGCCGAACGCGACCGAGACCCGCATCGTCGTCACCGGGAACTACCGGGCCTGGCGGCACTTCGTCGCGATGCGCGCCACCGAGCACGCCGACGTCGAAATCCGCGAGCTGGCCGTGGAGTGCCTGCGGCAGCTGCAGAAGGCCGCGGCGAACGTGTTCGCGGACTTCACCATCTCGACGTTGCCGGACGGCACCGAGATCGCCACGAGCCCGAAGGTGCTGGAAGCCTGATATGAAACGACTCGCGATCGACGTCCGGCCCGGCGAGTACGCCGTGGTGCGCCTGCCCGCCGACGCCGCGGTGCCCGCCGGGCTCTTCGAGCCCGGCGACGCCCTGGTTTCGGTGACGCGGACGCCGGAAGAGCTGTCGGTGATCTGCCCGGCCGGCCGTGAGCCGGGCGGGGCCACGGCGGCCGAGGACGACTGGCGGCTGCTGTCGGTCCGCGGCCCGCTGGAGTTCACGCTCACCGGCATCATCGCCGCGCTGGCCTCGGAGCTGGCCGCGGCCGGGGTCGCGCTGTTCTCGATCTCGACCTTCGACACCGACCACATCCTGGTCCGCGGGGGCGATCTCGACGACGCGGTCGCGGCCCTGCGCGAGGCCGGCCACGAGGTCGCCCACGCCTGAGTTTTCGCCCGGCCGCCGATGCCGCGGATGACTCGTCCGGGACCTCCGAGGTCCCGGACGAGTCATCCGCGACGCTTTTCGCCGCCGTCGATCGGGGTATCCGGGGTCGAGGGTGGGAGCCGTCACCCTTGAAAACCGAAGTTCGGCACGCCTAAACTTCGGTTTTGGGTCCCCGACATCCGGTTTTCGAGAGGTGGGCGTCATGGCTGTGACCGAGGCTGTCCGGCCGAGACTCGTGACGCGCCTGCGCACCGGGTCGGCCCTGCTCGGGCCGGCCTTCGTCGCCGCCATCGCCTACGTCGACCCGGGGAACGTCGCCTCCAACATCAGCGCCGGTGCCCGCTACGGCTACCTGCTGGTCTGGGTGATCGTCGCGGCGAACCTGATGGCCGTGCTCGTGCAGTACCTGTCGGCGAAGCTCGGGCTGGTCAGCGGGATGTCGCTGCCGGAGGCCCTGCGCGCCCGGCTGTCCCGGCCCGCGCGCCTGGCCTACTGGGCGCAGGCGGAGATCGTCGCCGTCGCCACCGACCTGGCCGAGGTGGTCGGCGGCGCCATCGCCCTCAACCTGCTGTTCGACCTGCCGCTCATCATGGGCGGCCTGATCACCGGCGCGGTGTCGCTGACGCTGCTGGCGGTCCAGGACCGCGGCGGCCAGCGCACGTTCGAACGGGTCGTCACCGGCCTGCTGCTGGTGATCGCGGTCGGGTTCCTGGCGAGCCTGTTCGTCGAACCGCCGTCGGCCGCGCAGACCCTCGGCGGCCTGGTCCCGCGGTTCGACGGCGCCGGCAGCGTGTTGATCGCGGCGGCCATGCTCGGCGCGACCGTCATGCCCCACGCCGTCTACCTGCACTCGGGCCTCGTCCGTGACCGCCACGGCCGTCCCGAAGGCGCCCGGCGCCGAAGCCTGCTGCGCGCGACGCGGGCCGACGTCGGCCTGGCGATGCTGCTGGCGGGCGCGGTGAACCTCGGCATGCTGCTGCTGGCGGCGACGAACCTCCAGGGTCAGGAGGGCGTGGACAGCATCGAGGGCGCGCACGGCGCGGTCGCTTCGGCGCTCGGCCCCGGCATCGCGCTGCTGTTCGCGATCGGCCTCCTGGCCTCGGGCCTGGCGTCGACGTCGGTGGGCGCGTACGCGGGCGCGATGATCATGCAGGGGTTGCTGCACAAGCGGATTCCGCTGGTCATGCGCCGTCTGGTGACCCTGACCCCGGCGATCGTGGTGCTCGCGCTGGGCGCCGATCCCAGTGCGGCACTCGTGGTGTCGCAGGTGGTGCTGTCGTTCGGGATCCCGTTCGCGCTGGTGCCGTTGATCCGCCTGACGGCCGACCGTGATCTGATGGGGGAGGACGCGAACCGCCGCTCGACGACGGTCGCGGCCTGGGTGATCGCGGCGATCATCATCGCTCTCAACCTGGTGCTCATCTACCTCACGGTCACCGGTTGACCGAACGAACGGGAAACGCGGCCATGGCCTCGATCTTCGCCCTCAACGCCGAATGCGGGGAGCGCGAGACCCACGCCCGCGACCTCGCGCGGCACTTCGACGGCTGGCCGGCGGGCGTCTTCAGCAACGACGCCGCCTGGTGGTGCGGGGTCGCGCCGGAAGGCCTCAGCCGCACCGGCGCGCACACCGACGAGGACGCGGCGGCCATGACCGCGGCCGGGCGCCGGCTCTACTGGCTGCTCCGGATCGCGCCACCGGTCTACCGCTACGCCCTCGCCGGCATCGGGACCGACCGGTTCCGCAGCTACGACGAGCTCCTGGCGGAGAAGGACCTGACGATCTTCCCGGGCCTCGTCGTCTCCGAGGACATCTGGACCCGGACGGGCAAGCGCGCCGAGTTCAGCGACTTCGCCCCGGGCTACCGCTGGCTGCCCTACCGCGGCGAAACCCGCCGCTGAGTCTCCCCATCGACACCCTAGGGATAACTGCCTCATCAATGTGACAGTATTACTGTCTCGCCGATGTGGCAGTTATCCCTAGGGTCGGCGAGTGGACCGTCGAGCACGGCTGGCCCAAGTCGCGAATTGCGCGGAACCCGCGGCGCCCCGCGACGGTCCGACTAGCATCTGCGCGACCGCCGCCAAAAGGAGCACCGTGACCGACGAACAGACCCGGCCCTACCCGCCGCAGGCACCCGTCACGCCTGGTCAGCGGGTCGTCGCGGGCCGCTATCTCCTGCTCGGCGAACTCGGCCGGGGCGGCATGGGCGTCGTGTGGCGGGCGCAGGACCAGGTCATCGGGCGGCAGGTCGCGGTCAAGGAACTGCGGCTGCCGGACGCCGAGTCCGCCGCTGTCTTCTCCGAACGCGCCCTGCGTGAGGTGCGCACCGGCGGGCGGCTCAACGACCCCTCGATCGTCACCGTCTACGACGTCGTCACCGACGGCGGGACGACCTTCATCGTCATGGAGCTCGTCGAGGCGCCCAGCCTCGCCGACCTCGTGCGGCAGCGCGGCCCGATGCCCGCCGCGCAGGCCGCGCAGCTGGGGGAGCGGGTGCTCACCGCGCTGCAGGCCGCCCACGCCGCCGGGATCGTGCACCGGGACGTCAAGCCCGCGAACATCCTCGTCGCGCCGGACGGCCGCGTGAAGCTCACCGACTTCGGCATCGCCCACGCCGTCGACGACCCGCGCCTGACCACCAGCGGCATGATCGTCGGCTCGCCCGCGTTCATGGCGCCGGAGCGCGTCGAGGGCCGGGAAGCGATGCCCGCGTCCGACCTGTGGTCCCTCGGCGCGACGCTGTTCTTCGCCGTCGAAGGCTCGATCCCGTTCGAGCGCGCGACCACCGCCGCGACGCTGCACGCGATCATGACCGAGATCCCGTACCTCACCCGCGGCCAGGGCCCGATCGCGGCGGCCATTCTCGGCCTGCTGGTCACCAACCCCGACGCGCGGCTGACCGCCGCTCAGGCCCAGAACCTGCTGGCCACGGCGCAGGGCGTGCGGCCCACCCCGCCGCGAGGCACCGCGATGCTCGGCGCCCCCGCGCCGCAGCCGCCGAAGAAGGACCACCGCGCGCTGTGGCTCACGGCCGCCGCCGTGCTGGTCGTGGCCGCCCTGGTCGGCGGCTTCTTCGCGGGGAGGGCCTTCGAAACCCCCACCCCGGACGCCCAGAAGCTGCCGACCGTGACTTTCGGCCTCAACGGCCAGATGGGCGTGGACGTCCGCTCGAGCTACCTCTGCTACAACGCCCAGGTCCAGGACGGCGGGATCATCAGCGACGCGAACCACGGCGACTGCAAGGACAGCCACACCCTCGAGATCTACGACGAAGGGGAGGCCATCGGCACCACGAACTGGTCCGACAGCGATGCCGAGGTCGCCGCCTACCCGGGCCTGGACGCCGTCACCGCTGCCGCCGAAGCCCGCTGCGCGGCCGCGTTCCGCTCCTCGATCGTCCCGGAGGCCAAGCGCGAAAGCCTCAAGTACCGGGCGCTCGTGCCGACCCAGGGCGAGTGGCAGAGCGTGCCCGAGAAGCCGGGCCAAGAGCCGGCGCGCGAGTTCTACTGCGTGCTCGCCAAGGCCGACGGCGGCCCGATCTCCGCGCCGATCGTGACCAAGGTCAAGTAGAAGTTCCGCGACGAGCGGCCGGCTCCGGGAAATCCTCCTGGTGACCAGGTCGACGCGGTTTTCGTCGGACCGGCGAGGTACCGTCTCACCATGTCCAACCCACCTACCGCAGCGCCCGGACGGCCGTTCGGGCGCGTGCTCACCGCGATGGCCACCCCGTTCGACGCCGACGGCGCGCTGGACCTGAAGCGGGCGCAGGAGCTGGCCGAGCACCTCGTGGAGCTGGGGAACGACGGCCTCGTGGTCAACGGCACCACCGGCGAGAGCCCGACCACGAGCGACGCGGAGAAGCAGCAGCTCATCAGCGCCGTGGTCGAGGCCGTCGGCGACCGCGCGACCGTCGTGGCCGGCGCGGGCACCAACAACACCGCGCACAGCATCGAACAGGCCAAGCAGGCCGAAGAAGCCGGGGCGCACGGCCTCCTGGTCGTCACGCCGTACTACTCGCGGCCCAGCCAGGCCGGGCTGTACGCGCACTTCACCACCGTCGCCGACAGCACCGGGCTGCCCGTGCTGCTCTACGACATCCCGCCGCGCTCGGTCGTCCCGATCGAGGTCGACACGCTGCTGCGGCTGGCCGAGCACCCCCGGATCGTCGCGGTCAAGGACGCCAAGGGCGACCTCATCGCCGGCTCCGAGGTCATCGCCAACACCCACCTCGCCTACTACTCCGGCGACGACGGCCTGAACCTGCCGTGGATCTCCGTCGGCGGCGTCGGCGTGGTGAGTGTGATCGGTCACGTCGTCGCGGGCCGGATCCGCGCGATGATCGACGCCTACGAGAACGGCGACACCTCCACCGCGCGCACCAACCACCGCGGCATGCTGCCGGTGCTGCGCGCGATGTCGCGGGTCGGCGGGGTCGCGTTCAGCAAGGCGGCGCTGCGGCTGCGCGGCTTCGACATCGGCGACCCGCGGCTGCCGATCGTCGCCCCGACCACCGAGCAGACGGCCCTGATCGCCGGTGATCTTGCCCAGGGCGGCGTGCCGCTGGGCGACACGGCGGCCCAGGACTGGCATGGTGAGCGGGTGGCACAAGCAGACTCGCGAGCGGCCTACGTCGCGCCGACCTCGCACACCAGCGTTGGGACCCTGCCTCGGTGAGCTCACTTCTCGTCGGCCCAGGCCCCACCAACGCCCCGCCCGCACTGCCTGAAGGAGCCCTGCGCATCGTCGCGCTGGGTGGTATCGGCGAAGTCGGGCGCAACATGACCGTCTTCGAGTACGGCGGCCGGCTGCTCATCGTCGACTGCGGGGTGCTCTTCCCCGAGGACGACCAGCCCGGCGTCGACCTGATCCTCCCGGACTTCCGCGCGATCGAGGACCGCCTCGACGACATCGAAGGCCTGGTGCTCACCCACGGGCACGAGGACCACATCGGTGCCGTCCCGTTCCTCCTGCGCCTGCGGCCGGACCTGCCGATCTACGGCTCGAAGTTCACCAACGCCCTGCTCGCGGCCAAGGCCAAGGAGCACCGGCAGCGGCCGAAGCTGATCGAGGTCCGCGAGGGCGAACGCCGCGACGTCGGCGTGTTCAACCTCGAGTTCTTCGCGGTCAACCACTCCATCCCGGACGCCCTCGCGGTCGCGATCCGCACCCCGGCGGGCGTGGTCCTGCACACCGGCGACATCAAGCTCGACCAGCTCCCGCTGGACGGGCGCCTCACCGACCTGGCCGGCTTCTCCCGGCTCGGCGACGAGGGCGTCGACCTGTTCTGCGTCGACTCGACCAACGCCGAGGTGCCCGGGTTCGTCATGCCCGAGCGCGACATCGGCCCGGTCCTCGACGACGTCATCCGCAAGGTCGACCAGCGCGTGATCGTGGCGTGCTTCGCCAGCCACGTGCACCGCGTCCAGCAGGTCCTGGACGCCGCGCACCGGCACGGCCGCCGGATCGCCTTCGTCGGCCGCTCGATGGTCCGGAACATGGGCATCGCGGCCGAGCTGGGCCTGCTGAACGTCCCGGACGGCCTGCTGGTCGACCTCGACCAGGCGAGCACGCTGCCGGAGAGCAAGGTCCTGTTCGTCTCGACGGGTTCGCAGGGCGAGCCGCTCTCGGCGCTGTCGCGGATGGCGCGCGGCGAGCACCGGCAGATCTCGATCCGCGCGGGCGACACGGTCGTGCTGGCCAGCTCGATGATCCCGGGCAACGAGACAGCGGTGTTCGGCGTGGTCAACGGCCTGACCCGGCTCGGCGCGAACGTCGTCCACCAGGGCAACGCGAAGGTGCACGTGTCCGGGCACGCGTCGGCGGGCGAGCTGCTCTACCTGTACAACGCGGTGCGCCCGAGCAACGTCATGCCGGTGCACGGCGAGTGGAAGCACCTGCGCGCGAACGGCGAGCTGGCGATCCGCACCGGCGTGGCCCCGGAGAACGTGGTCATCGCCGAGGACGGCGTCGTCGTGGACCTGGTCGACGGCAAGGCGTCCCGCACCGGCCGCGTCGAGGTCGGCCACGTGTACGTCGACGGCCTGTCGGTCGGGGACGTCGGCGAGTCGACGCTGTCGGACCGCTTGGTCCTCGGCGAGGGCGGGTTCATCTCGATCAGCGTCGCGGTGGACTCCAGCACCGGCCGCGCGGTCAGCAGCCCCACGGTGTCCGGCCGCGGCTTCTCCGACGACCCGAAGGCGCTCGCCGCCGTCGTGCCGCTGGTGGAGATGGAGCTGGCGCGCACGGAGGCCGAGGGCATCACGGACACGCACCGGATCGCGCAGGCGGTCCGCCGGGTCGTGGGCCGCTGGGTGGCCGACACCTACCGCCGCCGTCCGATGATCGTCCCGACCGTCATCCCGGTCTAGACCTGATCCGTCCGTGAAGGCCGCACCGAGGGACTCCCTCGGTGCGGCCTTCACGGTTTGTTAGGCCGTCCGGCGCACGTTTGAGTGGTCCGTTGCGGGATAACCTTGATCCCACCCCGCCTCGCGCAGAGAGGCCGCGCCGATGGGACGTCATTCCGACGGTAGACGACGCAGGCTGCTCGTGCCCGCCCTCGCGACCGGTCTCGTGCTCGTCCTCGGAGCCGCCGCGTGGGTGACGGTGACGACCGTGCGTGCCCGGCCGTCGTGCGAGCAGCCCGCCAAGGTCCTCGTCACCGCGTCCGCGGACATCGCGCCCGCGCTGTCGCTCGTCGCGCGCGGTCTGGACCTGCAGTGCGGCAGCGTCGAGATCCAGACCCGGGAGGCGACGCAGGCGGCCGAGCGGCTCGCCCTGTCGGACGGCAGCGCGCGGCCGCAGATCTGGGTGCCCGACTCCACGCTCGCGCTGCGCCGCGCCCACCAGCTCGGTGCCTCCGACGTCCCCGAAACCGGGGCGTCGGTGGCGAGCTCGCCGGTGGTGCTCGCGGTCGCCGCGGACGTCGCCAAGGGTCTCGGCTGGCCCGACCGGGTGCCGACCTGGGCGGAGGTGCTGGCCGCGCCGGGTGTGGTGCCGGGGATGTCCGACCCTTCGCGCGACGCCGTCGGCGCGGTGGCGCTGCTCGGGCTGCGGGACAGCGTCCAGGGGGCGCCCGAGCCCTCGGCGGCCTACGTGGCGACGCTGCGGCGGTTCTCGGCCAACACGCTCGGCGCCGAGACCGAGCTGATCGCCCGGCTGCCGGGCTCGAGCGACGGCGGCGGCACGGCCGCGGTCACGGCGTTCCCCGCGTCGGAGAACTCCCTGCTGCGCCACAACGTCGAGGACCCGAAGCCCCCGCTCGTCGCCGTGTACTCGCCGGCGGTGCCCACATTGGACTACCCGTTCGCGGAGCTGGGCGGGATCACCCCGCAGCAGCGCCCGATCGTCGACGCGTTCCGCGACGCGGTGCTCGGCGACACGGGAGCGGACGCGATCGCCCGCACGGGCCTGCGCGCGGCGGGCGGCCAGGCACTGCGCAGCCACCCCGACGACCCGAGGGTACAGCCCCAGGGCATCCGGGCGGCGAACCTCCCGCCCGCGCCGGTCGTCGACGAGCTGCTCAACCAGTGGGCGGGCGTCAACCTGAGCGCCCGGGTGCAGGTGCTGGTCGACGTCTCGGGTTCGATGAACGCCCAGGTCCCGGGCACGGACCTGAACCGCATGCAGGTGACGATGCAGGCGGCGGCCAAGGCGATGCACCTGTTCAAGCCGGCGACCCAGCTGCGGATGCTGGCGTTCTCGACCCGCCTCGACGGCGACAAGGACTACCGCGAGCTGCTCCCGATGGCCTCGGTCGCCCAGCACCTGGCGAGCGGCGCCCTGGAGAAGCTGGACCAGGTGAGAGCCACCCCGGACGGCGGGACGGGCCTCTACGACAGCGTCCTCGACACGTACCGCACGGCACGCCGGGAGTGGGAGCCGGGCCGGTTGAACCTGGTGATCGTGATGACCGACGGCCGCAACGACGACCCGCGCGGGATTTCCCGCGAGGACCTCCTGAAAGAGCTGGCGCAGCTGCAGGACCCCCGCCGCCCGATCCCGCTGATCGGCGTGGGCATCGGCCCGGACGCGGACAAGGGCGAACTGGACCAGCTGACCGCGGCCACCGGGGGACAGGCGTTCGTCGCGCCGGACCCGGCGAAGATCACGGACGTGTTTTTCGGGGCGCTGTCCCGGATCGCCGGCGGCTGAGGACCCGTGACCGGACCCGGATCCCGCGTGACCAAGGCCGGATCCCGCGTGATCGGAGCCGTAACTCGCGAGATTGAAGACGTAACTCGTGGAGTTGCCCCCTGGGGCCGGACACCTTGATTCCAGACAGTGGTCTGGAGGGAGGATGTCCTGGTGTCTCGCAGGTCGAAGTATCCGGAGCAGTTCCGTCGTGACGCGATCGAGCTGGTCAATACAAGTGACCGTCCGTTGCGGCAGATCGCCCGCGAACTGGGGGTCAACCACGAAACCCTGCGCTCGTGGGTCAACGTGGCCAAACAGGCCGCCGAGGCCGGACCGCCGGCAGAAGATCCGGCGGTGGCCGATGAGGTGACGCGGTTGCGCAAACAGGTCGCTGAGCTGCAGAAAGAGAAGGAGATCCTGCGGAAAGCGGCCGCCTATTTTGCGCGCGAGATGGATCGATGATCTACCGCTACCGGTTCATCTCCGAACACCGCGCCACCTACGGCGTGAAGCGGTTGTGCCAGGTCCTGGGGCTGCGCCGGCAGGGCTTCCACGAATGGGTCGCCGCCGAGCAGGCCCGAGCCCGGCGGGCGGAGGCCGAGGCCGAGCTGGTCACCCTGATCGGCAGGATTCATGCCGAGCACCGCGGCGCCTACGGCGTCCCGCGGATCACCGCGGAGCTGCACCGCCGTGGCCACACCGTGAACCACAAGCGGGTGGAGCGGCTGATGCGCGAGCACGGGCTGGCCGGGATCACCCGCCGCAAACGCCGCACCACCACCCGCCCCGCCGCCGGTCCGGTCGCGCCGGTGGCCGACTTGATCCGCCGCGACTTCACCGCCGAGAAACCGGGCCAGCGGCTGGTCGGGGACATCACCTGCCTGCCCACGTTTGAGGGCTGGCTCTACCTAGCCACCGTCATCGACCTGCACACCCGTGAGGTCGTCGGGCACGCGATGGCTGGCCACATGCGCACCGACCTGGTCTGCGACGCCATCACGTTGGCGACCGCCCGCGGCCTGATCAATCCTGACGCGGTGTTTCATTCCGACCGCGGCGTCCAGTACACCTCCGGCCAGTTCCGGACCGCGCTCGCCGAGAAGAAGATCCGCCCGTCGGTGGGGCGGGTCGGGTCCTGCTACGACAACGCCGTCGCCGAAGCCTTCTTCGCCACCCTCAAAACCGAAATCGGTGTCTCGATCTGGCGCACCCGCGCCGAAGCCCGCCACGACATCTTCACCTGGCTGCGCTACTACAACCACAACCGGCTGCACTCCACCATCGGCCAGAACACCCCAGCCGAAGCACGAATCAACCACTACACTCAGGCCTCAGCTGCCTAAACCCCGTGTCCGCCTCACCGGGGCAACTCCACGAGTTCCGCCTCCAGTCACGCGAGTTCCGGCTCGGATCACGCGAAGTCCGTGACCGGAAGGGAATCTCGCGTGACTGGAGAGGCTTCTCGCGTGACTGAAGGGGCATCACGCGTGATGGGCGGGGCGGCGCGATCCGGTCAGGTGGTCGTAGACGTCCAGGTGACGGCGGGCGCAGGTCTCCGGGCGGTAGCGGGCGTGGGCGCGTTCGGCGAGGAGACGGCCGAGGCGGGCCGGGTCCGGTTCCGCGAACAGCGCGCGCAGGCACGAGGCGAGGGCCGGGACGTCGCCCGGTGGGGCCAGGAACGCCGGTGCTCCGGGGACGTCGAGCATGGCGGGGACGCCGCCGGTCGCGGTCGCCAGGACCGGCTTGCCCGCGGCCATCGCCTCGGCCACCACCAGCGGCTGCTGCTCCATTGTGGACGGGAGGACCAGCGCGTCCGCGCCGGCGAGGAGGTCGGGGACGTCCGGGCGGAAGCCGAGGAACGTCACGCGCCCGGCCAGCGGCGGCCGCGCCGCCACCCGCTCCGCCTCCGCGCGCTCCGGGCCGTCGCCGACCACCGTCAGCCGCGCGTCGGCCGGCAGCACCCCCGGCCGCGACAACGCGGCCAGCAGGTCCAGGATTCCCTTGCGCTCCACCAGCAACCCGGCGAAGACCAGGTGCCGCACCGGCCCGCGCGGGGGAGCGGGCGAGGCCGGGGAGACGCAGTTGTCGACGTGCACCAGCCGCCCGGCGGGCACCCGCAGGCGACGGCGCAGGAAGGCCCCCATCGCCGCCGCCGGCACGATCGTCCGGTCCAGGACGCGAGCGACGACGGCGTCCGCGGCCAGCACCGCCCGCGTGTACGCCGACGGCCCGGCCGCGCCGCGCGCACCCCGGAACCACGGCTCCGCGACGTCGTCGGGCACGCCGTGGTAGGTCTGGACCAGTGCCGGCCAGGGGCCGCGGGCGAACCGCAGGCCGGCGATCACCAGCCCCGCGCGCCGGTCCTGCGCGTGCACGACGTCGGGCCGCCACGCCCGCAGGGCCGCCCGGGCCCGGCCCGCCGCCGCGAGGTCTTCCTTGTCGGCCACCGCGATTTCCTCGTGGTGGCCGGAAACCAGCGCGGCTCCCCGCGCGGGCACCGGCCCGAAGACCCGGACGTCGTGGCCGTCGGCGGCCAGCGTCGCGGCCAGGCGGACGGTGACGTCCACCGGGCCGCCGCGGTCCTGGGTGAGCAGATAGGCGATGCGGGTCACGAGAGACGCTCCGACGGGGTGAGTTTGTCGACGAGGGCGGCGATCTGGTCGGTCATCCGCCCCCGGTCGAAGGACAGTTCCACACGGCGGCGGCCGCGCTCGCCTTCCCGCCGCGCCAGCCCGGGGTCGGCGAGGCGCGCGGCGACGGCCTCGGCGAGCAGGCCGGTGTCGCCGGGCGGCAGCACCGCGCCCGCGTCCGCGACGCTCTGGCGCATCCCGCCGACGTCGAACGCGACGACCGGCCGCGCGCACGCCATGGCTTCCAGCGGCACCAGCGCCATGCCTTCGGCCCGCGAGGGGAGGACGACGACGTCCGCGGCGGTGTACCAGGCCGCCGGCTCGTCGGTGTGCCCCGGCCAGCGCACGGACGCGTGCCCCGCGACCGGGTGCCGCTCGCGCCAGACCGGGCCCATGGGCCCGTCGCCGGCGAAGACGAGCCGCGCGTCCGGCAGCCGCCGCAGCACCGCCGGCCACGCCGTCAGCAGCTGGTCCTGGCCCTTCAGCTCGGCGAGCCGGCCGAGGCAGACGGCGATCGGCGCGTGGTCGGGCAGGCCGAGCCGCCGTCGCGCCGCCGCCCGGTCGCCGGGGACGAACCGGGTCGTGTCGACGCCGTTGCAGACGACCTCCGCTTCGGCGCTCACCCCGGCGGCCCGCCCGGCGGCCAGTTCGTCGTCGCTGACGCAGACGAGCAGGTCGGTCCACCGGGACGCGAAGCGCTCCCACGCGGCGGACGCGCGGCGCAGCGGCCCGCCGGCCGTCTCGAAGGACCACAGGTGCGGTTGGAAGACCGTCGGACGGCGGCCGCGCACCGCCAGCCGCCCGGCCAGTCCGGCCTTGGAGCTGTGCAGGTGGACGACGTCGGGGTCGAGGTCGTCCAGGAGCCGCCGCAGCCGCCGCGCCTCGGCGAGCGAGCCGGGGCCGGGCGCGCGGCGGGCGGTCCAGCCGCGCACCTCGATCCCGAGGGCCCGGGCGCGGCCGGCGAGCCAGCCGGACGGCGGGCAGGCGATCGTGACGGACCAGCCGCGGTCCCGCTGGGCCACGGCGAGCTCCAGCACGACCACGGCGACACCCGCGGTCACCGGCTGGGAGACGTGGACGAGCTTCACCGGAGGGCTCCCGGGCGCTGTTCGGCGAGGGTGGGAAGGGCGGAGTGGGCAGGCCGGGCGGCGTCGGGCGGCTTCACCGGAGGCCGCCACCGCGGAGTTCGGCGAGCGCGGTCCGCTGCAGCAGCAGGGTGGCCCCGGCGTACCCGGCGACGAGGACCGCGGCCTCGGCCACCACCCCCGGCAGCGAGTCCCCGCACCACCGGTCCAGCACCACCGCCGGCACCGCGCCCGCGACGCAGGCCGGCGCCACCCGCAGCGCCATCCCGCCCAGCTCCGCCACCGGCGGCGCCACCCCCAGCCCGGCCAGCACCCGCCAGGCGAGCGGCACCACCAGCCACGCCGCCCCGCACTGGACCGCGGCGACCGCCCCGATCCCGGCGTGGGTCAGCACCGCCAGCCCGGCCGCGAGCAGCACCAGGTGCGTCGTCTCGAGCGCGAGGTACCGCCGGACGTGCCCGGTCGCCTTCACCGCCTGGTACCAGATCTGCAGCAGGCAGACGCCCAGGCCGTAGCCGGACAACAGCACCAGCGGGCCGGCCGCGCCCGCCCACCGCGCACCGAGCAGCACGACGTGGCCGGCGAGGACCGCGAGCGCCAGGTACAGGCCGCCCGTCACCACGAGGACCGCGCGGGTGAACCGCGTGACCGCCCCGCCGAGCGGTGTCCCTTCGCGCCGCAGCCGGGTGAACACCGGGAAGGCGACCGCGCCGAGCACGACCGCCACCATGATGTACGGGACCCAGGCGAGCCGGTACGCCAGCGAGTAGACGCCGACCGCGTCCGGCCCGAGCACGTGCCCCACCGCGAAGTAGTCGAGGTTGACCAGCAGCGCCCCCACCACCGCGGCCGGCCCCACCACGGCCACCCAGCCCAGCACCTCGCGCGCGGCCGCGGTGTCCCAGCACGGCCGGACCCCGCCGCGGGCCAGCGCGCCGAGCAGCGGCTGCGTCACCGCCGTGGCCAGCAGGCCGAGCACCAGCGACAGCGGCCCGGCCCCGCACGCGGCGAGCGCGACGGTCAGCGCCGCCCCCAGCACCGCGCTCCCGCCGTCGGGCAGCAGCCGTCGCCGGAAGTCGAGCTCCCGGTGCATCAGGCCCATCTGCACCCCGCCCGCCGCCGAGAACGGCAGGCCGAGCGCGGCCAGCCGGACCAGCCCGGCGGCGTCCGGCGTGCCGAGCAACGCCGTGAGCGGGCCGGCCGCGGCCACCAACGCGGCGGACAGGACGACGCCGGCGCCGACGCTCAGCGTGAGCACCGTGCCCGCCGTCCGGCGCGGGTCGCGTTCGGTGCGGCCGATGACGTCGTAGACCCCGATCGACTGGACGACCTGGCCGAGGTTCACCAGCGCCACCGCGAGCGCCACGGCGCCGAGCTGCCCTTCGGTGAGCAGCGCGGCCAGCACCAGCGTGACCAGCATCTGGCTGCTCTTGCTGACGAGGTTGACCACGCCCAGCCACAGCGAGCCGCGGACCGCGCGGGTCCCGAGCGCGGTCGTCACGCTGTCCTCCTGGCGGCGACCACCGCGAGGGCCCACGCGACGACCACGGCGACCCCGTCCACGGTCACCGCCGTCCGCGACCCGAACACCGATGCCACCGCGGAGTCCACTAGGTACAGATGCGCGAAGGGGACGGCGAGCGCGGCCACGGCCAGTCCGGCCGCACCCCAGCCCGGCTCACCGCGGTGGCGCCACCACAGCGCGGCCACCACGGCCATCGCGGGCACGGCGATCAGCACGTCACCGGGCTGGTGCACGACGCAGGCCACGACGGCGAGCATGGTCAGCAGATCGGCGACGGGCTCTTTCGCCCTCCGGACGAGCAGCGCGCTCGCGACGAGCACACCGGCCAGCACCACCAGCTCGGAGGGCGTCCACCCGGTGACGCGGAAGAGCACCGCGGCGACGTCGATGCGCTGGGCGGTCACGGAATCCACCGCGCCGTAGGACGTGCCGCGGGCGTGGGTGAGGTTGGCCGCGATGACGTCGAGGAAGGACCCGACGCCGCCACCGCGCACCACGAGGAGGACGACGACCGGCAGGCTGGCGGCCGCGGCGATGGCGGTGCCGAGCACGGCGACCCGCCGCGAGCCGCGGGCGAACAGGAGGACGGCCAGCGGGAAGCCGTACTGGGGCTTGAGCCAGGCCAGCGCGAGGGCGGCGGCCGCCCAGCCGGGCCGGTCGCGCCGGGCGAGCAGGGCACCGGCGGCACCGAGGGCGACCAGCGGGTTGATCTGGCCGACGTAGAGCTGGGCCTTCCCGACCTGGCTGGTCACCAGCAGCGCCGAGACGACGGCGGTGGTGACGGCGAACGGAACCGGGACGTACCGCCGGACGGCGTGCGCGGTCAGCGCGGCGAGCGCGATGAGCAGCAGCAGCGAAAAGAGGGTGAACGCGACGGCGCCGACGCGGTAGCCGGGGAGCGCGAACGGGGCGTGCAGCAGCAGGTGGTAGGGCTGGTAGAGGTTGAAGCTCTGGCGCACCGGCCACTGCGCGAACATCGCGGCGGGGTCGTAGGGGTTGCCGCCGGCGAACAGTTCGCGGATGGGGAAGTAGAGGGCGTCGCGGAAGTCCTGGAGACGTTCTTCGCCGGCGACGGCGGGGGTGGGGAGCGGGACCTGCCACGACGGGGAGATGGCGTGCCAGGCGCTCACGGCTCCGGCGAGGGTCGCGAGGAGCAGGACGAGCCGCTGCTTCGACGACATGCCTTGCTGCCCAGGAGCGATGTCCTGCTTCGCGGTCATGCCAGCACCACCGCCACCAGCACCGCGTCCGCCGCCAGCACGCCCACCGTCGCCGTCAGGCCGGCCTGGTCCCGCCCGGCCGGCGTCACGGCCACCACCGAAGCGCCCGCGCCGCTCTCCTCCGGCAACCCCGCGGCCAGCTTGGCCGCCGTCTCGGTCAGCTCCGGTGTCACCGGCAGCACCCGGACCGGCCGCCCGGCCGCGCGGCACAGCACCGCCAGCCGGTCCGCTGCCGACGGGTCCTCCTCGCGCAGGACGGCCACCGGGCGCCGAACCCCCGCCGCGGCCAGCGCCCGGCGCACCGGGCTCGGACCGGCGCCGGGGGCCAGGCGGCGCAGAGCCGCCGTCGCGAGCCCGGCCGCGACCGCGCCCACCAGCGCCAGCCCGGCCACCAGCGGGACGTCCGGGGCCACCGTGATCACCTCCGGCCGCGCGTCCAGCGTCCGCAGCTTCCCGGCCGGTGCCAGCAGATCCGCGTCGATCATCGCCTTGGCCAGTGCCATCGCCGTCGCGCCTGCCCGCTCCGCGGACGGCGCCCGCACCGACAGCCGCGCCAGTCCCGAGGCCGGGACCAGCTC
Organism: Streptomyces sp. MN03-5084-2B; assembly: GCA_033793495.1. Classification (GTDB taxonomy): domain Bacteria; phylum Actinomycetota; class Actinomycetes; order Mycobacteriales; family Pseudonocardiaceae; genus Amycolatopsis. Next base: position 11,276 of record JARAWT010000094.1, on the reverse strand, counting down.
GACCGACACGTGCCCGGCCAGCTCGTCGGGGCCGTAGCCGGACACCGGCGCCGCCGCCTGCAGCACCGACGGGCTGCGGGCCAGCTCGACCAGCGCCGGCAACGCCAGCGACACGACTTCGCCGTAGGGAGCACCGTCCGCCGCGGCGGGGGCGGCGAGCAGGCTCACCCGGCCCTGGTACTCCTCGGCGCGCGTCACGCCGACGAGCAACACCAGCGCCCCCACCAGCAGCGCCGCGGCGACGCTCGAGACCACACTGCGGGACTTCATCGGGCACCTCGAAGCAGTTCGTCGTAGGACTTCATGAGCGTGTGCGGGTCGTAGTCGCGTTCGACGGCCCGGATTCCTTCGGCCGCGGCGGCTTCCCGCGCCGCCGGGTCGAACAGCAGCGTGTTCAGCGCCGCGGCCGCCGCGGCCGGATCCCCCGGCGGCACCACGATCCCGCCGCCGCCGGAGAGGACCGCGCCGATCCCGCCGACGTCCGTCGCGACCACCGGCCGTCCGGCCGCCATCGACTCCAGGACCGCCAGCGGCAGGCCCTCCCAGTCGCTGGTCAACACGGTGACGTCGGCCGCCGCGAGCAGGTCCGGGACGTCCGCGCGGGTGCCGAGGAACTCGACCCGGCGGCCCAGGGCCTGTGCCCGGCGCTCCAGGTCCGGACGCAGGCTGCCGTCGCCGGCCAGCCACAGCACGGCGTCGCCGTCGACCGCGGCCCACGCGTCCAGCAGCACGTCGTGGCGCTTCTGCGGTTCGAGCCGGGCCAGGCAGAGCGCGACCGGCGTCCGCTCCGGGACACCCAGGGACGCACGGACCTCCGCGCGGCCGAACACCGGCGGCCGGGGGAACACCGCGTTGGGGATCACCACCGGCCGCTGCAGGCCCGACGTCGTCACCTTCTCCGCGGTGGCCTCGGAGACCGCGACGACCACCTCGGACGTGCGGCACAGGATCCGGGCCGCGGCGGGGTAGTCGTCGTCGGCGACGCCGTGGAACACGGTGACCGGCCGCCGTCCCGGTACGAGCGCGAGCCGCGCCACCAGGCTCGCGCCGACGTTGTGGGCCAGCACGACGTCGGGCCGGAACCGCGCGACCGCGCGGCGGGTGGCCCAGGCCGCCTTCAGCACACCCGCCTTGCTGCGGCGGGCGAGCGGCACGGGGAACGTCGGCGTCCCGGCCGCGGCCAGTGCGTCGGCGCGGAAGCCCCCGCCGCTCGCGACGGCGGACACCCAGCCGTACTCCTCGCCGCGGGCCACCATGCCGGCCACGAGCGTCTCCGCGCCGCCGGCCCCCATCTCACTGATCACGTGCATGACCCGCATCGGCGCCTCTCTCTCCTTCTCGGTGGACCCGGGCCTCGGCCGCGACGGCGAGCGCGGCCAGCGACCAGAACGGCAGGTAGTACTGCTCGGACAGGAACGTCGAGGTGACCAGCACGGCGAGCAGCGACGCCTGGATCGCGACCGCTTCCGTCCGCCGCGGTCCGGGGCCGGCGAGCCGGACGGTCCGCTCGCTCGCCACCGCGGCGGTGCCGACCACCCCGGCGAACAGCGCGAACCCGGGCAGGCCGAGCTCCGCGGCGACCTCGAGGTACATGTTGTGCGCCACCGGGGTCTGCTCGTCGACCTCGGCGTCGTGCGACTCGGCGGCGTAGTGCTCGCGGAACCCGCCGGGGCCGACCCCGAGCACCGGGTGGGCGGTCAGCATCCGGGCCGCCGCCTGCCAGCGCAGCTCGCGGGTGTCCACATTGGACGCCGCGATGAAGCTTTTCTCCTGCAGGGCCCGGTCCAGCTGCGGCCCGGCGAACGCCCACGCGCCCAGGCCCAGGGCGGCGACCGCCGCGCCCGCGGCGGCGAGCACCCGCCACGGCAGCACGCGGCGCACCAGCAGCCAGCCGACCGCGGCGGCCAGGCCGAGCGCGCCGCCGCGGGAGAACGTCGCCGTCGCGCCGGCCACCAGGACGATGCCCGCGATCGTCAACGCGGCACCCCGGCCCCGGCGGTGCAGCGCCGCGAGCAGCGGGACCGCCGCGACGAGGAAGTAGGCCAGGTCGTTCGGGTCCGGCTGCGGCCCGCTCGCGCGGGCTTCGCCCTCGGCGACCAGGCTGTAGAGGGCGCCCGCGCCGGCGACGGTGGCGCCCGCGGCCGCCGCCACCAGCAGCCATCGGAGCGGGACCTCCCGGCTCGCGACGTCCGCGAGCACCGCGGTGACCACCAGGAACGGCAGCCAGCGCACGGTGTACTCCGCGGTGAACGGGCCCGCCGCGTGCGCGGACGCGGTCGCCGCCAGCACGACGGCGAGCAGCGCGAGAACGGCGTGCAACGGCGTCGGGCGGGGCAGCTGCCGCCGTCGGATCCGCACGGCCAGCCAGGCCACGGTGAGCAGGGCGGGCGCCACCTTGCCGAGCTGGCTCTGCACGGCCGTCAGGTAGCCCTCGACCGGTGCGCACGCGACGGTCGCGCACGCGAGCACCCGCAGCAGGGCCGTTTCCCGGGTTTCGCGCCGGGAAGGCCTGACGAGGAGGGTCATCTCCCGACGTCCAACCTGGTCACCGGCCGGGTCCGCCGCACGGTCGCCCGGCCGACGTACTCCCCGGTGCCGACGACGTCGAAGTGCTCGCGCAGTGCGGAAAGCACCCAGCCGAGCCAGGCCGCCTTCCGCGCGCCCGGTGCCGCCATCCCGGGGAAGAACTCCATGCCGGGCGCGTCGGCGGCGCCGAGGACGTCGGTGGGGTGCAGCAGCAGCGACGGCGACACCCCGCGGGCGAGGCAGAGCCGCAGCGCCGCGCGGAAGTACCCGCGGGCCAGCCGCGGCGAGACCTCGTGCAGCTGGAGGAGGTACGAGCCGTGGATCGGCGTCCGCAGCAGCGGCATCGTCGTCACCGGGAGCTCCACCAGCGCGCTGCCCGCGCCCGTCTGCCAGCGGTAGGCGTGCACCGGCGCCAGCACCCGGGAGACGCCGCCGAACAGCTCGGCCGCTCCTTCTTCCGCGGCTTTCGCCGTGCGGTTGTGGTAGGCGCGGGCCAGCGGGCCGATCCACGTCGGCAGCGTGCTGGCGTCGTAGGCGTAGCCGCGCTCGGCGAGCAGCTCGACCAGGTCCCGCGTGACGCTGTAGCCCGGGCCGCGGAACCCGCTCGGCCGGGGTGCGCCCGCGGCGGTGATCGCCTCCTCGGTCCGGACGAGCTCGTCCTCGAGCCGCTCGCGGGAGTAGCGGTGCAGCCAGGGTTCGTGGCCGAAGGAGTGGTTGGCCACCTCGTGCCCGGCCGCGGCGATCTCGGCGACCGCCTTGGCGCCGTCCTCGCGGACGACGTCGGCCCCCACGACGAAGACCGTCGTCGTCAGGCCCTGGTCGCCGAGGATCTCGAGCAGCCGCGGCACCGCGGACGGCAGGAAGCTGGGCCGGTCCCGCCACGCCGGATCACCGTGGGTCTTGAGGTAGGCCCACAGGTTGTCGAGGTCGACCGAGACGCTCGCGAGCGGCCGCGGCGTCACGCGGCTTCTCCCGCGAGGGCGGGCGCGGTGGCGCGCGACTGCATGCCCAGCAGCAGGACACCGCACACGACGACGGCGAGCCCGGTGGCGACCCAGGGCCCCCGCCCGCCGACGACGTGGTCGCCGAGGACGGCGATGCCGGTGACCGACGCCAGCACGATCGTGGTCGCGTCGGCGGTGGCCACGACCGCCGCCGCGGGCCCGCGCTGCAGGGCGCCCGCCATCGAAGCCTGGCCGAGCACCGCGGCCGCGAGCATCAGCCAGGTCAGCGGATTTCCCGGCAGGGTGGCGAGATCGAGGTGCGCGAGCGTCCGGCTGGCGACCGCCACGACGGCGAACGCGACGCCGGACAGGACGGCGGCCGGCAGGAACGTCCCCGCCCGGCCCGCGGGGACCATGGCCAGCCCGATCCCGAGCACCACGGCCGCCAGCGCGGCGACGCCGGCCGGCGGGAGGTCCGTGGCGACCGACGCCGACGACGACCCGGCCAGCACGACCAGCCCGGAAGCCAGCAGCACCAGCGTCATCGCTTCCCCGGTGCGGATCCGCCAGCCGAGGACGGCGACGCCGAACGCGGTCGCCAGCCCGATGGCCGACGACGACGCGGCCTGGACCAGGTACAGCGGCAGGGACGCCCGCGCGAAGAACGCGAGCGCGAAACCGCCCGCCTGACCGGCGAAACCGAGCAGGTACAGGCGATCGACGGCCAGCCGGGCCAGCAGGCCCAGTCCCGCGCCCGGCCGGTTGCCGGCCCGCCGCGCGGCGACGCTCTGCGCGACGATCCCCACCGCGTAGAACACCGCGGACGCCACGAGCACCGCGTAATCCACCACGAACCACTCCTCACGTCCCGCACCGGGTGATCGGGTGAAGCGTAGGAACGCGGAAGTGGCTTCACTTTCGAAGGATGGAGTTCGGGAATTCGTCACGCTCCGAGATCGATCTGCGAGAGGGGAGCAACCCCAAAGCGTGACGCATCGGAGAGTTCCGATCGGCGGAACACGTTGCGTAGTAACGGTTCGGTGATCACCCGGGTCGCCGCCGGGCGGCCCTCGCGGACTGCTTCCGGCGGGCCACCCGTTCGAGCTATGTGAACCCCGGTCAGGGGTTCGCGCACCCCACACGATCGGTGAACCGGCTGGAACGCCCGGCGGCCCGTCAGTACGTTTTTCCCACCGAGGCGGGGAAATGCAGTGGGTGCCGCCTTCGGCAATTGTCTTATTCGAGGAGATTCCATGCTGAAGAAGATCGGTTTCGTCGCGGCGGCCATGGCGGCCGGGGCATTCGTCACCGGCGGGATCGCGGCCGCCGGAACGCCGGCTGACGAGCTCCAGGGCTACGACCACACCGGCCAGGTCGGCCTGGTGAACCTGAACGACACCGACGCGCTGCACAACGTCCAGGGCACGCTCGGGTTCTGCGGCAACGACGTCAACGTGCTCGGCGTCCAGGTGCCGGTCCACGACTCGCTCAACGGCCTCGGCGTGCCGGTCCTGTCGCCGGGCGCGAGCGCGGCGGAGGGCGAGTCGCCGTACAACTGCGCGTCCAGCGGGCTCGCCGACGGCGGCACCAGCCAGGGCGACTGAGTCGTTCGCGGCCCTGAAGCCGCCGCACGGATCCGTTCCGTGCGGCGGCTTTTTGCTGTGCGGGAAAAGTCCGGCGATGGCTGGGAACCGGCGAGGTCGTGCGTCGCCCGGCTGCGGGCTCGGCTGAGGGGTTCACACCTCGCCGGTTCACCAGCCGGATACCCGCTCCCGGGGTCGAGGGGAACGGGTTCCGTGAGATCGAGCCTACGGCTTCGGGCCGGTTTCCGTTGCGGTTCTCCGGGTGATTCGGGTATGAACGAGTGTGCGAATGAGGTTCGTTTCCGGCGAAACGATTTGTCCGCGCCAAACCTCACTGACCCGATCGAGTCGATAATTGCCGGTCAGCCGCCTGCGCTACGCACCCGATGGTGGCCCGAAGTGGAATCGTCCCCATTCTCTCAGTACGTTTTCCCCACGCGGGACGGAGAAACACACACCTCGCCGCCGTCCTGTCCGATGCACCGACTGATCGAGGAGAACAAATGCTGAAGAAGGTTGGTTTCGTCACGGCTGCCATGGCGGCCGGCGCGTTCCTGGCCGGTGGCGTCGCGGCCGCCGGTACGCCGGACGGCCACGACCACCACGGTGGCCACACCGGCCAGCTCGGCCTGCTCAACCTGAACAACACCGACGTGCTGCACAACGTCAACGGCACGCTCGGCGTGTGCGGCAACGACGTCAACGTGCTGGGCGTCCAGGTGCCGATCCACGACTCGCTCAACGGCATCGGCGTGCCGATCCTGTCGCCGGGCGAGCACGAGGCCAGCGGCGAGTCCCCGTACAACTGCGCCTCGGGCGGCCTCGCCGACGGTGGCACCAGCCAGGGTCACTGAGCCGCCGCGCCCCGGCCGCCCGTGGTGTGTGCGGAAGCCGGCCGAGGGCGCGGGATCCGGCGCCGCGCCCGAGGTCGTGCGGCGTGCCCGGAACAGGGAGCGAGCTGCACACTCCGGTTCCCCGTCCCGGGCACGCAGCGACCTGGTGCCGACGCCGGCACGGGTGGGACCCGGCCACCGGGAGATCCGGTGTGCCGGTCCCACCCGGCGCAGCGGAAAAGCCGCGACCGAAACTCGGTCGCGGCTTTTCGCGCGTGGATCACCCGGCTCGGGTCAGACGCGGCTCCACTTCTGGTTCGCCTGGCCGTTGCAGGACCACAGGATCGCGCGGGACCCGTTGGCGGTCGCGGCGCCTTCGACGTCCAGGCAGAGTCCTGATTGGACATTGCGGATAGTGCCGTCCGAGCCGAGCGTCCACTGCTGGTTGCCCTGGCCGGTGCACGAGCGGCTGAAGACGCGGGTCCCACTGGTGGTCCCGTCGAGGCACTTGTCGCCGAACACGCGGATTTCGCCGTTCTCCCAGGTGGTCCACAGCTGGTTGGCGGCGGTCTGGCAGTCCCAGATCAGCGTGCCCGCGCCGGAGGCGGTGGAGGCGTTGTCGACGTCGAGGCAGCGGTTCGAGCCGGTGCCGCGCAGCCGCGACGTCGTGGCGGCGAGCGGGGTGCCGCCGGAGACGCGGTAGGCGGCGACGCCGTGGGCGGGCACGCTCGCGCTGATCGTGCCACCGGACGTCGAAGTGCCGCCGGTCCACAGGTCGGTCAGGGTGAACGACGTTCCGGACAGCCCGATCTGGGCCGCGGTGGTGCTGATGGTCGTCGTGCCGCTGCCGCGGTTGAGCAGGCCGACGGCGACGGACCCGTCGGACAGGGGCTTGGCGAAGACCTCGACGTTGCCGTCGTCGCGGACCCGGCGGCCGCCGGCGCCGAGGCGGTCCTGGTCGACCGCCAGCAGGCGCGGGTTGCGCAGCACGGCACTGATGTCCGCGGACATCGTGCGGATGTCGTTGCCCGCCATGAGCGGCGCCGCCATCAGTGCCCAGAGCGCGAAGTGGGCGCGGGATTCGGTCAGCGACAGACCGGGGCGGCCGACGACGAGCATGTCCGGGTCGTTCCAGTGCCCGGGACCGGCCTGCGCGGCCAGCGGGGCGGTGACGTCGAGGACGTTGCCGACGCCCATCGGGTAGCTGTTGGTGTTGCCGTTCTGCCAGATGTCGAGCAGGTCTTCGGTGGTGCGCCACAGGTCGGCGACCTGGCCCCAGTCGTACTTGTCGCCGGTGATGGCGTGGTAGCTGTTGGGGTTGATGCTGTAGACGATGGGCCGTCCGGTGCCGCGCAGGGCGTCGCGCATCAGGCCGAAGCGGCTGACCTGTTCGTCCCGGGTGCCGGCGGGGGAGCACCAGTCGTACTTCAGGTAGTCGACGCCCCAGGAGGCGAACGTGCGGGCGTCCTGAGCTTCGTGGCCCTGGCTGCCGGTGGAGCCGGGGTAGGTGCCGGTGCGCTGGGCGCACGTGCGGTCGGTGGGCACCTGGTAGATGCCGAACTTCAGGCCGCGGGCGTGGATGTAGTCGCCGAGGGCCTTCATGCCGCTGGGGAACTTCGACGCGTTGGCACGCAAATTGCCCTGGGCGTCGCGCTGCGGGTCGAACCAGCAGTCGTCGACGACGACGTACTGGTAGCCCGCGTCGCGCATGCCGGAGGAGACCATCGCGTCGGCCGCTTGGTGGATGGTGGACTCGCTGGGGTTGCAGCCGAAGCTGTTCCAGCTGTTCCAGCCCAGCGGCGGGGTCACCGCCGGGCTCCCGGGCGCGGCGACGGCGGCGGCCGGCACCGCGGCGGACAACGACACCGCGGCGGCCGCCGCGGTGAACAAGTGCAGGATCCGTGAACGGGTTCGAGCGGGCATCGTCGCCCCTTTCCGGACGGGCGGACCGAGAGTTAGCGTTAACAGTTCCGGGTGCACCGGGCGCCGTGAAACTTTCCGAAAATTTTCGCGGCACCGACCCGGTGGCCCACGTATGTATAGACGAACGCAGGTATCGCGTCCAGCCTCCTCCCGCGATCATTGCCAAAGGCGCGCACGGATGATTACAGTCCCTTGCCTGGGAGCGCTCCCAACTTCCGCCGGGCTCAACGACGAGGAGATGGAATGCGGGCAAGAAGATTCCGGGCTGCCTTGGTGTTACTGGCGGTGACGACGCTCGGGGTGACAACGGGCTCCGTGCCCGCGTCGGCCGCGGACTACGAGCGGCTGCTCAACGGCACCTTCGCCAGTGGCACCCTCGACCCCTGGTGGGCCGGGTCCGGGACCACCGGCCGCGTCACCGGCGGTGAGTTCTGCACCGACGTCACCGGCGGCACGGTCAACGGCTACGACGCCCTCGTCGGCCAGAACGGCGTCCCGTTCGAGGCGGGGCAGCAGTACACGCTGAAGTTCGACGCCCACGCGACGACCACCCAGCAGATCTCCGCCGTCTCCGGCGAGGCCGTCTCGCCCTACCGGCAGATCTCCCGGACGGACCTGACGGTCACGCCGGCCACCCAGCACTTCACCGTCACCTTCACGTCCACTTTGGACTTCCCGGGCGCCGGCAACGGCCAGCTGGCCTTCTGGTTCGGCGGCCAGGCCGCGAACAACACCGTCTGCCTGGACAACATTTCGCTGATCGGCGGGGTGATCCCGCCCGGCGGCCTGCCACCCACCAGCGGCATCCGGGTGAACCAGGAGAGTTACACCCCCGGCCTGCCCAAGCACGCCACCCTGATCAGCAGCTCGGCGACGCCGGTGACGTGGACGCTGCGCAACGCCGCCGGCACCGCGGTCACCACCGGCCAGACGCGGCCCCGCGGCGCGGACGCCCCCTCCGGCGAGAACGTCCACGACATCGACTTCTCCGCCTACGACACCGCGGGCACCGGCTACACCCTCGCCGTCGGTTCCGAAACCAGCTTCCCGTTCGACATCTCCGCGGACGGGCTCAAGAAACTGCGCTACGACGCGCTGGCCTTCTTCTACCACCAGCGCAGCGGGATCGCGATCGACGCCCAGTACGTCGGGGCGAACTACGCGCGGCCCGCGGGCCACGTCAACGTGGCGCCGAACCAGGGTGACAACAACGTCCCCTGCCGCTCGGACCTGAACTGCGGCTACACCCTCGACGTGCGCGGCGGCTGGTACGACGCGGGCGACCACGGCAAGTACGTCGTCAACGGCGGCATCGCCACCTGGGAGCTGCTCGACGAGTACGAGCGCGCGCTGAAGCTGGGCGACGCGAGCGCGCTGGGCGACGGGAAGCTGGCCATCCCCGAGCGGGCCAACGGCGTCCCCGACATCCTCGACGAAGCCCGCTGGGAGGTCGACTTCCTGCTCTCCATGCAGGTGCCCGACGGCAAGCCGCAGGCGGGCATGGTGCACCACAAGATCCACGACGCGGCGTGGACCGCGCTGCCGACCCGGCCCGAGCTGGACAGCCAGCCGCGCCGGCTCTCCCCGCCGAGCACGGCGGCCACGCTGAACATGGCCGCGGTCGCGGCGCAGGCGTCCCGGCTGTGGAAGACCATCGACCCGGCGTACTCGGCGAAGCTGCTCGCGGCGGCCGAGAAGGCCTACGCGGCGGCGAAGGCCAACCCGAACGTGCTCGCCGACCCGAACGACGGCACCGGCGGCGGGACCTACGCCGACAGCACCGTGACCGACGAGTTCTACTGGGCGGCCGCGGAGCTCTTCGCGACGACCGGCAAGAGCGGGTACCGCACCGACGTCACCGGATCCTCCCTCTACCGGGGCGTCAGCTTCACCACCCACGGCTTCGACTGGGGGTCGACGGGCGCGCTCGGTGACATCACCCTCGCGCTGGTGCCCACCGACCTGCCCGCGGCGGACGTCGCGGCGATCAAGTCGGCGATCACCACGACGGCCGACAGCCACCTCGCCCAGATGGCGGGCATGGGCTACCCCGCGCCGTACCGCACGGCCGACGGCACCTACGAGTGGGGCTCGAACGGCCTGGTGGCCAACAACGGCGTCGTGCTCGCCCTGGCGTACGACTTCACCAAGCAGGACAAGTACCGCGACGGCGCGTTCGGAGCCATGGACTACCTGCTGGGCCGCAACCCCGCGAACTACTCCTACGTCGCCGGCCACGGTGACCAGGCCGTGCAGAACGTGCACCACCGGTTCTGGGCGCACGAGCTGGACCCGGCGCTGCCGACCGCGCCGCCCGGGGCGCTGTCCGGCGGGCCCAACAGCGGCCTGCAGGACCCGACCGCGGCCCGGCTGCTCGCCGGCTGCGCGCCCCAGCGGTGCTTCGTCGACGACATCCAGGCGTACTCGGTGAACGAGGTCGCCATCAACTGGAACTCGGCGCTGGCCTGGCTGGCGAACTGGACGGCGGAGAAGTCGCCGTCCGCGGTGGACACGACCGCCCCGGCCGCGGCAGGCAAGCCCGCCGTGTCCGCGGTGACCGCCACCGGCGCGACGGTGACCTGGGCGGCGTCTTCGGACGCGGAGAGCGGGATCAAGAACTACGACGTCGTCAGCGTGACCGGCTCGGCCCGCAAGGTGCTCGCCACCGTCACCGGGACGTCCGCGACGCTGACCGGGCTGTCGCCGTCGACCGCCTACACCCTGGTCGTGGTGGCCCGCAACGGCGCGGGCCTCACCGGCCCGGACTCGGCGTCGACGCAGTTCACGACCCCGCCCGACGCCTCGGGCGGCGGCTGCTCGGTGACCTACACGTCGTACAACTGGTCCGGCGGCTTCACGGCGTACCTCACGCTGACCAACACCGGGACCACGGCGTGGCCGGACTGGACGGTGAAGTTCGCCTTGGCGGCCGGTCAGAAGGTGACCCAGGGCTGGTCGGCGACGTGGTCGCAGTCCGGCACCGCGGTCACGGCCAAGGCGCTGTCGTGGAACGCCTCGGTGGCACCGGGCAAGTCCGTCTCGATCGGCTTCAACGGCAGCTCCACGGGCAGCTACCCGCCTCCGACGGCCTTCGCGGTGAACGGGAAGACCTGCGGCTGAGGATTCATCCGGTCGCTCGATCGGCGAACTGACGAAGAGTCCGCTAACGTCACACCTGCGGGCAGGTGCGCCTCCTCCCCCCTCGGCGCATCTGCCCGCACTTCCGTCCCCTTGTCTCCGCCCGGTCCGGCGCTCACCATGAGTGGTCCGGGGCGGAAGGAGGACGCCGTGGACGAGCCGGCGATCGAGGTGACGGACCTGCGGGTCCGCCGCGGCGGTGAAGAGGTGCTGCGCGGCATCGGGTTCACCGTGCGGCGTGGGACGGTGACCGGCCTGCTGGGGCCGAACGGCTGTGGCAAGAGCACGTTGATGCGCTCGATCGTGGGGGTGCAGATCGTCGAGTCCGG
>JARAWT010000093.1:0-33993 GCA_033793495.1 Streptomyces sp. MN03-5084-2B | reverse complement strand
TTTTTAAGAACCCGCCCCTCTCCCCTCCCACTCCCCCGGACGGTGACTGGAATGTTCAGCTTGGCGCCGAGTACGTCGACCGCGACCCGGCAGGCCAAACGGCTCGCCCGGCGAGCCGAAGAGCTCGTTCAACGAACCTTGACCGGCGTGGGTGCCCGGCAGTCCGAAAACCGGATCGCGACCGACGCCCAGGCGTACTGGCGCGAACCCGCCGGCGACCGGTGGCTCGCGAACTCCCACTGGCGGGACGCGTCGGTGTTCCGGGACAACGACCTGTGGTCGCGCCTCGGCCGGGAGCACCTCGAACTGTTCGAACGCGGCGCGAAGATGGCCGGCTTCACTCGGCCGTGGGACCGGATCGTCGACTGGGGCTGCGGCGGTGGCGCGAACGCCGTGGAGTTCGCCCCGCGCGCGCGGGAGTACATCGGGGTCGACATCTCCGCCGCCACCCTGGCCGAATGCGAGCGGGAGGTCGCGGCCACTTGTGCCACGCCGTTCACGCCCGTCTCGATCGACGTCGAGACGCCGGAAGCGGCGCTGGCGCAGATCGGCGAGCCCTGTGACGTCTTCCTCAGCTTCTACGTCTTCGAGCTGATCCCGACCCCCGAGTACGGCGAGCGCCTGCTCCGCATCGCCTCGCGGCTGCTCGCCCCGGGCGGGCTGGCACTGATCCAGATCAAGTACGACACCGGCAGCTGGTGGACGCGGCCGCGCCGCCGCGGCTACCGGTCCGGGCTCGCCGAGATGACGACCTACCCGATCGCGGAGTTCTGGGAGCTCGCGACGCGCTGCGGCCTGACGCCCGCCGCCGTCCAGCTCGTGCCGCGCAACGAACTCGACAAGCACTACGCCTACTTCTTCCTGACGAAGGCCTGATCCGGGCGGGGTGGCCGGGCTCACGGGATTACTGTACCGTCCAGACGGTACAGTAACTCTCATGACCGCCACCCTGCCGACCTCCGCCGGGACGATGAGCCCCCGGCGCCGCTGGGCCGCGCTGGGCGTCCTCGTCGGCGCCGTGCTCCTGCTCGCGGTCGACGGCACCGTGCTGTACCTGGCCGTGCCGTCGCTCACTCGCGAGCTCGCCCCGACCGCCACCGAGATCCTGTGGATCGGGGACGCCTACTCCCTGGCCCTGGCCGGGCTGCTCGTCACGGCCGGGAACCTCGCCGACCGCTTCGGGCGCAAGAAGGTGCTGCTCATCGGCACCGCGGCGTTCGGGCTCGCCTCCGCGCTGGCCGCCTTCTCCCCCACCGCCGGCGTGCTCGTCATCGCGCGGCTGCTGCTGGGTGTCGCCGGCGCGACGATCATGCCGTCGACGCTGTCGCTCATCCGGACGCTGTTCGCCGACCCGCGCGAGCGCACCCGCGCCATCGCGATCTGGTCGGCCGGGTCCGGCGGCGGCATCGCGCTCGGCCCGCTGCTCGGCGGCGCCCTGCTCGAGCACTACTGGTGGGGCTCGGTGTTCCTGATCAACGTGCCGATCGTCGTCGTCTTCCTGGTCCTGGGCGCCTGGCTGCTGCCGGAGTCGCGCGACCCGGACCCGGGCCGGTTCGACCTGCCCTCGGCCGGGCTGTCGCTGGCCGCGATCGTCCCGCTGGTCTACGCGGTCAAGCACGCCGTCGGCTCGGGCCTCGACGTCCAGGCGGGCGTCGCGGCCACGCTGGGCTTGGTGTCCGGGGTCGTGTTCGTCCGCCGCCAGCGACGGGCCGCGGCTCCGCTGATCGACGTCACACTGTTCCGCCACGGCGCCTTCAGCGGCGCCGTCCTGGCGAACTTCATCGCCGTCTTCGCGCTGATGGGCCTGCTGTTCTTCTTCTCCCAGTACCTGCAGCTCGTCCGCGGCTTTTCACCGCTGCAGGCCGGCTTCGCGGAGATGCCGGCGACGCTCGCCTCGATCGCCGTCGTGGCCGCCGTCGGCGTGGTCGCCGGACGGCTCGGCCGGGGCCGGGCCGTCGCGGCGGGCCTCGCCGTCGCCGCGCTGGGCCTCGCGCTGGTCGCGGTCGCCGAACGGGCGCCGCAGTACTGGTGGCTGGGCGTGACGCTCGTGCCGGTCGGGCTCGGCGTCGGGCTGGCGCTGACGCTGACCGTCGATTCGGTGCTGTCGGCCGTCCCGCGGGACAAGGCCGGCTCGGCGTCGGCGATCTCCGAAACCGCCTACGAACTCGGGGCGGCACTGGGCATCGCGATCCTCGGCTCGGTGGTGAACCTGGTCTACCGCGCGTTCCTGCCGGCCGGGCCGGTCCCCGGCGAGGTCCGCGACTCCCTGGCCGGAGCCGCGAGCGTGCTGGCCCCGGACTCGGAACTCGCCCGCGCGGCAAGGGAAGCCTTCACCGGCGCCATGCAGGTGACGTCGCTCGTGGCGGCCGCCGCCACCGCCGTCGCCGCGGTGCTCGCCTGGCGTACGATTCCGTCCGGAAAGGACTGAGCATGCCACGCAAGGCCGGCCGCAGCCCGGAAGAGACGCGCCGCGCGCTGCTCGACGCCGCCGCGACGGTCATCCGCACCCGCGGCACTTCGGCCTCCCTCGACGACATCGCCCGGGCGGCCGGCGTGTCGAAAGGCGGGCTGCTGTACCACTTCCCGGCCAAGGACGCGCTGGTGCGCACGCTCGCCCAGGACCTACTGGACGCGTTCCGCGCGGAGGTCCGGGCGGCGCTCGACCCGGCCGACACCGCCCCGGGCCGGCTGACGCGCGCCTACGTCCGGGCGTCGCTGGACACCTCCTACGACGAGGTCGCGGTCCGCGAGACCATCGCCCTGATCGCCCAGCTGATCTCGATCCCGGAGATCGCCGAGCTGGCCCGCGCCGACGCCGAGAGGTGGGAGCGCGAGCTCCACGACGACGGCCTCCCGGACGACGTCGTCACCCTGGTGGTCGCGGCCGCCGACGGCGCGAGCACGGCGCCGCTGTGGGGAGCGGGCATCGACGTGGCGGCGGCGCGGAAGCTGGAGCGACAGCTGCTCGCGCTCACCTCCGGGTGATCAGCAGCTCCTCGATTTCGGCGATCGCCCGGGTGTTGTCCCGGTAGTGGATCGCGTGGATGCCGACCTCGCGCGCAGCGGCGACGTTGGCCGCCACGTCGTCGAGGAAGATCGTTTCTCCGGGGCGGACCTCGAGCCGGGCGCAGGTGAGCTCGTAGATCCGCGGATCCGGCTTGCTCATGCCGACCTCGTGCGAGTAGACGATGTCGTCCACGAGATCCTCGAACCCGTATGCGGCCTGTTCCCGTTCCCGGGCACCGACGAAGCTGTTGCTCAGGATGCCGGTGCGGTAGCGCGGGCGCAGCCCCCGGCAGTACTCGATCAGCTCGGCGTTGCCGGTGCCCAGGTACTGCACCCAGACATCCGCCATCATCGCGTCGGCCTGCTCCCGGGCGACGCCGAGCCGATCGCTGATCGCCTGGTGCACCTCGTCCTCGGTGACCGCGCCGATCGCCCCGGCCGCCCAGACCTCCGCCAGCCGGCGGCCGAGCTCTCCGCCGGCCAACCCGAGCCGGGCCTCCCACCGCCGGCCGACCCCGAGGTCGGGCGCGATCTCCAGGACGTCGCCGATGTCGAACACCACCGCCCGGATCGCCATGATCGCGACCCTACCGGCCCGGCGGGCCGGAGACGCCGGATCGCGGCGGCGTCAACCCGACTTCGGTATTGGGAAATCACCAGTTGCCGGGCCCTACGTTAGTCGGCTCCGGCGAACGTGTCTTCCGGGTAAATTCTCGACAGCGCGCGCAATTCCGGCAAATCCCCGTCCCCCCACGAGGAGTCTTCCGATGTCGAGGAAGTTCGCCCTGGCCGGCGCCGTCGCGCTCGCCTTGTCCGTGACGCCGCTCGCCGCCGGCACCGCGTCGGCCGCCACCGAGCAGGAAGCGGCCGTCACGACGGTCTACTACAGCACCGCCAGCGCACCGACGTTCCGCTCGGTGATCAACGCCGGTGCCGCCAACTGGAACCGCAGCGTCACCAACGTCCGGCTCGTCGAGCGCAACTCCGGCGCGAGCCTGCGCTACACCGAGGGCAACGACCCCCGCGGCTCCTACGCCTCGACCAACGGGCACGGCAGCGGCACCATCTTCATCGACTACAGCCAGGCCCGCCAGTACAACCCGACCCGCATCGCGGCGCACGAGACCGGGCACGCCCTCGGGCTGCCCGACCACTACTCGGGCCCGTGCTCCGAGCTGATGTCGGGTGGCGGCCCCGGCCCGTCCTGCACCAACGCGGTCCCCAACGCGACCGAGCGCTCCCGGGTCAACCAGCTGTGGGCCAACGGGCTCGTGGCGGCCAACGCCGAGCGGGCCGTCGAAACGATCTACGGCTTCTGAACCACTGACAGCTGTGGCCCGGGCCGGTGCCCGGGCCACAGCCCTGTCCGGGTCGATCTCGGTGATCATCCCGATGTGCCGCACGCAGGCCGTCAATACGGTCAAAGCATGCGAAAAACACCACTCCTCGCCGGACTCACCGGCGTCCTCCTCCTGACCGCGCTCCCCGCCTCCGCGGCCACGGCCACCCGGCTCGCGTTGCCCGCTCCCACCGGGCCGTACGCGGTCGGCAGCGTCGACCTGCACCTCGTCGACCATGCGCGGCCGGATCCCTGGGTCGCCGGGACGACCCGGGAACTCATGGTCACCGTCCGGTACCCCGCCCGGTCCGGCGGCGGCCCGAAAGCCCCCTACCAGGCGCCTGAAGCCGCCAAGGTCACCGCCGCGGAAGACGCCCGGACGCTCGGCATCGCCGCCGACCGCCTCGACTACACCTTTCCGACCCACGCCCGCACCGGTGTTCCCGCGGTCGGCGGGCGGCGGCCGGTCGTGCTCTATTCACCCAGTGCCAAGTACCCCCGCGCGGTCGGCACCAACCTGCTGGAGCAGCTCGCGAGCGAAGGCTACGTGACGGTGGCGATCGACCACACGCACGAGCCCGCGGCGGTCGAGTTCCCCGGTGGCCGCGTCGAACGGCAGGTGCTGCCCTCCGGCCCCGACGCCGGACGGCGGCTGATCGCGACGCGCGTCGCGGACACCCGGTTCGTCCTCGACGCGCTGGAAACCCTGGCGCGCGGCGGGAATCCGGACGCCGGGCACCGCGCGCTCCCGGCCGGGCTGACCCCCGACGTCTCCCGCGCCGGCATGTTCGGCCACTCCGCGGGCGGGTTCACCACCGCCGAGACGATGGTGTCGGACGCCCGTCTGGACGCCGGGGCCGACCTCGACGGCAGCATGGCGTATTCCCAGTCGACCCGCGAGTACGGCCGCGCTGCCGACGAAGGTCTCGACCAGCCGTTCCTGCTGCTCAGCGCGGGCAACCACAGTGCAGCCTCCGACCCTTCGTGGCAGGCGTTCCTCGCCCACCAGCGCGGTCCCGTCCGCACGCAGCACCTGCCGGACGGCGAGCACTTCAGCTACACCGACTACCAGGTTCTCCTCCCCCGGCTCGGCCTCGACCCGGCATCGCTCGCGCCGTTCATCGGCACCGCCGACCCGGACCGGAGCGTCGCCCGCCAGCGGGCGACACTCAGCGCCTTCTTCGGCAAATACCTGAAGCGGTAACAATAGATTCAACGCAACACCGGATAGCCGATTCCCGAAACCGGGTATCGGCTGTTCTTTCTGTTCACACGGCCGTTTCCGGCGTAATATCGCAGACTCCGGGTTTCTCTCCTTCTGGTCGATGTGAGGGCACGATGCGGCGATCACCCTGGCCGGCGGCGGCAATTCTGCTGACCGGCCTCTTCGTGGCGGCACCCGCGCGGGCGGCGACCACCTTCAGCAGCACGATGGTGAACCAGGGCAGCGGGAACTGCGCCGAGGTGCCCGACGGTTCGAGCGCGGTGCAGCTCGTCCAGCGCGGTTGTTCGTCCACCGCGAAGCAGAGCTTCACCTTCACCCCTTACCAGAACAGCAGCGACGTCTACACCATTGCGACGATGACGGCGGGCAGCTGCGTCGACGTCTTCGGCGCGTCCACCGCCGACAACGCCACCGTCATCCAGTACGCCTGCCATTCCGGGACGAACCAGCAATTCCGCCTGCAAGCCGTGGGAACGAACACGTTCACCGTCGTCTCGGTCGGTTCCGGGAAATGCGTCTCCCCGGCGGCGAGCGGGGCCGGGCTCGTGCAACTGCCGTGCACGACGGCGGCGAGCGGGGTCTGGCGGATCGCGGCCGGGACGAGCGCGGCCACCTTCACCAATCCGCTGAGCCAGCACGGCCCGGACCCGTGGCTGCAGTACCACAACGGCTACTACTACCTGGCCACGACGACGTGGAACTCGACGATCACCATGCGCAAGTCCCGCACGCTGGGCGGCCTGGCGTCCGCGCCGGACACGGTCATCTTCACCCTGACCCGGCCGAACGGCGCCGGGACGATGTGGGCGCCCGAGTTCCACCTGCTCACCGGGCCGAACGGGCCGCGCTGGTACCTCTACTACGTCGCCGGCCGGGAACCCTACGACCTCGGAACCCAGCGCATCCACGTGCTCGAGAGCGCCGGGACCGACCCGATGGGGCCCTACAGCTTCAAAGCCGACCTGCTCGATCCCGGCCAGGACAACACCTGGGAGCTGGACCCGAGCATCCTGCAGCTCAACGGGCAGCTCTACCTGCTGGGCACGTTCTACAACGGCTCCCAGCCCAACTTCATCCGGCCGCTGTCGAACCCGTGGACGGCGAGCGGGACGCGGCACGTCCTCTCCAGCCCCACCTACAGCTGGGAAACCGTCGGCGGCGCGGTCAACGAAGGCGCCGAAGTTCTGCAACGCGACGGGAAGACGTTCATCGTGTTCTCCGCGAGTCACTGCTCCACTCCCGACTACAAGCTCGGCATCCTGACCTACAACGGCGGCGACCCGCTGCAGCAGTCGTCGTGGATCAAGTCCGCGCAGCCGGTCTTCCAGCGCAGCACCGGCAACTCGGTGTTCGGGCCCGGACACAACGGCTTCTTCAAGTCACCCGACGGCACCGAGGACTGGATCGTCTACCACGCCAACAACTCCGCGAACGGCGGCTGCGACATGAACCGCACCACCCGCGCCCAGAAGTTCACCTGGAACGCCGACGGGACGCCGAACTTCGGCACCCCGGTGGCCCTGGGCACCCGGCTCCCGGTCCCGTCCGGCGAACCCGCGCAGTGAACCGGGCAGGCCACCTCGGGGCGGCCGAGGTGGCCTGCCGGGCCCTCACCCCACGACGATCCGGTCGATATCGGGTGCCCAGCCCGACGGGTTGCCGATCCGGACGGTGTTCGCGCCCGCGGCCAGCGTCAGCGACACCTGCACCGACCCGACCGTGTCCCAGCCACCCGTACTCGGTGTGGCGACCGAAACCGCCGCACCGCCGTTGACACTCACCGTCAGCGAACGGGCCTCGCCGGAGGCGTAGAAGATCGTCACCGGATGCGCACCCGCCGTCGAGGTCACGCCGGTGAACTGCAGGTAGTTCGCCGAGCCGTTGCCCACGTACCCGACCAGGGCACCGCCCGAGGCACCGGCCGAACTCCGCACCGCGGCCTGCCCGGCCAGGGTGCCCGACTCGGCCTCGTAAGACGTCCCGGCCGGCGGCGAGCCGGCCAGCCGCCAGTACACCGTGTACCGCTGGTGGTGCGTGGCGTAGAACGGCAGCAGGGTGACCGAGCCCGTGCTCGCCGTCCCGGTGAAGCGCAGCGGGTTCGCGGGGTCCTGGACGAGCGAGCCCGTCTGCAACGTCGGCAGGGCGCTCAGGTTCGCCGAGCCGTACTGTCCCGCGAGGACGATTGCACCGTACTTCGCCGCGCCGACGCCGCTGTCGTCGTCGGTCCGCGGGAACGTCAGGGACGCGGGGACCGACACGTCGACCACGTCCCCGGCCGCCCACGTCCGGTCGATCGTGAAGTAGGAGCCGGGCACCGGGGTGCCCTGGGCGACGCCGTTGACCTTCACCACCGCTCCCGACGTCCAGCCTGGGATGCGAACCTTCAGCGCGATGTGGCCCGAGCCTCCCATCGTCAGCTTCGTGCCCGACGACGTGGGGAACGTCGTGTCCTGCCGGACGGTGATCCCGCGGCCCGGCCAGGTCAGCACCGACGCGACGAACAGGTTGACGTACAACGTCTCCCCGGTGAAGAAGTAGACGCTGTCGGCGAACTTCGTCTGCGACTCCATGCCGGTGCCGTGGTCGCAGGTGAAGTCATCGTAGTCGTTGGCGTAGGTCTTGATCCCGCCCGCGCGCAACGGCGTGTAGTAGGTGACGAACCCGTGGCTCGAGTTCGGGTCCTGCTCGCCGAGGATCTGGTTGAACAGCGCCAGTTCGTAGTAGTCCATGTACTCGGGCGCCGGGTTGGTGAAGAACAGCTGCCGGGTCAGCTTGAGCATGTTGTAGGTGTTGCAGACCTCGCAGGTGTTGTCCGACAGCTGGCTCGCGATCGCGTCCGGCGTCTGGAAGTACTCGCCGTTGGAGTTGCCGCCGATCACGTACGAGTGGTGGTCGAGGACGATCCGCCAGAAGTTCGTCGCGATGTCCCGGTAGCGAGTGGTTCCGGTGGCGTGGTACTCGCGGATCGCGCCGATGATCTTGGGGATCTGGGTGTTCGCGTGGAAGCCCGACAGCCGGTCCTGGTTCGCGGCCAGGGGATCCAGGATCTGGGCGTGGTCGAACCGCTGGGCCGTGGCGAGGTGGTTCGGGTCCCCGCTGATCTGGTACAGGTTGGTCAGGACCTCCGGCATCCCGCCGAACTCCGTGCGCAGCGCGGCCTGCAGCTGCGACGTCGACAGCGGGTCGGTGCGGGTCTTCGTCCAGGCCGCCTTGCGCAGCAGGACGTCGAGGGCCTGCTGGTTGCCGGTGAACAGGTACTGGTCGAGCAGCCCCGCCATGATCTTGTGCAGCGTGTAGTAGGGCGCCCAGACGGACTGGCCGCTCTCCAGGCGGTCGAAGAAGTTCTCCGGGAACGCCGAGAGGTATCCGGCGTGGAAGCCGCGGCTGGGCGAGGCCGCCTGGCACGCGGCCAGGGCGTTGACGAGGTAGTCCCCCTTGGTCTTGTACGCGGTGTCGCCGGTGTTGGCGTACGCCTGGGCCAGCCCGGAGAGCAGGTGCCCGGTCGAATGGCCGCGCAGTTCCGTGCTGGGGCTTTCCCAGCCGCCGCACGGCTGGGCCGAGCTGGCCAGGCCGGCGTTGGTCCGGAAGGTGTGCAGCAGGCGGTCGGCGTCGACGAACCGGAAGTACGCCAGCTGCCGGTTCATGTTGTCGAGGAACGGCCCGGCCTGCAGCCGCACCGCGCCGAGCGGGAACGGGAAGACCGAGACGCCGATGTCCGGACGGGCGGCGGCCGCGGCGGTGCCGGCGAAGGCCGGGGCCAGCGCGGCGCTCGCGGAGAGGGCGCCCACGGCCTTGAACAGCAGGCGGCGGTCGAAGGTGGGTTCGCGCATCATCGAGCCTTTCGCTGGGGCGGGGTGCGCCGCCCGCGCGGCGCACCCCGGGAAGGTTCAGCTCGCGAGGGTGATGGTCACCGTGTTCGCGCTCGCGGTGACCGTGTGCGTGGCGGCGTCGTAGCTGCCGCCGCTGACCGAGTTGACGCCGGTGGTGAGGAACACCGGCAGCTGGATGGCAACCGCTCCGCCCGGCAGGGTGCCCGACGTCGTCACCGTGACGACGCGGGCGCCGCTCGAGCCGCTCACCGCGAGGGAAACCCCGTAAGTGGACCGGCTGCCGGAAGCCACGTCATAGGTGGTGGTCAGGTTGCCCACCGAGATCGTCTGGCCGGGCGTGAGCCAGGCGTTCGGGACGCCGCGGCCGATGTAGAGCGGCCGGGTGAACGTGTACGGCCCGGAGCCGCTCGCCGCCAGGCCTTCGGCCACCAGCGACTCCAGCAGGCCCTGTTGCTGCCCGGCGATCGGCCACGCGTACGGGCACGCGCCGAACTGCGGGCCGGCGTGGCTGCCGATCCACGGGTTGGCCGGGCTCGGCCCGCTGCCGTTGGCCTCCCACCAGGCGTTCGGGCCGCCGGTGGTGGTCTTGAGCTGCCAGGCGTAGCTGGTGATCGGCAGGTCGCGGTAGTTGTTCGAGTAGAGCCCGTCGGAGGAGTACGACGTGTTGTACGCCGTCGAGTACCCGTTGAAGGCCCCGAACGTCGGGAACGGGTAGCCGTTGGCCGCCAGCCGGTCGAAGCCCCACCGGTACATCCGGTCGATCTGGCCCGGGTCGCCCATGATGCCGGTCAGCGTGCCGCCGGAGAGCATCGTCGACCACTGGTTCTGCCCGACCCACCCGGGCGAGGCCCAGTTGGCGTCGTTGAAGGTGTTGCAGCGGTTGGCGCTGTTGGGCTTGTCGACTTCGCACGGCAGGTAGTCGAACCCGTTCGCGGACTGGTTGCGGCCCACCACGGTGTTCAACGTGTTCAGCAGCGAGGTGTAGGCGGTGTTCGCCCAGGTCGCTTCGGCGGTCTGGCCGAGCTTGGTCGCGATGTACTTGTAGGACGCGAGCATCTGCAACGCCGAGAAGTTGCTGAACAGCCAGCGCCCGGTGGAGTCGTTGTCGAAGTTGGTCTGCAGCGTCCCGTCCGAGGCGAGCTGGGCGGGGTACTTCACCCGGGCGATGGTGCGGAGACTGGGTCCCCACGAACCGGTGTCGTTGAAGTACTGGCTGACGAACGCGGTGTCGTTCGTCTTCGCCAGGTACGTCGCCCAGGAGCCCATCGTCTTCCAGACGCCGTCCCAGTACCAGTTGGCGCCGACCTCGTCCCAGCCGTCCTGCTGGGAGATCCGGGCGGTGAGCAGCAGGTTGCGCGCGTCCCGGAAGTCACCGGTCTGGAACTTGGCGGTCAGCTCGCCGGGGACGTCGTGGTTGAGGATCCAGTTGTAGTTGTTCGCGCCGGAGAACTGTGCCTTGCCCACCTGCATGATCAGGTTGTAGATGGTGCCCGCCTTGTAGGCGTTCGCCATCGCGGTGCCCGGGTTCGCCAGGCCGCCGGTGTTGGGCAGGGTCGTGTTCGGCAGGCTGAAGGTGTTCGTCTCGGCCAGCCGCGAGTTCCAGTACGCCGTCATCTGGCCGTAGGCCGTGTCGTAGTTCGGCGCGTTCGAGGACAGCGTCGAGCCGGTCGGCAACGCGACCCCGCTGCCGAAGTTGTCCACCGCCACCACGAAGTCGTGGTTGCTGGTCTGCCCGGCCGCGACGCTGTCCAATGAGGACGAAGTCAGCCGGACGAGACCCGGCCCGGAACCACCCGGCGGCACCGTCACCGAGCCGGAGCCGTTGTTCTTGATCGACACCCGCGTGTAGACGAGCATGACCGCGCTGCCGTTGATGGTGACCTTGTCGGCGAAGTTCTTGATGGTGATGCCGACGTTCCCGGAGGTCCGCGACGTCGTCATCGCCGGCAGGTAGCCGTTGTCCTCCGTCCACTGCACCGACTGCGCGCCCGGGTTGCCGCCGTAGGTGTAGGCGCCGAACGAGTACATGCCACCGCAGAGGCCGTTGTACGTCGTGTTGACACCGCGGGCGAAGAACGAACCGGACAGGTAGCTGAAGACCGGCCAGTAGTTGCCGTCCCAGCCGATCGCCGTGGTGTTCTGGAAGCCCTGGCCGTAGGGGTCGTTGGGCGTCTGGAAGTTGGTGCCGTACGACCGCGGCAGCCCGGAGTTCCTGCACGCGTTCGGCGCGAGGTTCGGGATGCCCTGGTAGGCGTCGGACGTGCCTGGCGTGTACCCCGGCACGCGCCAGGCGCTCGCGCTCGAACACGGCAGCTGGACGAGCGCGTTGTTCGCCGGGGTGATGCACTTGCCCGAGCTGACGGCGACGACGTTGAACGTGTTCGTCCCGACCGACTGCAGCCGGAACTGCTGGTTGGTCTCCCCGTGGCAGGCGTACTGGATCACCGCCGCGTTGTCCGCGGTGGACGCGCCGAAGATGTCGACGCAGCTGCCCGAGGTGAACGTGCCGATGGTGTAGGCGTCACCGGACGCCGGGGTGAAGGTGTACGACTGCCCGGCACCGGAGGTGCAGGCCGTCTGGGTCAATTGGACGGCGCTGTTGCCGTTGGGGACGGTGGCGCACTGCCCGCTGGAGGAGTTGACCATCGTGCTGCTGAACGTGGCCGCCGCGCGTGCCGGGGCCACCACGGCGAATCCGGCCACCAGGAGGGCGGCGGTGAGCACTACCGGACGTCTCATCGGGGTCTCCGGTTCAGAAGAGGAACGAGCCGTACGGGCCGGTGAGGATCCCGTTCTTCTGGCTCTGGCTGAAGTGCGTGTTCGGGTAGTCGTAGAACGACGCCGACATCGGCGTCCCGTCGGTCGAGGTGGAGTCCGGCAGGCCGAAGGCGTGGCCGAGCTCGTGCACCATGCCGCCGTACCACCGGTTCATCGGGCCGTTGATCCCGGCCGCGCCGTCGGCGTCGTGCTGGCAGAGGATCACCCAGCCGTTGCCGCCGCCGCCACCCGCGCCCTGGCCCTCGGCGATGACCTCGCCGACGTTGATCCACCGGCTGTCCCCGTCCCGGACGCCGAACCGGCGCACCAGCTCCTGCTGCATGTTGAACACGGCCCACCAGTAGCGGTCGCCGCCGTTGGGCGTGTTCTCGTACCAGCTCTTCACGTGCTCGCCGGTGACGACCTGGACGACCGGCTCGTTCAGCCGGAACGTCTTGCCCAGCTCCTGCCGGTAGTACCGCTGCGCTTCCCGCATCACGTTCGCGATGCCGTCCGGGTAGCGCTGGTCGAAGGGCACGTCGGACGGCCGCAGCAGCCACACCCGCACGGTCTTCTCCGGCGGGTTCTGCGGATCACCACCGCCGGAGGAGTACCCGGGCAGCCGCCACGCGGCGGCCGTGCCGCAGGCCTGCTGGACGAGCAGCGCGTTCACCGCCGTGACGCACTTGCCCGAGCCGACCGCGACCAGCGTGAAAGCGCTTCCCGTAGCCTGCAGGCGGAACTGCTGGTTCGTGCCGGAGTGGCAGGCGTACTGGATCACCGCGGCATTGTCCGAAGTGGACGCACCGGAGATGTCGACACAACTGCCGGAAGTGAAGGTGCCGACGGTGTAGACGTCACCGGACACCGGGGTGAACCGGAACGACTGCCCGGCGCCGGAAGTGCAGCCCGTCCGGGTCAGCTGCACCGCGCTGCCCGAGTTGGGGACGGTGGCGCACTGGCCGCTCGCGGAGTCGACCACCGTGCTGGTGAACGCGGTCGCCGCCTGCGCGGTGGCCACCGAGAGCAGCCCGGCCACCAGGCACAGCACCCAGGCGGCCGCCAGCCGGAATACCACAGGACGCGTCATCGGGTCCTCGCAATCTTCGGTTTTGTGAGCGTTAACAGGTCATGGCTGGGTGCGCTCCCGAATGCCGACCAGGGGTGGTGCGTGCGGTTACCCGGTGGCGACCGGGATCCAGACCCGCATCGGGCCGGGTTCCCGGTTGCCCCACAGGAAATACGGAATGGCGGCCAGTTCGACCGGCTCAGCCGCCACAGCGGCGCCGGGGCCGTAGAGCTCGTCCGACGCCGGAACCTCGACCCGCCCCCGCGCGGTGAGGCCCACCGGCACATCGGGCAGCGACACGTCGGAGAACGGCGCCGAGGGGTCGAGCCGCACGTCTTCGAGGACGACGCCGGGCGGCAGGTCGGCCTGCTCCAGGCAGTACACGAGCGGCCCGCGGGTCACGGCGACGCAGCCGCGCACGGCGTCGATCCGCGGGTGCGGCCGGACGACGCGGGCGGGCATCGGCAGTTCGAGGGTCACCGTCACCCCGCCGGTCCAGTCGCGCCGCACCTCCGCGTAGCCGTCGCGGACCTCGGCCGGGACGCCGTCGACCAGGGCACCTTCGGCCCAGGCGGGGACGCGCAGGGAGAGCATGACCGGGGTCGTCGTGGTCACGGTCAGCTCGACGCGGCCGTCCCACGGGTACTCGGTGCGGGTTTCGACACGGACGTCGACACCGTCCACAGTGGTCTGGATGGCCCCGGCGGTGTACAGGTGTACCTGCAGGCCGCCGGGGTCGGTGGTCGCCACGTAACCGGACAGCGACGCGACCAGCCGGGCCAGGTTGGGCGGGCAGCAGGCGCACGAGTACCACGGCAGGCGCTGCGACGGCGCGTCCTCGTGCGAGCCGTCGTGGCCGGTGCGCAGGTGCAGCGGGTTGGCGTAGAAGAAGTGCGTGCCGTCGAGGGCGGTCGACCCGGCGATCGCGTTGTACAGCGCACGTTCCATCTCGTCGGCGTAGCGGCCTTCGCCGGTGGCCAGCAGCAGCCGCCAGTTCCACTGGAAGCTCGCGATCGCGGCGCAGGTCTCGCCGTAGGCCCGGTCGGGTGGCAGCTCGTAGGGGTCGCCGAACGCCTCGTCGCGGTGGCGGGAACCCTGGGCACCGGTGAGGTAGGTCTTGGCGCCGAACGCGTCCGCCCACAGGCGGCGAGCGGCCTCCAGCAGCGCCTCGTCCCGGGTCTCGACGGCGACGTCCACGACGCCGGCCAGCAGGTAGAGCTGCCGCACGACGTGGCCGGCGACCTCGTCGGCTTCGCGGACCGGCACGTGGTCCTGGAGGTACCGCGAGCCGAACCGCTCGCCGTCGAGCAGGCCGTGCCCGCGCAGGTCGAGGAAGCGCAGCGCCAGGTCGAGGTACGGCCGGTGCCCGGTCACCCGGTACAGCTCGACCAGCGCCGTCTCGATCTCCGGATGCCCGTCGACGTCGTCCACGGTCGCGAACCGCGCCACGATCAGGTCCGCGAACCGGCGGGCGACGGTGACGAGCTGGGCGCCGACCCCGGCCCGCGCGGCGGCGACGGCCGCCTGGATCAGGTGACCCGCGCAGTACAGCTCGTGGCTCCAGTGCAGCTCCCGCCACTTCCGGTCCGGCTTGTCGACGCTGAAGTACGAGTTCAGGTAGCCGTCCTCCTCCTGGGCCTTGGCCACCAGCGCCGCGGTGGAGTCGAGGAACGCGCGCAGCTCGGCGTCGCCCGGGTCGCGGCCGAGCTGCCAGGCGGCGGCTTCGAGGGTCTTGTAGACGTCGGAGTCGGAGAACCACATGTTGCGGCGGTCGGCGTCGACCTCGCCGGTGACGCGGCGGAGGTTGTCCAGCGCGCCCGCCGCGTCGAGCTGCTCGACGCAGTGCGGCAGGGTCCGGCTCGCGTTGCGCGCCTGCCAGCCGCCCAGGAGGCTGTCCGGTGCGAAGGTGGCCGCACCGAGGAAGAGCGGCCGCAGCGCCGCTCTCGCAGCGGCGGTGGGGTGGACGGGCCCGAGGATGCGTTCGGTCATCGAGTGCTCCTTCTAGCCTGGGGATGGCTCAGCCCTTGAGGGCTCCCGAAGTGAAGCCGCGGACGTAGTACCGCTGCAGGACGAGGAAGACCGCCACGCACGGCAGGGCGGAGACCACCACTCCCGCTTGCAGGGCCCCGAAGTCGACCGAGCCGAGGCTGCCGGACTGGAGGTTGAACAGCGCGACCGGCAGGGTGAACTTCTCGCCGTCGGTGAGGAAGATCAGCGGGGCGACGAACTCGTTCCAGGCCGCCAGGAACGAGAACAGCGCCACCGTGACCACGCCGGGCAGGACGCCACGCAGCAGCACCCGCCGCAGCGCGCCGCCGATCGAGCAGCCGTCGATCAGCGCCGCCTCCTCCAGTTCCACCGGCAGCGCCTCGAAGGAGTTGCGCATCATGAACAGGCCGAACGGCAGCTGGAGCACGGCCAGCACCAAACCGAGGCCCAGCAGCGAGTTCTGCAGGCCGAGCCAGCCGAGCAGGATGTAGAGCGGGACCAGGATCGTCGTGTAGGGCACCATCAGGATGGCCAGCGTGACCAGGAACAGCAGGGTGCGCCCGGGGAAGTCGAGCCGGGCCATCGCGTAGCCGCCGAGCGTCGTCGTCACCACCGTGACGGTGACCGCGACCAGCGCGACCACCGTCGTGTTGACCAGGTAGGTGCCGAGGCCGCTGCCGTAGTCGGCGAGCCGCCGGTAGTTGCCGGTCCCGGTGTCCCCCGCTTCCCGCCCGGTCAGCGACGAGTACAGCGTCCACAGCAGCGGCAGCAGGAACAGCACGGCCAAGGCGGCGCCGGTGACGTTCAGGCCCGCGGCCCGCAACCGGTTCACTTCCCCTCCCGGCGGATCAGGCGCAGCTGGGCGACGTTGAGGACGATGAGCACGGCGAGCGTGGCCACCGAAACCGCGGCGGCGCGCCCCAGGTCCTGGGACAGGAACGCCTCGCGGTAGATGTCGATGACGACCGTGGCCGTGTCGTGGCGGCCGCCGGTGAGGATGAAGAACTGGTCGAACGCCAGCAGCGACCCGGTCAGCGACAGCACCATCGCCAGCGCGAGGGTCGGCCGCAGCAGCGGCAGCGTCACCCGCCACAGGATCTGCCACCGGTTCGCGCCGTCGATGCGCGCGGCCTCGTACAGCGCCGGGTCGATGCCCTGCAGGCCGGTCATCAGGATCAGCATGTAGAACCCGGCGAACCGCCAGGTGATCATCCCGACCGTCGAGCCGAGCGCGCCGCCTCCGGAGCCGAGCCAGTCCACCCGGCCCAGCCCGAGGAAGTCCACGAGGTGGTTGAGGGCCGACGAGTCGGTGTTGAACAGGCCGTAGAACAACAGGCTCGTCGAGGCGAGCCCGACCGCGCTGGGCAGGAAGAAGACCGTGCGGGCGAAGCCGGTGCCCCGCCGGTCGTGCTGCACCAGCAGCGCCAGCCCGAAGGCGACGAGGCTGAGCACCACCGTCGTGACCAGCGTGTACTTCAGCGTGAACCAGACCGCGCGCAGGAAGAGCGGGTCGCTCAGCGCGTCGTAGTTCTCGACGCCGTTGGGGTACGACGCGCCGACCAGCGGCCAGTGGCTGACCGACATCCACAGCATCAGCCCGAGCGGGATGACGAAGAAGACGGCGACCAGCGCGGCCATCGGAGCGGCGTAGGCGATTCCCAGCCGGCGACGGCCCCGGGCGATCGAGCCGCGGCGGCGGGGCGCCGGCGCCGGGCTCTCCGGCGCCGACACCCGCGGGGACACCAGCGACACCATGATCAGCTGCCGCCGGAGAGGGATTCGGTGACGGCCGCGTTGTGCTGCCTGAGGATCGATCCCGCGTCACCACTGCCGAAGACCGCGTCGATCACCGTCGCCGTCCAGGGCCCGTTGGTGTCGTTGAACGTCTTGCCGAAGTTGACCGAGATCGGCGTCTGCCCCTGGCTCGCGAGCCGGTTGAACACCCCGAGCCGCGGATCCTGCTTGGCGTAGGTGTTGTCCGCCAGGTCGGACCGGACGGTGATGTTCTTGCTCTTCGCGACGACCTCGACCTGCGCCTGGTCCGACAGCGTCCAGGCGATGAAGTCCCAGGCGGCCGCGGCGTGCGTGCTGGTGCTGCCGATGCCCAGCACGTCCCCGCCGACGAACGACGAGCTGCCGCCCTTCAGCCCGGGGATCGGGGCGACGCCGACCTGCAGGTCCGGCCCCTCCTTCATGCCCTGCAACGCGGTGGCGCCCATCGGCTGGATGCCGATCTTGCCGTCGAGGAAGGACTGCGTCCAGGTGGGCCCGGACTCGTTCTTCGCCGACGCCGGCACCACCCCGTCGGTGTAGAGCTGCCGAAGCCAGGAGTAGACCTGCGCCGCCTGCGGGCTGTCCAGCGTGGCCGCGGTGCCCTGGTCGTTGAGCACTGTGCCGCCGGAGGCCCAGATCATCGGCCAGCTGGTGAACAGCTGGCAGCCCGGGCAGGCGCCGCCGAAGAAGTAGCCCTTGGTGTCCCCGCCGAGAGCGGCGATCTTGCGGGCGTCGGCGGCGATGTCGTCCAGGGTGGCCGGTGGCTTCTCCGGGTCGAGACCGGCCTTGGTGAACAGGACCTTGTTGTAGAACACCGCGGACAGGTCGATGTCGTGCGGCACGGCGTAGTGCTTGCCGCCGGCGGTGGCCGCCTTCATGTGTGCCGCCGCGAGGCTGCCGCTGAAGGGCAGCTGCGTCACGCGAGCAGTCAGGTCGAGGAACAGGCCCTTGGCCGCGTAGTTGGGTGCGTAGACGACGTCGGCCGCCAGCAGGTCCGGCAGCTGCTTGGCGCCCGCGGCGGTGCCGACCTTCTGCTGGTAGGAGTCGGCCGGGAAGACGGTCAGCTTCACCTTGTTCCGGTGGCTCGCGTTGTAGGCGTCGATCAGCGTCTGGCTGAAGGTCGCCGTCGGCGAGCGGGTCCACATGGTGATCGTGGTGCCGTCGTCCACGCTCTTGGTGTCTCCCGCGGCTGCCCCGGACGGGCCGCTCTGGCAGGCCGCGAGGACGAGGACACCGGCGACGACGGCTGCGGCACGCCCCCACCGTGCCCTGGTTCGGATGTGCGAAGTCATCGACTCTCTCCTAACGGGAGGCCGCCGCCTACGGGGTCGAAGAAGGAGTTCGGGAAACTTTCAGAAACCGGTTTCCGACTCAAGCTAGGGCCGCTCGCCGAGCACGTCAAGCGGCTGTTTGCCGTAGTCGGGGCGAGTTCCGTTGGGCCGAGGACGTCGGCGGAGGTACTGTGCCACCATGCCTCCGCGGAAACTTTCGGAAACTCACGGCGCCGTGGCGAAGCCGACCACGATCAGCGAGGTCGCGCTGCTGGCCGGCGTCTCGGTCGGCACCGCCTCGAAGGCACTCAACGGCCGCGGGTCGCTCCGGGCGGAAACCCGGCAGCGGGTGCTGTCGGCGGCCGAGCAGCTGGGGTTCCAGCCCAACCGGGCGGCGGTCACCCTCAACTCCGGGCGCACCTACACCGTCGGCATGATCACCACCGACACTATCGGCCGGTTCAGCATCCCGCTGATGATGGGCGCCGAGGACGCGCTCGGCGCCGGGGAGATGTCGGTCTTCCTCTGCGACGCCCGCGACGACCCGATCCGCGAGCAGTACTACCTGCGCACCCTGCTGTCCCGCCGGGTCGACGGCATCATCGTCACCGGCCGCCGGACCCAGGCGCGCCCGCCGATCGGCGCGGCCCTGCCGATCCCGGTGGTGTACGCCTTCATCAGCTCGACCGACCCGCATGACTGTTCCGTCGTGCCGGACGAGGCAGGCGGCGCGCAGAAGGCCGTCGAGCACCTGCTGGCCACCGGACGGCGCCGCATCGCCCACATCACCGGCCCCGAGCGGCACCACTCGGCGACCGTGCGCGCGTCCGCCGCCATCGATCGGCTCGGCGAAACCGGGCTCGACCTGGCCGGTACGCCGATGTTCGGCGAGTGGAGCGAGGCGTGGGGCCGGCAGGCGGCCCGGATGCTGTCGGGCACCGGCACCGCCTTCGACGCCGTCTTCTGCGGCAGCGATCAGATCGCCCGCGGCGCCGCCGATGCGCTCCAGGCGGCCGGCCGCCGCGTGCCCGACGACGTCGCCCTGGTCGGCTTCGACAACTGGGACGTCATGGCCTTGGGCTGCCAGCCGCCGCTGACCAGCGTCGACATGGAGCTGGAGGCGCTCGGCCGGACCGCCGCCGAAATGCTGCTGGCGGCGATCAACGGCGAGTCCTCCCCCGGCCGGCACACCCGGCCGTGCCGCCTGGTCATCCGGGAGTCGACGGCCTAGCGGCGGCTCCACTGCTGGTTGCGCCGGCCGGTGAGTCCCAGACGACCACGGCGGTGCCGTTCGCCGTGCCGCTGTCGTAGGGCGCATCTAGCTTGCTAGCATGCTAGCCTTGGCTCGTGGGCGATGACGACGTCAAGCAGTTCAACGTGTACCTGCCGATCGGGTTGATCCGGCAGGTCAAGTACCGGGCCGTCGAGACCGGGCAGTCGCTTTCGGCGCTCGTCGCCGCCGCGTTGCGCGCCTATCTCGAGACCGATCCCGAAGAGGAGCAGTGACATGACGACCGAGGGCATCGAGGCGATGTACCTGGAGACGCACAACTGGGGCAAGGCGGCCCGGTTCTTCCAGGCCCTGGGCTACGAAATCGACTTCGCGACCGACCACAACTCCGGGCAGCTGCGCAACGGCGACGGTCCCTGGCTGTTCATCGCCGAGGTGCCCGAGAGCCAGGAGCCGCGGACGCAGATCGTCTTCAAGGTCCCGGACGCGGACAAGTTCGAGGCAGGGGACGTCGTCGAGGTCGTCACCCCGTTCGAAGAAACCCATTACGGCACCAGGGAAATGACGGTCCGCGACCCCGACGGGCGGACGTGGACGCTGTCGGCGCCGGGCGCGGCCTGACGTGGCCGCGCCGGACAGCACGGCGGTGCGCACCGCGTTGTGGCGCGCCCTGCACGTCGCCGTCGACCCGCCACCGCACGTCTTCGCCGACGAGCTCGGCCTGCGGCTGGCCGGCCCGGGTCCCGGCTGGCGGGACCGCGACGACATGGACCCGGCGACCGCCGGCCGCTACCGGGCCGGCATGGTGGCCCGGGCCCGGTTCGTCGAGGACCTCGTCTCCGAGCAGGCCGCCCGGGGTGTCGGGCAGTACGTGATCCTCGGGGCGGGGCTGGACACCTTTGCCCAGCGGCGCCCGGAAATCGCGTCGCGGATGCGTGTGTTCGAAGTGGACCGGCCGGGCCCGCAGGCGTGGAAACGCGCGCGGCTGGCCGACCTCGGCCTGGCCGTCCCGGACCGGCTGCACTTCGTGCCGGTCGACTTCGAGACGACGTCGTGGTGGGACCGGCTCACGGCCGCGGGCTTCGCGCCGGACGAACCGGCGGTCGTGGCGTCCACCGGCGTCAGCATGTACCTGACGAAGGAGGCGAACGCGGCCACGCTGCGCCGGATCGCCGGGTTCGCCCCGGGGTCCACCCTGGCCATGACGTTCCTGCTGCCGGCCGAGCTCCTCGACGACGGCGAACGCGCCCGCCACCGGGCCACCGCTCGCCGGGCCGAGGCGGCGGGGACACCCTTCGCCAGTTCCTTCTCCCCGGAGGAAATGCTGGCGATGGCCCGCGAAGCCGGGTTCCGCGAGGCCGTCCACGTTTCGGGGGCCGAGCTGGACGCGCGGTACTTCGCGGGGCGCGCCGACGGGCTGCGGATCGTGCGGGGCGAGGAATTCCTCGTCTGCCGCTAGATGTAGTGACCATGGACGTTGTTGACGGTTGAGCGGCGCGTCGGGTTGAACATGACGAAGACCTCCGTGTGTGGTGCTGGTGTCTGACGCCATCACCGAACACAACGGAGGTCTTCGTGCCCCACCGTAACGCCCGGTTGACCCTGCACGGCCGCAGACTGCTGATCGACCGTGTCACCGCCGGACGCCCAGTCGCCCACGTCGCCGCCGAGCTGGGAATCTCCCGCGCGACCGGCCACAAATGGATCCGCCGCTACCGCGAGCACGGCGAAGCCGGCCTGCTCGACCGTTGCTCCAGGCCGCACCACTCACCCCGACGGGTTCCCGAAGAGATCGAACAGCAGATCATCGACCTACGCCGGACCCGACGCCTCGGACCGGCCCGCATCGCCGGCATCCTCGACCTGCACGCCTCGACCGTGCACCGCGTCCTGACCCGCCACCACATGCCCAAACTGGCCTGGCTGGACCGCCCCACCGGACAACCCATCCGCCGCTACGAACGCGCCCGCCCCGGCGAACTCCTCCACGTCGATGTGAAGAAACTCGGCCGGCTGCGCGAGGGCGGCGGCTGGCGGGCCCACGGCCGCGACAGCGCACAACACGCCGCCACCCGCTCCGCACCACGAGTCGGCTACGAGTACGTCCACTGCGCCATCGACGACCACACCCGCCTCGCCTACGCCGAAATCCACCCCGACGAAACCGCCGCCACCTGCGCCGGCTTCCTCCGCCGCGCCGCCACCGCCCTGGCCGAACTGGGCATTGACCGGATCGAACGCGTGATGACCGACAACGCCTTGGCTTATCGCCGCTCCCACGCCTGGCGCGACGCACTCGCCGACCTCGGCGCCCAAGCCCGCTTCATCCGCCGCTACCGGCCCCAAACCAACGGGAAAGCTGAACGGTTCAATCGCACGCTCGCCGAAGAATGGGCCTACGCCCAGCCTTTCACCAGCTCACAGCACCGAGCCGACGCATTGCCCGAGTTCCTGCACCGCTACAACCACCACCGAGCCCACACCTCACTCGGCGGAAAACCACCCATCACCCGCGTCAACAACCTCACAGGGCACTACAGCTAGAGGCCGGTCTCGCGGAAGCCCAGCAGGGCGGTCACGGAGACCGCGGAGGCGGCTACGGCCGGGGCTGTTGCCCGAGGTACGCCCGCAGCATCGTCTTGACCGGCTCCAGCAGTTCCGGGGCGCCGTCGCCGCGGAAGGCCTCCTGGATGACGGCGTCGGCGGCGAGGAACGCCGTGCGGCAGGCCACCGCGGCCTCGTAGTCGTCGAGCAGGAGGTCCTGCGCGACCAGGATGCGGTGCACGCCGGTGGCCATCACGCGCTTGTGCGCGACGTCGGCGTCCCGGGTTCCGTCGGTGAGGCCGCGGCCGAACCACAGCGCGCGGAACCCGGGTTCGGCGCGGTAGAGCCCGGCGAAGGCGTCGACGAGCAGGCCGACGGGATCCTCCCAGGTCTCCTCGGCCGCCCGCTCGGCGAACGACGTCATGAGGTCTTCCAGGCGGGCGAGGTAGACCTCGCCCAGTGCCTCGGTGATGGCGTCGCGATCCGGCAGGTACTGGTACAGCGCGCCCACCGAGACGCCGGCCTCCGCGGCCACGCGGGTGGTGGTCAGCGCCTCGACGCCGTCCGTGGCGAGCAGCCGGTCCGCGGCCGCCAGCACCTGGGCCAGCTTCTGCCGCGAGCGGGCCTGGCGGGGCACCCGGCGCAGGCGGACACCCGCTTCGATCGGTTCCGGGCCGGTCATGCGGCCTCCAACCTGAATCGGACTTTGATTCAGGTTCAGCCTAGCTCGCCCCCGGGCTCTGCGCACCCGAGACGGCCAGGGCGCCGCGACAAGCCGGCCCCGCCTCCGGCCGCAGCTCAGGCGCGGCCGAACAGCCGGGCCCCCGCTCCCCTGCGCCGCACCGGCAGCCGCCCGGCCACCGCGTCCTCCAGCAACGCGCCCACCGTCTCCCGCGCGCACGCCTTGTTCGCGCCGATCCCGCCCGACGGCCCGCGCTTGATCCAGCCCGCCACGTACGTGCCCGGGGCGACCCGGCCGGCCACGTTCGGCACGATCCCCGCCTCTTCGTCGAACGGCAGGCCCGGCACCGGGACCCCGCGGAACCCCGCCGCCCGGACCACGCGGCCCGCCGGGATCTCGACCGCACCCGGCGACCCCGCGGCGACCACCGCGCGGACCTCCGTGTCCCCGCCGAAGGACACTGGCGCCGAGTGGAACCGCAGCACGATGCGCCGGCCCTCCGGCGGCGGCACCGACCAGTCCACCCGCTCGCGCGGCACCCCCTGCAGCCACGCCGCCTTCTCCCCCGGCAGCGCGCCGTCGATCGCTTCCGCCACCCGCGCGTGCGCGTCCACCACCAGGCCGCCGCGGGCCGCCAGGGCCAGCAGCTCCGGTCGCGTGTACGCCGCCGTCTCCGGACCGCGGCGGGCCAGCAGCACCACCTCGCGGACCTTCGCCGAGCGCAACCGCGTCAACGCCGCCGGCGCGATCGACGTCGCGGAGAGGGATTCCGGGTCCGCGGTGAGGATGCGGGCGATGTCCAGGGCGACGTTGCCGGTGCCCACGACGACCACGCGCTCCACCGAGAGGTCGACGGCGTCCGGCTCGACGTCCGGGTGGCCGTTGTACCAGCCGACCACCGTCGCCGCCGGGAGGCTGCCGGGCAGGTCCTCGCCCGGGACGCCGAGGCGCCGGGCCTCGGTGGCCCCGACCGCGTAGATCACCGCGTCGTGGCGATCGGCCAGTTCGGGGCCGGCCTCGACACCGAGCCGCAGGCGCAGCCGCGGGTGGTCGTGGAAGCGCGCGAAGGTCTCGCCGATCTTCTTCGTCGACGGGTGGTCGGGTGCGACGCCGTAGCGGATCAGCCCGCCGGCCACCGGCAGGCGATCGACGAGCGTCACCCGGGCGTTCGTGTGCAGCAGCAGGTCTTCCACCGCGTACATCCCCGCCGGGCCGGTGCCGACGACGGCGACGTCCAGCGGCGCGAAGTCGCTCGGCAGCACCCGCGCGAACGACGGCGGGGACCACCGGTGGAAGTTCGGCGCGGCCGAGACGTCGGCGAGCACGTCCCGGCCCGCGTAGTACTCGGCGTTGAGCTGCTCGTACGCCCGCAGCGGCCCGGTCAGGTCGCCGGCCGGGAAGATCGCGTCGACCGGGCAGGCGTCCGCGCAGGCGCCGCAGTCGATGCAGGTGGCCGGGTCGATGTGGAGCAGGTCCGTCGTCCCGAAGTCGGGTTCGTCCGGCGTCGGGTGGATGCAGTTGACCGGGCAGACCGACACGCAGGACGCGTCCGCGCAGCAGGTCTGCGTGATCGCGAACGCCATCTCAGATCAGGTTCGCGCGCTTGTAGAACCACAGCGAAGGCTTGGTG
Organism: Streptomyces sp. MN03-5084-2B; assembly: GCA_033793495.1. Classification (GTDB taxonomy): domain Bacteria; phylum Actinomycetota; class Actinomycetes; order Mycobacteriales; family Pseudonocardiaceae; genus Amycolatopsis. The sequence goes on along the minus strand of JARAWT010000093.1, from coordinate 9,647 downwards.
AGCAGCCCGGCCGAGTGCAGGAACTCCATCAGGCCGGAACAGCTGGAGCGCAGCATCGACTTGTGGTGCTCGTTGGCCTTCGCCTCGCGCCGTCCCCGCTTGCCGTCGAGCCCGGCGTTCTCGTAGACCTTGCCGTTCACCATGCTCGTCACGATGAAGTACGAGGCGATCGCGACGACCAGGCCGTTGATCTGCCGCCGCACCCATCCGGCGCCGCGCAGCCGCTCGCGGGTCTCCTCGCGGGCGAACTTCATGTGCCGGGACTCCTCCACGACGTGGATGTTGTTGATGGTGCGCACGAACGGGACCACCCGCTCGTCCCGCATCCAGTCCCGCTGCATGACGTCGAGGACCTCTTCGGCCACCAGGATCGCCGCGTAGGCGGCTTCGCCGGTCGCCGTCGCCTTGAAGACGCGGCCCAGCTCGACGACGAACCGGCGCGGCCGGTAGGCGGGCGCCCGCAGCTTCGCCGCGCCGCGGGCGAACATGATCGAGTGCCGGCACTCGTCGGCGATCTCGGTCAGCGCCCACTGGAACGCCGGGTCGGCGGGGTCCTTGGCGTAGAAGTCGCGCAGGACCATCTGCTGCAGGATCATTTCGAACCAGATCCCGGTGCTGGCCACCGACGCCGCCTCCTGGCGGGTCAGCTCGCGCTGCTGCTCCGGCGTCATGTCCGCCCAGTAGGAGGTGCCGTAGAGCGTGCTCCATTCCGGACTCGCACCGTGGTAGCCCGTGTCGAGCGGCGTCTCCCAGTCGACCTCCTTGACGGGGTCGTACGACAGCTGCTCCGACGAGTCGAGCAGCCGCCGCGCCACGGTCTCCCGGTCCGCCACGCCCGGTTCGCTGATGCTCGTCACGACCGACCTCCTCGTCAGGTGTTACCGAAGTTCACTGTTACCAACCGTAACACATACTTCCGGCACCCGTCTCCGGCCAGTTCAGTGAACGACCGTACACTCAAATGGTGACCCCAGGGCGCTCCCCCGCGGAGCCGTTCGGCTCCGGCCTGCTCGGGCCGCTGGACCAGCACGCCACCGCGCTGCGCCGGCGGGTCCAAGGCCTGCTCACGGCGGCTTTGATCGCCACCAACGTGATCGGCGCGCTGGTCGTCGCCGGGCTCACGGCCCTGCTCGCGCCGTCGCCCGGGATGTCCGGTGACCTCGTCCGCGTCACCGCGGTCGCAGTACCCGTGTACGTCGTTTCGGCGGTCGTCGCCGGCACGCTGTGGGGCACGCGCGGCGCCCTCCGGACGCTGCGCTGGGCGGCCGACGGACGCCGCCCGACCGACGCCGAGCGCGCCGCGAGCCTGCGCGTCCCGCTGCGGCTGACGCGCGTGCAGGCCGTGTTGTGGGGTGTCGCGACGCTGGTCTTCGGCGGGCTGGCGGCGCTGGTGCAGCCGGCGGTCGCGCTCACGGAGTTCCTCGTCGTCGCCTTCGCCGCGGTCGTCGTCTGCGCGATCGCCTACCTGTTCGGCGAGTTCGCGCTGCGGCCGTACGCGGCGCTGGCGCTGGCGGGCGCGACCCCGCCGCGGCCGGTCGACGGCGGCGTCAACCGGCGGATGCTGCTGTTCTGGTGCCTGGGCACCGGGGTGCCGGTGGCCGGGCTGGTGGTCACCGCGGTGCTGGCCTGGGTCCGCGGCAACGTCCCCACCACGAAGCTCGCGGTGTCGGTGATCGCGCTCGGGCTGGTCGTGCTGTGCTTCGGGCTGCTGGTCACCGTCTTCACCGCCCGCTCGGTGGTGAACCCGATCTCCTCGGTCCGCGACGCGCTCGGGCGCGTCCGGGCCGGGGACTTCACCGTCGCCATCCCGGTCTACGACGGCACCGAACTGGGCCTGCTGCAGGCCGGGTTCAACGACATGACGGCCGGGCTGGCCGAACGCGAACGGCTGCGCGACCTGTTCGGCAAGCACGTCGGCCACGAAGTCGCGGTCGAAGCCATGCGCACGTCGGCCGAACTGGGCGGCACGGTCCGCACGGTCTCGGTGCTGTTCGTCGACCTCGTCGGGTCGACGGCGCTCGCCGCGAACCGCCCGCCGGAGGAGGTCGTCGGCCTGCTCAACCGGTTCTTCGCGGTGGTGGTCGACGAGGTCGACCGGCACCACGGCCTGGTCAACAAGTTCGTCGGGGACGCCGCCCTGGCCGTGTTCGGCGCGCCCGCGCCGCTCGGCGACCACGCCACCTGCGCACTGGCCGCCGGCCGCGCGATCGCCGGCCGGCTGGCCGCCGAGGTACCGGACGGCCCGGCCGGCATCGGCGTGGCGACCGGGGACGCGGTCGCCGGGAACGTCGGCGATCCGCGCCGCTTCGAGTACACGGTGATCGGCGACCCGGTCAACGAGGCCGCCCGGCTGACCGAGCTGGCCAAGAACGCGCCCGGCCGCCTGCTGGCCTCGTGGACGGCCGTGGAGTCCGCGGCGGCGGCGGAAGCGGCACGGTGGACGGCCACCGGCGACGTCACCCTGCGCGGCCGCACCCGGCCGACGACGCTCGCCTCGCCGTGCGGCTGAGAATCCCGTCACAGCGCCGGTTCCGCGATCTGCGGAAACGCCTCCGGCGCGCGGACTCCCCCCGGGCGCGTGCCGTACGGTCCGGAATGGACGACGGCGAACAGGGGAAACGAATGCTCACGCACCGGACCGTCGAGGTCGGCGGCCTCCGCATGCACCTCGCCGAGCAGGGCACCGGGCCACTGGTCCTGCTGCTGCACGGCTGGCCGGAGACGTCGCACTCGTGGCGCCACCAGATGGCGCCGCTGGCCGACGCGGGTTACCACGTCGTGGCGCCGGACCAGCGCGGCTACGGCGGCACCGACGCCCCCGCCGAGGCGAGCCGGTACACGCTGCTGCACCTCGTCGGCGACGTCGTCGGGCTGATCCACGCGCTCGGCGAGCGCGAGGCGATCGTGGTCGGCCACGACTGGGGCGCGCCCGTCGCGTGGCACACCGCGCTGCTGCGCCCGGACGTCGTCCGCGGCGTCGCGGGGATCAGCGTCCCGCCGACCCTCCGCGCACCCGCGCCGCCGCTGAGCCTGCTGCGCGAGCGGTTCGGCGACGGCTTCTACCAGATCTACTTCCAGCGGCCCGGCGTCGCCGAGGCGGAGTTCGGCGCGGACCTGCGCACGACCTTCCGCAAGCTGCTCGGCGGGGCCGCGGAAGCACCGGTCGTGCGCGACGGCGAGGGTTTCCTCGACCGGTTCACCGAGCCGGAAACGCTGCCGGCCTGGCTGAGCGAAGAGGACGTCGACGCGGCCGTCGAGTCGTTCGGCCGCTCGGGGTTCACCGGCGGGCTCAACTGGTACCGCAACATCGACCGCAACTGGGACCTCCTGGCCGCCTGGCGCGAGACGCCGATCAGCCGCCCGGCGTTCTACCTCTGCGGCGACGGCGACCTCACCCGCGCGTTCAGCGACAGCAGTCGTATCGCCGAAGCCGCGCCGGACCTGCGCGGCGTCGTCGACGTGCCGGGCGCCGGGCACTGGGTCCAGATGGAACGCCCCGACGAGGTGAACACGGCGCTGCTGGAGTTCTTCAAGCAGCTCTGAGCGCTCAGCGGCGGGGGTCGATGTGGACCTTCGGGCCCGCGCCGCCGATCCGCTCCCCCGCCAGCACCGCTCCGACGTCAGCGAGCCCCACGGTCGCCGCGACGAGGGGGCGCGGGTCGACCGCGCCGCTCGCGTACGCGGTGATCGTCTCGGCCAGGCCCGGCGACCCGGACAGCACGCCGACCGCGGTGACGTCCTTCAGCACCAGGGCGCGGGTGTCGAGGTGGCTGGGGCGCCCGGACAGTCCGATGTAGACGACCCGGCCCGCCGGTTCCACCAGCTCCACCGCCAGCGCGGGCGAACCCGCGGCCCCGGTGGCGTCGACCACCGCGTCGAAGGGCAGCGAAGGCACCGTCTCCCGGGTCCAGGTGTTCGCGAACCCGAGCCCGCGGGCGAACTCGAGGGAATCGACGCCCAGCACGTGCACTTCGGCGCCCGCCGCGCGCAGGAACATCGCGGTGAGCAGTCCGATCGTCCCCGGGCCCAGTACCAGCGCCCGGTCGCCCGCGCCGGCGGCGGCCGCCCGGGCCGCGCGCAGGGCGTTGCCGCCCGGTTCGACCAAGGCGCCGAGCACGGCGTCCACCGCGTCCGGCAGGGCGTGCAGCGACCACGCGGGCACGGCGAGCCGTTCGGCCAGCGCGCCGGCCCGGCCGCCGCGGATGCCGACCTCCTGGCGGTTTTCGCACGTGTGCTGGTGGCCGCGACGGCAGCGGCGGCACGTCCGGTCGCCGAGCATGGTGTCGCCCATGACCCGGCGGCCGAGCCAGGCCGGGTCCACCCCCGCGCCCACCTCGACGACCGTGCCCGCCCATTCGTGGCCGAGCCGCATCGGGTACGCCGAGTGCCCCTGGTGGAGGTAGGCCATGTCGCCGGTGAAGAACTCGGCGTCGGTCCCGCACACCCCGGCCCGTTCGACGTCGACGACGACCTCGCCCGCGACGGCCCGCGGCACCGGGACCTCCTGCACCGAGTACTCGCCCGGCCCGGTGAGCACGAAAGCCCGCATGGTCGAAGACATGGCCGCATCCTCGCATCCCCGAGGAACGCGAGGATTACCGAACACTTGCTATTTTCTTGACATCTGTCCATTATCGACGCTGTGACCGCCGACTGGACGACCGAAATACCCGCGAAGGACCGGCGGGTGCGCCGGTCGCGCGCGGCGCTGATGCGGGCCGCGGTCGAGCTCGTGTCCGAACGGGACTCCACCGCCGTCCCGGTGTCCGAGATCGCCGAGGCCGCGGACGTCAGCCGCCAGGTGCTGTACCAGCAGTTCGGGGACCGCGACGCGCTGCTGCTGGAGGCCGCGCTCGACCTCGTGCGGCGCGAACTGCTCGGCGACCTCGACGGCCTGGCGTCCGCCACCGACGAGCACGGATCGTTCCTGGCGCTGGGCCGGCACTTCGCCACCCACCGGCGCTTCTACCGCGCCCTGCTGACCGGGGCGTCCGCGTACGCCCTCAACAAGGCGCTGACCGGCCTGTTCCTCCCGCTGAACCGGGAGCACCTCGGGCACGCGCTCGGCCGCCACCTCGACGCCGCGGGCATCGACGACCTGGCCACCTTCCTGACCGGGGGCGCCGGGGCGTTCGTCAACACGTGGGTCGTCGACGGGCCGGACCCGCTCGACCCGGAGGAGTTCGCCGACCGGCTCGCGCGGATGCGCTCGGTCGTCACCGCGATGATCACGAAGGAGGCCGGCCGATGATCAGCCGTCTTGTCGAACGCCTGCTGAAGCTGCCCGCTCCGGCCACCCGCCGCATCACCGTCGAGCGGGACCTGCGGGTCCCGATGGCCGACGGCGTCGAGCTGCTGGCGGACCACTGGGCGCCGCGCACCGGGGGTGCCGGCCTGCCCACCGCGGTGCTGCGCAGCCCCTACGGCCGCCGGGGCGTGTTCGGGGCGATCCTGGCCCGCCCGCTGGCCGAGCGCGGTTTCCAGGTCTTGATCCAGAGCACCCGCGGCGGCTTCGGTTCCGGCGGTCCCTTCGATCCGCTGCGACAGGAGCGCGAGGACGGCACAGCGACGCTGGACTGGGTCGTGCAGCAGCCTTGGTTCGGCGACGCGATCGTGCTCACCGGCCCCAGCTACCTCGGTTACGTGCAGTGGGCCGTGGCCGATCGCCTGCCGCCGCAGGTCAAGGCGATGGTCCCGCACGTCACCGAGTCCGGGCTGACGCTGGAATTCCTGCGGGAGGACGGCCTTTCGCTGGAGACACCGTTCGGCTGGGGTGTCCAGGTCGCGACCCAGGAGCGCCGCTTCGCACTCTTCCGGCAACGCCGGCAGGCGAAGAAAGTGCAGCAGGCGCTGTCCACGCTGCCGCTCGCCCAAGCCGACGTCGTCGCCATCGGCCACCGCTCGGACTACATCCAGGACGTCCTCGCCCACCCGGAGACGAGCCCCCGGTGGGCGGCGCTCGACCACCGGGACCGCGTCGCCGACGTCACCGTGCCGGTCAGCTCGGTCGGCGGCTGGTACGACATCTTCCTGCCCGGCCAGCTCCGCGACTTCCGGACCCTGCAGGACGCCGGACGGCGGCCGCGGCTCACGGTCGGGCCGTGGACCCACGCCGGCGACCTGTTCACCGGCGCGGGCGTCTCCCTCCGGGAAACGTGTGAGTTCGGGCTCGCGCACGCCCGCGGCGAGGAACCGCCGGAGCGGGCGCCCGTCCGGCTCTTCGTCATGGGCGAGGAAGCCTGGCGCGACTTCGCCTCGTGGCCGCCGGAAGGCTATGCGCCGCAACGGTTCCACCTCCAAGCCGACGGCCTGCTGTCCCCGGAGGCCCCGGGCGAGTCCGTGCCGGACCACTACCGCTACGACCCGGCGGACCCGACCCCCGCCGTCGGTGGCGTGCGCATGGCCCCGGACGCGGGCCGGGTGGACAACGCGGCGCTCGAAGCCCGCGCCGACGTCCTCACCTACACCACGGCCGCGCTCGCCGAAGACGTCGAAGTGATCGGGGACGTGCACGCGGAGATCTGGTTCCGGTCCAGCCTGCGGTTCGCCGACGTCTTCGTCCGGCTCTGCGACGTCGGCCCGGACGGCCGCTCGGTCAACGTCTGCGACGGCCTCACCAGCCTGCGGGACGCCGGCGACCTGGCCGCCGTCACGGTCCGGATGTGGCCGACGGCCCACCGGTTCCGGCGCGGCCACCGCATCCGGGTCCAGGTCTCCAGCGGCGCTTTCCCGCGCTACGCCCGGAATCCCGGCACCGGCGAACCCCACGCCACCGCCGTCACGCTGCGCGCCGCCGACCAGGAAGTCCACCACGACCCCGCCCACGCCTCGGCGATCGTGCTCCCGGTGCGTGATTTTCGGGAATAGCTTCGATCGCGCGAAAAAACCGCGAAGCTGGGTGAAAAAGAATTCCCGGCGACGCGCCGGAAATCGTGTAACAGGACTTCCGGTCGCGCGACTAACGCGATGTTTCCGCTCGCTCGCGGGGAGGCATCGTGGACGTCAGGACGGACCGGCAGTCCGAGCAGGAGCAGGCCGCGGCCGCGCGGGCCGCCGAACGCACCGGGGTGCGGCAGGCCAAGATCGCGTTGCTGCGCAAGCCCGGCGGCATCGCCGAGGCGGACGAGCCGAGCCGGGTGGCGACCCGGATCGACCGGCTCGGCCGCTACTACCCCGACGTCCGGCCGGTGAGCCCGGCGGCGATCGCGGCAGGCGACCCGGAAGCGATGACCGCCGCGGGCGCGATCCTCGAACGCATCGTCCTGACGAACGACCTGCTCGGCGTCGGCTACCTCGAAGGCGGTGTCACGGCGTCGGCCGCGGTCGGCCGGGTGAACATCCGCAACGGCCAGGGCCGGCTGGTCGGCTACGGCACGGGCTCGCTGGTGTCGCCGGACCTGCTGCTGACCAACCACCACGTGCTGCCGGACGCCGAGGCCGCCGGGTTCAGCGTCATCGAGTTCGACTACCAGGACGGCATCGACGGCCTGCCCCGGCCGGTGCGGGCCTTCGCGCTCGACCCGGACCGCTTCTTCGCCGCCGACCGGACGCTCGATTTCGCGCTCGTCGCGGTGAAGGCGACCGCGGACGAACTGCGCCCCTTCGGCTTCAACCGGCTGATCGGCAGCGAGGGCAAGGCCATCGTCGGCGACTTCGTCACCATCGTGCAGCACCCCGGGGGCGGCAAGAAACAGGTCGCGCTGCGGGAAAACCGCGTCGTCGACGTGCTCGACGAATTCCTGCACTACGAAACCGACACCGAACCCGGGTCCTCCGGCTCGCCGGTGTTCAACGACCAGTGGGAGATCGTGGCGCTGCACCACGCGAGCGTCCCGGCGGCGGGCCACGCGGAGTACGGCGGGTTCCTCAACGAAGGCATCCGGGTCAGCAAGCTGCTGAAGTTCCTGCGCGAGCAGCCGTTCCCGCCGGCCCAGCAGGCGCTGCTCGACCGGCTGGCCACCCGGCCCGAGCGCGCGCGGCCCGCCGCCGCCGACGGCGCGGCTCCGGTGCTGACGCTCTCGATGCCCTTCGACATCCGGCTGCGCGCCGAACCGGCCACCGGGCGGATCGACCCCGACTACTCGGACCGCGAAGGGTACGACCCGGCGTTCCTGCCCGGGCACACCGTGCCGCTGCCCGGCCTCTCCGACGCACTGGTCCCGCTGGCGGCGCTCAACCGGCAGGCCACCGGCGAGCCGCGGTACGTCCTGCCCTACCACCACTTCAGCGTCGTCATGCACCGCGAGCGGCGGCTGGCGATGTTCACGGCGGTCAACATCGACGGGCGCACCAGCCAGGCGCTGCGGCGCGAAGCCGACCACTGGTCGCTCGACCCGCGGGTGGCCGTCACCGAGCAGATCGGCGAGGAGATCTACCGCGACAACCCGCTGGACCGCGGGCACCTGGTCCGCCGCCTCGACCCGGCGTGGGGCGCCACCGAGCCGATCGCGCAGCGGGGCAACGACGACACGTTCCACTTCACCAACTGCTCGCCGCAGCACAAGGACTTCAACCAGAACAAGACGACGTGGGCCGGGCTCGAGGACTACGTGCTGAACAACGCGGACAACTTCGACCTGAAGGTCAGCGTGGTGACCGGGCCGGTCCTCGCCCCCGACGACGACCACTACCGCGGTGTGCAGCTGCCGCGCCAGTTCTGGAAGGTCGTCGCGATGGTCAAGGCCGACGGCACCCTGTCGGCGACGGCGTACCTGCTGAGCCAGGAGGAGCTCCTCCACGGCCTGGAGGCGGCGACCGAGTTCGACTACGGCGCGTACCGCACGTTCCAGGTGCCGGTCCGCCGGATCGCCGAGCTGACCGGCCTGTCCTTCGGCGACCTCGAAGCCGCCGACCCCCTCGCCGGCCTGGAGTCGACGAGCCAGGCCCAGGAGATCCGGACGGCGGCGGACCTGGTGCTCTGATGCGCTAGGGCGTCCGTCCATCGAGGATTTCGAAGGCGTGGCGGCGGTGTTCGGCGAAGAGCGCGAGCGCCGTCGCGCGGTCGCGGGCGCGCAGGGCCGCCACGAGCTCGCGGTGTTCCTCGGGGATGCCCTCGAGGTACCCGTCGGTGGCGACGCCGATCCGGGTCAGCAGGAACAGGTGCACCTGCGAGCGGATCGCCTGCCAAGCCTCGCGCAACCGGCGGTGGCCGGCGGCCGCGTAGACCGCGTCGTGGAACTCGAGGTCGCACCGGACCATTTCGTGCTCGTCGGCCGCGCGTTCCATGCGCCGCACCACGGCCTCGAGCGCGGCCAGGGCCTCCTCGCCGGCGCGCTCGGCCACCCGCTCGACCGCCAGGTGCTCCAGGGCCGCCCGCAGGCTGTCCAGCTCGGCGATGTCCTCGTCGGACAGGGTGGTCACCGTGGCACCGCGATGCCACTCGCTGCGGACGAGACCTTCGCGTTCCAGCTTGGCCAGCGCCTCCCGCACCGGCCCGCGGCTGACGCCCAGCGCTTCGGCCAGCTCCACTTCGCGCAGCTGGCTGCCGGGCGCGTAGACGCCGTCGAAGATCGCGTCCCGGAGGCGGTCCGCGACCTCGTCGGCCAGCCCGCGGCGGCGGGCGGGCACCAGCGATCCACTCATGTCGTAATGTTAACATCAAGACAAGATCCTCGGCGACAGGAAGCCCAACAACATCCTTTTAAAAA
>JARAWT010000092.1:0-34156 GCA_033793495.1 Streptomyces sp. MN03-5084-2B | reverse complement strand
TTTTTATAAGAGACAGGCCCCCGCCGGCCCCGCCCGCGCGGCCGGCCGGCCGCGCGGGCGGGGCCGGCGGGGGCGGCGTGCCCTCGGACGCCACCCGGTCGATGATCGCCTGCGGACCGGTGTCGGTCACGCCGGGCCGCCGGTGCGAGCCGGTGGCGCCGGGCGGGGCTTCGGGGGTGGCGGGTTCGTCGTCGTCATCGGCGGCGCGCCGACGGCGACGGCGTCCGCCGTCGACCTGGGCACCGTGCTGGGCGAGCAGCTCAGCCACGGTCTTCTGCGGCTGGTCGCCTCCGGTCTGGTCCGTCATACCTGGTGATCCCCTGCGCGCACCGTGTTGCCACTGTCGGCACTTCGCGGAGCCGTACCCGACGGCACACCGGCGGCGCCGCGCGCGCTGTACACCGACCTCTGCATGTCCGTCACCTCTCCACCGTGCCCGTTATCCGTCCGGGAAGTCCAGCCGCGTGCTTTCACCGGTCCTCCTGTGCGCCGAAGCGCCCCGGGAGGGCGGCTCCAGTCTCATCCGCGCCGTTCGAATGGTCCAGCCGCCGCAGGATGACACCCTCTCGCAGAGCCCACGGGCAGATCTCGAGTTCCGGCACACCGAGCGCCCGCATCGTGGCCTGCGCGACGAGCGCACCCGCCACGAGCTGGTGCGATCGGCTCCCGCTGACGCCTTCGAGCTGCGCGAGATCGGCCGACGGCATCCGCGAGACGAAGGCCAGTAGCTGGCGCAAAGCCGTGTCCGAAAGCGTACGTCGGACGCGGGGCCCCGCCGCCGAGGGGGCGGCGCCGGTCAGCCGGGCCAGGGAGCGGAACGTCTTGGACGTCGCCACGACCCGATCGGGTTCACCCCATTTGGTGACCTTGCGGGCGAGGTCGGTGAGCTGGTCGTCCAGCCACGCCGACGTCGCGACGAGCTCGGACCGCGTCGGCGGGTCGTGCCTGAAGCGGGTGCGCGTGGTGCGGCCGGCGCCCAGCGGCAGCGATTCGGCCAGCACCGGCTCCTCGTCGCGACCCATCGCGACCTCGAGCGAGCCGCCGCCGATGTCGAGCACCAGCAGCTGCCCGGCCGACCAGCCGTACCAGCGGCGGACGGCCAGGAACGTGAGCCGCGCTTCGTCGGTACCCGAAAGGACCTGCAGGTCGACGCCGGTCTTGTCGGCCACGCGGGCCAGCACCTTGGCGGAGTTCTTCGCCTCGCGGACCGCGGACGTGGCGAAGGCCATCAGCTCTTCGCAGCCGAGCCGCGCGGCGGACTCCTTGGCGGACTCCACGGCGGTCACCAGCTCGTCGGCGCCGGCCTTGGCGAGCTCGCCACCGGGGGTGATCTGCTCGGCCAGCCGCAGTACCGACTTTTCGGAATGCATCGGCGTCGGGTGGGCGCCACGGTGGGCGTCGACCACGAGCAGGTGGACGGTGTTGGAACCGACGTCGAGTACCCCTAGGCGCACGGGGGTCCAGGGTACCGGCCCCAGCGTCAGGTCTCGAACATGTAACCGAAAACACTCGGTGCGGCCTCGCCCCGGCGCGCCTCCGCCGGGGCGATACCGCACCAAAAAGGACTTACGTCTCGAACTTGTAGCCCAGGCCGCGAACCGTCACCAGGTGCCGCGGCGAGCCCGGGTCCGGCTCGATCTTCGAGCGCAGCCGCTTCACGTGGACGTCGAGCGTCTTCGTGTCGCCGACGTAGTCCGCGCCCCACACCCGGTCGATCAGCTGGCCGCGGGTCAGCACCCGGCCGACGTTGCGGAGCAGGTACTCCAGCAGGTCGAACTCCTTGAGCGGCAGCGACACCTCGGCGCCGTCGACGGTCACCACGTGCCGCTCGACGTCCATCCGGACCGGGCCGGCCGAGAGCACCAGCGGGGCCAGCTCGCCGTCCGAGCCCGGCTCACCGCCGCGGCGCAGCACCGCCCGGACCCGGGCGATCAGCTCGCGGGCCGAGTACGGCTTGGTGACGTAGTCGTCCGCGCCCAGCTCCAGGCCCACGACCTTGTCGATCTCGCTGTCGCGGGCGGTCACCATGATGACCGGCACGGCCGAGCGCTGGCGCAGCTGCTTGCAGACGTCGGTGCCGCTCATCCCGGGCAGCATCAGGTCGAGCAGCACGATGTCGGCGCCGTTGCGGTCGAACTCCTCCAGCGCGGCCTGGCCCGTCCCGGCGACGGCCGCGGTGAACCCTTCCTTGCGCAGCAGGAAGGCGAGGGGGTCGGCGAACGACTCCTCGTCCTCGACGATGAGAACCCTGGTCACAGGTTTCCTCCATGATCTGGGCTGTCCTGCCCGGTAACCACGAGCCTGGGGGTGCGCTCGGGGGTCTTCTCCTGCCGCGGTGCCGGCGAGGTCTTGGCCGCCCGCGCCGGCTCGGCGGCCGGTTCGGGACTGACGTGCGCGGGGATGCGCAGGGTGAACGTCGAACCGGTGCCCGGACGGCTCCACAGCCCGACCGAGCCGCCGTGGTTGGCCGCGACGTGCTTGACGATGGCCAGGCCGAGGCCGGTGCCGCCGGTAGCGCGGGAGCGGGCCTTGTCGGCGCGGTAAAAGCGCTCGAACACGCGCTGCTGCTCGTCCTCGGCGATGCCGATGCCGCGGTCGGTGACCGCGATTTCGACCATCCCGTCCGCGAGCCGGCGCGAGATCGACACCGGGCTGCCGGCCGGCGAGTACGCGACGGCGTTCTCCAGCAGGTTCGACAGGGCGGTGACCAGCAGCGTCCGGTCGCCCTCGACGAGCAGGCCGCTGGGGTTGTCGGTGGTGATGCCGATGTCGGCGGACTCGGCCGAGAGCGTCGTGCGGCCCAGCGACTCGCGGACGACGGCGTCGACCTCGACGACGTTGAGGTCGGGCAGCCGTTCGGCGCCCTGCAGCCGCGACAGCGCGATCAGCTCGGTGACGAGCTGCCCGAGCCGGGTGGACTCGCGCAGGATCTTGCCGCCGAAGCGGCGGACCTCCTCGACGTCCTCGGCGGCGTCGAGGACGGCCTCGGTGAGCAGCGCGATCGCGCCGACCGGGGTCTTGAGCTCGTGGCTGACGTTGGCCACGAAGTCGCGGCGCACGGCCTCCAGCCGGATGGCCTCGGAGTGGTCGATGGCCTCGACGACGGTGAAGCCGTCGCCCAGGGGCCGGACCTGGCCGAGGACCGCTTCCGGCTGGCGGCCGCGCGCTTCGAGCGGGGAAAGGTCGATTTCGAGGGGCTCGTCGGTCTCGACGACCTGCTCGGCGGCCTTGCGGGCCCGCGGGTCGGCCTGGTTGACCCGGACCAGGCCCAGCTCGTAGGCCCGCGGGTTGTGCAGCACCATGTCGCCGAAGCGGTTGAGCACGACGATGCCGTTGTTCGACGACCGGACCAGCCGTTCGAGGAGCTCCGCGACGGTCGGGCCCGGCGGCCGGGTCTCTTCCCGGCGGGTGCGCGCCCGCGCCAGGAAGTAGCCGACCACCGCACCGGCCACCAGTGCGCCGATGGCCAGTGCGAGTGAAACAGGCGTGGTCACGGGCCGATCGTAAGCTGAGAAGTGGCCCTTCGGCCTAGCGTTGTCCGCCTTGTCGTGAGCACCGCGACACCTGCGGAGGACATGTTCGCCGGGGCTTCAGGCGGCGTTCACCCGATCGATTCCCCGGCGAGACATTCCGGGCGAATTCACCCGAGCGCGGTCAGGTCCTCTTCGGTGAGCCGCAGGGCGGCCGCGGCGACGTTCTGCTCGAGGTGCCCGACGTCGCCGGTGCCGGGGATGGCGAGGACGTGCGGTCCCTGGTGGAGCGTCCACGCGAGGCGCACCTGCGCCGGGGTGACGTCGTGGCGGCGGGCGACCTCGGCGACGCGCGCGTCCTCTCCGGTCCCGCTCGCGACGGCGAAGAACGGCACGAAGGCGATCCCGCGCTCGGCGCACATCCGGACGAGTTCGTCGTCCTCCCGGCGGGCGGTGAGGCCGTACTGGTTCTGGACGCAGACGACCGGCGCGATCGCGAGGGCCTCGGCGAGGTGTTCCGGGCCGACGTTGGAGATGCCCAGCTCGCGGATCAACCCGGCCTCGCGCAGCTCGGCCAGCACGCCGAAGCCCTCGGCGAGCGAGCCTTCCCCGCGGTCGAGGGACTGGCCGATGCGGTAGTTGACGACGTCGAGGTGGTCGAGGCCCAGCTCGCGCAGGTTCTCCTCGACCTGGGCGCGCAGCTGGTCCGGACGGGCCGTGTGGAAGGTGCCTTCGTAGTCGCGGCCCGGGCCGATCTTGGTGGTGATGACGAGGTCGTCGTAGGGCGCCAGCGCGGTGTTGATCAGTTCGTTCGCCGAGCGCGGGCCGGCGAAGTAGAAGGCGGCCGTGTCGAAGTGGTTCACGCCCAGCTCGACGGCGCGGCGCAGCACGGACAGGGACGTCTCGCGGGCGCGGATGCCGCCGTCCGTGGTGGACATCAGGCGCATGGCGCCGAACCCGAGGCGGTTGACTTCGAAGGAGCCGAGCTTCCAGGTGCCCGCCGCGGCGGCCGGGGCGGTGGTGTTCGTGGTCATGCCTTCAGCTTCCGGAGACGTCCGGGTAACCACCGGGTTTGGCAGTTTGCTGCCACACTGGAATGCGTGGAGAAGGTCACTGACGTCGTCATGGTGCGCGGCGAAGCGGAGCTGTTCGAGCGGACGGCGCACCTCTTCGAGGCCGCGACGGAGATTTCCTGCGCCGCCCGTGACCTGCACACCTGGTCGGTGGCGCACCCGGCGGCGCCCGCGCGCGAGGAGTCGGTGCGCGGGATGACCGTGCGCAAGGTGTACCTGCCCGGCGTGCTGTTCGACCCGGCGCTCGCGGAGCACCTGCGGCAGATGGCGGCCGGCGGCGCCCGGATCCGGATCACCGAGCGCGAGATCAACGAGACGATCCTGCTCGACCGCCGCATCGCGATCGTGGCCGGCGACCACGTCGGCGGCGTCCGCGGCTACACGGTGATCAGCAACCCGGACCTCGTCCAGGGCATCCATTCGCTGTTCGAAGCCGCCTGGCACGCCGCCACCGACCTGGAGTCCTACCAGGCGCGGTTCACCGAGCTGGGCGCGCGGGAGATCCTGGAGCAGCTGGCGTCGGGCTGCAAGGACGAGACGGCGGCCCGCACCCTCGGCGTCGGCCTGCGCACCTACCGGCGCCGGGTGGCGGAGCTGATGGAACTGCTCGGCGCGTCTTCGCGCTTCCAGGCCGGCGCCCGGGCCCGCGAGGCCGGGCTGCTGTGAGGCGAGCGCTCCCGGCGCTGGTCCTGCTGACGTCCGCGTGCACGGTGACCGGCACGGCCGTGCCGGTCGGCGGCAACCTCGCGGTGGTCGACGCCCAGCGGACGGGCGCGGTCCTCGACGCGGTGAAAACGGCGGCCGAGGCGGTGTTCAGCTACGACTCCGGCAACCCGGCCGCGTTCGACCAGGCTGTCGCCGCGAACGTCACCGGGGCGGCGAAGGACCAGTTCACGGTGTTGTTCGACCAGGTCAGGAAGAGCCCGCAGCCGATGCACCTGGTCACCCGGGTGCGGCAGGCGGCCGCGCTCGAGTTCACCGGCGACCGGGTCCGGGAGCTGGCCGTGCTGCAGCAGGACAACGGCCCCTCGAAGGGCCTGGCCCCGGTCGTGTTCACCGCGGTCCGGGACGGCGGGCGCTGGCGGCTCTCGGACATCGCGCTGAACCCGGCGCAACCGGCGCCCGCGCCGCAGCCGGACGACGGCAGCCCGGGCGGCGTCCGCGACTCGGCGCTGGCCGGCGCTCGCACGGCGGCGGGCGCGCTGTTCACGACCGACAGCGGCGATCCGGAAGGCAGCTACGCCCGAGCGGAAGCGGTCGTGGCCGGGCCGCTGCTGGACGACTACCGCGCCAAGAAGGCGTCCTACGTCGAGGCGATCCGCAAGAGCGGCGCGAAGGTCGCGCTCGGCCCGGACCCGATGGCCGGGGTCGTCGCGCTCACCGGCGGCCGGGCGCTCGTGTTGTTCTTCACGACGCTGCAGGTCACCGACGCGGCGGGAAAGGTGACCAGCCGCCCCTTCACGACCGAACTCGACGTCGTCCGCGAAGGGGCCGGCTGGAAGGTGACCGGCGTGCGGCCGATCACCACGGTTTAGGGCCCGTATCGAATCAGAGGACTCGCCTGGAGCCAAGCCGAGCGCGGGAGGGTGCTGAAGGGCACCTTCGTCACGTCTGGTGCGGTGAAGGGGCCCTTCGTCTCACCAGATGCGAGGAAGGGCACCTTCAGCCCACGCCAGCGTGGCCAGCGGACGACTTCGATACCGGGCTTGGCTCAGCGGCCCTGGTTGGCCACCGCGGCGGCGGCTTCCTTCGCCGCCTCCGGGTCGAGGTACTCGCCGCCCGGCTTCAGCGGCTTGAGGTCGTCGCCCAGGTCGTAGCGCAGCGGGATGCCCGTCGGGATGTTCAGGCCCGCGATGTCGGCGTCGGAGATGCCGTCGAGGTGCTTGACCAGCGCTCGCAGCGAGTTGCCGTGCGCGGCGACCAGCACCGTCTTGCCCGCGCGCAGGTCCGGCACGATCTCGGACTCCCAGTACGGCAGCAGCCGCTCGACGACGTCCTTCAGGCACTCGGTCAGCGGGGCCTGGTCGCCGAGGTTCGCGTAGCGGGCGTCGCCCGCCTGGCTCCACTCGTCCTTCGGGTCGATCGCCGGCGGCGGGGTGTCGTACGAACGGCGCCAGAGCATGAACTGCTCCTCGCCGAACTCGCTCAGGGTCTGCTTCTTGTCCTTGCCCTGCAGGGCGCCGTAGTGGCGCTCGTTGAGGCGCCAGTCGCGCTTCACCGGAATCCAGTGGCGGTCGGCGGCGTCCAGCGCGATGTTCGCGGTGGAGATCGCGCGGCGCAGCAGCGAGGTGTGCACCACGTCCGGGAGCAGCCCGGCGCCGGCCAGCAGCTGACCGCCCTGGCGGGCTTCGCCCTCGCCCTGCTCCGAAAGCGGTACGTCCACCCAGCCGGTGAACAGGTTTTCCGCGTTCCACGTGCTCTGCCCGTGCCGCAGCAGCACCAACGTCCCAATCTCGGCCATGCCGACAGCCTGCCAGAACGTCTCCCGCGACCGAGGGGTGACCTCCGCCGCACTGATCGTCCTACCCAGAGTGTGTTACTTAAGAGTAACAGGTCACTCTTCGACAGATCCGCCCGCCAACAACGCGCAAAAATCCCGCCGGAGGCTGCACACTGTTATCGACATTTCGAAAATTCACTCTAACGGGCTAGCCAGTAGCCTTGTGATTACCCGGCGGGATCTGACAGGTTGACTACGTCCCGAGCGGCTGGATTCCACGCACTCCCCGGCCGGATTCGGGCATTGACCGCGGCTCGTCTCCCCCCTGCCGAGCCGCGGCCCGCCGGCCCCGTTGGCACCCCCCTCGTCACCGGGTCCTGATCGGCGGGAACTTCAGCGGGGCGGCTCGAGATCGCGACTCCCCCTCCCTCGAGCCGTCCCGCCTGTTCCGCTCACCCCTCGTTCGGCGCCGGTTCCGGCGCCGCCACCGGACGGCGACGGCGGTGCAGCCACCAGCCGAGCCAGCCCAGCGGCACGATGAACAGCAGGAACGGCGCGACAGCGCCCAGCACGGTCAGCAAGCCGCCCCCGAAGACGAGGAACGCGTCCCAGCCGCCGGCCAGCCCGCCGAGGAACCCACTGTGGTCCTCACTCGGCGGCGGGGGTGCCGCGACGCTGCGGATCGTCATCGCCACGGTGGCCATCGCCACGCTCCCGGCCAGGGAGTTCCGCTGCTGTTCGAGCGATTCGAGCGTGGCTTCCCGGCTCGTCAGCTCGCCCTCGACGGAGGCGATCTCGGACACCGAAGTGGCCTTCGCCAGCAGCGCGCGGATCCGCTCCACCGACGCCCGCTGCGTCGCCAGCCGGGCTTCGACGTCGACGACCTGCTCGGTCACGTCCTGGGTGTTCAGCTCCCGCTTCACCAAGCTGCTGCCGAGGTGCGAGAGCTGGTCGAGCACGCCGTCGAGCTTGTCCGCGGGCACCGCGAGGCTGAGCGTCGCCAGTTCGTCGCCCGTGCTCTCCTGCCCGGTGTAGCCGCCGGAGCCCAGCGCGACGCTGCGGGCCTGCGCGACCACGTCGACCACCTTGGTGGCGGTCAGTTCCAGCCGGGCGCTGCGCGAAAGCTTGCGTTCGGTGGCACCCGGCTGCGGCGGGGTCACCTTCTCCTGCCCGGACTTGCCGCTGCCCTGCTGCGGCGCGACCGGCACCGGTCCGGCACCGGCACTGTCCGCGGCAGTTCCGCTCTTTTCCGACGCCGAGCAGCCGGCCAGCGCGAACGCCACCGCGGCGACCGCGAGCCCGGCTCTCCATCGAGTCCGCATCCTGCGTCTCCCTCCAGTTCGACTGGCCGGGGAGACGGATGTCCGGTTCAGGGCCGTTGCACGGTCCGGGTCACGACTCGGTCAAGCCCGGCTCGTGCGGCTTTTCGGGCGCGACTAGGTGCTTGAACGCCTGGAGGTTCGCCAAGGATTCACCGCGGGAGACGCGCCAGTCCCACTCGCGCTTGATCGACGTCGCGAACCCGATTTCGAGCAGCGTGTTGAAGTCGCCGTCGGCCGCTTCCAGCACCTGGCCGAGCACCTTGTCGAGCTCGTCGGCGGACATCGTCTCCTTGCCGAACCGGCCGACCAGGTAGATGTCACCGAGACTGTCCACTGTGTAGTGAACGCCGTAGAGCTTCGCGTTGCGCTGCAGCAGAAAACGGTAAACGTCCTCATGGGACTCGTCGGGACGGCGGCAGACGAAAGCCTCCACCGAAAACGCGTGGTCGCCGTCGACCAGCCACGCGTTCGTCTGCAGCTTCTTCGTTCCCGGCAGCGTGACGAAGTACTTGCCCGGCCCGCGCTTGTCGTACTTCAGCTCCGCCGAGTCCAAAGTAGACTGGATCAGCTGGTCCAGGCTCACACCGCCACCTCCGCGCGCAGGTCCAGCGCGTGCCGGAAGGCGCCGGTGGCCTGAGCATAGATGTCGAGGAGCGCGTCCGTCGTGCGGCGCCAGGAGAACCGGCGCGCGTGCACGACGGCGTTGGCGGCGAGTTCGGCTCGCCGGTCCGGGCGCAGCGCGACCGCGGCCAGCGCGTCCGCCCACTCGTCGGCGCCGTGCCCGGGCACCAGCAGGCCGGAGACGCCGTGCGGCACCGCGACCGGCAGGCCGCCGACCTCGGCGGCGACCACCGGCGTACCGCAGGCCTGCGCCTCGAGCGCGACCAGGCCGAACGACTCGTTGTAGCTCGGCACGGCGACGACGTCGGCGGCGCGGAAGACACGGGCGAGGCGCTCGCCCGGCTGCGGCGGCAGGAACCGGACCTGCCGCTCGATGCCCAGCGAAACGGCCAGCTCGCGCAGGGCCTGCGGCTGCTCCAGCCCGGTGCCCGACGGCCCGCCGACGACCAGCACGACCAGCCGGGAGACCAGCTCGGGACGGCGGCGCAGCATCGCGGCGGCGGCGTGCAGCAGCACGTCCGGCGCCTTCAGCGGCTGGATCCGGCCGGCGAAGGCGAGCACGACGTCGTCTTCGGCCAGCCCCAGCTCCGCGCGCGCGGCGGACTTCGAACCCGGCGTGAACCGCTCGAGGTCGACGCCCGGCGGCACGGCGTGCACCGCGTCCGGCTCGGCGCCGTAGAGGTCGATGAGCTGGCGCGCCTCGACCGCGGTGTTGGCGACCAGCCGGTCGGCCTCCGCGACCACCTGCTCCTCGCCGATCACGCGGGTGCGCGGCTCGGGCTTGTCGCCCTCGGCGAGCGCGGCGTTCTTCACCTTCGCCAGGGTGTGCGCGGTGTGCACGAGCGGAACGGACCACCGGTCGCGGGCGAGCCAGCCGACCTGGCCCGAGAGCCAGTAGTGCGAGTGGATGAGGTCGTAGTGGCCGGGCTCGTGGAAGGCCTCGGTCCGCAGCACGCCGGAGGTGAACGCGCACAGCTGGGCGGGCAGCTCGTCGCGGCCCAGCGGCTCGAACGGGCCGGCCTGCACGTGCCGCACGGTCACCCCGGGCGCCAGCTCGGCCACCGGCGGCTGCCCGGACGCGGTCGCGCGGGTGAACACCTCGACCTCGACGCCGCGGCGGGCCATCTCGGTCGCGGTCTGGCTGACGTAGACGTTGAGCCCGCCGGCGTCACCGGTTCCCGGCTGCTCGAGCGGTGAGGTGTGCACGGACAGCACCGCGATCCGGCGCGGCGCAGCGCGGAACCTTCGGATGTTGCTGGTCACCTGGTCACGTCTCCTGCTGCTTCAGCATTCCTCGGCGAACTGCCGGAGCACCGCGTCGAACTCGGCCGCGGACTCGGCGAAGGGCGCGTGCCCCCCGTCAACGAACCAACGCCCGGTGGCACCCGGAATCTTCCCGAGGGCGTGCTCGGCCGCTGAGGGCTCGATCACGCGGTCGGCCGTCCCGTGCACGACGAGGGCCGGTTTGTCGATGCTGACCAGCACTTCTTCGCTGCCGACGTCCCGGCGGAACAACGCCGAGCGGACCGCGGGCGGCACGCTCAACGAAGCGCCCAGCAGGGCCTGGGCCTGCGCGCCCGGCACCGGCCCGGCGACCATCCCGCGGCTGAACGCGGTGAGCGCCGGGACCGCGATGTCCGGATCGTCCGAAAGCATCGCCCGCAGGTGCTCGCGCATCAGCGCGCCGACCCGGCCGCCCGGCCGGTCGCGGCCGATCTCGGTGATGGCGCCGACGAGCACGAGCCCGCGCAGGCGTGCGGTGCCGTGCACCCGGATGTGGTCGGTCAGCACCAGGCCGCCGTAGGACCAGGCGACGACGATCGCGTCCGGACCGGCGAAGTCCAGCACCGCGGCGAGGTCGTCCGCCCAGACCTGCGGATCGTCGTAGCCCGAAGCCGGGACGTCGGAGGCGCCGTGCCCGCGCAGGTCCATCGCGACCAGGCGGAACCGCTCGGTCAGGGCCGGGTCGGCGAGCTGCGCGGCCCAGCACCCGGCCGACTGCGCCCAGCCGTGCACGAACACGATCGGCCTGCTGTTCTCCTCGCCCTCGACCCGCAGGCCGAGCCGGACCCCGCCGTGCCCGACGACTTCGGTGCGCACCGGTTACTTCGCACCCAGCCCTTGCCAGGCCGCCCAGCTGAAGTTCCAGTCCTTGACGTCCGAGTTCATCGGCGGCCCCTGCTTCGAGCCGGTGATCTCGACCGGGTCGCCGATCATCGCCGAGTCGAAGTAGTCCTTGGCGTCGGCTTCGAGCAGGTTGACGCAGCCGTGGGAGTTGTTGGTCTTGCCGATGTTGGCCGCGTTGTCCTGGTTCTCGTGGATGTACTCGCCGTGGTTGGAGAACCGGCAGGCCCACTTCTTGTTGACGTTCGTGTAGCCGTAGCGGGCGTTGTCGAACACCGCCGTCGGCTCGCGGGTCATGATGATGTAGGTGCCGTTCGGGGTGTTGCGGTCGACCTCGCCGTCCAGCCCGTTCGCGCACGGGTAGCTCTTGACCTGCGAGCCGCCGCGGTAGACGCGCATCTGGTGGTCCGGGGTGTTGACCTTGACCACCTGGTTGCGGCCGATCTTGAACTTCGTGGTGACGTCGGCCTTGCCGTACGCGCCGCCGCCCAGGTCGACGCCGTACAGCTTCGCCTCGACGTTCACGGTGATGTTCTGCGGCCAGTACTCCTTCGGCCGGTAGTCGACCTGGCTGTCGGAAAGCCAGCCCCACGAGCCCTCGACGTCCTTGTCCGTCTTCACGGACAGGGCCTTCTCGACCGCCTTGCGGTCCTTGACCGGCGACGCGAACTTGACGCTGATCGGCATGGCCACGCCGACGGTCTGGTTGTCGGCCGGGTTGAGCGTGGCCCGGACCTGCTTGGCCGGGTTGATCGTGGTGAAGGTGCCCTTGAACTCGACCGGCTTGCCGTCGCTGCCGGTGGCCTTGGCCGCGTAGGTGTAGGTCTTGCCGTAGCCGAGCGGCTCGGAGCTGCTCCAGGTGAGGCCGTCCGGCGAGAGGTCGCCCTTGACGTCCTTGCCGCCGTCGGCGCTCAGCTTGCACTCGGTCAGCTTGCCGTCGGCGACCTTCAGCACGGCGGGCTTGAGCACGGGGACGTCCTTGGCGTCGGCGGCGGGCTCGGCCGTGATCTTCGCCACCGGCTGCGCGCCACCGCCTTCGCCGTCGCTGTTGGCGCCGGTCGGCTTGGCGGTGCCGCCCGTCTCGCTCGAACACGCGGCGGCGACCAGTGCGGCTCCAGCCGCCAGAGCAGCCTTGAAGACCGTACGCCGTTCGATCACCGAAACCTCCCGAAATTCCCCGCAGAACCAGCGGGCACACGCCTTTAGCGCTGGTAGCCCGGCCGACGTTACCGGCTGGTGGGCAAAGTCCAACCAGACAGGTGGCGGCGCCTTTGTCGACAAAGACGTCCTACACACGTACGGGTTGCCCGGTTTGGCTCAAATCACGCAGTTGATCAACAACGGCTCGGGGTGCAGCCGGACGCCGAAGCGCTCGTGGACGCCGTCGCGGACCTCGCGGGCCAGGGCGAGCAGGTCCTCCGTCGTCGCCTCGCCGCGGTTGGTCAGCGCCAGGGTGTGCTTCGTCGAGAGCGAAACCCGGTTCCCCGGACCGGGGTACCCCTTGCCGAAGCCGGCGCGCTCGATCAGCCAGGCCGCGGACAGCTTCACGCCGCCGTCGGCCGGGTACTGCGGCGCGTCCGCGCCGACGGCCGCCGTGATCCGCGCGAGGACCGCCTCGACATCGGCACTCGGCACGATGGGATTGGTGAAGAACGAGCCGGCGCTCCACGTGTCGTGGTCGTCCGGGTCGAGCACCATGCCCTTGCCGCGACGCAGCTTGAGGACGGCTTCGCGCGCTTCGGCGGCCGGCACGCGCGCGCCGATCTCGACGCCGAGCGCGCGGGCCAGCTCGGCGTAGCGGATGGGCGCGGACAGGCCGTCTTCGCGGACCTCGAAGCGGACCGAGAGGACCACGCCGGTGTCCGTGCCCTTGAGGACGCTGGTGCGGTAGGCGAAGCCGAGTTCGTCGGCCTTGAGCGTGCGCACTTCGCGCGTCTCGCGGTCGTACAGCTCCACCGAGACGATCGACTCGGCGACTTCGCAGCCGTACGCGCCGACGTTCTGGATCGGCGTCGCCCCGACGCTGCCGGGGATGCCGGAGAGGCATTCGAGCCCGCCCAGCCCGGCCTCGACCAGGGCGGCGACGAAGGCGTCCCAGTTCTGGCCGGCTTCGACCTCGACGTGTTCGGCGCTGTCGCCCTCGCGGCGCCAGCCGGTGTTCGCCACCTCGACGAGCGTGCCGTCGAACCCCGCGTCACCGACGACCAGGTTGGAGCCGCCGCCGAGCAGCAGCACCGGCTCGCCAGCCGCGTCCGCCTCGCGAACCGCCGCGACGAGGTCTTCGCTGGTCACGGCGCTGACGAAACGGCGGGCCGGACCGCCGAGCCGCAGCGTGGTGTACGCGGCGAGCTTCGGGAGAGCGGGAGTTCGGGCGGAGTTCACGCGTCTGACGGTACTGTCCGGCTCATGGGATCCCGGATCGAGCACCGTGCTGAGTTCTCCGCCGACGTCGCGTCCACGTACGCGGCCGTCGCCGGCGAAGAGGCGCTGCGGGCGCGCCTGGAGCAGCTCGGCGGGCACGACGCGGCCCTGCTGTCGTACGAGGTGTCCGGCACGGACCTGCGGTACACGCTGCGGCAGGGCATCAGCGCGGACAAGCTGCCGCAGGCGGTCCGGACGCTGCACAAGGGCGACCTGCTGGTGACCCGCACGCAGACCTGGCGCGTGAGCAACGACGGCACCGGCCGCCAGGGCAACGCGACCGTCGAGGTGGGTGGCGTCCCGGGCGAGATCAGCGCGCGGACGGCGTTGCTGGCCAACGGCGACAAGACCGTGCTGCGGATCAGCGGCGAGGTCACGGTCCGGATCCCGCTGTTCGGCGGGAAGCTGGAGAGCGTGATCGCCGAGCAGGTCACCAAGCTGCTGGAGCACGAGTCCGAATTCACCGCGAAGTGGCTGGCCGGAGCCGCCTGAGCCCGGTCGGCGCACCGACGCGCGGCACGACCAACCCGAACCGCCTGCGCCGGGTCGACCGCTGGATCGCGGCCGCGCCGGTGACGTCCCGGCTGCTGCGCGCGGCGGACTCGCCCCTGGTCGTCGACCTCGGGTACGGCGCCTCCCCGGTGACGACGGTCGAACTGGCCCGCTGGCTGCGGCGGGTTCGCCCGGACGTCCGCGTGCTCGGCCTGGAACTGGATCCTGCTCGCGTGGCTGCGGCGTTGCCGGCCGCGTCGCCGCCGTCGCTGGACTTCCGCCGCGGTGGCTTCGAGCTGGCCGGGACGCGGCCGGTGCTGGTCCGGGCGTTCAACGTGCTCCGGCAGTACGCGGAGGACGAGGTCGCGGGCGCGTGGGGGCTGGTGCTGGACTCGATGCCCGCGGAAGGTCTCCTGGTCGAGGGCACGTGCGACGAGATCGGCCGGCTGTCGTCCTGGGTGCTGGTGGCCCGGTCCGGCCCGGTCTCGCTGACGCTGTCGCTGCGGCTGGCGGGGCTGGAAAAGCCGTCGACGATCGCCGAGCGGCTGCCGAAGGCGCTGATCCACCGGAACGTGCCCGGCGAGCGCGTCCACGCGCTGCTGACGGCCCTCGACGCCTGCTGGGCGACGGCGGCCCCGCACCAGGCGTTCGGCGCACGTTCACGCTGGCTGGAGGCGGTCCGGCTGCTGGCCGCGCGGGGCTGGCCGGTGCTGGGCCCGCCGTCCCGCGTCCGCCTCGGCGAGCTGACGGTCCCCTGGGCCGCGGTCGCCCCGGTGCGCTGAAGGGCACCTTCCTCGCATCTGGTGCGCTGAAGGTGCCCTTCAGCCCGAACGTTCACCAGCCCACCCCCGCTGCGTCACCCCGAAGTGACCTGCGGTGATCACCATTGAGCCGTGGGACTCCTGGGGCAGGTCACCGAGGTGCTGCGCGACGCGCTCGGCTCGCCGTGGCTGTGGGTGCTCGTCTTCGCCGTGGCCGGCCTGGACGCCCTGCTGCCGTTCATGCCGAGCGAGACCACGGTCGTCACCGTCGCCGTCCTGCTCGGGCCCGATCCCGCGCGGCTCGCCGTGCTCGCCGCGGTGGCGGCCGGGGGCGCGTGGGCGGGCGACTGCCTCGGGTACGCCGTCGGCCGGTCCGCGGGGCCGCGGGCGATCGCGCGGCTGCAGCGCGGACCGGACGGACGCCGTCGCCACGACTGGGCCCGCGACCAGGTGCGGCGCAACGGCGGGCTGCTGATCATCGCGGCCCGCTACCTGCCGGGCGGGCGGGTCGCCAGCGCACTGGCCACCGGCAGCCTCGGCTACCCGCTGCGGAAGTTCGTCGCGCTCGACGCCGCCGGCGCGGCGATCTGGGCGGTGTACAGCGTGCTGATCGGCTTCGCCGGCGGAGCCGCCTTCGCCGACGAGCCGGCGAAGGGCCTGCTGCTGTCCTTCAGCCTCGGTTTGGGCCTGGTCTTCGCCATCGAGACCGGGCGGCGGCTACGGTCGGCCCATGCTCGAAGCGATCGACGTCCACGCCGACGCGCTGAAGCGGGCGGCACTGGCGGCCGGGCCGTCGGCCCGGGTGCCGAACTGTCCGAAGTGGACTGTCCATGACCTGGTGACGCACATCGCGTTCGTGCACGGCTTCGCGGTCGGCCTGGCCGTGAACCGGCCCGTGAAACCGGCCCCACCGGAAGACTGGGAAGACGTGCTCGGGTGGTGGGACGGCCAGCGCCTGGCCCTGCGCGAAGCGCTCGGCCGCGCCCCGGAAACCCCGGCCTTCTCGCCGTACCCGGGCTTCGCGACGACGGTCGGCGACTGGACGCGCCGGATGGCCCACGAGACGGCGATCCACCGCCTCGACGCCGAATCGGCCTTCGAAGACGGTCCTGCCACCCGGTTCTCCCCCGGCTTCGCGAACGACGGGATCGACGAGTTCCTGACCTACCTCATCCCGCGCCTGGGCAAGAAGGCCGACGTCCGCGTCACGACGCCGGAGCGCACGTGGGCGCTCGGCGAGCCCGGCGCGGCGGTCTCCGGCGCCGCCGACGACGTCTACCGGGCGCTGTGGGGCCGTCCGCACCAGGCGTCGGTCACGGGTGACCTCGCACCGCTCGCAGCGCCCTGACCAGCGCCAGGGAGAATGCGGACGTGACCGCTCCCGAACGCCGCTACGTCATCACCTTCGGCTGCCCCGACCGCACCGGCATCATCGCCCGGATCTCCGGGTTCCTCGCCGAGCACGGCGGCTGGATCGTCGAGGCGGCCTACCACACCGACCCGGACACGGGCTGGTTCTTCACCCGCCAGGTGGTCCGGGCCGATTCACTGCCCTTCGACGCCGCCGAGCTGCGCGCCCGCTTCGGCGAGGTGGCCGCGGAGCTGTCCGCCGAGTCGAGCTGGCAGGTCAGCGACACCGGCGAGCGGCGCCGCGCGGTGATCCTGGTCTCCAAGGCCGGGCACTGCCTCTACGACCTGCTCGGCCGGGTCGCCTCCGGGGAACTCGACGTCGACGTCGCCGCGGTGATCGGCAACCACGAGTCGCTGGCCGACATCACCCGCGCGCACGGCATCCCGTTCCACCACGTGCCGTTCCCGGCCGGCGAGAAGGAAGCAGCGTTCGAGCAGGTCCGGAAGCTGGTCGGCGAGCACGACCCGCACGCGGTGGTGCTCGCCCGGTTCATGCAGATCCTGCCCGCGGACCTGTGCCGCGAGTGGGCCGGCCGGGCGATCAACATCCACCACAGCTTCCTGCCGTCGTTCATCGGCGCGAAGCCGTACCACCAGGCCCACACGCGCGGGGTCAAGCTGGTCGGCGCGACCTGCCACTACGTGACGGCGGACCTCGACGCCGGCCCGATCATCGAGCAGGACGTCATCCGCGTCGACCACGGCGACTCCGTCGAGGACATGGTCCGCAAGGGCCGCGACATCGAGAAGGTCACCCTGGCCCGCGGCCTCCGCTGGCACCTGGAGAACCGCGTGCTGGTGCACGGCAACCGGACCGTGGTGTTCTGACCGGTTGCCGTGCCCCGTGTCACGCGCCGATGGTCTTGGCGTCGATGACGAAGCGGTAGCGCACGTCGGAGTTCTCGACGCGCTCGTAGGCCTCGTTCACCTTGTCGGCCGGGATCGTCTCGATCTCCGCGCCGATGCCGTGCTTCGCGCAGAAGTCCAGCATCTCCTGGGTCTCGGCGATGCCGCCGATCATCGAGCCGGCCAGCACCTTGTTGCCGCCGAGCAGCGAGAAGGCGTTGTAGGCCAGCGGCTCGCCCGGCGCGCCGACGTTCACCATCGCGCCGCCGACCTTGAGCAGGCTCAGGTAGGCGTCGATCGGCAGCTTGGCCGATACGGTGTTGAGGATGATGTCGAACTTGCCGCGCAGGACGTCGAACGTGGACTCGTCGCTGGTGGCGTAGTAGTCCGTCGCGCCGAGCTTGAGGCCGTCCTCCTGCTTCTTGAGGCTCTGGCTCAGCACGGTCACTTCGGCGCCCATCGCGGCGGCGATCTTGACGCCCAGGTGCCCGAGCCCGCCGAGGCCGATCACGGCGACCTTCTTGCCGGGACCGGCGCCCCAGTGGTGCAGCGGCGAGTAGGTGGTGATGCCCGCGCACAGCAGCGGCGCGGCGACGTCGAGGTCGATGCCTTCGGGGATGCGGCAGACGAAGGCGTCCTTCACGACGATCTGGTTGCTGTAGCCGCCGTAGGTGTTCTCACCGTCGAAGCCGACGCCGTTGTAGGTCTGGACGTTGCCCTTGACGCAGAACTGCTCGGTGCCGGCCAGGCAGTACTCGCACTCGCCGCAGGAGTCGACCATGCAGCCGACGCCGACGCGGTCGCCGACCTGGTACTTCGTGACGTCCGAGCCGACCGCGGCGACCACGCCGGCGATCTCGTGGCCCGGGACCATCGGGAAGATCGCCTGGCCCCAGTCCTCCTTGGCCTGGTGGATGTCGCTGTGACAGATGCCGGCGTAGGCGATGTCGATCAGGACGTCGCCGGGACGCAGGTCACGGCGCTCGATCGTGGTCGGCGCCAGCGGCGCGCCCGGCGCCGGAGCGGCGATGGCGTGCGTGGTGGTGCTCATGGAACCCTCCAAGTTCAAGTACCGTCGTAAGAGGTCTCATACATGTCCTACGTAAGAGGCCTCTTACATATTTCGAACGAGAGATGTGATCCGGGTCATGGGCGGCAAGTACCACCACGGCGACCTCCGCGGCGAGCTCGTCCGCGTCTCCCTGGACCTGATCGCCGAGCAGGGCTGGGAAGGCTTCTCGGTCGCGGAGGTCGCGCGGCGGGCGAAGGTCAGCCCCGGCGCGCCCTACCGGCACTTCGCCTCCCGCGAAAGCCTGCTGGCCGAGGTCGCGGGCAACGTCGCCTGCCAGCTCGCCGACCGCGTCACCGCGGCGGCCGGCGCACACGAAGACCCGGTGGACGCCCTGGCCGCGGCGGCGGGCGCGTACACGCGCTACCTCATCGAGCGCCGGGCCGGGATGAACGTGATCTACGCCGACGGCCTCCACGGCCCGCAGCACACCGGCCTGCACGAGCAGACCCGGCGGCTGACCGACGAGTTCCTGCTGCGCTGCCTGGCCGTGGCCCCGGACCCGGCGACCGCGCTGGAGCTGATGGAGCAGCTGTTCACCCAGGCACACGGCTACGGCACGTTCCAGCTCGACGGCGTCTTCGTGAAGCACGGCTATTCGACGGACCTGGTGGTGCGCAAGTCCGAGGAGGCCGCGCGCGCCGCCATCGTGGGCCGGATCGCCGGTGGTGAGCGCTAGGTTGGGCGCATGGGGATCATCGACTCACACGAGGCACTGCGCGAGGTCGTCGGCGAGGCGGCCGAGCTGACGCAGAAGAAGGTCATCGACCGGATCGACGAGCACGCGCGGAACCTGATCGCGCACTCGCCGTTCGTGCTGCTGGCGACCTCGGCGCCGGACGGCAGCTGCGACGTCTCCCCGCGGGGCGACCCGGCGGGTTCGGTGCTGGTGCTCGACGAGAAGACACTGGTGCTGGCCGATCGGCCGGGCAACAAGCTGATCGACAGCTTCCGCAATATCGTCGACAACCCGCACGCCGGGCTGTTGTTCCTGGTGCCGGGCATGAACGAGACGCTGCGGGTCAACGGCCGCGCGCGGCTGGTGTCGGACGCGCCGTTCTTCGACTCGCTGGTGGTGCAGGGGAAGCGGCCCCGGTTGGCCGTCGTCGTCGAGGTCGAGGAGCTGTACATGCACTGCGCGAAGGCGTTCCTGCGGTCGTCGCTGTGGCAGCCGGAGACGTGGCCGGACCGTTCGACGCTGCCTTCGCTGGGCACGATCATGCGCGACCAGATGGCGCTGCCGGTCTCGGCGGAAGAGCTGGACGCGCGCCTCGACCACCGGGCGTTGACCGAGCAGTACTGATCCCGGCGACGACGTCGAGCAGGCCGGGGAACTTCGCCTCGAACTCGTCCTTGCGCAGGCGGACGAAGGTGCCGTTCCCCGCGTCGCGCTGCCGGACCAGGCCGGCTTCGCGCAGCACGCGCCAGTGGTGCGTCCGGGTCGACTTGGCGATGGGCAGCGGGAACGACGCGCAGGCCCGCTCTCCCCCGTCCCCGCGGAGCAGCTCCAGCACCACCTCACGGCGATGCTGGTCCGCAAGGGCGGACAGCACCGTGCCGAGGTCGACCTCGGCCAGCTCGGGAACGGGAAAATCGCCAGCCATGCTGGACATGGTACGGCAGTCGTCGTACCTTCGGCGAGGTACGAACACCATCGAACCTCCGGAGGTCCTCAGTGCTGTGCGTGTTCGACGTCAACGAGACACTGCTCGACCTCACCGCCATCGACGCCACCATCGGCGGGCCGGAGCTGCGGCGCGAGTGGTTCGGCCTGGCGATCCACACCGTCCTCACGGTGACGGCGACCGGCGGCTACCGCGACTTCGCGGGCATCGCCGGCGACGCCGCGATCGAGGTCGCCGCCCGGCACGGGCGGGAGGCCGACCTCGGGGCGATCGCCGCGGGCCTGCGCTCCCTGCCGGCCCACCCGGACGTCACCCCCGGCCTCGCGAAGCTCCGGGAGGCGGGCCACACCGTCGTCGCGCTGACGAACTCGCCGCTCGCCACCGCCGAGGCGCAGCTGCAGAACGCCGGGCTCGCCCCGCTGCTCGACCGGATCTTCTCGGCCGAGCAGGTCGGCAGGCTCAAGCCCGCCCCGGAGCCGTACCGGCAGGTCACCGCCGCCTACCCCGGCGAGCGGGCGGTGATGATCGCCGCCCACGACTGGGACATCGCGGGCGCCCAGGCGGCGGGGCTCGAGACGGCGTTGCTCACCCGTCCCGGAGTCCACCCGCTGCCCGGCTCGCCCGCGCCCACCTACACCGCGTCGACCCTGCCGGAGCTGGCCGAACTGCTCTAGTCGGCGATGCGGACCAGCATCTTGCCGGTGTTGGCGCCCGACAGCAGGCCGAGGAAGGCCTCGGGCGCGTTGCGGATGCCGTCGACGAAGGTCTCCGAGTACTTGATCTCGCCGGAGCTCACCAGCGGCGCGATCTCGGTGACGAACTGCTGCTGCAGGTGCCAGTGGTCGATCACCAGCAGGCCGCGGATGGTGAGCCGCTTGGCGATGACCTGCGCGAGGTTGCGCGGCGCCGGCGTCGGCTCGGTGGCGTTGTACGTGGAGATCATCCCGCAGATGACGATCCGGCCGTGCACGGTGATGGCGTCGATCGCGGCTTCGAGGTGCTCGCCGCCGACGTTGTCGAAGTAGACGTCGATGCCCTCGGGCGCCGCCTTGTGCAGCTGCTCGACAACAGGGCCGTCCTTGTAGTTGAAGGCGGCGTCGAAGCCGAGGTCGTCGATCAGGTGGCGGACCTTCTCCGCCGAACCCGCGGAGCCGATGACGCGCTTGGCGCCCTTCAGCTTCGCGATCTGCCCGACCAGCGAGCCGACCGCGCCGGCCGCACCCGAGACGAACACCGTGTCGCCCGGCTTGAACTCGGCCGACTCCAGCAGGCCCGAGTACGCGGTCAGGCCCGGCATGCCGAGCACGCCGAGGTACGTCGACAGCGGCGCCGCGGCCCCGTCGACCTTGACGTACCGACCCGCGTCGAGCACGGCGTGGGTGCGCCAGCCGGCCTGGTGCAGGACGTGGTCGCCCACCTTGACGTCGTCGACGTTCGACTCGACGACCTCGCCGACCGCCCCGCCGGACATGACCTCGCCGACCTGGAACGGCGGCGCGTAGGACTTGACGTCCTTCATCCGGCCGCGCATCGCCGGGTCGACGCTCATGATCAGGTTGCGGACCAGGATCTGGTTCGCGCCCGCGGCCGGCACCTCGGTGTCGACGATCTCGAAGTTGTCGTGCGTCGGAACGCCTTCCGGACGCGAAGCCAGCCGGATCTCGGTCGCCGTGCTCATCGTCGAATCCTCTCAAGTCTCGAAGCGGGGCAAGCGCCCCGGATTCCACCCGATGTAACCAGCTAACCGGGGCGCAGATTCCGATTGTGACGAGCTACACGATCTCAGCAAGCTTCTCGAGAACACCGTCGTAGATCTTCTTGAGCCCGCCGGGCGCGAAGGTCTTCTCGAAGAAGCCGCCGATGCCACCGGCACCGTCCCACGTGGTCTCGATCTTCACCACACTGCGTTCACCCGCTTCGGTGACCGTCCAGGTGGTGACCATGCTCGAGTTCGCGTCGGTCTCGACCAGCGTCCCCGGCCGCAGCTCGGTGACCGTCGCCTTGACGTCGCGCACGCGCTTGGAGGTCGCCTGCAGCTTCCAGCTCGCCTTGGTCCCGGCGCCGACGCCGCCCTCGGTGACCTGGTAGTCGCGGTAGTGCTCGGTGAGCAGCTTCGGCCGCGTCTCGGCGTAGTCGGCGACGAGCGCGCGGACCTTGTCGGCCGGGGCGTCGATGGTGCGCTCCGCGGTGGCCGTGACCTTTCCCATTTCACTCCTCTTCCCGGCGTACAGATCAGGGTCCACGATTTCACCGCGCACCGCACCCGCAGCGGGCGCCCTCGCACGTCCCAGATAGTGAGCGGCGGAAGTCCACCCTGGACACCTGTTTCCGCTGGTCAGAGCCTCGCGCCGAGCGTCGGAAGTGGCGTAACCCGGCGTTAACACTCGCTGGCCATTCTCGCCGCCATGCCCACGACACCTCGCCGAACGCGTTCGGACAGCGCCAGACAGGTCGCCGACCTGCTGCGCCGTCAGGTGCTGGCCGACGAGACGCTGCCGTGTGAAGAGGACCTCACGGTGGAGTTCTCGGCGACCCGGAACACCGTGCGGGAGGCCCTGGCGCTGCTGCGCGACGACGGCCTGATCGCGCGCCAGCCCGGCGTCGGCACGGTCGTCGTCGGGCACAAGTACCCGCACGGCCTCAACCGGCTCGCCGGCCTGGCCGAGGTGCTGCGCGAGCACGGCGAGGTGACCAACGACGTCCGGACGGCGGACCTGGTGCCCGCGCCGGCCGTGGTGGCGCACCGGCTCGGCGTGCCCGAGCGCTCCGAGGTCGTCTACCTCGAGCGGCTGCGGCGCCTCGACGGCGTCCCGCTGTCGCTCGACCTCACCTACCTGCTGCCCGAGATCGGGAAGCCGCTGCTGGCGCACGACCTCGCCGGCCGGGACGTCTTCGCGCTCATCGAGGAGACGTCCGGGCAGCGGCTGGGCTACGCCGACATCGACGTCGAAGCCCTCAACGCCGACCCCGAAACCGCCGCCGTGCTGGAAGTTCCGCCGGGCGCGGCGCTGCTGCGGTGGGAACGCCTCACGCACTTCGCCGACGGACGGCCCGTCGACCTCGAGTACATCCGGCTGCGCGGCGACCGCCTCACCATGCGCGCCCGCCTCGACCGTTCCTGAAGGAGACCGCCATGCCCCTCGTGCCGAGCCGCCTCGACGTCCCGGTGACCATCGACGAGTCGAAGTGCCTCGACGGCTGCCGCCTGTGCGTCGACATGTGCCCGCTCGACTCCCTGGCCATCGACCCGGACACCGACAAGGCGTACATGCACGTCGACGAGTGCTGGTACTGCGGGCCGTGCGCCGCGCGCTGCCCGACCGGCGCGGTCACCATCAACATGCCCTACCTGCTGCGGTGAAAGCCGTCCGGATCCTGCTCGCCGCCGCGCTGCTGGCCGCGGGCTGCACCGCGAACGCGTCGACGTCCGACGACGTCGACGTGGTCATCGGCTACCAGTCGAAGACGATCAACACCGTCACCGCGGGCACGCTGCTGCGGTCGCTCGGGTACTTCGAGCAGCGCCTCGCCGACCTGGGCCACCGGGACGGGAAGCGCTATCACGTCACGTGGCAGGACTACTCGACCGGCGCGCCGATCACCGCGCAGATGGTGGCCGGGAAGATCGACATCGGCTCGATGGGCGACTACCCGTTGCTCATCAACGGTTCCCGGACGCAGGAGTTCGGCGACGGCCGGACCAAGCTGGTCGCCGCCACCGGCTACAACCTGCTGGGTGCGCTGAACATGGTCGTGGTGCCGCCGAACTCGCCCGCGCACACCCTGGCCGACCTGCGCGGCAAGAAGATTTCGGCCAGCATCGGCTCGGCCGGGCACGGCACCACCGTGCACGCCCTGCAGAACATCGGCATCGGCACCGACGACGTCCACCTGCAGAACCAGGCGCCCGCGGTCGGCGCGTCCGGGTTGCTGTCCGGGTCGATCGACGCGCTCGGGCAGTTCGTCGCCTGGCCCGGACAGCTGGTGTTCGCGAACCAGGCGCGGCTGCTCTACGACGGTTCGGCGCTGAAGCTGCCGACGTGGCACGGCGTGGTCGTCCGGGAGTCCTATGCGGACACCCACCACGACGTGGTCACGGAGTTCCTGCGCGCCCAGCGCGACGCGACGGACTACCTGCACCAGCACCCGATGGACGCGGCGCTGAAGGTCGCTTCCGCCACGAAGCTGCCGCCCGAGGTCGTCTACCTCTACAACGGCGCCGGCGGCATGGTCACCTTCGACCTGCCGCTCAAGCGCCCGCTGCTCAGCGCGCTGGAAACCGACGCGCCGTTCCTGCGCTCGATCGGCAACATCAAGCGGCTCGACCTCGGCGCGTTCGTCGACGACCGGTACCTCCGCGAGATCTACGGGCCGGCGTACGACACCGCAGCGTCCTCCTTGGACAATCCGGCCCCGATCACCGGCTTCGACACGACGTGCTCGCGGCCGGTCACCGATCCGCGCACCGCGAGCGAGCTGTGGCTGACCGGCGAGACCGCCACGCACCCCGCGGCCACGCCATCGTGCCTGCTCAAAGCCGTGGCTCACGCGGCGAAGCCGGTCCGCGCGGCCTACGTCCCGGACGCGGACACGGGCACCCGCTGGTTCGCCGACAAGGCCGTCTGGGTGCGCGACGCGGGCGGCGCGCTGCTGCCCTTCACCACCGAAGACGGCGCCCGCGCCCACCTCGCCGGGCACCCCGGCTCGATCGTCAGCTACGCGCAAGCCGTGGAGGAGTCCCGATGACCCAGACCCTCGAACAGGAACCCGTCGTCACGGAAGCCCCACCCGCGCCACCGAGACGCCGGTTCCGCCGCCTGGCCGTCCGCGCGGGCAGCATCGTCGTCGCGCTGGTCGTGTGGGAGCTGCTGACCGCGTTCGACGTCGACCTGTGGCTGCACTTCGACCGCCTGCCCACGCCGGTCGAAGTCGCCCGCGACCTCGGCTACCAGCTCGGCACCACCGGCTACTACCAGGACCTGCTCGACAGCCTGCGCCGGATCGTCACCGGCTTCGCGCTGGCCGCGGTGTTCGGCATCGGTCTCGGCACGGCGATCGCGCGTTCGCGCGGCACGTCCGACGTCGTCCAGCCCCTGCTGGAAGTCCTGCGGCCGATCCCGGCCATCGCGATGGTGCCGATCGCCATCCTGCTGTTCCCCAGCAACGAGCAGGGCATCGTCTTCATCACCTTCGTCGCCGCGTTCTTCCCGGTCGTGGTCAGCACCCGGCACGCCGTGCGCGCGCTGCCGGTGGTCTGGGAGGACGCGATCCGCACGATGGGCGGCTCGCGGCGGCGGGTGCTGTGGAACGTCGTGCTGCCGGGCGCGCTGCCCGGCGTGTTCGGCGGGTTGTCCGTCGGCATGGGCGTTTCGTGGATCTGCGTGATCTCGGCGGAGATGATCTCCGGCGAGTTCGGCGTCGGCTACCGGACCTGGCAGGCCTACACCGTCGTCGACTACCCCGGCGTGATCGTCGGGATGCTCACCATCGGCCTGCTCGGCTGGGTCACCTCGGCCGCCGTCGAACTGCTCGGCCGCCGCGCCACCCGCTGGCTGCCCCGAGGGGAGAACGCATGAGCCTGCGCATCGAGAACCTGACCGTCCACTACGGACAGCGCGCGGTGCTGTCCGGCATCGACCTCGACGTCGCCGACGCCGAGATCCTGGCCGTCACCGGTCCTTCGGGGTGCGGCAAGTCGACGCTGCTGCGGACCCTCGCCGGACTGCTGCCGGTGTCGTCGGGGCGCATCCTCTCCGCGGACGTCCCGGTGATCGGCACCTCCGCCGAGCGCGCCCTGGTGTTCCAGGACGACGGGCTGCTGCCCTGGCGTTCGGTGCGCCGCAACGTCGAGCTGCCGCTGTCCATCCGGCGCGTCCCGCGGGCGCGGCGGCGGACCGAAGCCGAGTCCTGGCTGTCGCAGGTCGGCCTGGCCGGCTACGAGGACCACCTGCCACGGGAGCTGTCCGGTGGCATGCGGCAGCGCGTCCAGCTCGCCCGCACCCTCGCCGGGTCGCCGCGGGTGATCCTGGCCGACGAGCCGTTCGGGGCGCTGGACGCCCAGACCCGCACGGCCATGCAGCGCCTGCTCGTGGACGTCTGGCGCAAGCGGCCGACGACCGTGGTGTTCGTGACCCACGACGTCGACGAGGCGCTGTTCCTGGCCGACCGCGTGGCGGTGCTGACCCGCGACGGGCGACTGGCGAAGGTCGTCGAATCGTCGCGACCGCGGACGACCGGGCCCGCCATGGCGGCCGAGCGCGCCGAGGTCCTGGACGGGCTGGTGGCGGCATGACGTTCGAAGCACCCCCGGTGTCCACGCGGACCCACTTCGAGACCGACGTCCTGGTCATCGGCGGCGGGACGGCCGGGACCATGGCCGCGCTGACCGCCGCCGAGAACGGCGCGAACGTGCTGCTGCTGGAGAAAGCGCACGTCCGGCACTCGGGCGCGCTCGCGATGGGCATGGACGGCGTCAACAACGCGGTCATCCCGGGCAAGGCGACGCCGGAGGACTACGTCGCCGAGATCACCCGCGCCAACGACGGCGTCGTCAACCAGCCCACTGTGTACCAGACCGCGCGGCGCGGGTTCGCCATGGTGCAGCGGCTGGAGAAGTACGGCGTCAAGTTCGAAAAGGACGAGTACGGCGAGTACGCCGTGCGGCGGGTGCACCGGTCCGGCAGCTACGTGCTGCCGATGCCGGAGGGCAAGGACATCAAGAAGGTGCTCTACCGCGTGCTGCGCGCGAAGCACATGCGCGAGCGCATCACGATCGAGAACCGCGTGATGCCGGTGCGGGTGCTCACGTCCGGCGGCCGCGCGGTCGGCGCCGTCGGGTTCAACACGCGGACCGGCGAGTTCGTCACGGTTTCCGCGTCCGCCGTGATCCTCGCGACCGGCCCTTGTGGACGGTTGGGCCTGCCTTCCAGCGGCTACCTCTACGGCACCTACGAGAACCCGACGAACGCGGGCGACGGCTACGCGATGGCCTACCACGCGGGCGCCGAGCTGTCCGGGATCGAGTGCTTCCAGATCAACCCGCTGATCAAGGACTACAACGGCCCCGCCTGCGCCTACGTCGCCAACCCGTTCGGCGGCTACCAGGTCAACGCGGCGGGCGATCGCTTCGTGGACTGCGACTACTGGTCCGGGCAGATGATGGCCGAGGTGGCGCGCGAGATCTCCTCGGCGCGCGGCCCGATCTACCTCAAGCTGACGCACCTGCCGGAGGAGACGCTCGGCGCGCTGGAGAACATCCTGCACACGACTGAACGGCCGACGCGCGGGACGTTCCACGCCACCCGCGGCCACGACTACCGCACGCACGACGTCGAGATGCACATCTCGGAGATCGGGCTGTGCGGCGGGCATTCGGCGTCCGGCGTCTGGGTGGACGAGAACGGCGCGACGACGGTCCCCGGCCTGTACGCGGCGGGCGACCTCGCCTGCGTGCCGCACAACTACATGATCGGCGCGTTCGTCTACGGCGACCTCGCGGGCGCGCACGCTTCGGGGTCGCTGCGTCCTCGTGTTTCCCTGCCGGAGGACCAGATCGCTCTTGCCCACGAGCTGATCTACCGCCCACTGTCCACTCCGGACGGTCCGCCGCAGCAGCAGGTGGAGTACAAGCTCCGGCGGTTCGTCAACGACTACGTGGCCCCGCCCAAGACGACGGCGAAGCTGGAGATCGCCCTGGAGACGTTCGCGCGGATGACCGGCGAGATCGCGTCGATGGGCGCGCGGACCCCGCACGAGCTGATGCGCTGCGCCGAGGTGACGTTCATCCGCGACTGCGCCGAGATGGCCGCGCGGGCGTCGCTGGTGCGGACGGAAAGCCGATGGGGGCTCTACCACGACCGGACCGACCACCCGGGCCGCGACGACGTCTCGTGGCTCGCGCACCTCAACCTGCGCAAGATGGCGTCCGGGGAGATGGAGTTCCTGAAGCGGCCGGTGGCGCCCTACGTCGTGCCGGTGCCGGAGTTCTCGGTGCCGGACTTCGCCGTCGAAGTCCTCGGGCCCCACACGGCGTTCAGCGGGCACACGCCGCCGGACGCGGCCACGGTCTCCCCGGCACGGACGCATTCGTCACCGCGGGTGCTCGAAGTCGTCGCGCTGGCGGAGGAGCAGCCTTCGCTCGCGGTGCTGTCTACTTACCTCTCGGATCCGGACGCCGAGGTCCGCACGACGGCGATCGCGGTGCTCACCGAGTCGGCCCCGGAAGGCTTCGGGCCCGCGCTGGTGACGGCGTTGCACGACATCGACGCACGGGTCCGCGCCGCGGCGGCGGCCGGGCTGCGAGAGCTGGTGGAGGTCCTCACGCCGTCGTCGTCCCTGGGTGACGGGCTGCGGTCGGCCTTGTCGGTGTCCGATTCGGACGTGCGCTCGGTGGCCCTGGACGTTCTGCGAGCGTTGCGGCTCGGCGATGCGCCGTTGTTCGCCGCCTCGCTGGGCGACCCGGCGGTCGTGGTCCGGCTGGAGGCGATCCGCGGCCTGGTGTCGCTCGATGCGGCGTCGACGCTGGCGGAGGCAGCCTCGGACACATCGCGCGAGGTCCGGGTCGCGGTGGCGGCCGGGCTGGGGACGATCGGCGACCCCCGTGCCACCGGGACGGTGGCCGCGCTGGCCGTCGACCCCGACCTGCTGGTGCGTGCGGCGGCCCTGACAGCGGCGGCCGAGCTGGGCTGCGGCGGCGACCTGGCTCGGCTGGCGTTCGCGGCGCTGGCGGACCCGGCCTGGCAGGTCCGCCGGGGTGCGGCAACGGCGCTGGGTGCGCTGGCCGAACCGTCGGAGCAGCTGCTCGGATCGCTGGAGGACGAGCACCCGAACGTCCGCCGGGCGGCGGTCCAGGCACTGGGCAAGTGGGCCGCTCAGCCCTCGGTGGCGGCGCGGCTGCGGACGCGGCACACCGACTCGGACGCCGACGTCCGCGCGTACACGAGGATGGCCCTCGGCGGTTAGGCTCCCGGCATGGGTTCGGGAGCGCACCGGCGGTCGACCGTGGCGGTGAAGGACGCGCTGCGGGAGCTGCGCAACCAGCTCGCACTGCTGAACCACCAGGTCAGCGCGCAGCTGGCGCTCAAGGACGTCGACCTGGATTGCCTGGAGCTGATCGCCCGGCACGGCCCGCTCAGCCCGAGCGCGCTCGCCCGCCGGGCCGGGCTGCACCCGGCCACGATGACCGGCATCCTCGACCGGCTGCAGAAGGGCGGCTGGATCGTCCGGGAACGCGACCCCGAGGCGGCCGACCGCCGCTCGGTCGCCGTCCGCGCGGTCCCCGGCCGCACCGGCGAGCTGTTCCGGCTCTATGCGGGGATGAACACCGCAATGGACGAGCTCTGCGCGGACTACCGCGAGGACGAGCTGGCCCTGATCGCCGGGTTCCTGCGGCGCGCGACGACAGCGGGCCAGGACGCGACCGGGGCGCTGGCGGGCGGCTGAGCAGCGGCTTCTGTGCTGTACTCGGGAGCATGTGGCAGGCAGGCGACGCGTACGAGGCCTACATCGGGCGGTGGAGCCGCCGGATCGCGGAGACCTTCGTCCGGCAGCTCGACGTCCCGGCGAGCCGGCGCTGGCTCGACGTCGGCTGCGGCACCGGCGCGCTGACGTCGGCGGTGCTGACGGCGGCCGACCCCGCGGAAGTCGTCGGCGCCGACCCGTCCGAGGGGTTCCTGAAGACGGCTCGCACGGGCGTGACCGATCCGCGGGCGACGTTCACCCTGGCCGACGCGCGCTCGCTGCCGTTCCCCGACGCGCGGTTCGACGTCGTGGTGTCGGGGCTGGTCCTGAACTTCGTCCCCGAGCCGGCCCGCGCGGCGGCGGAGATCGCCCGGGTGACCGTCCCGGGCGGAGTGGCCGCCGCCTACTTCTGGGACCTCGCCGAGGGCATGGAGCTGATCCGCCGGTTCTGGGACGCGGCCGGCGAGCTCGACCCCGCGACGGTCGCCGAGCTGGACGAGGGCCGCAAGTTCACGCTGTGCCGCCCGGAACCGCTGGGCCGGTTGTGGACGGAGGCGGGCTTCACCGCGGTGTCCGTCGGGGAGATCAAGATCCCGACGGTGTTCGCGGACTTCGACGACTACTGGCAGCCGTTCCTGGGGGCGCAGGGCCCGGCGCCGGCGTACCTGGCCACGCTGCCGGAAGCGCACCGCGACCGGCTCCGTGAGCTGCTGCGCAGCCGCCTGCCCGCGGATCCGGACGGCTCGATCCCGCTGACGGCCCGGGCGTGGGTCGTGCGCGGGACCGCTTAACCGCCCCCGGGACATCGCTCCGCAGGGGCAGCTCGCCCATTGACAAAAATATTTTTTACGTACAAGCTGATTTTCGCCATGAGAGACGTCGTCTACCTCGAACAGATCGAGCAGGCCGAGGCCCTGCTCAAGCCGCAGCGGCTCGAAGTGCTGCGGCAGCTCGCCGAGCCCCGGTCGTGCACCGAGGTCGCCGTCGAGCTCGACCAGACCCCGCAGCGGGTCTACTACCACGTGAAACGCCTGCTGGAGGCCGGCCTGGCGGTCCAGGTCGCCGAGCGCCGGGTGCGCGGGATCCACGAGGGGATCTACCAGGCCGCCGGGCGGTCCTACTGGCTCTCCCCCGGCCTGGTGGGGCGGATCGGGCTGCGGCAGACCCGCGACCGGCTCAGCCTCGGCTACCTCGTCGACCTGATGGAGGACGTGCAGGCCGACGTCGCCGCCCTCGACCGCACCCGGCCGGACCTGCCCTCGATCGGCGTGTCCGGCGAGATCCGGGTGCGCCCGGAGCAGCGCAAGGCGTTCCTCGACGACCTGCAGCAGACGCTGCAGGACCTGTTCACCCGCTACGGCGGCGCCGAAGGCGACGCGTTCCGCCTGGCCGTCGCCTGCTACCCGAAGGGAAATCCCGATGAGCGAACCTGATCTGGTCCTGAGCGCGGTCGTGCCGGCCCCGCCGAAAGTCACGTGGGAGGCGCTGACCGACCCGGCCGCGCTGCGCGTTTGGCTGACCGAGCACGCCGAGGTCGACCTGCCCGGCAGGTACGAGTTCTGGGGCCCCTCGACCCCGGACGGCGCCGAGCCGCACCAGCGCGTACTGCACGTGGACGAGCGCAGCATCCGCTTCGGCTGGACCGTGGAGGGTGTCGAGGACACGGTGCAGTTCGAAGTGGACGAAGACACCGGCGGCACGCTGGTCACGCTCAGCCACAGCGATCTGCCCGGCTTCGAGGAGATCATCAACGACAAGGCCGGTGCCCGCGGCGCGGTGCAGACGTTCTGGGCGCTGGCGATCGCCAACCTGGCCGACTACCTGGCCGGCCGCGAGCTGACCCCGAAGGTGGACTTCACCTCGAGCGAGCTGCGCGCGTCGGTCGTCATCGACGCGGCGCCGGACGCGGTGTTCGACTCCATGGTCCAGCCGGAGCACTTCCGCAACTGGTTCCGCGCCAACGTGGACATCGAGCCGCGCCTCGGCGGCCGGTTCGCCATGGGCGGGTTCGACGTGGACCCCGGTGGCGCCAAGTTCGTCGAGTTCGAGCCGGGCCGCAAGGCGGCGCTGCGCTTCCTCGACAACGAGACGACCACCTGGGAGCTGGACGGTTCGGACGGCAAGACCCGGCTCACCATCGTGCACAGCGGCTTCGACCCGTCGAACCCGCCGTATTCGGCTTGGGGCGGCTGGCTCGGCGGCCTCGCCGAGCTGCGGCGCTACCACGAGCTGGCGGACTGGCGCACGATCTGGCGCCGGATCGAGGTGACCGGTGTCCCCGAGGGTGTCCTGCTGACCGACTAGGGGAACGAGGGCCCTCGGAACACCGTTCCGAGGGCCCTCGCCGCACTCAGAGTCCGGCCTGGGCCAGCCAGTCCTTGGCGACGTCCGCCGCCTTCTCGCCGTCGGAGTCGACGCGCTTGTTCAGGTCGCGCATGACGTCCGTGGTCAGCTTCGCGCTGACGGCGTTCACGGCGTTGGCGAAGTCGGCACCACGCTCGTCGAGGACCTTCTTGTTCACCGCGGGCACGACGTTCTCGGTCGGCACGATGTTGAGGTCGTCCTTGAGCACGGTGTAGTTCGAGTCGCCGGTCAGGGGGCTGACCGAGTCGACCGGGATGACCGTGACGGCCCCGGACTTGAGCTGCTCGACGCGCGGCCCGGCCTCCTGGACCGTCTGGAAGGTGATGTTGGTCAGCTTGTAGACGTCGGTGAAGCCCTTGAAGCACGGCAGGCGCTTCTCGCACTCCGGCGGGCCGGCCATGACGACCTTGTCGAGCTTCTTCAGGTCGCTGATCGAGGCGATGCCCTTTTCCTTGGCCAGGTCCGACTTGACGATGTAGGTGTTCTTGTCCTCGGCGGCCGCGAAGTTCAGCAGCCCGACGCCGCTGGGCTCGAACAGCTTCGCCAGCTGCTCGTGCTCCTCCTGGGCGGTCTTGCCGGCCTCCTTGCCGAAGCCGGTGGTGATCGCCGCACCCTGGTACTCCGGGATGAACTGCAGCTCACCGGACTTCAGCGACGGGTAGACCAGCTCCCGCGAGCCGAGGTTCAGCTTGCGCGTCACCGGGTAGCCCTTCGCCTCCAGCGCCTGCGCGTAGATCTCGGCGAGGATCTGGCTGTCGGTGAAGTTGAAGGACGCGACGACGATCGGCGCCCCACCCTTGCCCTGCGCGGCGGGTTTGTCACCGCTGTCGCTGCCGCCACAGGCGGCCAAACCGAGCGTCGCCGCGACGGCCACCGCCACCACGGACGCGTTCCGGAACCAGCGCACGAATCCCCACTCCTTCGTCACTCGAACAGACGAAAGGACCCTAGCCCCGACCCCCGACAGGAATCCACATCGTGGGAGATAGCACCCGAAATTCCCACTCCGCGGAATATTTGGGCCCGATCGGGGTAGGGTCGGCCGGTGCACGTGACGCCACTGGCCGCGGACAGCGGGCCCCCGATCTTCCAGTGGAAGTGGGTCGACCGCAACGCCGACGACATCGTCCAGCGCCTCGTCGAGCACATCTCGCTGACCGGCGCCGCGCTCGGCATCGGGCTGGTGGTTTCGATCGGGCTGGCCGTGCTCTCCCTGCGTTACCGCTGGTCGTACCCGGTGATCCTCGGCACGGCGGGCGCGTTGTACGTGATCCCGAGCCTGGGCGCGTTCGCGGTGCTGGTGCCGTTCTTCGGGCTGACGTTCGTCTCGGCGATGATCCCGCTCGCGACGTACACGCTGCTCATCCTGATCCGCAACATCGTCACCGGCGTCGACCAGGTGCCGAACGAA
Source organism: Streptomyces sp. MN03-5084-2B (assembly GCA_033793495.1). Taxonomy (GTDB): domain Bacteria; phylum Actinomycetota; class Actinomycetes; order Mycobacteriales; family Pseudonocardiaceae; genus Amycolatopsis. Next base: position 1,248 of record JARAWT010000092.1, on the reverse strand, counting down.
GTCCGCGAAGCCGCGGTCGGCATGGGGTACACGCGCGGCAGGCTGCTCTGGCAGATCGAGCTGCCGCTGGCCCTGCCGGTGGTGATCGCCGGCCTGCGCGTCGCGGCGGTGACGACGATCGGCCTGGTGACGGTCACCTCGATGCTCGGCCTCGGCGGCCTGGGCTACTTCATCCGCGCGGGCATCCAGACGGCGACCCCCAACCCGACGATGATCATCGTCGGTGTGGTGCTGTCGGTGGCGCTGGCGGTGGTGGTCGATCTGGTCCTCTGGCTCAGCGAGCGCGTGCTGGCACCCTGGACGCGGAAGGTGCGGGCGCGATGAGCTTCCTCGACCAGCTGAACGCGTGGCTCGCCGACCCGAACCGCTGGAGCTGGACCGACAAGGCCGGCGTCCCGTACCGCACGCTGGAGCACCTCAGGTTTTCCCTGCTCGCCCTGGCGATCGCCGCGGTGCTGACCATCCCGGCGGCGCTCTGGCTGGCCCACTACCGCCGTGGCGCGTTCTTGGCCGGCAGCGCGGTGAACATCGGCCGCGCCATCCCGAGCTTCGGGTTGATCATCCTGTTCTGGTTCCTGGCCAGCCGCTGGGAGCTGGACACGACGTTCTGGCCGTTGCTGCTGGCGCTGGTCGCGCTGGCGATGCCCCCGCTGTTCACGAACACGTACGCGGGCGTGGTGTCGTTGGAGCAGGAGACGATCGACGCGGCCCGCGGAACGGGCCACCGCGAGTGGCAGATCATGCTGCGCCTCGAGCTCCCGTTGGCGTCCCCGGTGATCCTGGCGGGCGCGCGGGTGGCGTTCCTCCAGCTGATCGCCACGGTGGCGATCGGAGCGATCGTCAACGACGGTGGCGGCCTGGGCCGCTACATCGTCGACGGCTTCGCGCTGGGCGCGCAAGGTTATGGAGCGATCTTCGCGGGCGGCCTGGCGGCGGTGGTGCTGGCGCTCGCGTGCGACGGCGCGTTCGCGCTGATCACCCGCCTGGCCACGCCCCGCGGCCTGGCGCTGCAGAACGCCCGCCGCGGATAGGCCCGCTGCGGAGAGGTCTGCTGCGGAGAGGTCTGCCCAGGACCGCCGCTCGGCGACGATCCTGGGCTTCGTTCCCGGCTGCGGTTACCCACCCCGGACGCAGCCGCGGGTTCTGTACCGGTGTCAGGGCTTCTCGAAGTGCTGGTAGTCGATCGGGGTGTCCCAGGAGCCGCCCCAGGTCCAGCCGCGGGAGGTGAACGCCCGCTCGGTGACGTCC
>JARAWT010000091.1:0-34614 GCA_033793495.1 Streptomyces sp. MN03-5084-2B | reverse complement strand
GACCGATCGGTACGCTACCAACCCCTCACCAACCACAAACTGTCCGCGAAGTCCTGAGACAGATCTGTCCGTGAAGTCCTGAGACATGACAGCGGGTTCTGACCCGCCTCACCACTCACGACAACCCGCGGCAGGGGGCTCAGCCGGGCTCGGCGAAGCTCACCAGGCTGATCGACGGGCGCAGGTCCCGCAGGCCGGGCAGGTTCGCGAGCTTCCGCAGCGTGCCCGGCCGCCAGGCCCCGCGGCCGGGCGGCGGCTGCACGTCCTGGACGGCGGCCACGCCGGGAATCCGGCCGGGCAGCCGGGCCGCTTCGGAGACCGTGAGCCCGAACGGCATCGGCGGGACGGTGTAGCGGTCCGACAGGCGCAGTCCGGCGTTGCCGGTGCCGGCCGGCGGCCCGGAATTGTCGGTGCCCGCCGGTAGAGTGGAAAACGGGGGGCGCCCCCGCGGGTTGCCCTGCGAAGCCGGGCCGCCCTGCGAAGTCGGCCGGTGCTGCGAAGCCGGGCCGTCTTGCCAGGCTGGGTCGTCCTGCCGGGCCGGGCCGTCCGGCAACGCCGGCCCGCCCTGCGAAGCCGGTCCGCCCTGCGCGGCCGGGCCGCCCCTCGAACGCCGTCCGCCCCGCAGTGTCCGCCGGCTGATCCACGGCGGGATCGAGTCGAAGAACAGCCGGCCGCCGGGGAACCGCGCGGCGCAGTCGGCGATCAGGGCGAACACCTCGTCGCGGCCGAGGTACATGAACAGCCCTTCGGCCGAGATGAACACGCCCCGCGCCGGATCGGGGACCTCCAGCCAGGAGCGGTCCAGCGCCGAGCCGCCGAACGCGGTCATCCGCGGCTCGGCCGGGAGCAGGCGCCGGCGCAGGTCGGCCACCGGGGGCAGGTCCACCGAAAGCCAGTCGACGTCGGGCCGCCCCAGGCGCCAGTAGGTGGTCTGCAGACCCTCGCCGAGGGCGACCACCGTGGCGTGCGGGTGCCGGTCCAGGTAGGCGCGGATCGCGAAGTCCAGGGCGACCGCGCGCAGCGGGTGGATCTGGTCCGGCTTGCCGAACCGCGCGTAGTCGTAGGAGATCCGGCGCTGGAGGCGCTCGGCCAGCGGGTCGGCGAACGCCGAGCCGGGGTGCCGCGACTCCTCGGCGCGGTTGCGCAACGTCCACAGGCACGTGGCCGCCACGCCGTCCAGGGCCGCGCCGTCGATCGGTGCCGTGGTCATGCTCTGTCCGCGGCGAAGGAGGCCCGGAGGAAGGCGAGGATCTCCGCCGCCGCGGTTTCGGCCTGCGGGACCAGGCCCGGCATGCTGAGGAACGCGTGCCCGGCACCGGCGTACTCGGACAGCCGGACCGCGGTGCCCGCCTTCTCGAGGCGCTCGGCGTAGCGGCGGCCGTGGTCGGCGAGCGGGTCGTGCGTCGGGACCACCACGAGCGCCGGGGCCAGTCCGCCCAGCTCGGCCTGCATCGGGGACGGCACTTCGGTGCCCGGCGGGACGGCGAGCCGCTGGAACAGCCGCAGCACCGGCACGGTGAGCGTCGGCGTGTGGGCGTATTCGGCGACGGACGGGTACTCGAACATCGCCTCGGTCGCGTCGACCGCCGGGTTGACGAGCACCTGGGCCCGCAGCGGCAGGCCGGCTTCCCGGGCCCGGATCGCGGCCAGCGCGCTGATCAGCCCGCCGCAGCTTTCGCCGAAGACGGCGACCCGCGCGGGGTCGACGCCCCAGGCCCCGGCGTCCCGCACGAGGTGCCGGAGCACGTCCCACCCGTCGTCGACGGCGTCCGGCAGCGGGTGGCCGGGCGCGACGAGCCGGTGCTCGACGGAGACGACGACCGCGGGCAGCCGGGCGGCGAGCCGGCTGTTGACCCAGTCGCTCTGCACCGCCGTGCCCACGAACCCGCCGCCGTGCACGTGGACCACCAGCGGCAGCGCGACGCCGTCGTACGCGGCCGGCCGGTACACGCGGACCGGCAGGTCGCGGCCGGGCAGCGCCAGGTCTTGCCACCCGAGCACGGCGTCCGGGTGCGGTTCCCCGGTGATCGCCCGCGCGGCGGCGGAGGCGCGGAAGCGGTTCTCCGCCTCGCGGTAGGCGAGCAGCTCCTCGGTGGTCATCGCGAGCCAGTCCGGCTCCGGCGGGCGCTGCACGGTCGTGTCGGCCGACATGGGCACTCCCTAGTTTCGAAACCTGAGGTATCGAAACCTACGGTAGCGAAAACCGGTAGGCTCCCGCCATGCCTTCTTCCGCCCGGCCGCCGGGCCGGCCCCGCGCCGGCCTCCACGAGGTGGTGTTCGCCGCGACGCTGAGCACGGTCGCCGAGCTCGGCTACGCGAAGGCCACCGTCGAGCGGATCGCCGCGGCGGCCGGTGTCGCGAAGACGACGATCTACCGGCGCTGGCCGTCCAAGGGCGACCTGATCGTGGACTGCCTCCTGGACGCCTTCGGCCCGGCGCCGCTGGCCGTCGCCGGCACCCGCGCGGAGCTGCTGACCGCGGTCATCCACTGGGCGGCGGCGAAGATCGGCGAACCCGGGGTGGGTGACGCGTTCGCCGGCGTGTTCAGCGACGCCGTCAGCGATCCGGCGCTGCGGACGGTGCTGTCCTCGCGGCTGCAGGACCCGTACCGGCTGGCGCTGCAGGACGCACTCGGCGAACCGGAGCACCGGGTGCTGTTCTTCGTCGACGTCGTGGTCGGCGCGCTGCTGCACCGGATGGGCATGACCGGCGAGCCGATGGTCGACGCCGACGTCACGGCGCTGGCCGAGATGGTCGTGGCGCACTTCGGGCAGCAGCAGTGACGGCGATCACGCGCGGGGCTGTCACATCGGCCCGGGCCCTGGAGTCGTGGGGGTGACGGACCCCGATCCCGGGGCCGCGGATCCCCGAGGAGCTCCGATGAACACCGCGTACCTGATCGTCACCGTCGCCGCCGCGGCCTGGGTCGGCTTCTCGGCCGTCTCGATGTTCGCCCGCGCGAAGTGGGTCGTCGAGCCGATCACCGAGTACGGCGTGCCCCGGTCGTGGTGGAACCTGCTCGGCACGGCCAAGGCGGCCGGCGCGGCGGGCCTGCTCGCCGGGCTGTTCTGGACGCCGATCGGGGTCGCCGCCGCGATCGGCCTGGTGCTGTACTTCGGCGGCGCGCTGATCACCGTGGCCCGCGCACGGTCGTACGCGCACCTGGCCTTCCCCCTGCTCTACCTGGCGCCGGTGGTCGCTTCGCTGGTCCTGCTGCCCTGATCGGCGAGCCAGGTGAGCGCGTCGGCGGCGTGGTGCAGCACGGACAGGTGGCCCTCGCCGCGCACGGGCCGGTACTCGGCGTGCGGGCACCGCCCGGCGAGCCACGCGCTGTGCGTGGCGGGCACCATCCGGTCCAGTTCGCCGTGCACGAGGAGGACGGGTGCGGTGATCCGCGCGGGATCGCCGCCCCACGGCGTGACGTAGGCGAGGTCGTCGTCGATCAGCCCGCCGGGCCCGTCCGCGAGCGCCGCGCGGACCACCTCGCCCAGCCACGACCACGAGCCGGTGAGCGCCGCCATGTCGGCGGCGGTGAAGACGTCCGGATCGAACTCGGCGGCGGCTTCGTGCTTTTCCTTCGCGGCCCGCCCTTCGGTGGCGGCCCGCAGCGAGCCGGCACTCGCGGCGGCCATGCCCCCGAACCAGTCGAGCCCCTCGGCGTCGAAGGGCGCGACGGCGGCCAGGCTCGCGACGGCGAGCACCCGCTCCGGCAGCAGGGCGGCACAGGCCAGGGCGTGCGAGCTGCCGCCGGAGTGCCCCATCAGGGCGAATTCGCCGATCCCGAGCGCCTCGGCGACCGCGGCGACGCACTCGGCGGCCTGCCCGACGGTCCGTCCCGGCACCGGGGTCGAGGTGCGGTACCCGGGCCGGTCGAAGGACACGAACCGGACGCCGAGCTCCGCGGCGAGCGGCAGCAACGGCACGGGGGGCGCCCCGGTGTTGGGCGTCCCGTGGTGCCAGAAGACGGTGAGCCGCGCGGGGCCGCCGGTGTCGTACACGTGCAGGGTGCGCCCGCCGGGCAGCGCCAGGCCGGTCTCGGTGACCATCAGCGGGCCAGCCGCTCGGCCAGCCAGGCCAGCGAAAGCGGGTACCGGTGGTCGATCCCGCCGTGGCCGGCGTCGAACAGCTCGAAGTGGACGCGCTCGTCCGGCAGGCCCGCCCGAGCCACCTCCGCCCGGAACGCCTCCGCGCCGACGTCGAGGAAGTACTCGTCGCTCGTGCCCGCGTCGATCCACACCGCGCGCAGGGAACGGACCGCTTCGGCGTGGCCCGCCACCATCCGGACCGGGTCCCGGTCCAGCCAGCGCTGCCACTGCTCCGGCCGCAGGGCGCCGGTCCGCGGGTCGAACGGCAGCTCCGGCGTCCCGTCGTCCCGGGCCGAGAAGCACGCCGAAACGCCGAGCACCATCAGCAGGGTCTCGTCTTCGGGCCTCGTGAACGCCGGACGGCTCCGGAAGTCCGCCCACCAAGCCCGGATGTCCTGGTCGTACCGGCGCAGGGCACGGACCGCCTTGCCGAAGTCGGGGACGTAGGACAGCTCGTACAGCGTGTCGCCCGCGTGCGTGGCCAGCGCGCCGAACAGGTCCGGCCGCAGCATCGGCGTGATCATCGCGCCGAACCCGCCCGACGACTTGCCCGCGATCGCGCGGGATTCGCGGTCGGGGAGCGTCCGGTAGTGCTCGTCGACCCACGGGACGATCTCCTCGCACAGGTACGAGTGGTACCGCCCGGTGCCCGGCGAGTCGACGAACTGCGAGCCGCCGTAAGCGGTCCACGCGTCGACGTACACCACGACGCACCCCGGCGCGCCGCCCGCGAAGACCGCGTCGGCGGTCTCCACGAACGGCTGCCGGAACGGGGTCCGGTTGGCCCACATCGTCAGGTGCCCGGTGTAGCCCTGGATCACGTAGACGGCCGGGTAACGCTCGTCGCCGTCGTCGTAGCCCGGCGGGACGTACACCCAGAGCGGACGATCGTGCGGGTCGCCGAGCGGATTGCCGCGCAGCAGCTCGGAAGTCACGGTGTGCCGGTCGAGCCGTCCGGCGAGTTCGCCGTCCCAGGGGAGCATGCGGCCAGTCAACCACGATCCACCGGTTGCACGGGCTAAGCATTACCTCTTTTCCGCGCGTAGCGTTGAGCCGTTTCGGCCCGAGGTCCGTGTTGCGGACACGGTGGTGGACCGGGAGAAGCGGGGAAGACCATGAAGCATCCGGGGCCGTTGTTGACTTTGCTCGCCGGTGCGCTGCTCGCCGGCGGGATCGGCGTCGCCGACCTGGCGACCGGGACCGGCGCGCCGACGGTCGCCGGGGCCGCGAGCGCGGCCGCCACGACGACCGCGCCGTCCACACCGACCGCGCCGACTGTGCCGACGGTGTCGTTGCCGGAGCCGCCGAAGCCCGACGTGCCCGCGCGGGCGGACTACGCCGGGAAGGTGACCGGTGGCGGCGCGTCGATCGCGGTGTCGGCGCGCGACGGCCACGCCATCGCCTACGTCTGCGACGGCAAGAAGCTCGAAGCCTGGCTGCAGGGCGCGACCACCGGCGGCAAGCTGGACCTCAGCGGCGCCCCGGACGCGACCCTGACCGGCAGCTTCGACACGATCTCCGCCACCGGGACCGTGACGGCGGCGGGCAAGACGTACCGGTTCACCGTGCCGACGGCGAAGAAACCGGCGGGCCTCTACCGGGCGGCGCCGAAGGTGAAGGGCAAGGCGGCGAAGGTCGGCTGGATCGTGCAGCCCGACGGCAGCCAGGTCGGCATCCTCACCACGGACGAAGGGCCGGCGCCGGCGCCGGCACTCGACCCGGCCGCGGCCACCGCGACCGTCGACGGCGTGTCCGTGACCGCCGAGGCGGTCAGCGGCCTGACCGGGACCGGTGACTTCTGATGGCCGCCCCGGCAGCGGGCCACCGCGCCGCGGTCGTGCTCGTGGTGCCGCTGGTGGCCGGCGCCGCCGTCTCGGTGGTGCTCGGTGTCTACGGCAGCCTGCACACGCCGACCGGGATCGCAGTGAACGTCGCGGGCTTCTCCGGCCCGCAGCCGGCGAAGGCGTGGCTCGCCACGGTCGTCGTCGTGCTCGCCCTCGTCCAGCTCGCCTCGGCGCTCGCGATGTACGGCAAGCTCGGCGGCGGCGCGCCCGCGTGGGTCGCGCCGGTGCACCGCTGGTCGGGACGGCTGGCCTTCCTCGTCTCGATCCCGGTGGCGATGCACTGCCTCTACGCGCTCGGGTTCCAGTCGTTCGACACGCGCGTCCTCCTGCACTCCCTGCTCGGCTGCTTCTTCTACGGCGCGTTCGTCGCGAAGATGCTCCTGCTGCGCAAGGACGGCGCGCCGGCGTGGTCGCTGCCGGTGGTGGGCGGCCTGGTCTTCACCGCACTGGCCGGGCTCTGGCTGAGCGCGTCGCTGTGGTTCTTCACCCGGTCCGGCTTGACTTTCTAGCTCGGAGGACGAAACGTGCGCGACGACGACGTGGACCCGGTGCTGGCGCGCCGGACGGCCCTCGCGGTCCTCGGTGCCGGCCTGGCGGCCGGCTGCAGCACCTACGGCAGCGGGCCGGGCGGGACGTCCGCGGCCCCGGCGCCCGCCGGCACCGAACTCGGCGCGGCCGCGGACATCCCGGTCGGCGGCGGCAAGGTGTTCGCGGACCGGCAGGTGGTGGTGACGCAGCCGGCGGCGGGCACCTTCGCGGCCTTCTCGGCGATCTGCACCCACCAGGGCTGCACGGTCGACGCCGTCGCCGGCGGCACCATCGACTGCCCTTGCCACGGCAGCAGGTTCAAGATCGCCGACGGTTCCGTGGCCAACGGCCCGGCGTCGAAACCCTTGGAGCGGAAGCCGATCACGGTCACCGGCGGCAAGATCACCCTGACCTAGCCGTAGGCCTTCGCGATGGTCCGGGCCTCGATCGTCCACAACGGACTCGACGTGTCCGGCCGGCCGTGCAGGACGGTCCGCCCGTCCGAGCAGGCGTACTCGGGCTCCGGTGCCGCGACGGCGGTGCACTGCAGGCCGTCCTCCAGCACGAGCAGGAAGGGGTCGGCCGGGCCGCCGTCCCCGGGCGGCGACGGCAGCGCGCCGGGGTGGGTCAGCAGCACGGCCTTGGCCGCCGACGTCGGGCACGAGACCTGCGGCGGCGGTCCCGGCAGGGCGAAACACGGGTCGTACGTCGTGCCGCCGGCGGAACAGCGGTAGGCGTCGTGGCGGCCGGACACCGCGGACACCGTCGTGCAGGAGCCGCTCGCCCGTGCCGTCGCCGTGCCCGCCCGCGGCCGGTACTCGACGGCCTGCGTGAACCGCTGCGCGCGGCTGGTGGTCACCGGGATCTCGAAGGCGGGGCTCGCGTCGGCGAAGCTGCTCGTCACCGGCCCGATCCCGGCGGCGACGAGCCGGCGCACCACCCCGCCGCCGTCCGGGTGGCACGGTTCGAGCGCCGTCCAGACGTCGGCCGCGACGGCCGCGAGGGGCCGGTCCGGGGTGTACCGGGCGGCGCCGGCGTCCGCGGCGCAGGTCAGCACGCCGTCCGCCGGGCCGGCGCCGTCGGCCAGGCCGAACAGCACCGCCGCGCGGTGGGCCGCGGCCGCGAGCGCCGTCCCGAGGGCGGGCCCCGGGTCGGCCTGGCCGCGGATGCTCGCCGGCAGCAGGCCGAACGGGACGTCGTAGCTGACGCCCGCGCCGGGCCAGAGCAGGTCGCGCTGACCCGGGCGGCCCAGCAGCGGCACGGCGGAGGTGCCCGCCGCCGCGGTGCGCGTGCCCGCCCGGGGCCAGGCCGGCGGCAGGACGATCCGGTAGGGCACCCGCGAATGCGAGGTCAGCGTGACGTTCGCGTGGTCGGTCCCGGCCGCCACGCAGACCCACACCGGCGCCCGCGCGGCCGGCTCGCCGACGTCGACGGTCACCCCGGCGAAACTCGCCGAGCGCCCGGCGCAGTCCGGCCGTGGTGCCGGCGCGGCTTCGCGGCCCAGCGCGGCGAGGTCGAGCAGACCGCCCCAGAAGCCGCCCGGCCGCGCAACGTCGGCGACGATGCTGCGGGTGGCGGCGTCGTACGTGGCGGGCAGGAGCCGGGGCCCGTCCTCGGCGATGACGACGGGCGCGAAGCCCGGGGGCGGTGCGGCGGGCACCGGGATCCGCACCCGCGGGGGCGGCCCGCCGTCGAAGCTCAGGTCCGCGCCGCCGCCGATCCGCCGCGTCATCGGCGGCGCGACGCCCGGCTCCGGCGCCGGACGCAGCGAGACCCGGGTGCCGGCGGCCGCGACGACCTCGATCCCGGCGATGCCCGGATCCGCCTCCGCCGCCGCGAAGAGCTGCTGCCGCGCGAGGACTGCCGCGGCAGCCAGGAGGAGCACGACCACGGCCGCCGTCAAGGCGAGCCGGGCCGGTCGTTCGTTCGTGGCCATCGGCACCTCCCGGAACGCCCTGCTCTTCGCGAGTCACCGGATCCGCCGGAGTCGTTAGCCGCCGTGGCCCAACCGTGACGGGCGAGCCGGTAATCCGATCGCCCGCGGCCGGTCCCTCTGGCACGATCGGGCGGGTGCGCCCGGTCGAGATCGCCTGCGACGAATCGGGTTCGGAGGGCGAGAACCTGCTCGGCGGCGAGACCGACGTCTTCGCCCACGCCGGCATCCGGATGTCCTGGCCCGACGCGACGGCGTGCGTGCGGGAGATCCGCGCCCGCATCGGCTCGCCCGCCGAGGAGTACAAGGCCAACCACTTGCTGCGAGCCAAGCACCGCGCGGTGCTCGAATGGCTGCTCGCCCCGGACGGCCCGCTCGCCGGCCGCGGGCACGTGCACCTGACCGGCAAGACGTTCTTCGCCGTGCGCGCCGCGGTCTCGCTGCTGGCCGGGCAGGGCACGGACACGATGGCGCGGACCCTGCACCGCACGGGCCCGGCCGCGTTCGGCGCCGCCCGCTGGGAGTTCTTCCTGAAGGCGTTCGTCAGCGTGCTGCGGCTGAACCCCCGTCGCGGCGTCACGACGACACCGCACGAGTTCTTCACGCTGGTCGACGAGCTCGCGCGCGTGCCGGGCGAAGCCGGCGAGATCATCGGCCGGTTCCGCGGCGGCGCCGAGCGCGTGGCCGCCTACCGCGCCCGGCTGGCGGCCGATCCGGGCCTGGTGCCGGTGCTCGACCCGCTGGTGCCCGCGGTGATCCACACGGTCCGCCACTGGAGTGCCGGTGGCACCCCGGTCGAGCTGGTCCACGACGAGCAGCTGGCCCTCACGGCCGAGCGCGTACTGCAGCTCAAGGCGACGCTCGGCCCCCGCCTGGCGGGCGTGCGCTTCGTCGACTCCCGCGCCGACGCGCGGGTCCAGATCGCCGACTTCCTGGCGGGCGTGGCCCGCCGCATCGCCTCCGACGACCTGAACGGCCGCGGCGACCCCGGCCTGACCACCCTGCTGCGGTCGTTCGTGGACGCCGGTTCGGTCTGGGCCGGACCCGGTCACCCGACGACGGCCGGAGGATGAACGCGGACCTGGTCGCGGTCCACGTACCCTGGCTTGGTGCGGACCCGGCCCACTCTTTCCTGGACGTCGGCTGACGCGCCGCTGCCGCGGACGTCCAGCCTCGACGAGCTGACCGGCGTCGTCGCGCGCGGCCGCGTGGCCGTGCTCAGCGGGGCCGGGCTGTCCACCGAATCCGGGATCCCCGACTACCGCGGGGAAAGCGGCAGCCTGCGCCGGCACACGCCGATGACCTACGACGAGTTCGTCACCAGCGCCGAAGGGCGGCAGCGGTACTGGGCGCGCAGCCACCTCGGCTGGCGCACGATCGCCCGCGCCGACCCCAACGACGGCCACCGCGCGGTGACCGCCCTCCGCGACGGCGGTTACGTCTCCGGGGTGATCACGCAGAACGTCGACGGCCTGCACCAGGCGGCCGGCACCGCCGACGCGGTCGAGCTGCACGGCAGCCTGGACCGGGTGATCTGCCTGGACTGCCGCCGCACCAGCCCCCGCGCGGAGCTCGACCGGCGGCTGCGGGCGGCCAACCCCGGTTTCGCGGGCGAGGCCACCCGGATCAACCCGGACGGCGACGTCGAACTGCCCGCCGACGTCGTGCGCGGGTTCCGGCCGGTGCCGTGTTCGGTATGCCGGGGAATCCTCAAGCCGGACGTCGTGTTCTTCGGCGAGAACGTGCCGCGGCCGCGGGTCGAGCAGTGCTACCGGCTGGTCGACGCCGCCGAGGCGCTGCTGGTGCTCGGCTCGTCGCTGACGGTGATGTCGGGGCTCCGGTTCGTCCGCCACGCGGCGAACGCGGGCAAGCCGGTGGTGATCGTCAACCGCGGCGAAACCCGCGGCGACCGGTATGCGTCGGTGCGGGTCGACCGGCCGCTGGGGCTCGCCCTCACCGAGCTGGTCGGCCGGCTCGGTGCGGGTCGCGACCGAACCGCGTGAGCAGCCGGTCCTGGCGGGACGCGCCGGGTGCCGCGGGTGGCGGCCCGGCGAAGACCCGCGGGCCCAGGGCCAGTCCGGCGAAGATGGCGTCGAAGTCCTCGTCGATCCACGCGACCAGGCCGGGGTCGAGGGTCTCGTCGGCGCCGAGCGCGCGGGCGAGGTCCCAGGTGTGCACCGTGCTGTCCGTGGTGCGCACGGCCAAGGCCCGCCGCCCGGTGAGCCGGCCGAGCGGGTAGTCGACGACTCGGTCCAGCACGCCCTCCTCGGCGAAGGCGGCCGCGCAGGCCCGGACCGATGCGGTGAACGCGGCGACGGGGTCGGTTCCCAACGCGTCTTCGTCCCGGCGGGCCAGGAATTCCGCTCGGGTGGCGCCGCGGAGGAGACCGACGTAGTTGAGGTTGCCGCGCGTCATGTGGTTGACCAGCGCCCGTACGTCCCACTCGGAGCACGGCGTCGGCGCGTCCCAGGCGTTCGGCGGTACGGCGCGGAGGTGGTGCTCGAATCCCCGGGAAGCGAGGAGGAAGCGGTCGAGGAGCATGGCGGCCAGCCTGGCCCGGCCCGCGGTGGTGCCGCTCGCGGCTATCGGACGTCGTGCACGAGCCGATCCGGGCGAGGTGGGGGGAACCCGGCCCGGACCGGCTCTGGCGACGGACCTCCACAGCCGGTCGTCGCCTGCAAGACGCGGCGGCCGCCCCGGTCGTTACAGCGGCTGCAACCCGGTCCACGACCAGCGGGGCACCGCGAGCCCCGCGGGGACCTCGGCGGGCGGCCCGGGGTAGGTGAGCACCTCGGCCACCGCCCACTCCATGTAGGCCCGCAGCGCGGCGCGGAACTCACGATCGGCCGGCAGGCCCGCGTCGTCCGCGGCCTGCACGAAGCAGGCCACGAACCGGCGGCCGAGGTCGCTCATGTCGCCGTTGCCGGCGTGCATCCGGAGCATCGCCGAGTGGTCGCTGCACTCGCGGGAGAACCGGGGCGGGCCGCCCATGACCTCGGCCCAGTACCAGGCGAGCCGGTCGACGTGCTGCGGGTGCTGGTCCTGCTTCGAGAACGGGTGGTTCAGCTCCGGGTCGGCCAGGCAGCGCGCGTGGTGGGCGGCGGCCAGCGCGCGGAACGCGGGGTCGCCGCCGGCGAATTCGTACAGCGTCGGACGCACCCGCCGAGCCTGGCACGCCGGGCCCCCGGACGCCAGGCGTCAGCGCGCTCCCGCGGCCGCGCGTTCCGCGGCGGGGGAGAAGCCGCCGAACGCGCCGACCGCCCGCTCGACGTCCTCGGTGACGAGGTCGTGGTTCAGCGCCCCGGCGGCGGCCGCGCCCTGGGCCGCGGCGATGATCACGGTCGCCCGCGCGTCGACGACGTTCCCCGCCGCCCACACGCCCGGCACACCGGTCTTCCCGGACGGGTCGACCTCGCCTTCGACGTGACCGAGGTCGCGCAGCAGCCCGTCGTGCGGGACGGTCCGGGTGCGCAGGAACAGCGCCGTCCGCGGCACGAACCGCGCCCCGAGTTCGACGCCGGTGAGGTGGCCGGCTTCGCGCCTGACGGCGGTCACGATGCCTTCGACCACGCGGATCCCGCGCGCGTCGAGCCGCTCACGGTCCTCCTCGGACACCGGCTCGGTGTGGGCGAAGTAGACGACGTCCGGCGACCACTGGCGGACCAGCAGCGCGTGCTCGACGCTCGCCGGCTCGGTGCCGAGCACGCCGAGGGGCTGGTCGCGCACCTCGTAGCCGTGGCAGTAGGGGCAGGTCACCACGTCGGTGCCCCAGCTCTCCCGCAGGCCCGGGAGGTCCGGCAGGTCGTCGTGGAGGCCGGTCGCGACCAGCACGCGCCGGGCGGTCAGCTCCCGGCCGCTCGCCAGCTCCGCCGTGAAGCCGTGGTCGAGCCGGGTGACGCGGTCTTCGAGGAGTTCCACGCCGTAGCCGCGGAGCTCGCCGCGGCCGATTTCCAGGAGTTCGGACGGCGGCAGGCCGTCACGGGACAGGAAGCCGTGCATGTGCGACGCCGGCGCGTTGCGCGGGGAACCGGCGTCGACGACCGCGACGCGCCGCCGCGCCCGGCCGAGCATGAGGGCGGCGCTCAGGCCCGCGGCGCCGCCACCCACCACCAGTACGTCGAAGCTGTTGTTTTCGGTCATGCCGCCACCATGAGCCCGCGATCGCGAATCCGACAACTTACGTTGCCGTTTCCGGGACAAGCGGGTTTCCTGGAGGCATGACGGACGCGATCACCCAGGCCCTCGCCGAGGTCGGCCCCCGGCTCAAGCGGGTCCGCACCCAGCGGCGGGTCACGCTCGCCGACCTGTCGGCGGCGACGGGCATTTCGAAGAGCACGCTGTCCCGGCTCGAGTCCGGCCAGCGGAAGCCGAGCCTGGAGCTGCTGCTGCCCATCGCCCAGGCCCACCAGGTACCGCTGGACGAGCTGGTGGGCGCGCCGGAGGTCGGCGACCCGCGGGTCCGCCTGACCGCCCGCCGCATCCCGCGCCACAACGGCGCGACGATGACGGTGCTGCCGCTGACCCGCCAGCCGGGGGCGCCGCAGGCGTTCAAGATGATCCTCGAGCCGGAGACGGGCGAACCCGATCCCCAGGTCCACGAGGGGTACGAGTGGCTGTACGTGCTGTCGGGCCGGCTGCGCCTGATCCTGGCCGACCGGGACATGACACTCGGGGCGGGCGAGGCGGCGGAGTTCGACACGCGCCTCCCGCACTGGTTCGGCGCGGTCGACGGCCGCCCCGCGGAGATCCTCAGCCTGTTCGGCAAGCAGGGGGAACGGCTGCACCTGCGGGCGAAGTCGCGTTAGCCCAGTTCTCGCTGCATCAGCCGGGTGTCGAGCCAGCGGTCGTGCTTGAACCCGACGCGGCGCAGCACGCCCGCGTCGGTGAAGCCGGCCGCGCGGTGCAGGGAGCGCGACGCGGGATTGCCGGAATCGACGATGACCGCGATCGCCTGCCGGGCCCCGGCTGCCGCGCACCGCTTCAGCAGTTCGTCGAGCAGCCGCCGCCCGAGACCCCGGCCGGCGGCCTGCGGGGCGAGGTAGATCGTCGTCTCCACCGAGAACCGGTACGCCGGCTTCGGCCGCCAGGGCGCAGCGAGTGCGTAGCCGAGGATCTCGCCTTCCTCGGCGAGAACGAGGAAGGGCCAGGTGCTCTCGCGGATCTTCGCGCGCCACTGGCCGGCGGTCGGCGGCGTGGTTTCGAACGTGACGACGGAACCGGTGACGTACGGCGCGAAGACGGCGGCAATGCCTTCGGCGTCGGCCTCCGTGGCTTCCACTATAGTGGACATAGTCGGTATTATAGCGGAATGATTGATCCGGTCTCGCTCGGCCGCCACCTGCACGACCTGCGGGCGGGCCGCGGCCTCGCGCTCACGTCGCTGGCCGGGCAAGCGGGCGTCAGCGTCAGCATGCTGTCGGCCATCGAGCGCGGCGAGAAGACGCCGACGGTCGTGGTGCTGTCCCGCATCGCCGACGGCCTCGGGCTGTCCCTTTCCCGGCTGCTCGCCGGCCTGGAGAGCGACCGGGTGATCGTCCGCCGCGCGGCGGAGCAGGACCACGTCGAAGAACCCGGCGGCTGGTACCGCACGGTGCTGACCCCGGTCGTCCCCGGCGTCAACTTCGAGTGGATCCGCACGACCCTGCCTGCCGGGTGCGACGCGGGCGCTTTCCCGGCGTACGCCCCGGGTTCCCACGAGTTCGTCGCCGTCGAGTCGGGCGAGCTGTGCCTGGGTGTCGGCGAGACGGAGTACGTCCTGGCCGCCGGGGACTCGGTGTACTTTCCCGCCGACGCAACGCATTCCTACGCAAACCGCACCGGAAAGCCCTGTGTGTACTTCGTCGCGGCGCTGATCATGCGGTCGCGGAAAACCGGATGACACCGCACCGGAAGGCGTGACACGCTCCTGGCCATGTTCCCCGTGTCCGACAGCGCGACGCTCGCAGGCCTGTCCCTGCCGAGCGCTCTGTCGGCACGGCCGACCGGCGCTCGAAGCTGACCTTTCCCCGATTTCCCCGCCCTGGGCGCGAAACCGTCGGGGGAGGGTCGGCAGCTCCGCCCGGTTTCGCGCGTTCTCTCCTTCCAGCGCAGGGAAAAGCCATGACCAAGCAACAGTACGTGCGGACCAAGCCGCACCTGAACATCGGCACGATGGGGCACGTCGACCACGGCAAGACCACCCTCACCGCCGCCATCACCAAGGTGCTCGCCGAGCGGGGCGGGGCCGACTTCGTCGCCTTCGACCGCATCGACCGCGCGCCGGAGGAGATCGAGCGCGGCATCACCATCACCATCGCGCACGTCGAGTACGAGACGCCGACCCGGCACTACGCGCACGTCGACATGCCGGGGCACGCCGACTACGTCAAGAACATGATCACCGGCGCCGCCCAGCTGGACGGCGCGGTGCTCGTGGTTTCGGCACAGGACGGCGCGATGCCGCAGACCCGCGAGCACGTCGTCCTGGCGCGCCGGATCGGCGTCGAGCACCTCGTCGTCGCGCTGAACAAGGCCGACCTGGCCGACGACGAGGAACTGCTCGACCTGGTCGAGCTCGAGGTGCGCGAGCTGCTCACCCGCTACGGGTTCGACGGCGACGCCGTGCCCGTGGTCCGGGTGTCCGGGCTGCGTGCGCTCGAGGGCGACCCGCGGTGGACGCGGCGGATCCTGGACCTGCTCGCCGCCGTCGACGAGCACGTGCCGATCCCGCCGCGGCGTCTCGACCTGCCGTTCCTGATGCCGATCGAGAACGTCCTGACCATCACCGGCCGCGGCACCGTGGTGACCGGCGCGGTGGAGCAGGGCACCCTCGCCGTCGGCGACGCGGTCGAGGTGATCGGCCTCGGCCCGGCGGTGACCAGCGTGGCCACCGGGCTCGAGACGTTCGGCAAGCCGATGGACCGCGCCGAGGCGGGCGACAACGCCGCGGTGCTGCTGCGCGGGGTGAAGCGCGGCGAGGTCCGGCGCGGTCAGGTCGTCTGCCTGCCGGGCAGCGTCCGGCCGCACACGCGGTTCCGCGCGGACGTCCACGTGCTGTCGGCCGCCGAGGGTGGCAGGCGGACGCCGTTCGCGGCGAACTACCGGCCGCAGTTCCACTTCCGCACCAGCGACGTCGTCGGGGTGGTCGCGCTCGCCGACGGCGTCACCGTCGTCCGGCCGGGCGACGCGGCGGAGCTGACGGTGGAGCTGGGGCAGCCGCTCGCGATGAGCCCGGGCCTCGGGTTCGCCATGCGCGAAGGCCGGCTGACGGTCGCCGCGGGCACCGTGCGCGAGGTGCTGGACTGAAGATCGGGCTCGTCCCCGCCCGCGGGCGGGGACGAGCTTGACTCATCCGATCAAGTGCTCTTAGCTGAAGGCGCATCCCGATCCGCCGTCGGAAGCACGGCTTCCGCCATGGCGAGATCAGGGAGTTTTCGTGGGAAGAGCATTGAACCGCCGCCGTGCCGTCGTCTGGGGAGCCGCGGGCGCTGCGGGTGCCGCACTGCCGATGGCCGGATCCCCGTCGGCCGCGGCGGAGGAACTGACGGGTCCGCCGGGCCGGTTCTTCGACGTCACGAAGTTCGGCGCGAAAGGCGACGGGCGCACGATCGACACCGCCGCGATCAACCGCACCATCGACGCGGCCGCGACCCGCGGCGGCACCGTCTACTTCCCGGCCGGGACCTACGCGAGCTATTCGATCCACCTCAAGAGCACCATCGCGCTGTACCTCGGTGCCAACGCGACGATCCTGGCCGCCGCCCCGGCCGGTGGCCAGGGCTACGACCCCGCCGAACCGGGCGCCGGCAACCCCTACCAGGACTTCGGGCACAGCCACTGGCACAACAGCCTGATCTGGGGCGAGAACCTGGAGAACGTCACCATCGAAGGGCCCGGCAAGATCGACGGGAAGGGCCTGGTGGCCGGCGGCAGCGCGGAATCGGCGCCGCTCAACGGGAACAAGGCGATCGCGCTCAAGCTGTGCCGCAACGTCGCGATCCGCGACATCACCATCGTCAACGGCGGGCACTTCGGCATCCTCCCCACCGGCGTCGACAACTTCCGCATCGACGGCCTGGTGATCGACACCAACCGCGACGGCATCAACATCGACTGCTGCAAGAACGTCCGGATCGCCAACACGACGGTGAACTCGCCGAACGACGACGCCATCGTGCTCAAGAGCACCTACGCGCTGAACCAGGTGCGCGACACCGAAAACGTCACCATCGACAACTGCTTCGTCAGCGGCTACGACCTCGGCACGCTCGTCGACGGCACGTTCAAGACGGCGGCGTCCTACGGCCGCACCGGCCGCGTCAAGTTCGGCACCGAATCCGACGGCGGCTTCCGCAACATCGCGATCTCCAACGTGGTCTTCGAGCACTGCCGCGGCCTGGCACTGGAAACGGTCGACGGCGGGTGGCTGGAGGACGTCACGATCGGCAACCTGACCATGCGCAACGTCCAGATGCCGCTGTTCCTCCGGCTCGGCGCGCGGATGCGCGGGCCGGCGGGGATCCCGGTGGGGTTCCTGCGCCGGGTGAGCATCAGCGACGTCACGACGGTCGACGCGGACCCGCGCTACCCGTCGTGCTTCGCCGGGATCCCGGGCCATCCCATCGAGGACGTCAAGCTGAGCAACATCCGCCACCACCTGGCGGGCGGCCTGACCCCCGGGGACGCCGTGCCGGACCCGCCGGAGCTGGAGACCGCGTACCCGGAGCCGTCCATGTTCGGCACTCTCCCGGCGTACGGGTTCTTCGTCCGCCACGCGCGCGGGATCAGCTGGGACAACGTCGATGTGCGGTTCGGCAAGCCGGACACGCGCCCGGCGTTCGTCCTTCGGGACGTCGCCGACGCCGACGTGCACCACTGCCGCGCGGACCAGGCGGCGGGCACGCCGACGTTCGTGCTCGACGGGGTGGACGACTTCCGGGTGAGCGACGGCCGCCCGGTGCCGGAGGCCCGGGTCGACCACGCGGATCACCAGGAGCTGTAGGGAATTCCGGCCGGGCCCCGCCGCCGCAGCGGGACCCGGCCGGTCAGCGGCCGCGCAGCTTCGGCCGGGCGAGGCCGACCGCGGACAGGACGATCAAGGCCACCGCCGCCACCGCGGCGATCACCGTCAGGACGGGCGCCCGGCTGTCCGTGCCGGTCAGGCTGAGAATGCTCGACACGAGCAAAACCGCCCCTACGACCAGAAAGAGCCAGCACAGTGCCGCCGTGGCGGGGATGAAGTGCCAACGCCGTTCGGCCATCGCAACCTCCTCGATCGGTGTGTTCGGCAAACTGCCCCGGCCGGGAGTCGATCAAACCGGCGGAAATCCGCCATGACCCCACCCGGCGATCAAGCCGTCGCAAACCCGCCAGCCCCCGCCGTCCGCCGCCGGTTCACTGGCCGCATGAACGCACCAGCGCCGCGGTGGCCGGCCGTCTTCGCCGTCACCGTCGGGATCTTCGCCATCGTCACCCTGGAAATCCTGCCGATCGGGCTGCTGACCCCGATCGCCGACGGGTTCGGCGTCTCGGCCGGGACCGCCGGCTGGACGATGACCGTGCCGGGTTTCGTCGCCGCCGTCGCCGCGCCGGTGGTCACCGTCGCGGCCGGCCGGCTCGACCGGCGGTGGCTGCTGGGCGGCCTCCTGGTCCTGCTCGCGGCCGCCGCCTTCCTCACCGCCGCCGCGCCCGCCTTCGGGGTGCTGCTGGCCGGCCGGTTCCTCGTCGGCGTCGTCATCGGCGGCTTCTGGTCGGTCGGTGCCGGCCTGGCGCCCCGGCTCGTCGGGACGGCGGCGGCCGCGCGGGCCACCTCGGTGATCTTCGCCGCCGTGCCGCTCGGTTCGGTGCTGGGCGTGCCCCTCGGCACCCTCGTCGGGCAGCTCGCGGGCTGGCGGACGGCGTTCCTCCTGCTGGGCGTCCTGAGCCTCGCCACGGCGGCCGTCCTCGTGCTCGTCACGCCACCCCTGCCGACGGCGGAAGCCACCCGGGCGGCCGTCCTGAGTGGACTCCTGCGGCGGCCCGGGATCCGCAGCGGGCTACTGGTGACGTTCCTGGTCGTCCTGGCCCACTTCGGCACCTACACCTACGTCACGCCGCTGCTGCGGGACGTCGTCCGGCCGGAGGTGCTCAGCGGTTACCTGCTGGCCTACGGTGCCGCCGGGATCGCGGGGACCTTCCTGGCGGGCCGCCACGGGAAGGGCTTCGCCGTCGCGGCGGCGGTGATCGCGGCGGCGGTGTTCGCCCTGCCGCACACCGGACCGGTCGGCGCGCTCGTGACGCTGGTGGCGTGGGGAGTGGCCTACGGCGCGGTGCCGGTCTGCTCCCAGGCGTGGTTCGCCCGCGCCGCGCCGGATGCGCCCGAAGCGGCCACCGTCGTGTTCACCGCGTCCTTCCAGGCCACGATCTCCGCCGGGGCGCTGGCCGGCGGCTTCGTGGTCGACGCCGTGTCGGTCCCGGCGGTGATGACCTGCGGGGGAGTGGCCGCCGCCGTCGCCGCGCTCGGCATCGCCGGCGCCGGCCGCCGGGCCCCGGACCGGGCGTTCCGGTGAACGGAACGCCTGACTGTCGCCGGACCTCGCCGCGGTGCGACGGTCGGACCATGGCTCCCGTGATGGCGGCGATCGTCGGCCCCGGCAACATCGGCACCGATTTGCTGGCGAAGCTGCGACGCAGTGAAGTGATCGAAGTCGGCTACGTGGTCGGCGTGGTCGAGTCGGACGGCCTCGAGCGCGCCCGCGCGCAGGGCATCGCGGCGTCGGCCGAAGGCGTCGACTGGCTGCTGCGCCAGGATCCCCTGCCGGAACTCGTGTTCGAAGCGACGTCGGCGAAGGCCCACGCCGCGAACGCCCCGCGGTACGAGGAAGCCGGGATCCAGGCGATCGACCTGACCCCGGCGCACCTCGGCCCGATGGTGTGCCCGCCGGTGAACCTCGGCGCGCACCTCGGGGCACCGAACGTTTCGATGATCACCTGCGGCGGCCAGGCCACGATCCCGATGGTGCACGCCGTTTCGCGGGTCACGCCGGTGCCGTACGCCGAGATCGTCGCGTCGGTCGCTTCGCGCGGGGCGGGCCCCGGGACGCGCGCGAACATCGACGAGTTCACGCGCACGACGTCGCAGGCGGTGGCCGAGATCGGCGGCGCCGGGCGCGGCAAGGCGATCATCATCCTCAACCCGGTCGAGCCGCCGATGATCATGCGGGACACGGTGTTCTGCGCGATCCCGCTCGACGCCGACCGCGAGGCCGTCACGGCGTCGATCCACGAGATGGTCGACGAGGTCCGCAAGTACGTGCCGGGCTACTCGCTGCGGGCGGACCCGCAGTTCGACGACGCGCGCGAGGACTGGGACGGGAACGCGCGGGTCGGCATCTTCCTCGAGGTCCGCGGCAACGGCGACTACCTGCCCGAGTACGCCGGCAACCTGGACATCATGACCGCCGCGGCTGCCCGCGTCGGGGAACTCATGGCACGCGCGAAGCAGGAGGTGACGGCGTGACCCGTCCGGAACTGAAGCACGACGTCCGGATCGTCGACACGACGTTGCGCGACGGCAGCCACGCGATGGCCCACCGGTTCACCGAGCAGCAGGTGCGCGACACCGTGCGCGCGCTCGACCGCGCGGGCGTCGAGGTGATCGAGGTGACCCACGGCGACGGCCTCGGTGGTTCGTCGTTCACCTACGGCTTCTCGGCCGTCGACGAGCTGAAGCTGATCGCGGCGGCGCGTGAGGAGGCGAAGCAGGCGAAGATCGCGGTGCTGCTCGTGCCGGGGATCGGCACGGCCGAGGACCTGCAGCGTGCCTTCGACGCGGGCGCGGAGATGGTCCGGGTGGCCACGCACTGCACCGAAGCCGACGTCTCGCCGCAGCACTTCGGCCTGGCGCGCGAGCTCGGGATGGAGACGGCCGGGTTCCTGATGATGGCGCACCGGACACCGCCGGAGGACCTGGCGAAGCAGGCCCGGATCATGGTGGACGCGGGCTGCCAGGCGGCGTACGTGACCGACTCGGCGGGCGCGTTGCTGATGCACGAGGCCCGCGCCCGCTTCGAAGCGCTCGTCGCGGAGGTCGGCGACACGGCGTGGGTGGGCTACCACGGGCACCAGAACCTTTCGCTCGGCGTCGCGAACTCGGTTTTGGCCTACGAGGCGGGCGTCCGGTACATCGACGGGTCGCTGTGCGCGCTCGGCGCGGGCGCGGGCAACTCGCCGACGGAGGTCCTGGCGGCGGTGTTCGACCGCCTCGACGTCGACACGGGCCTCGACGTCGGCGGCCTCCTGGACGCGGCGGAAGAGGTGGTCCGCCCGTACCTGCAGCGCTGGCCGAAGATGGACCGCAACGCGATCGTCCAGGGCTGGGCGGGGGTCTATTCGAGCTTCCTGCTGCACGCCGAGCGAGCGGCGGAGCGCTACGGCGTCCCGGCGCAAGCAATCCTGCGGCGGTGTGGCGAGCTGGCCCTGGTGGGCGGCCAGGAGGACATGATCATCGACGTCGCGGTGCAGCTGGCCGCGGAGAAGGAGGCAACCGGACGCCGGGCCGGGGCGTAAGAGGGCCATGGACAGAATCCGGTTCGCGCTTGCGGTGGCAACGGGAGCGGCTTGTCTCGCCGCCTGCTCGAGTCCGATCACTCCGGCGATCCCGATGCTCACCGCGGCGAAACCGGAGACTTCGGTGGCGGCCACGACCGCGAAGCCGCCGCCGTTCACGCCGCCGCCGTTCACGCCGCCGGCGTCACCGGTGAAGATCACGGCCGCCTGCCCGTTCCTCGGCACGGCGGAACTGCAGGAGCTGCTCGGGACCAGCGAAGACCTCATCGCGCTCGAACAGCCGCCGGACGAGACGTACGCGCCGGGCACCGAGTTCCAGTGCCGCTACGAAGGCAAGTACGTGCACCCCGGGCTGCTGGACCTGTGGATCATCTCGTCGGCGAACTCCTATCCGCCCGCCAAGGCCATGGCGAACTCCGAAAAGGACTGCGGCGGTCCGATGACGGCGGTGCCCGGCGCCGGTGAGGGCGCCTACTTCTGCGATCTCACCGGCTCCGACGTCACGGAGATGATCATCACCGGCAAGCGCGCCCACGGCCAGAACCGGTTGGCGATCGCGTACGTGGTCAAGCACCGCAAGGAGGTCTACGCCCGGTTGGCGGTGCTGCTCGGCGAGCGGCTCTAGCACCGCGCGAACCGGTCCAGGGCGGCGAGCTTCCAGGCGCGTTTGACGTCGCCGGCGCCGTGCCCGGACCGGTCGTCCACGAGCAGTTCGGCACCCGGCCACGCCTCGGCCAGCTCCCACGCCGTCGTCACCGGGCAGCTGAGGTCGAGCCGGCCGTGGATGAGCACGCCGGGGATGCCCGCCAGGCGCCCGGCGTCGCGGATCACCGCGCCGTCGGAGAGCCAGCCGGCGTGCGCGTAGTAGTGCGTGGTGAGCCGGACGAACGCCCGCAGCGCGTCGTCCGGCGGTCCGATGGGTACACTGTGGACTTCGGTGGCGGCTCCCGGTTCGAGGGACAGGACCGTTCTCTCCCAGGCGTCCCACGCGAGGGTGGCCTCGTCCCGCCGGTCCGGGTCGGCCATCAGCCGGGCGTAGGCGGCCACGACGTCGTCGTCCCCGGCGAAGTCGCGGAAGCGCTGCCACGCCTCGGGGAAGAAGCGGCCGGCGCCGCGGTACAGCCAGTCGATCTCCGACCGGCGCGTGGTGCTGATCGCGCTGAGGACGATCTCCGTCACCCGGTGCGGGAACCGCTCGGCGTACACCAGCGCCAGCGTCGTGCCCCACGAGCCACCCGTCACCAGCCACCGTTCGATGCCCAGGTGCACCCGCAGCCGTTCGAGGTCGGCGACGAGGTGGTCCGTGGTGTTGTGCCGCAACGACGTCGCCGGGTCGGCGGCATGTGGACGGCTCCGGCCGCAGCCGCGCTGGTCCAGCAGCACGACGCGGTACCGGGCGGGGTCGAACATCCGCCGCATGCCGGGGGTGCAGCCCTGGCCGGGCCCGCCGTGCAGCACGACCGCCGGCTTGCCGCCGGGGTTCCCGCAGGTTTCCCAGTAGACCTGGTGCCCGTCGCCGACGTCGAGCAG
Source organism: Streptomyces sp. MN03-5084-2B (assembly GCA_033793495.1). Classification (GTDB taxonomy): domain Bacteria; phylum Actinomycetota; class Actinomycetes; order Mycobacteriales; family Pseudonocardiaceae; genus Amycolatopsis. The sequence continues at coordinate 12,169 of JARAWT010000091.1, read as the reverse complement.
CCCGTGGTCGTAGGGCTCGATCGGCGGGTGGAGTTCGATCACCCGCCCATCCTGTCAGGCGGGCGCGCCGAACCACCTGTGCAGCGCGGCTTCGAGACCGGCCGTCGAGCCGTCCTCGCGCGCCCACGCGATGTGCCCGTCCGGCCGGACCAGCACTCCGGTCGGTGACGGCTCGCTGCCGCACTTCGTGGACAGCACGTTCACGCGCCCGGCCCAGCCGGCCGCCTGCCGGCGGAGGACGTCGTCGTCGGCGAGGTCGAGCAGGAGGGCCTCGCCGTCGTGGAGGTGCTCGCCGAGCCGGGTGCCGTCGGCGAAGACGAAGTCGGGCGCTGCTCGGCCGGTGAGGTCGTGCTCGCCGTCGATCGCGTAGCGGTGCAGGACACCGGAGAGCTTCTTGGCGAGGTACGTCGCGCCGTCGCCGGTGGACAGCAGGTCGGTGACGACCTGGCGCAGCGCCTTCGTCCGGACGTCGCTGCGCATCAGCGCGACCTGCGCCCGGGTCCACTCGAGGACCCACGCGCCGATCGGGTGCCGCTCGGTCGTGTAGGTGTCGAGCAGGTCGTCGGGCGCCGTGCCGTGGACGGTCGCGGCGAGCTTCCAGCCGAGGTTGACCGCGTCGCCGATGCCGAGGTTGAGGCCCTGCCCGCCGAAGGGGGAGTGGACGTGCGCCGCGTCGCCGGCCAGCAGCACGCGGCCGAGGCGGTAGCTGCTCGCCTGGCGTGCGTTGTCGGTGAAGCGCGTCGCGCTGTGGACCTCCGTCACCCGGACGTCGGCACCGGAAACCCGGCGGAAGGCGTCTTCGACCTCCTGCGCGGTGACCGGCGCGTCCCGGTCCTCGGGCGGCCCGTCGAACTCGACGGTGAGGATCCGCCCGGGCGTCGGCCCGTGGACGTAGAGACCACCAGGGCCGTGCTGCCAGCCGACGGGCAGCGCGTCGGCCCCGGTGAGCTCGGTGAGCGCCTGCCGCCCGGTGATCGCGGGATCGGTCCCCGGGAATTCGAAGCCGGCCAGCTTCCGCACCCGGCTGCGTCCCCCGTCGCACCCGACGAGCCACCCGGCACGTACGGTCTCCCGATCGCCGAGCCGCACGGTGACACCGTCGTCGTCGGCGTCGAACCCGGTCAGCTCGACGCCACGCCGGATCTCGACCCCCAGTTCGGCGGCGCGGCCGGCGAGGATCGCCTCGACGTCCTGCTGCTGGATCACGACCACCCGGGCGGCGGGCCCGACCTCCCGGAAGGCGGGATCGTCGAAGTCGACCCCGTCCGAGGTGACCATGATCCCGGCGAAGTGCCCGACGGGAACGGCCTTCGGCCCGCCCCCGCCGCGTGAGGCGAGGAACTTCTGGATCTCCGCGAAGTTCCGCTGCACGATCGCGTTCATCGCGGGCAGCAGCCCCCGGCGGTAGAAGGCTTCGGCCGTGGTCAGGTTGAGCGACCCGGCCTTGATCGTCTGGTCCGGCTCGGGCAGCCGTTCGACGACGAGCACGTCCACGCCCGCCAGCCGCAGTTCACAGGCCAGCATCAAGCCGACCGGTCCGCCCCCGGAGATCACCACATCCCTGTTCATGGCGCCGATGATGCCGCGAAACTTTTACCGAGTCAAACTTTGAGCCCGGTCTATACTCTCTGCTCATGGCTGACTCCGGACTGCGCGAGCGCAAGAAGCAGGCCACCCGCCTCCTGATCTCGAACGTGGCCACGGGCCTCTTCGTCCAGCGAGGCTTCGAGAACGTGACGGTCGCGGAGATCGCGGAGGCGGCGGGCGTCTCGAAGATGACGGTGTTCAACTACTTCCCGCGCAAGGAGGACCTGTTCCTGGACCGCCACGCGGACCGGCTGGCCGAGCTGACTTCGGTGGTCCGCGGCCGCCCGGCCGGCGTCTCGCCGTGCGAGGCGTTGCGCCGCCACCAGCATTCGCTGCTGGCTTCGGGCCACCCCTTCTCGGGAGCCATCGCGGGCAGCCCCGGGTTCTGGTGGGTCCTGACGTCGAGCCCGGCATTGATGGCGCGGTGGTACGAGCAGGAGCGCGAGATCGCGGACGCGCTGGCGGCAGTGCTGGCGGAGGAGACGGGGGAGGCGTTCCGGTCCCGGATGGTGGCGAACCTGCTGACGACGGCGATCACGACGGTCTTCGCCCGCGCGCTGGGCCGGATCGTGGCGGGCGACGAGGCGGAGGTGGTGCGGCGGGAGCAGGGAGAGGTGATCGACCAGGCGTTTGACCTGGTCGAGCGCGGAGTGGGTGGCTTCCCCGATGCGGCCGGGTCGCCGGCTGGTGGGTGATACCGGCGTCGCGGTCGCAGTGGCACCTGATCGGCTGATCAGGGCGTAGGGTCAGTGGAAGCGTGCGGCTTTCGCCGAAGGTGGTGGCACATCGGACACGTCCGAATCACTGCGTGTCAGGCAATTGCTGATCTCGGCTAGGCAACACCACTCTTCGGCGCTGATTTCTGGATCTGTCATCAGGTCGATGATCGCGCAAGTGACAAGGTTTTTCGTCTTCTGGTCAACGGTGAGACAATCGTCGAGTTGTCGGAAGGCGGAAATAATAATCTGCTCGAAGCTCCAGAGCGTGTTGTCACGCTTCGCGATCATTCGGCGACGAAGGCGAGTCAGTGTGGCCCCGGGATCCGACTGCTCCAACTTCGAGAACAGGCGTGCGGGTATTACGTTCGAGTTCGTCAGAAGTGCAGCGTGAAGCATGAACTGCTCGTCGGGGTCAAGCCTGCTGATCATGCCTTCGAAGGGCGCGTATAATTCCGCCGCCAGCGGCGTTCGGGCGAGAATTTTCCTCGCGTACTCGGTGTAGGAAAGTAATCCTTGCCTGTCCTTCAGGTGTCTGACGACGGTGGTCAACGCGCCGGGATGGCAACCGACCAGTTGTGCTACCTTTGAGAGGGCGCCCGCTTCATCATCGTTGTCCGCTGGACGATTTCGGGACAACATGGTGATAGCGTCATCCAGTTCGAGTGGTCCCAATTTGATCACGGGCAGAAGAGAATCAAAAATATTCTCATTGCTTATCAGTGTGATCTTCAGGCCGGCCGGTGGCGCTAGGTGGTCAACTGTGCGGAAGTCGAAATTTGCCGGCACATCGTCTACGACGAGAAGACCCGGGCGATCGGAATCGCAACATGAGCCGAAGTCGGCAACTGTCGAAGTGTACTTGTCTGCCGCTTCGTCTGCCGAGGACGTATTAGCCAGGCTGGTCCACCGGGTTCCAGTTGGATGTGCCGCGTGAAAGCGGGTCGCATACGCGGCCACTAATGCGGACTTGCCGGTTCCTGGTAGGCCGCAGACTGATACGATGGAATTGCTGATCCAGGTGTGAGTCAGTGGAAATGACGGCGCGCTCAGGCTGCTGTGCAGGTCCCACAGTTCGCGATATCGACCGATGAAACCAAAGGTATCGGAAGCACGTGGACCAGGTCGCGTGAGGGGTCCGACTTCTCCGATTGCTGTCTTGATTTCGAGAATTTTTTGTTTGATGTCACTTGCCAGTGAAGCGAGTTCTCCGAGAGTGCTTGCCGGTAGTGCGAAGAATGCGTCCGCAAGCTCGGCGGGTGCCAGGTGTCGATTGTTTGGCTCCGGGTTGATGACCAGCACCCTGTGTAGTGGATTTCCTTCGCGCTGTCCTGCCAGGAATGCTGTCATGAGTTCATATTGGCAGGCTGCTCTCGTTGCATAACTGGCCGAATAATATGCAACAAGTGTCTTGGATGATGAAAGGGCGGTGGCGATTGAATCGCTGATTCCGCTGAATCTTCTTATTTCTTCGTCCAAGAAGACTCGAATGCCGATTTGGCGCATCGCTCCTGCCAGAGCGCGCACCTGGCCGCGATCTGAACCGCAGCACGACAGGAACACGTCGAACTGGGGTGCTTCGACGCTCGTCGGCAAGTGGCTCCTCCTTTCTCTTGATCTCGTACTCTACTTGCCCGGTGGCTCCGGGGCGCTGTTACATCGTCTCCAGTGAAACGTGTAACGGCACGCCGGCTGTCGACGGCTTCAGGCGAGAGGGCGGGAGCGCTACGCTCCAGACGACCAGAGGAGGGGTGGGCCATGCCCGGCGATCCGGCGTTCGGAGCCCGACTGCGAGCGTTGCGAGTGGGTCATGGTTTGAGCCTCAGGGCTCTGAGCAGCGTCATTCATTACAGCACTGCCCAGATCAGCCGGGTGGAGACCGGAGTCTCCCGGCCGTCCGTCGAGTTCGCCGTGCTCTGTGACCGAGCGCTCGACACCGGCGGTGAACTGGGACGGCTTGCGGCAAAGAGCGCGACCGGGCCGCGACCGACCGGCGAGCGCCCCTTCGACTTGCCCCACGTCACCCGTTTGATCGGTCGCGATCGTGATGTCGAACGCCTCGTTCGCTACCTCACGACTCCCGGCGGTGACCGGGGGGATGGGATCTCGGACGCTCATGCGCGGATCTGCGTCCTGCACGGTATGGGTGGCGTGGGTAAGTCCGCCTTGGTTGGCCAAGTGGTCCGGTTGGTCCGAGACCGGTATCCCGACGGTTGCGTCTATGTCGAACTGGACGGGTATCGTCTCAATCGCAAGCCGCGCCAACCAGCCGATATCCTGTCCGCGGTGCTCCGGCGCCTTGGTGTTCCCGGCAATCTGATCCCCGACGATGCCGGCGAACTGGCGGCCAGGTATCGGCAAGTGATGGCGACGAAGCGTGTCATCGTCGTCTTGGACGGCGCCGAGTCCGGCGATCAGGTCTCGCCGTTGATGCCGCCGACCTCGGAGTCGGCTGTGCTGGTCACCGGTCGCGTGCATCTCACATCGCTTGACGACGCACTGCACTGGTCAGTGAGTGCACTGGATCCAGACAGCGCGAAGCAGCTCTTCCGTCTTTTCGCTGGTCTATCTGAGAACTCCGGCGACGGTGTCGAGCAGCAACTTGTGAGCTCGATCGTCGAAAGCTGTGACTTCATACCGCTCGCCATCCGGATCGTGGCCGCTCGATTCCGGGACAACCAGTCCAGAACGCTCGAAGACCTTGCCGTTCGCCTGACCGACGAGGACTCGCGTTTCGCGGAACTGGACGACGGGGAGCGAAGCATGATGGGTGTCTTCGCAGCGTCCTGTTCTGCTCTTCCGCCGGATCAGCATCGGATGCTGGTACTCGTTGCGCAGCATCCGGGAATCCGGATCGACACATCAAGTGTCGCGGCGTTGGTTGACCGCTCTCAGGCTGATGCCGAAAATATCATGGACCGGTTGAAGCGTGCTAGTTTGCTGGAACACCATTCGGGGGCGGCTTACCGACTGCGCGACCTTTTTCGTTCCTATCTTCGCCAGGCGTGGGGAGATGTAATATCGGATGCGGACATCATGGTTTCGAGAAGAAGGTTATTTGACTATTATCTTCGGTCGGCAGATGCGGCGGATCGAGTTCTGGTACCGGGTCGCCACCGAATTTCTCTAACCTTTCAGGATGAGCCTCGGGTTTGGCTCAAGTTCACGAACTTCGACGCCGCGATGACGTGGATGGATTCGGAGGTGGAGAACTTCCGGCCTCTAGTTGATTCTATGGCTGAATTTGGATTTGATGAGCTATGCTGGCAATTCGCGTACTGCCTACGCGGATACTTCTACGAAGCCAAGCAGTGGGACGTCTGGGTGGGCTGTTACCTGGTGGCGGCAGGTGCCGCGGCGCGGCTGCGCGACCGCCGGGCGGAAGGCCTCATGCTGAACAATCTCGGCATCGCACTCGCCAGGTTGGGTAGGCATCAGGAGGCCGGGGAACACTACGCGATGGCAGAACGCGCGTTCCGAGAAGCGGGCGATCTATATGGCGAAATCAATGCTGTCAAAAACCGCTCATGGCTGTGCTACTACGAAGGGGACTATGACGGCGCTCTTCGTTTGGGGCGTCGATGTTACGACTTCTACCGCAGTGAAAAAGAGGAATGGCATGCAGCTATCGCACTACGATCGGTTGCGCGTGCCGAGCTTGAACTGGGCATGCTGGAGGAAGCTGCTGTAGACCTGCGCACAGTGCTTGCCGAGTACGAACGGCTCGGATTCCGGCCCATGCAGATAGCCAGGGTATACATTGACCTGGGGCGCGCGGTGCTCGGTGGCGGCGACCGGGACAGCGCCATGGACTACCTCAAGGCCGCCGTCGATCAAGCACGGTCTGGTGCCGGGCCGTACGAAGAGGCGGTCGCGCTCGAGTCCTTGGGGGATGTCGCGTCCTCGTTCGGCAACCATGAAGAGGCCGATCAGCACAAAACCGCTGCGCTCGACCTCTATGCCGCGATCGGCGCGCCCGAAGCCGCGCGTTTGCGACCGAGCGTGACAGGGCAGTCTTCTGCGCGGGGATCCGGGCGGGCAGTTCGACCGTACGATCTGACCGTGCTCGCCGTCGCGACCGAATGGTCATCCGGCCACGGTGGTCTCAGTACCTTCAACCGCCGTCTGTGCGTCTCGCTGGCCCAGGCGGGTGCGGAAGTCTTCTGCTACGTGCCCACTGCCACAGATGCCGAGGTCCGTGATGCGGCGGTCGCCGGAGTCGAGCTGGTTGTCGCAAAGCGCACGCCCGGCGAAACGCTGGGCAAGTCGCTGACCCGGCGACCTGTCTTGCCTGCGGGAACGGTCCCGGATGTCGTCATCGGACACGGGCGTAAGACGGGGCCTGCTGCCGTTCGTATCGTCGAGGACTTCTTCCCCGCGGCGCGGCGGGTGCAGTTCCTGCACACCAGTGCAGAGCACATTGAGCTCGAAAAAGTCGATCCTGAGCCCGGTGTCATGGAGCGGGGCGAGGATCGAGCCGAAGAAGACTGGGAACTGGCTAGAGGAGCCACTCTTGCCTTCGGAGTCGGCCCGGTGCTCTACGATCGGTTGTGCGTCGGCCTCAGTGGATACCCTGGAGCTCCCGATCCGCTCAGATTCGATCCCGGGTTCGACGTCGCCGATCCGGGACTGAAACACAGCCCACCTCGTGGAGGCCGCACTGTCCAAGTTCTGATTGCAGGTCGTCTCGGCGAAAGTGAAGCAGCGATCAAGGGGCTCGATTTGGCTGTTCGCGCGATCGTTTATCTTCTCGAGTTGCGCGACCCGCGAGAGCCGGAGATCGAGTTGGTGGTCCGTGGTGTCCCCGCGGGCGGCGAAAAACGCTTGCAGGAACTCGTCGAGACCTGGGCTGACGGCAAGCCGATACGCATCTTACCTCGTGCATACACTGCGCGCGCCGAGGTCGTGGAGCAAGACATGCGGCGAGCCTCGCTGGTGGTGATGCCCTCACGTACGGAGGGATTCGGGCTCGTGGGGCTGGAGGCGATCGTTGCCGGGAAGCCGCTTTTGGTCAGTGGCTCAAGTGGCCTCGGGGTGCTTCTGGAAGATTGCCTTCCTCGTCACCTGGTCGGACGGGTAGTCGTCCCTATAAACCGCGACAATCTCGACATCCGGCGTTGGGGCGAGGCGATCAGATCTATTTTGATGGATCCGGATGCCGCGACCGCCACTGCCACGGCTGTCCATGAGGTAATGGCGAGAAAACGTACTTGGGCCACTGCGGCAATGGAACTTCTCGACAGGCTTCGAGTTGCCGGCGAGGAGAACAACCCAGACGATGTGGCGGCAAAGTAGGCAATGTTGACGATGTCGATCGGACACTCCGCAGCGCTCATTGGTATGTCATTTCCGACCGGTCGAGCGTCCGCTGCGTCACTCACTGCTACCTCTGTCGTGGCGCGGCATCACGATCGCTAATGTTGCTTAAGAATCTTTAGCTGGAGTAACGCCGGGCACGGTCATACCGTGGCGGGGTGCTGCCACTCCTGCTGGCCGGGTTCGGGACCGGCCTCTCGCTCATCGTCGCGATCGGTTCGCAGAACGCCTTCCTGCTGCAGCAAGGCCTGCGTGGTGGGGCCGTGGCGCCGCTGGTCCTGATCTGTGCGGTGTCCGATCTCGTGCTGATCGGGCTCGGGGTCAGTGGGGTCGGGGTCGTGCTGGCGCGGTGGCCGACCGCCATCGGGGTGGTGGCCGTCGGGGGTGGGCTGTTCCTGCTCGGGTACGGGGTGCTCGCCGCGCGGCGGGCGTGGCGGCCGTCGGTGCTGACCGTAGGAGCAGAACGCACCCCGCTGCGGAAGGCCGTTCTTGCCTGTTTGGCCTTCACCTGGCTGAACCCGCACGTCTACCTCGACACCGTTCTGCTGCTCGGCTCGGTCGCCGTGGCCCAGGGGGACGGGCGGTGGCTGTTCGGCGTGGGGGCCGGCATCGCCAGCGCCGTCTGGTTCAGTGCGCTCGGGTTCGGGGCCAAACGGCTTGCCGGGGTGTTCGCGAAACCCCTGGCGTGGCGCGTGCTGGACGTCGTGATCGCCGTGACCATGACGGCGCTGGGAGCCGGCCTGCTGCTCGGCCACGTCTGATCACCACAGGGTCGAGGCGGGTGGGCGTTCCAGGTCCAGGAGGAACTGCTTGCGCCGGATGCCGCCGGCGTAGCCGGTCAGCTTGCCGCCCTTGCCGACGACGCGGTGGCACGCCACCAGGATGCTCAGCGGGTTGCGCCCGACCGCCGCGCCCACCTCGGGCGGGAGGCCGCCGACCGCTCGGGCCAGGTCGCCGTACGTTGCCGTTGACCCGTACGGGACCTTCGCGATCTCCGCCCACACCGCGCGGTCGAAGGCGGGGCCGGTCGCCTGCGTCGGGACGTCGAACGCGGTGCGCCGGCCGCCGAAGTACTCCTCCAGCTGCCGGGCCGCCACGGGGAACGCCGTGTCGTCGCGGTCGCCGAACGCGGTGCGGTCCGGGCGCGTCCAGTGGTTCGGGAAGTACAGGCCGGTCACGAAGTCGCCGTCGCCGACCAGGGTCAGCGGGCCGATCGGGGACTCCAGTACTGCGTGCTTCATCAGGTCTCCCAAGTAGTGCCGTCCGCGTGGGCACCCCGCAGGCCGGGGAGCGGGAAGCCGGCCAGGGCCGCGGTGGCGACCGTCCGATGTGGACTCCAGGACGTCGAGCGCAGCAGCCGCCGGGACATGCCCGCCCAGCCCGCCGGGGTGGCGCTGACCACCCACAGGTCCGGCTCCGGCGCCGCGAAGCGGCGGGCCTGGCGCAGCCACGACGCCGCCGTCTCGGGCCAGGTCACCGTCGCGAGCACCGGGCCGTCCCACGCTGCCGCGATGCGGTCGGCGTCCCGGCGGGAGGCGGTGTCCGTGCCGATCACGATGTGCCGCGACCCGCCGATCAAGCCCAGCAGCGCCGCCAGCTCGAGCGGAGTCATGCCGCGTCGTGGAACACCAGGCCGAGCGTGTGGCGGCGGCCCGACCGGACCACCGAAACGCCGTGGCGCACCGGGGCCGCCGACCAGCCGCGGGCCGAGCGGACGGGCCTGTCGCGGGTGGTGAACACCAGGCCGTGGCCCTGCGGGATGAGCGTGGCCGTGGCGCGGGACTGCGCGCGGGGCCGCTGCTCGACCAGGAGGAACTCGCCGCCGGTGTGGTCGGTGCCCGGGTCGTTGAGGTTGATCACCACCTGCAGCGGGAACACCTTGTCGCCGTAGAGGTCCCGGTGCAGGGCGTTCCAGCCGCCCGTTTCGTAGCGCAGCAGGATCGGTGTCGGCCGCGGCTGCCCCGCGGCGTGGCAGACCGCCAGCCACTCGTCCAAAGTGGACGGCCACTCGGCCGTGCGGCCCAGCCGGGCGGACCAGTCCCGCGCGATGGGCAGCAGCCGCGGGTAGAGCGCCTGCCGGAGCCGCTGCACCGGCTCCGGGAAGGGGGCAGCGAAGTAGTGGTAGTCACCGTGGTCGCCGAAGCGGTGCCGGCGCAGGTTCACCGTGGCCCGGAAGTGCGACGGCTCGTCCCACAGCGCCACCAGCCGCGCGCAGTCGGCCGGGGTGAGCAACGGCGGCAGGAGCGCGCAGCCGTAGTCGTCGACCTCGGCGGCGACCGCGGTCCAGTCGGTGGCGGCGATGCGCTCTTCGTATGTGGTCACGCCGCCTCCATCGTCAGCAGGACGCGCTTGGCTTCTTCGCCGCCGGCGTACTGGCCGTACGAGCCGTCGGATCGGACGACCCGGTGGCAGGGCAGCACCACCGGCAGCGGGTTGAGCGCGCACGCGGTGCCGACCGCGCGGACCGCCTTCGGGCTGCCGGCCGCCGCCGCGACCTGCGCGTAGCTCTCCGTGTGGCCGTAGGCGATCTCGGTCAGGTGGTCCAGCACGGCCCGGCGGAACCCCCGCGCCAGCCGCAGGTCCAGCGGGACGTCGAAGGTGTGCCGCTCGCCGGTGAAGTACTCGTCGAGCTGCCGCGCCACCGGGTCGAACCGCGCCGGGGCCCGCAGGATCCGCGGGCTGATGGCCGCCGCCAGCCCGGCCAGCACGGCGTCGTGGTCCTGGCGGTCGAAGGCCACCTTGACCAGCCCCTGCTCGGTCGCCGCCAGCAGCAGCGGGCCGACCGGGGTGTCGACCGTGTGGTAGGCGACGTCCAGCAGGCCTTCTCGCTCGGCGTCGGCGACCAGCCGCTCGTGCATCACCCTCGGGTCGAGCAGGATCTCGTCGCTGAAGAACTGGAACATGTCCGTCATGAGTGCACTCCTTCCAGGGGATAGCCGGCCCGCAGCGTCTTGACGCCGTCGGCGGCCGCGCGGCGGGCGGCGTCGGTGGTGCCTCCGGTGATCTCCGCGATTTCGCGGTACGGCAGCCCGGCGATGTAGTGGTAGGCCACGGCGAGACGCTGCTTGTCCGGCAACCTCGCCAGCGCGTCCCACAGGTCGGCGTTCCACGCGTCCGCCGGGCCGGGCCGGTCCGGGACCTCCTCGACCGGGACGGGGTGGCGCGCCCGCGCGCGGGTGACGTCGACGGCCTTGCGGTGCGCGATCGTGACGAGCCACGCTTGGACGTTGGCGTCCGCGGGCAGGTCCGGGTACGCCTTCAACGCGGCCAGGAAGGTTTCCGACCAGGCGTCTTCGGCGTCGGCCGGCCCGAGCACGGCCCGGCAGACCCGGAGGACCATCGGCCCGTGCTCGGTGACGACTTGCTCGAACGGTTTCGCGATCACACCAGGTAGACGTCCGGGAGCGCCGGAACGTGAGATCACGGTTCCGCGGTACCGGTCACGACGGTCGCGCCCCGCTCGTCGCAGGAGTGCACCCGCGGCGACAGCCCCGCCGCGGCGAGGACGTCCGCGAGCACCGGCGCCTGCCGCTCGCTCGATTCGATCAGCAGGGTCCCGCCCGGAGCGAGCCAGTCCGGCGCGCCCGCGGCGACGCGCCGGGCGAGGTCCAGGCCGTCCGCGCCGCCGTCGAGCGCCACCAGCGGCTCGTGCAGGCGGGCTTCGGGCGGCATCGTCGCGACGGCGTCCGAAGGCACGTACGGCACGTTCGCCAGGAGCACGGAGACCCGGCCGCGCAGGGACGGCGGCAACGCGTCGTAAAGATCGCCCTGGTGCACGTGCGCGTCCGGGAGGTTCAGCCGGGCGCACTCGACCGCGGCCGGCTCGACGTCGGCGGCGTGCAGCTCGCGCGGCGGGCGTGCCGCGGCGAAGGCGGCCCCGAGCGCGCCGGAGCCGCAGCACAGGTCGAGCACCACGGGGTCCGGCGGAGCGAGCGAGACGGCGACGTCGACCAGGTACCCGGTGCGGTGCCGCGGCACGAACACCCCGGGCCGCACGGTGACGCGCAGGCCGTGGAACTCCGCCCAGCCCAGCAGGTGTTCCAGGGGCAGCCCGGCGACGCGGCGTTCGACGAGCGCGTCGAGCTCCGCGGGGGTCGTGGCCGCGGCGACGAGGAGGTCGGCCTCGTCCTCGGCGAACACGCAGCCCGCGGCGCGCAGCCGGGAGACGACGGAAGGAATGTCCAGCAAGGGGCGAAGCCTACAAGACCTGCACCGCGTCCCCGACGTTCAGGCCGTCGAAGAACGCCGCCGAATCGGCGTCGGTCAGGTGGACGCAGCCGTGCGAGGGCGCATCGAGCGGCCCGGCGTGGAAGGCGATGCCGCCGGCGGCGAAGAACACCGAGTTGGGCATGTCGGTGCCGTACTGGCTGCTGCGGTGCTCGCGGTCCTTCCACGCGACGCGGAACGACCCGGCGGGCGTCGCCTGGTCGGGTGGCCCGAACCCGGCGGGGACCGGGCCGCGGACCACCCGGCCGTCCCGCAGCAGCCAGGCCAGCCGCTGCGCCAGGCTGACGCAGGCGCCGGTTGCGAGGGCGCACGGCGGCGTGGGC
>JARAWT010000090.1:0-34847 GCA_033793495.1 Streptomyces sp. MN03-5084-2B | reverse complement strand
CGACCAAGCCGTCATCTCCTACCTCGTCTCCGCCTACTACTCCGCCGCCGTCCTCGTCCCCGACGCCCTCGCCGTGCTGGAAAGCGCCGAGATCGGCCGGGAAACGCCGTGACCCTCGCCGAAGAAACCACCGCGGTCCAGCTGTCGCTCAGCGTCACCGCGGCGCGGACGCTCACCACCACGACCAAGACGGTGCCGCAGATGCGCGGCATCACCACCCGCTGGCTGCTGTCCCAGCTGCCGTGGGTCGAGGTCCCGGCCGGCTCCTACCGGGTCAACCGGCGTCTCACCTACACCTTGGGCGACGGCAAGGTCTCCTTCTTCAACACCGGTGCCCGGGTTCAGGTGGTGCCCGCCGAGCTGACCGAACTCGCGCTGCTGCGCGGCTTCGGCGACGAAGCGGCGTTGGGCGCGCTGGCGGAAGCGTTCGAGCAACGCGAATACGAGCCCGGTGCGACGCTGTTCACCGCCGGCACGCCCCGGGACACCCTGTTCCTCCTCGCGCACGGCAAGGTCACCCGCCACAGCACCGGCCCCTACGGCGACGACCTGCACGTCGGCACCGCCACCGACGGCGACCACTTCGGCGAAGAGCTCCTCGGGCCCGATCCCGGCACCTGGCCCCACACCGCCCGGGCCGCCACCCGTGTCGTCGCCCTCGTCCTGCCCGCCGCGGTCTACGCGCGCCTCAACGGCCGGTCCGAGCCTCTGCGCACCCATGTCGCCGAAGCACTGGCGCGGCCGCGGAAACCGCAGAACAAGAAAGGCGAAGCCGCGATCGACCTGGCCGCCGGCCACGACGGCGAGCCACTCCTGCCCGGCACCTACGTCGACTACGACCCCTCCCCGCGCGAATACGACCTCGCCGTCGCCCAGACCGTGCTGCGGGTCCACAACCGCGTCGCCGACCTCTACAACGAGCCCATGGACCAGCTCGAACAGCAGCTGCGCCTCACCGTGGAAGCGTTGCGGGAACGGCAGGAACACGAACTGGTCAACAACCCCGACTTCGGGCTGCTGCACAACGCCGACCTCAAGCAGCGGATCGCCACCCGCACCGGACCGCCGACGCCGCTGGACATGGACGACCTGCTCTGCCGGCGTCGCAAGACGAGGTTCTTCCTGGCCCACCCGCAGGCGATCGCGGCGTTCGGCCGGGAGTGCACCGCCCGCCGCATCTACCCCGACACCGTCGTCCTCGACGGCAAGCGCGTCACCGCCTGGCGCGGGGTGCCGATCCTGCCCTGCGACAAGATCCCGGTCAGTGCGACCGGGACGACGTCGATCCTGGCCATGCGCACCGGCGAAGACGACGCCGGTGTCATCGGCCTCCGCCCGAAGTCGCTGCCGGACGAATACCGGCCGGGGCTGAACGTCCGCTTCATGGGCACCGGCGACCGCGCGGTGACCTCCTACCTCGTCAGCGCCTACCACTCCGCCGCCGTCCTGGTTCCCGACGCCCTCGGCGCGCTCGACGACGTTCAGGTCGGCCGCTGATGACCACCATGAACACGAGAACCGCGGCCCGTCCGCTCGCCGACGTCCTCGCGTGGAGCAAGGGACTCGTCGACCCGGCGCTGCGAGCGGCCGCCGCGCGGCTGCCGGAGACGATGCGGCGGATCGCCGGCTACCACTTCGGCTGGCAGGACGCCCACGGGCGGCCGGCGACCGGCGACGGCGGCAAGGCGCTGCGGCCGGCCTTGGTGCTGCTGTGCGCGGAAGCGGCGGGCGGGGAGGCGGCCGACGCCGTGCCCGCCGCCGTCGCGGTCGAGCTGGTGCACAACTTCTCGCTGCTGCACGACGACGTCATGGACGGCGACACCACCCGGCGGCACCGCGCGACGGCGTGGACGGTGTTCGGCACCGGCCCGGCGATACTGGCCGGGGACGCGTTGCTGAGCGTGGCGTTCGAGGTGCTGGCGCCGAGCGGGGCGGCGAACGCGAAGGTGCTGTCGGCCGCGACGCTGGCCCTGCTCGAGGGCCAGGCCGCGGACCTCGACTTCGAACAACGCGACGACGTCACCCCCGGCGAGTGCGTCCGGATGGCGGAGGGCAAGACGGCCGCGCTGCTGGGCGCGGCCTGCACGCTCGGGGCGGCCGTCGCGGACGGCGGCGACGGCTTCGGCGCGTTCGGAAGGGCGGCCGGCCTGGCGTTCCAGCACGTCGACGACCTGCTCGGCATCTGGGGCGACCCGGCCGTCACGGGCAAGCCGGTGTACTCGGACCTCCAGAACCGCAAGAAGTCCCTCCCGGTGGTGACGGCCCTGTGTTCGGGCACGCCCGCCGGCGCGGACCTCGCCACGCTCTACGCCCGGCGCGAGCCCCTCGGCGGGCCCGAGCTGGCCCTCGCGGCCACCCTCGTCGAGGCCGCGGGCGGCCGCCAGTGGAGCCAGGCCCAGGCGGACGCGCTGCTGGCCAAGGCCCTGCGCGAACTCACCGCGGCCGCCCCGCCTTCCCGTGCCACCGCCGAACTGACCGCACTGGCCCGCCTCATCACCACCCGCACCCACTGAAACCGTGCTTGCAGAGGCATCACCCGTGATTGGGGAGGCATCATGCGTGATTGGCGGGGCATCGCGGTGATGCCCCGCCAATCACGGGTGATGCCCCTCTGATCACGCGTGATGCCCCTCTGATCACGCGAGTTGCGGGTTACTTGCCGGGGCGGGTGAGGCCGGACTTGTCGGCGCCGAGGCTCAGGATGTTCTTGTCCGTGTCCTGGAGGGCCTTGGTGACCGGGGGCGACGACGGGGATGTCGACAAGTCGATCAGGCGGATCGGGGCTTCCAGGCGGATCAGGGTCGGGATGTACTCGGCCTTGTCGACCTTCCAGCGGTCGCCGTCGCGGACGAAGCGGAAGCGGGCCGCCGCGCCCTCCTCCGTGTCGCCCTTGGGTTCGGAGTGGCGGGCGACGCTGTTGCCGAGCCCGTAGGCCACCCACTTGCCGCCGATCTTCTCGAACGGCTGGACCACGTGGGCGTGGTGGCCGACGATCAGGTCGACGTCGTCCGAGGCCAGGATCTTCTTCGCCTGCGACCGCTGCTCGGCCGTCGGCTCGTGCTGGTACTCGACACCCCAGTGCAGGCTCGCGATGACGACCTGCGCCCCGGCCTGCTTCGCCCTGCGAGCCGCCGCCAGGACGTCGTCGACGTCGACCTGGTTGGCCAGCCACGGTTTCCCGGCCGGCACCTTGATGCCGTTGAAGCCGAACGCGTACGACACCTGCGCGACCTTGACGCCGTGGACGTCCATGATCAGCGGCTTCGCGGCTTCGGCGGCCGAGCGCGCCGAGCCGGTGTGCCTGACGCCGATGGCGTCGAGTTTGTCCAGGGTCCGGGTGACGCCCTCGGCGCCCTGGTCGATCGTGTGGTTGGACGACGTCGAGCAGGTGTCGTAGCCGGTGTCCTTGATCGCGTCGGCGATCTCCGGCGGCGCACTGAACGACGGATAGCCGCTGTACGGCCCACCTTCCGGCGCCAACGGCGTCTCGAGGTGGCAGATCCCGAGGTCGGCACCGGAGATCAGCGGCTTGATCCCGGCCAGCAGCGGCCGGTAGTCGATCTTGCCGCCGCCGTCGGCCTCGGCCTGCTCGGTGAGTGCCGGGTGGATCAGGACGTCCCCGGTGGCGACGACGCTGAACGACCCCTCGGGCGCGGCACCCGAAGAGGTGGCCGCGGTCTCCGGGAACGGCGTCGGCGCCGGCCCCTGCTGCGGCGGCGGGCCGCTGCACGCGGCGGCCAGGACGGCGATCCCGGCGAGCGCGGCGACGCGGTGCTTCGTCATCGGGTCCCCCTAACGTGGTCCGGCCATCCTGCCAGCCGGACGAATCGGGCGGCGACGGCGTCCGGGTCCACCCTGAAACTTCCACCACAGTCGACAACACCGATCAGAACATTCGCACAGGACAAAACCGGACAACGCGCAGGACAGGCCGGAAAAAATACGATAAATGCAGCCGCCACTTGCCACGATGCAACTACGGAGAGTAGGTCTCGCTCCGCTAACTGCGCCTTGACGCTGCAGGAAAGGGTGTCTTGTAATACGAGTCACTCCGCGGTGCCGCGACGCGCCGCTCAACCCCGGCCTCCTTGGGAGCAACGATGTCCCCACACTCGCACAGGCTGCGCACCTGGAGCGTTGTTGGTTGTTGTTTGATTTCCGGCGCTCTGCTCGCCTCCTGCTCCTCCGGCAAGGACACCGCGGCACCACAGCAGCAGGCCCCCGCCAACGGCAAGGTCACCCTGTACTACCTGCAAAAACAGGGTGACCAGCAGTACTTCGTCGAGCAGGCCCAAGGCGCGCAGGAGAAGGCGAAAGAGCTCGGCGTCGAGCTCAAGGTCGTCAACCTCGGCCAGGACGCCAACAAGGCCATCACCGAACTGGACGCGGCAGTCGCCCAGGGCGCCAACGGCGTCGCCATCGTCGTCCCGGACCAGGCGATCGGCCCGCAGGTGATCGACAAGGCCAAGAGCGCGGGCATCCCGCTGATCGCCTCCGACGACGTCATCAAGGACGGCTCGGGCGCGAAGGCGCCGTTCGTCGGCTTCAACGGCAGCCAGATGGGCGAGAAGGTCGGCACCGAGGCCGGGAACCTGTTCAAGGCCGCGGGCTGGGCCGCCGCCGACACGAAGATCATCAGCGCCTACAAGCAGGACCTGACCGTCTGCACCGACCGCGTCAACGCCGCGAAGACGGCGTTCTCGAAGGCCGCGGGCGCGGACATCCAGGTGATCGACGTGGGCACCGACAACTCCCCCGTCGACGCGCAGAACCGTTCCGGCGCGGTGATCGGCTCCAACCCGGGCGTCAAGCACTGGGTCGTCTGGGGCTGCAACGACGAGAACGAGACCGGGGTGGTGACCGCGCTGGCCAACTCCGGCGTGGCGGCGAACAACATCATCGGCGTCGGGCTCGGCGCCTACCTCGACTGCAAGGACTGGGCCGCCGGCAAGGACACCGGCAACAAGGCCGCCCTCTACATCTCCGGCGCCGAGGTCGGCCGCTCGGCGATCCAGGTGCTGGTCGACAAGGTCAAGAACGGCAAGGAACTGCCCGCCGAGACGATCGCCAAGACCACGATCGTCAACAAGGACAACTACAAGCAGGCCGGCGTCAACTGCACCTGACCGCCCACCCCTCGTGAGTGCGTAACAGTGTTCTAACACTGTTACGCACTCACGACCGCCGTACGGAAGGCGACCATGTCCAGCTCTCCTCCCGCGCTCGCCGTCGAGGGCATCGGCAAGCGCTTCTCCGGTGTCACCGCCCTCGACGACGTCTCGCTGGAGTTCCGCTCCGGCGAGATCCTGGCTCTGATGGGCGAGAACGGCGCCGGCAAGTCGACGCTCCTGCGCGTGCTGTCCGGCGACCAGGGCCCGGACGACGGCCGGCTGCTCCTGGACGGCACCGAAGTCACTTTCGACACCCCCCGCGCGGCGATGGCCGCCGGGGTGCGCGTGATCTACCAGGAACCCGAGATCATCCCGCACGTTTCGGTGGCGGAGAACGTCTTCGTCGGCGAGTTGCCCGCGAAGGCCCGGGTGTTCAGCCGCCGCACGCTCACCAAGGCGACGCACGACGCGCTCGTCGAGTACGGCTTCGAAGGCGTCCTCGACCCGGCGACGCTCGGCGCCGCGCTCTCCGCCGCGCAACGCCAGCTCGTCGAGATCCTGCGGGTGCTCACCGCGGCCACGCCGCCGCGGGTGATCGCCTTCGACGAGCCGACGTCGTCCCTGTCGGAACACGAGGTGGAGGCCTTGTTCCGGCTGATCGGGCGGCTGCGTGACAGCGGAGTCGCGGTCGTCTACGTCTCGCACCGGATGAAGGAGATCTTCCAGCTCGCCGACCGCGTCGCCGTGCTGCGCGACGGCAAGCTCGTCGGCGTCCAGCAGGCCGCGGAGACCGACGAGGCCGGCCTGGTGCGGATGATGATCGGCCGCGACCTGTCGGCCCTCGAACGCCGCGTCACCCAGGACACCGGCGATGTCGTGCTGCAGCTGGCCGACGTCACGACCGACGACGTCACCGGGATTTCGCTGCAGGTCCGCGCGGGCGAGGTCGTCTGCCTGGCCGGGCTGGTCGGCGCGGGACGCTCCGAGCTGGCCCGCGCGATCGTCGGCGACCTGCCGATCCGGTCCGGGACCGTGGAACTCGGCGGCAAGCGGCTGCGCGCGCACAACCCGGGTGACGCCGTCAAAGCGGGCATCGGTTTCGCGCCCGAAGAGCGCAAGACGGACGCGTTGCTGATGCAGCGATCCGTGCGCGACAACGTCTCCATCGCCGTCCTCGACCGCCTTCGCCGCTTCCGGGTCGTGAAGCGGGCGAAGGAACGCGCGCTCGTCGAGGAGTACATCAACGAGCTGCGCGTGCGGACGCCGTCGATGGAGCAGGAAGTCCGCAAGCTCTCCGGCGGCAACCAGCAGAAGGCCGTCCTCGCGCGCTGGCTCGCGCGGCGGCCGAAGCTGCTGATCCTCGACGAGCCGACGCGCGGCGTCGACGTCGGCGCGAAGGCCGAGATCTACCGGATCATCGACGGCCTCGCCGCGGAGGGCATCGCGCTGCTGGTCATCTCCTCCGACCTGCCCGAGGTGCTGACGCTGGCCGACCGGATCCTCGTCATGCGCGCCGGGCGCCTCGCCGGTGAGATCGGCCGCGAAGAGGCGACCGAGGAAGCCGTGCTGACCCTCGCCATCCCCGAAACCGAACCAGCCGTGGACGACGCCCAGGAGATCGGCGCATGAGTGAGCTTGCGAACGAATCGAATGACACCGCTGTAGCCGCGCCGAGCGTCAGCGAGGTCGGCGCATGAGCACCCCCACCAAGGAAACTTCGGCGCCCGCTGCCGCGCCTCAGCCGTCTGCCGCGCGCCGCGTCCTCACCGGCATCGGCGTGCAGAACTCGAGCCTGATCATCACGCTGATCGCGCTGGTGATCCTGCTGAGCGTGCTGAACGAGAACTTCTTCCGCACCAACAACCTGCTGCTGATCGGCAGCGCGATCACCATCATGGGACTGCTCGCGCTGGTCCAGACGCTGGTGATCATCCTGGGCGCGCTGGACATCTCGGTCGGCTCGATGGCCGGGCTGGCGTCGGTCGTCTCGGCGATGGTGTTCACCTCGACCGGCAACGCCGAGGTGGGCATCCTCGCCGCGGTCGGCGTCGGCATCCTGTGCGGCCTGGTCAACGGCATGATCATCATCTTCGGCCGGGTCAATCCGGTGGTCGCGACGCTGGCCATGCTCGCCACCTACAAGGGCATCGCGCAGGTCATCTCCGACGGCAAGGCGCAGGGCTACACCGGCGGCGACGACCTGTTCATCTTCCTCGCGAAGGGCGCGATCGCCGGGCTGCCGTCGCTGGTCTGGGTGTTCCTGATCGTCGCGGCGCTGCTGCACTTCCTGCTCAAGTACACCGACATCGGCCGCAACGTCTACGCCATCGGCGGCAACGACACCGCCGCGCGGCTGGCCGGCATCAACATCAACCGGTACATCATCGGCGTGTACGCCCTCGTCGGCGTGGTCGCGGCGATCGCGGGCGTGCTGATCACCGCCCGCACCGGCTCCGGCCAGCCGACGTCGGGGTCGGAAGGCCTGGAGCTGCAGGCCGTCACCGGCGCCGCGCTCGGCGGCACGATGCTCAAGGGCGGGCGCGGGTCGATCATTTCGACCGTGCTCGCGGTGGTCATCCTGGGCGTGCTCGACAACGGCATGTCCGGGCTGGGCATCAACCCGTTCTGGCAGAACGTCGCCCACGGCGCCCTGCTGGTGATCGCGGTCGTGCTGCAGCAGCTGCGCAGCGGGGAGCGGCGCGTCGGCCTGCCCGAGTGAATCTTCACGCCCGGATCGTCGACGAACTGGGCAGGCTCATCGTCGGAGGTGTCCTCGGGGACGGGCAGCCGCTCGTCCCCGAGGAGCTGGGCCGCCGGTTTTCGGTGTCCCGGACGGTGGTCCGCGAAGCACTGCGCGTGCTGGAGTCCAAGGGCATGGTCACCGCGCGCCCGCGGGTCGGGACCTGGACGCTGCCACCCGAGGCGTGGGACGCGATCGACCCGGACGTCATCGCCTGGCGCGTCGGCGGCCCCGACGGCCCGGAGCACCTGCGCGAGCTGTTCGAGCTGCGGCTGGCGATCGAACCGCAGGCGGCGCGGATGGCCGCGCGGCACCGGCGGCCCGACGAGCTGGCGGCGATGGCGGCGGCGTACGCGCTGATGGCCGACGCGGGCGACACCGAGGCTTTCCGGGCCGCCGATGCGCAGTTCCACGCGGCGCTGGTCCGCGCGTCGGGGAACCCGCTGATCGCGCAGCTGCAGGTGCCGGTGGTGGCGGCGCTGCGGGCGCAGGGCGAACCGGCGGACACGCTCGCCGCGCATTCCCGCGTGCTGACGCTGGTGCTGGCGAAGAACGCCGACGGCGCCGAGTCAGCGTGTCGCGGATTGCTGGAAACCGTTGCGGCGTACCGGTGATCGGTACCTTGACACGTCTACCGGGACGCGCTTGACTCGCTGCGGATGCCCGCCGCCACGACCTGTTGAGGAGGACGCTTTTCATGCGTTTCCCGGGAATTCGCGGTTTCGGCGTGCTCGCGGCCGCGGCGGTGGCGGGCTGTCTCTTGACAGCCCCCACGGCGGCGGCCGCCGCGACCTGCACGATCTCCGACGAAATGGTGTCCGCGGGCAACTACTGGGTGGCCAACGGGACGAACCTCGACGCGCCGGACTGGCAGAACGCGACGTTCCACGTCGGCAACCTCGCCCTGGTCCGGACCACCGGGCAGTCCAACCACAAGACCTACCCCTGGGCCCAGGCCAACAAGTACCTGCTGCCCTTCGACCCGGAACGCCCGTTCTTCCCGGACAACCAGGCGGCGGGCGAGGCGTACCTGGACCTCTACACCTACTTCCACCCGGAGATCCCGCTCGACTCGATCCGCACCCGGATCCGCGACGAGGTCGCGTCCGTGCAGGCGGGCCACCGCGACTACTGGAACTACGTCGACGCGCTGAACATGGCGATGCCGTCGTTCGCCCGGATGAGCCTGATCGACCACGATCCGTCCTATTCGGACGCGATGGACCGGCTCTTCCGCTCGTCGGAACACAAGCTGTTCAACGAGTTCACCGGCCTGTGGTACCGCGACGCGCGGTTCAAGGGGTCGGGCGTGTTCTGGTCCCGCGGCAACGGCTGGGCCCTCTCCGCGTTGACGAAGGTGCTCCAGGTGCTGCCGACCGACGACCCGCGGCGGCCGGAGTACCTGCGGGTGTTCAAGAAGATGGCTTCGACGCTGGCGCTGGCTCAGCGCCGCGACGGCTTCTGGAACCCGGACCTGCTCAACCCGTGGGACCACGGCGGCCCGGAGTCCAGCGGCACGGCGTTCTTCGCGTTCGGCCTCGGCTGGGGCATCAACGCGGGCATCCTCGACGCGGCCCGGTTCCGCCCGGTGGTGGACAAGGCGTGGACGGCGCTGTCGACGAAGGCCCTGCAGGCCGACGGCAAGGTGGGTTACGTCCAGCCGGTGGGCGACCGGCCCGCGACCGCGAAGGCGACCGACACGGCGGCGTACGGCGTGGGCGCGTTCCTGCTGGCGGGCCAGCAGGTGGCCAAGCTGCAAGGGTGCTCGGCGGCACCCTAGGGCCAACTGCCCCAACACTGTGGCACTTGGCTCTGGCGGGCCAGGAAGCGGCGCGGCTTCGAGGCTACTCGGCTCCCCGGGCCAAACGCCCCAATGATGTGGCACTTCAGCGTAGGCAGTCGCCGGGGTCCCCGCGAGTCAGGGCCGGGTCCCTCTGGGAGAAGGTCCGCGCGACGCCGGGGCCCGATGACCGGTGCTCGAAGCGGACCGTCACCCGGCCGTGGCCCGCCCCCTGGACCCAGCCCGTGCCGAACTCTTCGTGGACCACGTCGTCGCCCTGGCGCCACTCCGACGGCGGCGCCGCGGGAGCCGGCGCCGGGGTGGACGACACGACCGCCGGTGCCGCAGGAGCGGCCAGGCTGAACAGCGCGTCCTGGTGGGGCACCGAAAGCCCGCTGTAAGCCACGCCCGCCAGCCGGATGCCGCCGAACTCCGCCGGGTCGATCAGCAGGCGCTCCGCCGTCGCCGACAGCTCGGCCAGGTCGTCCGTGGGCGCCGAGATCGTCTCCGATCGGGTCACCGTGTGCATGTCCGTGTGCCGCAGCTTGATCACCACCGTCCGGGCCACCCGGCCGGCCTTGCGCAGCCGCTGGTGCGCGCCCACCGCGATCCGGCGGACCTCCGCCTGCAGCGTGGCCAGGTCCTTGATGTCGGTGTCGAACGTCGTTTCCGCGCTGACCTGCTTGGTCTCGGCGCGGCCGGCCACCGGGCGGTCGTCGGCGCCGGTCGCGAGCCGGCGCAGGTCGCGGCCGACCACGCCGCCGAGGGTGGCCACGGCGTCCTGTTCGGACAGTGCCGCCAGCTGCCCGAGCGTCTGGACGCCGATGAACCGCAGCTTCCCCTCGGCGACCGGGCCGATGCCCCACAGCGCGCGCACCGGCAGCGGCGCGAGGAACTCCCGCTCGGTGCCCTGCGGGACGACCAGCAGCCCGTCCGGCTTGGCCTCGTCGGAGGCGATCTTCGCGATCTGCTTGCCGTTGCCCGCCCCGATCGACGCCACCAGGCCGGTTTCCGCCCGGATCCGCGCGCGCAGCGAGGCACAGAACGACGTCACTTCCTCGAGAGACGCGCCGACGAGCGAAGGCGGTTCGGCGAAGGCTTCGTCGAGGGAGATCTTCTCCAGAACCGGGGCCACCGACGTGACGACCGCGAAGACCTCCTGGCTGAGCCGCTCGTAGACGCGGAACCGCGGCGGCACGATCACGCCGTTCGCCGGCAGCAGCCGCCGCGCCTGGGCCATCGGCATCGCCGACTTGATCCCGAACGCCCGCGACTCGTAGCTGGCCCCCGCGACGACGCCGCGGGGGCCGAGCCCGCCGACGAGCACCGGGCGCCCGGCCAGCGTCGGGCGGGTGAGCTGCTCGGCCGAGGCGTAGAAGGCGTCCAGGTCGAGGTGGATCACCCAGCGCGCCACGTCAGTCTCCGCCGGTGGCGTCCAGCAGCTGGTGGAGCGCCTTCGTGTAGTCCTCGAACGCGGCCCGGCCGCGGGCGGTCAGCCGGACCAGGGTGACCGGCGTGCGGTGCTCGTAGGCCTTGGTGATCTCGACGTACTCGGCGTCCTCGAGCTTGCGCAGGTGGGTCGAGAGGTTGCCGGCCGTCATGTCGAGGAGCTGCTGCAGCCGCGGGAAGGTGATCTGGTCGCCGGGGCGCAGCCCGGCGAGCGCGACCGTCACCCGCAACCGCGCCTGGGCGTGGATGACCGGGTCGAGCTGCGGCAGTTCGCTCATCGGCCGGTCTTCTCGCGGACGAAGTAGACGATCGCGCCGAGCAGGAACCCGCCGCCCCCGCAGACGGTGAGCACGAGGAAGTTGTGCGGGTAGCCCACGAGCACGCTCAGCGCGGCCGACACGATCATCCACGCGCCGAGGCCGTACATCAGCTTGTCCTGCCAGACCATGCCGCCGGCCAGGTACATCACGCCGGTGAGCAGCAGCCAGGTGCCCGACCACAGCAGTGACACCTGGTCCGGAGACAGCGCCTGGAACTGCGTGATCCGGATGTCGACGACCATCAGCCCGATGGACGAGAGCGCCCAGCCGTAGCCGTACATCGCGCCGACCGTGCGGGACGGCCCGCGGATGCCGCGCCCGGAGCGGATGCTGGTGAAGGTGGTGTAGGCCATCGCGCCGAGGAACAGCACCGGAACGACGACGCCGCCGGCCACCCAGCCGGGCACCGCCACCCAGCCCTGCGTGGTGACGTAGGTGAAGCCCCAGCCGAGCAGCCAGGCGAGGGCCCAGGCCGCGAGCATCCGCGCCGGGCCCCCGCCCAGTTCCCGGCGGGTCCGCCGGTTCTGCCGGGCGATCAGGTCCAGCGACTCCTCGGCCGACATCGGCTCGTCTTCCACCTGGTTCGCCCTCCTCCCGTGCAGACCCCGCAATCCTGCACGGAAGCTACTGTGCCATTCGTTGCCGATCCGCCCGCAGCCACGGCCTGATCGGCCCGTACCGACGGTCACCTCCCGCTCGAAGGCCGCCCTGCTTCCGGCCGGATCGGCAACCGGCATCTAGAGCCGCGCCGTGTCCAGCCGGAACCGGCGCACCACGACCAGGGCGGGCACGACCAGCCAGCCCAGCAGGACCAGCACCGCGAACCCCATTCCGCCGGCGTGGGCGAGCGGTTCCAGGCCGACGCGCCCCAGCCAGTACGTCGGGAAGAAGTGCGCCAGGGCCGCCATCCAGTCCGGGAGGACGTAGAGCGGGATCCACAGGCCGCCGAGCATGCCCAGTGGCATCATCAGCGCACCGGTCACCGCGCCGACCGTGTCGCCCTTGCCGAACAGGCCGATGGCCAGGCCCAGCACGGCGAACGGGAGCACACCCAGCCACAGCGACCCCAGCACCAGGAACCACTGCGCGGCGGTCATCTCGACCCCCATCACCAACCCGGCGAGGAAGAGCACCACGAGCACCGGCAGCGCCACGGCCATCGCCGAGAGCACCTTCACGACCAGGTAGCCGGGGCCGCGCATCGGCGTGAGCCGCAGCTGCCGCTGCCAGCCGTCGGTGCGTTCCTGCGCCACGCGCGTCCCGGTGAACAGGGCGCCGCCGCTCGCGCCGTACGCGGCCAGGTTGATCATGGTCTGGACGTTCGAGGCCAGCCCGTTCGGCGCCACGAGCTTGCCGAAGATCGACCCGAACAGCAGGAACATGGCCAGCGGCATGCCGATGGTGAAGATGGTGAACTGCGGGCTCCGGACGATCCGCTTGATCTCCAGGCTCAGGTACGTCGTGTTCACGCGGCGGCCTCCTCGGCGGTCAGCGCCAGGAAGGCCTCTTCGAGGCCGAGCGCGGTGATTTCGATGCCGGACGCGTCCGGGTGCGCGACGAGCAGGGCGCGGATCGCGGCGTCGGAGTCGGCGCAGGCCAGCTCGGCCCGGCCGCCGCGCAGCTGGACACCCGTGACGCCCGGCAGCAGCGCGAGGTCCGCGTCGGTCGCGCCGGGCACGACGGCCTTGAGCACCCGGCCGGACACCGCGGCCCGGACTTCGGCGACCGGCCCGTCGGCCACGACGACGCCGTGGCGCATCAGCACGACGCGGTCGGCGTAGTCCTCGGCCTCGGCGAGGTAGTGCGTCGCGAACAGCACGGTCCGGCCGCTGGCGGCGAACTCGCGGATGGCCGCCCAGAACGCGCGCCTGCCGTCGACGTCCATCGCCGCGGTGGGCTCGTCGAGCACGAGCAGCTGCGGGTCGCCGGCCAGGGCGAGCGCGAACCGGACGCGCTGGCGCTCGCCGCCGGACAGCTTGCCGCAGCGGCGTTTCACGAGGTTCTCCAGGCCGGCCCGGGCGATCACCTCCGCGGCGGGCAGCGGGTGCTCGTGGGTCGAGACGATCAGGCCGACGAGCTCGCCGACCGTGGCGTCCGGCAGCAGCGCGCCGTTCTGCATCATCGCGCCGACGAGCCCCCGGTCGACGGCTTCGCGCGGGCTGCCACCGGCGACGGTGACCTCCCCCGCGTCGGGCTTGGTCAGGCCGAGCAGCATGTCGACGGTGGTCGACTTGCCCGCGCCGTTCGGCCCGAGCAGCGCAACGACCTCGCCGCGCGCGACCTCGACGGACACCCCGCCGACCGCCGTGACCTGCCCGAACCGCTTGGTGAGGCCGTTCAGTGCGAACGCCGGTCCCCCAGTCATGGCGTCCTCCTTCCATGGACTTTGAATCGCAAAGTTGCTCCGCACTTTGTAACACAAAGTCCACGCACACTCAAAGCCCCCGGTGTCGGAAAGTACGTCGAGCTCACGAAGAAGCGGGGTGCCGGGCACTGGGCCCGACACCCCGCTCGAAAGGTTTGCGCAGGTCAGCCGGCGAACCGGCCGGCCACCATGCCCTGCGTCGCCGCGACGGCGTCGGCGTTGGCGACCTTGGCGGCCGTCGGTGCCGGCGGCGTCGGCAGCGGCAGCGGCAGCGGGGCGCACTCGACGTCGGCCGTGCGGGCCGGCTCGCGAGCCGGGAGCGCGCCCGTCGCCGGGTAGTCCGCGACCTTGTTGTCGACGCACGCGTTGCCGTGCGGGTGATCGCGTGGCTGGTGCCACCCGGCTCCGCGATCAGCGAAGTACCCGGGAACCGGCTGCGAACCTCGAGGCTGCCTTCGTACGGCGTCGCCGCGTCGAGCGTCTCGTCGATCATCAGCACGCTCTGCACGCCCTACGAAAGGCGGAAATCGGGTGGCACGGACGTTCCGGGATCCCGTACGGTCGGTTCCATGATCTACTTCATCCGGCTCCGCCTCGTCTGAGACGGCGTGACCGCCGGACTCCCCGCCGACCGGGTGAGTCCCTTCACCTGCGCGCCGTCTGGTCTTTCTCCCTTGAAGGAGCACCATGCTGCGCAAACACATCGTCATGGTCGGCTGCACCGCGCCGAGCCACATCTACCCCTCCTTGGGCGTGATCGGCGAGCTGGTCCGCCGCGGGCACCGGGTGTCCTACGTCGTCGGCTCGCCGCTGGCTTCGCTGGTCGCACCGACCGGCGCCGAAGTCGTCGAGCACCCGACGACGTTCCCGCTCGGCGAAGCGGCCGTGTGGCCGGACGAGCCGGCCGAAGCCATGCGCGTCTTCCTCGACGAAGCCATCGCGGTCCACCCGCTGCTGACGGCGCGGTTCGACACCGACCGGCCCGATCTGGTGCTGTACGACATCGGCGGCCTGGGTGCGCCGCTGCTGGGCCTGCGGTACGGCGTGCCCGCGGTCCAGCTGTCGCCGACGCTGGTGGCGTGGGAGGGCTACGACGAGGACATGGCCGAGGTGATGGCCCCGATCAAGGCGTCACCGTCCGGTGTGGACTATGCGGCCACTTTGTCGCGGTGGCTCTCGTCCCACGGCGTTTCGGCCGATCCCTGGGAGTGGCTCGGGCATCCGCCGCGGGTGCTTTCGCTGATCCCGCGGGCGATGCAGCCGAACGCGGACCGGGTGGGCCCGCACGTGGAGTTCGTCGGGCCGTGCCTGGATCCGGCGCGGCTCGCCGATCGTTCGTGGACGCCGCCGTCGTCGGGCCGGCCGGTGCTGCTGGTGTCGTTCGGGACGGCGTTCACCGACCAGCTTCCGGTGTACCGGGCGTGCGTTTCGGCGTTCGCCGAGGACTGGCACGTGGTGATGTCGCTGGGCAAGCACGTGTCGCCGGCTTCTCTGGGGCCGCTGCCTTCGTCGGTGGAGGTGTACGAAAGCGTGCCGCAGCCGGCGGTGCTGGAGGCGGCGTCGGCGTTCATCACGCACGCGGGGATGGGCGGGGCGACGGAAGCGCTGTGGTTCGGGGTCCCGACCGTGGCGATTCCCCAGGCGGCGGACCAGTTCGGGAACGCGGCCCAGCTCGAGGCGCTCGGGGTGGGCCGTCACCTCCCGGCGGAGTCGGTGACGGCTTCATCGCTCCGGGAGGCGGTGGACGAGGTGTCCTCGTCGGCCTCGGTTGCTTCTCGGTTGGCGGAGCTGAAGGCGGAAATCCGGGGCCATGGCGGGATTTCCTTCGCCGCGGACGCGGTGGAGTCCTATCTGTAGGAGAACCCGCCGTTGTTGCCGCTGCTGCCGCTGGACCCGTTCAGGGTGAGCAGGAGGACGAGCAGCACGGTCCCGGCGAGCAGGATCGCGATCCCGACGGCGATCCAGATCTTCGCCCGCCGGGACAGCTTCTTCTTTTCGGGAGCATCGGCACTTTCGGAGGCATCGGCGCTTTCGGAGATTTCCGGGGCGGCTGCCACCGGCTCGGTGGCGGCCGTCTCGGGCTCGGTCACGACGGGCTGCGGGGCAGCCTGCGGCTCGGGCCCGACCTCGGCTTGCGACACAGCGGCCACCCGGACCGGCTCGGACTCGGCGGCCACCCGGACCGGCTCTGGCCCGGCGGCAACCGGAAACTCCAACTCCGGCGCAGCCACCGGAACCGGCTCGGGCTCGGGCTCGGGCTCGGCGGCAACCGGCGGCTCCGGCGCAGCCACCCGGACCGGCTCGGGCTCTGGCCCGGCGGCAACCGGAAGCTCCAGCTCCGGCGCAGCCACCGGGCCAGGCTCTGGCTCGGCGGCAACCGGAAACTCCAACTCCGGCGCAGCCACCGGAACCGGCTGAGGCTCGGCGGCGACCGGCGGCTCCGGCGCAGCCACCCGGACCGGCTCGGGCTCGGGGCCGGCGGCAGCCGCAAGCTCCAGCTCAGCGGCCACCGGCTCCGGCACGCCCGAAGGCTCCGGCGGGACCGGTGGCTCCGGCGCCACCACCTCGACCGGTCCCTCCGCCTCCGCCATCCACGCGACCGCCGCCGCCGAGACCGTGCGGCTGTCGTCGTCCGTCAGCCGCCGGATCTCCTCCGCCGTCCTCGCCCGCACCAGGTCGTTGCCCACCCGGTTCAGGCGCTTCAACCCCGCCAAGGCGTTCATCCGGTCCGAAGCGATCGGGCTCGCCAGCCCGTGGCGCAGGTACTCCGGCAGCTCCCACCGCGGGTTCCGCGCCAGCACGATGCGTCCCTCCACATCGGACTGGTGCTTCGGCCGCTGCCGCGGCATCTCCGCCACCACCCGCTCGTGGACGTAGCTGTACAACTCGTCCACCGTCACGTCGCCGTCGCCGTCGAGGTCCGCGCTCCCGTCGCGCAGGCCCGCCACCAGGTGCCGGGTGAACACCGACCGGGCCGCCGAGCCCACCACCGCGTCGCCTTCGAACGAATACTGCGTCGCGTCCGAGGCCGTCAGCACCGCGCGGCCGCGGCCCTGGAACCGCTCCAGCGTGTGCACGTCCGTGCCCGACTTCGCCGGCTTTCCCGCCGGGAACGCGCCGCTGTAGCAACAGTCCAGCACCAGCACCTTCTGCCGCGACGGGCAGCCCGCCATCGCGCGGTCGACCAGCTCCGCGGCCAGCGCGGTGAACATCAGGCTGTCGCGGCGGGTGTTGGCCATCGCCAGGTACAGGCTGCCGTCGTCGTCCTTGAGGCCGTGGCCGGTGAAGTACAACAGCGTCAGCTCGTTGCGGCGCCTGCCCCGGTAGAACTCGCCGATCGCCTCGCCCACCACGTGGTGGGGCTGGTCGACCAGGGTCGTCACCTCGAACCCCGCGATCGCCGGGTCGCTCAGGACCGCGGCCAGCTCGCGCGCGTCGCCGCCGGGCGCCGTCAGCCGCCGCAACGACGGGTCGGCGTACGTCTCGGTCGCGATCAGCAGCGCGTGGCGGCTAGCCATGGCGCCGGACGAAGGCGTCGATCAGCTGCTGCCGCTCGGCCGAGGTCGCCCGCTCCAGCTCGACGGTGTCGCCGTCGATCGTCACCTTGATCTTGTGCTTGCCCGCCTGCCGGCCCAGCCAGTCGCGCAGGGTCTCGACCAGCCCGGGGAACACGCCGCCGGCCGCGCTGAACGCCACCATCAGCGAGCCGATCGTCACCGGGTCCGCGGCCTTGGCGCCCGCCGGGAGCTCGCCCGGCACCGGCCGCAGGTCGACGTCCAGCTCGCCCAGCTCGGCGCGCAGCCGGCGGGCGAGCAGGTCGAACTCTTCGGCGTCGGCCTCGCCGTCCGCTTCGAGCCGCACCAGGGCCTGGTGCGTGTCCGGTTCTGCCATGTGCGCCATCGTGCGCCCGAACGGCCGTACGGACAAGGTCCGTTCGGGCAGCGTCAGGCGCGGATCTCGTTGAGGTAGTTGTAGATCGTGTAGCGGGTGACGTCGAGGCGCCCGGCCAGGTGGTCGACGGCGTCCTTGATGAGGAAATAACCGGCTTCGTCGAGTTCCCGCACCACCGCCGCCTTGTGCCGCTTCTTCATCAGGTCCACCGGGATGCCGGCCTTCGTCACCGCCCGGTCCACCAGGAACCGCTGCAGGCTGTCGACGTCCGGTGGGAAAGTCTCCGGCTCGCCGTTGCCGGCCGGGGACGCGGCCTCCTCGACGCTGTTGACGCACAGGCAGCCGACCGCGACCCCGTCGGCGTCGCGCAGGAACAGCGTCGAAGAGCGGATCGGCCGGCCGTCCGGGCCGTGCGTGCGGTAGTTCGTCAGGTCCTGCGTGGTGCCGCGGCGGACCAGGCCGAGCAGCAGGTCGGTCATCGGGCCGCCGACGCTGCGGCCGGTGAGGTCGCCGGCGATGGCGACGATCGAGTCCGGCAGCCGGCTCAGGTCGTGCAGCAGGACTTCGTTGCCCGGGCCGAGCATCGCCGCCAGCCCCGGGATCGCCGGGACCAGCGCGGTGAGCACGTCGTGCGTGGTCGCGCCCGCGGCCGGGACGGACAGGGGCTCCCGGGGTGCGGTCAGCGTCTCCAGCGCTTCCCGGAGCAGGTCCGCGCAAGTCGTCTCAGCGGTCGAGGCGTGCGGGGAGAGCCGGACGTGCTCGGGTCGCACGGTCGCCGCGATCCCGGCGTTGGCCAGCGCGGCGCCGACCTGCTCGGCGGGGTGGCCGGGCAGGGTGAACGCGAGGATGCCCGCGCGCCGGTCCACGGCCGAGACGACCTCGGCCCCGCACGACGCCAGGACCTCTTCGAAGGAGGCCAGCCGCTCGGCGATCCGGGCCGCGATGGACCCGACCCCGGCGTGCTCGACCAGCTCGAGGGCCTCGGCGAAGGCGCCGGAGGTGATCGGGCTGAGGTTCGAGATCGACCAGGCCTGTGCGGTGCCGTCCGGCGGGTGGATCTCGTCGTCGAACAGGCCCGGGTCGCGGGCGCCGGTCCAGCCCGACAGCACCGGGTCCATCCGGTCCAGGGCGCGGTCGGACAGCACCGCGAAGCCGGTGCCCCAGCCCGCGCGCAGCCACTTCTGCCCGCCGACGACCAGCACGTCGGCGACCTCCCACGGCTCCTCGATCACCCCGAAGCCCTGGATGCCGTCGACGACCAGGAGCCGGTCGCCGACGACGTCCCGCAGCGCGGCCAGGTCGGCGCGGTAGCCGGTGCGGAAGTCGACCGCGCTGACGCTGACCGTCGTGATGTCGGGCGTCAACGCCTCCGCCACCCGCTCCGGCGTGACATAACCGCTGGTCAGACGACGGACGCGGAGGCGACCGGCCTGTTCGGCGCGGGCCCACGGGTAGGTGTTGGCGGGGAACTCCGACGCCGACACCAGCACGTCGCCCGAGCTGTTGAACGCGGCCTGGAACAGGCCGAGGCTGGTGTGGGGCAGCAGCACGGTGTGGTCGGTGTCCGAGCCGGACAGCCGCGCCGCGGCGGCCTTGGCCCGGACCTCCTGCCGCATCAGCTCGTCCACAGTGGAGGGTCCGGCCGTGGTGGCCTGGTCGAGCAGGGCGGCCGTCGTGTCGAGCACCGCATGCGACGGCGGGCCGAAGCGGGCGAAGTCGAGGTAGCCGGCCGGCTCGTCGAACTGGAGCAGGTACCGGGGCGAAATCCGCGTCACGCGAGGATCCTCGCCAGGAACTGCCGGGTCCGGTCGTGCTTCGGCGCGCTCAGCACCTCCGAGGGCGGCCCGGTCTCGACGACGGCGCCGTCGGCCAGGAACACCACCTCGTCGGCGGCCTCCGCGGCGAAGCTCATTTCGTGCGTCACGACGACCATCGTCATCCCCTCCCCCGCCAACGTACTCATGACCTCGAGAACCTCACCGACCAGCTCCGGGTCGAGGGCCGACGTCGGCTCGTCGAACAGCATCAGCTTCGGCTTCATCGCCAGCGACCGGGCGATGGCCACGCGCTGCTGCTGCCCGCCGGACAGCTGCGCCGGGTAGGCGTCGGCGCGGTGCGCGAGCCCGACGCGGTCCAGCAGGTCGAGCCCCTGCTTGCGGGCGTCGTCGGGCCGCACGCCGAGCACCCGGATCGGTCCTTCGACGACGTTCTCCAGGGCCGTCCGGTGGGCGAAGAGGTTGAACCGCTGGAAGACCATGCCGATGTCACGGCGCTGGCGCGCCACCTCGCGTTCGCGCAGCTCGTACAGCTTGCCGCCGCGCTGCCGGAAGCCGATCGGCTCACCGTCGACCCAGATCTGGCCGGCGTCGATGGTCTCGAGGTGGTTGATGCAGCGCAGGAAGGTGCTCTTCCCGGCGCCGGACGGCCCGAGCAGGCAGACGACCTGTCCCTTGTGGACTTCGAGGTCGATCCCGCCGAGGACTTCCGTGTGACCGTAGGACTTCCGGACGCCGACAGCGCGCAGCAGAGGTTCAGACACGGGCGCTCCTCACCAGCGGCACCCCGCGCAGGGCCTTGCCGGCGCGGGCCAGCGGGCCCCGATCAGCCTGCCCGAACGCGCGTTCCAGGTAGTGCTGGCCGACGCCGGCGACGGTCACCACGACCATGTACCAGACGGCCGCGGCCAGCAGCGTCTCCATCACCAGGAGGTTGTTGGACGAAATGTTGTTGGCCGCGTGGATCAGCTCGGTCACGCCGATCACCGACGCCATCGACGTGCCCTTGAGCATGTTGATGAAGTCGTTGCCGGTGGGCGGGATGATCACGCGCATGGCCTGCGGCAGCACGACCCGGCGCAGCGTCGCGGCCGGCGTCATGCCGATCGACTTGGCGGCTTCGGTCTGCCCGCTGTCGACGCTGTTCAGCCCGGCGCGGACGATCTCGGCCATGTACGCGCTTTCGTTGAGCGCGAGGCCGAGGAACGCCGCGGTGAACGCGCTGATCAGCACGTTCGTCTGCGCGTGGACGAGGACCGGGATGTCGATGACGGGGAAGACCAGCGCCAGGTTGTACCAAAGGAGGATCTGCAGCAGCACGGGCAGGCCGCGGAAGAGCCAGATGTAGCCGGCGGCGAACCACCGCGCGACCGGGTTGGCGCTGCGGCGCAGCAGGGCGATGACGATGCCGAGCACGATCGCGACCGCCTGCGACAGCACCGCCAGCACGACGGTGTTGAGTAGGCCGGTCGCCATCACCTTGTAGAAGACGAAGTCCGGGACCTGGCCCCATTCGATCTGCGCGTTGCCGAGCGCGATGCCCAGCAGGACGAGCAGCGCGACGATGATCGCGGCGGCGACCCAGCGGCCCCAGTGCCGCAGCCGGACGATCGGCAGTGGTTCAGGAGCCGCCATTGACCGCGGCCTCCTTGATGGCGCCCTGCTCGACGCCCCAGGCCTGCAGGATCCTGCCGTAGGTGCCGTCGGCGATCAGGGCCTGGAGCGCCTTCTGCACGGAGTCGCGCAGTGCCGTGTTGGCCTTGTTGACGCCGATGCCGTACGGGCCGCCGTCGATCGGCTCACCGGGGACGACCTCGAAGAACTTGCCGTCGCCGGCGGTGCGCGAGATGTAGACGGCGCTGGGGAGGTCGTTGAGGATCGCCTGGACGCGGCCGGTGCGGAGCTGGTTCTGGTTCTGGTTGTCGCTGTCGGTCGCGGTGACGTTCACGGCGGGCTTCCCGGCCTGCGTGCACTTCGTGCTCTGCTCGGCGGCGAACTTCTGGTGGCTGGTGCCCTGCACGACGGCGACGTTCTTGCCGCACAGGGTGTCCGGGCCGGTGATGCCGTCGGGGTTGCCCTTGCGGATCATGATCGTGATGCCGGAGGTGAAGTAGTCGACGAAGTCGATCTGCTGCTGGCGGGCCTTGGTGTCGTTCATGCCGGCCATGGTGAGGTCGACGCGGCCGGACTGGAGGCTGGTGATGAGCGAGCCGAACGCCATGTCCTGATGGGTGACGGCGACGCCGAGCTTGGCGGCGATCGCCTTGGCGAGGTCGACCTCGTAGCCGATCGGGGTCTTGCCGTCGGCGGCGTAGAAGTTGTTGGGCGCGGACTGCAGGTTCGAGGCCAGGTGCAGGCCGGCCTGCTTGACGGCGTCCGGCAGCGCCGCGTTGAGCTGGGCGTCCTTCTGCACGCCCTGGACGATCGCCGCGGTGTCCGGAATCCCGGAGGCGGGCGCCCCGGCGGCCTGCGACGTCCCGCCCGCGCCGTCCGGACCCCCACCGCAGGCGGCCACCAGGACGGCCAGGCTCGCGAGCAAACCCGTCTGCAGCGCGCGTGAACGGGACATAACGGACCTCCACTGTTCGGCTGGCCGGAACGCTACAACTCGGTGTTGAAGAGGTCAACTCGCTGTTGAAATCCTGTCCGGTGCTAGCTTCGCGACATGAGCCTGCGGATCGGCATCCTGGGGGCGGCTCGCATTGCGCCCGCGGCCTTGGTCAAGCCTGCTGCGTCTGTTCCGGCGGTTTCGGTCACCGCGGTCGCGGCGCGGTCACTCGAGCGCGCGCAAGCGTTTGCGACCAGCCAGGGCATCCCCACCGCGCACCCGTCCTACGAGGCACTCCTGGCGGACCCGGAGATCGACGCCGTCTACAACCCGCTGCCGAACGGCCTGCACGGCCGGTGGACGCTCGCCGCCTTGGCGGCCGGGAAGCACGTCCTGTGCGAGAAGCCGTTCACGGCGAACGCCATGGAGGCCCGAGAGGTCGCCCAGGCGGCGGCCGCTTCGGACCGCGTGGTGATGGAGGCGTTCCACTACCGCTACCACCCGCTGGCGTTGCGGGTGGAGGAGATCGTGGCCTCGGGCGAGCTGGGTGAGCTCCGGCGCGTCGAGACGGCGGTGTGCTTCCCGCTGCCCAAGTTCTCCGACATCCGCTACGACTACGACCTGGCGGGCGGGGCCACGATGGACGCAGGCTGCTACGCGGTCCACATGGCCCGCGTCTTCGGCGGCGAGACGCCTTCGGTGGTGTCGGCTTCGGCGAAGCTGCGCTCACCGCGGGTGGACCGGGCGATGACGGCGGAGGTGTCGTTCCCCTCGGGACACACGGGCCGGATCACGTGCTCGCTGTGGTCTTCGTCGGTGTTGAAGATCAGCGCGAAGGTGGTCGGCTCGCGGGGGTCACTGTCGGTGTTCAACCCGCTGATGCCGCAGGCCTACCACCGCCTTTCGGTCCGGGCGGGGACCGAACGGCGAACGGAGAAGTTCCCCCGCCGGTCGACGTACGCCTACCAGCTGGACGCGTTCGCGGCAGCGGCCCTGGAGGGCGCACCGGTGAAGACCTCGGCGACCGACGCGGTGGAGACGATGACGGTGATCGACGAGATCTACCGGGCCGCGGGACTGCCGGTCCGCGAGCCGAGCCGGGCGTCCTAGAGCTGGGCTTCGATGGCGTTCACCAGCTGCGTCAGTGATGCTCCTTCGGACGGCGCCGAATGCCGGACCAGGTCGACGGCCGGGTAGAACCCGATGTGGCCGAGGTCCGGCGAGCCCTGGGCGATGGCGCGCGCGAATTCCCGCTCGGCGGTGGCCCGCTCGACGGTGGCCAGCCGGGTGACGGCCCGCCACACGGCCACGGCGCAGCTGAGCGGTTCGACGGGCACGAGCGGTTCGAGTTCGCTTCCGGGAGCCAGGGTCTGCGCCGCCGATTCGATGCGATTCATGGTTGTCCACCTTTGGTCGTTTTGCCCAAAGTAGGCAGCCGGCGGCCCGGCCGGAATCGGCGATCGGCGGAAACGGGTTCGGGGAGTCGCGGACCGGGGCCGGCGTCGGGGAACGGCCGGCCGAGCTCGGCCGGCACCCTAGGCGTTGCCGAGCACGCGGGTCACGGTGATCTCGATGACGACCCGCTGCGGGTTCGGCTTGGGCTGCCGGTAGCGGGCGGCGTACCGGTTTTCGGCGTCCCGCACCGATTCCGGGTCTTCGCGCAGGACCGCGCGACCCTCCAAAGTGGACCATCGGGGCCCGTCGAGCTGGCACACCGCGACCGGGATCCCGGCCGCCCCCGCGGCGCGCACGAGCCGGGCCTTGACCGACGGGGCGAAGGTGATCACGCGGGCGAGGCCGGCGTCGAAGTCGACGGTCACGCCGACCGCGACGACGTGCGGGGTGCCGTCCGGCCGGACCGTGGTCAGCGTGGCCAGGTGGCGCTCGGTCCAGAACGCCCGGAAGTCCGGCCCGCGGCCGTCGAGGTCGATCTTCATGGTCGCCACGCTAGTCCGTCCGGGCGCGCGGGCCGACGCGGGACCCACTCACGGTAATAGTAAGGAAAGTTTCCTAACCCTCTTGACCTGGTCTTGAACCTTCTGTCAGGCTTCGATCACCTTCGCCGCAGCCAACGATGTCTTAACGGAGGAGCCATGAAGAGAGTCGTCCGGGCGGTGGTGGTTTCGGCCGCGCTCGCCGCGGGGCTGCTGAGCGTGCCGACGGCGGCGTCCGCGGCCGGCACGCCGTACGTGCCGGGAACGCTGCGGCCATCCGTCTCGCAGGCCACGCAGGATGCAGCACTGCAGAAGTACTACGACTTCTGGAAGAAGAACTTCCTGACGACCAAGTGCGGCACCGGCACCTACGCCGTGCTGTCCAAGGACGCCGACCACGCCTTCGTCGCCGAGGGCGAGGGGTACGGCATGACGATCTCGGCGATGATGGCGGACAAGGACCCGCAGGCGCGCTCGATCGTCGACGGGATCCTCAAGTTCGTGAAGGCCCACCCGTCGGTCAACAACAAGGACCTCCACGCGGCCGAGCAGGACTCGAACTGCAAGAGCGTCAACGGCAGCGACTCCGCCACCGACGGCGACCTCGAAATCGCCTACGGCCTGCTGATCGCGGACAAGAAGTGGGGCAGCGCCGGCTCGGTGAACTACCAGGCCGAAGCCGTCCGGATCATCAACGCGATCAAGAAGAGCGAGGTCAACGGCACCACCAAGTTCACCCTGCTGGGCGACTGGGGCAACGACGCGGAGTACCGGAACAGCTCGCGCTCCTCGGACTGGATGCCGGGCCACCTGCGCGCGTTCGCGGCGGCGACGGGCGACAGCTTCTGGACGTCGGTCCGCACCCGCTCGGAGACGGCGGTGAGCCAGCTGCAGTCGCAGTACGCGCCGAACACCGGGCTGTTGCCGGACTTCGTGGTCAACACGAACTCGACACCGAAGCCCGCACCGGCGGACTTCCTGGAAGGCCCGTACGACGGCAAGTACAGCTGGAACGCCTGCCGCGACCCGTGGCGCCTGGGCGCGGACGCGATCTCGTTCTCCGGAAGCGCGGCGGTCGCCCAGGTCCGCAAGATGAACACGTGGATCAAGTCGGCCACCGGTGGCGACCCCGCGAAGATCCAGAGCGGCTACTCGCTGTCGGGTTCGAAGACCGAAAGCGGCCAGCACCCGTGCTTCACCGCCCCGTTCGCGGTCGCGGCGATGACGGACCCGGGCAGCCAGGCCTGGCTGGACAAGCTGTGGACGGCGGTGTCGTCGTGGTCCCCGGACGCGACGGACTACTACGGGACGGGGATCACGATCCAGGTCCTGCTGATCCTGAGCGGCAACTACGTGGCGGCTTGAGGGGTTCGTCCCGCACCCGGGTATTTCGGGTGCGGGACGGCCGCCGGGTGGGCGAGACTGGCGGCATGACCGGTCATCCGCGCAGTGTCGAGGAGCTGGCCCGCGCCCTCACCGCGGGCCGGCGGTTCAAGTACGTGTACTTCTGGGGCCACCGCCCGCCCCGCGGCGGCGGGGTGGGCGCGGGGTGCTTCAGCCAGTGGTGGCCGGCGCCGTTCGAGGCCGGCGAAGTCCGGTTCGCGACGGCCGAGCACTACATGATGTGGCGCAAGGCGAAGCTCTTCGGCGACGACGAGGTGGCGGCGCAGGTGCTCACCGCGGTGCACCCGAAGCAGGCCAAGGACTTCGGCCGGCGGGTGCGCGGCTTCGACGACGAGACGTGGGCGGCCCACCGGTACGGGATCGTGGTCGCGGGGAACGCGGCGAAGTTCGCACAGCACCCCGAGCTCGGACGCTACCTGGCCGGAACGGGCGAACGGGTGCTCGTCGAGGCGAGCCCGGTGGACCGGGTCTGGGGAATCGGCCTGGCAGCCGACGACCCGCGGGCGGCGAAGCCGCAGGCGTGGCGGGGGTCGAACCTGCTGGGGTTCGCGCTTGCGGAGGTCCGGGCTCAGCTGGGCTCGTAGTCCGGCAGCCCGGCCCCGGCCGCACGAGAGTGCACCAGCCGGGTGTACTCGGCCAGCAGCTCCGACAGCTCGCCGTGCTCGCCCGCCGACGCCAGCTGCTGGTGCCCCACCAGCAGCGCCATCCCGAACGACGTCAGCGTCCGGGCCAGCGCGCGGTCGCCGACGATCCCTTCGACCGCCCTGCCGACCGTCCGCAGCCGGGCGTCGTCGACGCGCTTCTGCGCCGCGCGCACGGTTTCGTCGTTGCGCGCCCACGCCCGGATGGCCGCCTCGGCCTCGTGGGGCAGCCCGAGCGTGAGGTCCATCAGCGCGGCGAAGTCGGCCGCCGGCCCGCCGGTGCCGAAGTTGCGCTCGCGCAGGATCAGCACCTGGCGGTTCTCCCAGTGGTCCAGCAGCTGCGCCACGAACCCCGGCCAGCCGCCGAAGTGGTGGTAGAACGAACCGCTCGTGACGCCGAGGCCGCGGCACAGCGCCCCGACGTTCAGCTCGGTGAACCCGTGCTCCGCCAGCACCTTCAGCGCGGCCTCGAAGTACGCCCGCCGCGTGACCGGGGGCATCAGACGTTCCGGTCCCGGTCCCGCCAGTAGGGTTCGCGCAGCGAACGCTTGAGGATCTTGCCGGTGGCGTTGCGCGGCAACGCGTCCACGATGTCGACGCTGCGCGGGCACTTGTAGTGGGCCAGCCGCTCGCGGCAGAACTCGACGAGCTCGCCCGCGTCGAGCCCCTCGCCGGCGACGACGGCCTTGACCTGCTCGCCCCACCTGTCGTCCGGGATGCCGATCACGGCGACCTCGGCGACGCCGGGGAACTCGGCCACCACCCGCTCGACCTCCGGCGAGTAGACGTTCTCGCCACCGGTGATGATCATGTCCTTGACGCGGTCCTCGAGGAACAGGAACCCGCCGTCGTCGAGGCGCCCGACGTCGCCGGTGCGGACCCAGCCGTCCACAATGGTCTCCGCGGTCGCCTCGGGCTTGCCGAGGTAGCCCGCCATCCGCTGCTCGGTGCGCACCCAGACCTCACCGACCTCGGCGTCTTCTTGCGTGACCGGGTCGACGATCCGGATGTCCACTCCGGACAGTTCGGTGCCCGCGGAGGCGAGCCGTTCCGGACGGGTGGTGTCCCGGTGTGCCTCCGGGTCCAGCGCGGTGACCGCGCCGGACAGCTCGGTCATGCCGTAGACCTGGGCGAACCGGACGTCCGGCCAGGCGGCGAGCACCGTGCGCAGCAACGGGAGCGGCATCGGCGAAGCGCCGTAGCAGAGGTATTTCAGCCGGGAGAACGCCTGGAGCGCCGCCTCGCCGGCCTGCGCGATCCCGGCCACGACGGCGGGCACCAGGAAGGCGTGCGTGATCCCCGCCTGCAGCGCCGCGAACAGCGACGCCGCGTCCGGCTCGCGCGTCAGGTAGGACGGTTCCCCGTAGAGGAAGCCGGAAACCGCGTAACAGCTGCCGCCGACGTGGAACAGCGGCATCGCGACCAGGTTGACGTCTCCCGGGCCGATCGGGAAGGCGGTCCCGGCGGCGAGGCCGTGCGCGAGGACGCTGCGGTGGGTCAGCACCGCGCCCTTCGGGAAGCCGGTGGTGCCGCTGGTGTACATGACCAGGACACCGTCGTCGGTGTCGACGTCGGCTCCGGCGTGCGGCGCGGCCGAGGCCAGGAAGGCCTCGTACTCGTCGGCGTCCCCGCCGACGACGATCACGCGT
This sequence comes from Streptomyces sp. MN03-5084-2B, assembly GCA_033793495.1. GTDB lineage: Bacteria > Actinomycetota > Actinomycetes > Mycobacteriales > Pseudonocardiaceae > Amycolatopsis. The sequence continues at coordinate 7,240 of JARAWT010000090.1, read as the reverse complement.
TCCACCGCGGGCAGCCGGTCGCGGATCGCGTCGAGCGCGGGCCGCAGTTCGGCACCGACGAAGACGATCTTCGCGCCCGCGTCCTTCAGGACATAGGCGAGTTCGTCGCCGGAGAGCCGCCAGTTCACCACGGCGTCGGCCGCGCCGAGCCCGGCCGCCGCGAAGGTCGTTTCCAGGCAGGCGGGGTGGTTCTTGTCTACGAACGCGACTCGGTCGCCGCGCACGATCCCCGCGGCCGCGAGGGCGCCGGACAGCCGCCGGACCCGCTCGTCGAACTCCGCCCAGGTCCATTTCCGGTCGCCGAAGATGAGTGCGGTGTCCGTGGACCGTTCCTTCGCCCAGTGCGCCAAGAGTTCACCGAACAGCCGGACCCGCGGGCGGACGTCTTCGGGCATGGGAGTCCCCTTCGGCCGGCGCTGGACCATAGACCGCTCTATGGTGCGCCGCGGCCACTCGGGCGTCAATACCGGTCAGCGGAACCTTTTTTGACCACATTGTCGGCATATCGCATGCTGTACATGATGTATGACGGTCGTATGCGAGGAGGCTTCGATGACCGGCAGCACCCGGCGTGAGTTCCTGAAGGCCGCGAGCGCGGCGGGCGGGCTGCTGGCCGCGGGCGCGGTGTTCGGCCCGGCGACCGCGAACGCGGCCGACGACCCGTGGGCCCGCGTACCGGTGATCCTCGGCCGGATCACACCGCCGTCGTTCCCGGACCGGGTGTTCGACATCCGGGCCTACGGCGCGGTCGGCGACAACGCGACCGACTGCACCCCCGCGTTCAAGGCGGCGATCGCCGCGTGCCACGCCGCCGGCGGCGGACGCGTGCTGGTCCCCGCCGGGAAGTTCCGCACGGGCAAGATCCACCTTCTGTCCACAGTGGAGCTCCACGTGCTCGGCACGATCCGCTTCCGCAGCGACGCCGCGTCCTACCTGCCGGTGGTGTTCACGCGCTGGCAGGGCATCGAGTGCTACAACTACTCGCCGTTCCTCTACGCGATCGACCAGACCGACGTCGCGATCACCGGCTCCGGCACGATCGACGGGAACGCGGCGGCCGGCCCGTGGTTCGACTTCGACGGCAAGCGCGGTCCCGACTGGGACCGGCTCCAGCAGCAGGCGGCCGACGGCGTGCCGGTCGCGCAGCGGGTGTTCGGCGACAAGCACTTCCTCAAGCCGAACCTGATCCAGTTCTACCGGTGCCGCAACGTCCTGATCGAGGGCGTCGCGCTGCGCAACCCGGCGATGTGGACGGTGCACCCGGTGCTGTGCCGCAACGTGACGGTCCGGAACGTGACGGTCTACTCCCGCGGGGCGATGGTCGACGGCGTCGACCCGGAAAGCTGCGCGGACGTGCACGTCCACGGCTGTTCCTTCGACACCGGCGACGACGGCACGGTGATCAAGTCCGGCCGCGACACCGACGGGCGCCGCGTCGGCGTGCCGAGCGAGGACATCGTCATCGAGGACAACGACTACTTCGGCCGCTGGGGCGCGATCACCGTCGGCAGCGAGATGTCCGGCGGCGTGCGCAACGTCTTCGCGCAGGACAACCGGATCCACGCCGGGTCGTCGTACAAGTCGTTCTACGGCGTGTACCTCAAGACGAACCCGCGGCGCGGCGGAGTCGTCTCGGACATCCACGTCCGGCGGCTGACCGGCGGCCCGGTCGACCGCGGCGCGATCTTCGCCGACATGAACTACAGCCTCACCGGTCCCGGCTACGGCCCGATCGTGCAGCCGGTGATCCGTGACATCGAGATCAGTGACGTCCACCTCGACGACTCGCCGTTCGCGCTGAAGATCAGCGGCGCGGAGGCAAGCCCGCTCACCGGGTTCCGCTTGGCGGACAGCACGTTCACGAAGATCGACACTCCGGCGCCGCAGATCACGAACGCGCGGGACGTCACGCTCTCGAACGTGACGGTGAACGGAAAGCCGATCTAGGCGAACAGCGAAAGCAGCCCCTCGGCCGACCGCACCACCACGTGCGCCGCCGTGCGCTCGGCGTGCGGGCGGTCCGGGCGCTCGGCCTCGTGCCGCCAGCGGCGCAGTGCGTCCAGGCCGGCGTCGTAGATTTCGTTCGGGTCCGCGTCCGGTTCCAAACCGAGGCGGTCGGCCGGCGCCGTACCCTGTGCGCCCAGCAAGCGGACCGCTTCTTCGGCGGGTTCGCCGGACAACGCCGTGCGGCCGCCGCGGATGTCGGCGATCAGCCGCAGCTCGCGGAAGTCGTGCGCGGCCGCGGCGAAGCGCTCCACCCGCGAGACCAGCCGGTCGCCGCCCTGGCGCGGCTGGGCCGCCAGCAGCGTCTCCAGCCGGATGATCGCCGTGCGCGCCCGCAGCGCCTCGGCCCGCGCCACGAAGCACCCGGCCAGGGTGTCCCGCAGCTCACCCAGACCGCTGCGGCGCACCAGCTCCGCCGAGAGCTTGACGCGGTCGTCGCAGCCGGTGCGGATCAGCGTGAGCGCCAGCCGGACGCCGAACATCCCGAACCGCACCACCAGCGACCGCCGCGTCTCGACCGGGATCGGCCCCGGGAACGCCGGGTCGGTGAACGAATCCACCGACAGCACGTGCCGTTCCAGTTCTTCGCGCGGCACCGCGGCGAAGGCCGCGAGGAGGTCGAACTCGTCGTCGCGCAACGACCGGCCGCCGTAGGCGAGCTGCCCGGCGACGGCGATCACGCCCAGGAACCCGGTGCACAGCGGGTCTTCCCGCCACGCCCGCCGCGCGAGCTGCTTCGCGGTGAGCAACGCGTCGATCCGGCCCGCGCCGACCTCGTCGGCCCGCGACAGCACCAGCACGGAGTTCACCGCGCTCTGCCGCGCGAACGGCGACCCGCCCGGCGGGTGCGCCGCCGCGAGCTCGTCCGGCTCCAGGTGGCGGACCAGCCGGACCGTCGCGTCCGGGACGTCGTCGGCCGGGCCGGGGTCGTCCAGCAGGACGAGGTCGCGCAGCGCCCGCGTCGGCCATTCGCCCAGCGCGGCGGCGAGCGTCGTCTTCCCCGACGACGGCGCCCCGGTGAACGCGACGCGCAGCGGCTGCTCCAGCCGATTGAGACAGTCGTGCAGCAGCGCCGAAGCCCGCGGGTCGTCCCGGTAGAGCCCGGCCGCGGCGTGCAGCAGGTCGCGGACGTCCTGGGTCACGCCGAAAGCTCCCGCCGCTGCTGCCGTCCGGCGATCGTGCCGAGCTCGCCCGCCCGCTGGTGCAGCGCGGCGAGCCGGTCGATCTCGCGGCGGATGTGCCCGGTCCGCCGCTCGCGCTCGGCGGTGCCGGCCAGGATCGTCTCGCGTTCGTGCGTCAGCTCGTCGGCGAGTTCCTCGGCCAGCCCGGTGAAGTGGTCGCGCAGCCGCCGCTGGACGACGCGGATGGCGTCGCGGCAGTCCTTGCTGAACCGCAGGAAGACGTCGTCGACGTGCCGCTGCGCCGCCTGCTTGGCGACGGCTTGGCGCCGCTGCAGCCGCATCCCGCCCTCGTCCTTGATCGTCTTCGCGGCGAACGCCGCACCGGCGCCGAGCGAGACCGGGTTGATCAGCGGCAGCCCGGCCAGGCTGGTGACCAGGCCGAACATCAGGACACCGCCGTAGGACCCGCGCAGCCCGGTGAAGGCCTGCTGGCCGATCTTGAACTTCTCGATCTTCGGCCGGCCGACGTCGTCGAGGTGCTCCACGCCGGAGCCGTCGAGCCGCAGGTCGGGCAGCGCGTGGTCGTACTGGGCGCCGAAGCACGCCGCGACCGCCTGCGCGATCCACTCCGCCCGGTCGGCCAGCCACGAGTAGTTGATGTCGACGGCCTCGGCCAGCGCGTTGTCCAGCCAGGGCGCGAATTCGTCCCACACCTTCGCCGGGTCGCCCTCGTCGAAGGTCTTGTCGATGGTGGTGACGATCTTGCGGGTCCGCTCGCGCAGGTCGTACTCGGCGTCGGACAGCAGGTCGGTGATCTCGTCGGACAGCAGGTTCTGCCACCGGGTGTTCTGCCGGCGCAGGTCGTCGGCGCGGCGCTGGGCCCGCTGCAGCAGCGCGGCCTGGCCGAGCCCGGCGTCCTGGGCGACGGTGTCGATGCGGTCGCGCAGGGACTCCACCAGTTCGGCGGCGGCCGCGCGCACCCCCACCGCGGCCAGCAGCGCGCGGGACTGCTCGTGCGGGCGCGCGGCCTGCTCGGCGATCCAGGCCAGCAGCTCCGGGAAACCCGAGCGGGCGTTGAGTTCCGCGTCACCGGCCTTCGCGGCGGCTTGGCGCACCACGGCCGAAACGGGCAGGACGGGCGCGTCGACCCCGGCTTCGGCGAGCATCGCGCGATCGCGTTCGGCGACCGCGCGCCACCCGGGACTGGCGTCGATCTTCGTCAGCGCCAGCACGACGTGCGGGCACCACGTGCGCACGTGCCGAGCGAGCGCGAGTTCCGCCGCGCTCAGCGGGGCGGTCGCGTCGGAGACGAGGATCACCGCGTCGGCTTCGGCGAGGAAGTCCAGCGCCGCGGCCGTGCGCGGTGACCGGGGGTCACCGACCGGCGGGGTGTCGACCAGGACGAGGCCGGCGGAGAGGAGTTCCCGCGGCACGCCGACCTCGACGCGGCTGAGCGTGCCGGCCGGCCGGGCGCCGAGCTCGCCGGTGAGCCGTTCGACCGCGACGGGGATCCGTTCGCGGGAGCGGCCGACCAGGGTCGCGGCGGGTTCGGCGGAGTAGGCGATTTCGGTGGGCACGGCGGGGGTCGCGGCGTCGCCGACCGCGCACACCGGCGCGTTCAGCACGGCGTTGAGCAGGTATCCCTTGCCCTGCTTGGGGAAGCCGAGCACGCCGAGCCGGGTCTGCCCCGCCGGGGCGTCCCGGCGTCTGCGCAGGCGCTCGGCGAGGTCGGCGCGGCCGTGCGTGCGGCACGCGTCCAGCGTCTCGTTGAGCACTTCGAGCCAAGCCGGTGCGGTCACGATGGTCGAGTGTCCCCGGTTCACTCCCCGTACGCACACCGGGTGCCCGTCCCGCGGCTGCACCCAGACCGCGGGACGGGCACCGGTGACCGGTTCGGGGATCAGTGCCCGAGGTGGATGTCGTTGCCGGAGGCGATGTCGCCGAGGTGCAGGTTGCCCAGGGCGTTGTGGCTGACGTCGGCGACGTCGGACACCACGTCGTGGACGGCCGTGGCGTTGCCCGAGGCGACGTCGCCGACGTGACCGACGGCGTTGTGGTCGATGTTGAGGCCGGTGGCCGAGGTCACGGTGTTGGTGACGTCACCGAGGCCGTGGACGGCGTTCGAGACCTCGCCGGTGACGTGCTTGACGTCGACGTCGCCCGCGCCCTTGAGGATGCCGGAGAAGTCGCCGACGTTGCCGATCGAGCCGGTCGTGTGCTCGACCGTGCCGGTGACGGCGCCGGTGGCGAGGCCGGTGACGTCGTGCGCCTGGGCGTCGACGTGGCCACCGAGGTCCTTGACGTCGTACACGGCCGAGCCGGCGGCCGAAACCGCCTGCGGGACCACGCCGCCGTTCGGGTCGGTCAGGTAGGCCGGGGCCGCGGTCAGGTTGGCCAGCGCCTGCGAGTCCAGGCCGTGGGCCAGGTCGCCACCGAGGATGGCGCCGGTGGCGTTGCCGGCCAGCGCGGTCACGTTGGCGGCGTTGGTGACGGCGTTCACGCCCGGCAGCGAGCCGAGACCGCCGACGGCGGGCAGCTCGCCCACGGCCGGGAGCTCGCCGACGCCGAGGTCGCCCACGCCCGGGAGGCCCGAGGTGGCCGGCAGGCCGAGGCCCGCGGTGAGGGCGGTGAGCTGGTCGATCGCGCCCTGGACGCCGGGGGCGTCGGTGCCGACCGGGGACAGGTCGCCGACGACCGGAAGGCCGCCCACGGCCGGGAGGCTGTCGACCGGCACGTAGTCGAGCACCAGCGGGATGACCTCGTGCACGTCGGCGGCGCTCACGTCGCCGAGACCGGCGGCGGCGAGGACGCCCTGCGGGTCCGTCCCGAAGGCCGCCAGCGCGGTCGGGTCGTTGAGCAGGTTCAGGGCGAAGTCGTGCAGGGTCTGCACGGAGTCCATGGGTTTCTCCAGATCCGGTGGTTCGGGGGACGGCGGCGAACCACAGGGTCCGCTGCTCCGTGATCAAGGTAGGGAGACCGTCCCCCAGCGCACATCGGGGATCACTCCGAGTCGCGGGCCGGTCAGCCAATAGGGGATCGATATGTCATCGTTAGGGAGTTAGGGGCTCATCCGAGACGCGCTCAGTTGGGTTAAATCCCTCCAGACCCTTGCCTGACTAACCCGTTTGGGTGAGGATGCCCCGAACCCTAGGGGGATTCCGTCCCCCCGATCGGCCGCCGCGAGGTGAGGAGGAAAGCGCCGTTGCCCTACGTCCTCGGGATCGATGTCGCCCAGGGCCGGACCCACGCCGCGACCTGCCGCCGACAGGGCCCCGGCTGGGGTGAGCCCGAACCCCTCTGGCTGGGGATGCGGTCCCCGGCCGCCGCGTCCGCGCTCTTCCTCGACGACGAGGGGTACCTGCTCACCGGCGACGCCGCCGCGCAGGCGGGTGCCCAGGTGCCGTCCCGGCTGCTCACCGGCTTCCACCGGCGGATCGGCGACGACGTGCCGATGCTCGTCGAAGGGGAGCCGTTCCCGCCCGAGACGCTCACCACCGTGCTCGTCGAGGGGATCGCCGAGCACGCCGCGAACCTGTTCGGCGGCCCGCCCGAGCACCTGGTGCTGACCCACCCCGGCGACTGGGGTGGCTACCGCCGCGACGTGCTGCGCCGGGCGCTGGCCGACGCCGGGTTCACCGCGGTCACGCTGGTCCCCGGCTCGATCGCCGCGCTCGACGCGCACCTGCCCGTCCCCGGTCCCGGCGCCCAGGTCGCCGGGGTGTGCGAGTTCGGCACCGACGGCGTGAACGTGACGCTGGCGACGGCGAGCGGCGCCAGTGGCTGGCAGCTCGGGCAGGGCGCCGAAGGCGTGGCCCCGGCGGCCGCGCTGAGCACGCTGTTCGCCCTCGCCGGCGCGGCGTCGACGTCCCCCAAGGGGCTGGCCGGCGTGGTGTTCTGCGGCGACGTCCCCCCGCACGCGCTGCCGGCCCGGCCGCCGTGCCCGGTGTTCGCGGGACCGGTTCCGCCGGCGACCGCCGCGCTCGGCGCGGCCGCCCTCGCGGCGCTGCGCGCCGACCACCGGGGGACGCCGCAGGAGCCCCCCGCCGTCGAAACCACCCTGCTCCCCAAGGTGGACACGCTCGGTGAGCTCGGTGAGCGGCCACCCCGGCCGCCGG
>JARAWT010000008.1:0-190465 GCA_033793495.1 Streptomyces sp. MN03-5084-2B | reverse complement strand
GGTCGGGGGCGGCTCCGGGGGTGAGTTCGGGCGCGCCTTCGGGTGCCGGAAGGGACAGCTGGACCGCGACGCCGGGCAGTTCGGCGACGGGGAAGGGCAACGGCGCCGAGGAAGGCGGTGCGGCGGGTGTCCCGGCGGGGAAGAGCGGTGGGTTGGCGAGCGGTGTGGCCGCCGCGGGGAACGCCAGCGGGGCCGAGGACGGCCGGGAGGTTTCCGTCGGCGAGACCGGCGAACCAGCACCCGGCGCAGCCTCCGCGGGAAACGCCAGCGGATCCGCGGACGACCGGGAAGCTTCCACCGGCGAACCGGCGAGCGGCGCGGCCTCCGCGGAGAACGCCAGCGGGGCCACCTGCGGCCGGGCACCCTCCACCGGCGAAACCGGCGAACCAGCACCCGGCACAGCCTCCGCGGAGAACGCCAGCGGATCCGCGGACGACCGGGAGGCCTCCACCGGCGAGAGCGGCGAACCGGCGAGCGGCGCGGCCTCCGCGGGGAACGTCAGCGGGTCCGCGCCCGCGCCCGGCTCGGGGCCGCTGGGCCTCGGTGCCTCCACCGGGAAGCTCAGCGGCGACTCGGCCCCTTCGGGGTCGCGAGCGGGCGGGGATAGGGGCTCCTGCGACGGTCTGTCCACCCCACTGATCTTCCTTCCGGATTCCCGTCGCGGCAAGGAATCCGGGCCTTCACTCCCGCTCGGGCGGCAGCACGGTGATCACCACTCCCGATGGCGGGGTCTCCGTGTCCGCGTACGCCGCGTCGGGGTCGGCCCAGCCGGGGCGGTCCGGCGATCCGGGCCCGCGGAAGCTCATCGCCGTGACCACCGCGGCCAGTACCGCTCCGGTGACGAGGAGCCACATCCCGGTTCCGAGCGTGACCTCCGGCGAGGGACGCTCGCCCCTCCCCACGATCACCCCCTGCATCGCGACCACGCAGACCGTGCCGAGCTGGAAGGCCGCCGCGACGAGTGTCGCCCGGCTCGCCGTCGGCCCGGCCCTCCGGAAGCCGAGCACGGCCGCGAGCAGCAGGAGGGCGCCGGCTCCGAGCAGCGGGATGCCGTACGGCGTCGATGGCGAGCTGAGCTCGTCCTGGCCGGGGAACGAGTACCAGTACCGCCAGGCCCCGATCACCGAGCGCATCATTTCGGTGCCGTTGCCGACCGGCTGCTCAGTGACGAACAGCGGCAGGAACGAACCGGTGATCGTCAGCACCGCCACGAGCGCGACGAGCACCGGCGCGAGGAAACGGCGAACAGCGAATCCCATTCGCCCGATACTTCCGCGGGCGCGCGGCCGTCACAAGGGGCGAACACGCCGAAGGCCCGCCTGGCGGAGCCAGACGGGCCTTCGAACGAGCAACCTCAGTTGGTGGTGGCGGAGCCACCGGCCGCTTCGAGCTTCTCCTTGGCCGAGCCGGAGAACGCGTCCGCGGTGACGTTCAGCTTGACGCCGTTCACGTCGCCGTTGCCGAGGACCTTCACGAGCTTGCCCTTGCGGACCAGGCCGCCCTTGACGAGCTCGTCGGCACCGATGGTGCCGCCGTCCGGGAAGACGCGGGCGATGTCGCCCACGTTCACCGGCTGGTACTCGGTGCGGAAGCGGTTCTTGAAGCCGCGGAGCTTCGGGAGCCGCATCTGGATGGGCATCTGCCCACCCTCGAACCGGGCCGGCACGTTCTTCCGGGCCTTGGTGCCCTTCGTACCGCGACCGGCCGTCTTGCCCTTCGAACCCTCACCACGGCCCACGCGGATCTTGTCGCGCTTGGCGCCCGGAGCCGGACGCAGGTGGTGGATCTTGATGGCCGTCATGCCTTGACCTCCTCGACCTCCACCAGGTGGCGGACGGTGTGGATCAGGCCGCGCACCTGGGGGGTGTCTTCACGCACGACGCTCTGGCGGATCTTGCGCAGCCCGAGGGTGCGCAGCGACTCGCGGTGAGCGTGCTTCGTGCCGATCTTGCTCTTGACCTGGGTGACCTTGAGCTGAGCCATGTCAGACCCCCTGGCCCGCACGCTGGCGCAGCATCCGGGCCGGCGCGACGTCCTCGAGCGGGAGGCTACGGCGAGCCGCCACCTCTTCGGGACGCTGCAGACCCTTCAGGGCCGCCACGGTCGCGTGCACGATGTTGATCGCGTTGTCGGAGCCGAGCGACTTCGACAGCACGTCGTGGACACCCGCGCACTCCAGCACCGCGCGGACCGGGCCACCGGCGATGACGCCGGTACCGGCCGACGCCGGGCGGAGCAGGACCACACCGGCGGCCTCCTCACCCTGGATCGGGTGGGGAATGGTGCCGCCGACGCGCGGGACGCGGAAGAAGTTCTTCTTCGCTTCCTCGACGCCCTTGGCGATGGCCGCGGGAACTTCCTTGGCCTTGCCGTAGCCGACGCCGACCTGACCGTCGCCGTCGCCGACGACCACCAGGGCGGTGAAGCTGAAGCGACGACCACCCTTGACGACCTTGGCGACGCGGTTGATCTTCACGACCTTCTCGAGGTGCGGGGTCTTGTCCTGGGCCGCCCCGCCACGGCCACTGTCGCGCCGGTCGCGGCGGTCGCGACGGTCACCGCGGTCGTTGCCGCCCTGCCCGCCGGGTCCACCCTGGCCGCCGCCGAATTGCCGTGTACGTCCCGGCATCAGGCTTCCTCTCCGTGCTTCTGCAAGTGCGTCATACTCAGAACTCCAACCCCGCCTCACGGGCGGCGTCGGCGAGCGCGGCGATGCGGCCGTGGTAGGCGTTGCCCCCACGGTCGAACACCACAGCCGAGATCCCGGCGTTCTTGGCCCGCTCGGCGACGAGGGCCCCGACCTTGGCGGCCTTGGCCTTCTTGTCGCCGTCGAGCGTCCGGACGTCCGCCTCGAGGGTGGACGCCGACGCCAGCGTGTGGCCGGCGAGGTCGTCGATCACCTGCACGGCGATGTGCCGCGAGGACCGCTTGACGACCAGGCGCGGACGCTGTTCGGTGCCCGAGACCTTCTTGCGGAGCCGGAAGTGCCGACGGGCCTTCGCGACGCGGCGGCGGGTCGAGATGTCCTTGCCCACCGGCTTGCGCTTCGTAGTCGTGTCGCTCATGATCACTTACCCGTCTTTCCGACCTTGCGGCGGATCTTCTCACCCTCGTAGCGCAGGCCCTTGCCCTTGTACGGGTCCGGACGCCGCAGCTTGCGGATGACGGCCGAGATCTGGCCGACCTTCTGCTTGTCGATGCCCGAGACCGAGAACCGCGTCGGGGTCTCCACCTTGAAGGTGATGCCCTCCGGGGCCTCGATCTTGACCGGGTGCGAGTAGCCGAGGGCGAACTCGAGGTCCGAGCCCTTGGCCTGCACGCGGTAACCCACGCCGTGGATTTCCATCTTCTTCTCGTAGCCGGCGGTGACGCCGACGACGAGGTTGTTCACCAGCGTGCGGGTGAGCCCGTGCAGCGCCTTGGAGTTGCGCTCGTCGTCCGGGCGCTTCACCAGCAGCGTGCCGTCCTCGTCGCGCTCGACGGTGATCGGCTCGGCGACGGTGTGCTCGAGGGTGCCCTTGGGCCCCTTGACCTTGATGTGCTGACCGTCGATGGTCACCTCGACCCCGGAAGGGACGGCGACCGGCAGCTTTCCGATGCGTGACATGCCTTTACCCCTTCCCTTACCAGACGTAGGCGAGGACTTCGCCGCCCACGCTGTTGCGCTTGGCCTGACGGTCCGTCTGCAGGCCACCGGACGTCGAGATGATCGCGATGCCCAGGCCGCCGAGGACCGACGGCAGTTCGGTCGATTTTGCGTAGACCCGCAGGCCGGGCTTGGAGACGCGGCGCAGGCCGGCGATGCTCCGCTCACGGTTGGGGCCGTACTTGAGCTCGACGACCAGGTTCTTGTGCTTCTCGCCCGGCTCGTCGTGGTAACCCGCGATGTAGCCCTCGCGCTTGAGGATCTCGGCGATGTTCGCCTTGAGCTTCGAGTGCGGGAGCTTGACCTCGTCGTGGTACGCCGAGTTCGCGTTGCGCAGACGCGTCAAGAAGTCTGCGATGGGGTCGGTCATCGTCATGGTGACCTGTCAACCTTTCTCGCCTGGTTCCCCGCCGCCCGGTACACGGGCGGCAGGGCCTGTGGCGAATCTGGAGTTAAAAAGAAGCTCTTACCAGCTGGACTTGCGGACGCCGGGCAGCTCGCCCGCGTGCGCCATCTCGCGAAGGCAGATCCGGCAGAGCCCGAACTTGCGGAACACGGCGTGCGGGCGGCCGCACCGCTGGCAGCGGGTGTAGGCGCGCACGGCGAACTTCGGCTTCTTCGCGGCCTTGTGGACCAGTGCTTTCTTGGCCATCGGCTCAGTTCTCCTTGAACGGGAAGCCGAGCTTGCGCAGCAGCGCCCGGCCCTCGTCGTCGTTCGTGGCGGTCGTGACGACGGTGACGTCCATACCGCGGGGGCGGTCGATGGAGTCGGGGTCGATCTCGTGGAACATCGACTGCTCGTTGAGACCGAACGTGTAGTTGCCGTGGCCGTCGAACTGCTTCGGCGAAAGCCCGCGGAAGTCGCGGATACGCGGCAGCGCGATGGTCAGCAGCCGGTCGAGGAACTCCCACATCCGGTCGCCGCGCAGCGTGACGCGCGCACCGATCGGCTGGCCTTCACGCAGCTTGAACTGCGCGATGGACTTGCGGGCCTTCCGGACCTCCGGCTTCTGGCCGGTGATCAGGGCGAGGTCCTTGACCGCACCCTCGATCAGCTTGCTGTCGCGGGCGGCGTCGCCGACGCCCATGTTCACGACGACCTTCGTGACGCCCGGGATCTGGTGGACGTTGTCGAAGGAGAACTCAGCCTGCAGCTGGCCCTTGATTTCCTCGCGGTACCGCACCTTGAGGCGCGGAGAGGTCTTCTCTGCGGTGGTCATCAGATGTCCTTACCGTTCCGGCGCGAGATCCGGACCTTCTTGCCGTCCTCGCCGATGCGGTAACCCACCCGGGCCGGCTTGCCGTCCGAGTCGACGACCATCACGTTCGAGACGTGGATGGGCGCCTCCTGCGTGACGATGCCGCCGGACTGCGCACCGCGCTGGGTCTGGCTGATCCGCGTGTGCTTCTTGATCCGGTTCACGCCCTCGACCAGCACGCGCTCGCGCTCCGGGTAAGCCTGGATGACCTTGCCCTTGGCGCCCTTGTCCTTGCCGGCGATGACGACGACCGTGTCGCCCTTCTTCACCTTCATCACAGCACCTCCGGCGCGAGCGAAATGATCTTCATGAACTTTCGGTCGCGCAGCTCGCGGCCCACCGGGCCGAAGATGCGGGTGCCGCGGGGCTCGTTGTCGTTCTTGATGAGCACGGCGGCGTTCTCGTCGAACCGGATGTAGGAACCGTCCGGACGACGGCGCTCCTTGACCGTGCGGACGATGACAGCCTTGACGACGTCGCCCTTCTTCACCCCGGCAGCCGGGATGGCGTCCTTCACGGTGGCGACGATGATGTCGCCGATGCCGGCGTAGCGCCGCCCGGAGCCACCGAGAACCCGGATGCAGAGGATTTCCTTCGCACCCGTGTTGTCGGCTACCCGAAGCCGCGACTCCTGCTGGATCACGTCTACTCCTGTATGTCGCGCCGGTTCTCGCAGTGAACCCGCGAGCCTTGCGGAACTAAGAACTCCGAAGAGCCCTGCTTACTTGGCCTTCTCCACGATCTGCACCAGGCGCCAGCGCTTCGTCGCCGACAGCGGGCGGGTCTCCATCAGGGTGACCCGGTCGCCCACGCCCGCCTCGTTGTTCTCGTCGTGCACCTTCACCTTGGAGGTGGAGCGGACGACCTTCGAGTAACGGGGGTGCTTCTTGCGGTCTTCGAGCTCGACCACGATCGTCTTGTTCATCTTGTCCGAGACGACGTAGCCCTCGCGGACCTTGCGGTCGTTCCGGGCCGGCGTCTCGGTGGTGGGCTCGCTCATGCGGCACCTTCACTCTCGGCGTCGGGGGCAACGGACAGGCCGAGTTCGCGCTCGCGCATGACCGTGTAGATCCGCGCGATGTCCGTGCGGACGGTGCGCAGACGGCGGTTGTTGTCGAGCTGCCCGGTCGCCATCTGGAAGCGGAGGTTGAAGAGCTCCTCCTTGTATTCCTTCAGACGCAGGACGAGCTCTTCCGCGGTGAGCTCACGCAGCTCCGATGCCTGAGCGGCACCTGCGTTAGCCATCAGAACTCACCACCTTCACGGGTCACGATGCGGCACTTCATGGGCAGCTTGTGGATCGCGCGGCGCAGCGCCTCGCGAGCCGTCTCCTCGTTCGGGAACGAGATCTCGAACATGACGCGGCCCGGCTTCACGTTGGCGATCCACCACTCGGGCGAACCCTTACCGGAACCCATGCGGGTTTCGGCCGGCTTCTTGGTCAGCGGGCGGTCCGGGTAGATGGTCGTCCACACCTTGCCACCACGCTTGATGTGACGGGTCATGGCGATACGAGCGGACTCGATCTGCCGGTTCGTCACGTAGCTGTGCTCAAGCGCCTGGATGCCGTACTCGCCGAAGCTGACCTTCGTGCCACCCTTGGCGGCGCCGTGGCGCTTCGGGGAGTGCTGCTTCCGGTGCTTGACCCTGCGCGGGATGAGCACGTCTCAGCCCTCCGTCTTTTCTGCGGTCTCGGTGGCCGGGGCCGCCGGGGCCTCGGTCGTGGCGGCAGCGGCCGCACGACCGGCTTCGGTCGAGGTGGCGGTCGTGCCCGAGGCGCCGGAACGACGCGGACGGGACGGCCGGTCGCTGCGGTCACGGTCGCGACCACCGCGCGGCGCGCGCTCGGCGGCGTCGCGGGCTTCGCGGGCCTTCAGGCCACCGACGAGCTCACCCTTGTAGATCCACACCTTGACGCCGATGCGACCGAACGTCGTCTTGGCCTCGAAGAAGCCGTAGTCGATGTCGGCGCGCAGCGTGTGCAGCGGGACGCGGCCATCGCGGTAGTGCTCGGAGCGGGACATCTCGGCACCGCCGAGACGACCGCCGCACTGCACGCGGATGCCCTTGACCTGCGGCGAGCGCATGGAGGTCTGGATCGCCTTCCGCATCGCGCGGCGGAACGCCACACGGTTGGAGAGCTGCTCCGCGACCGCCTGGGCGACCAGCTGGGCGTCGGCCTCGGGGTTCTTGACCTCGAGGATGTTCAGCTGGACCTGCTTCTTGGTCAGCTTCTCCAGCGCGCCGCGGATCCGGTCGGCCTCCGCGCCGCGGCGGCCGATGACGATGCCCGGCCGGGCGGTGTGGATGTCCACGCGGACGCGGTCACGGGTGCGCTCGATCTCGACCTTGGAGATGCCCGCGCGCTCCATGCCGGTGGCGAGGAGCTTGCGGATCTTGACGTCCTCGGCCACGTACTCGGCGTACTGCTTGTCGGCGTACCAGCGCGACTTCCAGTCCGTGGTGATACCCAGGCGGAAACCGTGCGGGTTGATCTTCTGGCCCACTACCGGCCACCTGCCTTCTTCTTGCTCTGAGCCTTCTGCGCGACGGCCGGACGCGACTCCACCTCGACGGTGATGTGGCTGGTCCGCTTGCGGATCCGGTACGCGCGGCCCTGGGCCCGCGGGCGGATGCGCTTGAGGGTGGGGCCCTCGTCGGCGTACGCGTTCTTGACCCAGAGCGTCTCCGGGTCCAGCTGAAGGTTGTTCTCGGCGTTGGCCACGGCGCTGGCGAGCACCTTCGCGACCGGCTCGCTGGCCGCCTGGGGGGCGAACCGGAGCACGGCCAAGGCGTCGGCGGCGCTACGTCCCTTGATGAGCTCGATCACCCGGCGCACCTTGGTCGGCGAGTCCCGGACGAAGCGAGCCCGCGCGTACGCCGTAGGCAGTTCCGCCTCGGTCGTCACGTCGTTCTGGGCGTTCATCGCTACTTCCTGTCTGGTTTCGTGCCCGCTCAGCGGCGGCGCGACTTGCGGTCGTCCTTGATGTGGCCCTTGAAGGTCCGCGTCGGGGCGAACTCGCCCAGCTTGTGACCCACCATGGCCTCGGTGACGAACACCGGGACGTGCTTGCGGCCGTCGTGCACGGCGATCGTGTGTCCCAGGAAGTCCGGGATGATCGTCGAGCGGCGCGACCAGGTCTTGATGACCGTCTTCTTGCCCGATTCGTTCAGCGCGTCCACCTTCTTGAGCAGGTGGTCGTCCACGAACGGGCCCTTCTTGAGGCTACGTGGCATGTTGTTCTACCTCCCTGCTCAGCGCTTGTTCTTGCCGGTGCGACGGCGGCGGACGATGAGGGCGTCGGACGCCTTGCGGCGACGCGTGCGGCCCTCGGGCTTACCGTTCGGGTTGACCGGGTGGCGACCACCGGAGGTCTTACCCTCACCACCACCGTGCGGGTGGTCGACCGGGTTCATGACGACACCACGGACCGTGGGGCGCTTGCCGCGCCAGCGGTTGCGGCCGGCCTTGCCCCAGTTGATGTTGGCGTGCTCGGAGTTGCCGACCTCGCCGACCGTGGCGCGGTTGCGCACGTCCACGTTGCGGATCTCGCCCGAGGGGAGACGCAGCTGGGCGTACGGACCGTCCTTGGCGACGAGCTGCACCTTCGCGCCCGCGGACCGCGCCATCTTCGCGCCGCCGCCGGGGCGGAGCTCGATCGCGTGGATCACGGTGCCGACCGGGATGTTGCGCAGCGGCAGGTTGTTGCCCGGCTTGATGTCGGCCCGGGGGCCGTTCTCGACGGTGTCGCCCTGCTTCAGCTTCTCCGGCGCGATGATGTAGCGCTTCTCGCCGTCGGCGTAGTGCAGCAGCGCGATGCGCGCCGACCGGTTGGGGTCGTACTCGATGTGCGCGACCTTGGCGGGGATGCCGTCCTTGTCATTGCGACGGAAGTCGATGACGCGGTAAGCGCGCTTGTGGCCGCCACCCTTGTGCCGGGTGGTGATCTTGCCGGACGAGTTACGACCGCCCGAACCGCTCAGCGGACGAAGCAGCGACTTCTCCGGGGTGGAGCGGGTGATCTCGGCGAAGTCCGAGACGCTCGAACCGCGACGACCCGGGGTCGTCGGCTTGTACTTGCGGATGCCCATTGTCAGCTCAGTCCTTTACGCGGTGGGTCCGCCGAAGATCTCGATCGCCTTGCTCTCGGGCGAAAGAGTCACGATGGCGCGCTTGGTGTCCTTGCGCTTGCCGAAGCCTGCGCGAGTCCGCTTCCGCTTGCCCTGGCGGTTGGCCGTGTTGACGCTGACCACCTTGACGCCGAACACCTTCTCGACCGCGATCTTGATCTGGGTCTTGTTGGCGTCCGGGCGGACGATGAACGTGTACTTGTGGTCCTCGAGCAGCCCGTAGGACTTCTCGGAGATGACCGGCGCGAGCAGGATGTCGCGGGGGTCCGGAATGGCGACCGAACTCACTTCTCGTCACTCCCTTCCGTGACCTCGCCCGACCGCGCGGAAGCCTTGACGGACTTACCGCGGACGGGGCCGGCGACGAACGCGTCGTACGCGGCCTTGGTGAACACGACGTCGTCGTTGACCAGCACGTCGTAGGTGTTGAGCTGGTCCGCCCAGAGGATGTGCACCTCGGGCAGGTTCCGCAGGGAAACCCAGCTCAGCTCGTCGGCCCGGTCCAGCACCACGAGCACGCGCTTCGCGACCGTGACGGCGGCGAGGGCGGCCTTGGCGGCCTTGGTCGACGGCTTCTCGCCGGTCACCAGCTCGGTGACGACGTGCAGCTGGCCGGCGCGCGCCCGGTCCGAGAGGGCACCGCGCAGGGCGGCGGCCTTCATCTTCTTCGGGGTGCGCTGCGAGTAGTCACGCGGCGTGGGGCCGTGGACGACGCCACCGCCGACGAACTGCGGCGCGCGGGTCGAACCCTGGCGGGCACGGCCGGTGCCCTTCTGGCGGTACGGCTTCTTGCCGCCACCGCGAACTTCGCCACGGGTCTTCGTGTCGTGCGTGCCCTGGCGCGCGGCGGCCTGCTGGGCCACCACGACCTGGTGCATCAGCGCGACATTGGCCTGCACGTCGAAGATCTCCTCGGGGAGGTCCACGGTGCCGTCGGCTTTACCGGCCGGGGTCTTCAGCTCGACGCTTGTCATTCGGAGTTACCACCCTTCGCGGCGCTGCGAACGAACAGCACGCCGCCCTTGGGACCGGGCACAGCGCCCTTGATCAGCAGCAGGCCGTCGTCGGCACGCACCGCGTGCACGGTCAGGTTCTGCGTGGTGACCCGGTCGTTGCCCATCCGGCCCGCCATGCGCAGGCCCTTGAACACGCGGCCGGGGGTGGCGCAGCCACCGATCGAACCCGGCTTGCGGTGCACGGCCTGGGCACCGTGGCTCGCGCCCTGGCCCTTGAAGCCGTGGCGCTTCATGACACCCGCGTAGCCCTTGCCCTTGCTGGTCCCGGTCACGTCGACCTCGACGCCGGCGGCGAACACCTCGGCGGTGATCTCCTGACCGACCTCGTAGGTCTCGGCGTCGGTGGTGCGCAGCTCGGCGAGGAACCGGCGCGGAGTCACGCCCGCCTTGTCGAAGTGGCCGGTGCGCGGCTTGTTCACCTTGCGCGGGTCGACCGCGCCGAACGCCAGCTGCACGGCCTTGTAGCCGTCCTTCTCCTGGGTCCGAACCTGGGTGACCACGTTCGGACCGGCCTTCACGACGGTGACCGGGACAACCCGGTTCTGCTCGTCGAAGACCTGGGTCATGCCGAGCTTGGTGCCCAGGATGCCCTTCATCTGCCTGTCAGACATGAGTCTCTTACTCTCCGCCGCTCGCCAGCCGCTACTGGATGTTGACGTCGACGCTCGCCGGCAGGTCGATGCGCATGAGCGCGTCGACCGTCTTCGGCGTCGGGTCGAGGATGTCGATCAGACGCTTGTGCGTGCGCATCTCGAAGTGCTCGCGCGAGTCCTTGTACTTGTGCGGCGAGCGGATGACGCAGTAAACGTTCTTCTCGGTGGGCAGCGGCACCGGCCCGACAACACGGGCGCCGGTGCGCGTGACCGTCTCCACGATCTTGCGCGCCGAGGTGTCGATCGCCTCGTGGTCGTAGGCCTTGAGCCGGATGCGGATCTTCTGTCCCGCCATGGTGGCTGCTCGTTCCTTGTCGTCTCGTGCCGCTATCTCACAAAACCCGGCCGGATGTCTCCACCTGGCCTGGGTTTCCGCAGTTCAACGGCCCTGTCCCCGGTCCACGCGGTCGGGCGTGTCGCGCCCGACGCACAGACGGATCCCGCGGGATCGTCGTCTTGCCTGGTCTTCCTCAACGTGAGGAGGCCATGAGCCGGCTGGACTTTTTCAAGCGTGACCGTCTCACTGCCTTTGCCCGCTCGCCTCACCCGAAGGAAAGAGCTCCGCGGACCGTGGCCACTCGCACCGAGGCGGCCGGACCCTCGAAAGGATCGGCCGCCCCAGGACGAGCAACCTGAATAGTGTCGCACACGTGATTTGACGCCCCGAACCCGGGGGTGTATTGCCCCGGGTGGGGCGCCTAAATCACTTGTTGATCTTGGTGACCTGACCCGCACCGACGGTGCGGCCACCCTCGCGGATGGCGAAGCGCAGGCCCTCGTCCATCGCGACCGGCTGGATCAGCGCGACCGTGATGTCGGTGTTGTCGCCCGGCATGACCATCTCGGTGCCCTCGGGGAGGGTCACGACGCCGGTCACGTCGGTGGTGCGGAAGTAGAACTGCGGGCGGTAGTTGTTGAAGAACGGGGTGTGACGGCCACCCTCGTCCTTCGACAGGATGTAGACCCGGCCCTCGAAGTCGGTGTGCGGGGTGGTGGTGCCCGGCTTCACGACGACCTGGCCGCGCTCGACGTCCTCGCGCTTGATACCGCGGACCAGCAGGCCGACGTTGTCGCCCGCCTGGCCCGAGTCGAGCAGCTTGCGGAACATCTCGACACCGGTGACGGTGGTCTTGGTCGACTTCTCGCGGATACCCACGATCTCGACCTCTTCG
Organism: Streptomyces sp. MN03-5084-2B; assembly: GCA_033793495.1. Classification (GTDB taxonomy): domain Bacteria; phylum Actinomycetota; class Actinomycetes; order Mycobacteriales; family Pseudonocardiaceae; genus Amycolatopsis. The sequence goes on along the minus strand of JARAWT010000008.1, from coordinate 178,588 downwards.
TTGACGTTGATCTGGCCGCGCTCGACGCGACCGGTCACCACGGTGCCACGACCGGTGATGGTGAAGACGTCTTCGATCGGCATCAGGAACGGCTTGTCGAGCTCACGCACCGGGTCCGGCACGTTGTCGTCGACGGCGGTCATCAGCTCGAGAACGGCCTCGGCCCACTTCTCGTCGCCCTCGAGGGCCTTGAGGCCGGACACGCGCACGACCGGCGCGTCGTCGCCCGGGAACTCCTGCGAGGACAGCAGCTCGCGGACCTCCAGCTCGACGAGCTCGAGGATTTCCTCGTCGTCGACCATGTCGGCCTTGTTCAGCGCGACCACGATGTAGGGCACGCCGACCTGGCGGGCGAGCAGCACGTGCTCACGGGTCTGCGGCATCGGGCCGTCGGTGGCGGCCACGACCAGGATCGCACCGTCCATCTGGGCGGCACCGGTGATCATGTTCTTGATGTAGTCCGCGTGACCGGGGGCGTCCACGTGCGCGTAGTGACGCTTCTCGGTCTGGTACTCGACGTGCGAGATGTTGATCGTGATGCCGCGCTGCTTCTCTTCCGGCGCGTTGTCGATCTGGTCGAACGCCCGCGACTCGTTCAGCTCCGGGTACTTGTCGTGCAGCACCTTGGTGATGGCCGCGGTCAGAGTCGTCTTGCCGTGGTCAACGTGACCGATGGTGCCGATGTTGACGTGCGGCTTGGTCCGCTCGAATTTCGCCTTCGCCACTGGAATGTCCTCCTGGACTGATTTCGCTTTGTGCTCGTGGGGCGGCGTGGCTGCCGCCCCACGATTGTTCCTTCGTCGGTGCTGCGGACGTTCAGGAGAGTCCCTTAATGCCCGCGAGCGCTGGGGGGAGTTACTCCCCCGTCGCCTTCGCGATGATTTCCTTCGCGACGTTCGCGGGAACCTCGGCGTAGGAGTCGAACACCATGGAGTAGTTCGCCCGGCCCTGGGTGCGGGACCGCAGGTCGCCGACGTAGCCGAACATCTCCGACAGCGGGACCAGCGCCTTCACGACGCGGGTGCCCGCACGCTCCTCCATGGCCTGGATCTGACCACGGCGGGAGTTGAGGTCACCGATGACGTCACCCATGTAGTCCTCGGGCGTGGTCACCTCGACCGCCATCATCGGCTCCAGGATCACCGGGCCGGCCTTCTTCGCGGCTTCCTTCATCGCCATGGAACCGGCGATCTTGAACGCCATCTCCGAAGAGTCGACCTCGTGGTACGCACCATCCAACAGGGTGAACTTCAACCCGACGAGCGGGTAGCCGGCCAGGACGCCGTACTGCATCGCGTCCTGCGCGCCCGCGTCCACCGACGGGATGTACTCCCGCGGCACGCGGCCACCGGTCACCTTGTTGTCGAACTCGTAGAGCGCTCCGTCGGTGCGCTCGAGCGGCTCCAGCTTCACGATGACCTTCGCGAACTGGCCGGAACCACCGGTCTGCTTCTTGTGGACGTAGTCGAGCTTGTCGACCGTCTTCTTGATCGTCTCACGGTAGGCGACCTGCGGCTTGCCGATGTTCGCCTCGACCTTGTAGTCGGACTTCATCCGGTTCACCAGCACCTCGAGGTGCAGCTCGCCCATGCCCGCGATGATCGTCTGGCCGGTGTCCTCGTCCAGCTTGACCTGGAACGTCGGGTCCTCTTCGGCCAGCTTCTGGATCGCCAGGGACAGCTTCTCCTGGTCGGCCTTCGTCTTCGGCTCGATCGCGACCCGGATGACCGGCTCGGGGAACGTCATCGACTCCAGCACGATCGGGTTCTGCGGGTCCGCCAGGGTGTCACCCGTGGTGGTGTCCTTCAGCCCGATGACCGCGTAGATGTGGCCGACCTGGGCGTCGTCGACCGGGTTCTCCTTGTTGGAGTGCATCTGGAAGATCTTCCCGATGCGCTCCTTGCGCTCCTTGGTCGCGTTGATGACCTGCGCGCCGGCGGCGACCTTGCCCGAGTACACCCGGATGTAGGTCAGCTTGCCGAAGAACGGGTGCGCGGCGATCTTGAACGCGAGCGCGGCGAACGGCTCGTCGACCGACGCCTTGCGGGAAGCCACGGTCTCGCCGTCGGGCAGCAGGCCCTCGACGGCCGGGACGTCCAGCGGGGTCGGCAGGTAGTCGATGACCGCGTCGAGCATGGGCTGCACGCCCTTGTTCTTGAACGCGGAACCGGCCAGCACCGGGAAGACCTGGCTGGTGATGGTGAGCTTCCGGATGCCGGCCTTGATCTCGGCCTCCGTCAGCTCCTCACCCTCGAGGAACTTCTCCATCAGCGCGTCGTCCGCCTCGGCGACGGTCTCGACGAGCTTCTCGCGGTACTCGGCGGCCTTCTCGGCCAGGTCGGCCGGGATGTCCTCGATCGAGTAGTCCTCGCCCTTCTGGACCTCGCCGCGCCAGGTCAGCGCCTTCATGCGGACCAGGTCGACGACGCCTTCGAAGTCGTTCTCGGCGCCGATCGGGAGCTGGATGACCAGCGGGCGGACGCCGAGGCGGTCCACGATGGTCTTCACGGTGTAGTAGAAGTCCGCGCCCAGCTTGTCCATCTTGTTGACGAAGCAGATGCGCGGGACGTCGTACTTGTCCGCCTGCCGCCAGACCTGCTCGGACTGCGGCTCGACGCCTTCCTTGCCGTCGAAGACGGCGACCGCACCGTCGAGCACCCGGAGGTTGCGCTCCACCTCGACGGTGAAGTCGACGTGGCCCGGGGTGTCGATGATGTTGATCTGGTGGTCGTCCCAGAAGGTGGTGGTGGCAGCCGAGGTGATGGTGATACCCCGCTTCTGCTCCTCCTCCATCCAGTCCATGGTGGCGGCGCCGTCGTGGACTTCACCGATCTTGTAGTTGACCCCGGTGTAGAACAGGATCCGCTCGGTGGTCGTCGTCTTGCCGGCGTCGATGTGGGCCATGATGCCGATGTTGCGGACCTTGTTCAGGTCGGTCAGCACTTCACGTGCCACGAGAGTGTTCCCCTGTTCTCAAGCTTGGGGCCCGGCATGGCTGGCCCAAAAGACGGGCGGCGATGCCGAACTACTTACCAGCGGTAGTGCGCGAAGGCCCGGTTGGACTCGGCCATCTTGTGCGTGTCTTCGCGACGCTTCACGGAGGCACCGAGGCCGTTGGAAGCGTCCAGGAGCTCGTTCTGCAGGCGCTCGATCATCGTCTTCTCGCGGCGAGCCTGCGAGAAGGAGACCAGCCAGCGCAGCGCCAGGGTGGTCGAACGACCCGGCTTGACCTCGATCGGCACCTGGTAGGTGGCACCACCGACGCGGCGGCTCTTCACCTCGATGGTGGGCTTCACGTTGTCGAGGGCGCGCTTCAGCGTGACGACCGGGTCGGTGCCGGTCTTCTCGCGAGCGCCTTCGAGCGCGCCGTACACGATGCGCTCGGCCAGGGACCGCTTCCCGTCCTTCAGCACCTTGTTCACCAGCTGGGTGACCAGCGGGGAGGCGTAGACGGGGTCGGAGATCAGCGGCCGCTTGGGGGCCGGACCCTTGCGGGGCATTAGCTCTTCTCCTTCTTCGCGCCGTACCGGCTGCGCGCCTGCTTGCGGTTCTTGACACCCTGCGTGTCGAGCGAACCGCGGATGATCTTGTAACGGACACCCGGAAGGTCCTTCACACGACCACCACGCACGAGCACCATCGAGTGCTCCTGCAGGTTGTGGCCCTCACCGGGGATGTAGGCGGTGACCTCGATGCCGCTGGTCAGCTTCACACGCGCGACCTTGCGCAGCGCCGAGTTCGGCTTCTTGGGGGTCGTGGTGTACACGCGAGTGCACACGCCACGCCGCTGCGGGCTCCCCTTGAGGGCCGCGGTCTTCTGCTTGGCAGCCTTGTCCTGGCGGCCCTTGCGGACCAGCTGCTGGATCGTGGGCAATGGACCAGCTTCCTGTCGTGATCTGCTTCTTCGTGTCTTCACCGGCCCCCGCGGTCGGGCGTGTCGGCCCGCGTCACGGTCTGACGACCGGTAACTTCCCGGAGGGATTTCCGTCGGAACCCCGACCTGCCGAAGCCGGTGACCGGGTGCCTGAGCACCCCGACCATGCCGCACGGCACGCGGAGCGGCCCGACGCATGCCGGGCACGGTCTCCAAAGATACCCGCCCGGGTCCGGGAGGAGCGCGGCGGGGGGTCTGTAGGTCGGCGAACCTCCAGCGTACCTCTCAACGCCCCGGGCCTGCGGGACATTCCACACCTCGGGTCGCGGGGCCGGTCACGCTCGCCGCCCGGATGTCATGAACGAGTCGTTCATGACATCCGGCGACCTGAACGACCCTTTCACGGCGTCCGGCGACCCGGCCTCACCAGCGCACCGCCTCCGACCAGGTGCGCTGGGGCCGCGCCTGCTGGGCCGCCGGCCCAGCGCCGCGGGGGCGCCCTGACCTCAGCGCCCCGGCTTCGATGTCATGAACGACTCTTTCATGACGTCGGCGGGACCGGCTCGGGCTCAGTCCTCGTCGGGCTTGGCGTGGTCCGGCTTGCCCGGGTTCGGGTCGCGGGACAGGTCGATCAGCGGGTGCACGCCGGCGCCCTCCGGGGCCGCGTGGCTGCCCGTCGACTTCGGTTCTTCGGCCGGGCCCGGAGCCCCTTCGGTGCTGGTCATCACACACTCCTCGCGCGTTGTCCCCTGCTTCCCTCTCGAGCCGAAACCTACCCATTACCCGGTCGGGTGATGCAGTGGGATCGGATCGGCCGTTCCGTGCGTCACAGTGCGGCCGGCGGGTCACGATGGGTGCACCACAAAACGGAGAGGCGAGCGCATGTCGGGCGAGTTCGAGCACCTGGTGGCCGAGTTCGAGCGGTTCCAGGCGGGCATCCGCCACGCCGACGACCGGTTCGCCGGGCTGGGCGCGATGCAGCAGCAGCTGACCGAGCTGCGGGCGAGCGCGGCGTCGCCGGACGGGGGCGTCACCGTGGTGACCGGGCCCGGCGGGGCCGTGCTGGACGTCAAGTTCACCGAGGCCGCGCTGGCCAAGGGCCCGCAGGCGCTTTCGGCCACGCTCCTCACCACGCTGCGGGAGGCCGTCGGCGAAGCGGCGCGGCGGCAGGCCGTGATCGTCGAGGAGAACATGGGCGACGACCTCGGCCTGGTCGACCAGGTCCTCGAGACGCAGGCCGTGGCGTTCGGAACCACCGTCGAGGAACTGCGGTCGAAGCTCCCCGGGGAACCAGAAGCACCGCAGGACTTCTCGGAGCAGCGGGTGCTCCGCCCGACCGATCCGCCGGCGGCGCCGCCCGCGCCGGGGCCGTCCGCGGGCGACCGCTTCCTGCGCAACCTGTTCGACGAGGAGGACTGATGTCCGACGGCTACCGGGTCCGGGTCGACGCGCTGCACAAGTACGTCGGCGACCTGGAGAAGTACCGCGAGCAGGGCGCGAAGATCACCGAAAAGGTGGCCCAGGCCGACGTCGGCGACAAGTCGTGGGGCGTGGTCGGCCTCTTCACCAAGGGCGGCTACGACGACACCCTGCGGGAACTGCACTCGCTGCTGGCGTCCATCGCGGACGGCCTGGCGTCGGCGCAGGCCAAGCTGACCGACGCGGCGAACGTCTACCAAGGCGTCGAAGACGACCACAAGACCTTCTTCGGCCAGGTCGAGACCCTGCTCGACGGCCCGAAAAAGCACTGAGGGGAACGCCATGGCCGAGGTGGAAGACGTCGCGAGCGGTGTCACCGTCAAGCCCGACGACCCGAAGACCGTGCTCGGGGTGAACGTCGACAACGCGGTCAAGGCGACGCCGTTCGCCGGGAGCGCGGTCACCGTCGGCAAGGACGCCGTCTCGGTGACGAAGGCCGTCTTCGCGCCGCAGCCCGACGGCGCGGACATCACCCTCGCGCTCGGCACGATCGCCACCGACACCGCGAGCTTCATCCAGTCGAGTTCGAGCACCATCACCGACATCGCGACCGACCCGCTCGGCTGGCTGGTCGGGCAGGGGCTGAACTTCCTGGTCAACGCCGTCCAGCCGATCCAGGACGCGATCCACTTCGTCAGCGGCGACGGCCCCGCGCTGGGAATCGCGGCGGAGAACTTCGGCGCGATCGCCACCGGCCTGGACAGGCTGGCCAAGAACTTCGCCGAGGTCGCCGACACCTCCCTCAAGGACTGGGAAGGCGACGCGGGCAACGCGGCGAAGGCGGCGCTCGGCGAGTTCGCGCACGGCATCGAGGGCGTCGCCGGGAAGTCCGGCGACCTGGCCCGGATGCTGCAGCTGAACAGCATGCTCATGAGCTTCGTCGAGGACCTGGTCAAGGCCATCCTCACCGAGTTCGTGACCTGGCTGATCCTGCTGTGGGTGCCCGCACTGGCCGCCGCGGTGCCGACCTGCGGGGCTTCGCTGTCCGCCGCGGCCCCGGTGACCGAGGTCAAGGCGGCCCAGACGACGGCGAAGACCACCCAGAAGGTGAACAAGCTGCGCGAGCTGCTGCAGAAGGTGCTCGACTGGCTCCGGAAGCTGCAGCAGAAGTTCGCCTCGACGACGTTGGGCAAGTCGCTCACGAAGATCGCGGAGGAGAACGAAGGCAAGGACCTGCTCCAGAAGGCCGTGGGCGACAGGGGCCTGATCGGCAAGCGCTGGGCGAAGGCCTTCGAAAACCCGGTCCTCGACGCCGCGGGCAAGGTCGACTACCGGAAGACGATGCTGAAGGCGGCCACCACCGAGGCACTGAAGAAGGGCGGCGAAGCGGCGGTCAAGGGCGTGCTCGGCTTCAACCCGGCCAACCCCGGCGACAACCCGGCCAAGACCGTGAACGACCACCTCGGCAAGCTCAACAGCCACGTCAAGAACGCGAAGAAGACGAGCGACTACGACGGGACCGGCCGGGACCAGTCCGTCGAGGAGACCCGCGAGGACCTGGACTTCTGACGATGCAGACGCTCTTCACGATCGGTGTGCTGGTGGTCGTGGCCGCGGTCGCCGCCACCGTCTGGTGGCGGTCGCAGCGGAAGGCCGCCGCGAGCCGCGCGGGCCACTGGTTCAAGGCGTTCGCGGCGGAACGGGGCGGCATGTTCGGCAGCGGCGACGGCGGCGCGGCTCCGTCCTTCGGCGTGATTCACCCGACCGGGCGACCGCTGAGCGGTGCGCCGGCAGATCCCTGGGTCGAGTTCCGCCTCGGCGACCGGCCGGTGCTCGGCATCGACACGCGGGAGTCCTACCGGCACTTCGACGACCACACGTACTTCCGCGACCTGCACGTCACCCAGGTGCGGGTGCCGCCGGGCCCGGAGCTGCGGATCGTCCCGGGCCGGCCGGTGTCCATGCCGACGCTGCCGCCGGACTCGACGCTCGACGCCGAGCTGGCCCGGTGGCTGGCGGCGAACCCGCGGTTCGGGCAGCGCGAGGTCGTGCTCGAGAACGGCGCCGCGCGGACGTGGGGCCAGGGCTGCGCGACGCGGCATAACCTCACCGCCGAGGCGCAGTACCTCGCCGACCTGGCCGATCACCTGCCCGCGGCGCTGTGGCGGTTCAACGGCGACGCGAGGTGAGGTGGGTCAACCCCGCCGACAACGCGAACAACACCCCGAGCCCCACGACGTAGGGCCCGGCCAGCAGGGCGAACCCCGCGCCGATGTTGGCGTCGGGTTCGTCCGACGTCGCCCGGAAGCCGATCGCACCTACCGAAAGCAGGATCGCCCCGGCGGCGATCAGCACGACGGCGATCACCGTGAGGCGCTTCGTGACGGGCGTCATACCCTCATGGTGCCCGGGGCGGCGTGGATCCGCCGGATCAGAGTTTGGCGCCGCAGTCCGAGCAGAACATCGCGCCCGGCTTGTTGCCTTCGTTGCCGCAGCCGCCACAGGCGACCTTCAGGGCCAGCGACGTGCCGCAGGACGAGCAGAACTTCCCGCCGTCGGCCTTCAGGCCGCAGCCCGGGCAGGTGACCTTGGCCCGGGTGTCGAGGTCCAGGTCCGTCGTCCAGTCCTTCTCGCGAGCCTTGTCCCAGATCTGGTCGCGCTGGGCCGAGGCCTGGGCCCGCGAGATCTCCTCCGCGACGCTCGGCGAGCAGCGCAGGCACTGGCCGATCTCCTCGTTCCAGCACTGGGCTTCGCACATCCAGTCGCCGCAGCCGCGGCACTGGCGGAAGCTCGGGGTGATCTCCTCGACCGCCGCCGCCAGGGCCTTGTCCTTGGCCGGCGAGTTCGTCGCGCGGTCGTAGCGCCACTGGTCGGCCGAATTGCTCAGGTCGCGCAGCGTCCCGCCGAAGAACGAGCCCACGGCGCGAAGCACGCTTCGGCCGGTCTCGACGTTGTCGCGCTGAAAGGCGGAGCGGAAGCCGTTGCCGCAGCGCTCGCAGCGGAACTCGAACTGGTACCCCTGCGTGTTGGAGAGGTCCGAAAAGTTGTCCGTGAAGGGCACAGAGTCAGCCACGGCCCATCTTGGCCGCGCCGCGGCGGCCGCCGGGACGAGAGATTTGCCGACAACGACCCGGCTACCGGCCGTCACGGGCGACCGAGACCGCCAGCGGGAGCAGGGCGAGCACCCCGCCGACCACCGCCACCAGCGCGTACCCGCCGCCGGCGAACAACGCCCCGGACCCCAGCCCGGCCAGCGCGGACGCCGACCAGACGACCGCGTCGACCGTGCCCTGCACCCGGCGGCGCGTGTCCGGGGCGAGGTCGCGGCTCAGCTGCGCGCTGCCGCCGACGAACACGAGGTTCCAGCCGTAGCCCAGGAGGAACAACGCGATCGGAAGGCCGGACGTGTGTGCCGTCGGGGCCGCGAGCGCGGTCGCCGTCGCCAGCGCCAGCACGCCGAGCCCGGCGTTGATCGCGACGCGCGGCCCCCAGCGGTCGGCGATCCGGCCGGACAGCGGCGCCAGCGCGAACATCCCGAACAGGTGCGCGCCCAGCACCCAGCCGACGACGCCGAGGCCGTGCCCGTGCGCCTGCAGCTGCAACGGCGTCATCGTCATCACCGCGCCCATCGTCAGCTGCGCGGCGACCATCGCGACCAGCGGCCGTGCGAAGCCGGCCGGCCGCACCGGGCCGCGGGCGGCGGGTTCCTCGCGCGGCGGAGGCACGTGCCGCGGCAGGAACGCCGCCGCCAGCGCCGCGCCCGCGGTGGCCAGGACCGCCACCGCGGCCGGACCGGACAGCGACGGCCAGCCGAAGCCGGCCGCGACGTCGGCCGCCGGGGCCATCAGGGCCGGCCCGGCGAGGGCGCCGATGGTCCCGCCCCAGACGACGGTCGAGAGCGCGCGGCCCCGGCGTTCCTCCGGGTACAGGTCCGCGGCGAGGTACCGCGAGAGCTGCGCCCCGCCGTTGCCGAGCCCGACCAGCAGGATGCCCAGCAGCAGCGGCACGACCGACGTCGCCAGGGCGCCCGCGAAGGCCACCAGCGCGCCGGCCGCGGCGGTGCCGTAGCCGGCGGCCAGCACGCGGCGGCTGCCGTGCACCGGCAGCAGCGTCCCGGCGCCGAGCGCGCCCGCCGCGGTGCCGAGCACGTTCGCGACGCTCGGCAGCCCGCTCCAGACCGGGCCGCTGCCCGCCGCGACGATCAGCGTGGCCGCCGTGCCCAGGCCGACCGTGGCCGTGTTGAGCAACGCGACACCGGCGAACAGCGCCCCCATCGACCGGGTCCGGCCGGTCACCGTGAAAGTCCCCATGACCAGCAACGTTAGGGAAATCCGGCCACGGTTCGAAGGGGCGATGAACGGGATTTCGCTCGCCCCGCCCGCGCATCGGAAGGAAAATGCTGCCCATGACCTTCCGTTCGGAAAAGGCGCTGGACGACGTCGACTGGCGGCTGCTCGACCTGCTGCAGGCCGACGGGCGGCTGTCGTTCAAGGAGCTCGGGCGGCGGATCAACCTGTCCGCGCCGGCGGTGGCCGAGCGGGTGCGGCGGCTGGAAGAGACCGGGGTGATCACCGGCTACCGCGCCCAGGTCGACGCTCGGCGCGCGGGCCAGCCGCTGCAGGCGTTCGTCGAGATGCGGTGCGCGCTGAGCAGCTGCCTGCTGAAGACGTCGAAGTCCGAGGACTACCCGGAGGTCGTGGAGATCCACCGGCTGAGCGGCGACCACTGCACGATGCTGAAGATCCGGGCGGCGTCGCTCGAGCACTTCGAAGGACTGCTGGAGCGGCTGGGCAAGCACGGCGAGCTGCGGTCGTCGGTGGTGCTGTCGACGCAGTTCGAGGGACGGCCGGTGCAGCCGCCCTCGGACGACTTCCTCCGCGCGACGACGTCCGAAGGCTGGTCCTGACCGAGGAGCCGCCCGGAAGGCGGCTGCGCACCGGCGACGGGGCTGCTAGACGAGAGGGATGCCGATCTTCACCCGCCGCGTGCGTGCCCTCGCCGTCACCCTCGCCGCCCTGGGCGGACTCGCTGCGCCCACACCCGCGCAAGCCACTCCGTCTCGCGACTTCGTCGCGCTCTCCGACGTCGCGCCGTCGATCCTGCAGGACATCCGCTACGACACGCGGCACAACTTCGTCGGCCGGCGCGTCGACGGGTACCGCCAGCCGCTGTGCATCCTGACCCGGCAGGCCGCCGAAGGGCTGCGGAAGGCGCAGGCGCAGCTGGTCCGGCGGGGCTACACGCTCAAGGTCTACGACTGCTACCGGCCGCAGCGCGCCGTGGACCACTTCGTGCGGTGGGCCAAGGACCTGGCCGACGAGAAGATGAAGGCGGAGTTCTACCCGAACGTCGCCAAGGACCGGCTCTTCGCCGACGGGTACATCGCCGAGAAGTCCGGGCACAGCCGCGGCAGCACGATGGACCTGACCCTGGTCCGGCTCCCGCCGGCGTTCCAGCGGCCGTACCGGCCGGGCGAGCCGCTCGAGGCGTGCTTCGCGCCGCGGGACCAGCGCTTCCCCGACAACACGGTCGACATGGGTACCGGCTACGACTGCTTCGACCCGCTCGCCCACACCGACAACCCGGCGATCACCGGCGTCGCCCGCCGGAACCGCGACCTGCTGCGCTCGACGATGGCCGCGGCGGGCTTCCGCAACCTGCCCGAGGAGTGGTGGCACTTCACGCTGAACGGCGAGCCGTTCCCGGACACGTATTTCGACTTCCCGGTGTCCCGGGGAAGCCTGCACTGACGCGAAAGCGCCCCGCGGTCCACTGTGGACCGCGGGGCGCTCTGCTCGTGGTTTACGCCGAGCGGCGTCGGCGGGCGCCGAACACCAGGCCGCCCCCGAGGGCGAGGGCGATCAGCGCGAGCCCGCCGAGGCCGGCCGCGTCGACGCCGGTGCTGGCCAGCCCGGAGGCGCCGCTCTGGCCACCGCCGGTCCCACCGGCCGCGGCGGGAGTCGTCGAGGCCGGGGTGACGGCAGTGCAGTCGGCCGGGTTGGCAGGCACCGTCGGGAGGGGCGCGTCACCTTCCTCGGCCTGGATCCCCAGAGACTCGGGGCGGTCCTCCGGGGCGAAGACATCGGCAGAGGTCGGGTTGTCGTACTTGATCCTCCAACCCTTGGGCGGCAGGAAGTAAACACTGTAGTCAAGCCCCGGAACCAGCTTGTGGAATTCGAAGTGCCCCTTCTCGTCCGTCGTCTGCTCGCCGATGACCGGGCAGGCCTGCTCGGCGGTCAGCACGACCTTCACGCCGGGAACGCCTCGGACCACCTGGCCCTGGTCGGAGACGACTTCGACCTCACCGACGATGGCACCGACACCGCCGGGCACGGTGGCCCGGGTGTTCGCCTCGACGTGGTTTTCGCTGTCGACCTCGGAGTACCCGAAGTCGCAGGCGGCAGCGACGAAGCCGCGGTTGAACGAGGCCTCCGGCACCGTGTCGGTGACATCGAACGTGCGCGTTTCACCGGCGCCGATCGTCACCCCACGCGACCAGACCAGGTCACCCCAGCCGAGGCCGTCGCCCTGCAGGATGTACGGGTTGCCCACCCGGTTGCAGCCGGCCACGATCCCGACGAGCGGGATCTTGCCCGAGTTGGACAGCGTGACGGTCAGGTGCAGGGCGTCGCCGACCTGGTAGCTGTCCTTGGTGAACTTCATCGAGGCCTTGAGCGCGCCGTTCAGCGGTGGTGCGCCGCGGAGATCCAGCTTCGTTCCCGCGCCGATGTGGACGACGCGCCACGGGAACAGCCAGCCGTTGACCACATCACCGCCGATGTAGTAGTCCGCGGCCGGGACATTGAAGGTGAGGTTGCCGTTCTCGTCGCTCGTCGCGGTGTAGCTGACGTCGCCGTGGACGTACCGGAGGGTGAGCTTGATCCCGGCCAGCGCTTCACCGCTGTCGCGGACGCCGTTGCCGTTCTTGTCGCCGTACACGACGCCCGACGCATCGCCCTCGGCCCGGATGACCTTTGCCGACTCGTCGAAGTCCGGGTTGGCGCCCCCGGATTGAGAGCCGTCGAACACGGCGCCGCGGAAGGTCACGGTGTCCTTGCCGATGTCCCGGATGTGCCCGGTCATCGCCAGCTCGTACGTCTGCCCCGGCTCGAGCTTGATCCCCTTTCCGTACGAAGTCAGGTCGTTCCAGCCCGGCACGTCGCCGACCTGCAGGTCGGTCGGCCGGTCGAGGTGCTGGATGACCCAGACACCCGTCGCGGTGGCGTCACCGGTGTTCGTCAGCTGGAACCTGAAGTGGATCTCCTTGTCGGACGCGTGGTCGCCCACGAAGTCGATGACCGAGACTTTGATCTGCGCGTGCGGCGCGGGCGCGTCCTGCGGCTGCGCCGCAGCCGCCTTGTTCTCCGGCTCGGTGGAGCTCGGCGCCGGTGCCTCCGAACTGGCCGGCGCCTCCGCCGTGGACGGCGCGGCCGAGGTCGCGGTCGGCGTCGGCTCGTCCGCCCCGGCCGGGCCGGCGAACGTGCCGGTCAGCACGGCCGCGGCCGTCACCGCGGCGAAACCGCGCGCGAGGGATCTCGCGCTTCTGGATACGTTCACGAAAAAGTCACCCCTGGTCGTAGCTGGGAAACGCGGCGACCCCCGGTCCACAGTGGACCGGGGGCGCTTCGCTTTCTTCGTCAGATCGTGCGGCGACGGCGGCGGGCGCCGAACACCAGGCCACCGCCGAGGGCGAGCGCCAGCAGCGCGAGCCCGCCGAGGCCGATCGCGTCGACGCCGGTGCTGGCCAGCCCGGAGGCGCCGCTCTGGCCACCGCCGGTCCCACCGGCCGCGGCGGTCGTCGTCGACGTCGGGGCGCCGGCCGTGCAGTCCGCCGGGTTGGCGGGCACCTCGGGCAGCGGTGCGTCACCCTGCTCGGCTTCGACCTGGAGCTTGACCGGCCGGTCCGCCGGGCCGCGGACGAAGATCGACAGGGGGTTGTCGTCCTTGACCTTCCAGCCCTTCGGCGGCAGGAAGTAGAGCCGGTAGTCGGGGCCGGGCACCACGTCGCGGAACTCGAAGTGCCCCTTCGCGTCGGTCGTCTGCTCGGCCGTGACCGGGCAGTGCCGGTCGGACACCAGCACGACCTTGGTCCCGGCGACGGCTTCCTTGATCTCACCGCGGTCGTCGTAGACGGCCACGTCGCCGACCACGGTCGCCTTGACCCCCGGCACCGCCGCCTGGGCGCCGGCGACGGGGTGCTCCTCGATGCCGACTTCGCGGTAGCCGAAGTCGCAGTCTGCCGTGACGACGCCGCTGGTGCGGGCCGCCTCCGGCACCTGCTCGGAGACGTCGAAGGTCCGCGTCTGACCGGGGGCGATCGTCACGCCGTCGGCGAAGGTGTAGAGGTCACCCCAGCCGGGGCCGGTCTTCAGCGCGAAGTCGGAGCCGAAGCGGTCGCACGAGGCCACGACGCCGGTGAGCGGGATCGGACCGGAGTTGGAAAGCGTCACGGTGAGGTGCGCGATGTCGCCGGCCTGGTAGCTGTCCTTGGTGAACGCCAACGACGCCTTCAGGGCGTCTTTCATCGGCGGCACCAAGCGGATGAGCAGGTCCTTCGAGTCCGCTCCGACGTGGATGTACTGGAACGGGATCAGCCAGTCGCCGGCCGGCACGCCACCGAGGTAGTACGTGGCCGACGGGACGTCGCCGAAGTTGATCTTGCCGCCGGGGCCGCTCGTGGCCTCGTACTGGTTCGAGCCGTTGACGTACCGCAGCGTGAGGGGGATGCCGGACAGCTGCTCACCGTCGTCGAAGACGCCGTTGCCGTTCCGGTCGCCGTACACCGTGCCCTTGGCGGGCCGCAGAGCCTGCTTGACCTTCGCCGTCGCGCTGAAGCTGTCGACAGTGCTGCCGTCGCCGTAGAAGACCTGACCCTCGAGGACCACCTCGGCCTGGGTGACGTCCCGGATCTTCCCGGTCTTCTTCAGCTCGAAGCTCTCCCCCGGCGGGAGGTCGATACCCGACTGCTGCACCAGCTGTCCCCAGCCGTTGTCATCGAAGAAGACGAGCAGGTCGGTCGGCTTGCTCATGCCCTGGGCGAGGTGGAGGCCCTTGGCGGGAACCGTTCCGGTGTTCTTCAGCGTGAAGGTGAAGGGAATGTCCTCGTCGGACTCGTACTCACCCTTGCTGAGGGCGGCCGTGACAACGACCTGCGCCTTTTCGTCCGCGGCGGCCTGCGGCTGCGCGGCCGCGGGCTTGTTCTCCGGCGCGGTGGAACTCGGTGCGGAACTCGGCTCCGAAGCCGGCGCTTCGGACGTGGACGGCGCGGTGGTGGTCGGCGTCGGCTCGTCCGCCCCGGCCGGACCGGCGAACACGCTGGTCAGCACAGCTGCGGCGGTCAACGCGGCGAACCCGCGCGCGAGAGATCTCGCCCCTCTGGAAATGTTCACGAACAGTCACCCCTGATTACCCGTTGGAAACGCGCGAACCCCCGAACCGCGTGAACACGGGCAACTCTAGCGACCGGAAAGCCGGGTGAATACCCGTTTCGGTGACGGTTGCGAAACGCCGAAAGGCCCCCGCCGGAAACCCGGCGAGGGCCTTTCGTCGAATCAGCTTCAGCGGAAGTCGCGGCCGAAGTCGTAGTCGTCCAGCGGCACCGCGGCACCGGTACCCGTACCGAACACGTCCGGGGTGTAGTAGCCGTCGTCGTAGGACGGGATCGCGTACGCCGCGACCCGGGCCTCCTCGGTCGGCTGCACCTGGATGTTGCGGTACCGGTTGATGCCCGTACCGGCCGGGATCAGCTTACCGATGATCACGTTCTCCTTGAGGCCCACGAGCTTGTCCGAGCGGCCGTTGATGGCCGCGTCGGTCAGGACTCGCGTGGTCTCCTGGAACGACGCCGCCGACAGCCACGAGTCCGTGGTGAGCGACGCCTTCGTGATCCCCATCAGCACCGGACGGCCCGAAGCCGGCTCGCCGCCTTCGGCGACCGCGGCCCGGTTCGTCGCCTCGAACTTGGTCCGCTCGGGCAGCTCGCCCGGCAGGAAGTCCGTGGCACCGGAGTCGATGATCGTCACCCGGCGCAGCATCTGCCGGACGATGACCTCGATGTGCTTGTCGTGGATCGACACACCCTGCGCCCGGTACACCTTCTGGACCTCGTCCACCAGGTGGATCTGCGCCTCGCGCGGCCCCATGACCCGCAGCACCTCGTGCGGGTCCGGCGTGCCTTCGAGCAGCTGCTGACCGACGTGCACGTGGTCACCGTCGCCCAGCGGGCCGTTCGGGGTGTTCGCGAGCCGCTGCCGCTTGGACAGCTTGTCGAAGACGATCTCCTCGCCCCCGTCGTCCGGGATGAGGGTGATCTTCCAGAACCGCTCGCTCTCCTCGATCCGCACGCGGCCGTCGACGTCGGCGATGGGCGCCTTGCCCTTCGGGACGCGGGCCTCGAACAGCTCCTGGACACGCGGCAGACCGGTCGTGATGTCGTCACCGGCCACACCACCCTGGTGGAACGTACGCATCGTCAGCTGCGTACCCGGCTCACCGATCGACTGGGCCGCGACGATACCCACGGCCTCGCCGACGTCGACGAGCAGACCGGTCGCCATCGAGCGGCCGTAGCAGGTCGCGCAGATACCGACGACCGACTCGCAGGTCAGCACCGAGCGGACCTTGACCTTCGCGATGCCGCTGGAGATCAGCTTGTCGATGGCCGGGTCGCCGATGTCGTCGCCGGCGTTCAGCACGACGTTGCCCTTGGCGTCCACCGCGTCCGTGGCGAGGTTCCGCGCGTACACGCTGGTCTCGACGTGCTGGTCGCGCAGGACCTTGCCGTCGCCGATGTCCTCGCCGATCGGCATCATGATGCCGCGGGTGGTGCCGCAGTCGGTCTCGCGGACGATGACGTCCTGCGAGACGTCCACCAGACGCCGGGTCAGGTAACCAGAGTCGGCGGTACGGAGCGCCGTGTCCGCCAGACCCTTCCGGGCACCGTGCGTCGCGATGAAGTACTCCGCCACCGACAGGCCTTCACGGAAGTTGGCCTTGATCGGACGCGGGATGTACTCACCCTTCGGGTTCGACACCAGGCCACGCATACCGGCCAGGGACCGGACCTGCGTCATGTTACCGGCGGCGCCCGACTTCACGATCATGGCGATCGGGTTGTCGTCCGGCAGCGCCGTCTCCATGATCTTGTGGACCTCTTCGGTGGCCTGCGTCCACACCTTGACGAGCTCGTTGTTGCGCTCGGCGTGCGACAGCTGACCGCGCTGGTAGCGCTTCTCCACCTGGGAGGCCTTGCCCTCGTACTCGTCGAGGATGGCCTTCTTGCCCACCGGGGTGAGCACGTCCGAGATGGCGACGGTGACGCCCGACCGGGTCGCCCAGTAGAAGCCGGCGTCCTTCAGGCGGTCCAGGGTCTGCGCGACCTGGGTCATCGAGTACCGCTCGGCGAGGTCGTTCACGATCGCGGCCTGCCGCTTCTTCGGCATCGGCTCGTTGATGAACGGGTAGTCCGCCGGCAGCAGCTCGTTGAACAGCACGCGGCCCAGGGTCGTCTCGGCCAGCCACGCCTTGCCCGGCTCCCAGCCCTTCTCCGCCAGCGCCGCCTCGTCGGCCTTGGCCGGCTGACGGTCGGTGATGCGGATCTTGACCGGGGCGTGCAGGCTCAGCGCCTTGCGGTCGTAGGCCATGATCGCCTCGGCCGTCGACGAGTACGCGTTGCCCGCGCCCTCGGCGGTCTCGGTGAGGCGGGTCAGGTGGAACAGACCCGTGACCATGTCCAGCCGCGGCATGGCGAGCGGGCGGCCCGACGCCGGCGACAGGATGTTGTTCGCCGACAGCATCAGGATCCGGGCCTCGGCCTGCGCCTCGGCCGACAGCGGCAGGTGCACCGCCATCTGGTCACCGTCGAAGTCCGCGTTGAACGCCTCGCAGACCAGCGGGTGCAGCTGGATGGCCTTGCCTTCGACCAGCTGCGGCTCGAAGGCCTGGATGCCGAGGCGGTGCAGGGTCGGCGCGCGGTTCAGCATCACCGGGTGGCCGGTGATGACCTCTTCCAGCACGTCCCACACCTGCGGCCGCGAGCGCTCCACCATCCGCTTGGCGGACTTGATGTTCTGCGCGTGGTTCAGGTCGACCAGCCGCTTCATGACGAACGGCTTGAACAGCTCGAGCGCCATGTCCTTCGGCAGGCCGCACTGGTGCAGCTTCAGCTGCGGGCCGACGATGATGACCGAACGGCCCGAGTAGTCGACGCGCTTGCCGAGCAGGTTCTGGCGGAACCGGCCCTGCTTGCCCTTGAGCAGGTCGGACAGCGACTTCAGCGGCCGGTTGCCCGGGCCGGTGACCGGACGCCCGCGGCGGCCGTTGTCGAACAGCGCGTCGACGGCCTCCTGCAGCATCCGCTTCTCGTTGTTGACGATGATCTCGGGCGCGCCGAGGTCGATCAGCCGCTTGAGGCGGTTGTTGCGGTTGATCACGCGGCGGTACAGGTCGTTCAGGTCCGAGGTCGCGAAGCGGCCACCGTCCAGCTGCACCATCGGGCGCAGGTCCGGCGGGATCACCGGGACGGCGTCGAGCACCATGCCGCGCGGGTCGTTGCCGGTGGCCTGGAAGGCCGCGACGACCTTGAGCCGCTTCAGCGCGCGGAGCTTCTTCTGCCCCTTGCCGTTGCGGATGGTGTCGCGCAGGTTGTCGGCCTCGGCGTTGACGTCGAACTCGGTGGCCAGCTTCTGGATGGCCTCCGCGCCCATGCCGCCGGTGAAGTACTCGCCGTAGCGGTCGACGAGCTCGCGGTAGAGCAGCTCGTCGGCGATCAGCTGACGGGTGTCGAGCTTCGTGAAGGTCGTCCAGACCTCCTCGAGGCGGTCCAGCTCGCGGCCGGCGCGGTCGCGCAGCTGGCGCATCTCGCGCTCGCCGCCTTCCTTGACCTTGCGGCGGACGTCGGACTTGGCGCCCTCCGCCTCCAGCGCGGCCAGGTCGGCTTCGAGCTTCTGCGCGCGGGCTTCGATGTCCGCGTCACGCTTGGTCTCGAGGTTCTTGCGCTCGACGCCGATCTCGTTCTCGAGGGTCGGCAGGTCGTTGTGGCGCAGCTCCGTGTTCACGCCGGTGATGACGTAAGCAGCGAAGTAGATGATCTTCTCGAGGTCCTTCGGCGCCAGGTCCAGCAGGTAGCCGAGGCGCGAGGGAACACCCTTGAAGTACCAGATGTGGGTGACCGGGGCGGCCAGCTCGATGTGGCCCATCCGCTCACGGCGCACCTTGGCGCGGGTCACCTCGACGCCGCAGCGCTCACAGATGATGCCCTTGAAGCGGACGCGCTTGTACTTGCCGCAGTAGCACTCCCAGTCCCGGGTCGGGCCGAAGATCTTCTCGCAGAAGAGGCCGTCCTTCTCGGGCTTGAGCGTCCGGTAGTTGATGGTCTCCGGCTTCTTGACCTCGCCGTACGACCACTGACGGATGTCGTCGGCCGTGGCGAGACCAATGCGGAGCTCATCGAAAAAGTTGACGTCCAGCACGTCTAGATCCCCTTGGGGTTATTCGGGGGTCTGGGGGTCGCTCCCCAGAAATCCCTGTCGGCTAGAGAGGGGTCGGCGGTGGAGCGGGGACCCACGGGAGGCAGGTCCCCGCTCGACACCGGATCAGTGCACGACGTCGTCCACCGAGGGCGACTCGTTGCGGGACAGGTTGATGCCGAGGTTGGCCGCGGCGCGCTCGAGGTCCTCGTCGTCGGAGTCGCGCATCTCGATCGCCGCACCGTCGCTGGAGAGCACCTCGACGTTGAGGCACAGCGACTGGAGCTCCTTGAGGAGCACCTTGAACGACTCCGGGATGCCCGGCTCGGGGATGTTCTCGCCCTTGACGATGGCCTCGTACACCTTGACGCGGCCGACCACGTCGTCCGACTTGATCGTCAGCAGCTCCTGCAGCGTGTAGGCGGCGCCGTACGCCTGCATCGCCCAGCACTCCATCTCACCGAAGCGCTGGCCACCGAACTGCGCCTTACCACCCAGCGGCTGCTGCGTGATCATCGAGTACGGACCGGTGGAGCGGGCGTGGATCTTGTCGTCGACCAGGTGGTGCAGCTTCAGGATGTACATGTAGCCGACCGCGACCGGGTACGGGTACGGCTCACCGGAACGGCCGTCGAACAGGTTGGCCTTCCCGTTCTCCTTGACCATCCGCTCGCCGTCGCGGTTCGGCTTGGTCGCGCTGAGCAGCCCGGTGAGCTCCTCCTCCTTCGCGCCGTCGAACACCGGGGTGGCGGTGTTCGTGCCAGGCGCGACGTCGCGGAGCTCGGGCGAAAGGTTCTTCGCCCAGTCCGGGTCGCCCTCGATCGTCCAGCCCTGCGAAGCCAGCCAGCCCAGGTGCAGCTCGAGGATCTGGCCGATGTTCATACGACGCGGGACACCGTGCGTGTTCAGGATGATGTCGACCGGGGTGCCGTCCTCCATGAACGGCATGTCCTCGACCGGCAGGATCTTGCCGATGACGCCCTTGTTCCCGTGCCGGCCGGCGAGCTTGTCGCCCGGCTGGATCTTCCGCTTCTGGGCCACGTAGACGCGGACCAGCTCGTTGACGCCCGGGGGCAGCTCGTCGTCGTCCTCGCGGGAGAACACCCGGATGCCGATGACCTTGCCGGTCTCGCCGTGCGGCACCTTCAGGGAGGTGTCGCGGACCTCGCGGGCCTTCTCGCCGAAGATCGCGCGGAGCAGGCGCTCCTCCGGGGTCAGCTCGGTCTCGCCCTTCGGCGTGACCTTGCCGACCAGGATGTCGCCGTCGCGGACCTCGGCACCGATGCGGATGATGCCGCGCTCGTCGAGGTCGGCCAGGACCTCCTCGGAGACGTTCGGGATGTCCCGGGTGATCTCCTCGGCGCCCAGCTTCGTGTCGCGGGCGTCGATCTCGTGCTCCTCGATGTGGATCGACGTCAGCACGTCGTCCTGCACCAGGCGCTCGGAGAGGATGATCGCGTCCTCGTAGTTGTGGCCCTCCCACGGCATGACCGCGACCAGCAGGTTCTTGCCGAGCGCGACCTCACCGTTTTCGGTGGACGGGCCGTCGGCGATGACCTGACCGGCTTCGACCCGGTCGCCCTCGTTGACGATCGGGCGGTGGTTGAAGCAGGTGCCGTGGTTCGAGCGGCGGAACTTGTAGAGGCTGTAGGCCTTCCGCGTCCCGTCGTCGTGCATGACCGTGATCAGGTCGGCGGAGAGCTCCTCCACCACGCCCGACTGCTCGGCGACCAGCATGTCGCCGGAGTCGATCGCGGCGCGCAGCTCCACGCCGGTGCCGACGTACGGCGCCTGGCTGCGGAGCAGCGGCACGGCCTGACGCTGCATGTTCGCGCCCATCAGCGCGCGGTTCGCGTCGTCGTGCTCGAGGAACGGGATCATCGCCGTCGCGATCGAGACCATCTGCCGCGGCGACACGTCCATGTAGTCGATGTCGAGCGGGTCGATCAGCTCGACCTCGCCGCCCTTGCGGCGGGCCATGACCCGGTCTTCGACGAAGGTGCCGTCGTCCGAGATCGGCGCGTTGGCCTGGGCCTTGACGAACCGGTCCTCCTCGTCCGCGGTCAGGTAGTCGATCTGGTCGGTGACCCGGCCCTCGATGACCTTGCGGTACGGCGTCTCGATGAAGCCGAACGGGTTGACCCGCGCGTAGGAGCAGAGCGAGCCGATCAGGCCGATGTTCGGGCCTTCCGGCGTCTCGATCGGGCACATCCGGCCGTAGTGCGACGGGTGGACGTCCCGGACCTCCATGCCGGCGCGCTCACGCGACAGACCACCCGGGCCCAGCGCGTTGAGGCGGCGCTTGTGGGTCAGGCCGTCGATCGGGTTCGTCTGCTGCATGAACTGCGACAGCTGCGAGGTGCCGAAGAACTCCTTGATCGCCGCGCCGATCGGGCGGATGTTGATCAGGGTCTGCGGGGTGATCGCCTCGACGTCCTGCGTGGTCATGCGCTCGCGGACGACGCGCTCGGTGCGCGACAGGCCGACCCGGATCTGGTTCTGGATCAGCTCGCCGACGGTGCGGATGCGGCGGTTGCCGAAGTGGTCGATGTCATCGGTCTCGACCGGGATCTCGGTGCCGTTCGCGGCGTCCATCTTGTCCTCGCCGGCGTGCAGCCGGACCAGGTACTCGATGATCGTGACGATGTCCTCTTCGGTCAGCGTCCCGTTGTCGATCGGCGTCGACAGGCCCAGCTTCTTGTTGACCTTGTACCGGCCGACCTTGGCCAGGTCGTAGCGCTTCGCCTTGAAGAACAGGTTCTCCAGCAGGGTCTGCGCGCTCTCCTTCGTGGGCGGTTCGCCCGGGCGCAGCTTGCGGTAGATGTCGAGCAGCGCCTCGTCGGTGCCGGCCGTGTGGTCCTTCTCGAGGGTGGCGAGCAGGGTCTCCGAGAAGGAGAAGCGCTCGCGGATCGCCTCGGTGGTCCAGCCCAGCGCCTTCAGCAGCACGGTGACCGGCTGGCGGCGCTTGCGGTCGATGCGGACGCCGACGGTGTCGCGCTTGTCGACGTCGAACTCCAGCCAGGCACCCCGGCTCGGGATGACCCGGACGCTGAAGACGTCCTTGTCGCTGGTCTTGTCGATGTCCTTGGAGTAGTAGACGCCCGGGGAGCGGACCAGCTGGGACACCACGACACGCTCGGTGCCGTTGATGACGAAGGTGCCCTTGTCGGTCATCACCGGGAAGTCGCCGAGGAAGACCGTCTGGCTCTTGATCTCACCCGTGTTGTTGTTGACGAACTCCGCCGTGACGAACAGCGGGGCGGCGTACGTCATGTCCTTGTCCTTGCACTCCTCGATCGAGGCCTTGACCTCGTCGAAGCGCGGGGCGGAGAAGGACAGGGACATCGAACCGGAGAAGTCTTCGATCGGGGAGATCTCGTTGAGGACCTCTTCGAGGCCGCCGACCGGGTTCTCCTCACCCTCTTCGACACGGCGCTGGAACCACGCTTCGTCCCCGGTGAACCACTGGAACGACTGGATCTGGACGTCGAGCAGGTTGGGCGTGTTCAGGGGTTCGCGAATCTTTGCGAAGGAAACCCGCTTGGGCGCGCCGGGGATTCCCGTGGCCTCCGAGCGAGATTCAGCCGAGTTGGTCGCAGCAGTGGCCTGGTTCGCGGGAGAGACTGCCAAGATGCGTCCTTCCGGGGACAATGAGCGGTGACGGCCGCCATAGCAACAGCTATCAGCGACTGTCAAGGGTGCCGTGTGCCCACTATCCTAACTACCGGCTCCGGGCAGCCTGAAAGAGGGCAGCGCAAAGAGGCAGTCTAGCCCGAACGTCGCGGCTTGTCCAGGGGGCGCTCCCGATGGGGCCCAGCCTGCTTCGCAACGTCTTCAGGTATGCCTCCGGGCGAGCCGGTGGTCCCTCCCGCAAGGGCCCCGGTTTCGCCGTCGGGAGTAAGCGTGACCCCAGCGGGCCCCGGAGTCAAGATGCGACACGGGGGTGGGCCCGGTTGGCGCAGCGTGGAAGAGGGTCAGCGGAGCGTGAGCGGCCGAATAGTGTTCCAGTTACCCGCCGGTAGCGCCACTAGTGCGCTTCGACCTGCGGGTTCTCTCGCCGGCAGCTGTGGCGTGGACCACGCAGCGGACCGCGATTTTCACCCGGGGAAAACTCCACTCGGCGCGACACCGCCCGCGGCCGCGGTGGCCACGAGCAGCCCGGGAGATCATCCGTGCTCGAGGGGTAACCGATTGCCCGTTCCGGCCGCCCCTGATCGCCGCGGACGGCCGCGGCGACGCGGTGCGGCCCGATCTCCCCGGCGGGCTAGAGCCAGGCCGGCAAGGGCTCGGTCGCCGCGAGCCAGTCCGGGGGCGGCGGGGTTCCGCCCGCCGCCAGGACGCCGCCGGCGATCGCGGCCACCGTGTCCACGTCCTCCGCCAGCTGGGCCGCCGTCCACATCGCGTCGACGAACGACCCCGCGAAGCGGGACGCGATCCACAACGCCAGCGGGACCGTGTCGTGCGCCGCGAGCTCCCGGCCCGTTCCCAGTACCGACGCCGCCTCGCGCGGGTCCGAGACCCGCAGCGCCGCCGTGAGCCCGTCGCGCACGCGACCCGGCGGGACCAGCGGGATCACCGACGGCAGCAGGTCCGCCGCGGGCGACGCGGCCCGAAGCGCCGCCGCCGCGGCGACGGCCACCGCTCCCGCCACCCCCTCGAAGTGCGCGTGCGTGATCTCCGCCGACAGCTCGGCCTGCCGCAGCACCTGGGGCAGGTCGTCGCAGAACCACGCCCCCAGCGGGGCGACGCGCATCGCGGCGCCGTTGCCCCAGGAGCCGCGGCCGTCCGCCGTGCTCACCGACTGCCACGACTCCCCCGCGCGGATCCGGATCAGGCGCCACTCGGCGCCCCTGCCGTAGCCGCGGGCCGGGTCCGCGTGCGCCGCGAACGAAGCCGCCAGCGCCTCCTGGTCGATGACGCCGTGCCGGCTCAGCACCGCGACCACCGAACACGCCATCTCGGTGTCGTCCGTCCAGCGCCACGGCGGGATCGGCAGGCGGCGGCCGACGACGTCCCGGTGGTCGCCCGGCAGCAGGATCTGCGCACCGAACGCGTCTCCGGTCGCCAGCCCGGCCAGCGATGCCCTGGCCCGCTCCAGACCCACTACTGCTTGCTGATCGACGTCGGCTTCACCACGTAGACGACCCGGTGCTCGACGTCTCCCGGCGGCCCGTCGAGCTGCATCCCGTACCGCGAGGCGAGTTCGCCGAAGAACGCGCCCGAGGAGTCGTCGTCGATGCGCTCGACCGTGCCGCGGACCTCGAGGTAGCGGTACGGCTGCTCCGGGTCGTTGATCGACAGCGCGACCTCCGGGTGCGCCGTCACGTTCTTGTACTTCTGGCGGACCGTCGTGTTCGTGAAACGGACGTACTCGCCGTCCCACGCGAACCACATCGGGTTCACCTGCGGCCGCCCGTCCGGCCGGATCGTGGCCAGGTGGGCGTACAGGGGGCGCTCCAGCAGGTCGCGGTGACTGTCCGGGATCACGCTCATGCAGCCACCCTACCGAGCCGGGTCACTTCGTCGGCGTGGGCGACGAGGGTGCCGGGGACGGTGCCTGCGACGCCGCCGGGACCTTCGGGGCGTTGTAGGTGTCCATGTCGGTGATCTTCCACTTGTCGCCCTGCAGCTGGGCGTTCAGGTGGAGCTGGGCCGTGCCCGCCGTCGTCTTCTTCGTGTCCGTGCGGGTCGAGGTCTGGTCGACGAAGACCATCACCTTCGCCAGGTCGCCGTTGAGCATGATCACCGCCGCGCGCGTCACCTTGCACGTCACGATCATCTTCTGCTGCGGGGCCAGCCGCTTCACCTCGCCCATCAGCGAGTTGTACTTGTTCTTGACGTCGTCGTTGGCGAGCAGGTCGTTCGCCGCGTCCTCGGTCTTCTTGATGTTGTTGAAGTCGTAGGAGAACAGCGCCTCGGCCGCCTTCGACACCGCGTCCTTGACCTGGGCCGTCTTCGCCACGTCCAGCAGCGCCGTGTTGCTGGTCGCCGACGAGATCTTCGATTCCTCGTACTTGAACCAGAACGCCAGCGAGCCCAGCGCCAGCGCGACGAGCACCAGCGCGCCCGCGACGAGGTACGAGCGCTCCAGCGGCGACCGCCCGGACTTCACCGGCTCGTCCGCTTCGGCGACCGCGACCTCGGCCTCCTCGGTCGGCTTGGCGATCCCGGTGTCCCGCTTCTTCCGCCGCGGCGCCGGCCGCGCCGGGGCCTGGTCGTCAACGGGGTCCACCGACGGCTCACCGGTGAGCGCGTCGACCTGCGGCTCCTCGGTCTCGACCGCCTCGAACACCTGCGTGTCCTCGGCCGGCGCGGTGTCGAGCTGCCCGCTGGTGGACGCCACCGGCTCGGCGGGGGCCGGCCGGGGCGCCGGGCGCGGCGCGGGCCGGGGCCGCGGCTTCCGCGTCTCGGCGGGCGGGACGGCAGGCAGCTGGCCGGTCCGCTCGGCGGCGGACTCGTCCGCGGGCTTGCGCAGACCGGCCACGCGGGGACGCCGCGACGGCGTCGGAGTGCTGCGCGGCGGCTGGCGGCGGGAGGGGGGCACTACAGGCTCCTTCTGGGGGACGCTACTGGCCGGCCGCGACGAGCGGGACGCTGTCGATGCCGGACAGCTTCCAGTCCTCGCCCACCCGGGTCATCGAGACTTCGAGGCGCAGCGGCTTCGCGCTGCTCTTGTCCCCCTGGGTGACGGTGGTGGCGATGGCGGCGAGGAAGCTGGCCTTGCCTTCGTGGTCGTCCAGCTCCTCGACGGCGATGTCCTGGACGTCCGTGGTGACCTTCGTCTTGGCGTCGGAGAGCGCCTTGCGGAACGTCGGCGCCGACTGGTCGATCTGCTGCGACATCTTGTCGTCCGACACGGCCTTCTGCCGGGCGAAGAAGCCGTCGAGATCGGTGTAGTCGACCTCGGTGTAGGCCTTCAGCGCGTTCGTCCCCGCCTTGACCACGGCTTCGCGCGAGGCGGCCAGATCGGCGTTGTCGTCGGCGGCCGCCACCCACCACTGGACCCCGAAGATCGCCGCCGCGATCAGCGCGGCCAGCGCCAGCGCCCCCGCGCCGAGCACCAGGATCCGCGAAGGGTCCTTCGGCGGCGTGGGGGTGGACTCGTCGTCCTCCACCGCCGTGGCGGCCGGCTCGTCCGTGCTCATGACACTCCAGAGTAGGTAACGGTCATCAAATCCACGTCAGGACAGGCCGAGCAGCGAGCCCAGGCTGTTCAGGCTGACGCCGGGACTGCCGACGATGCCCGGAACGCCCCGGGTGTTCCGCTCCTCGGCCAGCTCTTCGGCCGGCCGGTTCGCGTTGGCCGCGACGTCGCTGTCCGACGGCGCGACCGGCACCCCGCCGTAGGGTGCGTTCTGCGCCCCGCGGACGTTGATCGGGCTGCCCTTAGGTTCGGCACAGTACGCGTCCTCCTTCGCCGGCTTCGCGGAAAGGTCGTTTCCGGTGCGGAACTGCGAGTAGGGGAGGTAGCCCTTGGTGCAGGCCGGCGGGTTGAACAGGTTGAGCACCAGGCCCAGGTGGGCGGTCCCGTCGCCCGGCGCGACACTGCCGGCCGCGCCGGCCAGCGCCGGATACGTGACCAGGCCCTGTTCGATGCCGTCGAGCCGGGTCACGGTCAGGTTGGCCGTGGTGAGCAGGTTCGCCGTCAGCGCGCCGAGGCCGGGGCCGGACTCCTGCAGCACCTGGCTGACCTGCGCCGCCACCTGCGGCGTGATGCCGATGAGCTTGCGCAGGTCGCCGTCGGAGTTCTTCAGCGTGCCGGTCAGCTCGTTGAGGCTCTTGCTGAACGAGGCGAAGTTCGCCGCCTCGGCGTTCTGCGTGTCCAGCACCTGGCCGCCGGCGTCCAGCAGCTGGATCGTCTGCGGCAGGTACTGCTGCGCCGTCGTGGTGAAGCTGCGCGCGGTGTCCAGCAGCTTCTGCAGGTCGCCGCCGGTGCCGCGGAAGGCGTCGTAGGACTCGTCGACGACCGTGCGCAGCGAGTCGACCGGGACCGACGCGGCGAGCGAGTCGAGGTCGCCGATCAGCCGGTCGGTGCTGACCGGGGTGGTCGTCTTGGTCGCCGGGATCACCGAGCCGGCCGCCAGGTACGGGCCCTGGTCGGCCTTGGGCCGCAGGTCGACGTACTGCTCGCCGACCGCCGACCGGTTGGCGACGACGGCGTCGAGGTCCGCGGGCACCTGCGGCGCCGACGGGTCGATGTTCAGGTCGGCCTCGAGCCCGGTCTGGGTGAGCCGCATTTCGCCGACCCGGCCGATGTTGTAGCCGCGGTAGGTGACTTCGGCGTTGGTGAAGATGCCGCCCGACTCGTTGAGCTGCAGCTTCACCGTGTAGCCGTCGTTGCCGAAGACGCTGCCGAGCCCGGCGAACCGGACCAGCGCGTAGACGATGGCGACGACCGAGATCACCACGAAGGCGATCAGCTGGATCTTCGTCCGGCGGATCAGCATCAGCCCGCACCTCCCGGCAGGAGCCCGAAGAGGTTGCCCAGGCCCGGCTTCGACTGCTGCTGCCCGGTGCCGGGGATCGGCAGCGGTGGCGGCTGGTTGGCCGGCGTGCCCTGGACCCCGCCGGTCAGGCCGGCCAGCGGCAGCTGCCCGGAGAGGGCGTTCTGCCGGCTGTTGCCCAGGTTCTCGACGATGGTCTTCAGGTTCAGGTCCACCTTCGCGAACAGGTTGAAGTAGTCGCCCTTGACGCCGTTGACGGCCTGGTCGCTGAACGGGAACGTCAGCAGGATCTCCAGGGCCTTCGGCAGGTCGTTGCCCGCCTCGCCGAGCTTCTGCAGCGTCGGCGTCAGCGCCTTCAGGTCGGCGACGAGGTCCTTCTGCGACTTGTTCACCGTGTCGGTCGCGACGCCGGAGAGGTTGTCCAGCGCCTGCAGCATGGTGACCAGCTGGCCGCGCTGCTGCTCCAGCACGCCGAGCCCGGGCCCGAGGTTGTCGACCGCGCCGACCAGCTTGTCCTTCTGGTCGTTGAGGGTCGAGGAGAGCCGGTTCAGCCCGTCGATGGCCCGGGTGATGTTCTTCGACTGCTTGTCGAGGTTCGTCACCAGCTGGTTCGCGTTGTCCAGCAGCGCCTTGATGTCCGGTTCACGGCCGGACGTGGCGTTGTTGAGCTCCTTGGTGATGGTGTTCAGCTGGTCGACCCCACCGCCGTTGAGCAGCAGGGACAGTGCGCCGAGCAGTTCTTCGACCTCGACGCTGCGGTTCGTGCGAGCCAGCGGGATGGTCGCGTTGTCGGCGAGCTTGCCGCGGGCCTGGTCGTCGCCGGGCGAGGCCAGCTCGACGTACTTCTCGCCGAGCAGGCTGGACTGCTTGACGTTGGCGATCGCGTTGGCCGGCAGCTTGATGCCGCCGTTGACCCGCAGCGTGACCAGCGCGTGCCAGCCGTCCTTGGTGAGCCCGACGTTCTCGACCCGGCCGACCGGCACCTCGTCGACCTTCACCCCGGCCTGCGGGGTCAGGTCGGTCACGTCCCGGAACTCGACGTTCACCGTGTACGGGTGGTCGCCGAGGTCGGCGCCGCCGGGCAGCGGCAGGTCGTAGATGCCTTTGAAGGCACACCCGGACAGGACCAGCGCGGACGCCGTGGCGAGCGCCGAAACGGTCAGGAGCTTCTTCACTGGCCACCTCCGTAGAGCTGCCCGGCGACGGGCAGCGGCAGCGGCGGCAGCTGGCCGGACTGCAGGGCCTGCACGGTCTGCGCCACGGACGGCAGCGGGATCACCTTGTCGACGACGCCGGCGATGCTCTCGCAGGCGTTGCCGAGCACGTCCGGGATGCCCTTGGTGCCGACCTGCTTGAGCAGCCGGCAGATCATCACCAGCGGCGGCTGGGTCAGCTCGTTGAGGTTCGGCCGGGCGTCGAGCGTGCCTGCCGAGCCGTTGTAGGTGTTGACCAGGTTGCTCAGGCCGACCGGGGCGACGTCGAGGATCTCGGCGAGCGAGCTGCGCTGGTCGACGAGCACCTTCGTGATCCCGGCCAGCTTGTCCACATTGGACTTCAGCCGGTCGTGGTTGGCGTCGATGAACGCCTGCACCGCGGTGAGCGTCGTGCCCAGCTGCTGCACGGTCGCGGCGAGGTTGTCCTTTTCGGACGCCAGGTAGCCGCTGACGTCGGCGAGCCTGCCCTCGAAGGTGCGGACCTGCTTGTCGGAGTCGGCCAGCGTCTGCGAGAACTTGCCGAGGTTCTCCACGGTGGCGAACAGGTCGTCCTTGTTGCCCGACAGCGTGCCGGCCGCCTGGCCGAGCTTGGTGATCGTGTCGTGCAGGGCCTGGCCGTTGCCGTCGACGTTGGCCGCCGCGGTGTTCAGCAGGTTCGACAGCGACCCGGACTTGTTGGCGCCGTTCGGGCCGAGGGTCTCGCTGACCCGGGCCAGGCTGGCGGCCAGCTGGTCCACCTCCAGGGGCACCTCGGTGCGGTCGAGGCCGATGACCGCGCCGTCGGAGATCCGCGGGCCGCCGGTGTAGGCCGGGGCGAGCTGGACGTAGCGGTCGGACACCAGCGACGGCGCCACGATGAGCGCCTTCGCGTCGGCCGGGACGGCGACCTTGCGGTCGTACTCGAAGTCGACCTTCACCTGGTTGCCCATCGGCGTGATCTTGGTGACCGTGCCCATGTCGACGCCGAGCATCCGCACGCTGTTGCCCTCGTACAGGCCGACGGCGCCGGCGAAGTACGCGGTCAGGTGGTTGCGGCCGGCGTCCTTGAGGGTCCACCAGATCCCGCCGGCGACGACGAGCGCGAGCACGATCGCGATGGTGAAGCCCCTGGTCAGGGCAGCCCCGAAGCGGGTGTCACTCATTTCGTGTAGCACCCCTCTTCGTTGATCGGGCCCATCGACGGCAGCAGCAGGCCGCAGATGTAGTTGTCGAACCAGCGGCCGTTGCCGATGGTGTTGGTGAAGACGCGGATGAAGGGCGCGAACTTCTTGAGCCCCTCGGCCAGGGAGTCCTGGTTGCGCTGCAGCATCGACGTCAGCTGGTCGAGCTGGGTCAGCACCGGGTCGAGCTGCTTGTCGTTGTCGTCGACCAGGCCCTGCAGCTGCGTGGCCAGCTGGCGGGAGCCGTCCAGCAGCGCGGTGATCGCGTCCTCGCGCTTGGCCAGCTCGGCGAGCAGGTCGTTGCCGTCGGTCAGCAGCTTCTGCACCTCGGCGTCGCGGTCGACCAGCGTCTGCGACACCTCGCGGGTGTTGGCCAGCAGGTTCGACAGCTGCTGGTCGCGCGAGGCGATCGTGTCCGACAGCTTCGACAGCCCCGACAGCGCGCCCTTAACGTCCTCCGGCGTGTTCGCGAAGGTCTGGGAGATCGTGTCGAAGCTCTTCGCCAGCTGCTTGGTGTCGATGTTGTCGACCGTCTGGGACAGCCCGCGGAAGGCGTCGAGCACGTCGTAGGGCGCCATCGTCCGGTCCCGCGGGATGCCGGTGCCCGGGTTCAGCGCGCCTTCGCCCTGCGGGTCCAGCGACAGGTACTTCTGCCCGAGCAGCGTCTTGATCTTGATGGCGGCGCTGGTCCGGTCGCCCAGCCAGGCGTCCTTGACCTTGAACGACACCTTCACCGAAGCGCCGTCGAGCTCGATGTCGCTGACCTTGCCGACCTTGACGCCGGCGATCCGGACGTCGTTGTCCTTCTGCAGCCCGGACGCCTCGCTGAACTCGGCGCTGTAGGTCGTGCCGCCACCGATCACCGGCAGGTCGTCGGAGTTGAGCGCGGCGGTGAAACCGAGCGCCAGCACGACGATCCCGACCAGCGCGATCGGCACGGGGTTGCGCTTCTGGAAGGACTTCATCCGGAGCACCTCGCCCGGTTAGCCGGGATCAGGGGCAGGGCGACGTCGTTGATCAGCGGCGGCAAGCTCACGCTCCCGGAGAACTCACAGGCGTAGAAGTTGAACCAGGAGCCGTAGTCCGCGGTGCGGGTCAGCGTGCTCACCTTGGTCGGCAGGAACTGGATGAAGTGCTCCAGCTCCGGCTCGTTCTTGTTCAGCTGCTGCGTCAGGTTCCCCAGCGCGCTGATGTCGTTCTTGAGCGGCTCGCGGACCTGGCCGAGCAGCCCGGACGTCGTCTCGGCGAGGGTGCCGAGGCTCTCGATCGCGTCGCCGATCGGCTTGCGGTCGGCGGCCAGCCCGGACACCAGCTGCTGCAGCTTGACGATCAGGTCGTTGAGCTGCGGGGTGTGCGCGTTGACCGTGTCGAGCACCGAGTTGAGGTTGTCGATGACCTCGCCGATCACCTGGTCCTTGTCGGCGATCGTGGTGGCCAGCGACGCCGTGTGCGACAGCAGGCTCTCCACGGTGCCGCCCTCGCCCTGCAGGACCTGGATGACCTCGTAGGACAGCTTGTTGACGTCCTCGGGGTTGAGCGCGGTGAACAGCGGCTTGAAGCCGTTGAACAGCTCGGTCAGGTCCAGTGCCGGCGTGGTGCGCTCCAGCGGGATGGTGCCGCCCACCTGCAGCGTCTTGCCGGAGCTGTCGTCGCCCTCGCCGAGGGCGACGTAGCGCTGGCCGACCAGGTTGCGGAACTTGATCTGCGCGGTCACCCCGGCGGGCAGCGTCCGCCCGGCGTCCACTTCGAATTCGACCTCGGCCTGGCGCTTGTCCACGATCTTGACGTCCTTGACCTGCCCGACCCGGACACCGGCGATGCGGACGTCGTCGTTGGGCAGCAGCAGCGTCGCGTCGGTGAAGCGGGCCTTGTAGGCGTTGGTGCTGGTGGTGTTGATGTTGGCGATGCTGATCCCGAGGATCGTCGTGAACAGCACGGTGACGACCACGAAGATGCCGAGCTTGATCAGCGGCGCGAGCAGGCCCCTCACTTGACCGTCACCTCCGCACCCCGGTACAGCGGGCCGACGAGCAGCGAGCTCCAGCCCGGGACGTCGGCGGCGTTCATGCCCAGCTGCGGGCCGAGCAGGTCGGCCAGGAAGCCCTGCTCCGCCGTCGAGTACGCCAGATCACCACCGCTGCCGCCGTTGCCGGCCGCGTCGGCCTTGAACTTGGCCGGGTTGAGGCCCTCGCCGGCGCTCTTCGGCGCGGCCTGGTGCAGCGTGCCGTCCTTGAACGCGCCGTCCGGCGGCTCGGACGGGAACGGCTTCGGGATGTCCTTGATGTCGTAGCAGCGCGGGCCGCGCTTGTCGTCGAACCGCGGCTCTTCCTTGCCGGCCTGGTAGGGCGCGCGCGGCACGATGATCTCGATGGTCGCGTGCAGGCCGGGCTGGTTCGTGCCCTTGCCGAGCGCCTGGTCGATCAGCGGCACGTTCTTCGCCATCTGGGAGATCACGCAGGGGTACTCCGGCGCGTACTTCGCCAGCAGTTCGGCCGTCGGCCGGGCGGTGTCGACGAGGGAGATGATGTTGTCCTTGTTGTTCTGCAGGAACGTCTGCAGGTCCACCGAGGCCTGGGTCAGGCTGCCGTAGAGGTTCGACAGGTTCTGCCGCTCGTCGACCACGGTCCGGGTCGTCGTGCTCAGGTTGTCGAGGCTCTGCACCAGGTCCGGGGCCGAGTCCTTCAGGTGGTCCGAGAACTCCGCGAGCGCCTTGAGGTTGTGCTGCAGCTCCGGCTCGTGCGGGTTCAGCTCGCCGATGTAGGTGCCCAGCTGCGACAGCGTGTCGCCGAGCTGGTCGCCGCGGCCCTGCAGGGCCGTCGAGATCGCGGTGAGCGTCGCCGACAGCTTCTGCGGCTGCACCGCCTGCAGCACCGGCATCAGGTGGGAGAACGCCTGCTCCAGCTCGACCGCGCTCGACGTGCGGTCCTGCGGGATGACGTCGCCGCTGGAGAGCGTCTTCGCCGCCGGGTCCTTCGGGATCTCCAGCGAGACGAACCGCTCGCCGAAGAGCGTCTTGGGCAGGAACCGCGCCGAGACGTTCTCCGGGATGAGCTTCGCGGAGTCCGGCTGGAGCGCCAGCGTGAGCTCCGCGCCGTGATCGGTGGCGACGATGTCCTGGACGGACCCGACGATCAGCCCGCGCACCTTGACGTCGGACTGCTTGATCAGCTGGTTGCCGATCTTGTCGGCCTCCAGCTTGACCGTGACGACCGGCGTGAACGCCTTGTCGTAGAGCGCGATGGACAGCGCCACCCCGCCGACCATCACGGCGATGAGCAGCAGGCCGAGCAGCCTGCGCCGGAGCACCCTCATCCCGCGATCCTTACCGTGACGTCGGTTCCCCAGATGGCGAACCCGATGAAGAAGTTCATGATCGAC
The DNA here is from genome assembly GCA_033793495.1 of Streptomyces sp. MN03-5084-2B. GTDB lineage: Bacteria > Actinomycetota > Actinomycetes > Mycobacteriales > Pseudonocardiaceae > Amycolatopsis. Next base: position 145,633 of record JARAWT010000008.1, on the reverse strand, counting down.
ACCGTGACGATCGACAGCCGCACGGCCTTGCCGACCGCGACGCCGACACCGGCCGGGCCACCGGTCGCCCGGTACCCGAAGTAGCAGTGCGACAGGATGATCAGGACGCTGAACAGCAGCACCTTGATGAACGAATAGAGCACGTCCTGCGGTGGCAGGAACAGGTCGAAGTAGTGGTCGTAGGTCCCCGCGGACTGGCCGTAGATGTAGATGACGACCAGTCTCGACGCGAGGTACGAGCTGAGCAGGCCGATGATGTAGAGCGGGATGACCGCGACGAACCCGGCGATGATCCGCGTCGTCACCAGGTACGGCAGGCTCGGTACGCCCATGACTTCCAGTGCGTCGATCTCCTCGGAGATCCGCATCGCGCCCAGCTGGGCGGTGAACCCGGCGCCGACCGTGGCGCTCAGGGCGAGCCCGGCGACCAGCGGGGCGATCTCGCGGGTGTTGAAGAACGCGGTCAGGAAGCCGGTGAAGGCCGACGTCCCGATCGAGTTCAGCGCCGAGTAGCCCTGGAGGCCGACCAGGACACCGGTGAACAGCGTCAGGCCGACCATCACGCCGACCGTGCCGCCGATGACGGCCAGCGAGCCGGAGCCGAAGCTCACCTCGGCCAGCAGCCGGAGCACCTCTTTGGTGTAGCGGCGGATGGTCCGCGGGGTCCACAGCAGCGCGCGACCGTAGAACGACATCTGGTCGCCGAGGGTGTCCAGCGTCTGGAGCGGTCGGTTGACGACGCGTTTAGCGCCCTGGAGGAACGTCATGGCGCTAGTCCAGCTTTCCGGGCACGATCTGCAGGTAGATCAGGGTGATCACGAAGTTCACGACGAACAGCAGCAGGAACGTGATGACCACCGACTGGTTCACCGCGTCCCCGACGCCCTTCGGGCCGCCGGAGGGGTTGAGCCCCCGGTAGGACGCGACGACGGCGGCGATGAACCCGAAGATCAGCGCCTTGAGCTCACCGACCCAGAGGTCGGGCAGCTGCGCGAGGGCGGAGAAGCTCGCCAGGTACGCGCCCGGCGTCCCGCCCTGCAGCACGACGTTGAAGAAGTAGCCGCCGAGCACGCCGATGACGCTGACCATGCCGTTGAGCAGGAGCGCGACGAGCATCATGGCGAGGGTGCGCGGCACGATCAGCCGCTGGACCGCGGAGACGCCGAGCACCTCCATCGCGGCGATCTCTTCGCGGATGGTCCGGGCGCCGATGTCGGCGCAGACGGCGGAGCCGCCCGCGCCCGCCACCAGCAGCGCGGTGACCAGCGGACTGGCCTGCTGCACGGTGGCGAGCACGGAGCCCGCGCCGGTGTAGGACTGCGCGCCCAGCTGGCGGGCGAGCGACCCGAACTGCAGCGAGATGACGGCGCCGAACGGGATGGCCACCAGGGCCGTCGGCAGGATCGTCACGCTCGCGATGAACCACGACTGCTGGATGAACTCCCGCAGCTGGAACGGGCGCTGGAACAGGCCGCGGACGATGTCCAGGCCGAGAGCGAACAGGTTCCCGGTCTCGCGGAGCATGCCGATCCCGGGGATCTTCGCCTGTGTTGCGGGAGAGCTCACCTGCCACCTGGCCCGTTGTCTCGTGGTGGGGGCATCCGGTGCGTGCCCGGTCTCGGCGGCTGGGTGCCGCCCGGGATGCGGGCCACCTGGTCGGCGGGCAGCTGCCCGTGGTGCTGGTTCGGGACGCCGTCGCCCTGCGGGCGCGCACCGACCTGCTGCGGCTGCCCGCGGTGCGGCCGCACGCCGTAGTGGCGCTGCTCCTCGGGGCTCAGCGACTCGATGATGCTTTCCTGCGCGGCCGGCGGCAGCCGGTGCATGATCTCCATGACCCGGTCCTTGCGGCGGACCGCGCCCATCCGGGTCGTCACGCCCGGCGTCGTCTGCATCTGCGGCGGCACGCCGGAGATGTCCTCGACCCCGCCCGCGTGGTGCCCGGCGTCGAACATCGCCTGCTCGGCGGCCATCTGGGCGGAGTCCTTCTCCTCGGACATGCCGATCGGACCCTGCATCTTGCCGTTGAGGAACTGCTTGACGACCGGCTCTTCGCTGGTCAGCAGCACCTCGCGCGGGCCGAACATGACCAGTTCCTTGCGGAAGAGCATGCCCAGGTTGTCCGGCACCGTGCGGGCCAGGTTGATGTTGTGCGTGACGATCAGGAACGTCGCGTCGATCTGCGCGTTGACGTCGAGGAACAGCTGCGAGATGTAGGTGGTGCGGACCGGGTCGAGGCCCGAGTCCGGCTCGTCGACCAGGATGATCTCCGGGTCGAGCACCAGCGCGCGGGCCAGGCCGGCGCGCTTGCGCATCCCGCCCGAGATCTCGCCCGGCAGCTTCTTGTCGGCGCCGTTCAGACCGGTCATGTCGAGCTTCTCGAGGACGATCCGGCGGATTTCCGTCTCGGACTTCTTCGTGTGCTCGCGCAGTGGGAAGGCGACGTTGTCGTAGAGGTTCATCGAGCCGAACAGCGCGCCGTCCTGGAAGAGGACGCCGAAGAGCTTCCGGATCTCGTAGAGCTTGTGCTCGGAGCAGGTGACGATGTCGACACCGTTGATCACGCAGCGGCCGCGGTCGGGCTTGAGCAGCCCGATCATCGACTTGAGGAAGACCGACTTGCCGGTCCCTGACGGGCCGAGCATGGCCGACACTTCGCCCGGGGGGAGCGTCAACGTGACGTCCCGCCAGATGGTCTGCTTACCGAAGGACTTCGTCAGACCTTCGATGACCACCTCGGCACCCATCGCACCTCCAGGAGCTGTTCCGCGTCATTGCGCCCGCTGCCACACCCTGCCACCCACGCCGGCGGCGGATGTGGGCCGGTGGCGCCCACGAACCCGCGTCAACCAGGTGCAACGAGCTGAGTGCGAACAGGTTACTCACCAGTTTTCTTTTCTGGCCAGCCCCGGTCCCATCGTCACCCCGCCGTGATCGCCAACTGGCAGCACGGTAGCCCAAACGGGGCAACGGCGCAGGTCTGAGCGGCCCCCGGTCCACGATTTAGGGACCCCGGGGAGATCCGGACACCGCTCCTAGGGGCTGCCGCGGGCCCGCAGCTCAGGAAGTCGTAGACACGGAAAGGGCGGGCATCCGCAGTGGATGCCCGCCCTTTCGCGAGGTGGTGCACAGGCGCTTGCGCGCCCGGAATCACTTGATGGAGATCTTGGCGCCCGCAGCCTCGAGCTTCTCCTTGGCGGCCTCGGCGGCCTCCTTGTCGACCTTCTCCAGGAGGGCCTTGGGAGCGGCCTCGACCAGCTCCTTGGCCTCCTTCAGGCCCAGGCCCGAGACGACCTCGCGGACGACCTTGATGACCTGGATCTTCTTGTCGCCGGCGCCCTCGAGGACGACGTCGAACTCGTCCTGCTCCTCGGGAGCCTCGGCAGCGGCGGCCGGGCCGGCAGCGGCGACGGCGACCGGCGCGGCGGCGGTGACGTCGAAGACCTCTTCGAACTCCTTCACGAACTCGGACAGCTCGAGGAGGGTCAGCTCCTTGAAGGCGTCGATCAGCTCGGCGGTGCTCAGCTTCGCCATGATGGCTTCCTCTCAGAAAAACGAACTAAAGAAGTTCGGGTGTGGGGGTGGTTCAGCTCTCGGCGGGTGCTTCGGCTGCTTCGGTACCGGCGGCGTTGCGCTGCTTCTCCTCCAGCGCGGCAGCCAGGCGGGCGACCTGGGACGCCGGCGCCTGGAACAGCGCGGCGGCCTGGGACAGCTTCGCCTTGAACGCGCCCGCCGCCTTGGCGAGCAGGACCTCACGGCTGTCGAGATCGGCGATCCGGTTGATCTCGTCCACGGACAGCGCTTTGCCGTCCATGTAGCCGCCCTTGATCACAAGCGCGTTGTTGTCCTTCGCGAAGTCGCGAAGCGCCTTGGCGGCGTCGACAGCTTCACCCTCGACGAAGGCGATGGCGGTCGCGCCGACGAACAGGTCCTCGAGACCCTGGATGCCGGCGTCCTCGGCCGCCCGCTTGACCAGGGTGTTCTTCGCGACCCGGTACTTGGCACTGGTGCCGAGAGCGCGGCGCAGCTGGGACAGCTGGGACACGGAGAGGCCGGTGTACTGGGTAACGACAGTGGCCGAGCTGGTGCGGAAGCTCTCCGCGATCTCGGCGACGGCCGCCACCTTGTCGGGCTTCGCCATGGGTCGCCTCCTCTCTTGGCTAGTGTTTCCACTGGCTTTCGAGGGGCCCCTCAAACGACGAAACGCCCTCGCGCAGACAGGCGCGGGGCGTCATCGGGCACTCGGGTGCCCGGCCTCGTTCCTCCTGCGCGGGCCGCCCGGCGTGATGCGGGACCTTCGTTCCCCGTGTTGGCGGGGAAAACCAGCGGTCTTCGGTAGAACCGTCGTCAACTATACCCCGGCGGCTGTCGAGGTTTTCTCGGGGGCCGGTCCTGACCTGCGTTTAGGGCGCCTGGGGGTTCCGCCGGGTGCCGCGGGGGGCATCATGGTGACGTGGCGGAGCAGCGCGATGACGGAAAGCCGGGCTCGGAGATCGAACCCGCGGGCCCGAACGCGCCCGCGGCTGGTCCTCCCAGCGGCGCCGCCCTGACGCCCGGGACTCCCGCGCTCCCGCAGCCCTCCGGCGCAGCCGCGCAGCCGCCGGTCGACCCGGCCCAGCTGGAGCAGTTCCGCCAGTTCCAGCAGTTCCAGGACTACCTGCGGTTCACCCAGGCTCAGGAGGGCAACCAGCCGGCTCCCGCCCCGGACGCGGGCGTGGTCCAAGCACCGCCGTCCCAGCCGGTGCCGCAGCCGGGCGGTCAGCCGCCGATGATCCCGGAGGGCTACCAGCTGGTCCCGGTCGAGCGCCGCCGGGCACCGAAGTGGCTGACCTGGCTGGGCAAGAAGGTCATCGCCTGGGTGCTGGCGTTCATTCTCCTCGTGGTCGCGGGCACGTGGCTGTACAACCACTTCTTCCCGAGCGACGCCGGCAAGTCGTCCGCCCAGCTCGCCCAGGAGGGCGGCGGGAAGTACCACACGAACCACATCCTCTCGACCAGCCCGTACGAAGCTGTCCGCGAGGTCTACGACGCCATCGCGCAGAACCTCGTCCCGCAGGCGTGCGGGCGGATGGACGAGCCGATCCAGCAGAAGTTCGCCCAGGACCTGGGCTACGAGGACTGCCAGGTCGCGGTGCACGAGCTGAACCGCAAGGTCACCAACAAGAACAAGTACGCCGAATCGATGCCGTCGTACGTCTCGGAGCCGATCCCGGGCGACCGGTTCACGATCAGCTCGTGCCAGTTCGGCATCGAAGGCGGCCCGGCACTCGGCGCGTTCACCGTGGCGAAGGTGCCGAAGGGCCAATGGCTGATCGTCGAGCACACCAACGAGCCGACGCCCTGCCCGCTGCCGACGCCGACCAGCCGCTAGCGCGGGTGCGGCGCCGAAAGGAACGAAACCAGGGCCTCCGCGAACGCCGGTGACATCACCGCCGTCATGTGGTCACCCGGGATGCGCACCAGCCGGGCCCCCGCGATCGCCGCCGCCAGCCTCTCCGGCTCGGCCGCCAGCTGGTCCTGCTCGCCCGCCAGCACCAGCGTCGGCACCCCGATCGCCGTCAGGTCCAGGTGGCCCTCCCGCGAGGCCAGCGCCACCGCCGCGAGCGCGCGCCGGTCGCCGCCCACCGCGTCGGCCAGCAGCCGGAACGGGACCCCCGACGGCGGGACCGTCGAAGGGTCCTCCGCCAGCAGCGCCGAAGCGATGTCGGCCGGCTTCACCACTCGCAGGTCCACGCCGCCGAAGTCGACGATGCCCGAACCGACGCCGCCGGTGGCCAGGCAGCGGATGCGCTTGTCCGCGGCCGTCACCGCGAGGGCGATGATCGCCCCCATCGAGTAGCCGACCATCGAGACCTCGTCGAGGCGCAGTTCGTCGAGCAGGGCCGAGACGTCCCGGGCCATCGCGTCCTCGGTGTAGCGGGACTCGTCGTGCGGCTTCTCGGAGCGGCCGTGGCCGCGCGCGTCCAGGGAGATCACCGTGAAACCCGCCGACCGCAGGGCCGCGACGACGCCGGTGGAGATCCAGTTCGCGTTCGTGTCGGCGGCGAATCCGTGCTGCAGCAGCACCGGGCGGTGGGCGCCGTCGCCCTCCCACACCGTGTAGTTCAACCGGAGCCCGTCGAACGACGCGAAAGTCGGCATGCTCTCCATCAGACACGAAGAAAGGGCGCCCCCGCAGCAAGCGGGGACGCCCTTTCTGGTGATCTCAGCCTCAGACGGCAGCTTCCTCGGAGAGGAGGTTGCGGGTCCGCAGCGGGTCGACCGGGATGCCCGGGCCCATCGTGGTGGTGAAGGTGACCTTCTTCAGGTAGCGGCCCTTCGCCGACGACGGCTTGGCCCGCAGGATCTCGTCCAGCGCCGCCGCGTAGTTCTCGACCAGCTTCTCGGTGTCGAAGGAAGCCTTGCCGATCACCAGGTGCAGGTTGGCCTGCTTGTCGACGCGGAAGTTGATCTTACCGCCCTTGATGTCCTGCACGGCCTTCGCGACCGCGGGGGTCACCGTGCCGGTCTTCGGGTTCGGCATCAGGCCACGCGGGCCGAGGATGCGGGCGATGCGGCCCACCTTGGCCATCTGGTCCGGCGTCGCGATCGCGGCGTCGAAGTCGAGCCAGCCACCCTGGATGCGCTCGATCAGTTCGTCGGTGCCGACCGCATCCGCGCCGGCGGCTTCGGCCTCGGCGGCCTTGTCGCCGACGGCGAAGACGATGACGCGGGCGGTCTTACCGGTGCCGTGCGGCAGGTTCACGGTGCCGCGGACCATCTGGTCGGCCTTGCGGGGGTCCACACCGAGACGCATCGCGACCTCGACGGTCGCGTCCATCTTGGTCTTGGAGGTCTCCTTCGCCAGCTTCGCGGCCTCGAGCGGCGCGTACAGGCGCGCCTTGTCGATGAGCTCCGCAGCCTGGCGGTAAGCCTTGCTGTGCTTGGTCATGCTTCTGTCCTTACTTCAAAAACGGATCAGTGTGGTGTCAGAGCCAGCACTCGGCTCTCCCACGGGTACAGCTGAAATCAGGCGTCGACGACCGTGATGCCCATCGAACGAGCAGTGCCGGCGATGATCTTCGCGGCCTGGTCGATGTCGTGCGCGTTGAGGTCGGTCTCCTTGGTCTTGGCGATCTCGCGGACCTGGTCCCAGGTGACCTTGGCGACCTTGGTCTTGTGCGGCTCGCCGGAGCCCTTCTCCACGCCCGCGGCCTTCAGCAGCAGCTTCGCGGCCGGCGGCGTCTTCAGCTTGAAGTCGAACGACCGGTCCTCGTACACGGAGATCTCGACCGGGACGACGTCCCCGCGCTGCGACTCGGTCGCGGCGTTGTAGGCCTTGCAGAACTCCATGATGTTGACGCCGTGCTGACCCAGCGCGGGGCCGACCGGCGGCGCGGGGTTGGCCGCACCCGCCTTGATCTGCAGCTTGATGATCGCCGCAAGCTTCTTCTTCTTGGGTGGCATTTCTTTTCCTGTCCTGTACTACGTTCCCCGCGTACCTGCCGTGGACGCGGGGACTGCGGCCGGAAAGGCCGGCCTCAGATCTTGGAGACCTGGTTGAACGACAGCTCGACCGGGGTCTCCCGGCCGAAGATCGACACCAGGACCTTCAGCTTCTGCCCGTCGACGTTGACCTCGGAGATCGTCGCCGGCAGCGTCGCGAACGGGCCGTCCATGACCGTGACCGACTCGCCGACCTCGAAGTCGACCTCGACCGTCGGGCCGCCGAGCTGCGACGAGGCGGAAGTGGTCTCGCCCTTCGCCGCCTTCGCCGGGGCTTCGCTCTCGACCTTCGGGGCGAGGAACTTCAGCACCTCGTCCACCGTCAGCGGCGACGGCCGCGAGGTGGCGCCGACGAACCCGGTGACACCCGGCGTGTTGCGCACCGCGCTCCACGAGGCGTCGTTCAGGTCCATCCGGACCAGGATGTAGCCGGGCAGCACCTTGCGCTGCACCTGCTTGCGCTGGCCGTTCTTGATCTCGGTGACCTCTTCGGTCGGGACCTCGATCTGGAAGATGTAGTCCTCGACGTCCAGGGTCTGGGTCCGGGTCTCGAGGTTGGTCTTCACCTTGTTCTCGTACCCGGCGTACGAGTGCACGACGTACCACTCGCCGGGCGCGGCGAGCAGCTCGGAACGCAGCTTCGCGACCGGGTCCTCGTCGTCCGCGGCGGGCTCGGCGCCGGTCTCGTCGATCACGTCGTCGGCGGCAGTGTCATCGACGGAAGCGTCGTCGTCACCGGAGGCGTCGGCCTCATCGGAAGCGGCGTCGTCGTCGACCTCGGAGTCCGACACGTCGACGGGCTCGAGGTGCGCGGACTCCTCGTCACCGAGTGCCGCGTGCACCTGCTCGTCGGAAAGCTCGGTCAGGTCGTGACCGGCTGCTGTGCCGTTGTCGGAGGTCACGTTCCGTCCTCTCAGTTGATCATTGCGGGCCAGGCCGGGACCTGGGCCCCAATCGGCGCGCGCCGGGGGCGCGTCAGCCGAAGATCTTGCCGATGCCCCACTTGAATGCCAGGTCGAGCACGCTCACCAGGCCCACCATGAACACCACGAAGGCCAGCACGACCACGGTGTAGGTGACCATCTGCTTGCGGTTGGGCCAGATGACCTTGCGCAGTTCCGCCCAGACCTCGCGGACGAACCGCAGCAGCCGCGCGAACACGGAGGCCTTCTTCGGCTTCTGGTCCCGCTTCGGAGTCGGAGCGCCCTTCGCGTCGGGGGCGGTCTTCTCCCCCGACTTCCCGGCCGGACGGGTCTTGTCGTCCGCACGTGCCGCGGACTTCCCCGCCGGACGAGCGGTCGCACGGCGCTCACGCCGGGCAGCGGCTGTGACGGGACGGGACGGGCTCTCGGGCTTCTGCCCGGTACCGTCCTGCTCCTGCTCGCCGCCGCTGGCGTCGCTGTCGCTCACGACCACTCCTCCGCTCCACCAGTTCCGTTACGCAGGGGTGACAGGACTTGAACCTGCAACCTGCGGTTTTGGAGACCGCTGCTCTGCCAATTGAGCTACACCCCTGTGGAACCCCGATCGCTCGGAGCCCCGGTGGACGCATTCCATCGTCCCCACCATCCAGGCGGGGATGACCGTAGTGCGTTCCAAGTCCCGAAGTCTACGGCAAGCCTCGCGGGAGCTCGCAACCGCGCCCCCCGATCGACCGCCGTACCCCGGCCGGCCTGCGGAAAACTCCCCGCCGACCTCCTGATCATGCCAGGATGTCCGCCATGACGACCACCCCCCGTCCGGCGGGGGCTCCGATGCGGCTCGGCCTCGCGCTCCCCCAGTACGGCGCTCTCGCCGACCCCGCCGCCGTGGCGCGCTTCGCGACGGCCGCGGAGGACCTCGGCTTCGCCTCGCTCTGGGTCGGCGACCGGATCCTGACGCCACGGGAACCGTCCGACCTCTACCCGGGCGGCGGGACGCCGGAACACCCGTACCCCAAGGAGTTCGAGACCTTCGCCGACCCGTTCACGACGCTGGCGGCCGCGGCCGCGGTCACGCGCACGGCCCGGCTGGGGATGAGCGCGCTGACCGGCCCGGTCTACTCCCCGGTGCTGCTCGCCCGGGCGCTGACCTCGCTCGACCTGGCCAGCTCGGGACGGCTGGACGTCGGCTTCGGGCTCGGCTGGCTGCGCGAGGAGTACTTCGCCGCCGGGGTGCCGTGGGCCGGCCGCGGCAAGCGGCTCGAAGACCTGCTCGACGCGCTCGACGCGCTGTGGACCGGCGATCCCGCGGAGCACGAGGGCCCGCAGTGGCGGATCGTGCCGTCGACGGTGGGGCTGCGCCCGGCCCAGGACCCGCGCCCGCCGGTGCTGCTCGGCGGCTTCTCGCCGCCGGCGCTGGCCCGGGTGGGGCGCCGCGCGGACGGCTGGCTCGCCGGCTGGATGCCGAAGCAGTACCTGGCCGGCCTGTGGTCGGTGGCGCTCGAAGCGGCCGAGAAGGCCGGGCGCGATCCGGACGCGCTGCGGCGGGTCCTGCGCATCAACCCGCGGCGCGGCACCGCCGTCGAAACGGCCGCCGACGTCCTCCCCTGCCTCGACGTGGCCCGCGAGCTGGGCATCACCGAGGTCCTCGTCGACCTGCACTTCGTCGCGAAGGACGTCGACCACGCCCTGGACCTCGCGAGCGAGCTGATCACGAACTGACGTGCGTCCGATGTGACGCACCTCTCACGCAGCAGCTCATTGTTCTATTATAGTTAGAACTATGCTCGTTCAAATCGATCCGAGCTCCACCGTCCCGCTCTTCGAACAGGTGGCCGCGTCCCTGCGCCGCTCCCTCGCCGACGGCCGCCCGGCTCCCGGGCAGCAGCTGCCACCCGCCCGGGAACTGGCCGCGGCCCTGGAGATCAACGTCCACACCGTGCTGCGGGCGTACGCGCTGCTTCGCGACGAAGGCCTCATCGACCTGCGGCGACGCCGGGGCGCTGTCGTCATCGGCGGCGCGTCCTCCCGGGCGCGGCTGGCCGAACTGGCCGAAGACCTGGTCCGCGAGGCGAAGCGCGCGGGCGTCGGCCTCGACGAGCTCACCGGGGTGTTGAAGGAGAAGTACTCATGACCAAGCTGATCCGGGTCCTGCTCGCCACGGCCGTGCTGCCGGGCGCCGCGCTCGCCGTCGCGGGCGTGCTCGAGAATGCGTGGGCGGGCCGGCTGCCCGACCCCGTCGCGACCCACTGGAGCAGCACGCCGAACGGCCACAACGAGCTCGGGGTGTTCACCGGGGTCGCCCTCGGTCTCGGCGCCGTCGCCGTCCTGATCCTGGCCACGTCGGCGGTCACCGCGCTGCGCCGCGGGCGGCCACTGCCGCGCCCGACCGTCGGGGTGGGCGCCGGGTTCGCCGCGCTGCCGGCGGCCGTCCTGCTCTCGGTGCTCGTGGCGAACCTCGACGTCCCGGACTGGCAGGCGGCGCGCAGCGGCCTCGTCGTCGTGCCCTTCCTGCTGGGCGCGGCGGTCCTCGGCAGCATCGCGGCGCTGGTCGGTGGACTGCCGTCACCACCGGTCCCGGAGACCGCGGACCGCCCGAGCATCGGGCTCCGGCCGGGCGAGCGCGCGTTCTGGTCGGGCCGGGCGGTGAACCCGGCGATGCTCTGGGCGCTGGCGCTCATCCCGGTGGCGATCGCGCTGCTGCCCGCCGGGCTGTCCTGGCCGGTGGCCGGCTGGATCGCCTTCGTCGGCTTCCTGGTGACCGCGCTGACCTACCGGCTGTCGGCGTCCGTCGACGCCAAGGGCGTGACGATCCGCTTCGGCCTCCTGGGCGTCCCCTGGCGGCACCTGGCCCTGGCGAACATCCGCGAAGCGACGACGCGCGAGCTGTCGACGTTCGGTGACGGCGGGCTGGGCCTGCGCTTCAACCCGGTCACCGGCACGACGGCGTACAAGGTCCGCGGCGGCCCGGCACTGGCGCTCTCCCTGGAGAACGGCCGGACGGTGCTGGTGAGCGTGGACGACCCGGAAACGGGTGCGGGGCTGGTCAACGACCTGCTCGCGCAGCGGATCACCCGGATTGACTAGGTCGTCGGCGCGGCGGGTTCGGTAGAAACGAAGAAGTGGCGAAGAAGAGTGGTGGCGGGGGCTGCCTGGTGGTCGTGCTCGTGGTCGGGCTCCTGGCCTTCGGGTACTACAAGTGGCAGCACGGTTCGTCGTCGGCGCCACCGGAGGGCGCGGACACCGGCGGTGGTTCCGGCCGCTACGTCGCCCTCGGGGATTCGTACACGTCTTCGCCACGCACTGGCCGCCAGGCGGGCACCCCGGCGGGCTGCGACCGCTCGGACGACAACTACCCGCACCTGGTCTCGGCGAAGCTGAAGCCGGCCACGTTCGTGGACGTCAGCTGCAGCGGCGCGACGACGGCCCACCTGAGCGGCGCGCAGAAGACGGGCAACGGGACGAACCCGCCGCAGCTGGACGCGGTGACGGCGGAGACGACGCTGGTGACGCTGGGCATCGGCGGCAACGACGTCGGCTTCTTCTCGTACGCGTCGGGGTGCACGACGACGAACCAGAACGCTTCGCCCTGCCGCGACCGCCTGACGGCCGGCGGCCGCGACGAGCTGGCCGAGCGCATCGACGCGACGGCCCCGAAGATCGCCGCGGTCCTCGACCGCATCCACGAGCAGGCCCCGAAGGCCAAGGTGGTGGTGGTCGGCTACCCGACGGTCCTGCCGGACGGCGCCGGCTGCTGGCCGTCACTGCCGTTCGGCGCGGGCGACATCGAGTACTTCCGCGGAGCTCTGGGCAAGCTGAACAAGATGCTGGAGGACCAGGCCGACGCGCACCGGGCGGGCTACGCGGACACGGCCACGCCCGGGAAGGGCCACGACGTGTGTGCGGCGTCGGACAAGCGCTGGATCGAGGGGCTGCTGCCGGCCTCGCCGGCCGCCCCGCTCCACCCGAACGCCCGGGGAGAGCAGGGCATGGCCGGCGCGGTGCTGTCGGTCCTCAAGCTCCCGTAGGCCGGTCTGCCGCCACGACCGGCGGGAGGGATCTCAGGTGCGGACGAGAGCCTGGGGTTTACCCAGCACCGTCTTGCCGTCGAACTTCACCACTAGGTCGATCCGCGCGATGCCGTCGTCCTTGACGTCCGCGACCTTGCCGGTGATCTCGACCAGCGCGCCCTCGGGCGTGTTCGGCACCACCACCGGCCGGGTGAACCGGGCGCTGAAGTCGACCAGCCGGGCCGGGTCGCCGAGCCAGTCCGTGACCACGCGGCCGGCCACCGCCATCGTCAGCATCCCGTGCGCGATCACGTCCGGCAGGCCGACGTCCTTGGCGAACGTCTCGTTCCAGTGGATCGGGTTGAAGTCCAGCGCCGCCCCGGCGTAGCGCACCAGCTGCTCGCGGGTGATCCGGACTTCGAGGGCGGGCAACTCATCGCCGGTGTTCACGCGCTCTCCCCTCGAACCACCAGCTGCGCGCGGGTGGAGCAGACCTTCTGGCCGGCGGCGTCGGTGATGTCCGCGCGCAGGTTGATGAAGTCGTTGCCCGCGCGGGCCATGATGCCGTCGATGTGGGTGGTCACCTCGAGCACGTCACCGGCGTACACCGGGCGCGTGTAGGTGAAGCCCTGGTCGCCGTGGACCATCCGCGAGTAGTCGAGGCCGAGCTCGGGGTCGGCGACGATCGCGTTGATCGAGGCGAGGTTGATGATCGTGAGGAAGGTCGGCGGGGCGATCACGTCGGGGTGACCGGCCTCGCGGGCCGCCTCCGGGTCGCGGTAGACCGGGTTCGCGTCGCCGATCGCGTCGGCGAACTCCCGGATCTTCTCCCGGCTCACTTCGTAACTGGTCTGCGGCGGATAGCTCCGCCCGGTGAACGACTGGTCCAAGGGCACCCGAGGAGGCTACCAACAGCAAAGAGCCGCCCTGGTGGTCCAGGGCGGCTCTTCGAAGCTGGTGAACGCGTACGCGTCAGCGGGTTTCCTTGTGCGTCCGGTGCGTACCGCAGTTCGGGCAGAACTTCTTCATCTCCAGGCGATCCGGGTTGTTGCGCCGGTTCTTCTTGGTGATGTAGTTGCGGTGCTTGCACTCTTCGCACGCCAGCGTGATCTTGGGTCGCACGTCGGTGGCAGCCACAGCGTTTCCTTCTCTCTCAGGTCCGGGGGCCAGCCCCGTCGTTACCGCGTAGCGGTGGCCGGACTTGAACCGGCGACACAGCGATTATGAGCCGCTTGCTCTGCCAACTGAGCTACACCGCCCTTACATGACCCAAGCCGCGACACGCAGGCGTGACGCGGCTGAGGTCGTGAGCCCCTTTACGGAATCGAACCGTAGACCTTCTCCTTACCATGGAGACGCTCTGCCGACTGAGCTAAAGGGGCCTGGCCTCTCGCGAGGACTTGGAAAGATTAGCAAGGGGCTTCACCCGCCCGTGCAACCGGGGTCCCCTTAGCACGAAACCTCAGGTCAGGAGGGTCAACACGGTCTCGGAGTGGCGTCCCGGCGAGCGCGCGGTGCGGGCCTGCAGCCACGCCTCCAGGCGGTCCTCCGGCAGCGGCCGCGAGATCAGGTAGCCCTGGGCGACGTCACACCCCATCGCCTCGAGCTGGTCGCGCGCCACGTCCTCCTCGACGCCCTCGGCCACCACCGTCAGCCCGAGCGAGTGCCCCAGCTCGACGATCGACCGCACGACCGCCAGGTCGCCGAGGTCGGTCCCCATCCCCAGGACGAAGCTCTTGTCGATCTTGACCTGGTCGACCGGCAGCTGCCGCAGGTACGCCAGCGACGAGTAGCCCGTGCCGAAGTCGTCCACCGCGAGCGTGATGCCCAGCGAGTGCAGCTCGCGCAGGATCGGCAGCGCCTTCTGCGGGTCGGACATCACGCCGGACTCGGTCAGCTCGAACGTCAGCAGCTCCGGCGGGATGCCGTGGTGCTCCAGCTCGCGGGCCACCTTGTTCGGGAAGTCCTCGTCGGCCAGGTTGCGCACGGACAGGTTGACCGCGACCGAGATCCGCAGGCCCTCGTCGAGCCACTTGCGGCAGCGCTTGAGCGCCTCGCCGAGCACGAAACCCGTCAGGACGCCGATCAGGCCGGCCGCCTCGATGGCCGGGACGAACTCGTCCGGGCCGAGCCTGCCGAACTCCGGGTGCACCCAGCGCACCAGCGCCTCGACGCCCTGCACCTGCCGGTTCGGCAGCGTGATCTTCGGCTGGTAGTGGACGCTGACCTGGCCGTCCTCCAGCGACTGCCGGAACTGCGTCACCATCTGGAAGCGCCGCAGGAAGATCTGGCCCATGCTCGGCACGTAGCCGCGGACCTCTTCGCCGCCCTTCGTCGCGCGGACGGCGACGTCGGCGCGCTGCAGCAGGCCTTCGATGTCGACGACGTCGCCCGGTTCCTCCGCGGACGTCGTCGCGTAGCCGATCATCGCGTTCGCCTCGACCGAGAGCCGGTCGACCGGGTACGGCGCCGACAGCTCTTCGCGCAGCCGTTCCGCCGCGTGGTGGGCCTCCTCGGGCGGGCAGCCGACGAGCAGCGCCGCGAAGGACGCGCCTTCGAGCCGGGCGAGCGGGACGTCGGGGCCGAGCGCGTCGCGGATGCGACGGCCCGCCGCGACGACCATCCGGTCGGCCCAGGCGTAGCCGAGTGCGTCGCTGACCGTCGAGAAGACGTCGAGGTCGATCCGCAGCACGACGGCGTTGGCGAAGTCCCGCAGCGGCTCCTTCGCCACCTGCCGGAAGCCCGGCCGGTTGAGGTGGCCGGTGAGCGGGTCGTGGTAGGCGTCGTGGCGCAGCGTGGCCAGCAGCCGCCGGTTGTCCAGCGACGTCGCGAGGTGGCTGGCCATCGTCCCGAGCAGCTGGACGTCGTACTTGCCGAAGCCGCGCCAGCGGGACAGCCGGTCGTGCGCCTCGACGACGCCGAGCAGCCGGTTCGCGCTGCGCAGCGGGACGACGAGCGCCTCCTGCGCGCCGCGGTCGAGCAGCGCCGCGCGGACGTCGGGGTTGGCCTCGGTGATCCGGAAGTGCCGGACGTGCGCGCCGGGCAGCCGCAGCAGCGGGTCGTCGGCGGCGGGGTCGGCGGCCGGCAGGTCGTCGCCCGCGACCACGACCCGCATGGTGTCCTTCGGTTCCAGCCGCAGCCGCAGCACGACGCGGCCGGCGGCGAGCTGGTCCTTGATGCGCTCGGCGATCGTCGCCCACTCGCGGACGTCGACGCCGCCGACGAGCTCGTCGGCTCGGCTGGCCGGGCGCGCCGCGGCCTGCTGGCCCGAGCGGGCCACCATCAGGCTGACGTCGGAGAGCGCCTCCATGTCCCGCTGCTCGCGCAGCAGGTCGGAGTAGGCCCAGTACAGCGCGGTGAGGCCGAGGAAGACGGCGAGCACCAGCGGCCACGCCTGGGGCGTGCTGGAGATGACGAGGTAGCCGGAGAGGCCGACGGACGCGTTGACGAAGCCGACGACCAGGATCCGGCCGGTGAGCCGGACGGCGGTGCTGACCCGCATGCGGCGCCGCAGCACGCGAACGGCGGCCAGGGCGAGCAGGGTGCTCACGAGCGGGGCGGTCAGCGTGCCGGCCAGTGCCGCGAGCCACGGGATCTTGTCGCCCTCGCCGGCGCCGGCGAGGTACTTCACCAGTCCGGCGACCGCGAAGGCGCCGGTGATCTCGAGCAGGAACGCGCCCGCGTTGTAGAGGACGCGGCCGGCGACCTTGCGCGCCAGCAGCGTGCCGATGCCGGCGACCAGGTGCGCGGCCAGCACGACTTCGAACGGCGCGATGAAGAACCCGATGACGAGCGGGATCTCGGTGAAGGAGATCGTCCACGAGATGCCGCTGCGGACGTCGACGTTGATGCCGAGCTGTTCGGCGAGCAGGAAGGCGACCGCGAGCACCGGCCCGATCCACAGCAGCCGGTCGTTCCACTCGAACGGCAGCCACGAGCCGACCGCGAACGCGGCGACGAGCCCGAGGCTCAGGACGGCGAAGGTGTAGACGCGGAAGCGGCGTTCGTCGGTGCGGGCTTCGGCGGAGACGAGTGGTGTCCCGGAAGCGGCTCCCGGCCCGGGCTGCGCCTGCGCGACGGCGTCACCGTGGGCGTTGGTGTCCGGCATCCGACCTTCCCTCCCGGCTTGTCCACCGGTGCTGATCCGTGACTTCGGGTGTGGACAAGGGCCATACCGTACCCCGTCAGGCGTACTCGTGTCCCTTTCGAGACAGTAGGAGATCACCCCAGGGTTAACAATGCCTCGAACGCGCTGACCTGCGTGGACCAAGGGGTGAAATGGCAGGTGTCGTAACCAGGCCGATTCCCTACGCACCGGACGCCGGGTAGCGCTTCAATGGCTCCATGCACAGCGATGTGATTGCCACCGAGCACGCGACCCGGCTCGCGGCGGTGGATCCCCTCCTCCCCGGCTCGACTCCCTTCGAAGCGGCGGAAAACGCGGTGGTCCTGGAGGTCGCGACCGGCGGTTCCGCCGCGTCCGGGCTGGCTTCCCGCGTCCAGGTCGACCGCGACGCCCCCAACGCGCCGTGGCGCGCGCTGACCGAGCACCGCCTCGACGTCCAGCTGGCCGGCCCGCAGCCGGCGGCCGTGCTGGACGCCCTCCTCACCCGATGGGATGAACATCTGCGCGCGGTCGCCGAACGGGGTGACACGGAGACGGCGGCGATCGTCCCGCGCGCGAGCCGCGACGCCGCCGGCGCGCGCGAAATGCTGCACCACGGCTTCGCGCCGCTGCGGGTGGTCGCGGTCCGGCCGTCCCAGCGGTCGGTGCCGGCGACGCCGCTGGGGACGCCGGGGGTCAAGATCCGCCGCGCCGAGCCCGGCGACCTCGAGACGGCCGTGGCGCTCGGCATGGAGCTGCACTCCTACGACGCCCAGTACGGCACGGTGAACTGGCGCACCGGCGTCGAGGAGATCCTGGCCAAGGACCTCGCCGAGCAGCTGAAGCGGCCCGAGCCGCCGTTGTGGATCGCCGAGCTGTACGGCCGTCCGCTCGGCATGGTGAGCGTCCAGCACCCCGGCGAGACCGGCTGGATCAGCGGCCGCGTCGCCGCTTCCCGGGTGGGCTACCTGTCGTCACTGGCCGTGGCCGAGGCGGCGCGGTCGTCCGGCGTCGGCACCGCGCTGGCGACGCACGCCCACCACGTCCTCGACGAGGAAGGCGCCGACGTCGTCCTGCTGCACCACGCCGCGGCGAACCCGCTGTCGACGCCGTTCTGGTACGCGCAGGGGTACCGCCCGCTGTGGACGTACTGGCAGCGTCGACCGGCTGTTCGGTGAACTACTGGAGGATTACCCGGGCTGCCCAGGGCTTATAGGCTTGCCCCCGCCACCAGCGAGGGGAGCCTGAAGTGACCGATCAGCGGGATTCCGCGCCGAGAGCGCCCGAGGGTGTCGACACCGAGAAGCCGTCCGCGGCCCGGATCTACGACTGGTACCTGGGCGGTACCCAGAACTGGGCCGTGGACCGCGAATTCGGCCGGCGCATGGAGCAGCAGTGGCCGCTGGTGCGACCGGGGTCGAAGCAGAACCGCGAGTTCATGAACCGCGCGGTGCGGGCGGCGCTGCGGGCCGGGATCCGGCAGTTCATCGACCTCGGCTCGGGCGTGCCGACGGCCGGGAACGTGCACGAGGTCGTCGAGGTGGAGCTGCCCGAGGACCACGACGCGAAGGTCGTCTACGTCGACTACGAGCCGGTCGCCGTCGCACACGCGACGCTCATCCTCGAAGAGGGCATGGCGACCGACTGGGCGGGCATCGTCCAGGCCGACATGCGGGACGCGAAGTCCGTGCTGCGCGCCGAAGAGACCCGCCGGCTGATCGACTTCTCGCAGCCGGTCTGCCTGATCATGGCGGCGGTGCTGCACTTCGTCGGGCCCGACGATGACCCGGAGGGGCTGCTGGCGGCGTACCGGGACGCGCTTGCGCCGGGCAGCTGGCTGGCGATCTCCCAGATGAGCGAGGGCGACGGCGACGGTCCGCACCTGGAGGGGCTGCGCTGGTTCGTCGAGCAGTACCGGAAGACGAGCAACCCGGTCTGGCTGCGCAACCGCGAAGAGATCGAGCCGCTCTTCGGCGGCTGGCCGATCCTCGAGCCGGGCATCGTGCACCTGCCGGACTGGCGGCCGGACCGGAAAATCAACGCGCTGGAGGCGGAGGCGCGTCCCTTCGCGTGGTGCGCCGTCGCCGAGAAACCGGCCTGACCTGCGCTTTCCCTGATCGCTGTCGGCGAACGCACTATCGGAAACAAACGCACCCATCGGAGAGTTGAGCTAGGCAGACTCAACTATCCGAGGAGTGCACATGTCCGACACCCGCCTCCTGCCCGTGCTCCCGCTCGATGACGACGTCGTGCTGCCGGGCATGGTCGTCCCGCTCGACCTGACCGACACCGAGACGCGGGCCGCGGTGGAGTCCGCCCAGGCCAAGACGCCCAGCCAGGCGTCCTTCCCCGGCATCCGCTCTTCCGCGGCCACCAAAGCCGAAGTCCTCATCGTCCCGCGCGTCCACGGCGAGTACGCCGAGTTCGGCACCGTCGCCACGGTCGAGCGCATCGGCCGCGTGCCCGGCGGCAAGGCCGCCGTCCTGCTGCGCGGCACCGCCCGCGCGGTCGTCGGCCGGATCGCCGACGGTCCCGGCGCCGCCCGCTGGGTGCACGCCGAAGACGCCCCCGAGACCACGAACGACCGAACCGCGCAGCTCGCGGCCGAGTACAAGGCCGTCGTCATCTCGATCCTCCAGCAGCGTGGTGGCTGGCAGCTGATCGACGCCGTGCAGCAGGTCGAGGACGCCTCCGCGATCGCCGACCTGTCCGGGAACGCGCCGTACCTGTCCACCGACCAGAAGCTCGAGCTTTTGTCCACTTTGGACGTCACCACGCGTCTGGAGAAGGCGTTCGAGTGGAGCAAGGAGTACCTGGCCGAGCTCGAGGTGACCGACACGATCCGCAAGGACGTCGCCGAAGGCATGGAGAAGCAGCAGAAGGAATTCCTGCTGCGCCGCCAGCTCGAAGCGATCCGCAAGGAGCTCGGCGAGCTCGACGGCACCGCGCAGGACGACGACTACCGCGCCCGCGTCGAAGCCGCCGAACTGCCGGACGCGGTCAAGAAGGCCGCGCTGGCCGAAGTGGACAAGCTGGACCGCACGTCCGAGCAGTCCCCCGAGGGCGGCTGGATCCGCACCTGGCTGGACACCGTCCTGGAGCTGCCCTGGAACGAGCGCACCGAGGACATCTACGACATCGCCGCGGCACGGGCCGTCCTGGACGCCGACCACGCGGGCCTCGACGACGTCAAGGAACGCATCATCGAATACCTGGCCGTCCGGAAGCGCCGCGCGGAATCGGGTCTCGGCCCGGTCGGCGGCCGCCGGTCCGGCGCCGTGCTCGCCCTCGCGGGCCCTCCCGGGGTCGGCAAGACGTCGCTGGGTGAGTCCGTCGCGAAGGCCATGGGCCGCAAGTTCGTCCGCGTCGCCCTCGGCGGCATCCGCGACGAGGCGGAGATCCGCGGCCACCGCCGCACGTACGTCGGCGCGCTGCCCGGCCGGATCGTCCGCGCCATCAAGGAAGCCGGCTCGATGAACCCGGTCGTGCTGCTCGACGAGATCGACAAGGTCGGCGCCGACTACCGCGGCGACCCGACCGCGGCGCTGCTCGAAGTGCTGGACCCGGAGCAGAACCACACGTTCCGCGACCACTACCTCGAGGTCGAGCTGGACCTGTCCGACGTCGTGTTCCTGGCCACGGCCAACGCGCTCGAGACCATCCCCGGCCCGCTGCTGGACCGCATGGAGCTCGTCACGCTGGACGGCTACACCGAGCACGAGAAGGTCACCATCGCCCGCGACCACCTGCTCCCCCGCGAGCTGGAGCGTGCCGGCCTGGGCACGTCCGACGTCGTCCTGACCGACGCCGCGTTCAGCCGGATCGCCGCCGAGTACACCCGCGAGGCGGGCGTGCGCGACGCGAACCGGACGATCGCCAAGGTGCTGCGGAAGATCGCGACCAAGGTGGCCCTGGACGAGGTTTCGCTGCCGATCTCCGTCGACGCCGGCGATCTGGACGCCTACCTGGGCCGCCCGCGGCACATCCCGGAGTCGTCGCTCCCGGCGTCGACCCAGCGCACGGCGACCCCGGGCGTGGCGACGGGCCTGGCGGTGACGGGTGCCGGTGGTGACGTCCTGTACATCGAGGCGTCGCTGGCGGACCAGGAGTCCGGCGCGTCCGGGCTGCAGCTGACCGGCCAGCTCGGCGACGTGATGAAGGAGTCGGTGCAGATCGCGCTGTCGTACCTCCGGTCGCACGGCGCGGAGCTGGAGCTGCCGGTGGGCGACCTCCGCGAGCGCGGCATCCACGTCCACGTCCCGGCGGGCGCGGTCCCGAAGGACGGCCCGTCGGCGGGCATCACGATGACGACGGCGCTGGCGTCGCTGCTCTCCGGCCGCGTGGTTCGCGCCGACGTGGCCATGACGGGCGAGGTGTCCCTGACCGGCCGAGTCCTCCCGATCGGCGGCGTGAAGCAGAAGCTGCTGGCGGCCCACCGGGCCGGGATGAAGACGGTGATCATCCCCCAGCGCAACGAGCCGGACCTGGACGACGTCCCGGCCGAGGTGCTGAGCCAGCTGGACGTCCACCCGGTGGCGAACGTCCGCGAGGTCCTGGACCTCGCCCTGACCCCGGCTTCGACGCCGGTTTCCCAGGCGGCGTAACCCCGAGCGCCGCCACCCCGGACGGCCGGTTTCCCTTTCCCGCAAGGGAAACCGGCCGTTCTCCTATGCCGCGAGCTTCCGGGCGGCGACCAGATAACCGGTGCCCAGCCAGCGTTTCGCCCCGCGCGCGACCGTCGTTTCCGGACGGTCCCGCCACGACCGGTCCCGGCGGCGGACGAGCCGGTCGACCGGCGGCACCGACGTGGTGACGTCGTAGGCGATGACCTCGCCCGGCTGCAGGCCGGCCCGCCACAGCAGTTCCCGCAGCCGCCGCGGGGTGAGCGCGACGATCCCGGTGCGGCGGGCGCCGTGCCGTCTCGACGGCGGGACGCCGACGGCGCGTTCCAGCGCACCGAGCGTGCGGCGCGCGGGCCAGAAGACACCCCATTCGAAGAGCCGGTACGGGCTCTTCGGGTTGAGCATCGTCGTCACGACGAGCCCGCCGGGCCGGGTGACCCGGGCGACTTCGTGCAGGGCCGCCGCCGCGTCGGTGTACTCGAGGACACCCATCGCGAGGACGGCGTCGAACTGCCGGTCGGCGAACGGCATCTCCTGGATGTCCCCGACGGCCAGCTTCACGTCACCGCCGACGCGCGTCGCGACCGCGTCGATCATCGCCGGCGACTGGTCGCAAGCGGTGAGCCGGAAGTCCCCGGGCCGGCTGTCGAGCAGGTGCCGCACCATCATCCCGGGCCCGCAGCCGACGTCGAGCAGGTCACCGCCGGGGCAGCCGGCCAGGACGTGGTCGATGGCATAGCGCCGCGAATGGTGGTAGCGCGCGGTGGGTCCCCATCCGGCGTGGTCGTTCGCGTAGCCGGCGACGAGGGCGGGTTCGGCGTACTGCGCCCGGACCAGCTCGTCACGGACGGGTCGCACCGTTGCGGGAATGGCCATGTGCTCCTCCAACGACTCGGTGGAAACCCCGGTAGCCCTGCACCCCAGGCTGGGGTCGAGTCGTTCAAGAAATGCGTTACGGCTATTTCGAAAAACGGTCGAAAGGCGCAGCGAGCTTTCGACCAAACCGGCCATCAGAGTGCCCCGACCTGCGGATACCCTGGGACGACTCACCGATTTCGCCCATCGAGCACATAGCCGAACACCAGGGATAATACTGCCACCCAGCATGAGATAATCAATTCTCAACTGCCGCAAAAAACCGGCAGGCGACAGCACAAAGTGACCACACCGGGGGTCCAGGGGGCGGAGCCCCCTGGCGGGGGTTTGGGGGTTCGACCCCCAAAAGACACAACAAAAGAGAGCCATGTCTGCGCTTTCCGCAGACATGGCTCTCTCGCGATCGCGTGGCGGGTGAGGGATTCGAACCCCCGTAGGCGTAAGCCAACTGGTTTACAGCCAGTCCCCTTTGGCCACTCGGGTAACCCGCCCAGGCCGGTCTCACCGGCCGGGGCAAAGCTTACCCAACGCCTCCGAGCCGGGGTCAACCGGGATACCCGTCGGGTGACAGGGGCTAGGCTGGGTGGCCCCTGACAAGCGAGTACGAGGTGTGAGGACACGTGGCGGATCCCTCTTTCGACGTCGTGAGCAAGGTCGACCGCCAGGAGGTGGACAACGCGCTCAACCAGGCGAGCAAGGAGCTGGGCACGCGGTTCGACTTCCGCGGCACCGGCACGACGATCAACTGGGCCGGCGAGGAGGCGCTCACGATCGAGTCCGAGACCGAGGAGCGTGCGCTGGCCGCGGTCGAGGTCTTCAAGGAGAAGCTGATCAAGCGCAGCATCTCGCTGAAGGCCTTCGAGGCCGGCGAGCCGGCGCTGTCCGGCAAGATCTACAAGATCTCCGGCAAGATCCTGCAGGGCATCGCGTCGGACAAGGCGAAGCAGATCGCCAAGTTCATCCGCGACGAGGGCCCGAAGGGCGTCCAGGCCCAGATCCAGGGCGACCAGCTGCGGGTCTCCGGCAAGAAGAAGGACCAGCTGCAGGACGTGATCGCCCTACTGAAGGGCAAGGACTTCGAGATCGCGCTGCAGTTCACCAACTACCGGTGATCGATGGGCTCTGACCTGCGGGTATCTGGTTTCAGGTGCCCGTGGGTACCACCCCGGTACAACCGAGCGCGGAGTCCACGAGCGTCCGCGTCTGGTCCACCGCGTCCGGCCAGTACCCGACGTAGGTGTTGAGCGTCACCGTGGGCGTGGTGTGGCCCATGGCGAGCTGAACGGTCTTGACGTTCGCTCCGCCGAAGATCAGCACCGTGGCGAAGTAGTGCCGGAGGTCACGCAGGCCGAAGCCTTCCGGCAGGCCAGCGGCCTTTACGGCCGGACGCCAGATGTACGACCAGTCCGACCGGTGGATCGGGCGGCCGTCGCCCCGGGTGAACACCAGGTTGGCGGCCCGCCGGATCGGCCGGCGGGGGTCCGTCTCGTCGTCGATCTCCTCCGGGACCAACCGGAACGTCTCCAGGTGCCGCCGCAGGGAGTCCGCGACCAGTGTCGGCAGCTCGTTCGCGCGGCGGCTGGTCTTGGTCTTCGGCGGGGCCAGGTACGGCGTGCGGCCGGACACCACGGTGAGCTGGTGCCGGACCTCGACCTCCATCGCGTCGAAGTCGATCGCGTCGCGCTCCAGGCCGAAGATCTCGCCGCCGCGCCAGCCACACCCGGCCGCCAGGTAGACTATCGGCCGGTACCGCTCCGGAAGCGCGTCATGCAGCGCGTGGACCTCCTCGGGCCGCGCGATGTAGTACTGGGCGTCCTCGATCTCCGGGAGCCGGATGCCGACGCATGGGGACGTCCCGATGCGCTTGTCGGCCACGGCCGCGTTGAACAGCGGCACCAACGTTCCGAAGTAGACGACCGCGAGCGTGCTCGGAGCGAGCTTTGTCGCCCGGTCCTTGACCCAGCCGCGAATGTCCGAGCTGCGCACCCGGGCGATCGGGAGGTGACCGAGCACCGGCACCAGGTGCCGCCGGATGATGCGCTCCGTGCGTTCGGCCGTGCTCGGGCGGTGCAGCAGCGTCTGCCGCCACTGCTCCGCGTAGTCCTTGAAGGTCAGCCGTCCGGCTCGTGGATCGATGTACTGGCCGCGCGAGATGTCGGCGTGCATGTTCGCGTCGTGTCGATCCGCGTCCGCGCGGCGCTCGAACAGCTCGGTCCGAGGTTGGCCGGTGTCGGGGTCGACCCAGCGGACACGCCAGCGCTTACCGCGCCCGTAGCGCTTCGAGCGCAGCCGCTCGCCGGTCACCGCGTCGCGTTTCCGCAGGTACCAAAGGTCGTCAACGGCCATGCGGTCCCCCGCCGTCGTCGTCCTGGCCGTCGAGCCTGCGCCGGGCGAGATGCAGTTCTGCGAACACGGCAGCGAGCCGCCGTTCTGCGTCGTTGTGGTAGCCGATGCCGGTCATGGCCCAGTCGTTGACGACGGTCAGGACCTCGGTGTCGGCGATGCCCAGGGCTTCGCGCTGCTCGTCGAGCCGGTACTCCGCGCGGGTGCGGCGGATCTCTCCGAACGTCGTCGAGTAGCGGCGGGACTTGGTCAGGAAGTGGCCCCGGAATCCGAGCATGTGCGCCCACTTCCGGAGGTTCAGCTCTCGGTACTCGGGCAGGCCGCCGAGCCTCCAGGCGGTGCGCATGAGCTGCTTGTGGTGCTCGGTGATCGGGAGCTGTTCGATGTGCTCCGCCGAGCGGATGCGGTAGTCGGAGCCCTCGGTCAGGCGGGTGCCTTTGGTGGCGTACTTGGCGACGTAGCCCGCGACGCGCCGGTCATGCCAGCCGCCGTCCGAGCCTTCCGAGGTGCCTTCCGAGGCCGCGATGGGCTCCACGTCGACCTGGTCACCCCAGGTCAGCTCGACCACGCCGACGGCCGGGGACTCGGGGGTGCGCACGACGACGGAGGCCGCCGCGTCCTCGATCACGGCGGTCAGGAGGTCGTCGGTCACTTCGGCCGGCGGGGGCGGTCCGTCTGGTCCCTCGGGGCCGTCGACGCGCACGACGGCGTGGAAGTGGATGAGGCCGCGCCGCTGGTACTCCGCGACCTTGGCGTAGGACAGGCGCATGACCTCGCGCAGCTCCGCCGGTCGGATGCCCAGGGCGCGGGCGAGCTTGCGGCCCACAGCGATGGTGAAGCGCCGCCACAGTTCCCCGGCGTGTGCCTGCCACAGCACCGACCCGACGTAGTCGTACGTCTCCGGGTCCAGGGGCGTGCCGACGGCGTCGTCGTACTGGGAGTGCAGCTCACCGCAGGAGCAGCGGCGCACGTGTCCATTGCGGAACGGTCGCGAGTGGACTTTCCCGAACGACGGCGCGGTCAGCGTCGCCAGCACGCGCAGGTGTCCGGTGACGGTCTCGGGGACGCCCTTGCCCCCGGCCATGCCCGCGCGGATGAGGTGGAACGTGTCGTGGGCGTAGTGGGCAGAGCACGACTCGCACACCGACGCGCGCCGGTTCTTGCAGGGGACGAACACGGACCCGGACAGCTCGGCCACGATCCGGCCAGAGGAGTCGACCACAGTGGACGACCCGGCCATCCGGACCGGCTTCACACAGCCCCGGGCCGCCTTGACCTTCCCGGCCCAGGTGTCGAAATTCGCGCGGGCGAGGACGTGCGCCAACGCGGGGTCCAGGGTGCCGGACTCGGTGAAGTCGGCGACCATGTCGCGGAAGCCCTGCGGAGCGGCGCTCACAGCCAAGCCGCCGCGTCGCCAAGGTCGGACACATGGACTTCCTCGCGCAGGAGGCCCCGCCGGTCCCGCTTGATCCGCACCCACGACGGAATCGGGAACTCCCGGTGGATGTCCACCCGCTCCGCCACTTCACGAACGGCAACCAGTGCATCCCACTCGTACCGATCGCAGCCCAGCCGCTCGGTCACCAGCCAGGTCACGAAGTCGGGAAGGTCCGCGAACCGGGACTCGCAGTACAGCTCTCCCGTCACCGGGTTCGGACCCGAGAAGCACACGTCACGCGGCACCGGCGCGGGATCGGACACCGTCGCGTGCTGCTCATCGGCCAGCAGTGCAAGAGCGCCCATGTTCGCCTCCGTCGTCGCGTTGTCTCCCCAACCTCCCTAGGGAGGTGATCTCAGGTTGCACCTCCCTAGGGAGGATGTCAAGCAAGGTGTGGAGGTCTCACTAGGGAGGCCGTACGCTGGACGTCGACGCAGCGAAGGAGAACCCGTGTCGGAACGGCTACCGCTCAGCAGACAGATCGCGGCCGATCTGCGCGCGGCGATCATGCAGGGGGAGCTTGCACCGGGTGCCGTGCTCCCATCCGAGCGGCAGATCATCGCCCAGTACGGCACGACGAAGGCGACTGCCGGTAAGGCGATTGCCTTCCTGGTCTCCGAGGGTCTGGTGACGACCGAGTTCGGACGCGGCACCTTCGTTCGACGCCGTCCACCCCTCCGCCGCGTCTCGGCAGCACGACGCCACGCGGCCCACCGGGATACCGGGAAGCCCGTCTTCGACGTCGGAGCCATCGAGCAGGGGCGAGTTCCGTCGCGGCGAATCCTCTTCGTCGGGCGCGCTCCCCTGCCCGCGAATGCAGCCCATTGGCTACGCGCCTCACCCGGCGACGAGGCAGTCGTACGCCGTCGCCTGCAGTTCCTCGACGACGAGCCGGTCGTGGTCTCCGCGAGCTACTACCCGCTGTGGCTCGCAGCGGACACCCGCCTTGAGTCTCCCGACGCACTGCCGGAGGGACCCGACGAGCTGATCGAGTCGCTCGGGCACACGTTCTTCCGAGGGGTCGAGGTGTTCAGCGCGCTCATGCCGACCCCGGAGGAGACGGAACTGCTCAACCTCCACGCGGGGGTGCCGGTGATGCACATGTGGGACGTCGACTACGACAAGAACAGCAGGCCACTGCAGGCCGCGCACGACGTCTACGCGGGCGACAAGCACGAGTTCATCTACGAGTGGAACGAAGGCGACATTCAGCCATGACGAGCGAGTGGCCGGGCAACTGGGCTGACCGGATCAGCGGCGAAGCCTGCGAGATGTGCGAGTCGAAGCGTTTGGACGAAGACGTGTACGGCATCCGCATCTTCAGCACACCCGAGGTGGACGCCGTACTCCAGCGGGCCGACATCCAGCGCGGGTACACGCTCGTCATCTGGCGCGGGCGTCACGTCGTCGAGCCGTTCGAGCTGACCGAGTCTGAGGCGCAGTCCTACTGGAAGGCGACGCTGACCGTGGCGAAGGCGCTAGCGACGTTCTACCGGCCACTCAAGATGAACTACGAGACGCTGGGGAACACTGTCCCGCATCTCCACACGCACCTACTGCCGCGCTTCGTCGAGGATCCTGCTCCGGGGAGGCCGTTCCCGCTGCTGCCTCAGAGTGGCAACGAAGCTCGGATCGACCCTGCAGTACTCGCCAGCGACGCCGCAGCGCTTCGGGCTCTCCTCGGTTGAGCCGCTGCCCGTGAGGTGGAGGCTTGGTGAGAACTTTCTCTACAGGATCAAGGCGGCCCCTCCGGGGCCGCTCGGCCTCAGCTCTTTGCCCCGGCCAAGCCCTCGCGGGGGCGTGCGGCCTGGCGGCCGGTCCCCCGCGAGTCGGCCGGGGCGAGCGGGCCGAAGGTTCGGGGTAAGCCGCGGATCCGAGAAGAGATGTCCTCGCCGGACGGGCAGGTCTCCGAGATGGCCGGCAGGGCTCGCACGTTGCGTCCGTGGTTGGCCAGACGGCATCTCGTCGACCTCCCGGAGGGCTATCACGCCGCGTCAAGGGGGCAGCTTCGGAGCTTAGTCACTAAGGCACAGAGGTGCCCCCTTGACCCGACGTGATCGGGCTACGCCAGGTCGACGAGATGCCGAGAGGCCACCCACTTCTAGTGGCACCTTACGCGTCAGCAAGTCTGTATAGAACGTCGCGATATTCGTAGACGAATTCATCGACAACAGTGGGCAAGTCGTAAAATTCCCTACGGTCAGTGTAGTCTAATCCCAGAGCCCGACGCACTCTCTTCACTTCACTGACTGGGACCGTGAAGTGTTCAGACGGATACCCCATCCTTACACTTCTTTCGTCGAGGTGGAGTTTTATGAAATTCTTGTTCGGGCTTCCAAATTCAACACCGTACGCCTCGAGCAACTTTTTGAATTGACGAAAGTCGACATTTTGATCGCCTTTTATCAACCGCTTGGTCCGCGCGCGAATCCAGGACGCGAGCGACCTCACCTCAGCATCTGCCACACTCTCGCCCTGCAAAGGCTTGCATGGGAAGGTGTGCGCCACCACAGTGGTAGCCATCTCGTAGAGTTCATCCTGAGACGTGTTGCATAAGACGCGACCATTCTTATCCAAGCTGATCAGCATTGCAACAAGAGCCGTGCGCTTATTCCCATTTTCATAAGGATGATTAGTCGCTAGACCATAGAATAAGCTCGCCGCCACCTCGTGCGGCCGCTCATATTTTCGCCGGTCGCCGAACGACGTCTCTTGACGGAAGACGGCCGACTCCAGCAGATTTGGGTTCAGCGGCCTCGGACCACCAAAGTCCTCGCGCCCCAACTCACTCGAACACAGCCGCTTTCGAATGACGGCCATTTCTTCGAGCGAAATACATACCGAACTTCCGAAATACCTTATTCGCGCCACGCGACCACCCCGCATCAACTCGTTGATAACGAGACGCCTGACGACTAAAAGACGTTACAGATGACGAGGTGTTGCTTATTTTCCATTTCGGAATGGGCGACAACGGTTTGTCCTCGACCAGCGATCTTCGGGTACAAATCCGGTACAGACGGCACTAACCAGCGACGATCAACGACCACCATCAACGGGCACAAACTCGCAGCTCAGCGCACCACAACCTGCCATCACCCCAGGCAGGACGCAGTTCACCAACTACCGGTGACGCCGCCGCGGGCACCCGGTCGCCGGGTGCCCGCTCAGGACGGTGTCAGCGTCCAGCTGGCGTCGTACCCCTCGACCTGCAGGTACGCCGGCCCGCGGACGTCCCGTTCCACCTGCTGGTCGCCGATCTGGTTCAAGATCAGGTCGTAGTTCTGCGGGGACATCACCCACAGCGCGACGTGGCCGCGCGTCTTGGCCGTGAACCGGATGCGGGTCACCCCGGCCGGGAGCTTCAGCACCCCGTCGCTCTTGCCCGAGGTCTCCTTGCCGGCCTCCGCCGTCGCGATGCTCCGGTGGTCCGCGATCGTCGCCGTCCAGGGTGCGTTCGCGTGGACCGTGACGCGCTTCACCGGACGGTCCGGCTCCGTGTTCATCCACGTCGTGCCCTTGTACGCGCCGATCGCGTTGACCAGGCCGTGCTCGCCGCCGTCGGTGTCGATGATCACGTTGGACGTGCACTTCGGGCAGTCGAACGTGAAGAAGCCCAGCTGGTCCGCCGGCCACGACGTCTGGAACTCGCCGCTTTCCGTACCCGTGTGCGTCTCCGTCGGCACGTCGCGCGGCACCGCGGGCGCGGTCGACGGGGGCGTCGGCACGGAAGTGCCGTAAATCGGGTTTGCCACGATCTCGCCGTAGCCGGTCGACGGCGCGCACGCCGGGACCAGGCCCAAAACCAGCAGCACGCCGGCCAGCCGGAGCTTCATCTTTCCCCCTCGGAGCCACCGCGGCCCCTCCCGTGATCTTTCGGCCCCGGGACCGGCAGCGTTACCCGAACGCGTGAACGCGCCCGGTGAGCGTCGACCGGCCGTGCTGTAATCGCGCGGTCACCGCGTGGAGGGGGTCGAGTTGCGCCGTTCGCTGGTCTTCGTGCTGACGCTGGCTGCCGTCGCCTCGCTGCTGACGCCGGCGGGCGCGGCCGAGCGCAAGCAGCTCGTCCCCGGCTTCGGTGCCTACGCGCGCCTGATCCGCCTCGAACACTCGACCATCGGCCGCGGGGCCATTATCGCCACTCTGACCAGCGAAGACGCCGACGGCAAGTTCACGCCCGTCCTGGAGAGCACCGACGAAGGCGAGTCGTTCCACGAGATCGGCGCGATCCGCGACCCCGACGGCCGGTCCGGGATGTGCTGCGGCACCGTCTACGAACTGCCGGAGCGCGTCGGCAAGCTCCGCGCGGGCACGCTGCTGTGGGCCGCCTCCTACCGGCAGGACGCCGGGCCGCAGCGCCGCATCGGGATCCGCATCTGGGCCAGCAAGGACGGCGGCCGGTCGTGGAGCTTCCTGTCCGAGGCCGCCCGGTCGCACAACATCGACGGCATCTGGGAGCCCGAGTTCACCGTCGACGCCGGCGGCACGCTCTGGCTCCACTTCGCCGACGAGACGCAGGCGCCGAAGTACGCGCAGGTGCTCAACCGGGTCGCCTCGACCGACGGTGTGAACTGGGGCACCAAGCAGCTCACCATGGCGATCCCGCCGGACCGGGTCCGCCCGGGCATGCCGATCATCCGGCGGCTGCCGGACGGCCGCTACTACTTCGCCTACGAGATCTGCAACTTCCGCGACCGCTACTGCGACCCGTACTTCAAGATCTCCGCCGACGGCGCCAACTGGGGCGACCCGGACGACCCCGGCACCCGCGTCGACACCGCCACCGGCAACTACTTCCAACACGCGCAGACCATCACGCTGTTCCCGGGCGGCCCGAACGGCGTGCGGATCGTCATGGTCGGGCAGATCTACACCGACGCGAAGGGCGTCCCGCAGCCGCAGAACGGCCAGGTCCTGCTCGCGAACGACGACTTCGGCAGCGGTCACTGGTACGAACTGCCCGCCCCCGTGCACATCACCGGTATCTGGAACAACTTCTGCCCCAACTACTCCTCGACGCTGCTGCCGGTCGACGACGGCCGGAACGTGCTGGAGATCGCCACCGAGAACAACGCCGGCTGCAAGGCCTACTTCGGCAAGGGATCCGTCCTCGAGGAGCGGCCCGTAGGGTGAGGAGGTCCGAGTAACGCCAAAAGGGAGGCCGTCCATGAAGGGCATCGTGCTGGCCGGAGGCAGCGGGACACGCCTGCACCCGATCACCCAGGCGGTGTCCAAGCAGCTGCTGCCGGTCTACGACAAGCCGATGGTCTACTACCCGATCTCGGTGCTGATGCTGGCCGGCATCCGCGAGATCCTCGTCATCTCCACCCCCACCGACCTGCCGATGTTCCGCAGGCTGCTGGGCAACGGCGACCAGTTCGGCCTCTCGTTCTCCTACGCCGAGCAGCCGAGCCCGAACGGGCTGGCCGAGGCTTTCGTGATCGGCGCGGACTTCATCGGCGACGACGACGTGGCGCTGGTCCTCGGCGACAACATCTTCTACGGCCAGGGCTTCTCGAGCCGCCTGCAGCAGGCCGTGCGCGAGCTCGACGGCTGCGTCCTGTTCGGCTACCCGGTCAAGGACCCCGAGCGCTACGGCGTCGGCGAGGTCGACGAGGCGGGCAAGCTGCTGACGATCGAGGAAAAGCCGCTGAAGCCACGCTCCAACAAGGCGATCACCGGCCTGTACTTCTACGACAACCAGGTCGTCGACATCGCCGGCGCACTGAAGCCGTCGGCGCGCGGTGAGCTCGAGATCACCGACGTCAACCTGACCTACGTGCGTCAGGACCGCGCCACGCTGGTCGAGCTCAGCCGCGGGTTCGCCTGGCTCGACACCGGCACGCACGACTCGCTGCTCGAAGCCGGCCAGTTCGTGCAGGTGCTGGAGCACCGCACCGGCGTGCGCATCGCCTGCCTCGAGGAGATCGCGCTGCGCATGGGCTTCATCACCGCCTACGAGTGCTACGCGCTGGGCGAGAAGCTGGCGAAGTCCGGCTACGGCGACTACGTGAAGGCGGTCGCCGTGGCGGCCGGCGCGTCGGCCTAGAACGGGCGGCGCGCCATCTCCTCCAGCCGGGCGATGCGGTCGGCGATCGGCGGGTGGGTCGAGAACAGCTTGCTCAGGCCCTCGCCGGGACGGAACGGGTTCGCGATCATCAGGTGCGACTGCGACACCAGCTGCGGCTCGGCGACCAGCGGCCGCGCCCGGGTCCCGGCGTCCAGCTTCCGCAGCGCCGAGGCCAGGCCCAGCGGGTCGCCGGTCAGCTCGGCGCCGGACGCGTCGGCCTGGTACTCCCGCGACCGGCTCACGCCCATCCGGATGACGGCCGCCGCGATCGGGCCGACGAAGATCAGCAGCAGGCTGAGCAGGGGGCTGCCGTCGCGGTTGTTGCCGCCGAAGAACAGCGCGATGTTCGCGACCACGCTGATCACGCTGGCCAGCGCGCCGGCCACGCAGGAGATCAGGATGTCGCGGTTGTAGACGTGCGACAGCTCGTGGCCGAGCACGGCCCGCAGCTCGCGCTCGTCGAGCAGCTCCAGGATGCCGGTGGTGCAGCACACCGCCGCGTGCCGCGGGCTGCGGCCGGTCGCGAACGCGTTGGGCGCGACCGTCGGGCTGATGTACAGCTGCGGCATCGGCTGCCGCGCGACCTGCGCGAGCTCGCGCACGATCCGGTACATCGCGGGCTGCTCGACCTCCGAAACCGGCCGCGCCCGCATCGCGCGCAACGCCAGCTTGTCGGAGTTGAAGTAGGCGAACGCGTTCATCCCGAGCGCGACGAGCAGGCCGATCACCAGCGCGCCCCGGCCGAAGAGCCCGCTGAGCGCGACGATGATCGCCGACAGCAGGCCCAGCAGCAATGCCGTCTTGAGTCCGTTCTGGTGCCCGTGCACGCGCTCGCCTCCGTCCGCTGTCCCTGGTGGGGTTACCCAGTGGAAACAACGCGATCGGGGGACGCGAAGTTCCTTCACATGGCCAGGGGGCGGGTTACCCTCGGACTTCGAGTTGATCACGAGCGGAGGCGCGGATGCGAGGTCGCCTGCTACCCCGGCGAACCCTGTTCGCCCTGGTCACCGCGGGTTTCGGCGCCGTCGTCCTGCCCGGGACGGCCCGCGCGGAGGACGTCCGGGCGCTCGACCTCGGCGGGACACCGGCCGGAGTCGCGGTGAACCCGGTCACCGGTCTCGGGTACGTCACCGACGCCCAGGCCGGGACGGTGGCGGCGGTGGACCCACGGAGCGCGTCGGTCGTCGACCTGGTCCACGTCGGCGGCGCGCCCGGCGACGTCGCGGTCGACCCGAAGGCCGGCCGGATCTACGTCGCGAACCCGCCGGCGGGCACCGTGGTGGTGCTGGACGGCCGGACGCACGACCTGGTGAGCGTGGTCGGCGCGGGCGCCGGCGCCTCGGCGCTGGCGGTCGACGAAGAGGCCAACCGCGTCTACGCGGCCAGCGGGACCACCGGGACGCTCGCCGTGCTCGACGGCGTGAGCTGCACGCTGGCGGCGCTCGTGCCGGGCCCGAAGCCGGGGTTCGCCGGCCTCGGCGTCGACCCCGGCCGCAAGCTGGCCTACTGCGCGAGCACCGCCACCGATTCGATCGAGGTGTTCTCGATCGACAGCGGGAAGTTCGTCGCTTCGGTGAAGGTCGGGCGCAACCCGACCGGCGTCGCGGTGCACCACGCGAGCGGCACGGTCTACGTCGCGAACTCCGGCATCCACCATATGTCCATTGTGGACGCGGTGACGCGCACCGAGCGCAAGACCGTGTTGCTGCGCAGCGAATCCTCCGCGCTGGCCGTGCACCAGGGCACGAACACGGTGTACACCAACGGCGGCCAGAACGGCCTCTCCCGCGTCGACGGCACGGCGGGCACGCTGAGCGGCGAGCTGTCGCTGGGCGTGAACCCCGGCGACGTCGCGATCGACCAGCGGACGCGCACGGTGTGGGTCACCGATCCCCTGCACGGGCGGCTCTTCCTGGTCCGCGATTTCTGACCCCGGGAGCGCGGTCAGCCGTCCTTGGCGACCACCCGGGTGAGGGCCGCCACACCGATCCCGGCCAAGGCCACCACCAGGCCCACGACCAGCCAGCCCACCAGCCCGAGCACCACGCCGGCGACGCCGAAGAGGGCGAATTCCAGCAGGAAGCGGGCCGGTTCCGGGAGGCGGCGGCGGGCCCGCGGCGCGATGAACAGCCCCCAGAGCGCGGCGGCCGCCACCGGCAGCAGGACCGCGTCGACGACCGCCAGCGCCACCCCGCCGCCGAGCTGGGTGCCTGCCAGGGCCAGGCCGCCCAGGAGCGCCAGCTCGGTCAGGAAGCGGACCGTCAGCACCACGCCCGGGAACCCGCTCAGGCGGGGAGTCGGCTGGGGAGTCATCCGGCCAGCCTAGGAGCAGGTCCACTGTGGACGTTACGGGTCCGGGCGAGTACGGTTGGTGATTCCCGCCACAGTTAGGCCATTCAGGTTGCGGTTCCGAATCGGTCCACCAGCGGCTCCCGCGTCGCTGTAACGACCTTCCGGCGCCGGTCGACGTGTTGGATGCACATCGCGACCGCGAGCCAAGGAGCCTGGTAGATGACCACATGTCGACTCTGCGGTTCGACAAACACGGCCAGTGTCGTCGACCTCGGCGCGACTCCCCCGTGTGAGCGATTTTTGGCGGCGGAGCAGCTCGACGAACCGGAAGCCACCTTCCCGCTCCACCTGAAGGTGTGCACCGACTGCTGGCTCGCCCAGATCCCGCCGCTGATCGACCCGGACGACACCTTCACCGAGTACGCGTACTTTTCGTCCTTCTCGACGTCGTGGGTCGAGCACGCGAAGCGGTTCGTCGACGCCTCCGTCGAGCGCCTGGGGCTGGGCGAGAAGTCGTTCGTCGTCGAGGTGGCGAGCAACGACGGGTACCTGCTCAAGCACGTCGTCGGACACGGCATCCGGTGTCTGGGCGTGGAACCTTCGGTGAACGTCGGGCAGGCGGCGCGGGACGCCGGCGTGCCCACCCTGACGGCCTTCCTCTCCGAGGAAACCGGCCTGAAGGTGCGCGAGGAGCACGGGCCGGCCGACCTCGTCGCCGCGAACAACGTCTACGCGCACATCCCCGACGTCCTCGGTTTCACCAAGGGCCTGCGGGCGCTCGTCGCGGACGACGGCTGGGTCTCCATCGAGGTCCAGCACCTGCTCACGCTGATCGAGAAGAACCAGTACGACACGATCTACCACGAGCACTTCCAGTACTACACGGTCGAATCCGCACGCCGGGCGCTGGCGACCGGCGGCCTGACCGTGGTCGACGTCGAACTCGTGCCGACGCACGGCGGGTCGATCCGGCTGTGGGCGCGTCCCGCCGAGGTCGCCGGTGAGCCCAGCGAGCGGATGACCGACGTGCTGGAGCGCGAGAAGGCCGCCGGGCTGCACGAGCTGTCCGGGTACACCGAGTTCGCCGAGCGCGTCACCCGCGTGCGGCTGGACCTGCTGAAGTTCCTCATCGAGGCGCGCAACGACGGGAAGACCGTCGTCGGCTACGGCGCCCCGGGCAAGGGCAACACCCTGCTCAACCACTGCGGCATCCGGACGGACCTGCTGCAGTACACGGTCGACCGCAACCCGTACAAGCACGGCCGGTTCACGCCGGGCACGCGCATCCCGGTGCTGCCCCCGGAGCGGATCGACGCGGACCGGCCCGACTACGTGCTCGTCCTCCCGTGGAACCTCCGGGAGGAACTGACCGAACAGCTCTCCCACATCGGGAACTGGGGCGGAAAGCTCGTGTTCCCGATCCCCCACCTGGAAATCGTCGAGGTGCAGTGAAGTGAAGGTCGTCCTCTTCTGCGGTGGCTACGGGATGCGGATGCGCAACGGCGCGGCCGACGACGTCCCCAAGCCGATGGCGATGGTCGGTCCGAGACCGCTCATCTGGCACGTGATGCGCTACTACGCACATTTCGGCCACACCGAATTCATCCTGTGCCTCGGCTACGGCGCGGCGCACATCAAGAACTTCTTCCTGAATTACCAGGAAACCATTTCCAACGACTTCGTCCTCCGCAACGGCCAGGCGGAGCTGCTCTCCACCGACATCGCGGACTGGACGATCACCTTCGTGCAGACCGGCATCGAGTCTCCGATCGGTGAGCGGCTGCGCCGGGTGCGCCCGTACCTCGACGGCGACGAAATGTTCCTCGCGAACTACGCCGACGTCCTTTCCGACGTCCCGCTGCCCGACATGATCGAGCGGTTCTCGAACTCCGATTCGGGCGCGTCGATGATGGTCGTGCCGCCGCAGTCGTCGTTCCACTGCGTGGAAATGGACGAGGGCGGCAAGGTCGGCTCGATCACCGCGGTGAGCGAAATGCCGCTGTGGGAGAACGGCGGCTACTTCGTGCTGCGGCAGGAGGTGTTCGACCACATCCCGGAGAACGGCGACCTGGTCGCCGACGGGTGTGGTGAGCTCGCCAAGCGCGGCCGGCTGCTGGCCTACCCGTACCGCGGGTTCTGGAAGCCGACGGACACGGTCAAGGAGCGGGCGGCGCTGGACTACGCCTACAGCCACGGCGAACGGCCCTGGGCGCTGTGGGAGCGCGCGGCCGTGAGCACCGCGTGATCGGGCTCCGGCCGGGCAGGCTCGGCAGCGTCGTCGCCCTCGGCGCCCACTGCGACGACATCGCGATCGGCGCCGGCGGCACGCTGCTGACGTTGTGCGAGTCGCGGCCGGGCCTGCGGGTCGACGCCCTGGTCCTCAGCGGTGGCGGCACGCCCCGCGAGGAGGAGGAGCGGGCGGCGCTGGCGGCGTTCTGCCCGGGCGCCGACGTCGACGTCACGGTGCTCAAGCTGCCGGACGGGCGCTT
Source organism: Streptomyces sp. MN03-5084-2B (assembly GCA_033793495.1). Lineage (GTDB taxonomy): Bacteria > Actinomycetota > Actinomycetes > Mycobacteriales > Pseudonocardiaceae > Amycolatopsis. Next base: position 108,986 of record JARAWT010000008.1, on the reverse strand, counting down.
CCCGGCGCACTGGGAAGAGGCCAAGAACGCCCTGGAGGACCTGCGGCGGCGGACCGACCCGGACCTCGTCCTGGCCCCGCGCACCGACGACGCCCACCAGGACCACCGCGGGCTGGCGAAGCTGGTGCCCACGGCGTTCCGCGACCACCTGGCGCTCGGCTACGAGATCGTCAAGTGGGACGGCGACCTCGGCAGCCCGGCGGTGTACCAGCCGCTGACCGACGAGCTCGCGGAGGCGAAGGTCCGGCTGTTGCAGGAGCACTACGCGTCGCAGCGGCACCGCCCCTGGTACGACCGCGAGGCCTTCCTCGGGCTGGCCCGCATCCGCGGGATCGAAGCGGCCGCGAAGTACGCCGAAGCGTTTTTCGTCAAGAAACTCACTCTCGATCTGAAGGGCTGAATCCGATGCGGGTGTTGCTGACGGGGCACAAGGGCTACCTGGGGACGGTGATGGCCCCGGTGCTCGCCGCCGCCGGCCACGAAGTCACCGGCCTGGACTCCGGGCTGTTCGAGGACTGCCTGCTCGGGCCCGCCCCCGCCGACCCGGCCGGGCACGTCGTCGACCTGCGGGACGTGACGCTTTCGCACGTCGAGGGGTTCGATGCGGTGATCCACCTGGCCGCGCTGTCGAACGACCCGCTGGGCTCGCTCGCACCGGAGCTGACCTACGACATCAACCACCACGCGTCGGTGAAGCTCGCGAAGCTGGCGAAGGAAGCCGGCGTCAAGCGGTACCTCTACGCGTCGACCTGCTCGGTGTACGGCGCCGGCGGCGACAACCTCGTCGACGAAGACGCGCCGCTGCGGCCCGTCACGCCGTACGCGGAGTCGAAGGTGCGCGTCGAAGCCGACGTCCACGAGCTCGCCGACGACGACTTCACGCCGGTGTACATGCGCAACGCGACCGCGTTCGGCTACTCGCCCCGCCTGCGCGGCGACATCGTGCTGAACAACCTGACCGCGCACGCCCACCTGTCCGGCGAGGTGCTGGTGCTCTCCGACGGCACGCCGTGGCGGCCCCTGGTGCACGCCCAGGACATCGCGCGCGCGTTTGCGGCCGCGTTGTCCGCGCCGAAGGAGGCCGTGCACAACAAGGCCTTCAACATCGGCACCGAGGAGAACAACGTCACCGTCGCCGAGATCGCGCAGGAGGTCGTCGAGGCCGTGCCGGGCTCGACGCTGAACATCACCGGCGAGGCGGGCTCCGACCCGCGCTCGTACCGCGTCGACTTCTCGCGCTTCCGCGCGGCGATCCCCGGCTTCGCCTGCGACTGGTCGGTCAAGGACGGCGCCGTGGAGCTCATCGAGGCCTACCGGAAGTTCGGGCTCACCCGGGAGTCGTTCCAGCAGCTGTTCACCCGGCTGGCCTGGCTCAAGAGCGAGGGCGAAGCCGGCCGCGTCGACACCACCCTGCGGCGGAAGTAGTGGCGGCCCCGCAGCTGCGGACCGGGGCGGAACTGCACGCCCTGGTCGAGCGGCTGTACCCGATCTGCCGCAGCATCACCGGCGACGGTGTGCGGCAGACCCTGGACATCATCGGCGAGCACATCACTTTGGAACGCCATGAGGTCCCGACCGGCACCGCGGTGCTGGACTGGACGATCCCGCAGGAGTGGAACATCCGGGACGCGTACGTCGCCACGCCGTCGGGTGAGCGCGTGATCGACTTCCAGGAGCTCAACCTCCACGTCGTCGGGTACAGCGTCCCGGTGCGGCAGCGGATGCCGCTGAGCGAGCTGCGGGAGCACCTGCACACGCTGCCGGACCAGCCGTCGTGGGTGCCCTACCGGACCAGCTACTACGCCCCGGCCTGGGGCTTCTGCCTCGCGCAGGAGAAGCTCGACGCGCTGCCCGACGGCGAGTACGACGTCGTCATCGACTCGACCCTGGCCGACGGCTCGCTGACCTACGGCGAGCACGTCGTGCCCGGCCGCGTCACCGACGAGGTCATCGTGTCCTGCCACGTGTGCCACCCGTCGCTGGCGAACGACAACCTCGCCGGCATCGCGGTGGCCGTTTCGCTGGCCCAGCAGCTGGCTGAGTCGCAGCCGCACTACACGTACCGCTTCCTGTTCATGCCGGGCACGATCGGCTCGATCACCTGGCTGGCGCGCAACGCCTCCCGGATCGAGAAGGTGCGGCACGGGCTGGTGCTGGCGTGCGCGGGCGACCCGGGCTCGTTGACGTACAAGAAGTCCCGCCGCGACGACGCCGAGATCGACCGCGTCATGCAGCACGTGCTTCGCTCGCGGGAACATCGAGTTGTCGACTTCTCGCCGTACGGCTACGACGAGCGCCAGTTCTGCTCGCCGGGCTTCAACCTCGGCGTCGGCTCGCTGACGCGCACGCCGTACGCGGGTTACCCCGAGTACCACACCTCCGCCGACAACCCGGGTTTCGTTTCGCCCGCGGCCATGGAGGACACGCTCGGTGCCCTTCGCGATGCCTTCGGCGTCCTGGACCGCAACCGCCGGTACGTCAACCTCAGCCCGTACGGCGAGCCGCAGCTCGGCAAGCGCGGGCTGTACGACTCGCTCGGCGGCCGCAGCGACGCCAAGCAGGCCCAGATGGCGATGCTGTGGGTGCTCAACCTCTCCGACGGTTCGCACTCGCTCTTGGACATCGCCGAGCGCGCCGGGCTGCCCTTCGACATCGTCGACGTCGCGGCCCGGGCGCTCCACGACGCCGGCTTGGTCAAGGAGTGAGCGACGTGGCCAACCATCGCCGTGCACCGCGCTCGATCTTCCGGTCGGGCGCGGTTCGCGCGATGGCCGGACGGTTGAGCTGGGGCCTCGGCGACCAGGCCGTGTCCAGCCTGACCAACTTCGCCGTCGGGCTGTACGTGGCCCGCTCGCTCGGCACGTTCGCGTTCGGCATCTTCAGCCTCGCCTGGGTCACCTACGGCGTGGTGCTGAACGTTTCGCGCGGCCTCGCCACCGACCCCCTCATGGTGCGCTTCAGCGCCGTGCCGGAGGACCGGTGGCGCACGGGCGTGGCGAGCGCGTCCGGCACCGCGATCGGCGTCGGCTGCGCGACCGGGGTCGTCAGTCTCGTGGCCGGCCTGGCCGCGGGCGGCCCGCTCGGCAACGCCTTCGTCGCGCTCGCCGTGGTCCTGCCGGGCCTGCTCCTGCAGGACGCCTGGCGCTTCGCGTTCTTCGCGCGCGGCGCGGGCAAGAAGGCGTTCGTCAACGACTGCGTGTGGGGCGTGGCCCTGCTCCCGGCGCTCTACGTCGCCGCGCAGATCCACACGGTGGTCGCGTTCGTGCTGGCCTGGGGCCTGTCCGGCGCGGTCGCGGCCCTGTACGGCGGGTTCCAGACGAGGATCCTCCCGCACCCGCGCGAGATGCTCGGCTGGCTCCGGACGCAGCGCGACCTCAGCGTCCGGTACCTCGTCGAGAACGTCAGCAACAGCGGCGCGTCGCAGCTGCGCGCGTACGGCCTCGGCGCCATCGCCGGGATCACCGCCGTCGGCGCGGTCCGCGGCGCCGAGCAGCTCCTGGGCCCGTTCCTGGCCCTGCTCATGGGGCTGTCCCTGGTCACCGTCGCCGAGGGCGCGCGGGTGCTCCAGCGGGCGCCGCACCGGCTGAAGCACTTCTGCGTGATCCTCGGGGGCGGCCAGGCCGCCGCCGCGCTGTGCTGGGGCCTCGGGCTGCTGCTCCTGGTGCCCGACAGCGCCGGCCGCTGGGTGATGGGCTCGGTGTGGGACTCGTCGTCCCCGCTGATCCTCCCGGTCACCCTCGCCGTGGTCGGCGCCAGCTTCGCCACCGGCGCCGCAGCCGGGCTCCGGGCTTTGGGCGCGGCCAAGCGGAGCCTGCGCTCCCAGCTGGTCGCGTCCCTGTTCTACGTCACGTTCGGCATCACCGGCGCGTTCCTCGGCGGCGCGGCCGGGTCCGCGTGGGGCGTCGCGACGGCCACCCTCAGCGGGTCCGTCGTCTGGTGGTTCCAGCTGCGGACCGGGCTGCGCGAGTACGTGCCGCCGGGGGCCGACGAGCCCACCGTGGTGTTCGAGCCGATCAAAGAGCCGATCAAGGAATGAGGACTCCATGACCACCGTCCCGCGGCTGAGCCTCGGCCTCCCGGTGTACAACGGCGAGGAGTACCTCGCCGAGTCACTGGACGCCCTGCTCGGCCAGACCTTCGAGGACTTCGAGCTGATCATCTCGGACAACGCCTCCACGGACGGCACCGACGAGATCTGCCGCCGCTACGCCGAGAAGGACTCGCGGATCCGCTACGTCCGCCAGCCGAAGAACATCGGCGCGACGCCGAACCACAACTTCGTGTTCGACGTCTCCCGCACCGAGCTGTTCAAGTGGGTGTCCCACGACGACCTGTACGCCCGCGACCTGCTCAAGCGATGCGTCGAGGCCCTCGACGAGCGCCCGGACATCATCCTCGCCCACTGCGACCAGGCGATCATCGACGGCGACGGCCGCATCGTCCAGCCACTGCAGTACACGCTGGACACCGCGTCCCGGCACGCGCCGGACCGCTTCCGCAGCATCCTGTTCGAGCCGGGCGGCGACGACTTCTACGGCGTCATCCGCGCCGACGTCCTCCGCCGCGTCAAGCCGCTCGACAGCTACCACCACGCCGACCGGACGTACTCGGCCGAGATGGCCCTGCACGGCCCGTTCCACCAGGTGCCCGAGCTGCTCTACTTCCGCCGCGACCACCCGGGCCGCGCGGAACGGGCCAACCCGACCATCCGGAGCCGGTGCGCGAATCTGGACCCGCGGCGCGCGAACCGGCTCCGGAACCCCACCGTCCGCCTGCTCGGCGAGTACGTCTACGGGTTCGCGGACCTGATCCGCCGCGCGCCGATCTCGGCCGCGGACAAGCGCGAGTGCTTCGGCCACCTCGGCGCCTGGCTGACCAACCGGGCCCGCTCCGGCCACGGCGAGCGCGTCGAGGACCGCGCGCCGACCGCCTCGGACGTCGCCACGGTCAACGAGATCGTGGCCGGCCGGGAAGGCAGGCTGGCGTGAAGCGTGCGCCACGCGTCGGCGTGTTCGGCCTGCTCGGCTCGGGGAACCTCGGCAACGACGGTTCCCTCGAAGCCGTGCTCGGCTACCTGCGCGCCGAGTACCCGGACGCCGTGCTCGGCGCCCTGGTCGGCGGCCCGGAGCTCGTCCGCGAACGCTACGGCCTCGACGCGACACCGCTGCACTGGAACCAGTCCGAGTACGAGACGGCGTCGGGCCTGCGCTCGGTCGCCCTCAAGGGCTTCGGCAAGCTGGTCGACATCGCCCGCACCGCGGCCTGGGTCCGCAAGCAGGACGTCGTCATCGTGCCCGGCATGGGCGTCCTCGAAGCGACGCTGCCGCTGCGTCCCTGGGGTTTCCCCTATTCGCTCTTCCTCCTCTCCGCCACCGGGCGCCTCTTCGGCACCAAGGTGGCGCTCGTGTGCGTGGGCGCGAACCACATCAGCGCCCGGGCGACCCGGACCCTGGTCCGCTGGTCCGGCCGGCTCGCCGCCTACCGCTCCTACCGCGACGACATCTCCCGCGACGCCATGCGCGCCATGGGCGTCGACACGAGTGCCGACCAGGTCTATCCCGACCTGGCGTTCTCCCTTCCTGCCCCGGCCGCCGGCGGCAAGCCGGGCACCGTCGGCGTCGGCGTGATGGCCTACTACGGCGGTAACGACGACCGCGCCGAAGCCGACCGAATCCACCGCCACTACGTCGACACGATGAACCGTTTCGTCGCGTGGCTCGTTGACCAGGACAGACCCGTCCGGCTGTTCATCGGTGACCGGATCGACCGGCAGGTCGTCGACGAGATCATCGAAATGACCGCTTCCCCGCTGGTGACGGCGGCTTCGGCGGAGACCCTGGACGAGCTGATGCACGAGATGGCCGCGGTGGACAGCGTGGTGGCCACGCGCTACCACAACGTGCTCTGCGCCCTGAAGGTCGCGAAACCGACAGTGGCGATCGGCTACGCACCGAAGAACGACGTCCTCATGGCGGAGATGGGCCTCGAGGGCTTCACCCAGCGGGCGAAGACCGTCGGCTTCGACCGGCTCGTCGAACAGTTCACCGAACTCGAAAACCGTTCGGCAGAACTTCGCCAGACGCTCCTGGAACGGAACGAGATGAACGCGCAACGCCTCAAGGACCAGTTCGCCGCCCTTTCGGCGGCCCTCTTCGGGGGTGGGCGATGAAGGCCATTCCGGTGCCCGAAATCGACGGCGCGTACCTGTTCGAACCCACTCCGCACACGGACCAGCGCGGCTTCTTCAGCCGGACGTTCGACCGCGACGTCGTAGCTTCGGTCGGCATCGACCCGGACGGCTTCGTCCAGGACAGCCTTTCCCGGTCCCGCAAGGGTGTCGTCCGTGGGATGCACCTGCGCGGCGGGACCGGCGAGGCGAAGCTGGTGCGGTGCTCGCACGGCGCGATCTTCGACGTCGTGGTGGATCTCCGACCGGATTCGCCGACGTTCCGGAATGTGAAAACCTTCGAACTTTCCGGTGATACCCAGGTTTCCGTGTACATCCCGGCGGGGTGCGCACACGGATTCCAGTCACTCACAGATCCCTCTGACGTTTCGTACCGTATCGATCGGGCGCACGATCCTGAAGAGGACATTACGATTTCGTACAAAGACCCTGAATTGGACATTTCGTGGCCACTGTCGGTCACAATGGTCAGTGACCGGGACGAACGGGCGCCATCTCTCGGAGAGGCGTTGAAACCATCGAGGTGAGCCACGACATGGGAACGAACCTGCCCCGCTCCACGCAGGCGGACGAGCGGCTGCACCGGGTCATCCCCGGCGGTGCGCACACCTACGCCAAGGGCTCGGACCAGTATCCCGAAGGGATGGCCCCGGTCATCTCGCACGGCCGCGGCGGCCACGTCTGGGACGTCGACGGGAACGAGTACGTCGAGTACGGCGCCGGACTGAGAGCGGTCAGCCTCGGCCACGCCCACCCGCGGGTGATCGAAGCGGTGCGCGGCGAGCTGGAGAAGGGCAGCAACTTCATCCGGCCGTCGATCATCGAGGCCGAGGCCGCCGAGCGGTTCCTCGAGAACGTGCCGACGGCCGACATGGTGAAGTTCACCAAGAACGGCTCGGACGCGACGACAGCGGCGGTCCGGCTCGCCCGCGCCGCCACCGGCCGCAAGCTCGTCGCCAAGTGCGCCGACCACGCCTTCTTCTCCACCGACGACTGGTTCATCGGCACCACGCCGATGAACGCGGGCATCCCGGACGAGACGACGGAAGCGACGGTGTCCTTCCCGTACGGCGACCTGCAGGCCGCGGAGGAGCTGCTGCAGCGCCACGACGGCGAGATCGCGTGCATGATCCTGGAAGCGGCCGCGGCGGTGGAACCCCCGCCGGGGTACCTGCAGGGCCTGCGGGAGCTCGCCACCCGCCACGGCGTCGTGCTGATCTTCGACGAGATGATCACCGGCTTCCGGTGGTCCGCCCAGGGCGCGCAGGGCCTCTACGGCATCACACCCGACCTCTCGACGTTCGGCAAGGCCCTCGGCAACGGCTTCGCGGTGTCGGCGCTGGCGGGCAAGCGGGAGCTGATGGAGATCGGCGGCCTGCGCACCGACCGCGAGCGGGTGTTCCTGCTCTCGACCACCCACGGCGCCGAGACCCACTCGCTGGCCGCCGCGATGGCGGTCATGGACGTCTACCGCGAAGAAGACGTCATCGGCCGCATGCACGCCCTCGGCGACCGGCTCGCCGCCGGCGTCCGCGAAGTGGCGGCCGGGATCGGCGTCGAGGACCACGTCGTCGTCCGCGGCCGGGCCAGCAACCTGGTCTTCGGCACGCTCGACGAGCAGGGGCAGCCGTCGCAGCCGTACCGGACGCTGTTCCTGCGCGAGCTGATCAGCGGCGGCGTGCTCGGACCGTCCTTCGTGGTCAGTGCCGCGCTCGCCGAGGCCGACATCGACAAGACCATCGACGTCGTCGCCCAGGCCTGCACGGTGTACCGGAAGGCCCTCGACGCCAACGACCCGGCGCCGTGGATGGGCGGGCGCCCGGTGCAGCCCGTGTTCCGCAAATACTCCTGATCCCCGCACGGGCGGGCCGGATTCACCCGTTGGGTCCGATGAGGACACTTGAGGGTGACTGTTTTCCGGCCCGTTCGTGCGTAACTTCCTGCCATGGGCAGATCTCGTGCGGTACTCGTCGCTGCTTGCTCGCTCCTGATCGCCGTGGCGTGCCCGGCGGTCGCGGGCGCCGCCGACGGGCCAGGGCCGGTGTGCGGCCGCCAACCCGCCGAGTACGGGCAACCACCCTCCGGAGCGGTCGCCGTCGATCCGGGCGTCGACGGCGACCTTTCGGCCAAGACGGCGGCGTACCCGGCGGGCACGACGTTCTGGCTCCGGTCCGGCACCCACACCCTCGGCAAGGACGAGTTCGGCCAGGTCGCCCCCAAGGACGGCGACGTGTACCTCGGCGCGCCGGGCGCGGTCGTCGACGGTCGCGGGGTCAACCGCGCGGCCTTCACCCAGCGGGCCCGCAACGTGCAGCTCCGCGGCCTCACCGTTCGCGGGTTCGCCGCGCTGCAGGACCAGGGCGTGGTCAACCACGACTCCGGCGACGGCTGGCTCATCGAGGACACCACCATCGAGGACAACGCGGGCGCCGGGCTGATGGCCGGGGCCGGCCAGGTCGTGCGGCACAGTTGCCTGCGCAACAACGGCCAGTACGGGCTCAACGCCTACCAGGCGGGCGACGGCATCACCGGGCTCGTGCTGGAGGGCAACGAGATCACCGGCAACAACACCGGTGACTGGGAGGCCAAGGTGCCGGGCTGCGGGTGCAGCGGCGGCGCCAAGTTCTGGGCCGTGAACGGGGCCGACATCCGCGGCAACTGGGTCCACGGCAACCACGGCGCCGGGCTGTGGGCCGACACGAACAACAACGACTTCCTCGTCGAGGACAACCTGTTCGAGGCCAACGACGCCGAGGCGCTCTTCTACGAGACCAGCTACAACCTGGTGCTGCGCGGCAACACGTTCCGCAGCAACACCCTGGTCCAGGGCCGCGCGTTCGCGGCGCGCGGCGACAACTTCCCGGTGGCGACGGTGTACCTGTCGGAGTCGGGCGGCGACCCGCGTGTGCAGGCCCGGACGTCGGCCGTCGACATCAGCGGCAACACGTTCGAGGACAACTGGGCGGGGATCACGTTGTGGGAGAACGCCGACCGCTTCTGCAACAGCCCGGCGAACACCTCGACGGGCTACTGCACCAAGCCGGCGGCGAAGTCTTCGTGCGCCGCCGGCACGATCGAGAAGGCGCCGGCGTACGACGACTGCCGCTGGAAAACGCAGCGGGTGGAGATCCACGGCAACACCTTCCGCTTCGACGCCGGGCGCGTCGGCTGCACGAGCCTGTGCGGGCGGATGGCCCTGCTGTCGAACTTCGGGACGTTCCCGGACTGGTCGCCCTACAAGGGAACGGTGGTCGAGGAGGCCATCACCTTCCGGCAGGCCAACCGCTGGCACGACAACTCGTACTCCGGGCCGTGGACGTTCGTGGCGCATGACACCTCCAAGACGGTCGACGCTGCGGGCTGGCGGGCGAAGCCCTACTCGCAGGACGAGTGCTCTTCGTTCGGCGGTGGGCCCGCCGGCTGCTGATCACGAGCTTGCCGACGGGGTCCGACAGTTTCCACACCCACCGCCGCCGTTGGCCGCGATTTCCCTTGTGGCACAAGGGAAAAGTCGCGAACGGAGGATTTCGGACACGACGGTTCACCCGTTTCAGCGACTGGCGTTCGCACGGGTGTTCGGTACCATCGGAGACATGACCGCATCGACAGCCACCAGGTCCACAGTGGACGAATCGCACCGCCGGCCTGGCGGGCGGCCGCTCCTCGGCTACGCCCTGGCCCCGTCCGTCAGAGCCGCTCGACCACCCGGTCCAGAGCCCAAGCGGTCGCCGGGACCGCGGCCAGCGCGGCACAGAATCCCCCGAGGGCGTCCGTCGGGTAGTGCGCGCCCAACGCCACCTCGGCCCACCCCATCGCCACCGCGGCCACCACCGCCAGCCCCAGCGCAAGCGAAACGCCGGCCGCGCGCCCCAGTCCCAGCCGCTCGGTGAGCACCAGGGCGATGACCAGCGCGAGCGCGGTCGCCATGGCCGTGTGCCCGCTCGGGTACGACAGGAACTCGCCGTGGATGGTGCGGCCGACCAGCGGCTTCAGCACCGTCGTCACCGCCACCGTGACGACGACGCCCAGCACCGTCAGCACGGCCGCGCGGATGCGATGGGCCAGCCAGCACACGCCGGAGAGGAGCGCGATCAGGATCACCGACCCCACCGGCTCGCCACCGAAGTCGAAGACCAGGGCGACGTACCGCCACGGCGGCTCGACCGGGTAGATCGAAGGGAGGAGTGCCGCGTCGATGCCGGTCAGGCTCGCATCGCGGAAGTGCAGGATGCCGAGCGCGACCAGCACCGCCGTCGCCAGGGCAGCCGTCATCGCCAGCGGGGTGCGCAGCACGGCCGGCAGGGCCGCGGGCGCTGTCCGGACCAGCTGCCTCACGCCTTGATCGCCGCCTCGTACCCGGCGATCAAGCGGTCCAGGCCGACCGCGGGCGTGAAGTCCTTCTCGTACCGGACGCGGGCCGCATCGCCCATGTCGCTGTTGCGGTCACCCGCGACCGCGCGCAGCCGGTCGGCGAGCGAGGCCGCGTCGTTCGGGGCGTGCAGGAAGCCCGTCACGCCGTCGTCGACCAGCTCGGGGAACGCGCCGTGCGCGGCCGCGACCGTCGGCACGCCGGCGGCCATCGCCTCGACCACCACGAGGCCGAAGGCCTCCAGCCACGTCGACGGTGCGACCACCGCGACCGCGTCGGCGGTCAGGGCACGGCATTCCGCCTTGTTCTGGAGACCGACGTACGAAACGTCGGGACGGCCGGCCGCCCAGGCCGCGACCTCCTCCTGCATCGGGCCGGTGCCCGCGATGACCAGGGGCACGCCCAGGGCACCGTCCAGGCGCTCCCAGGCCTGCATCAGCAGGCCGACCCCCTTCTCCTCGGTGACGCGGCCGAGGAACAGCACGTGCCGGCCGGCGCCGGTGCGGCGGACGCCGGGGTCGGTGACGAAGTTGTGCTTCACCGCCATCCGCTCGCCGGGCATCCCGGCCGACACGAGGAGGTCACGTTGGGCCGCCGAAATGCAGAAGAACCGGGAAACGCCCGTCCACCACCGGCGCCGGTTCGCGACCATGCTCGCCGCCATCGGGAGCGTGGCCGCGCTCGAACCGCGGTAGCAGCCGTGCCGCACCGCCGGCAGCGGTGAGCCGCCGACGCAGTCGGTGCAGATGCGGCCGTCGCGGTGGAGCGTGCCGGGCGGGCAGACCATCGTGTAGTTGTGCAGCGTGGCGACCGCGGGCACCCCCGCGTCCGCACACGCGGCGACCACCGACGGCGACAGCAGCGGGAACGTGTTGTGGATGTGCACGACGTCCGGGCGCGACGCCCGCAGCCGGGCGGCGAGCTCCTTCCGCACCGCCGGGTTCCACGGCACCATCAGCGGCACCGCGGCCTTGCGGGGCAGCGGCATCGCCGCGATGTCGTCGCTGCGGCGTTCGAACAGCGACACCTGGTGGCCGCCTTCGGCGAGCAGCGTCACCTCGGCGTCGACGACGTTGTTCTCGCCGCTCGGCTGCTCGGACCGGTAGCGGTTGTGCACCACGAGCACCTTCACGCGCCTGTACCTCGCACATCTGTCCCCTTCGCCGGGATGAATGCCTGTTCGTCGGACTGCGGCACCCCGCGGACCAGCAGCGACGCGGCGACCGCCAGGTGAAGCAGGTACGGCGACGCGTCGCCGAGCCCCGCTTCGGTGTAGGAGGCCGAAATGCAATAGGTGATCAGGAAGATCGCGCACGCGCGAGCCAGTGAGGGTGGCCGCAGCACGGCCACCACGACCAACGTGAGGAGGAACCCCGCCACCAGCGCGATCCCGAGGTAACCCTGCTCGTGGTAGACCGCGAGCCAGCTGTTGTCGATCGGGAGGCCGTCGTAGGACTTGTCCGTCAGCCCGACCCCGAAGATGTACTCCAACGTCGTCCGCGGGGCCTCCAGCAGCGCGTCCCACACCTTCGCGCGGCCGGTCAGGCTGGAGAAGTTGTCGGCGCTTTGCCCGCGCAGGAACCACGTCTGCAGCGCGCCCGCCAGCACCACGCCGGCGGCCCCGCCGACGCCGACCGTCCACGCGAACACCTTCCGGGCGCGGGCGCTGGTCAACATCATCGACAGGAAGGCCACCGCGAGGCCGGCGACGAGACCGAGCGTCGCCGTGCGGGTGTGCGTGAGCATGAGCAGACCCAGCACCGGCACCACGATCAGCAGCGCGCTGCGCCAGGTCGTCCGGCGCCCGAACCAGAGGAGGAGCGTGAGTCCCGAAATCACCGCCGCGTACTGGCCGATCTGCGGCGGGGTCAGCGGCCAGATCGCGCCCGAGAGCCGGCCGCCGTACTCCTCCGGCATCGCGTTGCCGGGTGAGATCGCCAGGCCGACCGCCACCGACGCGAGCACGACCGCGTACGTGCGGATGTGGTACCGGACGAAGCTGAACCCGCCGTCCCACCAGCGGGTCAGCAGCCAGAGCGTCGAGACGAACACCGTGAGCCGGAAGCACCGGAACAACGCGCCGGCGCCCTCCTGCAGATCGGCGCTGGCAAGGATGCTCGTCCCCAGCAGGGCCGTCAGCAGCAGCAGGTACGCGCTCGGGCGGATCCGCAGGTGCTTGTTCAGCGCCAGCGCGATCACGAACGCCGTCATCAGCGAGCCCATGGTGACCAGCTGGCTGACCGACCGCGGCAGCGGCAGGACCGTCTTCGCGCCGGTCGAGCCGAGCGTGTTGAGGATCAGCAGAGCCCACGCCACGCCCGCCCACTTCGGCGTCGAGGACGCGGGTTCGGGCGCGGCGTCGCCGCGGAGGCCGGCCGCCCCGGTGTGCGCCGCCACGTCAGCCACCGCCCTGGGCGGTGAAGGTGCTCCCGCTGTCCTGCGAGTACGGCGCACCTTCCCACTCACCGATCTCGAGGACGCGGTCGGCCGAGTGGGCGATGAACGTCCACGGGCCGGCGTAGCTGTTGTCGTGCCAGCGGTTGTCCTGCTTGAACGTGATCGATTCCTGGACGTCGGCGCCGCGGTACGGCGACCAGTCCGGGTAGGTGCCGAAGTTCGACAGCAGGCCCATCCGGCCGCAGGAGGCCTGGCAGCCCACGACGGCCGGGTCGAGGACGAACTTGTTGTCGTGGATGTCGACGTGCTGGGTCTTCCAGCGGCAGTCGCCCAGGAGCCCGCCGCTGCTGATCGCCGGGGCCGCGCACTGCTTGACGGACGGCACCAGCCGGGTGCAGTCGCCCGAGGAGGTGTTGGCCGGGCTGTTGCAGAACCGGTCGGCGTTCTCCCACAGCGTGATCCCGGACCAGTTGTTCTCCAGGTAGTTGCGGTCGATCTCGATCTTCGCGGTGCGGGCCTTGACGCGCGGCTCGCCGCCGGACTCGGAGATGTAGATCGCCGACGTCGGGAAGTTGTCGCTCTTGTCGGCGTACCGGCGGCCGTCGACCCAGTTGTTCTTGCGGATCGTGTTGTCGCGGATGATCGCGTTGTAGCTGATCTCGTAGATCAGCGCGGCGCTGTCGTTGTTCTCGATGAGGTTGCCCTCGATGAGGAAGTCGTTGTTGTTCGTGTCGGCCCACAGCCCGGTGCCGTGGTTGTCGTGCACCCAGTTGCCGCGCACGTCGGCGCCGTTGACGTCCCAGAACTTGATCCCGCCGCTGCAGCCGCAGCCCTCGATCTTGGCTTCCCAGTCGCCGGTGTTGTTGCCGGCGATCTCGTTGCCTTCGACGACGAGCGCGGTGAGCGGGGTGCCGCCGGAGTAGGCGTTCATCCCGTACTGGCCGTTGCGGCGCAGGCAGTTGCCGCGCACCTGCTGGCGCGCGCCGGCCATCAGCCCGGCGCCGTCGTTGTCCTGGATGGTGGAGTGCTCGATCGCCCAGCCGTCGCCGGAGTCGTGGTTGACCACGCCTTCGTCGTGCGGGGCCCGGAAGCCCTGCACGGTCAGGTAGGTGATCTTGACGTTGGCCGCGTGCCCGGTGAAGGCGTACTGGTTGATCTTCCGGCCGTCGACGACCGCGCCGGGGGCGCCGATGTAGACGTCGCCGTCCTTGGGGGACACCTGGTCGTACTTGTCGTCGCCGAGGATGTGCCTGCCGGGCTGAAGCCAGAACGTGGTGCCCGGCCCGGCCGAGCGCGTCTTCGCCGCCAGGTCCCCCGGCACGGCGGGGTCGACGACGACCGCGCCTGCCGGCGCGGCGGCCGGGCCCGCCGGCTGCTTGTCGCACACGGCGGCGACCGACCCGCTGGGGGCCGGGGTCGCCTGGCCCGGACCACCGTCGGTGTCGGGCCCGCCCGAGCACGCCGCGACCGTGAGCAGGACACCGAGCAGCGGAGCTGCGCGGTGGAGTCGGAAGCGGCGGTGGGCGGTCACGGGCGGGTCCTAACTGAAGCGGAGCAAGGTGGTGAGGTGACCGGGCGACCCGGAGCCGACAAGGGTGGTGGCAGGTTCCTTGCGCCCGAACCCCGCGGAGTACCAGCCCAGTGGCGGCTCGGTGTCGCCTCGGTGCACGGTCCACGCGAGTTCGGACGGCAGTTCCATGACAGCGGTGCGGACGGCGCTGGTGAGCGAACCGGAAACCCGGCCGACCAGGGGGTCGGCGGCGGAGTCGGACTCGGTCGTTCCACCGGCCGTCCAGCGGAGGCGGGCCGTGGTTCCGTCCAGCATGACCGTCACCGACGGGCCGAAGTGGAACGCCAGCCGCGCCGCCCCCGGGGCGCCTTCGCCCAGCACCTCGTCGACGATCTTCAGCACGTCACCGTCCAGCTCGACCGTGCGGCGGTGGAGCGCCGGGGCGTAGCCGTCGTGCGCGGCCGACCAGCGGGATGGCCCGTCGTCCGGGGTCTGGACGTCCAGGACCCTCGTCACCGCGTGGCGGGTCCACAGGAACGGACCGCCCGAGACCGACTGGTCGCGGCCGGCCAGCTCGAGCGTGTTGTGTCCCAGCGTCGATCGGAAGTACGACCGCCACTGCGGCTCGCCGTGGTAGCAGAACGTGCCGGGGTCGGCCAGGACGTCCACGCCGTCGTGGCGGACCTCCAGCGACAGCGCGTCCGCGTGGGCGTGCGCCGCGATCGAGAGGAACCCGTGGGGGCCTCCGTCGCAGCGGACCCACACCGGTCCCGAGCGCAGGATCGTCATCCCCGCGTCCCGCAGGTGCGCCGGACGGCGCCCGGGGCGGGCACCCGTCGCCCGCGGGGTCCGGGAAACCAGCGACGCCAGCAGCGGTGTCCGGACGTCGTCGCCCGGGATCGGCGGCCACCAGCCGAGGCGGCCGAACAGCGCCTCCCCCGAGGCCAGCAGCGATGCCCAGCGGTCGGTCGAGGTGCCGTCGACGATGAGCCCGAAGCCGTCGTCGGCGTCGCCCTGGCGGGGCGGGCGCATCCGGTTGTCCACAATGGACGCCAGGGCGTCCGTCATCCGGAGCAGGACGTCCCACGTCGAATCCGGCACCGGGGTGCCCGCGGCGTCGGCCTCGACCGCCGCCGCCAGGCCGAGTTCCAGCACCAGGCCGTGGTACTCGGACGCCAGTTCCGCGTTGAGGCCGGACGCGAACGTGTTGCGCCCGAGCTGGACGTCCAGCGAGCGCGTCGCCGCGGCTCGCCAGCCCGCCGACTCCGGGAACCAGCCGAACGCGCACGCCGCGGCCAGCAGCCCGGCGTCCTCGGCGATCACGTGGTTGTTCGCCGACGAACCGTGGCTGCGCAGTGTCGCGAGCCAGTTCTGGTGGTGCCACAGCTGGAGCTGGAAGTCCGGGTTCTCCTCGAACAGCTCCGCCACGCCCGGCCAGCCGTCGAGCAGGCGGCGCGTCCAGACCCACGAAAGGAGCCGGATGCCCAGCTCGATGCCGCTCACCCAGTGCGGCCCCCGCAACGGCGGGTTGGCGGCCCACCACGACCGCAGGTGCTCGGCCGCGCGCGAGGCGTACGCCGGAGAGCCGGTCAACGCGTACGCCGCCGCCAGCACGGTGAGGTGCTGGTGGCGCGACGGCTCCCAGATCTGCTTGATGTCACCGACCGTGTCCTCCGACCGGTACGGCACGTCGAACGCGTACACGTCGGAGGGCGCCCGGCGCCCGGTCTTCGGGTCGAGGAACCAGTCGGGTGCCGCGAAATCCGTGCGCTCGACGCCGAAGAACTCCGCGCGGCCCGCCATCAGCTCGTCGGCCGTGGCCAGCAGCCGGGCGACCGCCTCGCCGGACACCTTGCCCAGCACCCCGGCCGGCAACGCGGCCGTGAACCGGGGGCGCGACGGCCAGTCGGGCGGCGTCGGCGGCGCGGACCGCCACTGCCGCTGGACGACGGCGTGCCGTGCGCGGCCGACGACCTCCGCCGGCCCCATCCGGGACAGCCGGCGCAGGTACCAGCCGGGGCCCATCACGCCGGGACCCCCGGCTCCGGCCGGAACGGCACCACGCTCGTCATGCCGGGGCACCCGCCTTCCGCGGCAGCTCGATCCGCACCGGCGCCGCGTTGGCGACGCTCGTCTGCGCGGCCAGGGTCGCCAGCGTCGTGGCGGCCAGCGAAGCGATCGAGATCGGCATCGGCGAACCCGTCCGCACCGCCGAAAGGAACGCGTCGACCTCGGCCGCCTGGCCCTTGTCGCGGCCCTTCGGGATACGGGAGCTGGCCCACTTCTTCCGCGAGTACACCGAGGCGCGGACGAAGTCGTCGAACCTGAGGACCTTGCCGTCGGCGACGACGTCCAGGGTCTCCTTCGGGAAGCCCGACGAGCCGGTCTCGGCGTAGGTGATCACCGCGGTCGAGCCGTCGGGGTAGCCGAGGGTCACCTGGAGGTCGCCGGTGGCGTACACCGAGATCGGATCCGCGTCGAGCAGCCAGCTCACCGTGTCGATGAAGTGGCCGCCCTCGCCCACGAAGCGGGAGCCTTCGGAGTCGGTCTGGTTGTACCAGCTGCCGTGGTCGAGGCGGCCGGCGTTGACCAGGTACCGGACGCTCGCCGGGCCGACGCGCGGGCCGAACTGCTCGCGGGCCTCGTGCAGCAGCGGCGCGAACCGGCGGTTGAAGCCGACCTGCAGGCGGTCGTTGCCCGACTCCTCGATCGCGTCGAGGACCTTCTGCAGTTCCTCGGGAGACAGCGCGAGTGGCTTCTCGACGAACACCGTCTTGCCCGCCAGCAGCGCCTGGCGGGTCAGCTCCGCGTGCGAGCTGTGCCGCGTCACGACGAACACCGCGTCGATCGACGAGTCGCCGAGCACGTCGTCGATGTCGGTCGAAGCCGACGCGAAGCCGAACTTGCGCCGCGCGTTGGCGCCGGACAGCGCCGACGTCGTCGCGACGTGCTTGAGCTGCACGTCCGCACGCTCGACCAGGTGCGGCAGCAGCATCGACGACGCGTAGTTGCCCGCCCCGATGAAGCCCAGGCGCACCGGCTGGCCCGCCGGAAGCGCGGCAGCCGGCGACGACGACGTCACCCCGACCCGCGCCGACGTCACGACCGGCTCCGTCCGGGCGACGGCGTCCGGGTAGCGGAACAGCACCGCCACCGCCTTCAGCGACCCCTCGTTCAGGGACTTGTACGTGTCGACAGCGGAGGAGAAGTCCGAAACGTGCGTGATCAGCGGCTCGACGTCCAGCCGGTCGCGCGCGATCAGGTCGAGGACGCACTCGAGGTTGCGGCGCTCGGTCCAGCGGACCTGGCCGATCGGGTAGTCACGGCCTTCCAGCTCGTACGACGGGTCGTAGCGGCCCGGCCCGTAGGAGCGCGAGAACCGGACGTCCAGTTCCTTCTCGTAGTAGGCGTTCCACGGCAGGTCGAGCTTGCACTTGCCGATGTCGATCACGCGGCCGCGGTCGCGCGACAGCTTCGCGGCCAGTTCCACCGGGTCGTTGGTGTTGCCGCCGGCGGCGAGGTAGGTCTGGTCGACGCCCGCACCGTGCGTCAGCTCGTCCACGGCGTTGTCGACGATGCCGGACGCCGGGTGCGCGCAGGTCAGCGCGCCGAGGCTCTCGGCGAGCTTGCAGCGGTCCGGGTCGGGGTCGACGCCCACCACGCGCACCCCGGACGACGCCAGCAGCTGCACCACCAGCTGGCCGATCAGGCCGAGGCCGATGACCAGCGCGACGTCGCCGATCTGCGGCTCGCCGCGGCGGACGCCCTGCATCGCGATGGAGCCGACCGTGCCGAAGGCGGCGTGCCGCGGGTCGACGCCGGCGGGCACCGGCGAGTAGAGGTTCTTGGGCACCCAGTTCAGCTCGGCGTGCAGCGCGTGTTCGTTGCCCGCGCAGGCCACCAGGTCGCCGACCTTCACGTCGGTGATGCCGTCGCCGACCTGCTCGACGACGCCGCACAGCGAGTAGCCGAGCGGGGTGTAGGAGTCCAGTTTGGACGTCACCTTGCGGTAGGTGGCCGAAAGGCCGTTGGTGGCCACGCTCTGCATGACCTTCGCGACCTGGTCCGGCCGCGCCTTCGCCTTGCCCACCAGCGACATGCTGGCCTCGGACACCTTCATCATCTCGGTGCCGGTCGAGATCAGCGAGTACACCGTCCGCACCAGCACGCCACCCGGCTTGCAGGCCGGCTCGGGCACGTCGAGGAGCGCCAGTTCCCCGCTCTTGTAGTTCTGGACTACCTGCTTCACTTCGCTCCCGCTCCAGACATCGCGTTCCGGTACCAGTATTCAAGAGTCAAGACGTGCCAGAGGTGCTTGCCGCGGTCCTCCTGGCCGGCGGCGTCCTCGGCGACCATGCGCTGCAACGCCTCGCGCTGCAGGAAACCCGAGGAAACGAGCACGCCGTCGTTGACGACTTCGCGCACCAGCGGCGCCAG
Organism: Streptomyces sp. MN03-5084-2B; assembly: GCA_033793495.1. GTDB lineage: Bacteria > Actinomycetota > Actinomycetes > Mycobacteriales > Pseudonocardiaceae > Amycolatopsis. The sequence continues at coordinate 90,086 of JARAWT010000008.1, read as the reverse complement.
GTCGCGGCTCATCCACGCCCGCAGCGGCGCGCTGAACAGGCCCTTCGGCCGGTGCACGATCTCGCTGGGCAGGATGTTCAGCGCCGCGTTCTTCAAGGCCATCTTCCCGGCGCGGCCGACGATCTTCTTGTTCCCCGGGATCTTGAACGCCGCCCGCACCACCTCGACGTCGACGAACGGCGTCCGGACCTCGGTGGACGCCGCCATCGTCGAGCGGTCGGTGTAGGTCAGGTTCAGCCCCGGCAGGAACATCCGCGAGTCGGCCAGGCACATCCGGTTGACGAAGTCGTCGAGCGACTGGTCGTGGTAGGTGTCCGCGTGCTCGGTCAGGACGGCGTCGACGTCAGCCGCGAGGTCCGGGTTGACCAGGCCGAGCAGCTCGGCGCGGTCGTACATCGTGTAGCTGCGCCGGAACGCCGTCTCCTCGGGCAGGCCCGCGAAGGACAGGAACCGCTTGGCGAACCGCACCGACCGGTACCCGCGCTTGGCCGACGCCACCGGCAGCCGGTCCACAACGGACTCGACGGGACGGCGGACCGCGCTCGGCACCTTGTGGTAACGCACCGCGATCAGGTTCGCGAGGTGCTTGCGGTACCCGGCGAACAGCTCGTCGGCGCCCATCCCGGACAGCATCACCTTGACACCGGCCTCGCGCGCGGCCGAGCAGATCAGGAACGAGTTGATCGCCGCCGGATCGCCGATCGGCTCGTCGAGGTGGTAGGTCATCTTCGGCAGCAGGTCGAGCACCTGCGGCGCGATCTCGATCTCGTGCAGGTCGACGCCGAACTGCTGCGCGACGATCCGGGCGTACTTGAGGTCGTCCGGCATCGCCTCGAACTTGGCGTCCTCGGCGCGGAACCCGATGGTGTAAGCCGAAATCCCGGGCTGTGACCGCGCGGCCAGCGCCGTCAGGTAGCTGGAGTCCAGCCCGCCCGACAGGAAGGTCGCCACCGGGACGTCCGAGAGCAGGTGCTTGGCCGTCGACTCGGCGATCACCTCGTGCAGGTCGACCTCGCCGTCGAAGGCCGCGCCCTCCTCGGCGACCTCCCGCAGCGACCAGAACCGGCCGCGGTCGACCTGGCCGTCCGGGCGGCAGCGCAGCCACGTGCCCGGCTGCAGCTTCTCCGCGCCCTGGTAGGCGCACCGGCTGTCCGGCACCCAGTAGTAGAGCAGCGACGCGATCAGGGCCGCGTTGTCCACCTGCAGCGACCCGCTCAGCTCGCCGGCGAGCGCCTTCAGCTCGGAGGCGAAGGCGACCCCGCCGTTCCGCCGGACGAAGAACAGCGGCTTGATGCCCAGCTGGTCGCGGACCAGGAACAGCTCGCCAGTGCCCTCCTCGAACAGCGCGAAGGCGAACATCCCGCGCAGCTTGGGCAGGCAGTCGGTGCCCCAGCGCCGCCACGCCTGCAGCAGCACCTCGGTGTCGGACGTCCCGCGGAAGCGCACGCCGGCCGCGGACAGCTCGGCCCGCAGCTCGGGGGCGTTGTACAGCTCGCCGTTGTAGCTCAGCGCCAGCCCGTCGAGGACCATCGGCTGCGCGCCGGTCTCGGACAGGTCGATGATCGACAGCCTGCGGTGTCCCAAGTGGACTTCACCGGGGCCGGCACGGTGCTCGTAGCGGCCGGAGCCGTCCGGGCCGCGGTGGGCCAGCGTCTTGGTCAGCCGGTCGGTGAGCGGCCCGCCGTCCGGCCAGAGGTAGGTGCCTGCGATGCCGCACATCTCGGGTGCGTTCCCCTTCGGTCGCGGCGCGGGGTTAGGAGACCTCCGCGCTCTTTTCGGGTTCGAGGTCGGCGTCGAGTTCGCCCTGGTGGCTCGGTTCGGCGTGGTCGCGCTTGAACGGTGACGGCCGCTTCGGCGGCTTGACCGGGGCGAACTTCTTCGTCGGCGCGTTCAGGTGGTCCGGGACGCTCACGCCGCCGGGTGGCGGCAGCGGCGAGGCCGGTGGCCTCGGGGTGGTGTGCGGCGGCTGGAGCACCGGCCGGACCGGGCTGAACCGGCGCGTCGGCTGTTCGGTCTTGGCGACGCGCTCGGCGACGCGGGCGACCAGCTCGTCCAGGCGGTCTTCGCGTTCGGCCGGGGCCGGCGGTGGCGCGGCGGCCGGGCGGCCACGCCCGCGCAGGGCCGTGTGCAGGCCGTCCCACAGCGTTCCGTCGGACTTGTCGCGCGGGTCCGGGTCGACCAGCACGACGCCGAGGACGGGGATCTCCTGGTCGGCGAGCTGCCGCGCGACCGTGTGCAGCCACAGGGTGTTCGCGTGACCGGCCTTCACGACCAGCACGGTCTCCTTGCCGAGGTGTCCCAGGTCGGTCCACGCCGTGCCCGGCGAAACCGAGCCGACGCCGATGCGGCGCTCCCCCGACGTCCCTGGCGGGTCGCCGGCACCGACCACGGCGACGTCGCTCTTGGTCTCCTGCGCGAGCTTGCGGACGTCCTCGCCCGGCAGGTCGTCGACGACGCTCGCGGTGGGCAGCTCCGCGGCGACGTCCAGGCTGAGCGCGGCGGCGACCTGCGGCGCGCCGAGCTCCAGCAGCGACACCTCGCGCGGGTCCTTCTCGATGAGCCGGACCAGCGTCGTGGCGACGCGCCGGCGTTCGGAGACCGCGCGCGAGCGCCGCCACAGCCGCGCGGGACCGCGCAGCTTCGACGGCAGCTGTGCGATCACGGACGCGCCGAGGTGCGTCGAAATCTCACGACGCAGCACCGGCTTGTCGCGCGAGACCGCGCCGACGGCGACGAGCGCGAGCCCGAGGGCCAGGCCGAGCGCGAACCCGATGCCGCCGTTGGTCGCGGTGGTCTTGAGGAACGCCTTGGGCAGCGCGCGGGCCGCGTCGACGACCTGGGTGCCCGCGGCGACCTGCGGGCTGCCGATGCCGGCCTGCTGGGCGCGCGAGGTGAAGTCCGAGATCTGCGCGGTGAGCGCGGCGCGCCGGCTGTAGAGGCTCTCGAGGGTGGGCTGGCTGGCCTGGCGGCCCTTGCCCTCCTCGTCGACGATCTGCTGCTCGACCTTGCCCAGCTCGTCCTGGGCGTTCTTGCGCTGGTCGAGGATGGCCTGCGACTGGGCGGCCGCGGCCGCCTGGCTGCGCTTGACGTGGTCGGCGATGAACGTCTCGGCCAGCGCCTGTGCCCGCGCCACGGCCTCTTCGTTGCTCTTCGCCTTGACGGTGATCTGGAGGACGTTGTTCGTCACCCCGAGACCCGCGTAGTTCTTCATGAAGTCTTCGGGCGAGTCGGTGCTGCCCAGCTTCTTCAACGCGGCTTCGGCGATCTGGGTCGTCTGCAGCACGGCGACGTCGGTGCGCATCAGCGTGCCGCTGTCGGTCGGCGAGTCGTCCTGGTGGACCACGATCACCTTGGCGACCGCGGTCGGCGGCGCGGGCAGCACGATCGCCAGCGCCGTGCCGGCGATCAGGCCGAGCAGCGCGGTGGCCAGCCAGAACCGCTTGCGGCGGCGGATCGCGATGAACAGCCGCTGGAGATCGACCAGCGGCGCGGCGGGGGTTTCGGGAGTCGTCGTCACGCCGAACCTGCCAAGGCTTTCTCGGGGGCTTCCGCCGCGGGTCCGGGTTTCTCCGGCGCGTTCGGCCGGACGGGGTGGGTGAGGACGGCGCCGACGATCTCCTGGCTGCCGTCGGCGCAGGCTTCGGCGAGCCGGACGAGCTGCCACGCGGTACGCGTGCCGGCGCCGAGCACGACCAGGACCCCGGAGCCTGCCGTGGCGTCCGGCACCGTCGGCCGGTCGGGCGAGAACTCGAAGACCCGCAGCGGCACCGACAGCCGGTCGGCCAGCTCGGCCAGTTGCGCGGCGGCCAGGCGGCCGGTCTCGTCGTCTTCGGCCACCAGCAGCAGGACGTCGGCGGGGCCGGTGGCCAGCCGGGCCAGCACCCGGCGGTAGCGGATGTCGCGGTTGACCTCGTCGGCCGAGGTCGCGACCGGCGGCAGCACCCACGGCCGGTCGCCGCCGAGCAGGTGCCGCACCTTGCCGAGGAAGCCGCTGCTCGGGAGGCGGTCGCCCTGCGGGGTGGTGACGTCGACGCCGGCGAGGATCGGCGCGCCGAGCGCCGAGGCGATCTCCGGCTCACCCCGCAGCCGCCGGTCGGTGCGGGCGGAGAACAGGTGGCCGAACACGCCGACGAGGAAGAACAGCACCGCGCCCCCGGCGACGAACTGCGTCATCGTCGGTGCCGCCGGCGACGTCGGGCGCTGGGACGGCCCGAGCACCACGGTGTTGCCGACGCCGGTCGCCAGGTCGGCCTGGTTCAGGTCGTTGATCGCCTGCTCCAGCGACGTCTTCAGGCCTTCGAGCTGGGTGCGGACCTGCACGCTCTCCACGGTCAGGCCGCCACCGACGTTCTTGGCGAGGTCGCTGATCTTGTCCGTGGTCAGCTTGACCTGCTGGCGCAGCGACTCGCGCTGCTCCTGGGCCAGCTGCACCGAGGCGTCGGCCGAGTTGGTCGCCAGCTGGGTGGAGTACTTGACGTACTGCTGGGCGACCTGGTCGGCGAGCTGCTGGGCGTGCTCGGCGGTGTCGGCGGAGACGGTGATCGTCACGACGTTGCTCTGCGCCACCGACGCGCTGACCTGCTTCTTCAGGTCGGCGCCGCTGGGGTGCCACGGCAGCATGGCCGCGGCGCGGTCGAGGACGACCGAGGCGGTCGCGATCTCGGCCTGGGTCAGCAGCTCGTCGGCCTGGCGCGGGCCCTGGAGCAGCACGCCCGAGGTCGTCTTGTAGCCGGGCGAGAACAGGATCGACGCTCCCGCGCCGACCAGCGCGCCCAGGACGGCGAGGGCGGCCAGCAGCCGCCATCGTCGTCGCAGGACCTGCCCGACCAGGGCCAGGCGCACCGTGTCGTCAGTCAACGGCGAGATCTCCATTCCTGAGCCGGGTACGCCGAACGGGTTCAGTTGATCGGCCGGTTACCGGAACCGTCGTAAGACCGAGTGCATTGGTTACACGTCCGGTGACTTCTTGACCGAACGGCGATCAGGACTTCACAGCGTGCTCATACGCGGCCAAGAGGGCCTTCGCGGAGTTCTCCCAGGAGAGCGGCCCCGCCACCCGGGCTTGACCGAGCTTACCCATCCGAGCCCGCTCCTCGGGGTCGTCGAGCAGCTGGGCGACCAGCTTCGCGAACGCCGACTCGTCGTTCGCCGGGGCGTACACAGCCGCGTCACCTGCGGAAACGCGGGCTTCCCGCAGCTCGAACGAGACGATCGGCTTGCTCATCGCCATGTACTCCATGACCTTGTTCATCGTGGAGACGTCGTTGAGCGGGTTGAGCGGGTCCGGCGACAGGCAGACGTCGGCGGTCGAGAGGTAGCGGACGAGGTCCTCGTCGGAGATCCGGCCGGTGAACTCGACCTGGTTGGCCAGCCCGAGCTTCGCCGAGAGGGCGACCATGTCGTCGAACGCGTCGCCGGAGCCGACGAACACCGCGTGCCAGTCGGTGCGGCCGACCTCGTCCCGCAGCTTCTCGAGCGCGCGCAGGGCGTAGTCGACGCCGTCCTGCGGGCCCATCACGCCGAGGTAGGCGAGCAGGTACGGCTTGCCCTTCTTGAGCTCGGGCTCGGCCGGCACCTCGTGGAACCGCTCGACGACCGGGGCGCTGCGCACCACGAAGACGTCCTCGGGCTTCTTGCCGCCGCGGATCCGGGCGACCTGCTTGTAGCTCTCGTTCGTCGAGATCACGACGTCGGCGGCGCGGTAGGTGGCGCGTTCGAGCGCGCAGACCCCGCGGTAGAGCAGGTCCTGCCCGCGGTCGAACCGCGAGAGGTACAGCTCGGGGCACAGGTCGTGCTGGTCGAAGACGAACTTCGCGCCCTGCCGCTTCAGCACCTTCGCGACCAGGTAGAGCAGGTCCGGCGGGTTGCAGGCGTGCACGACGTCGACCGGCCCGACCTTGCGGGCCAGCCGCAGCGTGTGCCACAGCGCGGTGCCGTACTCCTGCAGGTAGCCGGCCGGGCCGCCGGTCGCCGCCGTGAGCGGGTAGCGGTGGATGTGGACGCCGTCGACGACGGCTTCGGCCTCGGTGTCGCGTTTCGTGCCCTGCGGGCAGATCACGTGGACTTCCCACCCGGCGTCGCGCAGGGTCGTGGACTCCTGCCAGACCCGCCGGTCGAAGGGGACGGAGAGGTTTTCGACGAGGATGAGCGCTTTACCAGGCAAGGCCGGCGTATCCCTCTTCAAGGCGACGCTCGGCGGCGTCGGGCAGGCGGACGAGGTCGACGATCTCCCGGCCGTGCGGCAGGGCCGCCAGCACGTCGGGGTCCTTGGTGCCCACGAGCAGGACGTCGGCGTGGTTCACGACTTCTTCGACGGTCCCGGCGAGCAGCTGGCCGAGGTGCGGCAGCCGGCCCTCGATGTACTCGCGGTTGGCGCCCATCAGCCGCGAGAGGCTGACGTTGGCGTCGTAGATCTTCAGGTCGTAGCCCTTGCCGAGCAGCTTCTCGGCCAGCTCGACCAGGGGCGACTCGCGCAGGTCGTCGGTGCCCGGCTTGAACGACAGGCCGAACAGCCCGACCTTGCGCTTGCCGGTGCGCGCGACCAGGTCGAACGCCCGCTGCAGGTGGTCGTCGTTCGAGGCGAGCACGTGCGACAGGATCGGCACGCTGACGTCGGCGCGGTGCGCGGCGTAGACGAGCCCGCGCAGGTCCTTCGGCAGGCACGAGCCACCGAAGGCGAACCCCGGCTTGAGGTAGGCGGGGCTGATGTTGAGCTTGGTGTCGGCGAGGAAGACGTCGATCACCTGGTGCGAGTCGAGGCCCAGCGCGCGGCAGATCGCGCCGAGCTCGTTCGCGAAGCCGATCTTCAGGCCGTGGAAGGAGTTGTCGGCGTACTTCGTCATTTCCGCGACCGGGATCGGCACCCGGAACACCGGGCCGGGCAGCCCCTCGTACAGCCCGGCGACGGCGTCCCCGCTGGCCGCGTCGATCTCGCCGATCACGGTCTTCGGCGGGTCGAAGAAGTCGCGGACGCTGGTGCCCTCACGCAGGAACTCCGGGTTAACCGCGACCCCGAAATCGACCCCGGCGGTGCGGCCCGAGGCCTTCTCCAGGATCGGGACCAGCAGGTCGAGGCAGGTGCCGGGCAGCATCGTGCTGCGGAAGACGACGGTGTGCCGCTCGCTCTTCTTCGCGAGCGCTTCGCCGATTTCCTCGGCCACGCGCTCCAGGTAGACCGTGGAGAGGCTGCCGTTCGGCGCCGACGGCGTCCCGACGCAGACCAGCGAAATCTCACTGTCGGCGACGGCTTCCGCGACGTCGGTGGTGGCTCTCAGCGCACCACTCGCGACCACCTCGGCGGTCAGCTCGCCGATCCGCTCCTCGACCACCGGGGCGTTGCCCTGGGTGATGAGGTCGATCTTCACCGGGTTGACGTCCACGCCGACCACCCGGTGCCCCTGCCCCGCCAGGCACGCGGCGGAGACACAACCGACGTAACCGAGCCCGAAGACACTGATCTTCACGCCAAAACCTCCGCTATTCCGCGCGACCCTCAAGTTGGTCGGCGGGCACCCCTGGATCGTTACCGCGGGCGCGGCGAACGGGGGACGGCGTGAGGGAGGCTTATTCTGGTTAGCCCGCCGCGCCCCACGAGCAGACCGCAGGTCAGTGCAGAGTCATGCGGCGGGCGACGGCTGAATAAGCCTCAGTGCGGTGAGACACAAGGGATTCGAGTGAGAATTGCGTCTCGATCCGGTACGCGGACCGGCGGCGGACCGTGGAAGGCAACCACGGTCCGCCGCCGGGCGGAAAATAGGTGTCAGTTGTTGTTCACGAAAGTGGTGGCGAGGCTTTGGCCCTTGCTCACCGCGTTGGAGTGGTTCTCGATCGGCGAGACGGTCGAGTTCTTGAAGCAGATGTACGTGACACCGGAGTCGGTACCGCCGTTCGACGGGTCCGGGTTGATGCCGAGGTCCTTCGCCGTGGCGTAGGAAGCTTCGCCGATGATCTGCGACGGGCCGGTGTCGCCGATCACCGTGTACTCGACCTTGCCGTTGTAGATCACCGCGCAGGAGCCGCCGCCCTTGAGGCCGGAGGAGGAGTACTTCCAGATGCTGCTGGAGCTCGGGACGACGATGTAGGGCAGCTTCGCGGCGTTGAGCGGCTTGCCGTCGGACTGGTGGAACGCGGTGTCGTCCTGGAAGCAGCAGTCGGTGTTCTCGTTGCACTGCGACGTGCGCTGGCCGTCGCAGTCGATGTCCATGTCGGCTTTCCAGAAGACCGCGCCGTTGGCGTCGCAGATGGCGACCGTTTTGCTCGAGACGTCCTCGTCGGTCTTGTACTTGCCGTTCGAGATCTGTTTGCAGCCGGCAGTCTTCGCGAGCAGCTGGGCCGCGGTCGGGGCGGCTTCGACGGTGGCCGGCGCGGCAGCCGGGGCGGGCGACGCCGACGCGAGGGCCGACGGCATCGCGGCCGCGGCCAGCACGAGCGTCGCGAGCAGGATCAGTTTCCGCATTCCTGGGGCTCCCTTTAGTTAGGAAACTTTCCTTACGGCGGCGGGGCACCAGGATGCACCCGGGCACGGGCGCGTTCAAGACCTCCGGGTCCGGGAATTTCCCATCAGGTGGCCGGAGTTGACGAAAAGGCTGCTCACCGGACCGGGGCGCGCGAGACGGTGTCCCGTTCGCCGGGACACCCGGCTCAGCGCGGAGTGCGGCGGAAGAGGCGGTTCGCCCAGTGCGCGGCCCGCCGGGACCCGGCGAGCACGCCGTCGAGCCAGTCGCCGTCGAGGTCGTGCGGCAGCTCGGTGCGCGCCTGCAGCCAGCCGTCCCGGCGGGCCGCGCCGCCGTCGCTGGAGTAGACGCGCGTGGCGCCCGCCTGCCGCAGCCGCGCGAGCACGCGCCGGTCGTAGGCGCCGAACGGCAGCGAGTAGCGCCGCACCGGCCGGCCGCACAGGTCGCCGAGCAGCTTCGGCGCGTCCTTCAGCTCGCGGTCGGCGTGCCGGTCGTCGAGCCGCCGCCAGTCGCGCGGCTCCCAGCCGTGCGAGCCGATCTCCATCCCGGCGCGCGCGAGCTCGCGCAGCCCCTCGCGGTCGAGGTAGCCGCGCTGCCCGAGCCGGCCGGCGAGCGGGAAGAACTCCGCCGTGAGCCCGCGGTCGGCCAGCCGCGGCAGCACGATCTCGACGTCGGACTCGTTCCCGTCGTCGAAGGTGAGGCTGACGTCTTCGCGGTCCGCGGCGACGTCGAGGACGCGCTCGAACTGCTCGACGGTCAGCCAGCGCTCGTCTTCACCGGGGTCGAGCTGGCGCGCCGGCCGGCCCACCCCGTGCACGGCGAGGATCACCGTCACCACTCTCACCGCCTGCCACCGCGAGTAGTCGATTTGTTACTTCGATTAATCGCACTGGCAAACGGGTGAGTTACAGCTTTTTGCCAATTCTTAGCCTTTGCGGATCTCCAGCGTGCAGCACTTCGGGCCGCCGCCGGCTTTCCGCAGCTCAGAGATGTCGACGTAGACCGGCTCGTAGCCCCGAGCGGCGAGAAGTTCACCCAATCGGGTGGCCTCGACGGGCAGGACGACATTGCGGCCGTCGGACACGCCGTTGAGCCCGAAACACTCGGCGTCTTCCCGGGTGGCGAGCACCGCGTCCGGGAACACGCGCTCGAGCACACGGCGCGACCCGGCCGAGAAGGCGTCCGGGTAGTAGACGATCTGCGCACGGGTGGTGTCCGTCGCTTCGGCGAGCACGAAGAGCGCGGTGTCGAGGTGGTAGTAGCGCGGGTCGACCAGCTGCAGCGAGACGACCGGGACGCCGAGGACTTCCTGAGCCTCGGCGTGCGCGGCCGGGTCGGTGCGGAAACCGGTGCCGGCGAGCAGCAGTGCGCCGGTCCAGGCGAAGTCGCCTTCGGCTTCGTTGATCTTCTCCGGCATGGTGATGTCGCGGTAGCCGTGTTCGACGAACCAGCGGCGGAAGTGCTCGGCCTCCGCGGCGCGCTGCGGCGCGCGGAAGCGGGAGCCGAGCACGCGGCCGTCGACGACGGTGCCGGAGTTGGCGGCGAAGACCATGTCGGGCAGGCCGGGCTGGGGCTCGATCTCCTCGACGGTGTGGCCGAGGCGGCGGTAGGTGTCGCGCAGCTCGGTCCACTGCGCGACGGCGACGTCGGCGCTGACCGGCTGGGTCGGGTCCATCCAGGGGTTGATCACGTAGTCCACCGCGAAGAAGCGCGGCGGGCACATGAGGTATCGACGAGTGGTCGGTACGCGCATCGCCTGCATGATTGCAGGGTAAGGCGCACCTAATATCGCAATCAATCGCTGTTCGCTGCGCACATCTGTGCTAAGTGTTGCGTGTGAACACCATCGACCAGCGAATCGTTTCGTGTCTCGTGGCGAACGCGCGCTCCAGCTACGCGGAGATCGGCAAGGTGGTCGGCCTGTCCGCGCCGGCGGTCAAGAGGCGCGTCGACCGGCTGCTGGAAACGGGCGTACTGCGGGGCTTCACGGCGGTGGTCGACCCGGAGGCGCTGGGCTGGGGAACGGAGGCGTTCGTCGAGGTCACGTGCCAGGGCAACATCACACCGGCCCGCATCCGGGCCCGGCTCGAGCCGCTGCCGGAGGTGGTGGCGGCGTACACGGTGTCGGGCGCGGCGGACGCCATCGTCCACCTGAGGGCGGCGGACATCCACCACCTGGAGACGGCGCTGGAGCGGCTGCGCGGGCTGGAGATCGTGGACCGGACGGTGTCGACGGTGGTGCTCTCGCGCCTGTTGGAACGGCCGCCGACGCCGGAGCAGTGACGCCTCCGGCCCCCGGTTTCCAGCTTACCGGCGAGGGCTGACGGTTCCGGGCCGCTTCCTGAGCCTGTGCACAGGCTCGGCCGGTTGTGGAGCAATCGCGGGCCCGAGCCGGCGGGAGCGCAGGTTTGTCGGTCCTCGCCCCTACGCTGGAAACCGGGGGGCGGAGGCCCGCCAGGCCGGTCCGAAGGCCGCTGGAGACCGCCGGAATTCGGCAAAAGTCGCCGGCGGGGTGACTGAGCGGCGTGGGTGGTCGCCGACGTCATGAACGACTCGTTCATGACGTCCAGTGTCAGGAAAGGGTCGTTCATGACATCCCGGCACCAGGAACGAGCCTGCCGCAGCTCCGAAGCCCCGCGACGCCCAAGCCGGTAGGCGCAGCCACCTCTGCTCAACCGACTGGAACCGGCGCCCACTCAGCCCGCAAGCCCCCGCAGGACCAGCGGTGCCTCATCCGGGTGCAGCCGCAGCTCGGTACGCCCGGCCGCCGCGTGGAAGGTCACCGCCTGGCGGTCCACCGCCTGCATCGTCAGCTCGCCCGGCTCGAACTCCACCGGCTCCGCGCCCGGCGTCCGCCACGCCGCCGGCCCCTCGCCCACCGCGATCCAGCCGCGTCGTTCGCGGCCGTCCGTCACCTCGTCGGAGCGCAGCACGCACGGGAACTCCACCCGCTCGCCGCGCGCGAAAGCCGCGGCCCGCGACCGACGACGGCGGCTGCCGAACAGCTCCGACATGTCGATCATCGTCAGCAGGTTGCCGACCAGCACCACCACCAGTTCCACCACACTCCACCAATACCCTGGCCGGATGACCGACCGCATCGTCAGCGAGCACGCCGACGGCATCGCGCTGCTGACCGTCGACGCTCCCGGCAGCCGGAACGCGCTGACCCTCGACCTGTCCGCGCAGCTCGCCGCCGCCGTCGAGGCCGCGGAACGGGACGAGTCCGTGCACGCCGTCGTCGTCACCGGGACGCCGCCCGCCTTCTGCGCCGGCGCCGATCTGTCCGCGCTGGCCGACGCCGACGAAGCCGGCCTGCGCGCCATCTACGCAGGCTTCCTCGCCGTGGCGCGGTGCGAGCTGCCGACCATCGCCGCCGTCGGGGGTGCGGCCGTCGGGGCCGGGCTGAACCTCGCCCTCGCCGCCGACGTCCGGCTGGCCGGGCCGCGCGCGAAGTTCGTCGCCCGGTTCCTCGAGCTCGGGCTGCACCCGGGCGGCGGGATGACCTGGATGACCCAGCGGCTGGCCGGTCCGCAGCAGGCCGCCGCCATGACGTTGTTCGGGCAGCCCCTCGACGCCGAAGCCGCCGTCCGCGCCGGGCTGGCGCTGCGCGTGGTCGACGGCGGTCATGACGAACTGCTGACAGCCGCACGTGAGCTCGCTCACCCCGCCGTCGCCGCGCCGCGCGAAGCGCTGATCGCCACCAAGCGCAGCCTGCGCACCACGGCGGGCCTGGCCGAGCACCGGGACGCCGTCGACGTCGAGATCCGGCCGCAGCTGGCCTCGCTGGCGTCGGCGGAGTTCGCCGAACGGCTTTCGCTGATGCGAGAGCGGATCCGTTCTCGCCCGTAACTCAAGCCTGAGGACCTAACCTTCGCGAGACACGCATCACAACGCGGTCCAGCAGGAGCCCGTTACCATCAGTTACAGGTATCTGACGTACCTGCGAAGGGGACATTGAAGAGCACCGATGAGGTCGTCCAACACGCGGGACACCACCAACATCGGTATTGAGGGCGAGCTAACCTCGGGAGTAGACCTGGTGAACGCAGCCGCGGCACCGGCAGGCGAACGGAAGCCGTACCGTCGGGAGAGAGGGAATCCCTGACCCATGAGCACGAGTGCGAACGGCAACGGCGCTGGTCACGGCTCGCTCGCCGCAACCAGGCCGACCGAGGTCAGCAAGCTGGACCGGGTGGTCATCCGGTTCGCGGGCGACTCCGGTGACGGCATGCAGCTGACCGGCGACCGCTTCACGTCCGAGGCCGCCGCGTTCGGCAACGACCTCTCGACGATGCCGAACTTCCCGGCCGAGATCCGCGCGCCGCAGGGCACCATCCCCGGTGTCTCGAGCTTCCAGGTGCACTTCGCCGACTACGACATCCTCACCCCCGGCGACCGGCCGGACGTGCTGGTGGCGATGAACCCGGCCGCGCTGAAGGCGAACCTCGGCGACGTCCCGCACGGCGGCACGATCATCCTCAACACCGACGACTTCATCAAGCGCAACCTGACCAAGGTCGGCTACGCCACCGACCCGCTCGACGACGACACGCTCGCGCCCTACCAGGTGCACCGGGTCGCCATGTCGACCCTGACCCAGGGCGCGCTCGCCGAGACCGGCCTCGGCAAGAAGGACGCCGAGCGCTGCAAGAACATGTTCGCGCTCGGCCTGCTGTCGTGGATGTACCACCGGCCCACCGAGGGCACCGAGCGGTTCCTGCGCGAGAAGTTCGCCAAGAAGCCGGACATCGCCGAGGCGAACATCCTGGCTTTCCGCGCGGGCTGGAACTACGGCGAGACCACCGAGTCGTTCGCGACGACGTTCCAGGTCGCGCCGGCGAAGCTGGCCCAGGGCACCTACCGGCAAATCACCGGCAACACCGCGCTCGCCTACGGGATCGTGGCCGCCGGGCAGCGCTCGGGGCTGCAGATCCTGCTCGGGACGTACCCGATCACCCCGGCGTCGGACATCCTCCACGAGCTGTCCAAGCACAAGAACTTCGGCATCATCACCTTCCAGGCCGAGGACGAGATCGCCGGCATCGGCGCCGCGCTCGGCGCGTCCTACGGCGGCGCGCTCGGCGTCACCTCGACGTCCGGACCGGGTGTCGCGCTGAAGTCCGAAGCCGTCGGCCTCGGCGTGATGGTCGAGCTGCCGCTGGTCGTCATCGACGTCCAGCGCGGCGGCCCCTCCACCGGCCTGCCGACCAAGACCGAGCAGGCCGACCTGCTGCAGGCGATGTTCGGCCGCAACGGCGAGTCGCCGGTCCCGATCATCGCGCCGCTGTCCCCCGCGGACTGCTTCGACGCGGCCGTCGAGGCGACCCGGATCGCGCTGAAGTACCGCACCCCGGTGCTCCTGCTGTCGGACGGCGCGATCGCCAACGGCTCCGAGCCGTGGCTGATCCCGGACGTCGAAGCGCTGCCCGACCTGACCGTCGAGTTCGCGCAGGAACCCAACGCCGACAACGACTCCGGCGAGTTCTGGCCGTACGTGCGCGACCCCGAGACGCTGGCCCGTGCGTGGGCGATCCCGGGTACGCCCGGCCTGCAGCACCGCATCGGCGGGCTGGAGAAGGCCGACAAGACCGGCCACATCTCCTACGACCCGGCCAACCACGAGAAGATGGTCCGGCTGCGGCAGGCGAAGGTCGACGGCATCGACGTCCCGGACGTCGTGGTCGACGACCCGTCCGGCGGCAAGGCGCGCGTGCTGGCCCTGGGCTGGGGCTCGTCCTACGGCCCGATCGGGGCCGCGTGCCGCCGGGTGCGCAAGCTCGGCCTGCCGATCGCGCAGGCGCACCTGCGCCACCTCAACCCGCTGCCCGCCAACCTCGGTGACATCCTGCGCAGCTACGACAAGGTCGTGGTGCCGGAGATGAACCTGGGCCAGCTCGCGCTGCTGCTGCGGGCGAAGTACCTGGTGGACGTCCACTCGCACACCAAGGTCGCCGGGATGGCGTTCAAGGCGGAAGAGCTGCAGAACCTGTTCTCGGAGATCATCACCAGCGTTAACGGCGTTATTACGGAGGCGGCGAAGTGACCGCAATCGACATCGGGCTCCCCACCGTCGGCGGCCTCGACCTTGTGCCGACGACCGACGAGCCGCAGAAGGCCAAGGACTACAAGTCCGACCAGGAAGTCCGCTGGTGCCCCGGCTGCGGCGACTACGTCGTGCTGAACGCGGTCCAGTCGTTCCTGCCGACGCTCGGCCTCAAGCGCGAGAACATCGTCTTCATCTCGGGCATCGGCTGCTCGTCGCGCTTCCCGTACTACCTGAACACCTACGGCATGCACTCGATCCACGGCCGCGCGCCGTCGATCGCGACCGGGCTGGCCACCACGCGGCCGGACCTGTCGGTGTGGGTCGTCACCGGTGACGGCGACGCGCTGTCCATCGGCGGCAACCACCTGATCCACGCGCTGCGCCGCAACGTGAACATCAAGATCCTGCTGTTCAACAACCGGATCTACGGGCTGACCAAGGGCCAGTACTCCCCGACGTCCGGCCAGGGCATGGTCACGAAGTCGACGCCGATGGGTTCGGTGGACACGCCGTTCAACCCGCTGTCGCTGGCGATCGGCGCGGAGGCGTCGTTCGTGGGCCGCGCGATGGACTCCGACCGCAAGGGCCTGACCGAGGTCCTGCAGGCGGCGGCGCAGCACCGCGGCTCGGCGCTGGTCGAGATCTACCAGAACTGCCCGATCTTCAACGACGGCGCGTTCGACGTCCTCAAGGACGCCGACGAGGCCGCCGCCCGGCTGATCCCGCTGCGCGCGGGCGAGCCGATCCGCTTCGGCCCGAACCAGGAGCTGGGCGTCAAGCGCGGCGACTGGGGCGGCCTGGACGTCGCCAAGGTGGCCGACATCGGCGAGGACAACGTCGTGGTGCACGACCCGTCGATCACGGACACGTCGTACGCGTTCGCGCTGTCGCGCCTGGGCGACCAGAACCTCAACCACGTCCCGACGGGCATCCTCCGCCAGGTCGAGCGCCCGACGTACGACGACGGCGCACGCGCCCAGGTCGAGGAGGCCCGCGCGGCCCGCACGCCGGACCTGCAAGGTCTTCTTCGTGGCAAGGACACCTGGACGGTCGCGTAGCCCGCTGCTTTCGAAGGCCGCCATGCCCGGGGCATGGCGGCCTTCGGCGTTTTCGGCCTTGCCTTTATTGGGACGCGTGTCCTAAGTTTTGGGTCATGCGACCTTTCGTGTTCTTCGACGTCCGCACCACCGACGCGGCGGGCAGCAAGCGGTTCTTCGCCGAGCTTTTGGGCTGGGACGCCGACGGCGGCCTGTTGACGAACGGTGGCGTGCCTTGGGGCGGCCTCACCGAGCTGGCCCCTGGCGACGACCGGGCGCCCCAGTGGCTCCCCTACGCGCCGGTGTCCGATGTGGACGCCGCCGCGGCGAAGGCGGTGGAGCTGGGCGGAACCCTGATGCGCGAGCGCACCGACCTGCCCTTCGGCTCGCTGGTGGTGGTCACCGATCCCGGCGGCGCCGCCCTCGTCCTGTTCCAGGCCGCCTGAAACAGCAGGAGGGGCACTTTCACGGACGTGAAAGTGCCCCTCCTGGCGCTGAAGCTTCAGCTGAGCGGCCGGAACCCCACCCGCTCGGCGTCTTCCGCCGTCCGGAACCAGACCTCGGCGACCATCTTCGGGAACTGCGCCGATTCCTCGGTGCAGTAGCGCAAAGCGGTGACGCTGGCCTTCACCGCGAAGCCGTCGCTGGGTGCCCCGCCACCCGGGCGCGGCATCGCCGATCCGGGGCCGAACGGGCCCGGCGGGACCGCGTCGCCCGCCGCCTGGCGGGCCGGGGGCGGCTCCGGCGCCACGACACCGGCGGCCGCCACCTGGTTCGGCTGCACCGACGGCTCGAACAGCGAGCCGCTGTGCGCGCCGGCCAGGTCGGGCTCTCGGCGTTCCACCGTGCGCATCGACGGCTGGATCGGCTGCGGCGCGTCGAACCCGCCGCGCACCGCCTCCCGGGGCTGCCGCTTCGGCAGCACCTGCGTCGATTCGGCGGGGGTCTCCGGTGGCACGTCCAGCTCGCTTTCGGCGCTGTCGCCGCCGAACGCGTACTGCGGCGGCTCGTCCTCTTCCGGCTCGGCCTTGCCCACCGAGCCCAGGTACCGCGTGCGCTCCACCGGCTCTTCGAACGCCGACCGCTGCTCGGACGGCGTTTCGCGGTCGAACCAGTCCGGCGCCGTCTCGCCGGATGGTGGCGTGAACAGCGAGCCCGCGGCGTCGGAGTCGACGTTCCGCTCGAGCCGCGACAGGGCCGGCGACTCCGGCTCGAGGTCGTCGTCGAACGAATCCCCGACCGGGGTGAGGTACTGGGTCGGGTCGGCGCGCTCGGGCTCGTCCTCGGGCGTCAGGAACTGGGCGGCCGCGCTGCGGTACGGGTCGTCTTCCCCGGCCTCCGGCTCCGGTGCCTGGACGAACGGCTCGGTCGGCGGCATCCGCAGCGGCACCTGGGCGTCCAGCTCGGCGAAGTCCTCGTCGATGTCGTCGTGGACGTCGTCGCGGTGGATCGGCGGCGCGGCGACCAGCGTGCCGGGGTAGGAGGTCTCCTGGCGGGACGGCTCCGGCTCGGGCCGCCGGAACGCGTCGGTGCCGCGCACCGCGTCGGCGTTGGCGGGGGTGCGCGCGGCGTCGGCGTGGGCCTGCGCCAGCGAGCTCTCCAGCCGGCGGACGCTCTTGCGGAGCGGCAGCACCAGCACCAGCCAGGTGAGGAGGACCCCGACGAAGAACGCGGCGAGGCTCCACAGCCAGACCTGTCCGAATATGGACATCTTTTCCTGCCCCTGTTAAGTGCTTTAGCGCGTGCGCGCAACCAGGTAATCGGCGACCGACTCGCACGCGTCCCGAGCGGGTGACGCCGGCAGCGCGGCGAGCTCGGCTCGCGCGCGCTGAGCGTAGTCGGAAAGGGTGACGCGTGCTCGATCGAGTCCGCTGCTCACCCGGAGGAGCTCCAGCGCCTCCTGCACGAGCGCGTCGTCGGCGATCGGGCCGGACAGCAGCTCGATGAGCCGCGGGTCGGTCTCCGGGTCGGCCAGCGCGTAGAGCATCGGCAGCGTCCGGACGCCTTCGCGCAGGTCGGTGCCCTGCGCCTTGCCGAGCTCGTCGGACGGCGACGCGATGTCGATGATGTCGTCGGAGATCTGGAAGGCGGTGCCGATGATGTCGCCGAACCGGCGCAGCGCCTCGATGTGCTCCTCCGCGGCGCCGGACATCATGCCGCCGAACCGGCCGGAGGTGGCGATCAGCGAGCCGGTCTTCTGGGCGATCACGGTGAGGTAGTGCGCGACGGCGTCGTCACCCGGACCGGGGCCGACGGTCTCCCGCATCTGGCCGGTGACCAGCTCGCCGAAGGTCTCGGCGATGATCCGCGCGGCGTCCGTGCCGAGGTCGGCGACCAGCCGCGAAGCGTGGGCGAAGAGGAAGTCGCCGGTGAGGATGGCGATGGTGTTGTCCCAGCGGGCGTTGACGCTCTCGGCGCCGCGCCGCATGGTGGCCTCGTCCATGACGTCGTCGTGGTAGAGCGTGGCCAGGTGCACCAGCTCGACCGCGGCGGCGGCGATCACCACGTGGTCGTCCTGCTTGGGGCCGAACTGCGCGGCGAGCAGCGTGAACAGCGGGCGGAAGCGTTTGCCCCCGGCCTCGACCAGGTGCAACGCGGCGTCGTTGACCGCCTGGACGTCACTGCGGACGACCTCGCGCAGCAGCTTCTCGACCTCGGTCAGCCCGCCCGCGATCGACCGCAGCAGGGTTTCGTCGGCGATCTGCAGCCCGACCGACGCCCGCAGGTCGTCGAGGGCGCCGCCCGGCGCAGCGGGGAGGGATCCCGCCCCGGGGGCTGGGGAAGGCACAGACACGTCGGCTCCGCTCTACTCGTGCACCGGTCGGTTGCCCCTTGAGCGTAGTGGCTGCGCCGCGCGGTCGTTTACCCGCTGTCCTGCGGAAACGGTGACGAACATGACACCGGCCGCGGTCACCCACCGGGTGGTTCGTGATCCTCGAAAGGGTGATCGGAGATTCCGGACGCAACGGACGTCTCCGGCGGGCGGATATTCAGTCGGGGAAGAGCGGCCGAGCACGGCCGCGCTCCGCACGCCGAGGAGGAACAGATGCGCAGCACGATCGTCACGGCCGTGATGGTGACGGGCCTGGCGACGGCGGTTTCGCCGGCCGCGGCGGCCGGTTCGCCGGGCGTCGCGGACATCGGCTCGGCTTCGTTCACGCGGGTCGAGATCCCGGCACAGGGTCACTGTTCGCTCCTCGGCCCGACGACCACGACGGCCCAGGTGGTCTCGAAGCCGGGCATCACCTTCGGCGGCGGAACGTCCTCGTGCACGACGTCGGGCTCCACGACGAAGTCGACGGCAACGGGCAAGAACTTCGAGCTGTCGGCGCTGACGGGTGCGGGCGGGCCCCGGGTGAAGCTGGCGAGCTTCACAGTGACGTGCGAGGGGACGCAGACGCAGACGAGCGCGAGCTGGACGTACGGCGGGATGTCGGGGATCACGAACCCGCCGAGCCCGGTTCCGGTGGGATACGTGTCGCCCCTTCGGAAACCGGACGGAACGGTCCTGGCGAACGCGGTGTTCAACATCCAGGACCTGCCGGGTGACGGAAGCATCGGCTTGACGATGCTGCGCATCGAATTCCTCCCGCCATCGGGCATCAGCGGAGCGGTGACACTGGGGCGCACGAGCTGTAGCCCGACCCCCTAGACGTCACGAGGGCCGCGGCTTGGGAGAGCGCCGAGAGGACCGCCGCGGCCCTTGTGACCTTTGCTTTTCGGTGGTGGGAACCCTGGTAGGGTGCGAGACGTCGGATACGCAGGGTGCCCGGGGTGGAGCACACTGCGAGCTAGGGGAGAGCTGATGACGACGGTGGGACCGGTCTACGACCCGGGCGGCGACTGGGAGCTTCCGGGGCCGAACGGGGTTCCGCTTGCCGGGTCTTACGGCGGCGGAAGTAGCGGGGGCGCCGGTTTCGAGTACGACGAGGAGACTCTGCACGAACTGGTCAAGGAGTGGCGCGACCTCGCGAACGAGTTCGAGGATGACCTGAGCCGGGCACGCCTGATCGCTACTGCCGAAGGCCCAGGGCTGGAATACGCGAGTGGTGGTAACGCTGAGCTGATTCGGCAGTCCGGCTCGGCACTCACGACCACACTGTATGAGCGCGCGTCTTTCTGCCGGGCCATGGCTGCGAAATTCGAGGCAGCTTTAGGCAAATACGCTACCGCTGAAGACAGGCACTCGACCGAGATCAACCAAGCCGGAGGCAGCCTGTGAAACGCCACGTCCTCGTCGGGCTAGGAGCGACACTGCTCACTGTGGCTGCTTGCACTTCGACTCAAAACGGCACAGCCTCGCCTTCGTCCACGGACGCGATCACGTCCCAAACCGGCGCGCCACATTCAGGACTGCCCGATGCAGGCGCGCCCGAGGTGGCGGTCCCGATCGACACCACCGACTTCCAGCAAAAGCCCTGCAGCACCCTCACCGCCGCGCAGATAGCCGAACTCCTCGGTCCAGACGCAACGCCAAAGGAAGATCCAAATGACCTGGCCGGCCCGAGCTGTTTTTGGCACCCGACCTCAGTGACCCAGGCCACCGTATCGGTCATCTACAACACCAAGAATAAACGCGGTCTCAGCGCAATCTACGAAAAGCAAGGAACAACTTTTCCACTGTTCGTCCCCATGGAACCGATCGAAGGTTATCCGACGGTCGCGTACGGGCAGGCCGATCTGCGATCCAAAGGAAGTTGCGCGATTGCACTGGGTACCAGCGATCAGCAGATCGTCGATGTGTCAGTAGCCCTGTCTGAGGGAAATATCGGCAAGAAGGATCCTTGCGCCGCGGCCCACGAGGTCACGACGACCGTGTTGAACAATCTCCGGGCCAGGTGAACTTATGGTTGCCGAAGGACCGCTGACCGCCGCTCAGATCTACGAGCAGATCACCGGCGGGAAAGGCACCCAGTCGCTGGATGCCGCACAAGTGAGTGCCAGCCAGTTGACCACTCGGATGGTAGAGCGGGCCCAGCGGATCAGTGCACTCCGGACCAAGACCATGTCCGGCTGGCAAGGAGGCGCCGGGGAGGCTGCCGCTGATGCCACCCGGCCTCTTGTTCAAGCCGCCGCTGATGATGCTGTTCATCTTCGGAATGCGCAGGCGGCCGTCGGGGCTCAGATGGATGCCTTCGGGACCGCCAAGAACTCCGTCAAGCCCGTTGCCGCTCAGCCGCCGGCTCTGGGGGCCGATGATGTTCTCCATGCCATCCGCGACAAGGGCTGGAATTCCTACAACACCAAGGTCGCCGGGTGGCAGGCGGACAGCCAGGCCAACATCGACGCCTTCAGCGCATACCACTCCGCCAGCACCGCCAACGGCGGGCAGATGCCCGCGCAGTACGCGCAGCTCGCCGACTCCGGGGCTCCCGTCTCCCTGAGCACCTCCGATCGCACTCCCGGACCCACCGATACCGGGGAATGGACGCGGAACCCGCGGCAGACCCAGGTTCCCGCACAAGACCGGCAGACGCTTCGGCCCGGGCAAAGCCAAAATCAGAACCAGAACCAGGAAATTCAGCAAAACCGGCCGAGCCAACCGAACCAGGGCCGGCCCGAAAGCCCGAAGCCAAGCACGAACACGAACACCAGCACGACCTCGAACCCGAACCAGAACACCCACGCCAACAGCTACGTCCCCAAACCCGTGATGCCCGCCGCCCAGGGTGGGTACGAGTTCGGGCCCACCGGGCAGCCCCTCGGCAACCTCAGCGGCCCCGGGACGAACTGGTCCGGCGGGTTCGGGCCGTACTCCGGCGGCGGGTACCAGCCGACCACCGGAACACCGGGAACCGGGACCGGGCCGAACCAGCCCGGCATGCGCGGTCCTGGAAGCGGTCCTGGAAGCGGCCCCGGAAACGGCCCGGGAAACGGCATCGGGAGTGGTCCCCGAAACGGCAACGGCACTGGGGCACGGCTCCCCGAGGAACGCCTCCCCGGCACCAACCCCGCCCGCGGCGCCGCCGGTGCCCGGGGCGCCAACGGCCTCCCCATGGGCGGGCCCATGAACGGGCGCGGCGGCAAAGAAGAAGACCGGGAAAAGAAAACGGCTTCCTACCTGCGGAACCCCGATCCCGACGAAACCTTCGGCGGCTTCATCGAAAAGCCCATGCCGCCCGTCATCGGGGAAAACCGGAACAAGAAACCATGATGGCCGTCTTCTCGCTGAACACCCTGCTCACCGCCATGCGTCACGTCGGCTGCGGTGATCCGCACCCCGTCTTCGCAAAAGGGCTCCGCTACGTCCCGCCCTCCGCGAAGGACACAATCACCCGCGAAGCCGTGGCGGAACTCAGTCCCTACGGCTTCACCCGAGGCGACCGCTTCACCCCCGAATTCGAAGACCTGCTGCACCTCCTCGACCACCCGGCCCAGGAGTACTTCGGCCACGCCCGGGACACCACCGGGCAAATCGGTGTTCTCGTGGCCACCAACGTCTGCGTGGTCTGCCGGGGCGACCAGGTCGAACTCACCGAAGTCGACAGCGACACCCACCCCGCCGAGGCCCTCGTCGCGCAGCTGCCCCACTACCCGCCGGCCGACATCAGGCCCTTCTCGCTCCCGCAGGAAGATTTCCAGACACCTCAGGGCAGCGACATCTTCGACGACGCCCCCGCGCGCAGCCGGGAAGCGCAGGAACTCGACGCCCTGTTCGCGCAACCCCACTACGGCGTCGGGCAACTCCAGACCACGGGCAAGATCGTCAACTACCTCGACCTCGAAGCCGGCCGCGTCGGGATCACCCTCGCCGACGGCTACATCAGCGTCCTGCCCGGGGAAAGCCGGAACCTCAGCCAGAAACTGAAATAGGGCCGCCGCCCCCACGGAAGAGGAGCGGCGGCCCTACGAAAGCCAACCTCAGAACGCGAAACCGCCCGAACCGGCCCAGCCCAGCGCAAAGGCCGGGACCAGGCCCAGCACCAGCGTCACCGCCGTGCCCAGGAAGATCGCCGTTCCCGTGCCGAACCCCGGGACCGAGACCGACGGCCCGTCCGCTGCCGGCTCCGAGAAGTACATCAGCACGATCACGCGCAGGTAGAAGAACGCCGCCACCGCGCTGAACACCAGGGCGACCACGACCAGGGGCGCCATCCCGTCCGACAGCGCCGCCGAGAACACCACGAACTTGCCGACGAACCCGGAAGTCAGCGGGATACCGGCCAGCGCCAGCAGCAGGAAGGTGAACACCCCGGCCAGCAACGGCGACCGCTTCGCCAGCCCGGCCCACGCCGAGAGGTGCGTCGCCTCGCCCGAGGAATCCCGGACCAGGCTGATCACGCCGAACGCCGCCAGCGTCGTGAAGCCGTACGCCAGCAGGTAGAACAGCGTGCTCGACAACCCGTCCTTCGTCATCGCGATCGCGCCCACCAGCAGGAAGCCCGCGTGGGCGATCGACGAGTACGCCACCATGCGCTTGACGTCGGTCTGCGTCAGGCCGAGCACCGCGCCGATCACCATCGAGATGATCGCCACGCCCCAGAGAACTCCGCGCCACTCCCACGAAGTCGACGAGAACGCCACCGACAGCACCCGCAGGATCCCGCCGAACGCCGCCACCTTCGTGCACGCCGCCATGAACGCCGTCACCGGCGTCGGCGCGCCCTGGTACACGTCCGGGGTCCACGTGTGGAACGGGCCGACCGACCCCTTGAACAGCAGCCCGACCACCAGCAGACCCAGCCCGGCGAACAGCAGCGTGTCCGACCGGTCCGTGCCCGCCGCCGCGGCCGCGATGTCGCCCAGCTTCACCGAGTTCGCGTAGCCGTACAGCAGCGCCAGCCCGTACAGGAAGAACGCCGAGGAGAACGCGCCCAGCAGGAAGTACTTGACCGCCGCTTCCTGCGACAGCAGACGGCGTCGCCGCGCGAGGCCGCACATCAGGTACAGCGGCAGGGACAGCACTTCCAGCGCGATGAACATCGTCAGCAGGTCGTTCGCCGCGGTGAACGCCATCATGCCGCCGAGCGCGAACAGCGTCAGTGGGAACACCTCGGTCTGCATGACCGTCGCCGTCTGGGCGCGGTCCTGGACCGTGCCCGGGCGGATGCCCGCCTGGGCGACCAGGGCGCCGCCCGGCTCGACCACGCGGTCCGAGATGAGCAGCACCGCGCCGACCGCCAGCGCCAGCAGCGTGCCCCAGAGGAACAGCGCCGGCCGGTCGATCGAGATCGCGCCGCTGAACGTCGTCACGCCACCCGCGGGCGCGTCGCCCGTCGCGTAGAGGACCAGGCTGACGCCGGCCGCGACGATCGACGCCAGGCTCAGGCCCACCTGGATGCCGAACCGCGACCGCTTCGCCGCGAACGCCTCGACCAGCACGCTGACGCACGCCGCACCGAAGACGATCAGCACCGGCAGCACGGCCTGGTAGTTGACCGACGGCACCTGCACCGGCGGCTCCGGTGCCTGGGTCAGGAGGATGTCGAGCACTTTTACTTGCCTCCCTGGACCGCGGACAGCGTCTGCTGCACCGTCGGGGTGACTGTGTCGAGCACCGGCTTCGGGTAGAAGCCGAGGACGAGGATCAGCACGACCAGCGGCGCCAGGATCGCGATCTCACGGCCGTTGAGATCACGGATGGCCTTCTTGGCGCCGAGCTCGGGCGCGATCGCCGTGCCCGGGCCCCCGCCGACGCCCACGAGCGCGTCACCGCGGACCGGGCCCTGGAAGACCCGCTGGTAGAGCCACAGGACGTACGCCGCGGCCAGGACCATGCCCACCGTCGCGAGGATCGTGTACACCGGCTGGTCCACAAAGGACCCGATGAGCACCAGGAACTCGGAGACGAAGGAGTTGGTGCCCGGCAGGGACAAAGTGGACAGACCAGCCAGGAGGAACAGGCCCGCCAGCAGCGGCGTCACCTTGGCCATGCCGCCGTAGTCGGAAATCTTCGAAGACCCGCCGCGCGCGACGACCAGGCCGATCACCACGATCAGCATGCCGGTCGCCAGGCTGTGGTTCAGCATGTACGTCGCCGAGCCGACCATCGCCTGCTCGTTGAACGCGAAGATGCCGAGCGAGATGAACCCGAAGTGCGCGATCGAGACGTAGGCGATGAACCGCTTCATGTCCCGCTGGCCCGCGGCGAGGATCGATCCATAAAGGACACCGATCACCGAGAGCACCAGCACCAGCGGCGCCAGGGTCTTGCTCGCCTCCGGGAACATCGGGAGGCAGTAGCGCAGGAACCCGAACGTGCCGACCTTGTCCAGCACGCCCACCAGCAGGACGGCGACGCCGATCGGCGCCTCCCCCGCCGCGTCCGGCAGCCAGGTGTGGAACGGCACCAGCGGCGCCTTGATCGCGAACGCCAGGAAGAATCCGAGGAACAGCCAGATCTGCGTGGACAGCGGCGCGTCGCGCACCACCGTCACCAACGTGGCCCAGTCGAAGGTGCCGTGCCCGAGCTTGTCCTTCGCCAGCGAGTACGCCCCGATCGCCGAGGCCAGCATGATCAGGCCGCCGAGGAACGAGTAGAGGAAGAACTTCACCGCCGCGTACTGCCGGTTCGCGCCGCCGTAGCCGCCGATGAGGAAGTACATCGGGATCAGCATGATCTCGAAGAGCACGTAGAACAGGAAGACGTCGGTCGCGGCGAACACGCCGATCGTGAGCGCTTCCTGCAGCAGGATCAGCGACAGGAACCCGCCCGCGCTGCGGCCCGGCGGCAGCTTGTCGAGCGTGCCGAGGCCGCCGACGACGATCGGCACCAGCAGCGCGATCACCGCGATCATGATCAGCGAGATGCCGTCAGTGCCGAACGCGATGTGCACGCCGAAGCTGGGGATCCAGTCGAAGCTCGACGTCATCTGCAGCCGGGGACCGGATGCGGTGTAGCTGAGCCAGAACGGGATCACCAGCAGGAACTCGAGGATCGAGAACGCCAGCGCGGCCAGCACCGCGGCGCGGTCGTTCCCCTTGAGGAACGCCAGCACCAGCGAGCCGGCGAGCGGCACCAGGATGAGGATGAGCAACCAGGTCATCAGGAGAACCTCACCAGCAGGAGAGCCGCCAGAAGCAGGAACGTGCCGCCCAGCATCGACAGCGCGTAGGACCGGACGAACCCGGTCTGCAACCGCCTCAGCCGGCCGGAGCCGCCGCCGAGGGAGGCGGCCAGGCCGTTGACCGCGCCGTCGACGCCGCGGTTGTCGACGAACACCAGCGCCCGCGAGAGCCAGGTGCCCGGACGGGCGACCAGCGTCTCGTTGAGCGTGTTGCCGTACAGGTCCTTGCGCGCGGCCCGGGTGACGAACGAGACCCGCTGGGGCTGCTCGACCGGGACGTCACGGCGGAAGATCAGGGCGGCGATCACCACACCCAGCACGGAGAACACGATCGCGGCGATGGAGATGACCCAGGCGTCGAACGGCGCGTGGTGCACCTCCTCCAGCTTGCCGACCGAGGGGGTCAGCCACTCGGAGAAGCGATCGCCGAGGGCGAAGAACGCGCCGGCGCCGACCGAGCCGACCGCCAGGACCGCCATCGGGACCCACATGATCGCCTTGGACTCGTGCGGGTGGAAGTCGCGCCCGTCGCTGGACTTGATGTCCTTCCAGCGCTCCTTGCCGAAGAACGTCATCATCATCAGGCGCGTCATGTAGAACGCGGTGAGCCCGGCGCCCAGCAGCGCGGCGCCGCCCATCACCCAGCCGCGCCAGCCGCCCTGGCTGAACGCCGCTTCGATGATCGCGTCCTTGGTGAAGAAGCCCGACAGCGGCGGGATGCCGATCAGGGCCAGGTAGCCGAGGCCGAACGTGATGAAGGTGATCGGCATGTGCTTGCGCAGGCCGCCGAACTTCCGCATGTCGACCTCGTCGTTCATGCCGTGCATGACCGACCCGGCCCCGAGGAACAGCCCGGCCTTGAAGAAGCCGTGCGCGACCAGGTGCATGATGCCCAGCGCGTACGCGATGGGCCCGAGGCCGACGGCGAGCATCATGTAGCCGATCTGGCTGACCGTCGAGTACGCGAGGACCTTCTTGATGTCGTCGTACGCGCAGCCGATGATGCACCCGAGCAGCAGGGTCACCGTGCCGACCAGCGTGACGATCAGGCGGCCGTCTTCGGTGGCGTTGAAGATGTCCTTGGAGCGGGCCACCAGGTAGACACCCGCGGTGACCATCGTGGCCGCGTGGATCAGGGCCGACACCGGGGTCGGGCCCTCCATCGCGTCCGGGAGCCACGCCTGCAGCGGGAACTGGCCGGACTTACCGCAGGCACCCAGCAGGAGCAGGATCGCCATCGCGGTGATCGCACCCGTCGAGAACTTGCCGTCGCCGACCGCCTTGAACACTTCGGCGTAGCCGGTCGAGCCCGCGTACTTGAACATGATGAAGATGGCCAGCGCGAGCCCGACGTCCCCGACGCGGTTCATCAGGAACGCCTTCTTCGCCGCGGTCGCGGCGGACGGGCGGCCCTGGTACCAGCCGATGAGCAGGTAGGACGCGAGACCCACGCCCTCCCAGCCCAGGTAGAGCGTCACGAAGCTGTTGCCCAGCACCAGGACCAGCATCGACGCGACGAAGAGGTTCAGGTACGCGAAGAAGCGGTACCGGCCCTCGTCGTCGGCCATGTAACCGATCGAGTAGTAGTGGATCAGCATGCCGACGCCGGTGATGAGCAGCACGAACGTCAGCGACAGCGCGTCGATCCGCAGCCCGAAGTCGATCTGCAGCGCCCCGGCCGGGATCCACGAGTACACCTTGGTGTCCGTCGTGGTGCCCGTGTCGGCCGTGAAGAACAGGATCAGCCCGTAGACGAAGGCCAGGGTGACGGTGGCGGAGCCGAGCAGATGCCCCCAGGCCTTCGCGCGCTTCCCGGCCAGCAAGAGGATCAGGGCGCCGAGGCCAGGCAGGGCCACCAGCAGCCACGATGATGCGGTCACTCGGGGGTCTCCTAGTACTTCAGCAGGTTGGTGTCGTCGACCGAAGCCGAGCGCCGGGTGCGGAAGATGGCCATGATGATCGCCAGGCCGACCACGACCTCGGCGGCCGCGACGACCATGACGAAGAACGCCATGATCTGGCCGTCGAGCCCGCCGTTGATCCGGGCGAAGGTGACCAGCGACAGGTTCACCGCGTTGAGCATCAGCTCGATGCACATGAACACGACGATCGCGTTGCGCCGCACCAGCACGCCGACCGCGCCGAGCGAGAACAGCAGCGCCGACAGCAGCAGATAGTACGTCGGGGTCATTCCTTCTCCCCTTCCGAAGCTCCCCCGGCAGTGGGTTCCGTGCCGACCAGCGCGTGCGCGTCCGGGTGCGGGCCCTCGTCCGAGACGAGCTTGCGTTCCTTCGCCAGCTCGATCGCCGACGTCGACTCGATGATCGCCGACAGCGACTCCGGGGCGACCGAGCCGTCCGGCAGCAGCGCCGGGGTGGCCACCGAGTTGGCGGTGGCGAAGACACCCGGGCCGGGCAGCGGCGACGGCCGGTCGTGCTCGCCGCGGAAGCGCAGCAGGACCAGCTCCTTCTGCGTGAGCTTGCCGCCCTTGCCGTGCCGGTCGGTGAAGGCCAGCACCATCGCGCCGATCGCGGCGGTGATGAGCAGCGCCGACGTCAGCTCGAACGCGAACAGGTAGTCGGTGAAGATCAGCCGGCCGAGCCCCTTCGGCCCGCCGCCCGCCGGGGTGGCGGAGTCGAGCGGGATGGCCGGGGTGACGTTCTCCAGCGCCCGGTAGATGCCGGTGGCCAGCAGTGCGGCGAGGCCGATACCGAGCACGGTGGCGGCGAGCCGCTGGCCGCGGAGGACTTCGACGACCGAGTCCGAGCTCTCCCGGCCGACCAGCATCAGCACGAACAGGAACAGCATCATGATCGCGCCGGTGTAGACGATGATCTGCGTGAAGCCGAGGAACGGCGCCGACTGGATCATGTACAGCGCGCCCAGGCTCAGCATGGTCAGCACCAGCCACAACGCCGAGTGGACGGCGTTGCGGGAGAAGATCATGCCGAGCGCGCCCAGCAGCGAGACCGGACCGAGGACCCAGAACGCGATGGCCTCGCCGGTGGAGACACCCGCCGAAGCGTTGGGCGCGGCGGCCAGGAGAGCGGAGATCACTTGACGCCCTCCCCGCGTGCCAGTTCGGGACCGTTGACGTAGTAGTCCTGCTCGTTTTCGCCGAGCCGCATCGGGTGCGGCGGCTGCTCCATGCCGGGCAGCAGCGGGGCGAGCAGGTCCTCCTTCGTGTAGATCAGCCGCTGGCGGTCGTCGTCGGCCAGCTCGTAGAAGTTGATCATCGTCAGCGACCGGGTCGGGCACGCCTCGATGCAGAGGCCGCAGCCGATGCAGCGCAGGTAGTTGATCTGGTAGTCGGCGCCGTACCGCTCGCCCGGCGAGAACCGGGCTTCCTCGGTGTTGTCACCGCCCTCGACGAAGATCGCATCCGCCGGGCACGCCCACGCGCACAGCTCGCAGCCGACGCACTTCTCGAGGCCGTCCGGGTGCCGGTTCAGCTGGTGCCGACCGTGGTAGCGCGGGGCGGCGGGGGCGCCGGCCTCCGGGTACTCCTCGGTGGCGACCTTCTTGAACATCATCCCGAAGGTGACGCCGAAGCCCTTGACGGGATCAAGAAACCCCATCTTGTGCCCCTTCCTTTGCGGTACCGACGGCCGCCGGCTTGCGGCGGGCCGCCTTCGCCTCGGCCTTGGCCAAAGCCTTCTGACGCGGGGTGGTCTGCGGGACCTTGAGGTCCAGCGGCGGGACCGGGAAGCCGCCGCCGGTCACCGGGACCGACTCGCTCTCCTCTTCGCGGCCCGCCGCGCGGACGTAGAAGAACAGCAGGACAAGGATCACGATCGCGGTCGTGGCGATGGCGATCGTCCACCGGCTCCAGTGGATCGTCTTCGCGAAGGTCACCATGACGATCCACACCAGGTTCAGCGGGACCAGGACCTTCCAGCCCAGGCGCATGAACTGGTCGTAGCGCAGGCGGGGCAGCGTGCCGCGCAGCCAGATGAACCCGAAGAGCAGGACGAACATCTTCGCGAAGAACCACAGCACCGGCCACCAGCCGGTGTTGAGCACGTTGTTCCCGATCAGCGAGAGGGGCCACGGGGCCATCCAGCCGCCGAGGAACAGCGTCGTCGCGAACGCCGAGACGATCACCATGTTGACGTACTCGGCGAGGAAGAACATCGCGAACTTCATCGAGCTGTACTCGGTGTGGAAGCCGCCGACCAGCTCCGACTCGGCCTCCGGGAGGTCGAACGGCGCCCGGTTGGTCTCGCCGACCATCGAGATCAGGTAGATCACGAAGCTCGGGACCAGGTAGAGGAACCACGCCGGCTGCTGCTTGCTGACGATGTCGGCCAGGTTCAGCGACCCGGCCTGCAGGATCACCGCGACGATCGACAGGCCCATCGCGATCTCGTAGGAGATCACCTGCGCCGCGCTGCGCATGCCGCCGAGCAGCGGGTACGGCGAGCCGGACGACCAGCCGGCGAGCACGATGCCGTAGACGCCGATCGAGGAGCAGGCCAGGATCACCAGCGCGCTGACCGGCAGGTCGAGCAGCTGCAGCACGGTCCGCTCGCCGAAGATCGACACGACCGGCCCGAACGGGATGGCCGACAGTGCGATCAGCGACGGGACCACGCAGACGACCGGGGCGAGGAAGTACACCTTGCGGTCGGCGGTGTCCGGGATGATCTGTTCCTTGAACGGCAGCTTGATCGCGTCCGCCAGGGACTGCAGGTAGCCGCCGGGGCCGACCCGGTTGGGGCCGGGCCGGTTCTGCATCCGGCCGACCGCCTTGCGCTCCCAGACGATCAGGAAGATCGTCAGGATCGGCCCGATCAGCAGGATGACCACGCACTTGAGCAGGATCAGCCACAACGGGTCGTCGGCCAGCAGTGCCGCCCGCGTCGCCGCGTCGGGAACACTCCCGACGGCAGCTTCGGTCAGCAGCGGGGTCATTGCCCACCTCCAGCGAGGTTCACGACGGCGCCGTGCCCGGCACCGAGCGTCTTGAACACGGCCGAGCCGTCGGAGTTGCCCGGCAGCCACACGACGCCGTCGGGCAGGTCGGCGATCTCCACCGGCAGCGTGATCGCACCGCGTTCGGTGCTCACCGTGACAGTGACGCCCAGTCCTTCGGCGGTCGTCGCGGACAGCCGCGCGACCGGCGTGCGCTGGGTGCCCTTGAGGTGCGGCTCACCGTCCTGCAGCGAACCGTTGTCGATCAGCTGGCGCCAGGTCGACAGGATCGCCTGGCCGTCGCCCGGCGTCGCGGGCGGCGCGACCTCGGCGGCGACGTGGCTCCAGCGCAGCGCCGAAGCCTGGCCCAGCTTCTCGAAGTCGCCGCGGGCGGCGGCCGGCGTCTGCGTGAACAGGTCCGCGTCCATCTCGACGGCGAGCGTGTCGAGCACGCGGCAGTCCGGCAGGGCGCCGGTGCCTTCGATCGTCGTGTCGAACGGGCGGGTCCGGCCCTCCCAGTTGAGGTAGCTGCCCGCCTTCTCGTCGGACGCGGCCACCGGGAGCACGACGTCCGCGCGCTCGGTCACCGCGCTGTGCCGCAGTTCGAGGCTGACCACGAACCCGGCGGTGTCCAGCGCGCGCAGCGCGAGGTCCGGGTCCGGCAGGTCGTACGGGTCGACGCCGCCGACGACCAGGCCGCCGAGCTCGCCGGCCGAAGCGGCCAGCAGGATGTCGGTCGCGTCGCGGCCCGGAACGGCCGGGAGCGGGACGCCCCAGGCGTTCTCGACGGCGACGCGGGCGGCGTCGTCGCCGACGCGCCGCCCACCGGGCAGCAGCGACGGCACGCAGCCGGTCTCCAGGGCACCCCGGTCACCGGCGCGGCGCGGGATCCACGCGAGCCGGACGCCGGTGCGCTCGACCAGGTCGTGCAGGGCGGCGAACAGGCCGGGGATCGCGGCGGCGCGCTCGCCGACCAGGACGACCGCGCCTTCGCCGCGCAAGCCTTCGTCGAGGTCCGGCGCGTGCTTGGCGATGCCTTCGACGGCGGCGGCCTCCTGGCCGGGGACGCAGGCGAGCAGCTCGCCGAACGTCTTGCGCACCGACGACGTCGTCCACTGTCCCAAGTGGACGACCCGGGTGCGGTTCTTGCGGGCCGCCTTGCGCAGCCGCAGGAACACGATCGGGGCCTCGTCCTCGGGTTCGAAGGCGACGCACAGGACCGTCCGGGCCCGCTCGATCTCGCCGAAGGTGACGCCGGAGTCCGGCGTCACGCCCACGACGTGCGAGGTGAGGAACGCGAGTTCCTCGGCCGAGTGCGGGCGGGCGCGGAAGTCGACGTCGTTGGTCCGCAGCGCGACGCGGGCGAACTTCGAGTACGCGTAGGCGTCCTCGACGGTCAGCCGGCCACCGGGCAGGACGCCGACACCGCCTCCTGTGCGGGCCTCGGTGAGACCGGCGGCCGCGGCACGCAGCGCGTCGGTCCAGGACGCCTCTTCCAGCTCACCGGTCTCGCGGTTGCGGACGAGCGGCCGCTTGATGCGGTCCTCGGCGCCGGTGTAGCGGAAGGCGAACCGGCCCTTGTCGCAGATCCACTCTTCGTTGACCTCGGGGTCGTCGCCGGCCAGCTTGCGCTGGACCTTGCCGCGCCGGAAGTCGGTGCGCTCGGCGCAGCCGGACGAGCAGTGCTCGCAGACGCTCGGCGAGGACACCAGGTCGAACGGGCGGGAGCGGAACCGGTAGGCCGCGCTGGTCAGGGCCCCGACCGGGCAGATCTGGATGACGTTGCCGGAGAAGTAGGACTGGAACGGCTGGCCGGACGTCGTCCGCGACGCCATGTCGAGCACGTCCGCCGTCTCCGCGGTGCCGATCTGCTGGTGGGCGCCGCGCTCGAGGAGCTCGATGAACGGGTCGCCGGCGATCTCGCGGGAGAACCGGGTGCAGCGCTGGCAGAGCACGCAGCGCTCGCGGTCCAGCAGCACCTGCGTGGAGATCGGCAGCGGCTTCGGGAACGTCCGTTTGGTGTCCACAAAACGAGAATCGGTCCGGCCGTGGGCCAAGGCCTGATTCTGCAGCGGACACTCACCGCCCTTGTCGCAGATCGGACAATCTAGGGGGTGGTTGATGAGCAGCAGCTCCATCACACCCTGCTGGGCCTTGTCCGCGACCGGCGATGTCAGCTGCGTCTTGACGACCATGCCGTCGGCGACGGTCATCGTGCAGGACGCCTGCGGCTTCGGCATCGGCCGGCCGCCCATCTCGACCTCGACCAGGCACTGGCGGCAGGCGCCTGCCGGGTCGAGGAGCGGGTGGTCGCAGAACCGCGGGATGACCGTGCCGAGGCGTTCGGCCGTGCGGATGAGGAGCTCGCCCTTGGGGGCGATGACCTCTTCGCCGTCGATGACCAGCTTGACGTGGCCCTCGGGGACCGGCGTCTCCTGGGTCTCGGGCTTGTCGGGGGCGATCGTCATGCCTGCGCTCCCACCAGTTCGGGCTTGGTCGCTTCGTGCCGGTTCTTCTCGCACAGCGCCAGGAATTCTTCGCGGAAGTACTTGATGCCGCTCTGGATCGGCGACACCGCGCCGTCGCCGAGTGCGCAGAACGACCGGCCGAGGATGTTGTCGCAGACGTCGAGGAGCGTGTCGATGTCCTCTTCGGTGCCGTGGCCCTCGACCATCCGCTCGAGGATCTGCGCCAGCCAGTACGTGCCCTCGCGGCACGGCGTGCACTTGCCGCAGGACTCGTGCTCGTAGAACTGCGTCCACTTCATCACGGCCCACGGCACCGACACGGTCTCGTTGAAGACCTGGACGGCGGTGGTGCCCAGCATCGACCCGGCTTCCGCCGCGCCTTCGAAGTCCAGGGGAACGTCGAGGTGCTCGGCGGTGAACATCGGGGTGGACGAGCCGCCCGGGGTCCAGAACTTGAGCGGGATGCCGTCCTTCATGCCGCCCGCCATGTCCAGCAGCTCGCGCAGCGTCGTGCCGAGCGGGCACTCGTACTGGCCGGGCTTCTCGACGTGGCCGGAGATCGAGTAGATCTTCGGGCCGGGCGACTTCTCGCGGCCCATCTCGCGGAACCAGCTCGAACCGCCGTTGACGATGAACGGTGCGCTCGCGATGGTCTCGACGTTGTTCACCGTGGTCGGCGCGGCGTAGAGACCCGCGGCGGCCGGGAACGGCGGCTTGAGCCGCGGCTGGCCACGACGGCCTTCCAGCGAGTCGAGCAGCGCCGTCTCTTCGCCGCAGATGTACGCGCCCGCGCCCGCGTGGACGGTGATCTTGAGGTCGAAGCCCGAGCCCAGGATGTTCTCGCCCAGGTAGCCCGCCGCTTCGGCTTCGCGCACGGCCGCGTTGAGGCGGCGGATGCAGTGCAGCGCCTCGCCGCGGACGTAGATGAAGCAGTGGTTGGACCGCATCGCGTACGAGGCAATGATGCAGCCCTCGATGAGCGAGTGCGGGTCCGCCATCATCAGCGGGATGTCCTTGCAGGTACCGGGTTCGCCCTCGTCGGCGTTGATCACCAGGTAGTGCGGCTTGTCGAAGTTCGGCGGCATGAACGACCACTTGATGCCGGCCGGGAAGCCCGCGCCGCCGCGGCCGCGCAGGCCGGAGTCCTTGACCAGCTGGACGAGCTGCTCCGGCGTCCCGGCCAGTGCCTTGCGGACGGCGGTGTAGCCCTCGAGTGCCTCGTAGGTCCCGATCTGCCAGGAGTTCGGCGACAGCCAGCGCTTCGTGAGGACCGGAGTGATGGGGTCAGCCACTACTTCTTCTCCACTTCTGGCAAGGGAACGTCCTGAGCCACCGGGGCGACCCAGCCGCGGTCCTGCGCGAGCTTCGCGCCCCGCAGCGTCTCGACGGCCTGCGACGGGCCGTCGACGTCCTTGCGGTAGGTCCGCTCGTCCTCCGGGAAGAACCCGGCGAGCTGCAGCTCGGCACCCTTGAAGTTCGTCAGCGGGGCACCGCGCGTCGGGGCCGGCTTCTTGCCGGCCTGCAGCGCGTCGACCAGCGCGACGGCCTTCTCCTCGGTCTGGTTGTCGAAGTACTCGTAGTTGACCTGGATGACCGGGGCGAGGTCGCAGGCCGCGAGGCACTCGGCGTGCTCGAGGGTGATCGAGCCCGGCTCGTTCGGCGTGCCCGCGGTCTCGTTGTGCCCCAGCGGGCTCTCTTCGGAACCGAGGTGCGTCTGGAGCTTCTTGTAGATCGCGTCGCCGCCCATGGCCGCGCACAGCGTGTTGGTGCAGACGCTCACGAGGTGCTCGCCGCACGGGCGGCGCTTGTACATCGTGTAGAACGTCGCGACCGCGCTGACCTCGGCGTCGGACAGGTCGAGCTGCTTCGCGCAGAACGCGATGCCCTCCTGGCTGACGTACCCCTGCACCGACTGCACGAGGTGCAGCAGCGGCAGGAGCGCCGAGCGGGACATCGGGTAGCGCGCGATCAGGTCCTGCGCCTTGGCGTGGATGTCCGCGTCGAAGATGTCTTCCAGCGGCGTCTCGGTGATGATCCCGGCGGCAACCGCCGGATCCGGCGCGATGGCGACGACGTCGGTGTCGGGCCCGGCCGCGGCGTGCGTGGTGTCCGCGTAGTTCGGCCCGGGCTCGGGAACTGCTGTGGTCATCGGTCCACTCCCCCCATGACGGGGTCGATCGAGGCGATGGCGGCGATCACGTCGGCGACCAGGCCGCCTTCGGCCATGGCGGGCATCGACTGCAGGTTCACGAAGCTCGGTTCGCGCACGTGGACCCGCAGCGGCCGGGTGCCGCCGTCGGAGACCAGGTGCGCGCCCAGCTCCCCGCGCGGCGACTCGACCGACGTGTAGACCTGCCCGGCCGGCACCTTGAAGCCCTCGGTGACCAGCTTGAAGTGGTGGATCAGGGACTCCATCGACTGGCCCATGATCTTCTTGACGTGCTCGAGCGAGTTGCCCATGCCGTCGCTGCCGATGGACAGCTGCGCCGGCCAGGCGACCTTCTTGTCCTCGACCATGACCGGGCCCGGCTCGAGCTTCTCGAGGCACTGCTCGATGATCTTGAGGCTCTCGTGCATCTCGTGCACCCGGATCAGGTAACGCGACCAGCAGTCGGCGCCGTTGTCCACGGGCACGTCGAAGTCGAACTCGTCGTAGCAGGAGTACGGCTCGGTCTTGCGCAGGTCCCACGGCAGGCCCGCGGACCGCAGCACCGGGCCGGTGACGCCGAGCGCGAGGCACGCGTCGACCGGCAGGTAGCCGACGCCCTTGAGCCGGTTGCGCCAGATCGGCTGCCCGGTGAAGAGCTTGTCGTACAGCGGAAGGCGTTCCTTCATCGTCTTGAGGAACGCCTTGACGACCTCGACGTAGTCGGCCGGCATGTCCTGCGCGAGGCCGCCGGGGCGGATGAACGCGTGGTTCATCCGCAGGCCGGTCAGGTGCTCCAGCAGGTGCAGCACCTCTTCGCGCTCGCGGAAGCCGAGCGTCATCGCGGTGGTGGCGCCGAGCTCCATGCCGCCGGTGGCGATGTAGACCAGGTGCGAACCGATCCGGTTGATCTCCAGCAGCATCACGCGCAGCAGCTGCGCGCGGCGCGGGGCCTCGATCTGCAGCAGCTTCTCGACGCCGAGGCAGTACGCCATCTCCGTCGACAGCGGGGCCAGGTAGTCCATGCGCGTCACGAAGGTGACGCCCTGGGTCCAGGTCCGGTACTCGCAGTTCTTCTCGATGCCGGTGTGGAGGTAGCCGATGACCGACCGCAGCTGCGTGACGGTCTCGCCCTCCATCTCCAGCACGAGCCGGAGCACGCCGTGCGTCGACGGGTGCTGCGGGCCCATGTTGATGACCATGCGCTCGTCGTGCGCGGCGTCGGCGATGACGTCGTCCCAGTCGCCGCCGGAGACCGTGTAGACGCGGCCTTCGGTGGTGTCGCGGGAGTCGGCGTAGTTCGCGTTGTCCGTGCTGTCGCTGCCGGTCTCGGTGGTCGAAGTACCGGTCGTGACGTCCGACAGGTTTTCGGTGCTCACGAGTAAGACCTCCGCTGGTCCGGCGGCGGGATCTCCGCGCCCTTGTATTCGACCGGGATCCCGCCGAGCGGGTAGTCCTTGCGCTGGGGGTGGCCGTCCCAGTCGTCCGGCATGAGGATCCGGGTCAGCGCCGGGTGGCCGTCGAAGACGATCCCGAACATGTCCCAGGTCTCGCGCTCCTGCCAGTCGGCGGTCGGGTAGGTCCCGACCAGCGACGGCACGTGCGCGTCCTCGACGTCGAGGGTCACCTCGAGGCGGATCCGGCGCCGGTAGGTCAGCGACGTGAAGTGGTAGACCGCGTGCAGCCGCTGCGGGACGTCGACGCCGTAGTCCACACCGGACACCGAAGACAGCAGCTCGAACCGGAGACCGCCGTCGTCGCGCAGCGTCTTCGCGATCGCGGGCAGGTGCTCGCGGGCGACGTAGAAGGTGATCTCGCCGCGGTCGACCGTCGTCTGCAGGATCGCCTCGGCGGGGATCTTGCGCTCGGCCAGCGCGGCGTAGAACTCGTCGGCGAACTGGTCGAACCAGCCGCCGTACGGGCGCTCGGCCGGGGCCGGGCTGTACGCCGGGAGCCGGACGCCGCCGTAGCCGGACGTGTCACCGGTGCCCTGGACGCCGAACATGCCCTGGCGTTCGCGGCCAGTGACGACGGGTTCGGCCGCGCCGGGCCCCTTCGCCGTCAGGCCGGTTTCGGCTCGCTCGGCGCTCGACTGCTCTTCGCCGGGTTGGGGGTTCTCAGTCATCGCTCTACTTCTTCGCGTACTTGATCGACGACGCGACGAGCTCGGTCCGGGCCCCGCTGGCCGCGCGGATGGCGGCGCGGCGGGCGTTGATCGGCTCGTCCTGGATCTTGGCGTGCAGCTTGAGGATCGCGTCCAGCAGCATCTCCGGCCGCGGCGGGCAGCCGGGCAGGTACATGTCGACCGGCACGATGTGGTCCACGCCCTGCACCACGGCGTAGTTGTTGAACATGCCGCCGGAGGAGGCACAGACACCCATGGCGAGCACCCACTTGGGCTCGGCCATCTGGTCGTAGATCTGGCGCAGGACCGGGGCCATCTTCTGCGTGACGCGCCCGGCGACGATCATCAGGTCGGCCTGCCGCGGCGTCGCGCTGAAGCGCTCCATGCCGAAGCGGGCGATGTCGTAGCGGGAACCGCCGACGGTCATCATCTCGATCGCGCAGCAGGCGAGCCCGAAGGTGGCCGGCCACATCGAGTTCTTCCGCGACCAGTTGACGAGACCTTCGAGGCTGGCCAGCAGGATGCCGTTGGGGAGTTTCTCTTCGAGGCCCATGGGTCTAGTTCCAATCCAGGCCGCCGCGCCGCCACACGTAGGCGTACGCGAAGCCGACCGTCGCGATGAACAGCAGGATCTCCACCAGGCCGAACGTGCCCAGCGCGTCCGCCTGCACGGCGAACGGGTAGAGGAAGACCATCTCGATGTCGAACAGGATGAACATCATTGCGGTGATGTAGTACGCCACCGGCATCCGTCCGGCGCCGACGAGCGGCTGCGGGGACGGTTCGATGCCACATTCGTAGGCCTCGAGCTTGGCCCTGTTGTACCGGCTGGGGCCGACGAGCGGTCCGAGCAGGACCGACAGCACGGCGAAACCGAGCGCCAGGACGAACAAGATCACGATGGGCAGGTAGGGCTTCAGGCTCGGGGCCTCTTGGGCCAGCTGCACCGTGTCGGTCCGGGTCAGCAACGTCAGCACGGGGTCTTCGCCATCCTTTCCGCGCCGCTGCGGTTGTGCTTGTGGTGGGGAACCGCTGGGCCTCGTCGGCACCCTAAGGGACCTGGGTCACACCGCCGAGGGTCAGGGTCTCCTTACGGCCCGTGGCTGGACCTGAAGGGAAAACACAGCTCGCTTGTGAAATAGTTCACAAGCCACTCGTCGCGGATGTGAAGGGATTCACAAAGCATGGGGGGAGTCTAGGACGCGACTCACACTCTTGTCCCTAGTACCCCGTGTTATAAGGGTGACCTAAGTTCTGGCGCCATCGTTGTCACGGGTCGGCCACACCGCGCGCGCGACCTGCGCGAAGGGCGTTCAAGATCGCGTTCCGGGCGGACAAAACGGGCGCTGACCTGTGATCTATCCCACTGACCGCACGGCCAACTTGCTAGTCCACTCGTGTGTCCGCGCGCGAGAAAGCCCGGCACGGAAACCGTGCCGGGCTCTCGGGAACCCCGGTCAGCGCGGGCTGGGGGCGGCCTTCGCGAGGGCCGCGATGAGGCGGTCGACGCCATCGCCGCCCTTGGCGTCGTAGCAGCCGGAGAGGCCCTTGTAGACCAGCGGCAACAGCTTGTTGATGCGCAGTCCGTACTTGGTGCAGGCGTGCATGATCTTCGGCTTGCCGATGATCTTCGCGAACACGTTGCCCAGCTGGTAGTAGCCGCCCATCAGCTCGCCCACGGCCCGCGGGTACGCCTCCAGCGCCCGCTCCCGCGAAGGCCCCTCGCGGCGCGCCAGCGCCTGCACGACGACCTCCGCGGCGATCTGCGCGGACTCCATCGCGGCCGAGATGCCTTCGCCGTTGAACGGGCTGACCATGCCGCCCGCGTCGCCGAGCAGCAGCAGGCCGTCGCGGTAGTGCGGGGTGCGGTTGAAGCCCATCGGGAGGCCGGCGCCGCCGACCTTGCCGATCGCGTTCTCCTCGCGGTAGCCCCACTCCTCCGGCGTCCCGTCGAGCCACTGGCGCAGCAGCGCGCGGTAGTCGGTGTTCCGGAACGAGGCCGACGTCGAAAGCATGCCGAGGCCGACGTTGACCGTGCCGTCGCCGAGCGGGAACGCCCAGCCGTAGCCCGGCAGCAGCTTCGGGTCCCGCGGATCCGACTTGTCCCACAGCTCGAGGTGGCCCTCGATGAACGGGTCGTCGTGGCGCGGGCTCTTGTAGTACTGGCGCACGGCCACGCCCATCGGGCGCTTCTCGTTCTTCTGGATGCCGACGCTCAGCGCGAGCCGCGCGGAGACGCCGTCGCAGGCCAGGACCAGCGGCGCGTAGTACTTCACCGGCGTCCGCTCCGGGCCGACCTTCGCCTCGACGCCGACCACGCGTCCGCTCGCGTTCGTGATCGCGCTGGTGACGGTGGTGCGCTCGTAGAGCCGCGCGCCCGCCTTCACGGCGAGCTTCGCGAGGAGGTCGTCGAAGTCGTGGCGGGTGCGGGAAACGCCGTACGGCGGGTAGCTCGTCAGGTCCGGCCAGTCGAGTTCGAGCGTGAGGTCGCCGGTGAGGATCCGCAGGCCGCGGCTGTGCACCCAGCCCGCGTCCTCGCTGGTGTCGATGCCCAGGTCGATGAGCTGCTTGACGCCGCGCGGGGTCAGGCCGTCGCCGCAGACCTTCTCGCGGGGGAACTCGGTCTTCTCGAGCAGGAGGACGTCGACGCCCGCGCGGGCCAGGTACGTGGCCACGGTGGACCCGGCGGGCCCGGCGCCGACGACAATGACTTCGGCGTCTTGGTCTGCGGTGCGTCGCGTCATACGCGCGAGTTTAGGCAGGCTTGCGCGCGCGGTGG
Organism: Streptomyces sp. MN03-5084-2B; assembly: GCA_033793495.1. Taxonomy (GTDB): domain Bacteria; phylum Actinomycetota; class Actinomycetes; order Mycobacteriales; family Pseudonocardiaceae; genus Amycolatopsis. The sequence goes on along the minus strand of JARAWT010000008.1, from coordinate 50,108 downwards.
ATGGCCACGACGCCGAATGTGAGGTTCAACCACTCGACGTCGGTCCAGCCCGCGCTCGCGATGATCTCGCCGAGGGTGCGCTGGTCGGGCCAGGCGAGCATCGATTCGGCCAGGTAGGAGTAGGCCTCCGGGTTGGACGACGTCCGCTTGCCGACCCAGGTGAGCAGCTTCAGCATGAACCGCCGGTGGACGAACCGGATGGGTGCGAACGGCGGGGTCGAGACCTCGCAGATCACCAGCCGGCCGCCCGGCTTGACCACGCGGGCGATCTCGGTGAGCGCGGCCTTCGTGTCGACGAAGTTGCGCAGGGCCAAGGAGATCGTCACGGCGTCGAAGCTCTCGTCCGCGAAGGGCAGGTTGAGCGCGTCGGCCGCAACCATCGGCACGTTGCGGTGCTTGCCGGCGCGCAGCATGCCGAACGAGAAGTCCGCGGCCAGGCACCAGGCGCCGCCCCGGGCGTACTCGACGGTCGACACGCCGGTGCCGGCCGCGAGGTCCAGGACCTTCTCGCCGCGGCGGGCGTCGAGGACGCGGGCGGTCGTCGTGCGCCAGCGCCGGTCGAAGCCGAAGGTCATGAACGAGTTCGCCCGGTCGTACCCGGACGCGACGCCGTCGAACATCGCGGCGACTTCGTGCGGGTCCTTGTCCAGGCTTGCGCGTGACATGACCCGAATCTAGACAGCCGGGCGAAGCCCGTCGATTGAGGGTGGCGGTGGGGTGGGCTAGACACCTTGTGCCGCGCCCGTGCGGCGAGGTGCGTCCGGACAGCAAACCCGAAGCAAGTGGTGGCAAATTAACAATAAAGGCGTCTCGACAGTGCCTTAGTCACATCCCGACGCCGGGCGCACCAGGCTCAGCCGTGGGTGGCCAGCATCCCGGCCACCGCCGCGGGCCAGGTGAACTCCTCCGCGCGGGCCCGCGCGGCCGCCCTGCGCACGTCCTCGGGGCAGCCGAGCAAGTCCGTCACCGCCGAAGCGAACGCCGGCGCGTGGTCGTCGACCGCCGCGCCGCAGCCCGGCCGCACGATCTCCCGCAGCGCCGACGACGCCGACACGACCACCGGCGTCCCGGAGGCCAGCGCCTCCAGCGCCGCGAGCCCGAACGTCTCGTGCGGGCCGGGCGCCAGGGAGACGTCCGCGCTGGCCAGCAGCCGGGCGACGTCGCCGCGGCCCGGCAGGAACCCCAGGAACGTCACCGGCAGGCCGCGCGCCCGGCGTTCGAGGGCCCGCCGGCGCGGCCCGTCGCCCGCCACCACCAGCCGGACCTTCGCACCGGCCTCGGTCAGCGAAGCGACAGTGTCCACGCTGCGCTCCACGTGCTTCTCCGGCGACAGCCGTCCACAGTGGACCAGCAGCGTGTCGGCGCCCGAGGCCAGGCCGGCGCGCCAGCCGTCGTCGCGCATGGCGGGCCGGAACGTCGTGAGGTCGACGCCGAGCGGGACGCGGCGGACGTTCGGCGCCGCGATCCGGTCGAACTCCGCGCGCGCGAACGCCGTCGTGCAGACGACGGTGTCGTAGCTCGCGGCCATCCGCCGGTTCGCGGCGTCGGCGACGCGGCGGGCCATCGGCGCGGGCAGCAGGAACTGTTCCAGCAGGCGGTCGAGCCGCTCGTGGGAGATGACCGTGCTGGGGACGCCGTGGCGGCTCGCCCAGCCGCCCATCCCCCGCAGCGTCAGCCGGTCGGACACCTCCAGGCGGTCGGGCTCGAGCTGCCGGAGCACCGCGCGGACCCGGTGCGGGTCGACGGCGCGGTAGCCGCCGGTGCCCGGGATCCGCGGGGCCGGCAGGGAAAAGCGGCGCACGCCGGTCGGCAGCACCTCGTCGGCGTACCGGCGGCCGGGTACCACGAGCGTCACCTCGTGCCCGCCCGCGACGTAGCCGGCGCCGAGGTGGTGCAGCGCGGTGCGCAGCCCGCCCGAGCGCGGCCCGTAGAAGTTCGCGAGCTGGACGATGTGCACGTCAGGCCGCACGGGCGGCGCGGCCCCGCACGGCTTCGTAGTGCCCGACGAGCTCGTGGCAGACGGCGGGCCAGGTGCGGCCCAGCACCACCTTGCGTGCCTTTTCGCCGAGCCTCGCGCGCAACGCGGCGTCGCGCAGGGCGTCGACCTTTTCGACGAGCGCCGGTCCGAAGCCTTCGCGGTCCGCGGGCAGCAGGTAGCCGGTGCGGCCGGGCAGGACGAGGTCCTTAGGGCCACCGGCGTCCGGGGCGAGCACCGGCAGCCCGGAGGCCATCGCCTCCTGCACCGCCTGGCAGAACGTCTCGTGCGGTCCTGTGTGGACGAAGACGTCGAGGCTCGCGTACGCCCTCGAGAGGTCTTCGCCGTACTGCGCGCCGAGGAAAGCGGCGTCCGGCAGCTGGGCCCGAAGACTGTCGAGTTCGGGCCCGTCGCCGACGACGACCACGCGGATCCCCGGCACGCCGGCCAGCGCGGCCAGCCGGTCGACCTCCTTCTCGGGGGCCAGCCGTCCGACGAACCCGACGAGCAGTTCGCCGTCCGGGGCCAGCTCGGCCCGCAGCGCCGGGTCGGCGTGCGCCGGCGAGAACCGGTCGATGTCGACGCCACGGGCCCAGCGGTGCACGCGCGGGACGCCGTGCAGCTCCAGCTGCGCGACGGAGTCGCTGGACGGCGCGAGGGTCCGGTCGGCGCGCGAGTGCAGCCGCCGCACCCACCGCCAGGCGGCGCGGGCGGCGATGCCGAAGCCGTACGCGGCGGCGAACCCGGCGATGTCGGTCTGGTAGACGGCGATCGAGGGGACGCGCAGCCGTCTCGCGGCGGCGAGCCCGCGCGCGCCGACGACGAACGGCGACGCCAGGTGCACGACGTCCGGGCCGAACGCGGCCAGCGCGTTCAGCACCGTGCGCGTCGGCAGGCCGATCGGCAGGGAGCTGACGCCCGGGACGTCGAGCGCGGGGATCCGGATCACCGGGGCGCCGCGGTAGGAGTCCGGGCCGGGGCCGGGCGCGATGATCAGCACCTCGTGCGCGCGTTCGCGCAGGTGCTCGACGACCCGCAGGACGGAGTTGGTCACGCCGTTCACCTGGGGCAGGAAACTTTCGGTGACTATGGCGACTCGCACGTCCTGGACGATCGCACCCGATCCTGGCGCTCGCGTGACGTGTGAGCCAACGCTGCCGGAACAGATCGGCTACGACATGTCATCTCAAGGTCGTGTCCCGGAAACCCGGGTGGCCCAGACTAAGCAGGCATGACCCTCTTGTCCTCCCGGCCGCCGCGGCCCGTCGAGCCCGGCCTGCTGTCGAGGGCGCTCGAAGTGGCCGGGCGGCTGGCCAACGACGCCACCGACGTGATCACCGCGACCGCCGGCCGCGGCGCCCACCCGTCCACGCTGGACCCGCCGTTCGACTGGGTCACCGACACCGACCGCATCCTGGAGCGCCACACGCGGCGCGTCCTGACGGCGGAGTTCCCGGGCATCCCGGTGGTCGGCCACGAGTTCGGCGCGGACCACGGCGCGGACGTCGCGGAGTACCGCTGGGTGGTCGACTCGGTGGACGGCACCGCGAACTACGTGGCCGGCGTGCCGTGGTGCGCGTACAGCCTGGCGCTGGTGGACGCGGCGGGCCCGGTGGTCGGGGTGGTGGCGGACCCGTACCGCGCCCAGATCTACGCCGCGGCGCGCGGCCGGGGGGCCCGCGCGAACGGCAAGCCGATCCAGCTGACCGACCGCTGCGTGACGGCGGGAGCGCTGGTGTGCACGGAGCTGGCCCGCACCGGCCCGTGGCCGGGAATGGGCGGCTTCATCGAGCGAGCGGCGGCGGCCCACGCCGGGGTGCGGGTGCTGGGCTCGGCGGCGCTGTCGATCGCCCAGGTGGCACTGGGCCACGCGGCGGCGGCCGTGCTGCACAGCTACCACGAGTGGGACGTGGCCGGCTCGGTGGCGATGGCGATCGAGGCGGGCGCGGTGGTGCTGGACAAGCACGGCGAGGACACGGCGTTGCCGACGGACGGCCTGCTGGTGGCGGCCCCCGGCGTGGCGGACGAGGTCCTGGGCTGGTGGCAGGAGACGGCGGGCTAATCGGGTTGCGGGCGGGGTGAAGATCGGGGCATGCCTGATTTGCGCACGCCGCGGCTCACCCTCGTGCCCTTGGCCGACGAGCACCTGGAGCTGGAGTACGAGCTGGACTCCGACCCGGAGGTGATGAGGTACCTCACGGGCCGGGCCTCGACGCGCGCCGAAGTCGAGCGGGCGCACTCGCGGCGGATGGCCACCGAGCCCGGATTCGGTTTCTGGATGGGTTTCGCGGCTGAGGACTTCGTCGGGTGGTGGCTCCTGCGCCCACCGAACGGCCCGGACCAGCCCTACGCCGAAGGCGAGGCCGAGCTGGGCTACCGCCTGCTCCGCCGCCGCTGGCGGCGGGGGTACGCCAGGGAAGGTTCGCTGGAGGTGCTCCGCTACGGCTTCGAGGAGCTGGGCCTGAACCGGATCTTCGCCCAGACGATGGCGGTGAACACACCGTCCCGGGCCACGATGGCCTCGGTGGGGATGACGTTCAACCGGGCATTCACCTCGGCAGCGGAGTACGCGGACCCGGTCGAGGGAGCGGAGCAGGGCGAGGTCGAGTACGAGATGATGCGCCGGCAGTGGCAGAGCTGAGCCCTCAAGCCGCAGCCACAGCCCGCTTTTTCTGCCGCCGGATCCACCAAAGCGCCGGCCCCGCAACCAACCACGTGAAGAACACGAAGCTCCCCAGCGGCAGCAACGTCAAGGCAGCCGACCGGCCGGCCACCCGCGCCAGCTCCGGGTCCGAAGCGTCGTATTCGATCCGCACCAGCTGCCCGGCCGCCAGCCCATCGGGGTACAACACCCCGTTCGCCGGGCTGTGCACGATCCCGTCCGGCGTCTCGAAGTGGATGATCGTCCGATCGAACGCCACGGAATCCACGGTCGCCGTCGCCGTCCCCAGTTGAGCCGAGATGGCGCTGTCGTTCCGGATCGCCGCGAACAGCAGACAGACGCACATCACGGTGAGGAGCGAGGCGACGCCGAGGGTGGCCCACCACCCGACGCGCCTCGCCCGTTCACCTCTCGTGCTCACGCCGCGAGCGTAGCGGTCCCGCTCAGCCCGCGTGTTCGGCGGCGAGGAACCGGTGGTTCGCCTGGATCTGGTCGTACGAACGCGGCTTGGCCGAAGCCGGAGCCGCAGCCGCGGCCGCGCGAGCCGCGGCAGGAGCAGCCGCAGCGGCCGCGCCGTTCGGCCCCACCGCCGGCTTGCCCGCCGTGTACAGCCACGTCTGGAACAGGTCGTGCAGCGGCTTGCCCGAGATCTTCTCCGCCAGCGCGATGAACTCGAGGATCCGCCCGTCCGACCCGCCCTTGGCGGCCTGCCACGCCTTCAAGATGGCGAAGAACGCCTGGTCGCCGACGGCCGTCCGGAGGGCCTGGAGCGTCAGCGCGCCCCGGTCGTAGACGGCGTTGTCGAACTGGTTGTCCGCTCCGGGGTCGGCCGGGACGAGCTTCCACAGGTCGCCGTCGGCCGGGTTGGAGTCGTACGTGTACTGCGCCAGCTCCGCGACCGTGCCCTCGCCTTCGTGCTCCGACCACAGCCACTCCGCGTACGACGCGAAGCCCTCGTTCAGCCAGATGTCGCTCCAGCGGCCCAGCGACACGTTGTCGCCGAACCACTGGTGGGCGTTCTCGTGCGCGATCAACGTCGTGTTCGAGCCCGCGCGGAAGTTGCGAGCCCCGTACGTCGGGCGGGTCTGGTTCTCCAGGGAGAAGCCGATCCCGCTGGTCACGACGCCACCCTCGGCCTCGAACGGGTAGGGGCCGAACTGGGTCGCCAGGAACTCGTCGATCTCCGGCGTCCGCTCGACGCTGGCCTTCGCCGCGTACAGCGAGTCGCCGAGGTCGGCGCCGTACGCGGTGATGAACGGCTTGCCGTCGGGCGTCGTGGACTCGATGACCTCGTACTTGCCGACGATGAACGACGTCAGGTACGTGGCCTGCGGTTTCGTGCTGCGCCACTGCCAGCGGGTCCAGCCCGCCCGGCTCTTCGTCTTGCGGACGAGGGTGCCGTTGGAGATGGCGGCGTTGTCGTCCGGCGCCTCGATGGAGACGTCGTAGGTCGCCTTGTCGGTCGGGTGGTCGTTGGCCGGGAACCACCACGCCGAGCTCTGCGGCTCGTCGATGCCCAGCGCGCCGAAGGTGCCCTTCTTCCACGCGTTGAGGCCGTCCACCTGCTCGGTCGACGGCGTGTCCGCGTACGCGACGACGACCGTCGCGGTCTGGCCCTTGAGCAGCGGCTGCGCCGGGGTGATGACGAGCTCGCCGTTGCCCGTCTGGTTCGTGAACTGCGCCGGGCGGTTGTTCACCCGCACGCTCGACGCCTTCAGCGCGAAGTCCAGGTCGAACCGCGACAGGTCCTGCGTGGCGGTGAGCAGCAGCGTCGTGGTGCCCGACAGGAGGTCGGTCGCCGGCTGGTAGGTCAGCCGGATGTCGTAGTGTAGCATGTCCGTGCCGCCGTTGCCGGCGTTCGGGTAGTACGGGTCGCCGACGCCGGGGGCGCCGGGCGAAGGCGCCGCGCTCGCGGTGCCGGCGAGCAGCACCGACACGACGCCGGCCGCGAGCGCACCGAGACCGGTCCGCGTTCTTGCACGCATTCGAAATCCTCCTGATGGAGTGAGAAGCAGCGCGCTCGAACGTAGCCAGGGCAGGCGCAGGCAGGAACAGCCGAAGGGAGGTTTCTTGCCTACTGGGATACCACCCGGAAAGCGGTTGACGTCAGGCCGGCGACACGGCCGCGGAGACTGCCGCGCGCAGCCGGGCGTGCAGGTCGCGGTGCCGTGCCCGGTCCACCCGAACCTCGACGACCCGCAGCCCCGGCGCGGGTTTCAGGGCCGCCCGGAACTCCGTCAGCGTCTCCGCGACGACGTGCGGGACGCGGTAGCCGGCGCACAGCGCGCCCAGGTCGGCGCCGTGCGGGGTGCCGAAGACGCGCTCGAAGCTGGCCGAGTGCTCGGGCGCACCCTGTTCGAGCAGGGAGAAGATGCCGCCGCCGTCGTCGTTGAGCACCACGATCGTCAGGTCGGGACGCTGCTCGGCGGGCCCGGTCAGCAGGCCCGACGCGTCGTGCAGGAACGTCAGGTCGCCCAGCAGCGCGTACGAGGGCCCCCGGTGCACGTACGCGGCCCCGATGGCCGTCGAGACCGTGCCGTCGATGCCCGCGACGCCGCGGTTGCGGTGCACGAGGACGTCGGGGCGCAGCCGGCCGGCCAGTGCGACGTCGCGCGTCGGGTTGGACGAGCCGACGACCAGCAGGGAGTCCGGCGGCAGCGCGTCCACCAGCTCGGTCGCCACCCGCAGCCCCGACGGCCAGGCTTCCGAAGCCAGCGTCGACGCCACCGCGGCCGCGGCCGCCTCGTCCGCCCGGCGCCAGCTCGCCAGCCACTCCGGGTCGGCGGGCTTGGTCGGCTCGTCGAACCACTGCCCGACCTGCCGGACGTTGTGCGCGGGCGCCGGCCAGTCCGAGTCCGGGCGCACCAGCAGCACCTCGACGCCGGGATCCGAGATCACCTGCTGGATCTGCCGGAACACCGTCGGACGGCCCAGGCAGAGCACCTGCTCCGGCTTGTGCCGCGAGATGAACTCCTCGACACCCAGCAGCCAGGCGCCGGACGAGATCGCCGTGCCGCCGGACAGCCCGATCCCGCCGGTTTCGGAGATCACCGGCCAGCCGTGCTGCTCGGCCCACTCGCTGGCCGCCTGGACGCCGGTGTCGCAGGCGATCACCAGGCCGTGCCGCGCCGAGGGCACCACGAACGAGGGCAGCGCGCCGAAGTCCGGCAGCTCCGTCCAGCGGGAGCCGTCCGCACGGCCGTCGAGGGATTCGTACCACTCGCCGTCATCGTCCAGGTCCGGCACGAGCGGCTCGCGGAACGGGATGTTCAGGTGCACCGGCCCGCAGCGCCACTCGCCGTAGGCGGCGTTCCAGGCCCGGCAGATCTGGCTGCGCCAGTACGAGTTCTGGCCCGCCCGCCGCTCGGCGACGGCCAGCTCGTCGAAGTAGCGGGCGGCGTCGCCGTAGAGCTGGTGCTGGTCGATGACCTGCGACGCCCCCGCGGCCCGCAGCTCGGGCGGCCGGTCCGCGGTCATGACGATCAGCGGGACGCCGGCCCGGTCGGCCTCCAGGACCGCCGGGTGGAAGTTCGCGGCCGCGGTGCCGGACGTGCAGAGCACGGCCACCGGGCGGCCGGTGCGGGCGGCGATGCCGAGGGCGAGGAACGCGGCCCCGCGCTCGTCGATGCGGACGTGCAGCTGGAGCTTCCCGGCCGCGGCCGCGTCATAGAGCGCGATCGACAGCGGCGCGTTGCGGGAGCCCGGGCAGAGGACGACGTGCGAAACGGTGTTGCGGACGAGTTCGTCGACGATGACCCTGGCCTGCGCGGTGGAAGGGTTCACCGGCAGGCTCCAGACTCGTCGAGATCAGTTCTGTCCACAGGTCCTATCCTCGCAAACGTGGATGACGCCCGAGTTTCCGAGCTGTTCGACCCGGCCGCGTGGACCGAGGTCGAAGGTTTCGCCTTCACCGACATCACCTACCACCGTTCCGCTGAGAACCGCGGCGGCAAGCGCGTGGTGCGCATCGCGTTCGACCGTCCCGAGGTCCGCAACGCCTTCCGGCCGCACACCGTCGACGAGCTCTACCGGGCCCTCGACCACGCCCGGATGAGCGCCGACGTCGGCTGTGTCCTGCTCACCGGGAACGGCCCGTCGCCCAAGGACGGCGGGTGGGCGTTCTGCTCCGGTGGTGACCAGCGTATTCGCGGACGCTCCGGCTATCAGTACGCGAGCGGGGAGACCTCCGACACGGTGGACCCGGCGCAGGCCGGGCGGCTGCACATCCTCGAGTGCCAGCGGCTCATCCGGTTCATGCCGAAACCGGTGATCGCGGTCGTGCCGGGCTGGGCCGCGGGCGGCGGGCACTCCCTGCACGTCGTGTGCGATCTCACCCTCGCCTCGGCCGAGCACGCGAAGTTCAAGCAGACCGACGCCGACGTCGGCTCGTTCGACGGCGGCTACGGCTCGGCCTACCTGGCGAAGATGGTCGGCCAGAAGTTCGCCCGGGAGATCTTCTTCCTCGGCCGCGAGTACTCCGCCGAGCAGATGCACCGGATGGGGGCGGTCAACGCCGTCGTCCCGCACGCCGACCTCGAAAAAGAGGCCCTGACCTGGGCGTGGGAGATCACGCGCAAGTCGCCGACGGCGCAGCGGATGCTGAAGTACGCGTTCAACCTCACCGACGACGGCCTGGTCGGCCAGCAGCTGTTCGCCGGCGAAACCACCCGGCTGGCCTACATGCAGGACGAGGCCGTCGAAGGCCGGGACGCCTTCCTCCAGAAGCGCGACCCCGACTTCAAGGACGTCCCCTATTACTACTGAGCTGCTCCCGGTCCACCTCGACGGCTCGCCCGCAGCGCTCGACGCCCTGAACCGGGCCGTCGCGGACGCGCTGGGCGGCGGCCCGGCGGTGCTGCCGTTCACCGACCCCGCGCTGCGTGACGCGATGGCGCCGGGCGAGCCCGCCGAACCGGGCACCGCCGTGGTCATCGCCACGTCGGGCTCGACCGGCGCCCCCAAGGGCGTGCTGCTGTCGGCCCGCGCGCTGACGGCGTCGGCCGAGGCCACCCACGCCCGGCTCGGTGGTCCGGGGCACTGGCTGCTGGCCACGCCGGCGCAGTACATCGGCGGGCTGCAGGTGCTGGTCCGGTCGCTGCTGGCCGGGACGACCCCGGCACTGCTGACCGGCACCGGCTTCCGCCCGGACGACTTCGCCGCCGCGGCGGCCCGGCTCGGGGGCAGCCCGCGGTACACGGCCCTGGTGCCGACCCAGCTGGTCCGGCTGCTCGACGACGGCGGCGCGGGGCTGGCCGCGGCGAAGAAGTTCGACGCGATCGTGGTCGGCGCGGCGGCGACCCCGCCGTCCCTGCGGGAACGCGCCGCGGACGCCGGGGTGCGGATCGTGCCCGCGTACGGCATGAGCGAGACGGCCAGCGGCTGCGTCTACGACGGCTTCCCCCTCGACGGCGTCCGCGTCGACGTCGACGGCGACCGGATCCGCATCGCCGGGGACGTCCTCGCGCACGGCTACCGGCTTCGGCCGGACCTGACGGCGGAGGCGTTCCAGGACGGCTGGTTCACGACGTCGGACCGCGGAATCCGGCAGGACGACGGCCGCATCGAGGTGCTCGGCCGGGCCGACGACATGATCAACACCGGCGGCGTGAAGGTCTCGGCGAACGCGATCGAGCGGTGCCTGTGCGCTCAGCCGGGGGTGCGGGACGCCTGCGTCGTCGGCCTGCCGGATCCGGAGTGGGGCGAGGCCGTCGTGGCGCTCGTCGTGTCGTCCGGTGCGCCCGGCGACCTCCGGGCCGCGGTCCGGGCCGAGCTGGGAGCCGCGTCGACGCCGAAGCGCGTCGAGTTCACCGGCGCGCTGCCCCTGCGCGGACCTGGGAAGATCGACCGGGCCGCGGTGAAAGCGCGGCTCCGCGCGGAGTCGAGCGGCTGAATGGCGGCAACTCGTTGACTTTACCGGGTGCACCCGGTTGGCTACCCACCATGACGCGCCTGATTCGTATCGCCCTGATCAGCACCGCCGTCGCCCTGGGGGTCCTTCTTCCCGCGGGTGCGGCCCTGGCCGACGGTCCCACCGCGGACCCGAACAGCGGCTCGCTCGTCCTGCAGGTGCCGTCCACCGACTGATCCCGTCCGGGCGAACTGGGACCGTGCCGCCCTCGGCGACACGGTCCAGACCGCTGCCCTCGGGCTCCCCTCGGCGCACTGATCACCATGGCGTTGAATGGCGCCATGGCGAGCTTGAGCGAGTGGATCGAAGGAGCCCGGCCGCGGACGCTGCCCAACGCGGTGGCGCCGGTGGTGGCGGGCGTCGGCGCGGCGATCGCGCTGGACGCGTTCTCCTGGTGGCGTTCGGTGCTGGCGCTGCTGGTCTCCCTCTCGCTGATCGTCGGCGTCAACTACGCCAACGACTACTCCGACGGCATCCGCGGCACGGACGAGAACCGGGTCGGCCCGCTCCGGCTGGTCGGCTCCGGCGTGGCCGCGCCGAAGGCCGTGCTCACCGCCGCGCTGGTCTCCCTGGGCCTCGCCGGGGTGCTGGGGCTGGTCCTGGTGGCCGTCAGCGGGCACTGGTGGCTGCTGGGGATGGGTGCGCTGTGCATCCTCGGCGCGTGGTTCTACACCGGCGGCAAGAAGCCCTACGGCTACTACGGCTTCGGCGAGGTCGCCGTCTTCGTGTTCTTCGGCCTGGCCGGCGTGCTCGGCACGGTGTACGTCCAGGCGGGCCGGGTCAGCTGGGCGGCGCTGGCGTGCGCCGTCGCCGTCGGCTGCTTCTCGACGGCCGTCCTGACGGCCAACAACCTGCGGGACATCCCGACCGACATCGAGTCCGGCAAGCGCACCCTCGCCACCCGCCTGGGTGACAAAGGCACGCGTCGGCTCTACGTGGCGTTGATCTTCATCCCCTACCTGATCGCCCTGTCGTTCGTCCTCACCGACCATGCGACGGCCGCGGTGGCGGCACTGACCATGATCTTCCTGCTTCCGGCCGGGCGCGCCGTCCAGGGCGGCAAGAAGGGCCGTGAGCTGATCCCCGCACTGCGCGACACCGGACTCGCGATGCTCGCGTGGGCGGTGCTGGCCGCGGTCGGCATGAACGTCGTCTAGCGCCAGTTCGCGTCGTCCAGCTCGCGGATCAGGAACGTCCGGTCCCCCGGGTCGACCACGGCCGTCAGCTCCCGTCCCGGCGTCAGGTCCGGGCGGTACCCGGTGGTGACGACCGCTTCGAACGCCGGGACGCCCGCTCCGCTGACGCGAAGGGTCAGGCGAAGCGGGTTGTCGTCGCCGCCGCCTTCTTCGGCCGCGAGGATCTCGGCTTGCGCGGGCAGGCCGACCTCGTCCAGCCTGAGCAGCCGCTGCTTCGCCCGGGTCGTGCCGCGCCACAGGCCTATCCCGGTGGGGACCAGCACCACGGTCAGCACCCCGCCGAGCACGAACTGCGCCGTTCCCCCGGCAGTGGCCGCCACGACCGGGCCGGCCGCGACGAGCAGCACGCTGAGCAGCCGCCAGCCGGTGTTGCGGCCGCGACCGGCGCCCTGCACCTCGACGAATCCCGATTCGGTCACCCGGCCGAGCGTAGTCAGTTCTCCGGGACGAACTTCCCGGTCGTCAGGAACTCCTCGAACAGCTCCGCGTGCGGTGCCAGGTCGAGGTTCTGCTCGGCCAGCCACTCGTCGTCGTAGTAGGTGTTCGCGTACCGCTCGCCGCCGTCGCACAGGAGCGTCACGACGCTGCCCGCCTGGCCGTCCTCGACCATCCGGGAGATGAGCCGGAACGCGCCGTAGAGGTTAGTGCCGGTCGAGCCGCCCGCCCAGTGCCCGGTGCGCTCGCGCAGCAGCCGGATGGCCGCCAGGGAGCCGGCGTCGGGGACCTGGAACATCTCGTCGATGACGCCGGGCACGAACGACGGCTCGCAGCGCGGCCGCCCGATGCCCTCGATCCGCGAGGGCATGCCGGTCCCGTAGTCCAGCGCCCCGGTCTCCCAGGCGCCGTAGAACGACGAGTTCTCCGGGTCGACGACGCAGACCTTCGTCGTGTGGCGCTTGTAGCGGACGTACCGGCCGAAGGTCGCGCTCGTGCCGCCGGTGCCCGCGCCGACGACGATCCACTTCGGGATCGGGTGGCGTTCCGAGCGCATCTGCGCGAACACCGACTCGGCGATGTTGTTGTTCCCGCGCCAGTCCGTCGCGCGCTCGGCGTAGGTGAACTGGTCGAGGTAGTGCCCGCCGCACTCGGCCGCGAGCCGCTCCGCTTCGGGGTACATCGCCGGGGCCTGGTCGACGAAGTGGCACTCGCCGCCGTAGAACTCGATGAGCGCGACCTTCTCCTTCGACGTGCGCCGGGGCACGACGGTGATGAAGCGCAGGCCGAGCATCCGGGCGAAGTAGGCCTCGGACACCGCGGTCGACCCGCTGGAGGCTTCGACGAGCACGGTGTCCGGCCCGATCTGGCCGTTGACGAGCCCGTACAGGAACAGCGACCGGGCCAGCCGGTGCTTCAGCGAGCCGGTCGGGTGGACCGACTCGTCCTTGAGGTACAGGTCGATGCCCCATTCCGGGGGCAGCGGGAAGACGTGCAGGTGCGTGTCGGCGCTGCGGTTGGCGTCGGCCTCGATGATCCGGACGGCCTCGCGGACCCAGCTGCGGCTGTGCGAGCGGCTCATTCGGACTGCCCCGCGGCGTCGCCACGCAGCTGCGCGCGCAGCTCGGCCCGGGCGCGAGCCCGCTTCTCGTTGCGCTTCGCCAGCCCGGCGGTCACGCGGGCGTTGAGCGGCCGGAACAGCAGCAGGCCGAGCGGCAGCCCGACGACCAGCCCGACGACCAGGGCGACCAGCAGCGGCACCCCGGCCAGGGACAGCCCCCCGGCGATCACCCCGACCAGCACGAACCGCGCCAGCAGGTACAGCGTCAGGTCACGGGGCAGGTGGTCGGCCTTCACGTCGCTCACATCAACGCAGGCTACGCCCCGCCCAGCCGGTCCTTCTGCAGGCCCGCGTTGTTCGGGCGGCCCTCGAACCGCGTCGAGAGCACCACGGTGGTGTTCGTCCGCCCGACGCCGGGGATGCGGCGCAGCCGGCCCAGCGTGCGCTCCAGCTCGTCGACGGTCGACACGCGCACCTTGACGACGAACGCCTCGTCGCCGGCCACCGCGTAGCAGCTCTCGACCTCGTCGAGCTCGGCGAGCGCGTCGGCGACGTCGTCCTCCGTTGCCGTGTCGGTCGGGTGGATGCTGACGAGGGCGGTGACGCCGAGCCCGACCGAGCTGGGGTCGACGACCGCGTGGTAGCCGGTGATCACTCCGGCGGCTTCCAGCTTGCCCACGCGCTCGTGCACCGACGAAGCGGACAGCCCGACGGCTCGTCCGAGATCCGCGTAGGTGGCCCGTCCGTTGATGCGCAACGCTGCGATGATCTTCCGGTCCAACTGATCCACGGGGATCACTCTATGCGGTTGGACAATCCCCCATTGGCACCACGCCTGGCCGCCGGTGACCACGGGCGTGGCGTCTTCGCACGTCAGGTCACCGGAGGGTAGTTGCCGAGCGATGACAACCTGTCCGTTTTGACCTTTAAGGGCTCTTTACTCGCAGACAACCGTTCGAGTACCCGACGGGTGAAGTGCAACGATTGCCTCGTTGGCTACCCCGGCGCGACGGGCAGAGGGCCCGGACGCCTCCCGGTATAGCAGTGAGTTCGTTAAGGAGGCGGAAAATGACCGCGACGATGGGCGGACGCCTGCTCACCCCTGGCGAGGTGGCAGCACTGTTCCGAGTGGACCCGAAAACGGTTACGCGGTGGGCGACCGCGGGGCGGATCGGCTCGATCCGGACCCCCGGCGGGCACCGGCGGTTCCGGGAGTCCGAGGTCAACGAGCTCCTCGCCGAGCTGACCACCGACGCCAGCGAACCGGCGCGCACCGCCTGAACCATCCGGACGCCAGGGCCGTGTCGGGTACGGGAAACACCCCGTCCCCGACACGGCCTTCGTGTACTGGCGCCCCGGCTTGAGGCCCATCACACGGCCGGACCGGTTAACCTCGGGGGACAGGCAGCCATACGGAAGGATCCGGCATGCTCGCTCTGCTCGCGGCGGTCGGCGCGCTGGTCGTCGCCCTGCTCCTGTGGCGGTCGTTCGCCGGCCAGCGGATCGGGGTGACGTCGGCTCCGCGCCGCGCCCCCCTGGCGCCGGACGACGACCCCGACTTCCTGCGCCAGCTGGCCGAACAGCAACGCAAACGCCGGGACGAAGACCTTTAGGAACCCCTTTACCTTCGTCGGCCGGTCGTGAGTGGTGAGGCGGGTTCCAACCCGTCTCACCACTCACGACCAGGTCAGCGGTAGCCCTGCGAGAGCGGGGTCGCGAAGCCGTCGGCGACGGTCGCCGCCAGCTCCAGGAGGGCCAGGCGGGTGTCGCCGGACAGGCGGTCCAGCTCGATCTCCGCGCCTTCCTCCAGGTGCGGGTCGAACGGCACCTTGCAGACCGCCCGGACCTTCGCGCCGAAGTGGGCCGACAGCTTGTCGAGGTCGACCGAACCTCCCTTGGGCCGGACCGAGTTGATCACCGCCACCGAGCGCTTGACCAGCTCGCCGTAGCCGTGGGCCTCGAGCCAGTCCAGCGTCGCCGAAGCGCTGCGGGCGCCGTCGACCGAGCCGGACGACACCACGACCAGGGCGTCCGCGACGTCCAAGACGCCCTTCATCGCCGAGTGCATCAGGCCGGTCCCGCAGTCGGTGAGCACGATGTTGTAGAAGTGCTCCAGCAGGTTGACCGTGCGCCGGTAGTCGTCCTCGGAGAACGCCTCGGAGACGGCCGGGTCCTGCTCGCTGGCCAGGATCTCCAGCCGGCTGGAGCCCTGGGACGTGTAGGACCGGACGTCGCTGTACCGGGTGATGCGAGCGGCATCACGCAGCAGGTGGCGGACCGTCGCGGTCGTCTCCAGCGGGATCTTCTGCGACAGCGTGCCGCGGTCCGGGTTGGCGTCCACGGCGACGACGCGGTCGCCGCGCAGGGAGGCGAACGTCGAGCCCAGCGTCGTGGTCACCGTGGTCTTGCCGACGCCGCCCTTGAGCGACAGCATCGCGATCTTGTAGCACCCGCGCAGTGGCTGGTTGACGCGGGCGATGAGCTCGCGGCGGCGGGTGTCCGCCGGGCTCTCCCCCGGGTTGACCAGCTTCCCGGAGCCGACGTAGAGCGCCTTGCGCCAGCCGGACTGCGGTGGCCGCCTGGTCTGCTTGACCAGGTGCGCGGTCGACAGGTCGTGGCCGTGGCCCGGCTGCGCCGGTGCCGCGTGCCGGCCGCCCTGGGGCTGCGGCAGCCCGGAGGGCTGCTGCTGCGGGTACTGGGCGTTGGCCTGGTACTGCTGCGCCGGGTCGGCGTACTGCGGCTGCAGCGGCGGGAGGTTCTGGTCGTAGCCGTAGGGCACCTGGTGCGGCCCCGACACAGCGGGGTTGGGCACCTGGTGCGGGCCCGAAACCGCCGGGTTGGGTGGCGGCGACACCGCCTGGGTCGGCTGCACGTCGAACGCCCCCGACGTCTCGGGGTGCGGGTGCGAGTCCGTCCGATCGTCGGCGAACAGGCCCGGCTGCGGCGGCGCGGCGGCCGGTTCAGCCTGTCCGGGGTGGCCTGGAGCCGATTCTTCGCTGGGTCCGGTCACCGGTGAAAACCTCCACGCGCTCCGCCTGACACTCCGCCCCCCGATGTCGACGGTAGTCGGCGAAGGCGCGGGACGCTCAGCCCACCCCGGCGTAGGAGTGCAAGCCCGCCGTGACGAGGTTCACGAAGAACAGGTTGAAGACGATCGCGGCGAACCCGACGATGTTGATGGCCGCGGCCCGGGCCCCGCGCCAGCCCGCGGTCGCCCGCGAGTGCAGGTAGGCCGCGTAGACCACCCACGCGATGAACGCGACGGTCTCCTTGGGGTCCCAGCCCCAGAACCGGCCCCACGCCGACTCGGCCCAGACCGCGCCGCAGAGGACGCCGAAGGTGAACACCGGGAACGCGAAGATGGTCGTCCGGTAGGCGATCCGGTCGAGGACGTCGGCCTCGGGCAGCTTCGGGGCGAAGCGGGCGAACTTGGTGTTGTCCTTGTCGTACGCGGCGCGGAACAGGTACAGCACGCTCGCGACGCCCGGCACCAGGAAGACGCCGGAGCCGATGATGGCCGCCGAGACGTGGATGACCAGCCAGTACGACTGCAGCGCGGGCTGCACCGGCGCGGCGGTCGTGTACAGCATCGTGCCGTTGACGAACATCAGGATCACGACGGGCAGCAGCAGGAAGCCGGTGAGGTGCCGGACCGGGAACTTCCCCATGACGACGATCCAGGTCACCACCGTGATGAAGGTGACGGCCATGCCGTACTCGTACATGTTGCCCCAGGGCGCGCGGTGCACGGCGAGGCCGCGCAGCACGATCGCCGACAGCTGCAGCAGCGCGCCGAGCACGAGCAGCGACGCGCCCATCCGGCCGATCCGCTCGGGGCGGCCGACCTCGCGCTGCGCGGCCGGGACCTCCTCGACCGGCGGCCCGCCGGCGCCGACGAGCTCGCGCGAGCGGCGCTGCGCCCGCTCCATGGCGAGGCGCCCCTTGGCGCCGAAGCCCTGCTCGATCAGCGTCATCATCAGCGCGACGACGTAGATCGCCGCGGCGGTGGTGTACAGCCAGTCGCTGTAGCGCGACAGCGTCTCGTTGATCGGCATGCCTCAGCCCTTCTGCCCACTGATCAGGCGTTCGCTCACCCGGTGGAACTCTTCGCCGTAGCCGGCCTGGTCGGTGCGGGCCAGCCCGGCGACCTCGATCACGGTACCCGGGTCGTCCGCGGTCCCCGGTTTCACCCGCACCCACAGCCGGCGGCGCTTGACCAGCAGGGAAGCGCCCAGGCCGAGGAACATCGCGATGGCGAAGCCGAGCACGAACCCCTGGGTGGGGTCGTGGGAAACCTGCAGCGAGACCCACTGGCCGACGCCGTCGAAGCGGATCTTCGTGCCGTCGTCGAGCTTGATCTCCTGGCCGACCTTGAGGTTCTCGCGCGCGACCTTCTTCAGCCTGCCGTCGTCGACGAGCGACTGGTCGACCGAGAAGACGGACTGGCCGCGGCCGGCGTCGAGGCCGAGGTCGCCGCGCAGGACGTCGACGGCGACCGCCGGGTCGTTCGCCTCCGGCGCGGACGACGTCAGGACGTTGCCGTGCAGGAACGCCGTCGGGGCGAACAGGCCGGTGATGGCCAGCTGGCGGGTCCGCCGCTGCACCTCGTCGGTGATGCCCGGCTGGTCGAACTTCGTCGCGCCCTCGGCGAGCATCGTGGTCGGGTCGACCGTGCGCCACTGGGTGTTCTGGGTGCGCTGCGAGCCGTCCGGGAAGGTGACCGTGAACTTCGGCGAGTAGCCGTGGCCGAGCAGGTAGACGCGGTCGCCCGCGGTGCGCAGCGGCGAGTTGACCTCGAGGCCGTACGGGCGCCAGGTGCCCGTGTCGAGGTCCTGGCCGGACTGGTACTCGATGTTCGAGTGGTAGTAGTCCGGCTGGCCCGACTCGGTGTAGCGCGCGGTGAAGTCGTTCACCTTCACGCAGAACGGGTTGAGGTCGGTGCCGTCGACGCGCAGGCCGGCGTTGAAGGAGTCGTAGTTGTAGATGCCCGCGTTGCAGAAGCTGTCGCCGTCGGCCTGGACGATGACCTGGCCCTCGTAGCCGTAGAGCTTGCCGAGGGCGAAGAACACGATCAGGCCCAGCATGCTGAAGTGGAAGACGAGGTTGCCGGTCTCGCGCAGGAACCCGCGTTCGGCGGAGATCGTGCGGACGCCGTCGGCTTCTTCGCGCTCGACGCGGCGCCAGCCGGAGAGCTGCTTGTGCGCGGCCGCGATCTCGGCAGCTGCGTCCAACACGTCGGTCCTGCCACGCGCGAGCCGGTAGTGCGGCATCCGGGCCAGGTTGCGCGGCGTCAGCACCGGCTTGGCGCGCATCGCCCGGACGTACTCGAAGCTGCGCGGGGTCAGGCAGCCGACCAGCGAGATCATCAGCAGCAGGTAGATGGCCGAGAACCAGATGCTGGAGTAGACGTCGTAGAACTCGAGCTTGTCGAGCAACGTCCCCCACCAGCCGTGGGCGGCGATGTAGTCGTCGACCTTGGGCGCGTTCAGCTTCCGCTGCGGCAGGAGTGCGCCCGGCAGGGCGGCCAGCGCCAGGAGGAACAGCAGGACGAGCGCGGTGCGCATCGACGTCAGGCCGCGCCAGGTGTTGCGCAGGAAGGCCAGGGTGCGCTTGGCGGGCGTGGGCCCCTGGGGGGTGACCGGCGGTGCTTCCGTGGTCGTCACAGCGGCAGCCTCAGGTCGAGGGCGAATTCGTTGCGGAGCCAGCCCATCAGATCTCCCCAGACGCCGGTGACCAGCAGGAGGCCGACGATCAGCAGCAGCGCGCCGCCGAAGATCTGCACCTGGCGGCCGTGCCGGCGGACCCAGTCGGTGGCGCGCACGGCCCAGCGGGCACCGAGCGCGATGAGCAGGAACGGCAGCCCGAGGCCGAGGCAGTAGACGGCGGTCAGCAGGTACCCGCGGGCTTCGGCGCCGCCGGTGGCGCTGGCCAGCGTCATGACCGCGGACAGGGTCGGGCCGATGCACGGCGTCCAGCCGAGCCCGAAGATCGCGCCGAGCAGCGGGGCGCCCCAGATGCCGCCGCGCGGGACGTGGTGCGAGCGGACCTCGCGCTGCAGGCCGGGGATCCAGCCGAGGAAGACGAACGCCATGGCGATGGTGAGGACCCCGCCGAAGCGCTGCAGCAGGTCCTGGTTGAGCGTGAGGGCCGCGGTCAGCCAGACGAGCGTGCCGAGGGTGGCGACGAACACGACGGTGAACCCGAGCACGAAGAGAAGCGCCGCCCCGACGACGGCCCACCGGCCGTTCTTGCGCTCTTCGTCGGCGCTGACGGCGGGAGCATCGGCCCCGACGAGCGCGGCGAGGTAGGCGAGGTACCCCGGCACGAGCGGCACGACGCACGGCGAGGCGAAGGAGACCGCCCCGGCGAGCAGCGCGACACCCGCGGCGAGCAGCAGCGGCCCGGAGATCGCCAGCTCGGTCACGGAGTTCACCCCGTTGAGGGTAGGCAGTGAGGTCCCGGTGAGAACGCCGGGGCCGCTTCACAGGACCTCGGTCACAGCAGTTCAGGACCTTCGTCCCGCCCCCCGGGGGTCCCGAGCGCCCCAATGTGGCCTTCGGTGCGCTCAACGCACCCAATGTGGCCTTCGGTGCGTTGAACGCAACCAAGGCCACATTGGGGCGCTGGGGTCAGACCGGAGCGCTGCCGATCAGAAGTGGACCTCGACGCACGGACGGCCGATCAGGTTGTGACCGCTGTCCGTCTTCTCCCAGCCTTCGACGCAGAGCACCGACCCGTTCGGCAGGTCGCGGCCCGGGTAGATCTTGAACCCGGAGAAGCCCCAGCTCTGCGTCACGCTGTTGATGTCGATCCCGCCGCCGTAGATGTGGAAGTGACCGTAGAAGCGGTCGCCGTACGTGGTGCGGGCCAGGATCGAGTTCACCCGGAGCCCGCTCCCGTCCACCTCGATGCAGCTCCGGTCGTTGCAGCCGCCCGCGGAGGCGAACGCGGGTGCCGCCATCGTGGTGGTGGCGGCTGCGACCAGCGCGGCGGCAGCGATCTTCTTGAGCATGGGTCCTCCCCTTGGTCAGGCTAAATGATCTTGGTTACCGTAGCTCGGGCTGTCGCGACGGTGGGGTCGTTTCCCCCGATCGCGGTCACCCCGGATCAGAAGCGCACCTCGACGCACGGGCGGCCGCGCAGGGAGTGGCTGCCGTCGGCGGGGTTCTTGATCCAGGCTTCGGCGCAGAGGACCGAGCCGTTCGGCAGGTCGCGCCGCGGGTAGATGGTCCAGCCGAGGCCGGGTTCCCAGTTGCCCGTCGAGGTGTTGAAGTCGATGCCGCCGCCGTAGATGTGGTAGTGGCCGTAGAAGCCCCTGCCCGCCAGCGAGTCGGCGGTGATCGACTCCACGCGCAGGCTCTTGCCCTCGACCCCGATGCAGGTCCCCTCGTTGCACCCGCTCGCCGAGGCGAACGCGGCCGTCGGCACGAGCGCGGTGGCGGCACAGGCCACCGCCGCGGCGGCCGCAAACTTCTTGAACATCGGAAACCCCCTTGGTCCAGCTAAATGATCAAGGGGAAACCTAGCCGAAGGACCACTCAAGTCGGTTAAAAACCGGCAAAAGCGCCGAAACGCGGTCAGGCTTCCGCGGTCAGCCGCTGCGCCACCGGGAGCAGGTCCTGGGCCAGCACCGGGCGCAGGAACACCGCCGCCACCCGGTGCTGCTTGTCCAGCACGATCGTCGACGGGATGATGTTGCGCGGGTAGCCGGCCAGCTTGAGCAGCACCCGGCCGTCCGGGTCGTAGATCGACGGGTACGTCAGCTGCCGGTCGCGGACGAAGTCCTGGGCCACCTCGCGCGCCGGGTCGCGGACGTCGATGCCCACCACCTGGACGCCCTGCTTCGCCAGCGACTCCATCTCCGGCGCTTCCGTGCGGCACGGCCCGCACCACTGGCCCCACAGGTTCAGGACGACGACCTTGCCCGCGTAGTCCGCCAGCGACAGCTGCTTGCCCTCGTTCATCAGGTCTTCCCCGGCCAGGACCGGGGCCGTCTGGCGCTGGGCGACGTCGTAGGTGATGTCGACCTTGCCGCCCGGGGAGACGAAGCTGAAGCTGCTCCCCTGCACCACCGCGTCCTTGCCCGCGCTGCACCCGGCCAGGGCCAGCACCGCGGCCACCCCGGCGACCAGCCGTTTCATGCGCCGGTCACCTTCGGGTCGGTCGAGCCCGCGGGTTCGCTGTAGACGATCTCGCGCAGCTCGTCGCCGTCGAAGACCAGGCTGGTCAGCGACGCCAGCGAGCACTGGCGGCGCCGCGGGTCGTGCCACAGGCGCTTGCCCTCGAGGAACCGCCGCAGCGTCCAGATCGGCAGCTGGTGCGACACGCAGAGGGCTTCGTGCCCCAGGGCCGCCTCGCGCGCCCGGTGGACCGCGCCGAGCATCCGGTGCGCGATCTCGAGGTACGGCTCGCCCCACGACGGCTTGAAGGGGTTGACCAGCTTCGGCCAGTGGCGAGGCTCCCGCAGCGCGCCGTCACCGACCGCCACGTGCAGGCCCTCGAACTGGTTGCCGGCCTCGATCAGGCCCTCGTCGGTGGCGATGTCGAGCCGGTGCGCGGCGGCGATCGGGCCCGCTGTCTCCTGCGCCCGCTGCAGCGGCGACGCGACGACGTGCACGAGGTCGTGGCCGGCCACGGCCTCGGCGACCGTCAGCGCCTGCCGCTGCCCGCGCTCGGAGAGCCGGTAGCCCTCGAGACGGCCGTACAGGATCTTCTCGGGGTTGTGCACTTCGCCGTGACGAAGCATGTGGACGACGGTGGTCACTGGACCGCCCCCGCCGCCGCGCGCGCCGCCGCGGGCAGAGCCGCTTCGATCACGGAGAACGCTTCGTCGTCCATGGCCGCGTTGACGAACCAGGCCTCGTACGCGCTCGGAGGCGCGTACACGCCACCGTCGAGCAGCGCGTGGAAGAACGGCGGGAAGCGCCACGTCTCGGACGCCTGCGCGCCGGCGTAGTCGCGGACCGGGGTCTCACCGAAGAACACGCTGACCAGGTTGCCCGCGTACTGGACGTGGTGCGCGACCCCGGCTTCGCTCAACGCGGCGTGGAAGAGGTTGCCGAGGCGCTTGGCGTTGGCGTCGAGAGCCGCGTACACGGCGTGGTCGGCCGCGCGCAGCGTCGCGAGGCCCGCGGCCACCGCGACGGGGTTCCCGGAGAGCGTCCCGGCCTGGTAGACCGGCCCGCCGGGGGCCAGCTTGGCCATCACGTCGGCGCGGCCGCCGAACGCCGCCGCCGGCAGCCCGCCGGACATCACCTTGCCGAAAGTGTAGAGGTCGCCGGCCACGCCTTCGAGGCCGAACCAGCCCGCGTGCGAGACGCGGAACCCGGTCATCACCTCGTCCATGATCAGCAGCGCGCCGTGTTCGTGGGCGAGCTCACGCAGGCCCGCGTTGAAGCCGTCTTCGGGCGCGACCGCGCCCATGTTCCCGGCCGCGGCCTCGGTGATCACCGCGGCGATCTCCCCCGGGTTGTCCACAAAGGATTTCCGGACCGCGTCGAGGTCGTTGTAGGGCAGCACCAGCGTGTCCGCGGCCTGTGCCCCGGTGACCCCCGGCGACGTCGGCAGCCCGAGCGTCGCGACGCCGGAGCCGGCCTGGGCGAGCAGCGCGTCGACGTGACCGTGGTAACACCCGGCGAACTTCACGATCTTCGACCGGCCGGTGAAGCCCCTGGCCAGCCGGATCGCGCTCATCGTGGCTTCGGTGCCCGAGTTGACCAGGCGCACCCGCTCGACCGGCTCGACCCGGCCGATGATCTCCTCGGCCAGCTCGACCTCGCCGATCGTCGGCGTGCCGAACGAGAGCCCGGAGGTCGCCGCGGTGCGCGCCGCCTCGACGACCGCCGGGTGCGCGTGCCCCAGGATCATCGGGCCCCAGGAGGACACCAGGTCGACGTACCGGTTGCCGTCGGCGTCCCACAGGTGCGGGCCCTCGCCGCGGACCATGAACCGCGGGGTGCCGCCCACCGAGTTGAAGGCCCGGACCGGCGAGTTCACCCCGCCCGGGACGGCCGCCTTCGCGCGTTCGAACCATGCCTTGGACTGCTCGGTTCCAGTGCTCACCCGCCCATCCTCGCAAACCCGCATAAGATGGCGGGCAGCCGCCCGGGAGGGGAACAGCCGGTGACCGAACGCGCCCCGCACCGCAACCCGTGGCTGATGCTGGCCGGGTTCCTGGGCGTCGTCGCCGTCGTGGCCGTGGTCGGCGGCCTGGCCGCGGCGTCGGCGAAGGAGGTCTACGCGCGGCTCGAGCAGCCGCCGTGGGCGCCGCCCGCGTCCCTGTTCGGTCCGGTGTGGACGGTGCTGTACGTCACCATCGCGGTGGCCGGCTGGCTGTACTGGCGGACCGACGGCGAAACCCGCGGGTTCGCCGCCTACGGCATCGGACTGCTGTTCAACCTGCTCTGGACGCCGTTGTTCTTCGAGAGCGGCGCGGCCCGGGTCGCCCTGGCCGACATCGTGCTGCTGGACGTCGTCGTGGTCGTGACGATCGTCCTGTTCGCCCGCCGGTCGAAGGCGGCCGCCGCGCTCCTGGTGCCCTACCTCGCCTGGATCCTCTACGCGACGGCGCTCAACACCGCGGTCATCGTCCTCAACTAGCGCCCGGCCTCCTGGGTGATCGCCTGCGCGGCCACCGTCCCGTCGCTGCCCGCCTGGCCCTGGACGACGACCGTCGAGCCCGGCTTGAGGTCCGACAGCTTGCCCTGCTGGGTCACCCCGACCGTGGTCGAGTCCGATGTGGACACCTTGACGTCGGTGCCCTGCGCGGTCTTGACGTACACCGTGGTGCCGTCGACGTGGTCGACCGTGCCCGTGGTGCCGCGACCCCCGCGGAACCCACCGCCCTGCTGACCGGTGCCGGCCTGCTGGCCGGTGCCGCCCTGGCCCCTGGCCTGCGCGCCGCCGGCACTGCCGCTCGGGCGCGCGGGCGTCGAGGAGCCGAACGCCGCGTGCGTCCAGGCACCGCCGCCGAAGGCGATCGCGAAGACGACGAGCCCGGCCAGCACCAGCGTGGTGCGGGAGAAGGGCTTCGCGGCGCGACGCATCTCGGCGTTGAGGTCGCCGTCGACGGCCGGGCTGGCGACGATCTGTTCCGCGGTCGGCTCCACGGCGGGCAGGATCGCCGTCGGCTCGTCACCCGGGACGGGCTGCGTCTGGGTGGAGGAAGACATGCAAAGACTCCTTATTCATGACGCAAGGCGTCGATGGGCCTCAGCTTGGCGGCCCGGTTCGCCGGGAAGCTGCCGAAGAACAACCCGATCAGGGCGGATACCGCGAAGGCGAGCAGGATCGACGAGGGCACCACGACGGGCTTGATCCCGGAAATGGTGAACCGGCTGCCGATCACCCCGATCGCGACGCCGAGCAGGCCGCCGAACAGGCTGAGCATGGTCGCTTCGGCGAGGAACTGCCCGAGGACGGCCGAACGCGGGGCGCCGATGGCCTTGCGGATGCCGATTTCGCGGATCCGTTCGGTGACCGTGACGAGCATGATGTTGGTGACGCCGATGCCGCCGACCAGCAGCGAGATGGCCGCGACGGCCCCCAGCAGCACGGTGAACGTCTCGGTCGCCGACGTCCGGGTGGCGAGGAGCTGCTCGGAGTTCTGGATCTGGTAGTCCGGGGTGCCGCCGAGCCGGATGCCGTGGCGGGCGTTGAGGATCGCGGTGATCTCGGACTGGGCCAGCGAGACGGAGTCGGCACTGGTGGCCTGGACGGCGATCTGGCTGAGGCTGCCGTACCCGGCGAGGGAGTTCTGGACCGCCGAAATCGGCGCGATGGCGACGTCGTCGGCGTTCTGGAGGCCGGTGCTGCCCTTGGCCTCGAGCACCCCGATCACGGTGAACTGGATGCTGTTCAGCAGGACGTTCTTGCCGACCGGGTCCGTGGCCGTACCGAAGATCGACTCCGCCGTCGTCGGGCCGAGCACGACGACCTTCCGCGCGGCGGTGACGTCCTCGCTGGTGAACAGCTGCCCCTGGGCGAGCTCGCGGTTGGTCGTGGTGAAGTACGCGGGTTCGGTGCCGGCGACGCTGGAGATGTCGTAGGACGTCTGGCCGTAGGTCGCGGTCGCCGTCGTGTTGACCACCGGTGACGCGGCCTTGACGTCCGGGGCGCCGACCGGGTCGCCGAGCGCGTGGGCGTCCTGCACGGTCAGTGGCCGCGCGGTCGCGCCCTGGCCGCCGCCGCGGGCCGGGGAGACGTTGACGACGTTGGTGCCGAGGCCCTGGATGCTGGCCGCGATGGCCGCCGACGCGCCGTTGCCGACCGCGACCAGCAGGATCACCGCGGCGACGCCGATGGTGATGCCGAGCGTGGTGAGCGCCGAGCGGAGCTTGTTCGCGGTGAGCCCGCGCACGGCGAACCGCAGGATTTCGAGGAGGTTCACGAGAGCGCTCCGACGGTGCCGGTCGTCCGCGTCACTTCGTCCGACACGATGAGGCCGTCGTCGACCCGGACGACGCGGTGCGCGTGCTCGGCGACCTCGTCCTCGTGGGTGATGACGACGATGGTGCGGCCGAGCCGGTTGAGCCGGTCGAACACGCCGAGGACGTCTTCGGTGCTGCGCCGGTCGAGGTTGCCGGTGGGCTCGTCGGCCAGCAGCATCGCCGGGCCGGTGACCAGCGCCCGCGCCACGGCGACCCGCTGGATCTGGCCGCCGGAGAGCTCGCTCGGCAGGTGCTTGGCCCGTTCGGACAACCCCACCATCTCCAGCGCCGCGAGCGCGCGCCGCCGCCGCTCGGACCGCCGTAGTCCACTGTAGACGAGTGGGAGTTCCACATTGGACAAGGCCGACGTCCGGGGCACCAGGTT
Source organism: Streptomyces sp. MN03-5084-2B (assembly GCA_033793495.1). GTDB lineage: Bacteria > Actinomycetota > Actinomycetes > Mycobacteriales > Pseudonocardiaceae > Amycolatopsis. Next base: position 24,059 of record JARAWT010000008.1, on the reverse strand, counting down.
GAAGGACTGGAAGATGAAGCCGATCTTCCGGTTGCGCAGCAACGCCAGCTGCCGCTCGTTCAGCTTGCCGACGCCGAACCCGTCGAGCAGGTACCGGCCGGACGTCGGCACGTCCAGGCAGCCCAGCATGTTCAGCAGCGTGGACTTCCCCGAACCGGACGCGCCCATGATGGCGACGTACTCACCGGGCCACACGGTCAGGTCGACGCCGCGCAGCGCGTGCACCGCCGTCTCGCCGGCCCCGTAGGTCTTGCGCAGTCCGGAGACCGCGATCACCGGGTTCATCCGCGCCCGCCGAAGCCGCCGCCCGCGCCGGTGCCGCGCTGGCCGCCACCCGGGAACCCGCCGGTCCCGCCACCGGGGAACCCACCGGTGCCGCCGGTGCCACCCGTGCGCCCGGTGCCGCCCGCCGTCCCGGTCGTGGCCGTCCCGGTGAGCACGACGTTGTCGCCTTCGGAGAGCCCGGAGGTGATCTGGACCGTCGACTCGCCGCGCAGCCCGACCTGCACCTGGCGGGTGACGTTCTGCCCGTTTTCCTGCACGGTGACGAGGTTGGTGCTGCCGACGGTCTGCACCGCCGCGGCCGGCACGCTCAGCGCGTCGTCCGCCTCGGCGACGGTGATCACGACGCTCGCCGACTGGCCGGGCCGCAGCCCGTCCGGTGGGCTGGTCAGGGCCAGCTGCGCGCCGTAGGAGACGACGTTGCCGCTGGTGGTCGGGGTCAGGTTGATGCTCGACACGGTGGCCTGGACCGGCTTGTCCGGCAGCGCGTTGAGCGTCACCGTGGCCTTCTGGCCCGTCTTGACCTTGCTGACGTCGATCTCCGCGACCGAGGTGTTGACGACCAGGCCGCTCAGGTTCGTGATGGTGATGAACCCGGAGCTGCTGCTGCTGGACGCGGCGCTGCTGGAGTTTGACGACGAGCCCTGTCCGCCCTGGCCGCTCCCGCTGCTGCCGCTCGACGACTGGCTCGTGGCCGAGGAGCCGCTGGAGGACTGCTGCCCGACCGCGCCGTTGATCGCGGTGACCGTGCCGGCGCCGGGCGCGTAGAGCACCGTGTTGTCGAGCGCCTGCTGGGCGGTCTGGACGTCGAGCTGGGCTTGGTCGAGCTTCGCCTGCGCCGAGGTGACGTTGTTGGCCAACGTCTGGGCGCTGTTCTGGTTGTTCTGCGCGTTTTGCCCGGTGGCGGGGGTGGCTTCGGCGGTCTCGGCCGTGTTGAGGCCGTTCTGCGCGACCGCGAGGTTCGCCTTCGCGACCTGGAGCTGCTTCGCCGCCTGGGTGCTGTCGACGGTGGCGAGCTTCTGCCCGGCGCTGACGACGTCACCGACCTTGACGTCGATGGAGGTGACCTTGCCGGCCGTCGCGAAGTTCGCCGCGCCGGTGTAGCTGCTGGCGAGGGTCCCGGCGGCCGAGACGGTCTCGGTGACCGTCGCCCGGCGCACCGGGGTGCTGCGCGACTGCGCCTGCGCCGAGCTCGGTTCGGGGCTGAATGCCTGGTATATCCCGAATCCCGCCCCGGCCAGCAGTACGACCAGAGCTCCGTTGATCACCCATGCCTTCGAGGCACGCACGCGCGTCATGCGGCAACCTTCACGCCACTGCTTAGCAATGGACTGTTCGTTGCCTGTGCGCCAGCTGTGTATCAGGCCTTGGTGCGGGGACTCCGCGCACGGATGGCGAGCGACAGCTGACGCACCGCGTCGACCAGCAGCAACGCGGCCACGGTCCCGAGCCCGATGGCGGCGGCGAGCAGCCCGCCGAAGTACCGGTGCGACTCGAGCACGGCACCGTCGTCGGTCCGGGTGACGACGGTGGCGACGCTGTCGTGCCAGCACAGGTAGGCCGTCCAGCAGGCGAGCCCGGCGAGCAGCACCTCCACGACGGCGACGAGCGTCCGCCAGGGCTTGTGCAGCCTCGCGTGCGGGCCGGGTTCTTCCGGCGGCCAGAGCTCGGCCCCGGTGGGCTGCGGAAGGTCGATCACACCGGAGATTTTCTCATGCTTCGCGCGGTGTCGCCCGGACGAGCCGGTCCAGCGCGTCCCGCAGGGCCTCGACGTCCTTCGCCCACGCCAGCACCACCGTGCCGTCCGCCAGCTTCACCGGCAGTGAGTCGTACTTCCTCGGCACCGACCAGCCGCCGCCGAGGACCCGCGCGCCCACCGGCGTTCCCACGTCCGTCACCGAAGCGATCTCCGCCGCCGGCACCTTCTCCCGGCCCTGCCGCAGCTGCTCGGAAGTCACTTCCAGGGAGAGGAACCGGCGGCGCGCGTACACCCACGGCATGGTGATGACGCACAGCGCGAAGCCGACCATCAGCCAGCCCACCACGTGCACCGGGCCGCCGGTGACCAGCTCCGCCAGCGCGCCCACCAGGGCGAACACCGGGCCCCACCCGATCGCGGCCCAGCTCACGCCGGGCTCGGCGTAAAGCCTCACAGCTTCTTGCCGACCTTGGGGAAGTAGTCACTCACCGAAGGCAGGTACAGCAGCACCAGCGCGATGACGAACAGCAGCACCGCGACCAGCGTCAGGTACGTCAGGACCGGCGCGAACGTGAAGATCAGCAGCACCATCACGATCGGCAGGATGGTCAGCACCGTCCGGGCCGACCGGGTGCCTTCGCGGGCCTTGTACGCGAAGAGCAGGAACAGCAGCGTGAACACAGCCGACCCGACGAGCAGGAACCACAGCATCGCCGTGACGCCGTCCGCGATCATCTGCGGCGTGATCTTCGGGTCCTTCGTGCCCTTGACGTACTGGTCGATGACCGCGGACTTGCCCGCCATCAGCTGGACGTACCCGAGGATCAGCACCACACCGCCGGCCAGCCACAGCCAGAACGACGTCGCCACCGGACGCGGCGGGGCCGCCTTGGGGGCCCGCTCACCGGGGAGCACCGGGTCGGGCGACCGGCCGAGCTTGCGCCGTTCGTCGTCGTTCAGACCCGTGAGGTCCTCTTTGTCTTCCACGCGAGGACTCTAACGGGTCAGTCCAGCCAGGCAGCGGCTTCGGCGGCCCAGTAGCTGAGGATCAGGTCCGCGCCCGCGCGGCGGATCGACGTCAGCACCTCGAGGACCGTCCGCTCGCGGTCGAGCCAGCCGTTCGCCGCGGCGGCCTCGACCATCGCGTACTCGCCCGAGATGTTGTACGCCGCCACCGGCACCGGGGAGATGTCCGCCGCCGCCTTGATGACGTCCAGGTAGGCCAGCGCGGGCTTGACCATGATCATGTCCGCGCCCTCGGCGAGGTCGAGCTCGATCTCGCGCAGCGCCTCGCGGCCGTTGCCCGGGTCCTGCTGGTAGGTCTTGCGGTCGCCCTTGAGCTGGGAGTTGACGGCCTCGCGGAACGGCCCGAAGAACGCGCTGGCGTACTTCGCGGAGTACGCGAGGATCGCCGTGTCCTTGTGCCCGACCTCGTCGAGGGCCCGGCGGATGGCGCCGACCTGACCGTCCATCATCCCGCTCGGCCCGAGCACGTGCGCCCCGGCTTCGGCCTGGGCGACGGCCATCTGGGCGTAGACACGCAGGGTGGCGTCGTTGTCGACCGCGCCGTCGGCGTCCAGGACGCCGCAGTGGCCGTGGTCGGTGAACTCGTCGAGGCAGGTGTCGGCCATCAGCACGGTGGCGTCACCGAGCTCGTGCCGCAGGTCGCGCAGGGCGACGTTGAGGATGCCGTTCTCGTCGACGGCTCCGGAGCCCTCGGCGTCGTGCGTGGCCGGGATGCCGAACAGCATGAGCCCGCCGACCCCGGCGTTGACCGCGTCGACGGCGGCCTTCCGCAGCGTGTCGCGGGTGTGCTGGACGACGCCGGGCATGCTCGCGATCGGCCGCGGGGCGTCGATCCCTTCGGCGACGAACATCGGGAGGATCAGCTGGCGTGGCCGCAGCGTCGTTTCGCCCACCAGCCTGCGCATGGCCGGGGTGGTGCGAAGCCTGCGGGGACGATGCTCGGGGAACACCCTTACCAAGTTACTCCCGCGCCGGTTGCCGGAGTTCCGCAAGGGTGCTGAAGGGCACCTTCCTCCCACCAGACGCGCTGAAGGGCACCTTCCGCTCATCTGATGAGAGGAAGGTGCCCTTCAGCCGGGCGTCAGGAGCGGCGGGCCCGCTTCGCCTTCCGCGGCGGCGGGAGGGCGCCTTCCGCGCGCAGCCGAGCGGCGTGCTCGGCCAGCGCGTCCACCAGGTGCGGGACGTCCGCCTTCTCCGGCTGGACGTCGACCCGGAGCCCGAACTCCACCGCGGTCTCGGCGGTCTTCGGGCCGATGCACGCGACCAGCGTGCGGGTGTGCGGCTTGCCGGCGATGCCGACCAGGTTCCGCACGGTCGAGGACGAGGTGAAGCAGACCGCGTCGAAGCCGCCGGTCTTGATCATCTCGCGGGTCTCGGCGGGCGGCGGGGCGGCCCGGACGGTCCGGTAGGCCGTCACGTCGTCGATCTCCCAGCCGCGCTCGCGCAGGCCCGCCGACAGCGTCTCGGTGGCGATGTCCGCCCGCGGCAGCAGGACGCGGTCGACCGGGTCCAGCACGTCGTCGTACGGCGGGAACTCGGCCAGCAGGCCCTCGGACGACTGCTCGCCCGACGGGACCAGCTCCGGGATGATGCCGAACGAGCGCACCTTCGCCGCGGTCGATTCGCCGACGCAGGCGATCTTCACGCCGGAGAACGCGCGGGCGTCGAGCCCGAACTCCTCGAACTTCTCCCACACCGCGCGGACCGCGTTGGTGGAGGTGAAGACGATCCACTGGTAGCGGCCGTCGACCAGGCCCTTGACCGAACGCTCCATCTGCGCCGGGCTGCGGGGCGGCTCGACCGAGATGGTCGGCACCTCGTGCGACGTCGCGCCGTGGCCGCGCAGGCGCTCGGCCATCTCGCCGGCCTGCTCCTTGGTGCGCGGCACCAGGACCTTCCAGCCGTACAGCGCGCGCGACTCCCACCACGACAGCTTCGACCGCTGCCCGGCGGCCTGGCCGATCGTGACGATCAGCGGCCCGACGAGCTCGCCGGCGTCGTTCGCGACCTTCTCGAGCGTGGTGTCGAGGGTGCGCTGGGTGTTGATGGTGCCGTTCGCGGTGACCGCGACCGGGGTCGACGCCGGGACGCCGTTGCCGGTCAGCGCCGAGGCGGCCTCGGCCAGGTGCGCCGACGACGCGTGCAGCACCAGCGGGCCGGGCGCGGCGGCCAGTGCCGCCCAGTCGACGTCGCCGCGGACGTCGACCTCGGTGTGCGTGCCGCCCAGCGCGACGCCCGCGTACGCCGGGACGGCCGCCGCCGGGGAGACCCCCGGGATGACGTCGAACACGGCGCTCGTGCGCGCGACCGCCTGGACCTCGGCCACCACGGCCGGGGTGGTCAGCGGGTCGCCCGCGACCAGCCGCAGCACCAGCCGGCCGGCCTTGGCCTCGGTGGTCAGGTCCTTGGCGACCTCGGCGGCCTCGCCGACGGCGGGCCGGACCTCGGCGCCCTCGGCGGCCATGGCCAGCACGGACTGCGGCACGTCGGGGTCGGTCACCACGACCTCGGCCTTGGTCAGCAGCTCCTGGGCACGGACCGTGAGCAGGCCGGCGTCGCCGGGGCCGGAGCCCACGAACGCTACGCGCCCGGTGGTCTTTCGCGCGGGGGTCATCTGTGCGTTTCTCCTCTTGCGGCGGCCGTGCCCGATCGCACGGCCGCAGGTCTCCTACGTCTTCGAAAAGCGCTCGCGAGAGCGCTACTGAGCGGGGCCGGAGAGGACTCCGGCTCCGAGGTCCAGCAGCTCGGCGGCCAGGTCCTTGCCCAGCTGGGCGGCCTGGTCCTTGTCGGCCAGTGCGATGGCCCGGACCATGTCCACCGCACCGTTCTCACCCTCCGCGGCGGCGGTGCCGCGCAGTGAGATGCGTTCCACGACCTTGCCCTCGGCGTCGAGATCTTCGACGATCTCGGCGAGCGCGCCCACCGGCGCGCTGCACCCCGCCTCGAGCGCGGCCAGCAGGGCCCGCTCGGCCGTCACCGCGGCCCGCGTGCCCTCGTCATCCAAAGTGGACCGGAGCAGCTGCTCGAGGTCCACGTCGGCGGACCGGCACTCCACCGCCAGCGCGCCCTGGGCGGGCGCGGGCAGCATCTGGATCGGGTCGAGGGTCTCGGTGATCACCTCGACCAGTCCGACCCTGGCCAGTCCGGCACGCGCCAGCACCACGGCATCGAGCTCGCCGTCGGTGACCTTGCGCATGCGGGTGTCGATATTGCCGCGAATCGGCACGATTTCCAAACCGAGACCCAGCGCGTGCAGCTGCGCGGTGCGCCGCGCCGCGCCCGTACCCACCTTCGAACCCGGCGGCAGCTCGCCGAGGGTGAGCCCGTCACGCGCGATCAGCGCGTCCCGCGGGTCCTCGCGCGGCGGCACGGCGGCCAGCGTGATGCCTGGCTCCGGCGCCGTCGGCAGGTCCTTGTACGAGTGGACGATGACGTCGACTTCGTTGCGCAGCAAGGCTTCCCGCAACGCGGAGGTGAACACGCCGACGCCGATCGTCGAGATCGGTGCCAGCGACTTGTCGCCGGGCGTGGTCACCTTGACGATCTCGACCTCGACGCCGGTGGCGCGCAGGGCGTCGGCGACGGTCCCGGTCTGGGTGAGCGCGAGCTTCGAACCACGCGTACCCATGCGAATGACTCTGGTCACTACTACTTCTTCTCTGGTGGGGGCTTCGGGCTCGCCACCGCGGCGGGTGCCTGCGGGTCGAGGCAGAACAGTTCTCGCAACGCGTTCGCGTAGTCGGTGTCGGCCGTCTCGGCGGCCAGCTGCTTGACCCGGACCGTCGGCGCGTGCAGCAGCTTGTCGACCACCCGGCGGACCGTGCGGCCGACCTCTTCGCGGACCGCGCCGTCCAGGTCGGGCAGGCGGTTGTCCAGCCGAAGCAGCTCGGCGTCGACGACCTCGGCCGCGCGGCGGCGCAGCGCGGTCACGGTCGGCGTCACCTCGGCGCTGCGCTGCCCGGCGAGGTAGTCGCGCACCTCGTCGAGGACGATCCCGGTCGCCTTGGCGGTCTGGCGCTCGGTGGTCGGCGTGCCCGCCTCGCGCATCCGGCGCTGGATGGTGGCCAGGTCGACCACGCGGACGTCCGCCAGCTCGCCGACCTCCGGGTCGACGTCCCGGGGCAGGCCCAGGTCGCAGACGACCAGGGCGCGGCCACCGCGCGGCAGCACGTGCTCCGGGGCGAAGACGGCGTCCTGCGCGCCGGTGCAGCAGATCACGACGTCGGCGTCACGGACCGCGTCGGCGACGGCGGACAGCGGGATCGCGCGGGCCGGCACGCCCTGCTCGGTGACGTTCGCGGCGAGCCGGCGGGCGCGGGCGTCGGTGCGGTTGGCCACGGTGATCTCGCCGATCCCGGCCTTGCGCAGCTGCGACGCGCTCAGCGCGCCCATCGAGCCGGCGCCGACGATGACGGCGTGCTTGCCGGTGACGTCCCCGGCCGCGGCGAGCGCTTCGGACACGACCGACGCGCCGAGCTGGTCGAGGCCGGTTTCGGTGTGCACGCGCTTGCCTACGCGCAGCGTGGTCTGGATCAGCTCGTGCAGCGTGCGGCCGACGGTGCCGGCCTCGCGGGCGGTGGCGTAGGCCGAGCGGATCTGGCCGAGGATCTGCGTCTCGCCGACGACCATCGAGTCCAGGCCCGAGGTGACCGAGAACAGGTGCTCGACGGCGGCGCCGGCGTAGTGGACGTACAGGCTGTCGTAGAGCTCGGCGGGCACCATCCCGGCCTGGCGGGCGAGCACCTCGGAGACGTCGTTGAGGCCGCCGTGGAAGGTCTCGACGACCGCGTAGACCTCGATCCGGTTGCACGTCGAGACGAGCATGACCTCACTGATGTGCTCGGCCTGCTGCAGCTCGTCGAGGACCTTGCCGATCTCGGGGGCGGGCACCGCGACGCGCTCGAGCGTGCTCAGCTCAGTACTTCTGTGCGAAAGGCCGACCGCCAAGACGCTCATGAGCGCACCACCATTTCCCGTCCGCCGTCCGGACCCGAGCCGTTCCGCCTGCCGTTTCCATTGTCGGCCTGGAGAACCCCGCCGGGTAATCCGGAATTGCCCTGATTGCCGGCGGCGTCATCCGCTCGGCGGGCCACATGGAACGAGAGTATCTGCAGCTCCACGGCCAAATCCACCTTGCGGACCTCGATGTGAGCAGGAACCTGCAGCACGACGGGAGCGAAGTTGAGGATGCACTGGACACCGCCCGCGACCAGCCGGTCACACACCGACTGCGCCGCGGTGGGCGGGGTGGCGATCACGCCGATGGAGATGCCGCGCTCGGCGCAGATGCGGGGGATGTCGTCCATGTGCGAGACCGGGAGCCCGCCGACCGGCACGCCGATCAGGTCCGCGTCCAGGTCGAACAGCGCTTCGACCGGGAAGCCGCGCCCCGGGAAGCCGCCGTAGTTGGCCAGCGCGTGACCCAGGTTGCCGATCCCGACCACGGCGACCTTGTGCTGCCGGGTCAGGCCGAGGATGCGTTCGATCTGGCTGACCAGGACGCCGACCTCGTAGCCGACGCCGCGGGTGCCGTACGAGCCCAGGTAGGACAGGTCTTTGCGCAATTTCGCGGAATTGACCCCAGCGGCCTGCGACAGCTCCTCGCTCGAAACGGTCGTCGCGCCCTGTTCGGACATTCCGGACAGCACCCGGAGGTAGACGGCCAGCCGCGCGACGGCGGCTTCGGGGATGGACTTCGCCCGGACGGCCTCGGGGGCGTCCCCGTTGCGGCCCGGCTCGCCGGCGGGTACCGCGGGCATTTCGGCGGTGGGGGCGTTGTCGGCGTCGAGGCCGGCCGGACGGCGGGGCCGCCGGGGCGCCCGGCCCGGGGAGTCCGCCGCGTCGCGCCTCCCCCGCTGTGTCACCACGCCGTAGTCTCCTGCCCGCTGCGCACGTCTGGCGGCCATCGCCATTCGGAACTGTGTCTTGACCCAGGACCCGGAGTCCGGTTCGATACCGGCCCGCCCCGGGCGACGTTCCTACGGTAGACCACTTGTGAACGCACGCACAAAGTCACTGGTCGGAGGCGGTTCCGGGCGGGCGGCGAGGCGGCAGAGATCACGACACGGCGTCAGAATCCTTGCCCGCCAGGCACTTCCTGGTCCGGGGCACGCCGGCGGTGATCGAAAGCCACGGAGCGGCGCGGCCCCGGCGGCGCGGTGAGCGGCACACCGGGCCCGGTGAACGGCTTCGGCGGCCAGGGTCACCCCGCGGCCGAAGCGCCCCAATGTGGCCTTCGGTGCGTTCAACGCACCCAATGTGGCCTTCGGTGCGTTCAACGCAACCAAGGCCACATTGGGGCGCTCGGAGGGTCAGCGGGCGTCGAGGGTGACCGAGTGCCAGCCGGTGGCGCCGTCCGGCGCCGGGTCGGCGCGGTTCTCCGTCTGCGTGTAGCCGTCCTGATCGGTCGCCCGGACGAACGCCTGGTGCGTGCCCTTCGGCACGTCCAGCTCGATCCACCACATCCGCCAGGTGTCCTTGCTCACCTCGGCCGACAGGGTCGCCTCCCGCCACTCCCCCTGGTCCAGCCGGAGCTCGACCTTCGCGATGCCCGTGTGCGGCGCCCACGCCGTCCCGGCCAGCCGGACCTTGCCCGCCGTGACGCCGGTGAACCCGCTCGGCGTGTCGATCCGCGATTCGGTCTTGATCGGCGCCTGCTCGGCCCACCCGCGGCTCAGCCAGTACGCCTGCCGGGCGTCCCAGCGGGTGAACTCGAGGGATTCGACCCACTTCGTCGCCGACACGTACCCGTACAGGCCGGGGATGACGATCCGCGCCGGGAAGCCGTGCTCGACCGGCAGCGGCTCACCGTTCATCCCGATCGCGAGCATCGCGCCGCGGGCCGGGTCGAGGGCGGCGTCCACCGGCGTCCCGCACGTCCAGCCATCGGTGCTGGTGGCGAACATCTGCTGCGCGGCCGCCTGGACGCCGGCCTCGGCCAGCAGGTCCACGAGGTCGACGCCGATCCAGGTCGCGTTCGAGATCAGCGGGCCGCCGACCTCGTTGGACACGCACGTCAGCGTGACCCGGCGCTCGACCAGCGGCCGGTTGCGGATGTCGGCGTAGGAGAACTTCACCTCGCGGTCGACCATCCCGTGGATGCGCAGGCTCCAGTCCTCGGCGCGCAGCTGCGGCACGACCAGTGCGGTGTCGATGCGGTAGAAGTCCGCGTTCGGCGTGAGGAACGGCGGTGACCCGAGCTTCGCGAAGTCGGCGTCCGCGGGCAGCGGCGGCGCGGTGCGCGCGGGCACGAGCGGCCCGACGGCGGTCCGCGAGCCCTCGGCGTCCGAGCCGGTCCCGGCAACCTGGCCGACGACGGCCGCGATCCCCGACCCCGCGGCGACGCCGACGCCGGCGCGCAGGAACTTCCGGCGGTCGAAGCCGCGCTCGTCGACGACGTCCACCGGCAGCGCGATCCGGTGCAGGAAGGTGAACACCGCGAGCCCGGCGACCAGGGCGGCGACCGGCGCGAGCAGCGAAACCTGGCCGAGATCGCTGCGCGCGTACACGGCCGCGACACCGGCGGCGCCGAGGAGGACCACGAGCACCTGCCCGGCCCGCGGCGTCCGGCGGGACAGCTGCCCGGCGAGCAGCGCGAACAGGACCAGCACCACGCCGAGCCCGATCTTGAGGACCGGCTTGTCCCAGCTGCCCAGCGTCCGCTCGGCCCACTTCACGATGGCCGTCGGGCTGTGGTCGATGACGTAGTTCGCCACCGCGATGAACGGCGACGCCGTGTACCCGACGAAGCCCGCGACCAGGTGCCCGACACCGAGGGCGGCGGCCAGCGCGAGAAGGCCGATCAGCGTCGCGACCGGCAACGACAGCCGCCGGGGCGCCTCGGGCGGCGCGTCCTGCAAGGTGCTCACGTCTCCATCTTCGGAGCACTCGCCGCCGAAGGCTGCCCGATTCCCCTTACGAGCGGGTTACGGCTGCAAGGCCCGCCGCAGCCGGTCCTCTTCGACGCGCCAGTACCCGTGCTCGGCGCCGTCGACCAGGATCACCGGGACGCGGTCGCCGTACTCCGCGCGCCACTCCGGGTCGGTGTCGACGTCCTCGGCCTTCCACGCGACGCCGAGCTCGCCGCAGATCCGGGCGACGTCGGCCTCCGCGACCTCGCAGAGGTGGCAACCGTCCCGGCCCATCACCGTCACTTCGTGCGCCATGCCGTCCTTCCTACCGCACCTACCGCAACCGCAGGCGACGCAGCTTCCCGGTGGCCGAGTGCGGCAGCGACTCGGCGAACTCGACCAGGTGCGGCACCTTGTAGCCGGCCAGGTGGGCCGCGCAGTGGTCGACGACCTGCTGCTCGGACAGCGCCGCCCCGGCCGCCGGCACGACGACCGCCTTGACCGCCTCGCCGCTGCGCTCGTCGACCACGCCGACGACCGCGGCCTCGGCCACCTCCGCCAGCTGCCCGATGACCTCTTCGACCTCGCGCGGGAAGACGTTGAAGCCGTTGACGATGATCAGGTCGTTGGCCCGGTCGACCAGGTGGAGGTCGCCGTCGGTGTCGAGGTAGCCGACGTCGCCGGTGCGGAACCAGCCCTCCTCGTCCGGGCCGTGGCCGCCGTCGGGCCAGTAGCCGGAGAAGAGGTTGGCACCGCGGATCGACACCAGCCCGGTCTCGCCCTCGGCCTCGAAGACGTCGGCGACGTCGTCCGGGTCGAGCGGCACGGCCTGGTCGGTGCCGTCGCTGTCCACCAGCCGCAGCTCGATCCCGGGCAGCGGCCGTCCGACCGAGCCCGGCTTCGGGTAGCCGGTGACCAGCGTCGACGTCACCACCGGGGCGCATTCGGTCAGGCCGTAGCCCTCGTAGACGTCCAGGCCGGCGGCCTCGCGGATCGCGGTCAGCACCTTCGGGTGCAGCGGCGCGGCACCCGAGGTCATCTGCCGCACGGTGGCCAGGCCACGGCGCAGCTCGTCGGCGCCGAACGCGGCGAACTCGCCGTACATCGTCGGGACGCCGGTGATCGAGGTGACGCGGTGTTCGGCGCAGTCGTCCAGCGTGCGCCGGGCCTCGAAGCGCTCCGACAGGACCGCGGTCGCGCCGGCGGCGGTCGCCTGCAGCAAGCCGGGCCCGAGGCCGTAGACGTGGAAGAGCGGGATGGTGATCAGCACGCGGTCGTCGTGTTCCAGGACGCCCTCGACGCCGCTGATCTGCTCGAGGTTCGCCAGCAGCGCGCGGTGGGACAGCATCACCCCGCGCGGCGGCCCGGTCGTGCCGGAGGTGTACGAAATGACCGCGATGTCCTCGCCCGAGCGGGCGATGTCCGGACTGTCCCCTCCCCCGTCCGGGTCACCCCCGGGCGTGAGCCCGATCACGCCACCGGGAAGCTCTTCGTCGGCGTCGCGCTGGACGACGACCTTCGCGCCGCTGTGCTCCAGCAGCTTCTCGAGCTCGGGCCCGGGCACCTGCGGCGAGAGCGGCACGACGATCGCACCCGCCCGCAGCGCCCCGAAGAAGGCGACGACGAAGTCCACCGACGTCGGCAGCCGCAGCCCGATCCGGTCGCCGGGGCCGACGCCCGCGTCCGCCAGGCGGCGGGCCTGGGCCTGCGCGGCCGCGTCGGCCTCGCGGTAGGTCAGGCTGCGCCCGGTGCCGGTTTCGACCACGGCCGGGTGCTCCGGCCACGTCGCCGCGGCCCGCTTGAGCAGCCCGCCGACCCCCGGCTGCGTCCCGTCTGGAGCACTCACCCGCGACCCACCTCTCCTCGCCTGGCGTGAACCGTTGCAAGTCTGTCATCTGAAGCGACGTCATGGGTGCTGACCGCGAGCGTCGAGTCTGCGCAACCCCGGAACCACTACCTACTTAGCGGTAACCACACGTATGCTGCACTGCGTCGCGCCGGTGTCGATGATCATCGCCGCGACCGGAGAGAGGGAGTCGCCGTGAGGAACTTGCCTGCCCACGAGGTCGTGGGGCATGCGAGCCGGCCGGTTCCTGCTCGCCGGAGTTCCGGGGGTACCGAGGCCCGCTGGGCCGAAGCCACCGCCGGAGGTGCCGCCCGATGACCGTGCCGACCGCCGTGAGCCGTGGGCCCGTCTTCATGTTCGCCGAGCGAGTTTTCGGACGGACGTCCGCCGTGCCGATGAGCAGGCAGGCAGCCGACGACGAACGCGCCGAGGCGGCGAAGGCCGAAGCCTGGGACCTCGTGCGGGCCGCGCAGGACGGCGACTCGTCCGCCTTCGGCCGGCTCTACGACCGCTACGTCGACGTCGTCTACCGGTACGTGCTGTTCCGGCTCGGTGACCGCGACCTCGCCGAGGACGTCACCAGCGAGACGTTCCTGCGGGCGCTGCGCCGCATCACGTCGGTCAGCTACCAGGGACGTGACGTCGGCGCCTGGTTCGTCACCATCGCCCGCAACCTCGTGCTCGACCACGTCAAGTCGAGCCGGTTCAAGCTCGAAGTGGTCACCGACGAGGTGACCGAGCCCGGTTCGGCCCCCTTCAGCGTCGGCGCGAGCGTCCAGGCGGGTCCCGAGCAGGAGGCGATCAGCCGCGCCACCCGGGCCGAGCTCCTGCGCTGCGTCGCGGAACTGGGCGACGACCAGCGCGAATGCATCGTCCTGCGGTTCCTGCAGGGTCTGTCCGTGGCCGAGACGGCCGAGATCATGAACCGCAACGAAGGCGCCATCAAGGCGCTCCAGCACCGCGCCGTACGCCGATTGGCACAACTTCTGCCCACCGGGTTGCGCTGAACCCGCGAACTTTTCTGCTCATCGACCGAAACCGGTAACCCCGACGGCTCCCGGATCGTTACCCCACGCAGACCGGTGTCAGGACCGGACGAAGCCCGGATGGAGAGAGCAGCGCCGTGAGGTTTGCGCGTGAGCGAGCCGAGAGCGAGCGGTTCGCGCGTGCCCTGGAACCGTCGCCGGTCCGCCGTGACGACGAGTTCGCCGACGAACTCGCGCTCGTCGGCGCGCTGCGCGACCTCGGCGCGGCCGGGTCCCCGGACCTGGAGACGCGGCAGCGGATCCGCGCGGAGATCGCGGGCCGCCTGGAGACGGCGGCGGCCACCACCCCACGTCGGAGGTGGCGGCCGCGGACCGCCGACCTGGTGGCCGCCGCGCTCTTCCTCTTCCTCGTCCTCTCGGGGCTGACGCTGGTGCTCTCGCGCACCGCGTTGCCCGGTGACCCGCTCTACAGCGTGAAGCGCGCCGGCGAGTCGACCGCGCTGGGCCTCACGTTCGGTGACCAGGAGAAGGCGCGCAAGCACCTCGAGTTCGCCACCAACCGGATCACCGAGCTCGGCGAGCTGGCCGCCCAAGACGCGAGCGCGGCCGACTACCGCACCGCCTACGACGACTTCGCCGCCGACCTGCGGGCCGGCGTCGCCCAGATGTCCACCGCGGCGACCGGCACCGGCGGCGGCACGCAGGCGCTGTCCGACGTCCGGCTGTGGGCGCGCAACCAGGCGGAGAGGCTCGCCGCGCAGCCGCTCCCGGCCGGCGCGGCACCGGTGTTCGGCGACGTCCGGGACCTCCTGGGCAAGGTCCAGGAGCGTACGAGCGCCCTGGTCGCGCGGATGGACTGCTACCGGATCACCGCCGGCACGTCCGACGAGCTGGGCCCGCTCCCGGCGACCGGCGAGTGCACGCAGCGGGCCGCCCCGGCCGCCGGTGAGCAGCCGACGTCGGCGTCGGTGACGCCCTCGTCCGTGGACAGCACTTCGCCGGCGCCGACGGGCACGCAGCTGCCGCCGTCGGACGCCGCGGCGACCCCGGGCCTCCCGGCACCGACGGGCGGGGTGACCCCGCCGCCGGTGTTCGGCCAGCCGTCGACGTCGTCCCGGCCGCCGGCGCCGACGACCACGACGTCCTCGCCGCCGCTCATCTCCCTCCCGCCCCTGCTGCCGGGTCTGCCGCCGATCATCATCGGCTGAGGTCCGCCCCACACCTGCGACGACGCGGTGGGCGGCTCGCTACGCTGTGCGAAGGAGACGTGGAGGCGGTGTACGTGTCAGCTTGGCGTGGCAAGGACAAGAGTCAGGAGCTCGAACGGCTCGCCGAGCTGGCGGGCGAAGCGTCGGCTGAGGCCGCGCACGCGCTTTCCGAACCCCCGGCCCCGCCCGCGCCGCCGGACCTGACCGCGGCCGCCTTCTTCGACGTCGACAACACGATGATGATGGGCGCGTCGATCTTCTACTTCGCCCGCGGGCTCGCGGCGCGGAAGTTCTTCACCTCGTCCGACCTGGCCGGCTTCGTGTGGGGCCAGATCAAGTTCCGGCTCGGCGGCCGCGAGAACAAAGAGGACATCAAGACCCACCGCGAGCGCGCACTGTCCTTTGTGGCCGGCCGCACGGTGGCGGAGCTGACGTCGATCAGCGAAGAGATCTACGACGAGCTGATGGCGGACAAGATCTGGTCCGGCACGCGCGCCCTGGCCCAGATGCACCTGGACGCCGGCCAGCGGGTCTGGCTGGTGACGGCCACCCCGATCGAGCTGGCGGCGATCATCTCGCGCCGCCTGGGTCTCACGGGCGCGTTGGGCACGGTGGCGGAGACCCGCGACGGGGTGTACACCGGCCGCCTGGTGGGTGACCTGCTGCACGGCCGCGCGAAGGCCCACGCGGTGCGGGCGCTGGCCTCCCGCGAAGGCTTGAACTTGAAGCGCTGCACGGCGTACTCGGACTCCGCGAACGACATCCCGATGCTGTCGGCGGTGGGCACGGCGGTGGCGGTCAACCCGGACGGCGGCCTGCGTGACGTGGCCCGCGCCCGTGGCTGGGAGATCCGCGACTTCCGGACCGGCCGCAAGGCGGCGAAGATCGGCGTGCCGTCGGTACTGGGCGCCGGGGCCTTGGCCGGCGCCGTCGCGGCCGGGATGGCCTACCGCCGCCGGTAGCGCCTGCGCTACCTCTCTTCGGGTGCTCGCGGGAATGACCTGCCCGCCGCCGCCTGGTGTGCTTTTCCCAAGGAAAAGCAGCCTCGGCGAAGGGACAGTGTGGTGGCAACCCGAGTGGACATCGAAGAGCGGACCAGTGGTGGAGGCAGGCTGCGGGACAGCCTCCGCCGACACCCGCTCACCTGGTTCTTCGCACTGGCCAACCTGCTGAGCTGGGTCGCGTGGACGCCCTACATCCTGTCGGAGAACGGCCTCGGCGTCCTCCACTTCCGGTTCCCGGAGCTGCTCGGCACCTCGCAGTTCGCCGGCGTCCTGCCGGGCGCCTACCTCGGCCCGATCGGCGCCGCGTTCCTCGTCACCGCGGTCGCCGACGGACGGACCGGCCTCCGCCGCTGGGCCGCTCGGCTGGTCAAGTGGCGGGTCCACTGGTTCTGGTACGTGGCCGTCATCCTCAGCGTGCCGGCCCTGCTCACGATCACCACGATGGCGCTGTCCGAGCAGAACCCCCTCGTCCCGGCCGTGGCGACGCTGGTGGCCTACCTGCCCGGCCTGGCGCTGCAGATGGTCACGACCGGGCTCGCGGAAGAACCCGGCTGGCGGGACTTCGCCCTGCCCCGCCTCCAGCAGCGCTACGGGCCGCTCGGCGGCACGCTGATCCTCGGCCCGCTCTGGGGCCTGTGGCACCTGCCGCTGTTCTTCAGCGAGTGGGGTGGCTGGCCGAACGTCACCTGGGTGACGCCGATCGAGTTCGTCGCCACCTGCGTCACCTTCAGCATCATCATGACCTGGGTGTTCAACCGCACCGGCCAGAGCCTGCCGCTGGCCATGCTGCTGCACACCAGCGTCAACAACTTCTTCTCGCTCGCCTGGTCGGAAATGTTCCCGTCGCTGACGGTCCGCGACACGACACACGCGTTCCTGCTCGCCTCGGCCGCGGTGTCACTGGTGCTGCTCGTCGCGACGCGGGGACGGCTGGGCTACCGGCCGAAGGCCCGCGGCCTCGAGGCCTGACCCCGCAGGTGGTGCCGCCGGCCACGACGAGCCGCGGCACCGCCGACGGACGACGCGAGACGGCTCAGCCGCGGAAAACCGACTTCCGCTGCGAAAGCCGCTGGTACAGCGTCTGCTGGATCGACTCCCGGACCTGGTCGGTCAGCTGGAACACCAGCATCGGGTCGTCCATCGCGTCCGGGCCGTACGCGTCCGTCGCGATCGGCGCACCGAACTCGATGCTCCACTTGGTCGGGAGCGGGACCGCACCCAGCAGGCCCAGCATCGGGAAGAACGGCGTCACCGGGAAGTACGGCAGCCCCAGCATGCGGGCCAGGACCTTGAGGTCGCCGAGCTTCGGGTAGATCTCCTCGGCGCCGATGACCGACACCGGGATGATCGGCACGCCCGCCCGCAGCGCGGCCGACACGAAGCCGCCGCGGCCGAAGCGCTGCAGCTTGTAGCGGGAGGCGAACGGCTTGCCGACGCCCTTGAAGCCCTCCGGCCACACCCCGACCAGCTCGCCCTTGCGCAGCAGGCGCTCGGCGTCGGCGTGGCAGGCCAGCGTCTGGCCGGACTTGCGCGCGAACGACCCCACCAGCGGCACCTGGAACACCAGGTCGGCGCCGAGGCCGCGCAGGTGACGGCCGCCGGTCTCGTCGTGAACCGCCACCGCCGTCATCAGCGAGTCGAGCGGGATCGTGCCCGAGTGGTTCGACACCAGCAGCGCGCCGCCCGACGCCGGGAGGTTCTCGACGCCGTAGGTGTCGACGCGGAACCACTTCTTGTACAGCGCGCGCAGCGGCGGCAGGAAGACCGCCTCGGTGAGCTCGGCGTCGAAGCCGAACTCGTCGACCGTGTAGTCGCCGGTCAGCCGGTCGCGGAGGAAGCCGAGCGCCGACCGCGCGGCATCCGACAGCGGCTCGTCCGGCGCCGGCTGCTCGACCCCGCCCGGGAAGGCGACGACCGGCGCCTCCTCCTGCTCGCGGAGGTCCCGCTCGGCCTCCGGGGCTTCGGGCTTCTCCCGGCCCGGTCCGTGCAGGGGGATGACCTGCGCCTCGGCACCGCCCACCGTTCCCGCCTCGCTTTCGAAGTCGTCCCGGTCGTGCACCCTGCTCATCGGCTCTGCCCGGTCGCCGCGGCGACGAGCACCTTGCCGGCCAGCCCGGCCAGCTTGCCGCCGTCGAGCACCGGCCGGAGCCCGCGTCCCACGATGTAGTCGTCGAACGCCTCACGCGTGGTCCACCGCGGGGTGTACCCGAACTCCTGCTTCAGCTTGGCGATGTCGACGACCCGGCCGAAGTTCAGCAGCCGGACCTGGTCGGCGGAGAAGTCCACGACGCGCGCGCCGCGCAGGACCTTGCCGACCGACGGCACCACGCTCCGCGGCATCGGCAGCTCGACCCGGCCGGCTCGCCGGATCGCCTGCGAGAGGGTGAGTACCCCCTCCGCGCCGACGTTGAACACGCCGGGTTTGTCCGTCAAGGTCGCCCGTTCCAGCACCGACAACGCGTCCGAGGAGTGCAGCAGCTGGATGCGCGCGTCGTAGCCGAAGACGGTCGGCACCACCGGCAGCGCGAAGTAGCGCGCGAGGACGGTGTCGTTCTCGGGGCCGATGATGTTGGCGAAGCGGAACAGCGTCGTGGTGATGTCCGGGCGGCGGCGCACCAGGCCGCGCACGTACCCCTCCATCTCGACGGCGTCCTTCGCGTACCCGCTGGTCGAGGTGGGGATGAGCTCGGAGTCTTCGGTGAACACCGCCTGCGAACGGGCGCCGGCGCCGTAGACCGCCGCCGTCGACTTGACCACCAGCTTCCGGACCAGCGGCGAGCGCTGGCAGGCGGCGAGCAGCCGCATGGTGCCGATGACGTTGACTTCCTTGATCGCCGTGCGGCGGCCCGGCCCGGCCGGGTGCGCGGTGACGGACGCGTGCACCACCGTGTCGACCTTGGCCGTGCTGATCACCTTGGCGATGAGCGGGTTCCTGACGTCCGCGCGGACGAACTCCGCGTGCCCCATCCGCTGCAGGACCGTCTTGTCGGGCGGGACCGTGTCGACACCGATGACCCGTTCGAAGTCGGGGTTGTTGCCCAGCCGCGCGAGCAGCTTCCCGCCCAGTTCCCCGGCGACCCCGGTGACGAGCACGATGTTCGACGGCATGCGACTCCCTGCGGCGTAGGGCATGTGGGGGGTGGACGGTCACCCGAGGCGCGCGAACCTGCACTCACTGGAAGCATCGCGCGGACGCCATTGAGATGTTACCGCTCTTCAGTGGTAGCTCCGGCCCGTCTCACGTGCTATTAACGCCGGTTTCCCCGGAAAGCGACGAACGCCTCACTCGAACGGGCGGAAGCTGCCCACCACATGGACGTGGCCCGTCCAGAGACTGGACGGGCCACGGTCACGCTCAGCAGGCTTACTTGCCGGCCTTACGACGCTGGACGCGCGTACGGCGAAGCAGCTTGCGGTGCTTCTTCTTCGACATGCGCTTACGGCGCTTCTTGATCACAGAGCCCATGGGCGCTCCTTAGGTCGACGTCGGTCACGCTGCCCGGCGCAGCGTCCAACGGGTGGAGCGCACAGGCACGAGCGGTTTTCCAGGTTACCCGTCACCCGTGACGGGCCGGTCGGCGGGCACGTCGTAGCGCTGCGCGCCGCTGGCCACGGCGTGCCCGGCGGCCGGCTCAGCCCACGTCGTAGTAGGCACCCTGCAGGTACTCGTGCACTGCTTTCTCCGGCACCCGGAAGGACTTCCCGACCCTGACGGCGGGCAGCTCACCCGAATGCACGAGACGGTAGACGGTCATCTTGGAGACCCGCATCAGCGTGGCCACCTCGGCGACCGTCAGGAACTGGACCTGCCCGACTGCGGGCAAATCCTCCTTCTTGTTCGGCGACATGTTTACCGCGTCCTTCGACACGTGTCGCGCCACGAGGCTTCCCCACCTGTGGTATCGACACGCACGTGCTCTATCGAGAGTAGCGGGACTGGTGGGACTAATGCGACGCCTGTCACCGAGATGGGCCCCTACCAGCGCTAACGCACAAGCACCCGCGCGTGCAAGACCACAGCGATCGCCCTTTTCGGGGAAATCGGGCGGCGGCGGGTCAGCTCTCGTGGGCCTTTCCGAGCTCCACCGAGCGGTCCTTCGCGGCCTCGATGGCGGCCAGCAGCGCCGCGCGCACGCCGTGCTTCTCGAGCTCGCGGATGGCGTTGATGGTCGTCCCGGCCGGCGACGTGACGGCCTCGCGCAGCAGCACGGGGTGCTCGTCGCTTTCGGCGAGCATCTTCGCCGCGCCGACGGCCGACTGGATGATCAGCTGGCCGGCGAGCGCCCGCGGCAGGCCCAGCAGGATCCCGGCGTCGATCATGGCCTCGACCAGGTAGAAGAAGTAGGCGGGCCCGGACCCGGACAGCGCGGTGACAGCGTCCTGTTGGGCTTCGGGCACCTCGACGACCTGCCCGACGTGCGAGAGCAGGTCCCGCACGACGGCGAGGTGCTCGGCGGTCGCGTACCGGCCGGCGGACATGGCGCTCATGGCCTCGTTGACCAGCATCGGTGTGTTCGGCATCACCCGCACGACGGGGACGCCCTCGGCGAGCCGCCGTTCGTAGAGCGACGTGGGCAGCCCGGCGCACAGCGAAACGACCAGCGACGACGGCCCGAGCAGCGGCGCCAGCTCGTCCAGGACGGGCTCGATGTCCTGCGGCTTGACGGCGACGACCAGGATGTCGGCCCGCTTGGCGGCTTCTTCGACCTCGACGCCGCGGATGCCGTAGCGGGTGGTCAGCTCTTCGACGCGCGCCGGGTACCGCTCGGTGAAGAGGAGGTCGCCGGCTTCGTGGCCGCCGTGCAGCAGCCCCGAGAGAAGCGCCTCACCGATCTTGCCCGCACCCAGCACCGCGATGACCGTCATGGCGTCAAGCGTGCCAAACCCGCGGCGGGCACCCGGTGCCGGGGCAAGGTGGCGCCGCCGGGCTCCCGGTGTCGCTCAGCCGCCCGGTGCCGGGGCCAGGCCCAGCTGCCGGGCCTGGCACACCAGCCGCCCCTGGGCGTCCACCACCGTCGCGTCGGAGTCGAACCAGGACTCGTGCACCGACCGGGACTCCACGACCACCCGCAGCCAGCCCGGCGCCGGGCGCGTCCGCAGCAACGCCGTCAGCTGGACCGTCGGTGCCCAGCCGATGCGCCCCAGGTTCATCACCACCGGCGGGTTCACGTCGGACGCCAGCAGCGAGAAGTACGGGTCGACCAGGCTGTGCCGCGGCCGGACCCACAGCCGCATCCGGGGCGGCTCGCCCGTGCGCCCCGTCAGGTACCCGGCCGTGGCCGGGTCCAGCCGGACTTCGCAGCCCTTGGCCAGGTTGAACGGCCCTTCGGTGCTCTCCGCCATCGCCAGCGCCCCGGGCGGCGGCTCGGCGGGCATCGACGGCACGTCGGTCCACTCCGGACGCCGCATCGGGAGCCGGCCCGTCGTCACCCTGGCCTCGACGCAGCTGCGGCCGCGCTGCTCCAGGCGGACCTCGACCACCGTCGCGCGGCGGCCGACCTTGCGGACGTCCGTGCGCAGCAGCACCGGCCCGAGTGCGGGCGCGTGCAGGAACTCCGCGCTGACGACCAGCGGCTCCGCGTGCGGCTCACCGCGCTCGTGCAGGGCGGCGACCGCCGCCCGGGCCAGCAGGGCGAGCAGGAAACCCCCGTGCGGGTGCGAGCCGATGGCCCATTCCGCACGCAGCACCGCGGTGAAGGTGCCGTCCCCCAGCGACCGCGCCGCACTCGCCGTGTCGAAGGACACGGCGGTGCCGTCCATTGCGCTCACGAACGGTCCGCGCCATTTCGGGAATCCGGGTAGGTGACGAGCAACGAGAGCGACGGGTTCACGATGCGAACTTTACGGGTTGGACCGGCGGAAATGCACTCGGGAGTAGATAGCGCGGGCGCGCTTATTGCCCGAGGTGGAACCGCGCGAACAACAGCGCCTCGGCCAGGTCGCGGACCCGCTGGGCCGAGGTGACGGCGTGCCGGGTGTTGATCTCCAGCACGATCTGGCCGCCGAAACCGTTGCTGACCAGCTTCTCGAGCAGTTCGGCGCAGGGCTGGCCACCGCGCCCGGGGACCAGGTGTTCGTCCTTCGGGACGCCGGTGCCGTCGGCCAGATGGACGTGCGAGAGGCCGTCACCCATCCGCTGCGCCAGCGCCAGTGCGTCCATCTCGGCTGCCGCTGTGTGGGACAGGTCGAGCGTGTAGTGCCGGAACCCGACGTCCGTCGGATCGATCGACGGCCGGAACGCGGACATCCGCGAATTCTTCGAACCACCGGGTGGCCGGACCTTGAACATGTTTTCGACGGCGATTTCGATGCCGCTCGACTCCTCCAGTTCGTCGACCAGATCGCCGAACGCATCCCCGTACCGGCGCTGCCAGCGGAACGGCGGGTGCACCACCACCGTGCGCGCACCGAGCTCGAGCGCGGCGTCGACCGACATCCGCAGCCGGACGACCGGATCGGGCGACCAGATCCGCTGGGTGATCAGCAGCGACGGCGAGTGCACCGACAGCACGGGCACGCCGGTGCGCCGCGACCACCGCCGCAGCGCCGTGACGTCCTGGCTGACCGGGTCGGCCCAGACCATCACTTCGACGCCGTCGTAGCCGAGCTCGGCGGCCAGCTCGAAGGCCGTCCCCGCCTTGAGGGGCCACACGGACGCCGTGCTGAGTCCGACGGGGACCGGCTGCTCGTCTGTCACGCGCGCCATCCTGCCTCGTCACCGCGCGTGGGCGGCGCCGCCGGGCCGCCAACGCGACGCGGATCACGAGGTGCGTCAGCGGCCGACCAGCAGCAACGCAGCCGGTGACACGGTCACCACCAGGCCCACCAGCACGGCCAGCACCGTCGTCTGCAGGTCCTCGGCGCGGCGGATCTTCCGCACGATCCAGACCAGCGCGACGACCACCAGCAGCGCGGCGACCAGCGCGGCGGCCGGGATGTTCACCCACAGCCAGTTGAAGCCGAGCCAGACGGCGGCCCCGCCGACGACGCCCATCGCGAGCTGGCCGGCCAGTGCCAGCCATTGCTTGCCGGGCGAAGCCGTGGGCTCCGGCTCCGCGACCGGCTCGGGCGCGTCGTCGTACTCGTCGTCTTCGTAGCCTTCGCCCTGCTCGTAGCCGTAGTCGTCCGGCCCGAAGTCCGGGCCGTCCGCCGGGTAGTCGTCGGCGAACTCCTGCTCGTAGGGCGCGAGGTCGTCCGGGATCGGCGCCCGCGAGGCCCGGTCGCCGGGCGCGAACGGCATCGGCGGCGGGTACGCGCCAGTCGGCGGCCCCTCGTCGTAGGCGGCCTGGTAGCCGCTGCTCTCCGGGGCGAAGCCGTCGGGCTCGTCGAAGTCGTCCTCGGGGTAGCCGTCGTCCGGGCTCCCGGTGGGCACCGCCGGCATGACGCCGATCTCGGTGTCCTCCATCTGCTCCTTCTGGCGCCGCTTGCGCCAGTTGGCGAGGCCCGCGGGCGAGGACGGCTCCGGCGGCTCGGGCTTCTTGCCCTTCGCCGGCGCCTTCGGGGCGGGCGGCTCGTCGTCGGGGACCGCCGAGAACTGCTCGGTGTGGTCCTCGCGCTTCGGCTCCGGGCGGCGCGCCGGGGCGCGGCGCGGGCGGCCGGGCGCGGCCGGCCGCGTCGCGAACGACCCGCTGGCCATCGGGCCCGGCGGGACGTCGATGTCGGCGTCCGGGCTGCCGTTGAGGCCGTCGAGCCGGGCCGACAGCGGGCCACCGGGCGGCGGCGTCGGCAGCTGCTGGGACGGCTGGGGCGGCGTCGGCAGCTGCTGCGACGGCTGCGGCGGACCGGGACGGCGGCGGACCGGCGGGACGGCCCCGCGGGTCTCCTCGGCCGCCGGCGGGATCGGCAGCTGCTGCGACGGCTGCGGTGGCACCGGCAGCTGCTGGGACGGCGGCGGGGGCTGGCGGCGCGGCGCGGCGCGCGGCGGCACCGGCAGCTGCGCCGACTCCTGCGGCCGCGGCGGGCCGGGCTCCGGCGCGGGCGGCCGCGCGAACTGGCCCGATTCCTGCGGCGGCCGGGCGAACTGGCCGGACTCCTGCGGGACCGGGCGGGCGTACTGGCCGGACTCGGCGCCGCCGGGGGCGGGCCGCGCCGGGGGCGGCGGCACCGGCCGGGGCAGCGGCTGGGAGTCCTGCGGGACCGCGCGGGGCGCGGGCGGCGG
>JARAWT010000089.1:0-36333 GCA_033793495.1 Streptomyces sp. MN03-5084-2B | reverse complement strand
GAGTTTGGCGCGCAGCCGGTGCACGGTGTGCTTGACGGCGGAGCTGAAGGGGTCGGCGGCCTCGTCCCAGACTCGTTCGAGGAGCTCTTCGGCGGAGAGCACCAGGCCCGGGCGTGGCCAGCAGGCATTCGAGGAGGGCGAACTCCTTGGGGCTGAGCTCCAGGCGCCGTCCGGCCCGGAACACGGTCCGGCCGCCGGGTCGAGGCTGATGTCCCCGCACACCAACGTGGGCGGCAGCGGCGCGGCGGGCGAGGGCACGGACGCGGGCGATCAGCGCGCCGGCGTCGCGGCGGCGACTTCCACTCGTTCGAGGATCTGGTCGCCGCGGCGCTCGACGACGGTGCCGACGGGGAAGTCCGCGGCGATGCGGGCCATGTCGCGGGCGAAGCTGATCGGCCGTTCGACGACCTCGGCGGTGGTGGTGGCCTTGCGGGAGTCCAGGCCGGTGAAGGCGCGGCAGCAGCCGCAGCCGCCGTCGGGGTTGCCGCGGTCGCAGGAGGAGGTGATGTCGACCAGCTCGTCGGGCGAGCGGGCGAGGAAGTCGTTGCCACGCTGGCCCTGGGT
Source organism: Streptomyces sp. MN03-5084-2B (assembly GCA_033793495.1). Taxonomy (GTDB): domain Bacteria; phylum Actinomycetota; class Actinomycetes; order Mycobacteriales; family Pseudonocardiaceae; genus Amycolatopsis. The sequence continues at coordinate 35,769 of JARAWT010000089.1, read as the reverse complement.
GCGGGCGGTGGCGACGAGCACGGCGAGGGTGGGCACGAGGGCTCCTTCGGTTGCGGAGGCGGAAAAACGGCGCCGCCCCCGAGCTCCTGGTGCGGGAGCTCGGGGGCGGCGGGAGGTGAAGGGCGGTCAGGCCAGGGGCTGCACGGCTGGTACGCCGAGTTCAAGCGAAACTTCGAGCAGGCACTGGGCGGACGGCTCGCGCGGTGGACCGAGCTTCGCGCGAAGGAGCGTGATGAGGCCGAAGAGCGTGAACTCGCGGTGCTGCAATGGGCAGCCGACTTCGTCCGGGAAGGAGCCCGCCACGCCGAGGCAATGGCGACACCGTGGTTCCCGATCAACTACGAGGCGAACCTCGCGCTGAGCGAAGAAATGCGGGCGACGTCGGAGCAGGAACTGGTCGAGGCCTGTCGCGCGCTCACCGTGCCGGTCCTGATCATCGACGGAGAGGCGGACAACCGGCCCCGATGGGCGGTCGACTCGCTGGAGCGGGCGCTGCCGTCGGTGACCCGGGTGCGGCTGCCCGGCGTCGGCCACGTGCCGTGGCTGGAGGCGCCGGATGAGTTCCGGACCGCGGTGGCAGGGTTCCTGACCGGATTGTGAAGCGGCATTGTGACGGGCGGTAGAACATGCGAAAGGCTCGTCTGGCGTGACGAGCGTGGACGGCCGGTCCCATGGACTGATCGTGCGGCGAAGCTCGTCGTGCTGCCGTTCGGTGGACGGAACCTGCCTCGTGCGGGCTCGACAGGCAACCACCGGCAGTCGTGAATATCATTCATGTTGGACTGTTGGCAAGGTGTTCGGAGGTTGAATCCCGCGGTATTTCCGGAAAGTTTCCCGTATTCGACGAGAGGGTCGCGTTGTGTCCTGTCTCGCTGGCGGGACGCACCGGATGTCTTGGCGTGCTCCGGTCAGAGGTGTAGCGTCAGTAATGCAAATGCCGGTCCTTTGTCGATCGGAATTGACGCGATGGTCTGTTGGAAGATCTGGTAATCGAATTTCGCTCGGTTCGCGCGTTTCATGAATCGTGCGCCGTGGCGATGAAATATTCGATCGACGAAACGGGTCGGTGATGAAAGGAATTATCCTTGCCGGTGGCAATGGCACCCGGCTGCATCCCCTGACGAAGGGGACGTCCAAGCAGCTGCTCGCCATTTACGACAAGCCGATGGTGTACTACCCGCTTTCGGTGCTAATGCTGGCCGGTATCCGGGAAATCCTGGTGATCTCCACCCCGCAGAGCGTTCCGCCGCTCCGGAACCTGCTCGGTGACGGCTCCCAGATCGGTCTGGAAATCACCTACGCGGAGCAGCAGGAGCCGCGTGGTATCGCCGAGGCGCTGCTTATTGGCGCGAATCATATCGACGGGGGACCGTCGGCGCTGATTCTCGGCGACAACATCTTTCACGGCGCGGGGTTTCCGCGGATTCTGCGAGCATCTCGTGAACGGCTCGACGGCTGCACGCTGTTCGGCTATCCGGTTTCCGATCCGGAGCGGTACGGGATCGGTGAAACCGATGAGCGCGGCGCTCTCGTCTCTCTTGAGGAGAAGCCTCTGCGGCCACGTTCGGACAATGCGATCACCGGTCTTTATTTCTACGATTCGGACGCGGTCGAGATCGCACGCGGTCTGGAGCCCTCGCCACGCGGAGAGCTGGAGATCACCGACCTGAACCGGGAGTACCTGAAACTCGGCCGGGCGCAGTTGTGCAGGCTCGGCCGAGGCTTCACGTGGCTGGACGCCGGAACGCACGACTCGCTGCTGGCCGCGAGCCAGTACGTCCAGGTCATCGAGAAGCGGCAGGGGATCAGGGTGGCCTGCCTGGAGGAGATCGCGCTGCGCATGGGCTACATCGACGCGGAGACGTGCCACCGGCTCGGTGTCGAACTGAAGAGCTCGGAATACGGCCAGTACCTGATGCAGGTCGCCGAGACACTGGGCTAAGTGTTCGCGGCCCGGTCACCGATCAACCGGTGCGCACGGAGCGGATCGCAAAGGGAGTTTCTGTGGGCTATACGGAGTTTTCCCCGGAGCGGCTGCTGTCGCTCGGGTTCACCGCGCAGGAGGTGGTTGACGGCTCGTGGATGGCTCGGTGGGATCTGGACACCTCGGCCGCCGAGGAGCTGGTGACCCGGACGCTGGCGCCGACCCTCGATTTCCACACCTCGGGGACCACCGGCCCAAGCCGGACCTGGCGACGGTATCGAGACCGGATCTGGCTCGAAGCGGGGATGCTCGCGGGCTTCGTCGCGCCGGAACGCCCGGCCGCCGTGGTCTCGTTCGTCCCACCGACACATCTCTACGGTGCGTTGGTGACCACACTGGTTCCGGCCCGCCTCGGTATCCCGGTCTGGTACCGCTCGAACTTCTTCGGTGCCATGCCGAAGATCGATCAGGGCCGGGTCGTGGTGATGGCGACACCGTGGATCTTCCGGCTGCTGTTGGAGCATCTGGACTGGGTCCGCGGCCTGGAGCACATCACCGTGATGTACGGCGGCGCCATGCTCCCGGCCACCGCGGGTGAGTTCCTGGAGAAGGCCGGTCCCGAGCGGGCGCTGATCGTCGAGGTCATGGGATCGACCGAAGCAGGCGGTGTCGCGACCCGCCGTTGGCGCGAGGGTGAACCTCCGGAGTGGACTCTTTTCCCGGACGTGACCTTCGCCGACGAGGACCCGGCGTCGGGGGAAGAGATTCCGCTCTTGGTGCGCAGCCCCCGACTGGCTTTCCGCCCCGGCGAAGCGGCCCCGCCGACGTGGGAGGCCGACGATCGGATCGTGCGTCTGGGAGAACGGAGCTTCCGGCTGGTCGGCCGTCGTGGCCGGCTGGTCAAGGTGAACGGCCGCCGGATCAACCTGGACGAGGCCGAGCAGGCGATGCGCTCTGTGCTCGACTGCGTGGACCTCGCCCTACGGCCGATCACCGACGACATGATCGGGGAGCACCTGGAGCTGCTGGTAGTGCTCGAATCCGGTACCGAGCTGTCCGATGTGGATCTCAACCCGGCCTTCGGGCAACTGGGTGTGCGGCCGAAACGGGTGTACAGCGTGCCCCGGATCGAGCGGTCCGCCCTGGGCAAATTACGACATGACCAGTCTTCGAACGCAGCGAATGTGGAGGTTTCAGCACCGTGACGCAGATCGTGGAGCACGCGAGCCTGGAGCTGGCGAGCTTCGCCTACTTGGCGGACATCGTCCGTAAGGCGGAGTGGGACGGACGGCTCGAGCCGTGCACCGAAGAAGAGATCACCCGCATGGCGACCGCCACCAAGACGATCGACGACACCCTCGAGTCGGGTAAGCCGATCTACGGGCTCACGCAGGGATTCGGTCCGCTGGTGCTCTACGGCGCCGAGTCCGAACTGGAACAGGGCAGCTCACTCATCTCGCATCTGGGCACTGGACAGGGACAGCTGTTGTCGCCGGACACGTCCCGGCTGGTGATGTGGCTGCGCTTGCAGAACATGCGGAAGGGCTTCTCGTCCGTCTCGCCGGAGTTCTGGCAGAAGCTGGCCGACCTGCACAACAAGGGATTCACCCCGGCGATCCCGCGTGACGGCACTGTGAGCGCGAGTGGCGACCTGCAGCCGATGGCGCACGCGGCGCTCACCTTCACCGGGCACGGCGAGGCATGGGAGCGCGACGAGCAGGGCCGCTGGGGGACACGCCCGGCGACGGAGTCGCTCGCCTCGCTGGGTTCCGGTACCTTCGATTGGCCGGTCCGAGAAGCGCTCGCCTTCGTCAACGGGACCGGAGTGAGCCTCGCGGTGTCCATCGAGAACCACCAGTCCGCCGTGCGGCTGGTCCGCGCGGGCGCCTTGCTGGCCGGACGTCTCGCCACGCTGCTCGGCGCGAACCCCGAGCACTACGCCGTTGGGCACGCGGTGGCCCGCAACCAGAACGGTCAGCACATCGTCGCGAGCTGGATCCGTGACGAACTGCCCGAGGGCCACACCTGGAACGACAAGCGCGCGCTGCAGGAGCCGTACAGCCTCCGCTGTGTCCCGCAGGTGCTCGGCGCCGTGCTCGACCAGCTGACCAGCGCGGGAGACGTACTGGCCCGCGAGGTCGACGGCTGCCAGGACAACCCGATCGCCTTCGACGGTGACGTCCTGCACGGGGGCAACTTCCATGCCATGCCGGTCGGCCTGGCATCGGACCAAATGGGTCTCGCCGTCCACATGGCCGCGTACCTGGCCGAGCGTCAGATCGGGCTGCTGTTGTCCCCGGCCACCAACGGCGACCTGCCGATGATGCTGACCCCCCGTGCGGGCCGCGGCTGCGGTGTCGCAGGTGTGCACATCAGCGCGACGTCGTTCGTCTCCCGGATCCGGCAGCTGGTGTACCCGGCTTCGCTGACCACACTCCCCACCAACGGGTGGAACCAGGACCACGTCCCCATGGCCCTGAACGGGGCGAACGGTGTCTCGGACGCGCTCGAGTTCGGCTGGCTCGTGATGGGCTCGCTCGCCCTCGGCGTCGCCCAGCTCGCGGTCATGACCGGGCACGAGCCGGAGACCTCGGGCGTCTGGGCGGAACTCGCCGAACTCTCGCCGCCGCTGGAGGCCGACCGGCCGATGGCGGCCGAGGTCCGCGCGGCCCGCGACCTGCTTTCGCGGCACGCGGCGGAGCTGCTCGCCTAGGCGGTGTCCGGCAAGTCTGTTCGATGGGCTTCGTGTTCCTGGTGGTGCGGGCGGGTCGGCCCGTGCCGTCAGGGGGCAACTGGGCGCGGAGACCGCGAACCGGACTTGCCGGACACGACCCAGGTCGTGTCCGGATGGCCCGCCAGCCCGGTGGCGGCCGCGAGAAGAGGAATGGATGTACGAGAACGGTTACGTCGAGGTCTACGACCTTCTCATGCGCAACCGGCCCAAGGACTACGCCGCCGAGGCGGCGGACGTGGCGAGGCTGGCCAGGGAGCGCAAACCCGGCGCGTCGTCCCTGCTCGACGTCGCGTGCGGCACCGGACTGCACCTCGAGCACTCGGTGAAGCTCTTCGACCGGGTGGTGGGGCTGGACCAGTCCGCGGACATGCTGGCGTTCGCGCGCCGGCGGATGCCCGGGCTGGACATCCTGCGGGGCGACATGCGCGACTTCGACGCCGGCGCGAAGTTCGACGTCATCACCTGCATGTTCGCCGTCCCGCATCTGGATTCGGCGGCCGAACTGCAGGCGATGGTCGACTGTTTCGTCCGGCATCTGGAACCCGGCGGGGTGCTGGTCGTCGAGCCATGGCGCACCACGGAGCAGTTCACCGAAGGCTATGTGGCCACCGATCTCATCGAGGCAGGAGAATGGAAGATCTTCCGCGCCTCGCATTCCACGTACCATCCCGACCGTGCCGACCAGGCGCGGATGGTGGTGCACTACGCCAGTGTCCACCTGAAGTCGGGGATCCAGCATTTCACCGACACCGTGGAACTGACCTTCTTCGAGCCTGAGCACTACGAAGCCGCGTTCCGCGCGGCGGGCTGCCGGGCCGAGTTCCTGCCGGGCGGCAGGTTCACGCAGGGCCTGTGGATCGCCCAGCGCGACTGATCGCCGCATATCGCTTGACGGATCGCGTTGCCCCGGGACGTCGGTTCGACGCGGGCGCGGCAGTTTGCCAGGAGCAGTACGAAACGCCGAAAGCCGCCTCCCGAGCCTTCGGGAGGCGGCTTTCGGCGTGTCTTCAGCGTGTGCGGTGTTTGAGGGTGAGCTGTTCGAGATGGGCAACGAATTCGTTGGGGCTGGGCATCGCGCGGATCTCGTCGTCGAGGGCTTCGGCCCGCTGCCGCAGCCCAGGTTCGTTCAGCAGGCGCAGGACGCCTTCGCGGATGCTTTGCGTGATCTCCCCGGCCGACTCGGCCTGCACGCACAGCGAACCGCCTTGCGCCATCGCGCGGCGGGCGAGTTCGGGGGCATCGAACTCGGCGGGCACGGTGAGCTGGGGGACGCCGTGGCGCGCGGCGGTGAGGAAGGTGCCCGGGCCGGCGTGGCTGATGACGACGTCGCAGGTGGCGCTGAGCGCGTTCAGCGGCGCGAACTGGACGACACGGGTGTTTTCGGGGACGTGGCTGAGTTTCCGCTGTTCGGACTCCGCGATGGTCGCGACGAGTTCGATGTCCAGATCGGCGAGCGTGGTCAGGATGTCCTGGACGTCGACCGTGTAACCGGCGAACTGCGTGGCGGCGGTCAGCCCCAGTGTGAGTGCCACGCGCGGGCGCTCCGGCGGCGTGCGCAGCCAGTTCGGGACGACGGCGGCCCCGTTGTAGGGGATGTACTGCAGGCCGGTGTACTGGAGACCTTCGGCCTGCTGTGCCAGGGACGGCGGGAGCTGGTCGATGCTGAAATGGCCGACGGTGAGGTCTTCGGTGAAGTCGTCGCCGTACTTGCGGGCATAGCCGCCGAGCCAGTCGGCCAGCGGGTCGGTGCGCTTGCCCTCGGGCTGCTGATCCTTGAGGCCCAGGAAGGTCTGCCGGGTGACACCGAAGACGTCGATGCTCCACAGCAGCCGGGCACTGGCCGCGCCGCAGGCCTTGGCGGCGATGGATCCGGCGTAGCTGAAGGGTTCCCAGATGACGACATCGGGTTCCCAGTGGCGGGCGTACGCCACGAGCCCGTTGATCATCGGGAAGTTGTCTGGTTTGTGCGCGGATTCCACCACCTCGCGATGGCCCGCCACCTGCAGATCCCAGTTCGCCCGCTCGGGAAGCTCCGCTACATCCCAGGGATTGGGCAGCCCGTGCCTGCCTTTCTCCATGCCTTCCGGATCATGGTCGTTGATCCGCGCCGTCACCGAGTTCCGGCCGACGGGTACTGCGGTGAGGCCGGCTTGGGTGACGGTGTCGGTGAAGGCGGGTTGGCAGGCGATGTGGACTTCGTGTCCGGCGGTGCGCAGTGCCCAGGCGAGCGGCACCATCGACATGAAGATGGTTTTTTCCGGGATGACCGTGAACAGGATGCGCATGGTGTGGTTTTCTTTTCGGCTGGTCAACGTGGACGGTGTTTGGTGGTGAGTTGTTCCAGCTGGGGTATGAGTTGGTTGGGGCTGGGGGTGGAGTGGATTTCGTCGCGGAGTTGGGTGGCGCGGTGGCGGAATTGTTGTTCGGTGAGGAGGCGTTGGAGGGCTTCGCGGATGTTGTGGCCGGTGGCTTGGGTGGAGGGGATGTTGAGTCCGGCGCCGTGTTCGGCGAGTTTGCGGCCGAGGACGGGTTGGTCGAAGTGGAATGGCAGGGTCAGTTGGGGTATGGGTTGGCGGGCGGTGGTGGCGAGGGTGGCGGCGCCGGCGTGGTTGATGACGGCGTCGCAGGTGGAGACGAGTGCGTGCCAGGGGACGTAGGAGACCAGGCGGGCGTTTTCGGGGATGTGTGTGAGTTTTCGTTGTTCGGCTTCCGCGATCGTGGCCACCAGCTCGATGTCGAGATCACCCAAGCTGTCGAGGATCTCCGAGAGTGGGATGTTGTAGCCGTTGAACACTTCGGTCGCGGTCAGTCCGAGCGTGAGCGCCACTCGCGGGCGTTTCGGTGGTTCCCGCAGCCAGTCCGGGATCACCGCAGGTCCGCCGTAGGGGATGTACTGCGTGCGGATGTAGTGCAGGCCCTCGGCCTCGATCTGCAGGCCGCGCGGGAACTGGTCGATGGTGAAATGGCCGACGGCCATGTCCTCTGTGTACTCGCCGCCGTACTTGCGCGCGTAGGACCCGAGCCAGTCGGCCAGTGGATCGGCGCGCCGTCCCTCGGGCTGCTGATCCCGGAGGCGAACGAAGGTCTGCCGCGTGACGCCGAAGACGTCGACGCTCCAGAGCAGGCGGGCGTGCGCGGCGCCGCAGGCCTTCGCGGCGATCGGCCCGGCATAGCTGAGCGGCTCCCAGAGGACCAGATCCGGTTGCCAGTACCGGGCGTAGTCCACGAGACCGGAGATCATCGGGAAGTTGTCGGGCTTGTGGCTCTGGTAGACGACGCTCTGGTGGCCCTCCAGCAGCCGCTCCCAGTTCGCCCGTTCCGGGAACTCCGCGACGTCCCACGGTTCGGGGATCCCCACCCGGATCGACTCCAGGAGTTCGGGATCCTCGCGCAGCTTGGTCCACTTCGACGGGACGTCACGTCCGACCGGCACCGCCGTCAGCCCGGCCTGGGTGATGGTGTCGGCGAAGCCGGACTGACTGGCGACGTGGACCTCGTGGCCGGCAGTGCGCAATGCCCAGATGAGCGGCACGGCGTAGAGGAACGTGCTCTTCTCGGGGGCGACGGAGATCAGGACGCGCATCGTGGACCACTTCCTCGGTTTCAGGCGCCGCGGTGCTTGGTGATCAGTTGCTCGAGCGTCGGGACGAAGTCGTTGGGGCTGGGCATGGTGAGCAGTTCGTCGCGGAGTTCGGTGGCGCCCTCGCGGAACCGGGGTTCGTTCAGCAGGCGCAGCAGGCTCTCGCGGATGTTCCCCGCGGTCGCGTCCGCGGCCTGGATGCAGAGCGAGCCGCCCTGGTTCTCCGCACGGCGGGCCAGTTCCGGTTCGTCGAAGTCCCGGGGGATGGTGAGCTGGGGGACGCCGTCGCGCGCGACGGTGAGGAACGTGCCGGGGCCCGCGTGGTTGATCACGGCGTCACAGGTGGCGGTGAGGGCCTGCAACGGAACGTAGGAGACGATGCGGGTGTTGTCCGGAACGCGGGTGAGGTACTTCTGTTTCTCCTCGGCGATGGTGGCGACGATCTCGAAATCGAGATCGGCCAGGTTGTCGAGGATGTCCTGGATGTTCACCGTGTACCGGGAGAAGATCTCGGTCGTCGACAAGCCGAGGGTGAGCGCGACGCGGGGGCGTTCGGGCCGCGTGCGCAGCCAGTTCGGGATGACCGCTGCGCCGCCGTAGGGGATGTACTGCAGGCCCGCGTAGTGGAGGCCGTCTGCCTGCTGCGCCAGCGAAGGCGGCAGTTCGTCGATCGTGAACTGACCGGTGACCATGTCCTCGCTGAACTCGAAGCCGTATTTGCGGGCGTAACCGCCCAGCCAGTCGGCGAACGGGTCGATGCGCTGGTCCTCGGGCTGTTCGTCCCTGAGCTCGAGGAAGCGCCGTCGGGTGACCCCGAAGACGTCGATGCTCCACAGCAGCCGGGCATGGGCGGCACCGCAGGCCTTGGCGGCGATCGACCCGGCGTAGGTGAGCGGCTCCCAGATGATCAGTTCTGGTTCCCAGAACCGGGCGTAGTCCACCAGATCGATGATCATCGGGTAGTTGTCGCGGCGGTGCCAGATGTTGACCATATGCGCGTAGTCCGCCGAGACCCGGTCCCAGCCGAGGTCCGCGCCGGACGGCTCGGCCACCTTGTACGGCGACGGAAGCCCCGCCACGTCGATGTCCTCCGGGTAGAACGCCGTCCGCAGCCGCGCGGTGGCGCTGCTGGCCCGGCCGACGGGCACCGCGGTGAGGCCGGCTTGGGTGACGTGCTCGGCGAAGCCGGGCTGGCAGGCGATGTGGACTTCGTGTCCGGCGGTGCGCAGTGCCCAGGCGAGCGGCACCATCGACATGAAGATGGTTTTTTCCGGGATGACGGCGAAGAGGATGCGCATGGTGTGGGCTTCTTTTCGGCTGGTCAACGTGGACGGTGTTTGGTGGTGAGCTGTGCCAGCTGGGGGACGAGTTCGTTGGGGGTGGGGGTGGAGTGGATTTCGTCGCGGAGGTCGGTGGCGCGGTGGCGGAATCGGGGTTCGGTGAGGAGGCGTTGTACGGCTTCGCGGATGTTGTGGCCGGTGGCTTCGGTGGAGGGGATGTTGAGTCCGGCGCCGTGTTCGGCGAGTTTGCGGCCGAGGACGGGTTGGTCGAAGTGGAATGGCAGGGTCAGTTGGGGTATGGGTTGGCGGGCGGTGGTGGCGAGGGTGGCGGCGCCGGCGTGGTTGATGGCGACGTCGCAGGTGGAGACGAGTGCGTGCCAGGGGACGTAGGAGACCAGGCGGGCGTTTTCGGGGATGTGTGTGAGTTTTCGTTGTTCGGCTTCCGCGATCGTGGCGACCAGTTCGATGTCGAGATCTCCCAGCGCGGTGAGGATCTCCTGAACGTCCACTGTGTACCCGTTGAAGACCTCCGTCGCGGTGAGGCCGAGTGTGAGCGCCACCCTGGGGCGCTCCGGCGGAGTGCGCAGCCAGCGCGGGACGACGGCCCGCCCGGCGTACGGCGTGAACTGCATTCCGACCGTGTGCAGGCCTTCCGAGCGCTGCGTGAGCGACGGCGGCAGCTGGTCGACGGTGAAGTGCCCGACGGCCATGTCCTCCGTGTACTCGCCGCCGTACTTGCGCGCGTAGCCCTCCAGCCAGCCGGCCAGCGGGTCGGTGCGCCGGTCTTCGGGCTGTTCGTCCTTCAGGCGGCTGAAAAGCTGACGGACCCCGCCGAAGACGTCGATGCCGAACAGCAACCGGGCGTGGGTGGCACCGCAGGCCTTGGCCGCGATGGCACCGGCGTACCCGAGCGGGTCCCAGAGGACGAGATCCGGTTGCCAGTACCGGGCGTAGTCCACCATCGGCGCGATCATCGGGAAGTTCGTCAGCCGGTGCCAGCCCTTGACCGCCTCGTCCATCCCCGGCGCCAGGTACTCCCACGTCGCCTTGCCGACGTCGTCGAAGGCGTCGTAAGGGGCCGCGATCCCCGCGCGCATCGCCGCCCGCTTGTCCGGCTCCCGCGCGGTGACGCGCCAGAAGTCCCGGTCGGCCCCCACCGGGACCGCGGTCAGGCCGGCCGCGGTGATCGCCTCGGTCAGCGCCGGCTGCGCAGCGATCTGGACATCGTGGCCCGCGGCGCGCAGTGCCCAGCACAGCGGCACCATGTAGTTGAGAAAGCTCCGCTCCGAAATCAGGACAGCCAGAACGCGCACGATTCCCCTCGTCAGTTCGAACCGAGTGCGGATTCCCTGGAGACGGTGGCGGCGAGCTTGTCCAGACCTTCGAGCAGCGGTACACGGGCCGACCAGCCCGCCGCCTCCTGGAAGGCGGAGGGGTCGAGGACGAAGTCCATGTCGTCCGTCGCCATCGGGCCTTCCTCGGACACCGCCGGGACCACCGGTACCGGCGGCTCGCCGGTATGGGTGGACACGACCTTGGCGATCATGGTGAACAGTTCCGCCACACTGGTCGCCTGACCCGTGCCGACCAGCCAGGGGCGGCCGGCGACGGTGCCGGCCTCGTCGAGCGCGTGGACGAAGGCGCGCGCCGCGTCGTCGACGCAGAGCAGATCGCGTTTCGCCGAGCCGTTGTTCCACATCGTCAGCGGCTCGCCGGCGAACGCCCGACGCATCATCGCCGCGACCACACCCCGGTCGTCGCCGGTGAAATCCGTGCCCTGGCTGAACAACGTCGCCAGCCGCAAGCTGCTGCCCCGCAGGACGCCCGCTTCGGTGGCGGCCAGGATGGCCTTCTCGCCCGCCAGTTTCTGCTCGTCGTAGACCGTCAGGGGACGATCCGGCTCACTGCCGTCGATCCGCGGCAGGGCGGAGCGGCCGGTCTGCGACATCGATCCCGCCAGCAGCAGGACCGGCGGACGCTTTGCGCGGTCCCGGCGCAGGACATCGATGACGTCGTGGACCAGACCGAGGTTGACCCGCTCGCCCAGCGGGTCCACAGAGGACGCCCGCCAGCTGGCCGCACCCGAAATCCGATGCGCAACCAGATGGATCACCGCGTCGCTGCCCGCCACGACGTCCGCGACGGCCCCGGAGGCCGTAAGGTCCACCTCGCGCAGCTCGATCGACGCCTCGGCGTCGGGCGGGAGCACAGGTGTCCGGCGGCTCGCGAGCCGCAGCCGGATCGGGCGGCTCGCCAGCTCGCGCGTGATGGCCCTGCCGAGCAGTCCGGAGGCGCCGAGCACGGTGACGACGGGTTTCGAAGCCTGTTGGCCCACGGGGATCTCCTGAGTCCTAGGGCGAGGCGGGACAGGTCGTTGGGATCGGTTCGCGCGGTTCTCCTCCGGCGAGGGGGCTGCGTGGCGGGCGCCCGCGAGAACCGGATCGCCCGCCGTCCGGACCTCGGTTCGGAGAACTCAGGCCACGGCCCCGTCCTCTTCCGCCACGGTCTTCACGATGAACTCCGCGAGGTCGCGGAAGGTCTCACCGGAGAAGTTCTCGAACTTCTCCAAGAGCTTGCGCTCCGTGTAGTTCTCGAGTTCGAGCAGCACTTGGACCATCGAAAAGGAGTCGAGGTCCCGCAGCGTCTTCGGCTCCGGCATGTCGGGCTGCTCGGCGCAGATCGTCTGCGCCATGTACTGCACGGCCTCCTCGACCTTGTCGACGTCGGTCAAATCGATTTTGATCGTGACTTCTTCGCTCGACACGCCTGAATCATCTCCTTCTGCATTACTTTCCGTCGCCAAAGCGGGGGCTCCACTCGGCACTCGCGAACGCGAGAACGAATAGGAGCGACGCTGCATACGCGAATCCAGGTGACGCACTGTCATAACGTGCGGCCGGTATTATTCTGAAGCCTAGCCGCCTCGCCGCCGCCGCGGCAACAACTCGCGCCGCGTCCCGGCAAGTCCCTGTCTCGCCGGCGAGACACCACCATAACCGCAGCTGCGCCGAGCGAACACGTGCCCATGGAAACCGTCGCGGTGATGGCTGAATCGCCGGGGAATGACGTACTCTCCGGTGGAATCGGGCAGCGGAGCGCCGCCGAATACGCGACGACTTCACGCCAATGCGATAAATGTCAAGCCTCCCGCGTGTCTCACCGGACGCGGTTGCTTGCCCGCAGCCCGCCAGTAGGCAGCCGGTGAGGTCGATTTTCCCGCCCACGTTCGCTCCGCGGCCCGAGACCGGACCGCGGACCGGGCCGTTTCGCGCTTCGGCGACGGCCCACCGGGTGGGGGCGGAGAACCGAGGAGGGCTCGCAAGCATGAAGCGACTCGCGATTTCCCATGAGGGGATGAACAACCAGTCGTTGCTGCCGGCCGACGTGGGCACGTCGCTCGCGGCGTTCCACTTATGGTGGGCCGAGCGGCACGAGACAGGACACTTCTCCGTCGAGCGGATCCCGTTCTCCGGGCTCACCGACTGGAGTTTCGAACCGGATACCGGGAACCTCGGCCACGCGAGCGGACGCTTCTTCACGATCGAAGGCCTGCGAGTGCACGAGGCCGGCGTGGAGACCGACGCGCAGCCGATCATCAACCAGCCGGAGATCGGCATCCTCGGGATCCTGGTCAAGGAGATCGGCGGGGTACTGCACTGCCTGATGCAGGCCAAGATGGAGCCAGGGAACGTCAACACCCTCCAGCTGTCACCGACGGTCCAGGCGACCCGGAGCAACTACACCCAGGTCCATCGAGGCACGGGGACCAGGTACCTGGAGTACTTCGTCGGCCCCGGCCGCGGGCAGGTGCTGGTCGACGTCCTGCAGTCCGAGCAGGGCGCGTGGTTCTGGCGCAAGCGCAACCGCAACATGGTGGTGCTGGTCAGTGACGACGTGCCGGTGCACGACGACTATCGCTGGATGTCGCTCGCGGAGATCGGCGAGCTGACCCACGTGGACAATCTCGTCAACATGGACGCGCGCACCGTCCTGTCGTGCATCCCGTTCGCCATGCCGGACGAGAGCGACGCGTCGACCGGGGACGCCTTCCGCGACGCGCTGATCCGCTCGTACCACTACCACCGAGACGGTGCCCGGTCGCCGGTGCGGCACACGCCGGGCGAAATCCTCAGCTGGTTCACCGAGGCGAAGACCCGGTGCGACTGGACGGCCCGGCCGGGGCCGCTGTCCGCCGTCGCCGGGTGGTCGCGCGACGAGTTCGAGATCGCCGACGAGACGCGCGAGAACTTCCGGATCATCGCGGTGTCCGTGGAAGCAGGCACTCGCGAGGTGAAGAGCTGGACTCAGCCGCTGCTCGAGCCACGCGGCCAGGGGAGGGCGGCGTTTCTCGCCCGCCCGATCGACGGCGTGCTGCACCTGCTCGTCCAGGCCCGGCCCGAGTACGGGCTGATGGACATGGTCGAGATGGCGCCGACGATCCACCAGCTGCCGGGCCGGGACCACGGCGCCAAGGTCGACCCGTTCGTGCGGGCCGCGCTCGACTCGCCCGGTGCGACGGTCCGCTACGACAATGTGCTGTCGGAGGAGGGTGGGCGCTTCTACAACGCGCTGACGCGCTACCAGATCATCGAGGTCGGCGAAGACGTGCCGCTCGAGGTGCCGCCCCACCTGTGCTGGATGACCGTGCGGCAGCTGATCGATCTCCTGCGACACGGGCACTACGTCAACATCGAGGCCCGCAGCCTGCTCGCCTGTATCCACAGCCTGTGCTGAGCGGGAATCCACTCGGCCGGCACCTGGCCGGCCGTCGAAACCGACGACGTCGAGTGACTGTGGGAGGTCTCCGGAAATGAGTTGTGCACGATGAAGATCACCGAGATGTCGATTGCCGACGCCTATCGGCTGGTGCCGGAATTCCATTCCGACCGTCGGGGCTATTTCTCCGAGGCGTTCCGCGCCGAGGATCTTTCCGAAGCGCTCGGTTATCCGTTCGTCGTCGGGCAGGGAAGCTTCTCGATGAGTCGTCGCAACACGCTGCGCGGAATACACGGCACCACGCTTTCGCCGGGGCAGACGCGGCTCGTCACCTGTGTGCGCGGTGCGGTGATGGACGTGGTGATCGACCTGCGGAGAGGGTCGCCGACGTTCGGCAGGTTCGAGGCGACGCGGCTCGACGAGGAGAATCAGGTCGCCTTGTGCCTCGCCGACGGCATGGGCCATGCTTTCCTTGCCGTCACTGAAGGCGCGTGCATGAACTACCTGCTCTCGACGCCGTATGCGCCGGAGGCCATGATCGAGATCAACCCGCTCGATCCCGACATCGGCGTCCCGTGGGAGCTCACCGGGACCCCGATCATGTCCGACAAGGACGCCGGTGCGGCGAGCCTGGCCTCCGCGATCGACCGTGGAATCCTCTCGACGTACGAGGAATGCCAGGCGCACTATGCCGCCCTGAAAGCAGGGTCGGTCGTGGTTCGTGGTAACGAGAAGAATCCCTGATTCTTGAATCATCGAGTAATCGAACCCATTTAGATGTGATACTGAAAGCCGTAAGGTGGATATCGTACAGTTGTGTGGTCGCTCGTGCGGGTGTCCGCATCCTATGCCCGTCATCGTCTGAAATTCAGGAGTCTATCCATGTCGACCAGTTCCCCGTGCCGTGTGTGCGATGGTGCTGTCAGCGAGTTCTTCGAGTTCGGGCGGCAGCCCCTGGCGGATGCCTTTCTGGTGCCCGGTGCCGACACCAGCAAGGAGTTCTTCTTCCGGCTGGCCGTGGGTGTCTGTGACGCCTGCACGATGGTCCAGCTGATGGAGGAGGTCCCGCGCGAGCAGATGTTCCACGAGACTTACCCCTATTACTCGTCCGGCTCGGCGTTCATGCGCAGCCACTTCGAGAACCTGGCGAAGGAACTGCTGACGACCGAGGTCGGCGGCGAGGACCCGTTCGTCGTCGAGATGGGCTCGAACGACGGCATCTTCCTGAAGGCGCTGGCCGACTCGGGCGTGCGGCACCTCGGCATCGAGCCGTCGGGTGACGTCGCCGATGTGGCCGCCTCCAAGGGGATCCGCGTGCGGAAGTCGTTCTTCGAAGAGTCGGTGGCCAAGGAAGTGGCGGCTCAGGATGGTCAGGCCGACGTCATCTATGCCGCGAACACCCTTTCTCACATCGACTACATGGACTCTGTCCTGGACGGCGTCAAGGCGCTGCTCAAGCCGTCCGGAGTGTTCGTCTTCGAGGATCCGTACCTGGGCGACATCGTCACGCGTACATCGTTCGACCAGATCTACGACGAGCACGTCTACTTCTTCACCCTGCGTTCGGTGCAGGCCATGGCCGCCCGGCACGGGCTGGAGCTGGTGGACGCCGAGCGCATCCCGGTGCACGGAGGCGAGGTCCGCTACACCGTCGCGCCGGCGGGGCAGCGCAAGCCGAGTGAAGCGGTGGCCAAGCTGCTCGCCGACGAGGACGCCCAGAAGCTCGGCGACATCGCCACTCTGGAGGGTTTCGGCCGGTCGGTACTGAAGATCCGCGACGACCTGATCTCGCTGCTGCGCAAGCTGAAGGATGAGGGCAAGCGCGTCGTCGCCTACGGCGCGACCGCAAAGAGTGCCACTGTCACCAACCTGTGCGGCATCGGCCCGGACCTGGTCGAGTTCGTCTGTGACAGCACCGTGGCCAAGCAGGGCAAGCTCACGCCCGGCACGCACATCCCGGTGCGTGAGCCCGCGGCGTTTTCGCAGCCTTACCCCGACTACGCCCTGCTGTTCGCGTGGAACCACGCCGAGGAGATCATGGCGAAGGAGCAGGCCTTCCGCGCGGCCGGCGGCCAGTGGATCCACTACGTCCCGGATGTGCACGTCGTCTGAGTAGGGCGGATCGGTCGTGACGAGCCGCCTCGCGCCACGTCGCCGGGCGGCCCGTCACGACCCTGCGCTCCTGGGGAAAGAGGGAAGTATGACTCGCAACATCACGCCGGCCGACGCTGTGGCCGATGGTTTCGCCGAAGGTCCGGTCGGCGGTGCCGCCCGGACCTTCAATTCGATCGTCGCGGGGTTCTCCATCGCGACGGCCTGGGAGGTCGGCGCACTGGACGAACTGAAGGTTTCCGGCGAGCTGGCCGTCGGGGAGTTCTGCGTCAAGCACGACCTGCACGAGCAGTCGGTGCACGGCATGTTCGCCGCCCTGGCTTCGGTAGGGGTTGTGGAGCGCGCTGGTGAGATCGTGAAACCGGGCCCCGAGTTCACCGACGTTTACCGCGCCAAAGGCTTCTTCCACTGGCTGACCATCGGCTGTGCCGAGCTGTTCGCGAACATGCCCAACGTCGTGCGCAACGAGAATCGGCGGGGTGACTTCTATCGGCGCAACGCCGTGGCGATCAGCTATGCCTGCCGCGACATCAACATGCAGGCGTTCGACCCGATCTTCTGGCGGGCGATGGAGTCACTGGACTTCGATTTCACGAAGATCGCCGACCTGGGCTGCGGCGGCGCGGGCAGGCTGACGCAGGTCGCCGACCGCTTCTCCGGGGTCAAGGGTGTGGGGGTCGACATCTCCGCCGCGGCGCTGGGCGACGCGGCGAAGAACATGAACGCTGCCGGCTTCGGTGGCCAGTTCGACTTCGTTCAGGCCGACGTCCGGAAGATCGGGCCGGACCCCCGCTTCGCGGACGTCGAGGTGCTGACCTGCTTCATGATGGGCCACGACTTCTGGCCGCGGGAGGACTGCGTGGCGTCCCTGCGCCGCATCCGCGAGGCGTTCCCGAATGTGCGCCGGTTCCTCCTGGGCGACACCGCGCGCACCGCTGGTGTCGCTGACCGGGACAAGGAGGTGTTCACCCTGGGTTTCGAAACCGCTCATGACCTGATGGGTGTCTATCTTCCGACGCTGACCGAATGGTCGGACGTATTCGAGGAGAGCGGCTGGCGATGTGTCAATGCGTGGGAAGTCGCCGTTCCCGCGGATTCGTTCATCTACGAGCTAGCCTGATTCTTCGGTTGTCGCTGCACCAGCCGATGGGTGGAAAGTGAATTCTGCTCTTCGGCCGGTGTACCGACGAGCCGAAGCGGATTGACTACGGTAGGATACGGCGCCATGAGTAGGAATGATTCGCGGGCGGGTAAGCAGACGGTCGTCGCCGAGCCAGCATGGCAGTTCGGAGCGATCGGTGTCGGCTTCGTGGTTCTCGGCTCGGGTGTGCTCGCCGGGGTCTTCTGGCTGCTGAAGCTGCTCGGGCGCTGGTTGCTGTCGATCGACGGTGGGCCCATGCACAAACCGGCCACGTTCCTGAACGCCTTGCCGGAGCCGGGTTTCACGATCGGAGTCGCCGTCGTCGGCGGCCTGATCGGCCTGGTCCTGGCCCTCTGGGCCAAACACGAGAGCCTCACCATCACCGTGGGAGACGACCGCGTGGTGTTCACCACGGAGGGTAAATCCGAGGAGTTCCCCTCGGACGAGATCGCGGGTGTGTTCCGGGACGAGAAGGACGTCGTCCTGCTCGGTCGGCGTAGTGAGGAACTCGTCCGGCTCCCGTCGGACATGAAGAGCGGCCCGATCTCGGAGGCCTTCATCGCGCATGGATACCGTTGGTACGAAAGCGATCCGTACGCGAGCGCCTTCGAGCGCTGGGTGCCGGGGACACCGGGTATCTCGGCGCGGGCGAACGCCCTCCTGGAGGCCAGGGGCGAGGCTCTCGTCGGCGACAAATCGTCGAAGAGTGAACTGCGGGAACTTCGGGCCGAACTGACTGAATTGGGCATCGTCGTGCGAGACCGTAACAAGCGTCAGTACTGGCGTGAGGCAAAAGGCTGATTTCAATACTTTGGTCGAAGGGGTCTGATACTTAAGTTCAGAAATATCTCGACTTTGGTCGGAGTGACACGAGAAACGCCGTTCCCTGGCAAGGGGAGCGGCGTTTCTTTGCTGTTCCGTGCGGTAATGACGACGGGCCCACTGCGCCTCGCCCGCGTCGCCGTCAGATCATTTGTGGGCGACGAGGGACGAGCTTCGTACGAGGTCTTCGATCCGGGCGACGACCTCGTTGGGGGCGGGCAGCGCCAGCATCTCCTCTCGTAGGCCGGCTGCACCTTCGCGGAACCCGGACTCGGTCAGCAGCCTGGTGACGCCGGCGGTGATGTGGGAGGCACTGTGCTCGCCCGGGCCCAGGGACAGCCCGGCGCCCTGGGCGGCGAACATGCGGCCCAGCATCGGGGCGTCGTGTTCGGTCGGGAGGAGCAGCTGCGGGACCGCGTACGGGATCGTGGTGGCGAGGGTGCCGAAGCCGGCGTGGTGGACCAGCACGTCGCAGGTCGGTACGAGCGCGGTGAGCGGGACGTAGGACACCATCCGGATGTTTCCGGGCAGGGGCCCGAGCCGTTTCTGGTCCGCCTCGGCGACCGTGGCCACGACCTCCGCGTCGAGTTCGGCGAGCCCTCCGAGCATCTCCCGCAAGGCTTCGCTCTGGTCGATGTCGTGTTCGCTCGTGGTGAGGCCCATGGTGAGTGCGATACGGGGGCGTTCGGGCCGGGCCCGCAGCCACCGCGGTACGACGGCTTGCCCTCCGTAGGGGACGTAGCGCATCGGGAGGTACCGGAGGTTCGCCGAGAGCCGCAGCGACTCGGGAAGCTGCTCGACGGTGAATTGCCCGGTGACCATGTCCTCGCCGAACTCGCCACCGTACTTGCGTGCGCAGGCGCCGAGCCAGTCCGCCATCGGGTCGTGCTGCTCGCCCGGAGAACGCTGCGCCCGCAGGCGAAGGAAGTGGTCGCGGGCGACGCCGTAGATGTCCGGACCGAGTAGTACCCGCCCGTGCACGGCCCCGCAGGCCTTGGCCGCGATCGGGCCCGCGTACGTCGTGGGCTCCCAGAGAACCAGATCGGGTTTCCACTGCCGGGCGAATTCCACCAGGCCCGCGATCATCGGAACGTTGCTGATCTTGTGCCAGCGTTCGACCTGTCGTGCGTACCCGGTGACCAGGTAGTCCCAGGTGATGGCGGTGGCCTCGCGCTCGACGGCGTCGTACGGCGGCGGGATGCCGAGGTCGTTCGGATCGTCGGTGAGGAAATGCCCGTACCGGCCGAGGATCTGCCACAGGTCGCTGTTACGCCCCACTGGCGCCGCGGTCAGTCCGGCCTGCGTGACGGTGGGGGCGAACTTCGGCTGGACGGCGACCCGGACGTCGTGCCCCGCGGTACGCAATGCCCAGGCCAGCGGGACCAGAGCGAGGAAATGGGTGCGCTCGGGATACGTCGTGAGCAGGACACGCATGGGCGGGCTACCTCAGCGATTCCGGTACTTGGTGGCGAGTTCTTCCAACTGGGAGACGAACTCGTTGGGACTCGGGATGGCGTGGATCTCGGTGCGCAGGTCGGCGGCGCGGCGGCGGAACGTCGGTTCGTGCAGCAACCGGAGCAGGTTCTCGCGGACCTTCGGGCCGGTCGCCTGGGTGAAGTGGATGCCCAGCCCGGCGCCGTGGGTGGACAGCTTCTCGGCGAGAATCGGCTGGTCGTAGTGGTCGTGCAGGACCAGGTGGGGGACGCCGAACCGGGCCGTGATGCCGGTGGTCCCGGCGCCGCCGTGGTGGATGACCGCGGCGCAGGTGGGAATGAGCGCGTGCAAAGGCACATAGGACACGACCCGGGTGTTCTCCGGGACGCGGGTGACCTTGTGCTGCTCGCTTTTGGCGATGGTGGCGACGATCTCGATGTCGAGGTCGGCGAGGTTGTCGAGGATCGCCTGCACGTCGACCGCGTAGCCATCGTAGACGGTGGTCGCGGTGTTGCCGAGGGAGAGCACGACCCGGGGACGCCGGGGCGCGGTGCGCATCCAGTTCGGGACCACGGCCGGACCGCTGTAGGGGATGTACTGCGTCCGTGTGTAATGCAGGCCTTCGGCCTCGGTCTGCAGGCTCAGCGGGAGCTGGTCGATGGTGAAATGGCCGACGGCCATGTCCTCGGTGAACTCCCCGCCGTACTTGCGGGCGTAGGAACCGAGCCACTCGGCGAGGGGGTCGGTTCGCTCGTCTTCGGGCTGTTCGGCCTTGAGCCGCAGGAAAAGCTGCCGGACGCCGCCCATGATGTCGATACCGAACAGCAATCGGGCGTGAGCGGCACCCGAGGCCTTGGCGGCGATGGCCCCGGCATACGTGAGCGGGTCCCAGAGCACGAGATCGGGTTCCCAGGAGCGGGCGTAGTCCACGAGATCGGAGATGACAGGGAAAGCCTCGAGCTTGTGCTTACGCTGGATCGCGCCTTGGATCCCGGGCACCAAATAGTCCCAGGTGCCCTTCTCCGGGTTGTCGAACGCGTCGTAAGGCTCGGGGATGCCCACCCGCTCCGCCACGGCGTCCTCCTTCGCCGAACCGGCGGCGGGCGACCACAGCCGAGTGTGGTCGCGGCCCAGCGGGACGGCTGTGAGCCCGGCCTGCGTGATCGTGTCGGCGAACGACGGCTGGCTCGCGAACCGCACCTCGTGCCCCGCGGTGCGCAAGGCCCAGGCCAGCGGAACCATGTGGAGGAACACGGTCTTCAACGGATTCGTGGTGAGCAGGACGCGCATGTGTGGTTCCTCAGCGATTCCGATATTTGGTGGTGAGCTCTTCGAGTTCCGGCACGAGCTGGTTCGGCGTGGGCATGGCGAGGATGTCGTTGGTCAGGTCGGCCGCCCGCCGTCGGAATCGCGGCTGGGTGAGCAGCTTCTGGACGGCCTGGCGGACGCTTGCGCCGGTGGCCTCGCTGTTGTGGATGGCGATCCCGGCGCCGTAGTCGGCCAGCTTTTCGGCGAGGATTGGCTGGTCGAAGTGGTCGTGCAGAGCCAGATGCGGCTGCGGATACCTGGCCGCGGTGCCGAGCGTGGCGGCCCCCGCGTGGTGGATGACGGCGGTGCACGTGGGCACCAGCGCGTGCCACGGCACGAACGAGACGATACGGGTGTTGTCCGGGATTCGGGTGATCCGGTGCTGTTCGCTTTCGGCGATGGTGGCGACGATCTCGATGTCGAGGTCGGCGAGGTTGTCGAGGATCTCCTGGACGTCCACCCGGTAGCCGCCGAGCTGCGTGGCCGAGGTCATGCCGAGCGTGAACGCGATCCGGGGCCGCTTGGGTGGTTCGCGCAGCCAATCCGGGAGGACGGCGGCGCCGCCGTAGGGGATGTATTGCATACGCGTGTAGTGCAGGCCCTCGGCCTCGGTCTGCAGGCTGGTGGGGAACTGGTCGATGGTGAAGTGCCCGGTGACCATGTCCTCGGAGAACTCGCCGCCGTACTTGCGGGCGTAGGAGCCAAGCCAGTGGGCGAGCGGGTCGGACCGGTCCTCCTCCGGCTGTTCCGCCTTCAAACGCAGGAAGAGCTGCCGGACGCCTCCGAAGATGTCGATGCCGAACAGCAGCCGGGCGTGTGCGGCGCCGCAGGCCTTCGCGGCGATGGACCCGGCGAAGGTGAGTGGGTCCCACAGCACCAGATCGGGCTTCCAGTAGCGCGCGTACTCCACGACGTCCGAGATGATCGGGACGCTGATCATCCGGTGCATGCCCTTGACCGCGGTCTCCATCCCCGGGCGCAGGTACTCCCAGGTCGCCTTTTCCGGGTCGTCGAACGCGTCGTACGGGGGGAGGATCCCTTCCTCCATGGACTTCACGATCTCGATCTTGTAATTGTTGACCCGCGATGGGTCGAACGGGCGGCCCGCCGGGACAGCCGTGAGCCCGGCCTGGGTGATCGCCTCGGTCTTCGCCTGTGGCCCGCTGACGTGCACCTCGTGGCCCGCGGTGCGCAGGGCCCACATCAACGGCACCATGTACTGGAAAATGGTGTCCGTTCCCGGATTCACCGCAAGTAGGACGCGCACGCGTTCGGCCTTTCCTCTGGGTTCAGTACGTGACGGCGGCGGCCGCCGGCTTCGCGACCGCGGCCGCGAGCCGGTCCAGTCCCTCGGCCAGCGGCACCCGCGGTGCCCAGCCGGTGGCCCGCTGGAACGGGACGGGATCGAGCAAGGTGTCGAGCTGGTCGATGGCGACCGCATACTCGGGAGGGGGCGTCGAGACGACCGGGACCGGTGGGCGTCCGGTATGGACGGCGACGACCTCGGCGATGGTGGTGAACAGTTCTTGGACGGTGGTGGAGTGCCCGGTCCCGATCTGCCAGTGTCGTCCGGTCACCGTGTCCGGTGAGTCGAGTGCCGCTGTGAACGCCCGCGCCGCGTCGTCGACGCACAGCAGGTCGCGCTGGGCGTTGCCGCCACCGTGCCAGATGGAGAGCGGTTCGCCGGCCACGGCTCGCCGGGTCATCGCGGTGGTCACTCCGCGATCGAGGTCGGTCGAGTCGATCCCTTGGCTGTACAGGGTCGTCAGGCGCAGTGAGGTGGCACGCAGCACTCCTTCGGCGGTCGCCGCCAGCAGGGCCGTCTCCGCGGCCAGCTTCTGGCGGCAGTATTCGGTGGCGGGCTTCTCCCCGGACGACGTTGTGATGCTCTGCGTGACCGTGCCGGAGAACAGCACCTGCGGGGGACGCTCTCGTCGTTCGGTCCGTACCGCGTCTATAAGGTCGTGCACCAGGCCGAGGTTGACCCGCTCGGCGGCGGTGTCTCCCGTCGCCACCCGCCAGTTCCCGTCGCCCGACGAGAACTTCACGAGATGGATGATCGCATCGCTGCCCGCGATGGCCTCGGAGAGCGCGCCTTCCTCGGAGAGCTCGACGGCGCGCACGTCGACCTCCGCGTGTGTTCCCGCCGGGACCGAAGTCGGTTTGCGGCTCACCAGACGTAGCCGGACGCGCCTGTCCGCCAGTTCCCTGGTGAGCGCGGTACCCAGCAGACCGGACGAGCCGAGCACGGTGATCAGCGGGAGGTTCACCGGCCCACCTCGGGTGCGCGGTAGGTCTCGCCGGGGGTGGCACGCCAGCTCAAGGGCGGGTCGAGGATGTCGGCCAGTTCGTCGACGACCCGGCCCCAGCCTTCCCGCGAGATCTGGAAGCTGTGCATGTCCCATGACTTGCCGCGGAAGTACAGGTGCTCACGGAAAATCCCTTCCGCCCCTTGACTTCCCTCGCCCATGCCCAGCGAACCGAAGGTGGCCTGGGTGGTCTGGTTGATCACCTTGTCGACCGGGAACATCGCGAAGGCGTAGTTGATCGAGAGGATGATCGCCTCCGAGCCCACGCCGAGCTTGGCCTTCTCCGGGTCCAGATGCAGCCCGTAGCGGATGTGGCCCGCCGGGTCGAGGCCGTAGAGCATGCTGAAACCGAGGTAGTCGCCGGTGTTGCGCCGGGTGACGGTGAACGCGGCGCTGGCCTGCGCCGGAGAGCTGCCGTTCGGCCGCGGGGTCGGTCGGAAGCTCTCGGTGCTGGTGCGCAGCAGGACACCGGTGAACTTCTTCTGATCGGCGACGCTGGCCGGGTTCAGCACGATGCGCCTGGACACGGTGTGGGGGAAGAGCACGGTGCGGAATCCAATCGGTGACAGGGACGAAGTGGCCGGGCTGACTCAGGTGGTCGCACCGGCCCGGGTGGAATCGGTGGAGCGGGCGGCTTCCCAGTGCATCTTGCCCATCGCCGGCGGCATCCCGTCGAGATAGGCGAGGTCCTCGCGGCTCAACCGCAACTCCGCCGCCGCGACGTTTTCCTCGAGCCAGCGCCGTTTCCGGGTCCCCGGGATCGGCACGACGTTCTCGCCCTGCGCCAGTGTCCACGCGATCGCGACCTGGGCAGGCGTGGCACCGTGGCGCGCGCAAACGACGCGGAGCCCGTCGAGGATCGTCTCGTTGGCTCGCATCGCCTCCTCCTCGAACCGGGGGTCCCGGATGCGGGAGTCGCCGTCGACGAGGCCTCCGGAGGCGATCTTGCCGGACAGGAAGCCCCGGCCGATCGGAGCGAAGGCGAGAAAACCGACGTTGTTCGCGCGACACCAGGGCAGGATGTCCCGCAGGTTGTCGGTGGCCAGGATGGAAAGTTCGTACTGGACGGCCGTCAGCGGATGGATCGCGTGGATCAGGTCGAGCTCCTCGACCGTGGCGTGCGATATCCCCAGCCCCCGGAGCTTTCCTTCGGTGACCATGTCGGCCAGCGCGCCCCAGGTCTCGGCGAGCGGGACCGCGGGATCGACCCGGTGCAGCTGATAGAGGTCGATCGTGTCGACCCTCAAGCGGCGCAAGGATCCCGCGCAAGCGGCCCGCAAGGACTCCGGCCTGCCGTTACGGCTCAGTTTCCCGTCGGCTCGCGCCACCAGGCCGCATTTCGACGCGATCGTTACCTCGTCCCGATGGCCTCGAAGGGCTCGGCCGAGAAGGTATTCGTTGGTGAACGGGCCGTAGACGTCGGCCGTGTCGAAAAGCGTGACACCGAGCTCGATGGCACGGTGAATGACCCTTGTCGACTCCTCGTCGTCACGATTCGCGGGCCCGTACCCATGGGACATCGAAGCGCAGCCCAGGCCGAGCGTACTTACATAAAAGTCATCAGCGAGTTTGGTCTCCGGCATTGCCTCTTCTCCCAGATTGGAGGCCGACCGTTTGAGGTGATGCTCCTATTATGCCATCTCGCGCAATCAGGCCAAGGCCGAGCGGACGTCGGAATTCGGAAGAGTTCTCTTGTGCGGCAGGTAAAGCAGCGATGCAGCCTTGAGTTCGTGCAGGCCCCGGATTTTCCTCAGAGGCCCTTCATGGGCAAAGCAAGGTCAATTGTGCTTGGCGGCTACGGTTTCGAGCTCTTCGGCGATTTCCATCTCCGATCCGGCTTCTCGGTCGAGAAACTCCTCGAAGAGTGCGGGGGTGGCCTGTCCGGTGAAGCCGAGGACCTGGTCCATGCCGAAGTCGGGAGTTTCGTAGAAACGATAGCCTCCCGCCGTCGCCACGCCGACGTTCATCAGGCCGAGCCGGCGCTGGAAAATCGACTGCCGCAGTTTCCAGCCGATCACGCCCTCGTGCTGCAGGACTGTGGTCGACCGGCGGGCCAGTCCGCAGCGCACCACGAGGAAACGGCCCACGTGTGCGTGCCCGAGCGCACGGTAGGCGATGAAGGCGAACAGCAGTGTCAGCGGCACAGCGCAGAGAGGGAAAGCCCACAACCCGGCCGGAAGCGCGTTCGTGGCCTCCAGCCAGGCGACCAGACCGGAAAGGAACGCCGGCAGGGCCAATGCCCAGATCAGCCGTCTGGCCAGTGCGGCACGGGGATGACGGCGCAGCGGCGCCTCCAGCGGGCGGGACTCGTCCCGCAGGACCACCCCGGCTACCCGCCGGACTTCGCTGATCGGCGCTCGCGGGAGGATCGCGCTGGCCGCTTCGCCGTCGGACAACGACCAGACCGAAAGGCCGGTGGAGATGATCAGCGTCTCGGTCAGCCCCATCCATCGCCACAGCAGCGGTTCACTGATGCGGATACCGCGGATACGCCGGTCTTCGCGGGTGATCTCCCTGGTGGAGAACAAGCCTTGCCGGGTCAGCAGCGCGGTGCCGTCCTCGGTGGTGGTGCGGACGAGTTCGAAGTTCCAGTGGTCCTTGGCGAACTGCGCGACCAGCACGAGCGCGCCGACAACGGTCACCGCGCCGCCCGCCAGCACGATCGACCACCCCAGGCCGAGGCCGTTCCAGTCGATCCCGTCACGGATGACGAGGAAGATGTTGATGTCGATCAGCTGCAGGAACGGGTAGAGGGTCAACGGTACGAACGCCACGGTGATGACCACCCAGACGTTCATCATGTTGTAGAAGACCCAGTACCAGCGCACCCGCGCGATCGGCGTCTCCTCGGGCCGCTCCTCGGCGTCCAGCGCCGCCGAACCCATCAGTTCGCGCCGCAGGTCGTCCGCCATCGCGGTGGTCACGGCGTCGAGCTTCACCGTGGTCTTGCGGCTGGAGCCGCCGGAGTTGATGACCACGACGCGCAGCCCGGAGAGCCGGTGCCGCAGCTTCGCCTTCTTGTCGACCGTGCGGATCCGCTCCCGTGGGATCGACCGGTACTTGCGGAAGATCCGGCCGCTGTGGATCTCGACCAGCTCGTCGGTGATGCGGTAGCGCGTACGCAGCCAGCGTAGGAAGTCGCTGGTGCTGACGATGACGCCGATCGTGGTGGTGAAGACGAACGGTGCGATCTCGAACCAGCCCGTGGCGGTCTCGAGGACGAAGATCGAGAAGGCGCTCGGCAGGAGACTCAGAATGAATCTCGTCGCGTTGACCCAGACCAGCCGACGGTTCAGCCGTTTCCACGGGACCTCTTCATTGGTCATCGGGTTTCCCCGCGGGTGGCCTGAGTGGCCGCGCCAGGACGCATGGGTTCATCCTCCAGTGCGAATACGGGGCCGCTTCCGGGCTCATCGCGTCTCGCCAGCGGGACACGGGGCGGGGCTGCCGATCCCCGTCGCGGGCGACGATCCCTACCGTACCCCCCATGGCGACGCTGGCGCGATTTCCCTTGGCGCCCAGTGCTTTTCGGGGACCGCTTGACTACGGTCGGCGGCCATACCTAGTGTCGGCTATCCGGAGTGGCGTGGCGCGTGGTCTTGGACAGGAGTGCTGTCTGGAAGACCACCCTCGAGATGGCCAACGCACCCATGAAAGGCGGCTTCGAGAAACGTCGCCCGACAAGTCGTGTTCGACCTTCGGCTCGACAACCTACTCGCGAAACGGGGAATGGCCAGCAATGCTGTCACCGCACACCGAATCCCGGCTGGTCACGTTACGGCCCGCCGGAGTCGAGGACGCCGCGCAGGTATACGAGATCCTGTTCCGGCTGGGAAGCGCCGGATTACCGTTGATCGACCAGTTCGTCGAGTCGTTCGGTGAGGGGAAAGCCGCCTGCTTTCTGGTGCACCGCAAGGACACCGGCCAGCTGATCGGAGTGAGTTCGCTGTCCGATCTCGCCCCGGCCGGGCATGTCCGCGCCGAGATCGAGCTGGTCGCCGAGTCGACCGACGAACTGCGCGCCGAGGTGAACGCGCTGACGGTCAACTTCGCCTTCGCCATGTGGCGGACCCGGAAGGTGTACTTCCATCTGACCACGCCGGACGCGGGTGAACTCGGTCTGGGCGCCGACCTGCCGCGCGAAGAGGTCGTCCTGTCGGACTACACCTACTTCCACGGGCGGCTTTGGGACGTCCACGTGGTCGCGATCTACCGCGAAGACTGGGACGAGGCCGGACTGGACATCATCAAGCAGATCGTCTGAGTGAGGCAGGGAAAGGGCCCGTCCCGTCGTGGGGCGGGCCCTTCGACGTCACCAGGCGGGAAGGTGTTCCCGAAGGTCCACAATAGCCTCGAGCACCGGATCCCGGTTCTCCCGGTAGGCCGCGAAGGTCGGCGGCAGGTACAGATCCGGGGCCAGCGCGGTGCGGGTGTCCAGCGCCACCGAACTCTGCCAGTGCAGGTCGGACACGTTGGCCATGAGCCCGCTGTGGGGGAGTGAGAACGGCGTCGTCTCACCCGTGAAGTTGGGCCGTGATCCGCTCGGCTCGCCGAGCACGATCGCATGGGTGTGCCGGGCGATCAGGGTGCCGGCGATCTGCGCGGCCGAGAACGTCTTCCGGCCCACGACGAGGAACAGCTTTCCTGGCCGGTTGATCCGGCCGGTGGCGATGAGCCGGTGCAGCAGGGGCATGGCGAGGAACATGTTGCCGCCGCGGTTGAGCCGGAGGTCGACGACCAGCCGACCCACGGTGTTGTCCTCGATGAACGCGAACACACGTTCGATGAACGCTTCGAGTGGCTCTTGCGGGACGTCCACCATGCCGTTGAACTGCAGGTAGACCAGGTCATGTCCGGGAAGGTGCTCGAACCAGTAGAACGCACCCGCGTTGCGTAGGTACAGCGGACGGGGGCGGCCGAGCGTGTCCGGCAGGAACGTCCAGCCGGGAGGTGCGGGGAACCCTTCGCGGGCCACCGGACCCGGCGGAACAGCCGCCAGCGCGACATCGGTTCGCTCGCCCGAAGCGAGCGTGACGGTCAGCTTGACCTTACCTGGATCCTCGATGAGGCCTAGGGCATGCAGGATCGGGGTCTTCCGGAGCCAGTCCGGGAGCAGTTCGAGGTGCCCGAAGTCGTTGTCGCGGGTGATGATCTCCCCGGCGGTGGCCGCGACGTCCGCGGTGTCGCGTCCGTCGAACCCGAGTACCCGCGCGCCCAGCAACTCGTCGTGTGCCGGATCGGTGGCTGTGATGAACAGACCTTCTGCGAACAGATAGAACTGTACGGGCAGCAGGCGGCTCAGGTCCTCGTCGTCGTCGGGCAGCATCACCCGGGCGTGACCGTCGTCGAGCACTCGCAGCAGACGCCACATCTCGATCACGAACTGGGCCTTGGTGAGTTCGGGAACACGCTCGCTCAACCGCTCGGCGTCGGCGTCGAATCGCCTCGCGGTTTCCGGGGAGAGTGCCTGCGGTGCGCGCCGCTTGGCCTCGCGGACGAGTAGTTTCAGGTCGGCGCGCCTGCCCTCGTCGCGGGAAAGCCCTTCGACGTCGGGAATGCCGACGATCTCGGCGAACCGGGAATGCTCGCGCAGCGACCGCAGGTGGGGATCCGCCAGGACGCGCTCGATCTGCCTGAGCCTGGAGTCGAACGCGACGGTGAGCGCGTCGAGGGCGGACTCGGTCTCGCCGAGCCGGGCGTGGCAACACGCGATGCGGTACGCGATCTCGCCCGGCCGCGAGGCAGCCCGTCCGTCCCACACGCCGAGCCGTAGCGCGTTTTCGTAAGCCTTCAGCGCTTCGGCGTAGTGGCCGAGTTCGAAACGCGCTTCGCCCAACTGACTCCAGTGGCCGCCGTGTACCGGGTTCGCGGCGACGACGCGATCCCAGAGATCCGCGGCCTCCGCCCATTCCCGGACCTGGGTGCGTGCGTTCGCCCAGGCCACCGTGCGGAGAACGTCGGCGATCACGTCGCGTCCCCGGGCGTCGCCTGGGTGATCGCGGTGATCTCGCCCGCGACCCTGGTCGCCAGTTCGGCGTCGAGGCCGACGATCTTCACCGAACCTTCGGGCGAGGCAGTGGTGACCTTCAGCGTCGCGAGCCCGAGCATCTGCTGTAGCGGACCGCGGACGACATCGACGCTCTGGATCCGCGAGACGGGAATGATGCGCCATTCCCGTAGCCACCAGCCTTTGAGCGCGAAGACGGCGTTTTCGGCGCTTTCCCAACGATGGACGAGGTAGCGCCAGGTCGGCATGACGATGAGGTTCACCGCGAAGATCGCCGCGACGGTCCACAGCACGGGCTCGATCCACGGCCGGACCGATTCCACCGCCGAATACAGGATCAGCAGGCCGCCGAGAACGACCAGAGCGAGCAGAAGGACCCGGAGTGTCCACCAGAGGATCGAACGCCTTTCGACGCGATGCTCGGGCTGACGTAGTCCGGTAATGACAGCGGTTGCCGAAGGTCGGACCGACGGCGTCATGTGGCTCACCTCGTCATAGTGCATCGCCATCCGTCGTTGTTCAACGAGGGTAGGCGACGGTCTCGCCGGCGGGACAGGTCGGAATTGCTGAAGGTGGCGCGTTTTGTTGGTATAGAACGAGGATGACGGGAAAGAGGTCGGGCGCGAACTCGGTGTCAGGACCTTGACCGGCCTACGCGGCGATCATTAGTTTGAGCCGGCCGGGACATGCCGCGGACATGCGTGTTCGTCGTGTACCGCGACGGCCGGAGATTCACGGCACGGACTATCGAGCAGATCGCGGCTCACCGAGATGATCATCGACCCCCGCTGGAGGTGACGAGCCATATGACCCTGTACGCGTGGGGCTACCTGGCTGAGTACGAGAAGGAGCGCGCCGAGATTCTCGACGTGGTCGACTCCGTATTCAGTTCCGGCCAGCTCGTCATGGGGCCGAATGTCCGCGAATTTGAAAACGAGTTCGCGGCCTATCACGGGGTCGCCCACGGGGTGGGCGTCGACAACGGGACGAACGCGCTCGTGCTCGGACTGCGCGCGCTCGGGATCGGAGCGGGCGACGAGGTGATCACCGTGTCGAACACCGCCGCTCCCACCGTCGTGGCCATCAACGCGGTCGGTGCGACGCCGGTCTTCGTCGACGTCGATCCCGAGAGCTACCTGATGGATGTCGACCAGGTGGCCGCAGCCGTCACGGCGCGAACCAAATGCCTGCTGCCAGTGCACCTCTACGGGCAGTGCGTCGACATGCCGCCGCTCGAGGCGCTGGCGAGGAAGCACGGCCTGGTCATCCTTGAGGACTGCGCCCAGGCACACGGTGCCCGCCACCACGGCCGGATCGCCGGTTCGATCGGCAAGGCGGCGGCGTTCTCCTTCTATCCCACCAAGGTGCTCGGCGCCTACGGCGACGGCGGCGCGGTGATCACAGGTGACGCCGGGATCGAAGCGAACCTGCGCCGGTTGCGCTACTACGGCATGGAGAAAACGTACTTCGTGGTGGAGACGCCCGGGTACAACAGCAGGCTCGACGAGGTGCAGGCGGCGATCCTGCGCCGCAAGCTGACCCGGCTGGACGGCTACATCAGCAGGCGCCAGACGATCGCCGCCCGGTATGCGGAGGCGTTCGAGGGTACCGATCTCATCACGCCGAAGGTGGTCCAGGGCAACACGCACGTCTACTACGTCTACGTGGTGCGGCACCCCGCGCGGGACAAGATCATCGAGGCGCTCAAGCCGCACGACATCTCCCTGAACATCAGCTATCCGTGGCCCGTGCATACGCAGACGGGATTCGCCTACCTCGGTTATGCGAAGGGCTCCCTTCCAGTGACGGAAGAAGTCGCCGACGAGATCTTCTCCCTGCCGATGTACCCGTCGCTGTCCGACAGCGATCAGGAACGAGTCATCGAGCGAGTGCAGACCGTCCTGAAGTCGCTCTGACCGCGACCGCCGGCGTTGCCCGATCCTGCGAGCGGAGTCCTGTGATGATTTCCACACCGAACCGGCGGCTCCGGATGGGAGTAGTGGGGTGCGCCGACATCGCGTGGCGCCGGACGCTGCCGGCCATGGTGGCCGGTGGTTCCATCGAGGTCGCCGCGGTCGGCAGCCGGAGCAAGGACAAGGCGGAGAAGTTCGCCGACCGGTTCGGCGGCGCCGCCGTCGAGGGCTACGCGGCGCTGCTGGATCGCGACGACGTCGACGCGGTCTACATCCCGTTGCCCGCCCTGATGCACACGGAGTGGGTGGCTCGCTCGCTCGAGGCGGGCAAGCACGTCCTGGTCGAGAAACCGATGAGTGGCAGCCTTCGGGACACCGCGGGGCTGATCGAACTCGCCCGTTCGCGAGACCTCGTGCTGGTGGAGAACTACATGTTTCTCCACCACTCGCAGCACGCGACCGCGCAGAAGATGCTCGCCGACGGCGTGATCGGCGACCTGCGGTCGTTCTCCAGTTCTTTCACCTTCCCGCCGAAACCGGCGGGTGACATCCGCTACCAGCGCGACGTCGGCGGCGGCGCGTTCACCGATTTCGGTGGTTACTCCGTGCGGGCCGCGCAGCTGTACCTCGACGGTGACCTCGACGTCATCGGCGCGGTGTTCCGTCACGACCTCTCGAAGGGCGTCGTCCTGGCGGGCAACGTCCTGCTGACCACCGTCGACGGAGTCACCGCACAGCTCGAGTTCGGCATGGAGCACTCCTATTGCAACAGTTACTGCCTGTCCGGCAGTACCGGACGCCTGTCACTCGACAGGGTCTTCACGCCGGCGGAGACGTACCGCCCGGTGCTCCGCGTGGACCGGCAGGACCACACCGAGGAGTTCACGCTGGCGGCCGACGACCAGGTGGCCAACGTGCTCGTCTACTTCCTGGACGCGGTACTCGGCAGTGTCGACGTGCGATCGGCCCAGGAGGCGACCTTGCGCCAAGCCGCTCTGATCGAACAGATCGAGCAGAAGGCCGTGCGCATCAAGATCTGATCCCATCCACAGTGGACGAACTGCGCGTGAAGGCCCCCTCCCGGCAGTGGACGGGGGCCCTCACGCGAGCCCGTGGGACGCGGGGGTGGACGTCCCACGGAGCCGGGTGGTCGTGAATGGGTTGGGTCGTTCCAGCGGCCCAACCCATTCACGACCACCCGGCCTTGTCAGCAGGTACGGATTCCAGCCGGGCTGTCAGATCTTGCTCTTTCCACGGACGCCGACCAGCGTGCCCACGGCGATCACCACGATGCCGACCACGCCCACCCCGACGTTGGCGATGAGTTCGTGACCGGTGAGGAAATCCACTTTCGGGATGATGTAGCGGTTGAAGGCGTTGAGCACCCACCCGAGCAGAGGCTGCCCCCACAGATGGTCGATGGTTCCGCTGATGCCCATCACGAGGAGGATCAATCCGAGGGTCTGGATGAGTTTCCGCATGACTCCACGTTAGGGAGCGGGGGCCCGGCCGGGATCAGGCTTCGGCATCGGGATGACCTGTCGAGCGTCGGGTGCCGGAGCGGCCCGGGGAGCCAAAGGTCGAGGCTTCGCCGACTTTAGTATGGCGTTCGGTGGTATGCTCGGTCAAGGGTGTTTCAGCCGGTAGGTTATGGATCATGGAAGCCGTCGGCCCTGTTTCGCGCAGTACCCGCGACTGGTTCGTGGACACCGCGATGTTCGTGCTGGCCCTGGCCTTCTGGCTCTTCATCGCGGCGACCAGTCTCAAGGCCCCGCCGCCGCCCGATTTCCTCTGGCTCGACCGGGCCAAGGAGATCGTCGGCGTGCTCGCCTGTGGCGCGATCTGGTATCGCCGGCGCTGGCCGCTCACCATCGCGGTGACGCTGGTGCTGTTGTCGGTCGTCTCGGATTTCGCGACCGGGGCGATGCTGGTGGCGTTGTTCGTGGTGGCGGTGCACCAGCCGGTGCGCACCACGCTGATGGTCTTCGCGCTCAGCCTGGTCGCCCATGTGGCCCAGGTCGTGGTCGACCCGGACCTCGCGCTCTCGGTCCCGGCGTCGCTGGCGATCAGTGCTTGCGCACAGAGCATGGTGGTCGGCTGGGGGTTGTTCGTGCACCGGCACCGGGAACTGGTCTCGCAGATCCGGTCGGAGTCGGAGCTGAAGGCCGAACGGGCCAGGCATCTGACACAGGAGGCCATCGCGCGCGAGATGCACGACGTGCTCGGGCACCGGCTGTCCCTGCTGAGCGTGCACGCCGGGGCCTTGGAGTACCGGCCGGACATGTCCGCGGAGGACGTCGCGAGCACGGCGAAGGTGATCCGTGAGAGCGCGCATCAGGCGTTGCAGGATCTTCGCGAGGTGATCGGCGTGCTGCGGGCACCGGTGGGCGAGCTGCCGCAGCCCACCTTCGTCGACATCCGGCAGCTCGTCGACGAATCCGCGGACGCGGGCATGCAGCTGACGTACACCGAAACGATCGAGGGCAGCACTCCGGACCGGCTCGGGCGCACGGCGTACCGGATCGTCCAAGAGGCCCTGACCAATGCCAGGAAACACGCCCCAGGCGCGAAAGTCGAGGTGCGGATGAGCGGAAGTCCGGAGGACGGCCTGACCGTCGATGTGGACAACGGGCCTGCCACCAGGACGCCGGTACCCGGCGATGGCGGAGAGGGGCTGGTGGGTCTCGCCGAACGGGTTTCCCTGGCGGGCGGGAAGCTCCGGCACGGCCCGGCGCAGCGGGGCGGGTGGCGGCTTTCGGCCTGGCTACCCTGGCCGTCATGATCGCACCCGACAAGATCGACGTCCTCCTCGTCGACGATGATCCGCTGGTCCGGGCAGGGCTGGCGATGATGCTCGGTGGCGCACCGGATCTCCGCGTGGTGGCACAAGCCGCCGACGGGGCCGAGGTGCCAGGCCTGATCGAAGAATGGTCGCCCCATGTGGTTCTGATGGACATCCGGATGCCCGGGATCGACGGTCTCACCGCCACAGAGCGCTTGCGTGCGGTCGAGAACGCGCCCGAGGTCATCATCCTGACGACCTTCGACGCCGACGAGCACGTGCTCAGGGCACTCCGGGCCGGGGCGGCGGGGTTCGTCCTCAAGGACACGCCACCGGCGGAGATCGTCGAAGCGATCCGCTTGGTGGTGCAGGGGCATCCGGTGCTTTCCGGGCCGGTCACCCGGCGGCTGATCGACCGGGTGGTCGAGGGTGGCGGTGACGAGCGGCGCGCACTGGCACGGGAGAAGGTGGCCATGCTCAACGCGCGTGAGCGGGAGGTCGCGCTGGAGATCGGGCATGGCCGGTCCAACGCCGAGATCGCGGCACGGCTCTACGTCAGTGTGCCGACGGTGAAAACGCACGTCTCTTCGATCTTCACCAAACTGGGACTGAACAACCGGGTGCAGATCGCCTTGCTCGTGCATGACGCGGGTGAGCTTTGATGAAACGCATCCGTTCGTCTTTTATGTCGCATTTTTTCGAAAAGCCGCCGGGCGGCGGAACCGGGGAAACCCCCGGTTCCGCCGCCCGGCGGTTCGTCTTCCGTCGCTCAGGCGGAGCGGCGTTGGCTGAGCTGGTCCGGTTCCGCGGCCTGGGCGTTCGCCGCAGCACTGTCCAGCACGTTCAGCATCCATGCCTCCAGGTCCTGCTGCCGGGACTGCGCGGCGTCCTGCCACCTCTGCTTGCGCTCGGCGGCGACGCTCATCGCGATGTTCTGCAGCGAAGCGGACGGCAGTCCGCGCTTGTCCGGGTTCGGCAGGGAGTGGCGGCTCGCCTTGAGGCGGTTACGCAGGGTGTTTCTGGACCAGGCGAACTTTTCCGCTCGGTCCAGCCACTCCTCGCGCTGGTCTTCGGGAAGGCTCGCCAACTCCGCGTGATGCTGAAAGCTCAGGTTCGGCCGCCGGCGCGCGACCGGATACCGGCGGGCGACCCAGGCGTAGTTCCGCAGCGTCTGATAGTCGAGCTGAGTCTTCTCGATCGCTCGCATGTACCGGTCGGGATAGTGGGCCTGGCCGTAGATCAACCAGTCTCCGAGCCACCACGTCGACGATTCGGAAATGACGAAGATCTTGCGTCCGATGTGACCCCATTCTTCAATGGAGATCTTGGGCGGAAGGCTCAGGCTCGTGCGTTTGGTGAGAGCTCCTTCTGTCAAGGAAGGTCCCGTATTTCCATTTCCGCGGGGAGTGGCACCGGCGATATTCTTTCGCGTTACTTCATTGTCGGGTACGTTATTTTGATCCGACTCACATATTTGCCTGCTCAACCTATCTCCCGATTTCCGATGACGCTGCGTCGTGTGCGATCACTTTTCGTACACAACACAGTCGGGGGTGTGTGTTTGAGCCCCCCAGGGCTTTTTGTATTTCGGGTGCCGCTGGGCGAGTCTTGCAGCAATGTCCGATTTTGGCAAGTTCATCCGATCGAGGGACTCGCCACCATGGCCCGTGACGTGGGGCGACTTGTTTTCCGGTCGGAGGGGGTGGC
>JARAWT010000088.1:0-36340 GCA_033793495.1 Streptomyces sp. MN03-5084-2B | reverse complement strand
GGGTCCCTCGGCGGGATCGGCGGCTCCGGGGCCGGTGGGGCCGGCGCCGGCGGCGCGGGCCTGCGCGGGGCGGGCAACCTCAGCGGCGGGGCCGCCTCCGGCGCGGCCGCCGAGGCCGAAGCCGCGGCCGCGCGCAACGCGACGTCGGGCCGCGGCGCGGCCGGCGCCGCGGGTTCCCCGGGCATGGGCGGCATGGGCGCCGGCAAGGGCGGCAAGAAGGAAGACGACAAGGAACACAAGGCCGCCGACTACCTCGAAAGCGACGACCCGAACTTCTTCGCGGGCGAGGAGGCGGTCGCACCGCCGGTCATCGGTGACTGGAAGAACCAGGATTGGAAGTGAAGGCATGACGGCCCCCGGCTTCGAGGTCGAACCGGACGACCTGGTCGCGCACGCGAGCCACGTCGAGAGCCTGGTGGACCGGCTCACCACGGCGAGTTCGGCGGCCGACACGGCGATGTCGGACCACGCCTACGGGCTGCTGTGCGCCTTCCTCCCGCCGATCATCCGGCCCACGAACGAGCAGGCGAAGGACGCGCTGACGGCGTCCGCGGAAGGCGTGCGCGGGCTGGCGGACAACGTCACGGCGGCCGCGAAGTCCTACCGTGAAGGCGAAGAAGGCAACGCGCAGCCGTTCGAGCGTCAGCTCGCGTCGTCGTCGCGTTCGGCGGAAGCGAAGGTGCAGTCATGACCGGGCCCCACGGGCTGGGGGACCTGGTGCAGGACCCCGACGAGACGATCCGCCGGATGGACGACTGGGCGGCCGGGTTCGCCGCGAAGGCGCAGCGCTACCAGGCGGCCCAGGAGCAGACCGAACGGCTGCGGCTGACCGCGACCAGCGCCGACGGCGCGGTCAGCGTGACCGTCGGCGCGGACGGCACCGTCACCGACCTGACGTTCTCGAACAAGGTCAAGTCGTTCCCCCTCGAGGAACTGTCGCGGCAGATCCTGACGACGATGCGCCGGGCGCAGTCCGGCATCGCCGACCGCGTCGCCGGCGTGATGGCGGAGCAACTCGGCGACGAGGACCGCGAGACCCGCGGCGCGCTGCTGGACTCCCTGCGCGGCCGGTTCCCCGATCCGGACGAACCGGACGAGCAGCCGCCCGTGCCGCCGGCGCCGCTCCCGCCGTCCCCGGCCGGTGGCGCGGCCACCCCGCCCGCGCCCGGTGCCCCGCCGGCGTCGTCGCGGCGGCCCGCCCCGTCCGACGACGAGGACAACAACCCGTGGTGATCGCCGCCCGGTCCGAGTGATCGACGACGTGCCCGCCGCCCGGTGCAAGGTGGCCGGGGCCGGGCACGACGTCGGCACGGGGGAGGCCTGACCGGCCCGTTCGGGGTCTCGACAGCGGACGCCCGGGCGGGCGACACTGGGCCGATGACCGGCCTGATCACCGGAAGCCGTGTCCGGCTGCGGCCTGCCGCCGCCCCGGACGCCGCCCGGTTCGAGGAGATCCTGTCGCACCCCGAAGTCGCCCGCTGGTGGGCCGACGCCGAGGAGCCGGTGGCCGCCCAGGTGTCCTACCTGCTGGACCCCGATGAAGGCACCACGACCTACGCCATCGAGTACGACGACGTCGGGGACACCGTCGTCGTCGGCATCGAACTCGCCTTCGAGGAGGCCGACCCGCAGTACCGCCACGCCGGGATCGACATCGCCATGCACCCGGACTTCCAGGGGCAGGGCCTCGGCACCGACGCGATCCGCACGCTGGCCGAACACCTGTTCACGGTGCGCGGGCACCACCGGCTGGTGATCGACCCCGCGGCCGGCAACGAGGCGGCGATCCGGTTGTACCGGTCGCTCGGCTTCCGGCCGGTCGGCACGATGCGGTCCTACGAGCGCGGTCCGGACGGCAGCTGGCACGACGGGCTGCTGATGGACCTGCTCGTGGACGACCTGGTCCCGGCAGCCGCACTAGCCGGCTCGTGAGCGGCCGCGCGGTCGCGGCCCGGCCCTTGCGGCGGGTTGCTGTGGCGAGCGCGGTGGGGACCACCATCGAGTGGTACGACTACTTCATCTACAGCACGGCGACGGCGCTGGTGTTCGGCAAGCTCTTCTTCACGACGCTGTCGCCCGCTTCCGGCACTCTCGCCGCCTTCGCGACGCTCGGGGTCGGGTTCCTGGCCCGCCCGGTCGGCGGAATCCTCTGGGGGCACTTCGGCGACCGCGTCGGCCGCAAGGCGATGCTGGTGCTGTCGCTGCTGCTGATGGGCTTCGCCACCGTCGGCGTCGGGCTGCTGCCGACGTACTCGGCGATCGGCGTCTGGGCGCCCGTCCTGCTGCTGGTCCTGCGGTTGCTGCAGGGGCTGAGCGCGGGCGGCGAATGGGGCGGGGCCGCGCTGATGGCGGTCGAGCACGCCCCCGAGGACCGCCGCGGCCGGTACGGCGCCTTCTCGCAGATCGGCGTCCCGGCCGGATTGATCCTGGCGCAGCTGATGTTCTTCGTCCTCGGCCGTTCGCTGACCGACGCGCAGTTCGCCTCGTGGGGGTGGCGGGTGCCGTTCCTGGCGAGCATCGTGCTCGTCGCCGTCGGTCTGGTGATCCGGCTGCGGATCGAGGAAAGCCCGGTGTTCTCGCGGCTGCGGGACGCGGAGGAGCGCAGCAGCCGGCCGATGCTGGAGGTGCTGCGCGAGCGGCCGCGGGCGCTGCTGGTGGCGTCCGGCAGTTTCATCGCCAACACCGCGATCGGGTACATCTTCCTGGCCTACCTGCTGTCCTACGGCACGTCGGTGCTCAAGATCAACCGCACCACGCTGCTGGTCGTGGTGATCGTCGGCAGCGTGACGTGGCTGGTGAGCATCCTCGCCGCCGCGGCGTGGTCGGACCGGGTCGGTCGCAAGCCGGTGTACCTGGCCGGATCGGTGCTCCTGGTGGTCTGGCCGATCCCGTTCTTCCTGCTCGTCGACACCAAGGCGACGGCGTGGCTGATCGTCGCGGTGATCGTGCTCAACATCGGCCTCGGTGCCACGTACGGGCCGCAGTCGGCGTTGTTCGCGGAACTGTTCGAGCCGCGCTACCGCTACAGCGGGGCATCGTTCTCCTACGCCGTGGGCGCGGTGCTGGGCGGTGGTTTCGCGCCGTTGATCGCGACGGCGCTGCAGACCGCCACGGGCACTTCCCTTTCGGTGTCGCTCTACCTGGTGGCCGTGGCGGTGCTGAGCCTGGTGGCGGTGC
This sequence comes from Streptomyces sp. MN03-5084-2B, assembly GCA_033793495.1. Taxonomy (GTDB): domain Bacteria; phylum Actinomycetota; class Actinomycetes; order Mycobacteriales; family Pseudonocardiaceae; genus Amycolatopsis. The sequence goes on along the minus strand of JARAWT010000088.1, from coordinate 33,163 downwards.
TGTTCATCCCCCGGGGGCAGAGCCGGTCGAGCCCGGCGGCGGCGGCCATCCGCTCGTGACCGGTGCCCGGGGGGCGGGCCCGTCCGGGATTCTGGGGATGCCGGACGGGCCCGCGCGAGGTGGCCGTTGCCGCGACGGCCGCTCGCCGGGGTACCCGGTCCCGACCGGGCGGAGGCTGGCCCGGATCGTTGCGTCGTGGTGACCCCGGAGGGCGTGTGCGAGACGCCCTCACCCCAAGCACGGCCCGCGGCCCGTCCCGGTTCAGCCCCGCCCCGAGCTTTCTCGCCCACCCCCGGAAAACCGTGAAGGCCACCTCGAGTTCGTCGAGGTGGCCTTCACGGTTTCCGAGCGGGAGGCTCAGGCTGCGGCGGCGGGGACTCCGGTCAGGGCGCGGTGGCCCGCCTCGGTCAGCTCGGCGGGCGCCCACTGGCCGGGCGCGACGAGCCGGGTGGCTCTGACCAGGCCGGCGTGGGCGAGGTCGTGGGCGGTGTTCTGGTCGCAGCACGACAAGCCGTCGACGCGGAGGTCGGGTTCGCAGCTGCAGCGGAGCTCGGCACGGCCCTCGGCGACCGCCTTGAGCATGGCGATCGCGCGGCGGCTCAGCGCGTTCGGGGAGGTGGACATCGGTCTGGCCTTTCGTGCGGCTGGGTACTTCGGCGCGAGTGCTGCAGCTCGTCACCTAGGGATACGCGGTGAACACGCGCGCGGTTCACCGCGATCACTCCGGTTGGGCTCTTGACACGGCGAAGGCCACCCAGCAAGGTCAGTCATCGGATGAATCAGCTTCACTGGCGACAGCTGTGCCTCTTGAGGGCTAAATCTGCCGCCAACCCGCCGCAGTCATCCGATCCCTGGAGGTTTCGTGTCCCCCTTACCTCGCCGCCAAGCCCTCGGTATCGCCCTGGGTGGTGCCGTCGCGCTGGGCGCGGCCGGCCTGACGCCCGCCGGCGCCGCCGTGCCGGTCGACGCCGCCGCCGACAGCGCCGATACCCCGATCGTGCCGCCCCCGCCGCCGGTCCCGGTCGCGCTCGACCCCTGGTTCACCAACGACGGCATCGACAGCGCCTCGGCGCCCGGCGGTGACTTCGACGGCTCCGGCTACACCTTCCCGGCCGAGCACGTTCCCGCCGGGCAGACGGTCACCGCCGGCGGCGTCCCGTTCAAGCTCGGGCCCGCGGCCGCGGGCGCGAAGAACAACATCGCCGCCACCGGGCAGCGGATCGACCTGCCGAAGGGCCGCTACTTCGTCGCCTACTTCCTGGTCGCCGGCAGCTACGGCGCCGCAGGTGGCCCGGCGACCGTGCACTACGCCGACGGCACCACGAGCACCGGTTCGCTGTCCGGGCCCGACTGGTACACCGGCAGCGGCGCGCTCGTCTCGCCGTTCCGCTACGCACCCGGCGGCGTCGTCGACGACAACCCCGTTTCGCTGGCCACCGGCCAGGTCTGGATCGACCCCGCCCGCGAAGCCGTCGCGCTGACCCTGCCCACGACGGCGAACCCGGCGCCGAACGTCGCCAGCCTGCACGTCTTCGCGCTCACCCTCCAGCCGGCGGCCGTGGGCCGCTCCGCGCTGGTCCTGGACGGCCGGTCGACGGCCAACCTGCTGACCGACGGCGGTCCGCAGGCCGCCGAAGCGACCATCGTCAACGCCGGGACCGTGTGGCTCGGCGCGGGCGACCGGGTGAGCGTCACCGTCGACGTCCCCGGCGGCCGGACGACCGTGCCCGCGGCCATCCGCGCGCTGGCGCCGGGGGAGCAGGCGACGGTCCGGCTCGGCCTGGCCCCGAACGGGTCAGTGCCGCCCGGGACCACGACGAACGGCCAGATCCGCGTCACCGCCGGCCGCGGCACCCTGGCCACCCAGCAGGTCCCGATCACCCTCGGCGTCCCGGACTTCCGCCCGACCGACGCATCGCTGTCGGCGCACCGCGCGCCCTACTGGTTCAACGACAGCAAGTTCGGCATCTTCATCCACTGGGGTGTCTACGCCGTGCCCGCGTGGGCGCCGGTGGGGCAGCAGTACGCGGAGTGGTACTGGCAGAACCAGCAGGACCCGAACGGCGCGACCTACGCCTACCACCGGCAGAAGTACGGCGAGAACTTCGCTTACGACGACTTCATCCCGCTCTTCACCGCGGCGAAGTTCGACCCGCGCAGCTGGCTGAACCTGATCGCCGACGCGGGCGCGGAGTACTACGTCCTGACGTCCAAGCACCACGACGGCTTCGCGTTGTGGGACACGAAGGTCAGCGACCGCAACTCCGTCAAGCTCGGCCCTCGCCGGAACATCGTCGCCGAGCTCTTCGCGGCGTCGCGGAAGTACACGCCGCAGCTGCGCAACGGCCTGTACTTCTCGCTTCCGGAGTGGTTCAACCCGGACAACCCGTGGATGGGGCACGCGCCGCGCAACCCCTACACCGGCGCGCCGCTGCCCTACACCGGCTACACCGCGGGGAAGGACTTCGTCCGCGACTACCAGGCGCCGCAGGTCCTCGAGCTGATCTCGGAGTTCGACCCGGACGTCCTGTGGTTCGACATCGGCGGCGTCAACGACAGCCGGAACGTGCTCACCGAGTACTTCAACCGCGCGAAGAACCGCAAGCGCCCCAAGGACGTCACCTACAACGACCGCGGCGGCATCCCCGACCACGACTTCACGACGCCGGAGTACACGACCTACCCGAACACCGTGGTGGCGAAGTGGGAGGCGAGCCGCGGCCTCGACCCGTTCTCCTACGGCTACAACCGCGCGACCCCCGACGAGAAGTACATGACGGCGGAGGAGGTCGTCCGCACGCTCGTCGACATCGTCTCGAAGAACGGCAACTTCCTGCTCGACATCGGCCCGGACTTCGACGGCACGATCCCGGACGTCATGCAGAAGCACCTGCGCGACGCGGGCGCGTGGCTGAAGGTCAACGGCGAAGCCGTCTACGGGACCACGTACTGGTCACGGATGGCCCAGCTCGGCGACCTGCGGTTCACGGTCAAGCAGAACGAGGCGTTCTACGTGCACTCGCTGACCGCACCGGGCAGCCGCGTGGTCGTCGACGCGCCGGTGCCGATCCGCAAGGGAGACCGGGTGACGCTGCTGGGCTACCGCGGGAACCTGCACTGGACGGTCGAAAACGGTGCGCTGGTGATCGACGTCCCGGCCGCGGCCCGGCAGGCGGGCCGCTACACCTGGGTGTTCAAGATCGCCTGGAGCTAGTTCCCCCGGAAATCGGCGTTCTTGCCGATGTACAGCTCCGCGAACGCCGCCGCGGCCGTGGGCGAACCGAGCAGGCGACGCATCCGGGCTTCCGCGATGCGCGCCGCGAACGGGTTCTCGCCCGCGGCCGCGGTGTGGTGGAAGATGTCCGAGAGCCACAGCGAAAACTCCTGGTACTGCCACACCAGCGGCAGGCACGCGGCCGAGTAGCCGGCCAGCGGCGCGCGGTCGCCCGCGTAGTACGCCTGGAGGGCGTCGGTGAGCAGGAACGCGTCGTGCAGGGCGAGGTTCATGCCCTTCGCCGCGATCGGTGCGACCAGGTGCGCCGACTCGCCCGCGAGGTGCAGGCGGCCGTGCGACATCGGCTCGACGACGGAGTTGTGCATGTCGAGGATCCGCTTCTCGAACAGCCTACCTTCGACGATGTCGCCGCCGGGCACGGTGAGCCGGGCGTGCAGTTCCCGCCACACGCGCTCGTCGGGCCAGTCCGCTTCGGTCTCGCCCGGCGCCGTCTGCAGGTAGAACCGGGTCACGGTCGGCGTGCGGGCCATGTGGGCGGCGAACCCGCGCGGGTGGATGCCGAACAGCACGCCGTCGGCGGACGGCGGTGCCTCCGCGAGCAGGGCCAGCCAGCCGATTCCGTAGTCGTGGTGGGCTTTCACCGTCGTTTCCGCCGGCAGGTACCCCTGGCAGACGCCGCGGGCGCCGTCGCAGCCGGCCACGAAGTCGCAGTCGACGCGGTACTCGTGCCCGCCCGCCCGGAACGTGACGGCGGGGGAGTCCGACGTCAGGTCGTGCAGCTCGACGTCCGCGACCTCGAAGACCGCGTCACCGCCGGCGCCGGTGTACTGCGCGACCAGGTCGGTCACCAGAAGCTGTTGCGGGTAGACGAAATGCCGCTGCCCGGTGAGGTCGCCGTAGCGGAAGACGTGCCGCTGCCCGGCGAACCGGAACTCGAACTTCTCGTGCTGCGGCGCCTTGGCGACGAGCTGCTCGCCGAGGCCCCGCTGTTCGAGCCCGCGGACCGCCCACTCCTCGAGGAACCCCGCCCGCGGCCGTTGTTCGACGAACGCCCGGCTCCGCGCCTCCAGCAGCACGCACGGGATTCCCGCGCGCTGCAGGAGGTTCGCCACCGTGAGTCCGGCCGGGCCCGCCCCCACCACGGCCACCGCCGTGCGCCTCGCCACCATGCGCCCGAGGGTAGCGCGAACCCGCTCAGGAGTAACGCCGCAGCTGGGGCCACGCTTCGGACCACGGCCGCGTCAGCGCGCACAGCGAGAGCACGACACCTTCCTCGTCGTTGTCGACGCCGTCGGCGTTGTGGTGCTTGGCGACCGCGCGGCAGCCGGTGATCAGCCGGGCCGCGGGCGAGCCCGGCCGGACCCGCCCGACGAGCAGCACCGGGCCGACCAGCCGGTCCGGTGGCGGGCCCCAGTCCGCGTACGACATGTGGGGTGAGTACGGCTGCGGCAGCCCGAGCGCGGGACCGTAGCGCTCGATCGCCCCCGCTTCGCCGTAGTTGCCGGCGAGGATCAGCGCGGTGTCCCGCTCGGTGGCCGGGATCCGCTGCCACGCGCCCGCGACCGTGCCCGCGAAGTCCGGCCAGCCGACCTGCTCGCCCGGCTCCTTGTTCAGCGCCAGCAGCGGGCCGTTCAGCGCCGGCGCCGGCACCACCGGGAGTCCGATGAGGACGGACACGGCCACGCACACGGCGGCGGCCGCGCCGGTGAGCACCCGCCGCGGTGTCCCGCCGCGGCGCAGCCACCGCAGGACCGGTTCCGCGCCCAGCGCCACCAGCGGGAGCAGCAGCGGCACCGAGTAGTACGGCTTCCCGCCGAGGACCAGCAGCTCGACGCAGACGACCGGGTAGGCGATCGCCAGCGCGCGGGCCCAGCGCAGGCCGGGGTCGCGCCACGGCCGCACCAGCCCGGCGATCCACACCGGAACCAGGACCGGCGAGAGCAGGACCAGCTGCATCGGCACGAACAGGAGACGGTTCCCGGCGCCGTCGTCCTCGCTGATCCCGCCGGCCACGGTGAGCATCGGCCAGCCGTGCGACGCCTGCCAGAGCACCACCGGAGCCGCCAGGACGGCCGCGATCCCGGCACCGGCCGCGAGCCACCAGGTCCGCAGCACCCGGCGCGGCCCGGCCACGGCCACGCCGACGCCGAGCCCGGACAGCAGGAGCAGGACCAGCCACTTGTTCGCCAGGCCGAGTCCCGCGGCGGCGCCGACGGCGAGCCACCACCGGCCGTCGCCGGTGCGCAGCAGCCGCAGGCCGAAGAGCGCGATCAGCGACCACAGCAGCACGTCCGCGGAGTTGGTGGCCAGCATGTGCGACACGACCAGGACGTAGGAGGACGACGCCGTCGCGATCGCGGTGAAGAGCTGGGCACCGCGGCCGCCGCCGAACTCGCGGGCGACCAGCGCGACGACCACGACGGTCGCCATCCCGAGCAGGGTCGCGATCACCCGCAGCCCACTGGGCGTTTCGCCGAACAACGCGGTCGACGCGCGGGCGAGCCACGGCGTGATCGGCGGGTTGTCGACGTACCCCCAGTCCGGCCGGCGTCCCGCGGCGACGAAGTACAGCTCGTCGCGGTGAAAGCCGTAGCGTCCGGACAGCGCCGTCAGCACGAGGGCTTGCACGGCAACGACGATCCCGACCGGCAGCGCGGCGAACCGCGGCAGCTCTCGACCATCCCCCATGGCCGGGCATCGTACGCGGCCGGTCACCCTTCCGGGAGCGCTCCGAGGAATTCGCCCCCGGCGTCGGCGACGAGCTCGGCCAGGGTCTGCGCGCGGCGCAGCGGCGTGAACTCCACGTCACCGCGCGGCGAGACGGTGAACCCGTACACGGCCGGACGCGGCAGCGTGTTGTAGGCGTAGTGCGCGCCGAAGTAGTACGCGCCGGTGTCGTGGGCGACGACGAGGTCGCCCGGTTCCAGCAGCGGCAGCCGCCGCTCACGGGCGAGGAGGTCGCCGGCGAAGCACAGCGGACCGGCGATGTCCTGCGGCACCTCGGGTCCGGTCTTCGGGACGCCGGTGGCGTCGAACGCGCCGATCCGCAGCGGCCAGTGCTCCGGCTGGAGCACCGTGCGGGCCGCCACTTGGGCACCCGCGTGCGTCACGGCGATGGGCCGGCCGCCGGCGACCTTCGTGTACTCCACCGCGCTGACCAGGAAGCCGCTCTTGGCCAGCAGGGACCGGCCGAACTCGGTGACGAACGCGTAGCGCCCGTCGGCCAGCGCCGGCACCCGGGCGAGCAGGGTCGCGACGTAGTCCGCGTAGGTCGGCCCCGCCTCTTCGGAGGTGAAGTCGACCGGCAGCCCGCCGCCGAGATCGAGGCTCGTCACCTGCTGGTACCCGGCTTCGGCGTTGATCTCCTCGGCGAGGTCGTGCACGGCGGCGACGCCCTCGGCCATCAGATCCGGCGGGCAGCCCTGCGAGCCGACGTGGACGTGCAGCCGCGTCAGCCACGGCCGGTGCGCGAAGGACTCGAGCAGCAGCCCGCGGTTTCCGTGGTCCCGCAGCGGGATCCCGAACTTCGAGACCGCCGTCGCGGTGCTGGTGTCCCCGATCCGGCCCGCGCCGACCTGCGGGTTCACCCGCACGCCCAGCACCGACCGCGGGCGGGTCGCCCCGACCAGCGCGTCGAGGCGGGCCAGCTCCTGGAAGTTGTCGGCGTTGACGGCCGTGCCCTCGGCCAGTGCGTGCGCGAGCTCGGCGGCGGTCTTGGCGGGGGAGTCGAGCACCAGCCGCGGACCGCGCAGGCCGGCGGCTTCCGCGACCGCCGTCTCGCCGGGGCTGGCCACTTCGGCGTCGATCCCGAGGTCGCCGAGGAAGCGCAGCAGCGGCGCCAGGCCGCAGGCCTTGGCGGCGACCGTGTGCTGGACGCGGCCGAGCGGCGCGAACGCCTTCGTCAGGTCTTCCACGGCTTCCCGGACGGCGGTGAGGTCGACGAACCCGGCCATCGGGACGGCGAGCCGCCGGTCCGCCGCGGCGGCGAGGGCGAGCAGCTTGCGGTCGGTGCGGGTGAGCGGCGCGCTGGTCGTGGTCATGGACCCAGGACAGCAGCGGGTGGGACGTCCGGTCCAAGACTTCGTCCCGATCAAAGCATAGGATTACCCTATAATCACTGGGTGGACCTGCGCCGATGGCACTACTTCGCCGTGCTCGCCGAGGAGATGCACTTCACGAAGGCGGCCGCCCGGCTGTTCGTGTCCCAGCCGTCGCTGAGCCAGCAGATCCGCGCCTTCGAAGCCGACCTGGGGGTCGCGCTGCTCGACCGCACCGGGCCGCGCTTCGCGTTGACCGAGGCCGGGCGCGTCGCCGCCGCCGAAGCACGCGACCTGCTCGACCGGCTGGACCGGGCCCGCGGCGCGATCACCGCGGCCGGCCGTGGCGACGCCGGGCGGCTGCGGATCGCCTACACGCGTTCGGCGCCGGGTCCGCGAGCAGGCGACCTGGTCGCGGCCTACCGCGAGCGGTACCCCGGCGTCGAGCTCGCCCTGGAAACCGGCTGGACCAGCCTGAACCTGGCCCGGCTGGCGGCGGGCGAGATCGACGTCGGTTTCGTGCGGCCGCCGGTCACCGCCGCGGGTATCGAGGTGGCGGTGGTCGGCTCGGAGGAGGTCCTGCTCGCACTCCCGGCCGGCCACCCGCTCGCCCGCCGCCGCGGCCGGCTGCGGCGGGCCGCGATCGCCGCCGAACCGGTGGTGTTCTGGCCGCGCGAGAACGGCCCGGGCCAGTACGACGCGATCAGCGGCCAGGTCTGGCCGGCCGGGCTGCCGCCGATCGTCCGCGAAGAACCGGAGGACGAGCAGCTGATGCGTGCGGTCGCCGAAGGGGCGGGCATCGCGGCGGTCCCGGAGCACCGGGCCCGGGCGCTGCGCCGCCGTGGCGTGGTGCTGCGGCGGCTGGACGACCCGCCGCCGAGGATCGACCTGGGCCTGGCCTGGCGGGCCGGCTCGACGTCCCCGGTGGTGCGGGCCTTCGTGGACCTCGCCGCCGGTCGGGTCCGAACGTCATGAAAGAGTCGTTCATGACGTCGCACGTCATGAACGACTCTTTCATGACACCGGCCGGGCCCTAGTTCAAGCCGAGCGCCGCGCGGACCGCCGTCACGACCTCCGGGTGACCGAGCGGCAGCGGCGGCGGCACCCGGTCGTCCGGGTTCTCGCTGCTCGACGCCACGACCCGCACGTCCGTACCCGCTTCACGCAGCTTGGCCACCACGTCGTCGTGCTCGGCCAGCCAGGCGTCGTTGGCCGCGGCGGCGTCGTCGGAGGCGAGGAACGCGTCCGAGGCCGGGTCGACCAGCAGCAGGTGCGCCGCCGCGCCCGGGTGCCGCTCGACGAGCTGCATCGCCTCCGCCGCGAACGGCCCGCTCGCCACCACGGCGATCTCCGGGTCGCCGGGGCCGGCGTCGCCGAGCAGGTCGTCGGCTTCGGTCAGGGCGCCGCCCGCGGGCACCCGGCACCAGAAGACCGCGCGCTTCTCCGTCAGCGGCCGCCAGGTCGCGGGCAGTTCGCCGTGCTTCGCGGCGCCCGCCGGGTCCAGCACGATCACCTGGGGGCCCGACGGGGCCCCGGCGGCCACCACGGACGGGCCTTCGGAGCGGACGGGCTCGGGTTCGGCGGACATGCGCTCTCCTTACGGGAAGTTCAACGGCGGGGGAGTTCCGGGCTGTCCGTGTCGAGCGGCACGGCCCCGGACCGGACGAGTCCCAATTGGACGGTCTGGCGGCCGGTCAGTGCCTCCAGCGCCCAGTCGGCGGCCGTGCGCACGCGGTTGCCCGGCATCGCCATGAGGTGGTAGCCGCGCGTGACGGCCTTCGCGGGCCGTCCGGACAGCGGGATGTGCAACGGGTTCGCCGCGGCGGCGCCGGCCCCGAGGTCGACGACGAAGCCGAGGTCGTGGTGCCGGTAGGTGCTCCGGCTGCCGTACCCGAGCGACGCCGCGACGTTGCGCCCGGCGAGCTTGCCCTGCCGCTCGGCGTGCTGCGCGGTCATCGCGGTGTACTGGCCGGGACGGGTGAGGTCGGGCACCGCGGCCGCGTCGCCGCAGGCGAACACGTCGTCGCGGCCCGGCACGTTCAGCTGCTCGGTGACGACGAGCCTGCCCTTGGCGGTCTCGAGCCCGAGCCCGGCCACCAGCGGGTCCGGCCGCACGCCGACGCACCACACGAGGGTGCGGGCCGGCACGGCGTCGCCGTTGGTCAGCGTGACGCCCTTGGCGTCGGCGTGGTCGACCGACGTCTTCATCAGCACTTCGACGCCGCGGGCGCGCAGCACCTCGTCGGCGGTCCGGCCGAGCCGCCCGTCGAGCTCCGGCAGCACCCGCTCGGCGACGTCCAGCAGCAGCCAGCGGATCGGCTGCCCGGCCAGCTCGGGGTGCCGCTTGGCGAGCGCGGCGGTGAACGCCGGGCCCTGCGCGGCGACCTCGGTGCCGGTGTAGCCGGCGCCGACCACCACGAACGTGCAGCGGGCGTCGCGTTCGGCCGGGTCGTCGGCCGCGGCGGCCAGCTCGATCTGCCGCGTGATGTGGTCGCGCAGGTACAGCGCTTCCGGCACGCCGCGGAAGCCGTGCGCGTGTTCCGGGACGCCGGGGATCGGCAGGAGCTTGTTGACGCTGCCCGCGGCCAGCACCAGCCGGTCGTACCCGATCCGGTGTTCGTTGTCCTCGGGGTCGGTGTAGGTGACGTGGCGGGAATCGAAGTCCACGCCGGTGGCCGTCCCGAGGACCAGGCGCACCCCGCGCAGCGTTTCGGGGATCGAAACCGCGACCCGCCGAGGGTCGAGGATCCCGGCCGCCACTTCGGGCAGCAACGGCAGGTAGAGGAAGTAATCCGTCGGGTTCAGCACGACCACTTCGACGTCTTCGCCGGCTTCCTTTCTCAGGCTCTTCGCCGCGTGGTAACCGGCGAAACCACCGCCGACGATCACGACACGCATGGATCTCCTTTCGGGGCCGGATATCCGTCCCGAACGGATTACCCGAGGTCGGAGCCGGGAAACCCGCGGGGTTGACCTCACAGCGCAGGGGCGTACGGTCAGGGTGTTGGCTGTTGTTCAGACACGTGCTCCGGTCAGCGCCCCTGCAACGCTGGAACAAAGGGAGCGCCATGTACGACTGTTTCCGCACGATCTACGAACCGTCCGGCCTCACCGTCACCACGACCGAACGACCGGGCGGGATCACCGTCCTCACCCTGGTCGGCGACATCGACGCCGCCACGGTCGGCACGCTCGACGCAGCCCTCGCCACCGGGGAGCGGCTGGTCGTCGACCTGACCCGGGTCGCCTTCCTGAGCTGCGCCGGGGTCCGGTCGCTGCTGGAGGCGAACGCCCGTACCGAACTGGCCGTCGTGCTCGGCGGCCACGCGGTCACCCGGTCGCTCGAAGCCACCGGCGCCGACCTGGTGCTGAAGATCCACCCCGGTGTCGGGGCCGCGCTCGTCGGCCTGGCCCCTGAAGCCGGCCGGGAGGCGTGACCGCCCCGCGGCCGCGCCTCCCGCCGTCCCATTCGTCCACTGTGGACTGTCAGTCGTCCCCGGGCCAGTCGCCGGTCGCCTTGCGGTAACCCACCGCACCGGCCCGCTCGGTGGCGGCCTTGACGGCACCGAAGATCGCCCCCTGCACCGCCGCCGCGATGATCACCTGACGCCAGGTGTAGTCGCGGTCGGTGGCGTCGGGGGCGTCGTCCTCGCCGGCCACGCGGCTCCAGACCTGCTTGAACACCTGGCCCGCCAGGACGCCGCCCAGGGCGCCCACCACCCAGCTCAGCGGCTTGTAGAGCGTCTTGTTCACGAGTTCCTCCGGCGCAGGATCAGGCGGATCAGGATCAGCAGGCCCAGCACGCCGGCGAAGACCGGCAGCGGGTGGGCGCGCACGGCGTCGGCGCCCTGGCGGAACTTGACCGCGGTCGGCTCGTTCGTCACGTCGGCGACCTTCGCGGTCGCCTGGTCGAGCTTGTCGTCGACGTTCTCCTTGACCCTGGCCTTGACGTCGAGCTTCTGCCCGAGCGCGGTGAGGGTCTCGGTGAGCTCTTCCCGGGTGGTGTCCCGGTCGAGCCGCGCCTCCTCGGCGTTCTTCGGGAAGTCCCCGCTCATGTCCGCACTCCCTGCTTCACGGTCGCCACGTCTTCGCGGACGCCGCTGATCGCTTCTTCGGGCACCGGCGGCACCCCCTGCGTCACTTCCTTCTTGCCGACCAGCGCCGCGATCCCGGCGACGACGAACAGGGCGACCGCGACGATCACCGCGGCCAGCCAGCCGGGCACGGCCAGCGCGAGCGCCAGCACGGCGGCCGCGACCAGCGTGCCGGCCCCGAGGAACGCGAAGAGCCCCGCCGCCCCGAACAAGCCGGCGCCGAGACCCATCTTCTTGCCCTTGCGCTGCAGTTCGAAGACCGCGAGCCGCATCTCGTCCCGGACGAGCCGCTTGACCTCGTCGGTCAGGTCCGTCACCAGCTCGCCGACCGAGCGGTCGGCCGCCGGTGTCTTGTTTGCCTCTTCGATCACCGAACACACCTCCTTGCCTGGTCGCCGTGTACCCGGCCCGGGTGGCGGTCAATCGCGCCGCGTTTGACGGCCACTGCACCGGGTAGCCGATTTGTACCGACCACCGACGAGGAGGAGTGCATGAGCACGATCACCGAAATCGTGGACGTGGAAGTCCCCGTTTCGACCGCGTACAACCAGTGGACGCAGTTCGAGGAATTCCCGAAGTTCATGGAGGGCGTCGAAGAAATCCGTCAGGTGGACGCCACCCACACCCACTGGGTGACGCGGTTCGGTGGCGTGACGCGCGAATTCGACGCGACGATCACCGAGCAGCACCCCGACGAGCGGGTCGCCTGGACGTCGGACTCCGGGCCGGACCACGCCGGTGTCATCACCTTCCACCGGCTGGACGACGCGCACACCCGGGTGACCGCGCAGATGGACATCGACCCGGAGGGCTTCGCCGAGAACGTGGCCGACAAGCTCGGCGTGCTCGACCGCCGGGTGAAGGGCGACCTCAAGCGGTTCAAGGAGTTCGTCGAGCAGCGCGGCCGGGAGACCGGCGGCTGGCGCGGTGACGTGGACCGCCCGGGGCGGTAGCGCCCGCGGGTGAGTTCGAGGCGGCGGGGCGGATCTTCCGCCCCGCCGCCTTCCGCGTTCCGGCCACCTCCGCCGCGTGACGGCGGCGTTTCCCTGCGCGACCTGCCGGGTATCCCTCCGGCAAGGTCCCCCAGGAAGGAGCGTCCGGCATGACCACGAACGCGTACCTGTCGTTCCTCGCGATCGGCGTTGCGCTGGTCCTGATAGACGGGCAGATCATCTACCGCAGCGGCCGCCGGTACCTGGAGAACTCCTACGGCGACCCGGCGGCAGGCGCCTCGATGACCCGGCTGGTCACGGTGCTGTTCCACCTCGCGACGCTGGGGGTGCTGGCGCTGATCTCGACCATCGACATGGGCGACAGCGACCTGCCCGGCGTGGTCGGGCGGATCGGCGTGCTGCTGCTGATCCTCGCTTTGGCCCACGCGATCACGCTCGGCGTGCTGGCCCGCATCCGCGGTGAGCAGGAGGTCGAGGCGGTCGTGCAGCGCGGCCCGCGGCCGCGGGTGGAGGCGGAGCAGCAGGGCCCGACGGTCACCCCGGTGCCGGGTCAGGACGGCCGGTACTCGGCTGCCAGTCCGTCGCTGGAGAACCGGGCCCCGTACTCGGCCCCGTAACCGGCAGCACCCCGGGAGCGCCACTTTCACGGGAAAGTGGCGCTCCCGGCTTTTTAGTTTTCGGAAGCCGGCAGCTCGACCTCGGTGTGCCGGGAGGCGAACGCCTTCGCCAGGTCGGCGAGCTTGACGTTGAGGTCCTGGGACGCGCGGCGCAGCACGTCGAACGCCTCGTCGGCGGTGATGCCGCGCCGCTGCATCAGGATGCCCTTCGCCTGGCCGATGACGTCGCGGCTGTCCACCGCCCGGCGCAGGTGCGCCGACTCCAGCTCGGCCGCGGCCACGGCCCGGGTGTGGGTCAGCGCCAGTGACGCGTGTGTCGCCAGCAGCAGCGCGACGTCGATCGCCTGGGCGTCGAACGCGCCCGGGGTGCGCGAGTAGACGTTGAGCGCGCCCGACAGCCGGGGCGGGCGCGCGTCCGGCAGCAGCGCGGTGGCCAGCACCGAGTGGTAGCCGTGGCGGGCGGCGGCCGGGCCGAACGCCGGCCACCGCGGGTCCCGCGCCAGGTCCTGCGACCAGCCGACGGCCGGGCCGTCCGGGCGGGCCGATTCCACGCAGGGGCCTTCCCGGTGGTCGTACTGCACCTGGTCGAGCCGTTCGGCGATCGGGTCCGTCTCGACCGGGGTGTGGTAGGTGCCGTCGGCGTCGCGCAGGGTGACGCTGACCAGGTCGGCGTCCGGGATGAGCGCGACCGCGGCCCCGACGACGAGCTTGAGCACCCCGCCGACGGTGGGCGTCACGTCGAGCAGGGTCCGCGTGAGGTCGGCGAACTGCCGGGCCAGCGGCCCCGGCCCCGGTTCACCGTCCTGCCCGAACCAGGCCCGTTCCCGGGCCCACTCTTCTTCGCCGACGCTCATGGGTCCTCGCTGCCTTCCGGATCGGGGTGCCGACTACCCATTCAACCCGATGCCGGAGCCCGCAGCGCGGCTCGGGCCCGGTCGACGAACCCCGGTCCGGGCCACAGCTGGTCGGCCTGCGGCACCCGGTCGGCGAGGCCGGGGTGCGGCAGCGTCGCCGCCGCCTCCCGGGTTTCGAGGACTTCCCGGCCCAGCTCGGCCCGTCTCTCGGGCGAGCAGGTGCGCCGGATCTCCTGCACGGCCGCGGGCCCTTCCTCGCGGACGTGCCGCCGGACGGCGCGGATCAGCCCGCCCAGCAGGCGCTCGAACCGCGGCTCCTGCGGTCCCGCGCCTTCGAGCTGCCGCATCAGGCGGTCTGCCTCGTCAAGGTCGCTGTTCGTGTCGCCGTCCTCGTCCCCCGCTCTGTCGAGGAAGGGTTCTTCGGCGACGGAGTGCCGGACCAGCTCCGCGATCAGGTGATCGGCGAGGTCCTTGCGGTTCTCCGGGCTGCCCTGACCGAGCTCGAGCTCGGTGCAGAGCCGGTCGAGCTCGCGGTGGTCGCCGGCGAGGACGGTCGTCAGGTCGGTTGCGGGCTGGTTGCCGTTCATGCACGCTCCTGGTCCGGGCTCGGGTTCGCAGAAGGGGATACCCGCTGCTCCGCCGCCGAATCCCGTGTCGGCCGCGTGCCGACCGGGTATCCACCCGACAAACCGGACCCCAGGGAGGACGAACCATGGCAGCGCCGTCGCCGGTGACCGAGCGCGAACGCAAGTACGAGATCGTCGCGGGCAGCGGCGTGCCGCGCCTGGTCGGCGTCGGCGGCGTCGAAACCCAGGACGATCCGGTGGAGCACGTCCTGGACGCGTCGTACTACGACACCGAGGACTTCCGGCTGGCGCGCGGCGGCATCACGCTGCGGCGCCGGGTGGGCGGTCCCGATGCGGGCTGGCACCTCAAGCTCCCGGTGTCGGCCGACGAGCGGCAGGAACTCCAGCTGCCGCTGAGCGGCGACCCGCACAAGGTGCCCGGGCGGCTCCGGCGCCTGGTGTCGGCGTACACGCTGGGGAAGAAGCTGGTGCCGATCGCGCACCTGCGCACCGACCGCTTCGCCCACCGGCTCGCGGGCGCGGGCGGCCGCACCATCGCCACCCTCACCGACGACCACGTGACGGGCGAAGCCGGCGGCGCGACCGCACGGCTCGACGAGTGGCGCGAGCTGGAACTCGAACTGGACCCCTCGGCCGAGCCCGGACTGCTCGAGGAGTTCGACCGCGCGCTGACCGAGGCCGGTGCTTCGGCGTCGCCGTGGCCGTCGAAACTGCGCCGCCTCATCGGCGACCGCGTCCCGGCGCCGCCCCGGCTCGGCAAGAAGCCGTCCGCGGGCGACGTCGTGCTGGCGGCCCTGCACGAGCACCACGGCCGGCTGCGCCGCGCGGACGTCGGGGTGCGGCTGGACGCCGAGGATGCGGTGCACCAGATGCGTGTCGCGATCCGAAAGCTGCGGAGCACCCTGCGCACGTTCGGGTCGGTGGTCGACCGGAAGAAGACCGCGTCCCTCGTCGCCGAGCTGCAGTGGCTCGGCCGCCAGCTGTCGCCGGCCCGGGACACCGAAGTCAGCGAGCAACGGCTGCGGGAGCAGCTCGACGAGGTGCCTTCGGAACTCGTGTTCGGGCCGCTGCGCCAGTTCCTCACCCGGCACTTCGCACGCGAGGCGGAGGAAGGGCGGACGCGCGCGTTGGCGGCGTTGACGGGGAAGCGCTACCTGCAGGTGTTGCGTGGGTTGGACGCCTTGCTGGAAGAACCCCCGCTGACCGCGGCGGCGCGCAAGCCCGCGAAGGCCGGGTTGCGGAAGCCGCTACGGAAGGCGGCCAAGAAGCTGGGCCGTGCCGAAGCGGCGACGCGCGGTCTGGAAGGGGACGAGCTGGGGGAGGCGCTGCATGACGTTCGCAAGAAGGCGAAGCGGGCGCGGTATGCCGCTGATGCCGTGAAGCCGGTGTACGGGAAGAAGCTGCGGGCGTGGCGGAAGAACGTGAAGGCTGTTCAGGGCACGTTGGGTGAGCATCAGGACAGCGTTGTCCGGCGGGACCTGCTGCGGCACTTCGCTGTGGCCGGGCACGGG
The DNA here is from genome assembly GCA_033793495.1 of Streptomyces sp. MN03-5084-2B. Lineage (GTDB taxonomy): Bacteria > Actinomycetota > Actinomycetes > Mycobacteriales > Pseudonocardiaceae > Amycolatopsis. Next base: position 17,275 of record JARAWT010000088.1, on the reverse strand, counting down.
GAGGGGCAGAACACCTTCACTTTTGGGTTGCTCTACGCGCGGGATGGTCAGCGGGCGGGGGAGCTGCGGGAGGAGTTCGCGGGGGAATGGCGGCGGTTGCGGAAGGGGAACCGGCCTGGGTGGCTCGGGTGAGGCGGCCCGGGTTGGTGCGGTAGGGCCTTCGGTGCGTTGCCCTCGTCCGCCAACGCACCGAAGGCCGCATGGGGCGCCCGGGGGCGCGGGCTCAACCCTCGCCGGTGAGCTTTCCGCGTAGCTGCTCCAAGGTCTGGGACAGCAGGCGGGAGACGTGCATCTGGGAAATGCCGACGCGGTCCGCGATCTGGGTCTGGGTCAGCCCGCCGAAGAAGCGCATCACCAGGATCGCGCGCTCGCGCTTGGGCAGTTCCTGCAGCAGGGGCTGGAGGGCCTCGTGGTTCTCGACCATGGCCATCTCGTGGTCCGGTTCCCCCATGGTGTCCGCGAGCGACAACGCCTCGGCGTCGTCGTGGACCGGCTTGTCGACCGAGAGGGCCTGGTAGGCGTTGCCCGCCAGGAGGCCTTCGCGGACCTCGTCGACGTCCAGGTTCAGGTGCTCCGCCAGCTCGGTCGGCGTCGGGGCGCGGCCGAGCCGCTGGGAGAGCGCTGCCGATCCCTGGCTCAGGGACAGGTGCAGCTCCTTGAGGCGGCGGGGGACCCGGACGGACCAGCCGGTGTCGCGGAAGTGGCGGCGGACCTCGCCCATGATCGTCGGGACCGCGAACGACAGGAAGTCGTGTCCCCGGCTGGGGTCGAACCGGTCGACGGCGTTGATCAGGCCGATCCGCGCCACCTGGACCAGGTCCTCCCGGGGCTCGCCGCGGCCGGAGAAGCGGGTCGCGATGTGCTCGGCCAGCGGGAGCAGCTCGGTCACCAGGGTGCCCCGCACGACCTCCCGCCGCGGATCGTCGGGGTCGAGTTCGCCCAGCTCCTTGAACAGCGGTTCGCAGTGGGCATATTCGTCCGGGCGGTGGAGGAGGGTTTTTCGCTCGCTGCTCACGCGCTCGTTCCCGGGTTGAGCACCAGCTCGATCGTGACGATGCCCGCACCCCCACCGGGCAGCGCGTCGCAGTGCGCGGTCACCGACCGGCTCAGCGTCGTCAGGACGTGCCAGCCGAACGTGCGGTCGCTCGGGGGCCGCGGGTCGCTCGACCGGGTCGAAACGATCACGTGCAGGCCGTCGGGGGCCAGGCGGAAGCGGCACTGCAGCTGCGAGCCGAGCTCGGCCAGCTGGACGAGCTGTGCGCACGCTTCGTCGACGGCCATCTTGGCGTCGGCGATGGCGTCCAGCCCGAAGTCCGCGCGCGAGACCACGCCGTGGGTGAGCATGCGGACCAGCGGGATCTGCTCCGCCATCGCGGGGAGCCGCAGCTCGACGAGTTCGTCGAGCAGCTCGTCGACGGTCGGCTTGCCGCCGAACGAGCTGTCGCTTCGAGTTTCTTCCATGCGGGAGGTACTACCCATCCGGTGTAATGCTGACACGTCGTGATCAGGGGTTTCGGGTATCGTCACCGGCCCAGCGCCCGTTCGAGTTCCTTCTTGGTCATCTTCGAGCGGCCGTCGATGTTCTTCTTCTTCTTCGCTTCGTTGTAGAGCTGGTCCTTGGTCGGGCCACCCGGGCCCTTGCGGTTGCCGGACCGTTCGCCGCCGCGCTGCTGCGGCGACTTGTCCTTCAGCGACGTCTTGCCGGCCTGCCGGGACTCACCCGACTGCGCGCGGTTCTTGTTCACCGTCCGGGCCGCGATCTCCTTGGCCCGTTTCGTGCTCGCACCGCGGTCCTCGGCCGAGTCCTTGATGTGCTCGTACTGGCGTTCGCGCTTGCCGCTCCACGACTGAGGCATGACCGCTCCCTTCGTCCCGCGGGGTGGGTACCCGCTTGATCACGGCGCAAACGTCCCGGACGCGGGTGGTTACCGGCTGCTGCGCAGGGGTACGCGGAAAGTTGACGGAGAGGAGGCGCCGATGCGGATCGGCTACACCCTGATGACCGAGCAGGCCGGCCCGGACGACCTGGTCCGGTTCGCCGCCGGGGCGGAACGAGCCGGCTTCGACTTCGAGGTCATGAGCGACCACTACTCGCCCTGGCTGGACGAGCAGGGCCACGCGCCCTACGCCTGGGCCGTGCTCGGCGCGGTCACCCAGGTGACCGAGCGCGCCGAGCTGATGACCTACGTGACCTGCCCGACCATGCGCTACCACCCGGCGGTGGTGGCCCAGAAGGCGGCGACCGTCCAGGCGCTCTCCGGCGGCCGGTTCACCCTCGGCCTCGGGGCGGGGGAGAACCTCAACGAGCACGTCATCGGCCGGGGCTGGCCGCCGGCCAACGTCCGGCACGAGATGCTCGCCGAGGCCGTGCAGATCATCGGCGGCCTGTTCGACGGCGGCTACTTCGACTACGACGGCAAGCACTTCCGCGTCGACTCGGCGAAGCTGTGGGACCTGCCCGAGAAGCGGACGCCGATCGGTGTCGCGGTGTCCGGTTCGCAGTCGGTCCGCCGGTTCGCCCCGGTCGCCGACGTGATGATCGCCGTCGAGCCGAAGGCGGAGCTCTCCCAGGAGTGGGACGCGACGAAGCTGGGCGGCGCGCCCAGCCGCAAGATCGGGCAGCTGCCCGTGTCGTGGGGCACCGACCGCGACGCGGCGGTCCAGCGCGCGCACGAGCAGTTCCGCTGGTTCGCCGGCGGCTGGAAGGTCAACGCCGAGCTCCCGGGACCGGCCGGGTTCGCCGGGGCCACGCAGTTCGTCCGCGAAGACGACGTCGCCGGCTCGATCCCGTGCGGCCCGGACGTCGAACCGATCGCCGAGGCGGTGCAGGAGTTCGAGAAGGCGGGCTTCACCGACGTGGCCCTCGTCCAGATCGGCGGTGACCAGCAGGAAGGCTTCCTCGACTTCGCCGAGAAGGAGCTGCTCCCGGCCCTGCGCGGGTAGGAAACGCCGCCGGGTCAGGCCGGCGCGGGGGCGGGCCGCCGATCGGCCAGCGCCAGGCGCCGGTCCGCCCCGGTCACCTGCAGGGCCCGCCGGAGGATCGGGTTCGTCCCGGTGACCACGAGCAGCTCGGTGCCGCCCTGCTCGGCCTGCAGCGCCGCGTGCAGCAGCACCCGGACACCCGCCACGCCGAGGAAGTCCACTTCGGACAGGTCGACGACCAGTCGTTCCGGCGTCGCCCACAGGCGGTCGGAGAGCAGGCTGGCCAGATCGCCCGCGGTCGCCAGGTCGAGGTCGCCGCGCGCGGTCACCAGGACCGCGTGCGGGGCGGGCCACGACGTGCGCAGCCGCAGGTGGGGGTGGGGGGATCGAGGAAGGGTCATGCCGGTTCGCCACCGTCCTGGTGTGGCGCGGCCGCAGCGCCGCGCTCCGGGGGTTCGAGGCGGCTGCTGGTTGAACCGTGCTACCGAGCCTAACTCTGCGCCCGGGGCTCGCAACCGTCGTTGCTCCGAACGGGCGTGCGGCGCGCCGCGGTGGTGACCGCTCGTGCCCGGCCTGATCGGGATGCAGTAATCTCGCGCTGGACCCGTTAAAGCGCTAGCGGCCCACTAGTGGCGCGCGCCCGGGTCCCCCCTGGTTGAGAGCGCCCTGTCGAACGAGGGAGGGGCGTCACCAGGATGACGGGCGGCCATGAGCAGCTCACCGCGCGGCTGGACGAAGTCACGCTCGCGATGGAGTCGCTGACCGCGATGCTGGACAGCGAGCTCGACCTCGGCCAGATGCTGCAGGCGGTGTGCGACCACGTCGTGCAGGTGGTGCCGGGTGCCGACATGGCCAGCATCACCCTGGTGCGCGACGGCGAGCCGGAGACGGTGGCCAGCACCGACCAGCGGGCGGTGAACTTCGACCGCGAGCAGTACCGGATCGGGGACGGGCCGTGCCTGCGCGCCGCCGAGACGGGCCAGCCGGTCCGCGTCGGCGTCGGCGCGGTCGGGGACCTGTGGCCGCAGTTCGTCACGTCCGCCGAGCAGCTGGGCGTGGCCAGTTTCCTCGCCGCGCCGCTGACGGTGGACGAGGACATGTCGGGCGCGGTGAACCTCTTCGGCTTCGGCGAGCACGGCTTCAGCGAGCTGGGCACCAAGATCCTCGAGCTGTACACGGCGACGGTGGTCATCGGCCTGCGCAGCGCCCGGCGCTACTTCGCGGCCCGTGAACTGGTCGACCAGCTCAACCGCGCGCTGGAGACCCGCGCGGTGATCGACCAGGCCAAGGGGATCCTGATGGCCGCGCACCGGATCACGGCGGAGGAAGCCTTCCAGCGCCTGGTGAAGCGTTCGCAGGACGGCAACCGGAAGCTCCACGAAGTGGCGGCCGAGTTCGTGGCGGCGGTGGCGACGACCACCACCTGACCGCCGCCGTACCCAGCCGGTCGGCCGCTGTACCCGGACGGTCGGCCGGCGTACCTGGAGGGTCGGATGGGGCCTCGGGGGAGGGAGCGGCAAGCCGACCGTCTGGGTACGCAAGCCGACGGTCTGGGTACGCGGGCCGACCGTCTGGGTACGCGGGCCGACCGTCTGGGTACGCGGGCCGACCGTCCGGGTACGCGGGCCGACCCTCGGGGTGCGGGGGATGGGGGCGAGTCGGTGGGTGGTGAGTCAGCCGGCCGGGACCTCGTCCGGGGGTGCCTCGGACTCGACGGGGGCCGGTTCCGGGCGGTGCTTGCTCCGCTGGCACGTCGTGCAGACCAGGGTGCGGCCGAGGACCGTGCCGTCGTCGGCGACGACCTGCGCCACGTGCATCGTCGGGAACCCGCAGACCTCGCAGGGCAGTGAGCCGTCTTCGCGGCTGATGCGGATCTGGGTGCCCATCCGGCCTCCTGCTGTGACGTAGGTCTCACCACCTTGCCCGTGTCCGGGCCCGGGACCGGGTGAATTCACTCGTTCGGCCTAGTCGGAGCGGATCTTCGGTGACGGCCGTGTCGCCTGCGGTGATCCTGGGTAACCCGCCCGCGAACGGACAGCCGGAGGGGAGCGAACATGCGAGACAAGCGCAACGATCTGCGACCGGTGGCGGACCTCCTGGTCGACGGTGACCCGGCGGAGCTGAAACGCACGCGCCACAAGGCGGCCCTGGCCGTGGCGGCCCGGGCGAAGGACCCCGAGGACTGCGCGCGGCTGCTGGAGATGCTGGGCCTGCACCGGGGCGGGCAGCGCAGCAGCGACGTCGCCTGAGGGCGAGGAGGACGACATGGCCCGACCGGTCTGGAGCGGCGCGCTGAGCCTGGGGCTGGTCACCGTGCCGGTGGAGCTGTACCCGGCGGTGGCGGACCACACGATCCACTTCCACCAGTTCGAACGCGGGACGTCGGACCGGATCCGCAACCGGCGCGTGAACGAGCGGACCGGCGAAGAGGTCACCCAGGACGAGATCGTCAAGGGCTACGACCTCGGCGGCGGTGACCACGTGCTGGTCGAACCGGACGAACTGGACGAGATCGCGCCCGAGCGGTCGCGCCGGATCGACATCGAGCAGTTCGTCGAGCTCGACGAGATCGACCCGTGGTTCTTCGACAAGACGTACTGGCTCAAGCCGGCGAAGGAGGACTTCGCCAAGGCGTACGGCCTGCTGCTGCAGGCGATGGACCGCAGCGAGAAGGCCGGCGTCGCGAAGTTCGTGTTGCGCGGCAAGGAGTACCTCGCCGCCGTCCGCGCCGGCGAGGACGTCATGGTGCTCAACACGCTGCACTTCGTCGCGGACCTGCGGAAGCCGAAGGACGTCCTGGGCAAGCTGCCGGACCTGCCGAAACCGCGGCCCAAGGAGCTCGACATGGCGCTCGCGCTGGTCGACGAGATGACCGCGCCGTGGAAGCCCGAGGACTACCGCGACGAGTACTCGAAGCGCGTCGAAGAGCTGATCAAGGCCAAGGAAGCCGGCAAGGAGATCGCCCACGAGGAGGAGCCGGAGCCCTCCGCCGACGTCGTCGACCTGTTCGAGGCGCTGTCGCGGAGCGTGAAGAACCGCAAGGGCGGCGGCAAGAAAACCGCGAAGAAGCCCGAACTGGCGAAGCTGTCGAAGGCCGATCTGGACAAGCTGGCCCGCGAGCAGGGCGTGAAGGGCCGGTCGAAGATGACGCGCGCCCAGCTCGAAAAGGCCCTGAAGGCGTCGTGACCGTGGAGACTTCTCACCCGGACAAGGTGTTCTACCCCGACGACGGCCTCACCAAGGGTGACGTCGTCGGGTACTACCGCGCCGTCGCGGACGTCATGCTGCCCCACCTGCGCGGCCGCCCGCTGACGCTGCGGCGCTTCCCCGACGGCATCGGGAAGCCGGGCTGGTTCCAGAAGCACCCGGGGGAGCACTTCCCGGACTCGATCCGGGTCGAGCGCGTGCCCCGGCGCGGCGGCGGCACCGACGACTACGTCGTGTGCGATGACGCGAAAACGCTGGCCTACCTCGCGAACCAGGGAACCGTGGAGTTCCACGTCTGGCTGTCCACTGTAGACGCGCCGGAGTGCCCGGACCGGCTGGTGCTGGACCTCGACCCGCCGGAGGGCACGCCGGTGGCGGAGCTGCGCGCGGTCGCCCGGCGCATCCGCGACCACTACGAGCGGGCGGGCCTGACCGCGTTCGTCCAGGCCACCGGTGGCCGCGGGTTCCACGTCCTCGCGCCGTTGGACGCGAAGGCGGACACGGAGACGGTGCTGGAGCTGTCGCGCGCCCTCGCCGACGCGGTCGCCGCGGACGACCCGGACCGGCTGACCACGGCCCAGCGCAAGGACAAGCGCGGCGACCGGATCTTCCTGGACGCCAACCGCAACGGGTACGCGCAGACGTTCGTCGCCCCGTACTCGCTGCGTGCCCGCCCCGGTGCGGCGGCCGCGACCCCGCTGGACTGGCGCGAGCTGGGCAAGGCGGACCCGGCCGGCTGGGCGCTGGGCAAGGAAAAACAGCGGCTGGCCCGCAAGGAAGATCCCTGGCGGGACCTCGGCCGGCACGCCGCTTCGGCGAAAGCGGCGCTGGAGCACCTCACCTGAGCAGCTTGGCCGCGGCCCGCAGGTCGGCGACGAAGCCGGCGTAGGCGTCATCCCGGTCGGGGGCCCGCAGCACCGCCGACGGGTGGACCGTCGCCATGGCCGACGAAACCAGCTCGGCCAGGTCCGCCGGCGGCTCCAAAGGCTCGCCGCGGTGGGCGGTGAGCCGGAACTTCGGGCCCAGCAACGACTGCGCGGCCGTCGCGCCCAGCAGCAGCACCAGTTCCGGGCGGACCGCGCGCAGCTCGGCCAGCAGCCACGGACGGCACGCGACCACCTCGGTGCGCCCCGGCTTCTGGTGGATCCGGCGCTTCCCGCGTTCGTCGCGCTTGAACTTGAAGTGCTTCACCGCATTGGTCACGTACAACGACCGCCGGTCGAAGCCGGCTTCTTCGAAGGCGCGGTCCAGCAGCTTCCCGGCGGGGCCCACGAACGGCTCGCCCGCCAGGTCCTCCTTGTCGCCCGGCTGCTCGCCGACGACGAGGACCTTCGCCCCGGCCGTGCCTTCGCCGAACACGGTCTGCGTGGCGTCCTGGAAGAGGTGGCACCCCTGGCAGCCGGACGCCGCCGACCGCAACCGGTCGAGGTCGGTGGTGTCCGGCGGCTCGGCACCGCGGGAATCCGGCATGTGCACCGAAATTCCCCGTCCGGGGCGCGGGTAAACGTGCCCGGCCCGGGTAGCCGGACCCCACGGACCCACGGAAAGGAGCTCACGATGACCACCGCACGCGACATCATGACGTCGGACGCGACCTGCGCCCGGGAGTCCGACACCGTGCACGACGCCGCGGTCACGATGGCGCAGAAGGGGGTCGGCGCCCTGCCGATCTGCGGCGAGGACAACCGGCTCAAGGGCATGATCACCGACCGCGACATCGTGGTGAAGGTCCTAGCCGAGGGCAAGGACCCGCGCGCGGTCCACGCCGGCGAGCTCGCCCAGGGCGAGGTCGTCACGATCGGCGCAGACGACGACGCCCAGGAGATCCTGCGCACGATGTCGGAGCACCGCGTCCGCCGGCTGCCGGTGATCGACGGGCACGACCTCGTCGGGATCGTCGCCCAGGCCGACGTGGCCAGGGCGCTGTCGAACCCGAGCGCCGGCGAGCTGGTCGAGGCGCTGTCCTACGACTGAGTGACCGGCTCACGACGCGAAACGGCCGCCCGCAGTGCGCGGGCGGCCGTTTCGCGAGGTATGCCGGGCTTTCGGGGAAGTCAGGCCGAGCCGGTCGTCGCCGCACCGTCCTGAGTGGACTCGCGGATCTCCTCGGCGCGGGCGATGTGCCAGGCCACCAGCGCGCCCGCGCTCACCGTGCCCCAGAGCACGAGCGCGGCATCGCGGGCGAACAGCCCGACCAGCAGCATCACCACCGCCGTGATGTCGCTGAGCACCAGCAACAGGCTGAACCTCCTGGGCGCACGCAGTTTGCGGCCGCTCAGTGCGGCGGCGAACGCGGGATCACTCGCGCGCAGCTCCGCCTCGATTTCGCGCAGGGCGTGGCGTTCTCGATCCGGGAGCATGGTGGCCTCCTCGCCTCGGCTACCGGGCTGAGTACCCGTTTCCCGCGGTTCCGAAGCGGGAAACTCAGTGGTTGTCGCGGGGAATCCCCTTGGTCACCGCGATCCGCTGATAGGCCACGGCCGGGCGCAGCACCATGCCGTCACACAGCTGATCGACCATCGTCCGCTGGATCTCCTGCCACGGCGTCTGCGATTCCGGCACCGGGTAGCCGCCCGCTTCGGCCAGCTCCCGGTGGCGCCGCGCGAGTTCTTCGTCGGAGATCAGCACGTCCGCGGTTCCGGCGCCGAGGTCGATCCGGACCCGGTCCCCGGTGCGCAGCACGGCGAGGCCGCCGCCCGCCGCGGCCTCGGGGGAGGCGTTGAGGATCGACGGCGAGCCCGAGGTGCCCGACTGGCGGCCGTCGCCGAGGCAGGGCAGCTCGTGCACGCCCCGCTTGATCAGCTCCGCGGGCGGCCGCATGTTGACCACCTCCGCGGATCCCGGGTAGCCGAGCGGGCCGGTGCCGCGCATCACCAGCAGCGAGTGCTCGTCGACGCCGAGGTCCTCCTCGTCGATGCGGGCGTGGTAGTCCTCCGGGCCGTCGAACACGACCGCGGTGCCTTCGTAGACGCCGCCGGCCAGGTACCGCCGCCGGAACTCCGGCGAGATCACGCTGGACTTCATGATCGCCGCGTCGAAGAGGTTGCCCTTCAGCACCAGGAACCCGGCGTCGGGGGTGAGCGCGGTGTCGAAGGTCCGGATCACGTCCCGGTCGCCGGCCTCGGCGGCCCGGCAGTTGTCGCCGAGGGTGCGGCCGTTGACGGTGGGCGCGTCCTCGTGGATCAGCCCGTGCCGCATCAGCTCGTGCACCACGGCCGGGACGCCGCCCGCGCGGTGGAACTCCTCGCCGAGGTACTTGCCCGCGGGCTGCAGGTCGACCAGCAGCGGGACGGCGTGGCCGAGCCGCTGCCAGTCGTCCAGGGGCAGCTCGACGCCGATGTGCCGGGCGATCGCGCCGACGTGGATGGGGGCGTTGGTCGACCCGCCGATCGCGGAGCTCACCACGATGGCGTTCTCGAACGCTTCGCGCGTGAGGATGTCCGACGGCTTGAGGTCTTCGCGGACCATCTCGACGATCCGCAGCCCGGTCCGGTAGGCCATCCGCGCCCGGTCGCGGTGCGGGGCCGGAATGGCCGCGCAGCCGGGCAGGCTCATCCCCAGTGCTTCGGCGAGCGCGTTCATCGTGGACGCCGTGCCCATCGTGTTGCAGTGCCCCGGCGACGGCGCGGACGAGGCGACGAGCTCCATGAACCCGGCGTCGTCGATCTCACCGGCGGCGAGCAGCTCGCGTGCCTTCCAGATGATCGTGCCGGAGCCGGTGCGCTCGCCGTTGAACCAGCCGTTGAGCATCGGGCCGCCGGAGAGCACGATCGCCGGGAGGTCGACGGTCGCGGCGGCCATCAGGCACGCCGGGGTGGTCTTGTCGCAGCCGGTGGTGAGCACGACGCCGTCGATCGGGTAGCCGTAGAGGGTCTCCACCAGGCCGAGGTAGGCGAGGTTGCGGTCCAGGGCCGCGGTGGGGCGCTTGCCGGTCTCCTGGATGGGGTGGACCGGGAACTCGATCGCGATCCCGCCCGCCTCCCGGATGCCCTCGCGCGTCCGGTCGGCCAGCTGCAGGTGGTGGCGGTTGCAGGGGGTGAGGTCGGAGCCGGTCTGCGCGATCCCGATGATCGGCTTGCCGGACTGCAGCTCCTCCCGGGTCAGGCCCCAGTTCATGTACCGCTCGAGGTAGAGCGCGGTCATCCCGGGGTCGGCGGGGTTGTCGAACCAAGCTTCGCTGCGCAGTCCCATACCGGTCAGTCTGGCAACGCGCCCGGCGGAATGCACGCCCCCGCTCGAGCGCCCCAATGTGGCCTTCGGTGCGTTCAACGCACCGAAGGCCACATTGGGGCGCTTCGGTCAGCCCAGGCCGTTGAGGCCGATCACGCGGGAGTACCAGTGGGCACTCTGCTTGGGCGTCCGCCGCTGCGTGTCGTAGTCGACGTGGACCAGGCCGAACCGCTTCGCGTACCCCTCGGCCCACTCGAAGTTGTCCAGCAGCGACCAGTAGAAGTACCCGCGCAGGTCGACGCCGGCCTGGATGGCGTCGTGCGCCGCCCGCAGGTGGGAGTCGAGGAACGCGACGCGGTCGGTGTCGACGATGTCACCGCCGTCGGAGACGACGTCGGGGTAGGACGCGCCGTTCTCCGTGATGTACAGCGGCACCGGCCGGTAGCCCTGGTGCACCTGCAGCAGGGACTCGGTGAGCCCGCCCGGCTGGACCTCCCAGCCCGAGTCGGTGCGGGGGGCTGCCGGGTCCGGCACGAAGTGCACGTCGGCCGCGCCGACCCACTCCGGGCCCGCCGGCTCGCTGCCCGGCACCGGACGGCCCGCGACGCGGTAGTCGCGGTAGTAGTTCACGCCCAGCCAGTCGACGTGCGCGGCGATGACCGCGGCGTCGTCGTCGCGCACGACCGAGCCCAGCCCGAACGGCTCGAGGTCGGCGACCAGGTCGTCCGGGTAGCCGCCGCGCAGCACCGGGTCGAGGAACAACCGGTTCTGCAGGCCGTCGATCCGCCGGGCCGCGGCGACGTCGGAGACGTTCGCCGGGTCGTGCGGGGCGACCGGGTACAGGTTCAGCGTGATGCCGGCCGCGGTGCCCGGGGCGTGCCGCCGGATGACGTCCATCGCCAGGCCGTGACCGAGCAGCAGGTGGTGCGTGGCGGCCACGGCCGCCGGGTGGTCGGTGCGGCCGGGCGCGTGGATGCCGCCGGCGTAGCCGAGCATCGCCGCGCACCACGGCTCGTTGAGCGTCGACCAGCTGGCGACGCGGTCACCGAGGCGCTCCAGCACGGTCTCGGCGTACTCGGCGAACCGGTAGGCGGTGTCCCGGTTGGTCCAGCCGCCCTTCTCCTCCAGCGCCTGCGGCAGGTCCCAGTGGTACAGCGTCGCCCACGGCTGGATGCCGGATTCGAGCAGGCAGTCGACCAGCCGGTCGTAGAAGGCGAGCCCGGCGGTGTTCGCCTCGCCGCCGTCCGGCCGCACCCGCGGCCAGGCCAGCGAGAAGCGGTAGGCGCCGAGGTTGAGCCGGCGCATCAGCCCGACGTCTTCGGAGTACCGGCGGTAGTGGTCGGCCGCCGGTTCGCCGTTGTCGCCGCCCCGGACCGCACCCGGGCGGCGGGCGAAGACGTCCCAGACCGAGTCGGTGCGCCCGTCGGCCGTCGTGGCTCCTTCGACCTGGAACGCCGCGGTGGCGGCGCCCCAGACGAAGCCAGGCGGGAACATCAACGCGGTCTCCGCCCGAACGCTGTCGGGATGTACGGACATGTTCACCCTTTCACGGCACCTTGCATGATCCCGGCCACGATCTGGCGGCCGAGGAGGACGAAGACGATGAGGATCGGGATGGTGGCCAGGGTCGTGCCGGCCAGCACCAGCGAATAGTCGACGTAGTAGCCGCTCTGGAGCTTCTCCAGCGCGACCTGGACGGTCGGGTTGCCCGCGTCCAGGACCACCAGCGGCCACAGGAAGTCGTTCCACGACATCATGAACGTGAACATCGCGAGGATCGCCGCGGCGGGACGCACCGCGGGCATGCAGACGTTCCAGAAGATCCGGATCATGCTGCAGCCGTCGACGCGCGCGGCCTCGATCAGCTCGTACGGCAGAGCGTCCACTGTGTACTGCCGCATCCAGAACACGCCGAACGCGGTGACCAGGTTGGGCACGATGACCGCCGTCAGGCTGCCCGTCCAGCCCAGTTCGGACATCGCGATGAACAGCGGGATGATGCCGAGCTGGGTGGGCACCGCGAGCGTGACGACGATGAACACGAACAGCTTGTTGCGTCCCCGGAACCGGAGTTTCGCGAAGGCGAACCCGGCCAGCGAGGAGAACAGCACCGTCGTCAGCGTCACCGTGCCGGACACGATGACGCTGTTGGCCAGCGCCTTCCAGAACGGCACGGTGTCGAACACCCGCGCGGCGTTGGCGAAGAAGTTGCCGCCGGGCACGAACGGCGGGATGCGCTCGGTGAGCATGCCGTTGTCGCGGCTGGCCACCAGGAACGACCAGTAGAACGGGAACAGCGACCCGAGCACGAAGATCGCCAGCACGACGTAGGTCGCCTTGCGTGGCTTGCCGAGCGTGGCGACCTTCTGCCGGACGCCGGTCTTCCGGACGTCACCGCTGGGGATTTCACTCTGGAGTGTGGTCATTTCTTCTTCACCTTCACCGCCGGGGTGCTGGCGATCCGGCTGGTGATGAAGAAGTTCGCCAGCGCGATGAGCACGATGATCAGGAACAGCACCCAGGCGATCGCCGAGGCGTAGCCGAGGTCGGCGTTCTGGAACGCCGTCTGGTAGAGGTACAGCGTCACGGTCTGGAACTGGTTGGTGGAGCCGCCGTTGTTCGACCCGGGCATGGCGTCGAACAGCTTCGGCTCGGTGAAGATCTGCAGGCCGCCGATCGTCGAGGTGATGGTGATGAAGACCAGCGTGGGTTTCAGCAGGGGCAGCGTGACGTTCCAGAACCGGCGCCAGGTGCCGGCGCCGTCGATCACGGCTGCCTCGTGCAGTTCCTTGGGGATGGCCTGCATGGCCGCCAGCACGATCAGGGCGTTGTAACCGGTCCAGCGCCAGTTCACCATGATCGCGATCGCGACGTGGCTGCCGAACCGGTTGGCCTGCCAGTCGACCGGGTCCAGGCCGATGGTCTGCAGCACGCCGTTGATCAGCCCGTACTTCGGGCCGAACAGGTTGGCGAAGATGATGCCGATGGCGACGAGGCTGGCCGCGTACGGCAGCAGGATGCCGACGCGCCACCCGGTCGCGCCGCGCAGCCGGGAACCGAGCAGCGCCGCCAGCATCACCGCGATGACGAGCTGCGGGATGCTGGAGAGCAGGAAGATGCTGACCGTGTTCGTCAGCGCGTTCCAGAACTGCGCGTCGGCGAAGAGCTCCTTGAAGTTGTCGAGGCCGATGAAGTCGGGGGCGTCGGTCCCGGCTTCCCACTTGAACAGCGAGACATACGCGGTGTAGAGCAGCGGGAACAGCCCGACGATCCCGAAGAGGATGAAGAACGGCGCGATGTAGAGGTACGGCGAGACCTTGACGTCCCACCGGCTCAACCGGTGACGGAAGGTGGGCCGGGGAGACGTGCGCTCCCCGGCCTTACTCCCTTCTGGCGCGACCTTGTCGAGGACGGTCATCGGTTCAGCGCGTGATCTTCTTCGCGGCTTCGACCATCTGGTTCCAGCCGTCCGACGCCGACTTGCCCTGCTCGACCGCCTGCAGGGCCGGGCTGGACGCGTTCTCCTGGATCTGGCCGTCACCGGGGCCCTTGTACTGCGGCTTCTGCACCTTCTTGGCCTGCTCGGCGAACAGCGCGCCGACCTTCGTGTCGCCGAAGTAGTCGTTGGTGTAGCTCAGCAGCGCCGGGTCGGTCAGGGCCTTGACCTGGCTCGGGAAAGTGCCCTTGGCCTGGAACGCCTTGATCTGCTGCTCCGGCGCGGTCAGCCAGGCCGCGAGCTCGGCGGCCTCCTTCGGGTGCTTCGACTGCGTCGGCACGGTCAGGTACGAACCGCCCCAGTTGCCGCCGCCACCGGGGAAGGCCGCGGTGACCGCCCACTTGCCCGCGTTCTCCGGGCCGGCCTGCTCCTTGATCACACCGAGCATCCAGGCCGGGCACACCTTCGTGGCGAACGCGCCCTGCTTGAAGCCGGTGTTCCACTCGTTGCTGAACGCGGTGAGCTTGGCCGACTCGCCCTTGGCGACCGCGTCGGTGACCTTGGTCCAGGCGTCCTTGATGCCCTGGTTGCTGTCGAGGGCCAGCTTGTCGTCCTTGTTGATGTAGCCCTCGGGGAGCTGGTTGACCATCGCGTTGAAGTTCTGCGCGGCCGAGTCGAACCAGGCCTTGCCGTTGCTCTTCTTCACGAAGTCCGCACCGGCGGCGAAGTAGCTGTCCCAGGTGGCGAACAGCGGCTTGACCGCTTCGGGGTCGTCCGGCAGGCCGGCTGCCTTGAACATGTCCTTGCGGTAGCACATGGCGAGCGGGCCGATGTCGGTGCCGTAGCCGATGACCTTGCCGTCCTTGGTCTTGGCGGCGTCGTACTTCCAGGGCAGCCAGCGGTCAGGGGAGGCGTCGGCCGGGCCGATCTTGCTCAGGTCGTTGAACTTCGAACCCTTGTCGAGGAAGTCCGACAGGTGGCCCTCTTCGAGGGCCGTCACGTCGGCGAGGCCGGAACCCGCGGCCAGCTTGGTGACGAGTTCCTCGTGGTAGGGGCCGCCCTGGCCGGTCTTGCGGTGGGTGATCTTGATGTTGGGGTGCAGCCGCTCGTACTCCGGGATGAGGCCCTCGTAGCCGAATTCGGTGAACGTCGCCAGCGTCAGGTCCACCTTTTCGTTCGGGTTCGCCGCCGCCGGAGTGTTCGTGTCACCGCCCCCGTTGCAGGCCGAGGCGCCGAGCGCCGTCATCGTGATGCCCAGTGCCAGGACCAGGCCGTTCCGGATCGTTCTCACGTGTCCAACCACCTTGTTGACGGGAATGAGCGCTCTCACTGCTGGGAGCCGATCTGGGAGCGCTCCCAGGTGTGGCAGAGTCTGCTGGGGCCCTTCACCGGTGTCAAGAGGTCGTAACCGGAGTGTTTCCTGCGAGGAGCGCTCCCGGACGCCGAGAGGCGTGAACGTTAAGCTGAGGCGGTCAGAGTTGCAGAGGGTGAGCGAGGGCGGTGCCGTGGGGCCTCGAGCAGGCGATGAAGAACGGCCGACACTGGAGGACGTCGCGGCGTTCGCCGGGGTGTCGCGGTCGACGGCGTCGCGGGCGTTGAACGACGACGCGTACGTCAGCGCGGCGGCGCGCGAGAAGGTCCTGGCCGCGGCCCGTGACCTGGGCTATTCCCCGAACCAGGCGGCGCGGTCGCTGGTCACGCGCCGTACCGGTGCGATCGCGGTGGTGCTGTCGGAGCCGGAGTCCCGGCTGCTCGACGACCCCTACCGCGCCGCGGTCATGCGGGCCGGCTACCGGGAGCTGGCCGACGTCGGCCGCCAGATGGTGCTGATCTTCAGTGACATCCGCGAGGACCTGAGCCGGACGGTGCGGTTCCTCGAGGGCGGCCACGTCGACGGCGCGCTGGTGTTCGCCCCGCACCGGGCCGACCCGCTGCCGAAGGCGCTGCGGCTGCTGCGCATCCCGGTGGTGTTCGGCGGTCAGGCGGCCGGTATCCGCCGTGGCGTCCACGTCGTCGACTTCGACAACGAGGGCGGCGCCCGGCTGGCGGTCGAGCACCTGGTCGCGTCCGGCAGGCGGCGGATCGCCACCATCGCCGGCCCCCAGGACCAGAGCGCTCCGATAGACCGTCTCGCCGGCTGGCGCAAGACCCTCCTCGACGCCGGGCTCGACCCCGCCGACCTGTCCGAAGAAGCTGATTTCACCCTATCGGGCGGCGCGAACGCGATGTCGGCGTTGCTGGCCCGGCACCCGGACCTCGACGCGGTGTTCGTCGCCAGCGACATGATGGCGGTGGGCGCGCTGCGCACCCTCGGCGGCGCGGGCCGCCGCATCCCGGACGACGTCGCGGTGGTCAGCTTCGACGACAACGTCACCCTGGCCCCGGCCATGGACCCGCCCCTGACGTCGGTCCACCAGGACCCCCGCGAGCAGGTCCACGCCATGGTCGAGACCCTGATGCGCCTGCTGGACGACCAGAACCTCAAGCCGCGCCAGCACATCCTCCCGGTGTCCCTGGCGGTCCGCGCCTCCAGCTGACCGGCCGTGTCCGGCCGAACACGCGTGTCGTCCATCCGGACACGCGTGTCGTCCGCCTGGGCGCGTGCCGGTTTCCCCGGCTGCGTTCAACTCCCCGTGTGCCCAGCCGACCGGCATTCCCCGGTGGGTGGGAGCTCCCCGGTCCAGGTGTACACGTTCGGCGCTAAATAACGTTTCAGAAAACGCAGTGTCACTGCACCACTGCGCCGAAAGAGTGGCGGGGACACCATCGGCGGCGGCTGTTCAGGAGTGTTCAGTGCGACGTCGCTCGCCGGACGCGCAAGTGTGACACCCGCGGGCGCGGTGTCCTTCTGACTCGATTCTTTACATCCAGGTTTCCGGCTGGCTACCGTCTGCGCCTGGAAGCGCTCCCAGATCGCTGGCTCCCTACGGACAAAGGAGTTCCGCAGCCATGCGTTCCTCTCCTCGAAAGCGCGCCCGTGCGCTGGCACTGGCCTCGGCCGTGCTGGCGGTCACGGGTGCGGTGGTCGCCCCACCACCGGCGCTCGGCGCCGACATCGCCTGTTCCGTCACCTACACCACCAACGACTGGGACACCGGGTTCACCGCGAACGTCTCGCTGCGCAACGACGGAGCTCCCTTCGACAGCTGGAAGGTCGGCTGGACGTTCCTCGACGGCCAGAAGGTCCAGCAGGGCTGGAGCGCCACCTTCGCCCAGTCCGGCGCCGCGGTCACCGCGACGAACATGTCCTACAACGGCCACCTCGACACCGGGGCGAGCACGTCGTTCGGGTTCAACGGCTCGAAGGGCTCGGCCAACCGGCCGCCCACCGACTTCTCCGTGAACGGCACCGCGTGCACCGGCGCGAACAAGGCGCCCACCGTCACCCTGACCGCGCCGTCCTCGACCGGCACGTACTACGCGCCGGCCACGATCCCTCTAGCCGCGACGGCCGCCGACAGCGACGGCACGGTGAGCAAGGTCGAGTTCTACGCCGGTGACACGCTGCTGGCCACCGACACGGCCGCGCCGTTCGAAGGC
>JARAWT010000087.1:0-37133 GCA_033793495.1 Streptomyces sp. MN03-5084-2B | reverse complement strand
ACCCGAACCGGTGACCGGCGGGAACTCCGGGCCGCCGCCGTTCGTTCCCGGGATGAAGCGCAGTACCCTTGCGCCCGGACCACGACCGACGACAGCACGAGGCTTCAGTGACCACCGACCCGGCGGCCGAGGACCTGCGCGAGGCGGCCGACGAGCTCGCCGTCGCCGGGCAGCTTCCTCGGTTCCTCCTGATGTACAAGTTCGCCATCGAAGAGCTGATGACGAAGCTGCGGATCCTCAGCGAGGAGTTCGACTTCGTCCACCGGCACGACCCGATCGAGCACATCACGAGCCGGGTCAAACGACCCGAAGCGATCAAGGAAAAAGTGCGGCGCCGCGGTCTGGGTGCCGACTGGGTCGCCGCCGCGCACGTGCTCGACGACATCGCCGGGATCCGGGTCGTCTGCCCGTTCGTCTCCGACGTCCACGAGGTCGCGCGCATGCTCACCGCGCAGGACGACGTCGAGCTGCTGCGCACCAAGGACTACATCGCGAACCCGAAGGCGAACGGCTACCGCAGCCTGCACCTCATCGTCCGCATCCCGGTCTTCCTGTCCGACCGGGTGGAAAAGGTCAAGGTGGAGGTCCAGCTGCGCACCATCGCCATGGACTTCTGGGCCGCCGTCGAGCACAAGCTCTCCTACAAGTACCGCGACAGCGTCCCGCCCGACTTCGCCGGCGAACTCGCGGCCGCCGCGCGGACCGCGGCCGACCTCGACCGGCGGATGGCCGCGCTGCACGAACGGATCCGTTAAGGCTCGCCGAGGGCGTCCAGCATGATCCGCAGCCCGAATTCGAACTCCGCTTCGTGGTCGCACACGGCCAGGTAGGGCGCCGCCGCGGCCACTGCGGGCAGGCCGGACGCCGAAAGGTCCGCGAGCCGCTGGACGCTGCCGCCGAACGTCGGTGCGGCCTCCACCTCGCGCATCAGCGTGCCGATGAGGAACGCCAGGACGGCCCGCAGCCCGTGCACCGCGCGATCGGGCGGGAAACCCGCCGCGAGCAGCGGGGCGAGCGCCGCCTCCACCGGGGCCAGCGCCGTCATCGACGCGAGCCGGCGGGTGAGCACGAGCGGCGCCGCCCGCGGGTGGTCGAGCATCGCCGCCCGGAAGCCGTGCGCGAGCGCCGACATCGTCTCCCGCAGGTCCGCCTCGGGCGGCGGTGCGGGGATCGCGGCCAGCAGCACCTCGGCGATCCCGTCCAGCAACGCGTCCTTGCCGTCGACGTGGTTGTACAGGCTCATCGGGTCGACGCCGAGCCGCCGCGCCAGCTTGCGCATGCTGACCGCGTCCAAGCCTTCTTCGTCGACCAGCGCGAGCCCGGCGAGGAGGATCCGGTCCCGCGACAGGACGCTCGGGGACGGCCGGCCCCGCCGGGCCGTCACGGCGCGAGCACCGCGGGCAGGTTCTCGTAGCCACGCAGGATGCGCGTCGACCGGCGGCGGCCGCCGGGCAGCACGCGCAGGCCGGGGAACCGGCCGAAGATCGTGCGCAGGCCGATCTCGCCTTCCATGCGCGCCAGCGACGCGCCCAGGCAGTGGTGGCGGCCGGCGCCGAACGACACGTGGTCGCGTGCGCCGGCCCGGGTGACGTCGAAGGCGGCCGGGTCGGCGAACACGCGGGGGTCGCGGTTGGCGCCCGCGAGCACGGTGGTGACCAGCGCCCCGCTCGGCAGCCGGACCCCGGCGACCTCCGTCGCGCGGGTGGCGACCCGGCCGGTCAGCAGGACCGGCGGGTCGTACCGCAGCACCTCCTCGACGGCGTTGCCCCACAGCTCCGGCCGCTCCCGCAGCACGGCGAGCTGCCCGGGGTCCCCCGCGAGCAGCGCGATGCCGCTGCCGAGCAGGTTGACGGTCGTCTCGAACCCGGCCGCCAGCACCAGGCCCGCGGTCGACTTCAGCTCCGTCTCGGTGAGGCCGACGCCGCCGTCGCGGGCCGCGACGAGCT
Organism: Streptomyces sp. MN03-5084-2B; assembly: GCA_033793495.1. Classification (GTDB taxonomy): domain Bacteria; phylum Actinomycetota; class Actinomycetes; order Mycobacteriales; family Pseudonocardiaceae; genus Amycolatopsis. The sequence goes on along the minus strand of JARAWT010000087.1, from coordinate 35,187 downwards.
TGCTGAACAGGTCGTCGCCGGGGTTGCGGCGCAGGTGGTCGAGGTGCTCGCCGAGCCAGCTGTCGAACTCGGTCAGGGCCGTCTCGACGTGGCGGAACGTGCGCCAGCCCAGCCCCAGGTCGAGGCTGGGCGCCGCGGCCGCGCCCAGGGACAGCACCTTGCCGAGGTCGGACGGCGGCACGCCGAGGATCTCGCTGATGACCGTCACCGGCAGCAGGCCGCAGTAGGTCTCGACGAGGTCGAGCGGCGCGCCGGGGTCGAGCGCGTCGAGCAGGCCGTCCGCGATCTCCTGCACGCGGCCACGCAGCTGCTCGACCGCGCGCACGGTGAACACGCCGGTGACCAGCTTGCGGTAGCGGGTGTGCTCGGGCGGGTTGACGGCCAGCAGCGACGGCGGCCGCACCGGGTGCAGGTGCTCGCCCGCCGCCCACTCGCCCAGCCGGCCGAGCGCCGAGCCGTCGTTCCCGAAGACGCCGACGCGGAAGTCCTCGCTGGAGAGCACCTCCCGGACGGCGGTGTGCGTGGTGGTCATCCAGCCGAAGCGGGTGCGCGCGAGCGGGCCGGCGTCGCGGATCTCCTCGAACAGGCCGGTGAGGTCCCGGCCGTCGGCCGCGTCGACCACCATCCGCCCCTGCAGATCCCCGCGCCGGGCCTCGCGGCGCAGCACGGTCCGGGGGAGTGCGTGGCCGAGGCCCCACCGCACCACGGGTTTCGCCCAGGTCAGGGCTCCGATCACGACATCCCCCTCCGATCGGCGTGCCTACAGTGTAGGTTATCGACGGCCGGGCGAGGGGCTACCGCGGTTGTCCGGACCTTGCCCCGACCGGGGCGAGCAGGACGCCGAGGGCGATCAGTTCCGTCAGCGCCATCCCGCGTTCCACCAGGCCGAGCGGGATGAGGGTCCACCAGCGGCCGTCCGTCGCCGCGGCCACCAGCACCGCGCCCAGGATCACCGCGAACCAGCCCAGCGACACGATCGCCAGCACGCGTGCCAGCCGGCGACGCCCGGGCGACGACGGGAACGCCGTGCGTGCGGCCACCAGGACCGCCAGCGGCAGGGCCACGAACGCCACCACGCTGGCGATCCGGTGCAGCGTGCCGCCGAAGTCCGCGCGGGAGACCGTCGCCCAGTCCGGCTTGGGGAACGCGACGATGACCAGCAGCCCGACTGTCCACAGTGTCCCCAAGATGGCCGCGGGCACGGGGAGCCGCCGCTGGCCGCGCAGGACGGCCAGGCCGGCCGCGGAACCGAGGGCGACCAGGACCACCGCCAGGTCGAACACCCATTTGTGATCGGACAAACCGTATTCGCTGATCGTGCGGCGGGTGACGCTGATCCGATCGGTGGGCGGGATGACCTGCAGCAGCAGCACCAGGCCGGCGCCGAGCGCCAAGGCCGCGATGCCCGTCAGCGAAACCGCGGCCGACACTCGTCGCGCAGGGAACGTGACCATGGACCGACGGTAGCCGACCGGTGGTTGAACTCCCGTGAAACGGGTGAAGCGGGTTGAACACTGTACGACTTACGGCGGTGTCCGCGGCCGGATTTCCTCCATTATGGTCGCTCGGTTCCGGTACGTCCGTGCGTGCCGGTCTCGGTCAAGGAGGTCGCTTCCTGTGGGGAATTCACCAAGACGGCTGGTGATGCTGGCTTCGGCCGTCGCACTGGCCGGAGCGTTCGTCGCGTTGCCGTCGGGCACCGCGACCGCGGCGCAGAACATCCTGCGCGCCGACAAGTCGGTGCCCCGTTCGTGCTTCGCGAAGGTGCTGCCCAAGGGTACTTCGGGCGCCGATCGCCGCGAGGTGACGTCTACTGTGGACGGTCTGGTCCAGGCGCGGCTCAAGGCGGCGCAGGGCGCGGAGGGTGACTGGGACGTCGCCGTGTTCGACAAGGCCACCGGCGCGGTGGTCGCCGCCTCGGCGGCGTTGCGCAGCCACGAACTCGCCGAAAGCTTCGTGAAGAAGGGACAGGAGCTCGTCGTCCAGGGCTGCCGGTACGGCGGCTCCGCCGGTCAGGTCCAGCTGGGGGTCGACTTCCTGGCGCTGACGCCGCAGGGCACGCCGACCGGAACGGCCCCGGCGGCCCAGCGCGCGGAGCTCGTCCGCGTCGAGACGCCGACGCGCGCCGACAAGAACAAGCTGACCGCCCTCGGCCTCGACGTCACGGAGAAGGGTGACGCGACCGGGGTCGAGGTCGTCCTCGCCGGTGACGCCGACCGCAAGACGCTCGCCGACAGCGGCTTCAAGTCGAAGGTCGTCGAGGCGGACCTGTCGGCGAAGTCGGTCCAGGACGCGAAGGCCGACCGCCAGTACGCCGCGAAGACCGACGCTTCGGCGTTGCCGTCCGGGCGCACCAGCTACCGGCACCTCTACGAGTACAACTTCGAGATGAAGGAACTCGCCCGCAAGAACCCGAACCTGGTTTCGGCGTTCACCATGCCGGAGTCGACGTGGGAGGGCCGGGACGTCGTCGGCGTCGAAATCGCCACCGACGTCAAGAACGTCACCGACGGCAAGCCGGTGAACTTCACCATGGGCGTGCACCACGCCCGGGAGTGGCCGGCCGGCGAGCACGTCATGGAATGGGCGTACGAGCTGGTCAACGGCTACGCCAAGGACCCGGCCATCCGGTCGCTGGTGAGCAAGACGCGCAACATCGTCGTGCCGATCATCAACCCGGACGGCTTCGAGATCTCCCGCGAGGCCGAGCCCAAGGGTGACTTCACCCGGTTCGACTACGAGATGAAGCGCAAGAACTGCAACGTCAACGACTCGCCGCCGCAGTACGCGACCGGCGTGTGCAAGGCGAACCCGGGCGGCCGCGTGCGCGGCACCGACCCGAACCGCAACTACGGCGGCTTCTGGGGCGGCGCCGGCGCCGAGCTGGCCTGGAGCGGCGACACCTTCCGCGGGTCCGCGCCGTTCAGCGAGCCCGAGGTGCGCAACGTGCGCTCGATCGTGTCCTCGCGCCAGGTGACGAACCTGATCACGATGCACACCGTCGCCGCGCTGGTGCTGCGCCCGCCGGGCGTGGCGGACGTCCGCCCGCCGCTGGAGGAGCCGCAGTACAAGGCCCTCGGCGACAAGCTGGCCTCGCGCAACGGCTACACCAGCGAGCCGAGCTGGGCGCTCTACGACACGACCGGCACCACCGAGGACTGGTCGTACTGGGCCACCGCCGGCTGGGGCTTCACCATCGAGGTCGGCGGCAACGGCTTCCACGGGCCCTACGCCGACAGCGTCGTGGCGGAGTACGAGGGCCTGGCCCCCGCGGCCGGCGCCGGCAAGGGCGGCAACCGCCAGGCGTTCCTGGACATGCTGGGCAACGCGGCCGACCCGCAGCAGCACTCGACGCTGATCGGCTCGGCGCCGAAGAACTACCAGCTCAAGCTGCACAAGACGTTCCAGACGCCGACGTCGCCGGTGATCCAGCCCGACGGCTCCACCAAGCCGCCGATCTACATCACCGACGACCTGAACTCGAAGTTCACCGCCACCGGCGGGCGCTTCGCGTGGTCGGTCAACCCGTCGACGCGGCCGTACGTGGCCGGCCGGTACGGGCGCGACCCGCAGGGCCCCGCGCAGCAGGGCTACGCGGTCGCCAACCCGGCGGGCGTGCCGCCGATCAACCAGAACTACCCGACCGACCCGGCGGGTGACTCGTTCACCTTCCACGTCGACGGCCTGCCCAAGGTCGACAACGGGAAGTTCAGCGTCAACATCAACTGGGCGAGCACCTCGACCGACTGGGACCTCTACGTCTACGACTCGGCGGGCAACCTGGTCAGCTCGTCGGCCAACGGCGGCACGACGTCCGAGCACGCGGTGCTGTTCGACCCGCCGGCCGGCGATTACAAGGCCGTGGTGGTCAACTACGACCAGGCCAACCCGAGCGCGACCGACGACTGGGCAGGCGACGTGTCGTTCTCGTCGCCGATCCCGCCGACGTACGGCACGAAGGAGGCCTACCAGCTGACCTGCTCGTCGCCGAGCGGCAAGCTCGTCGGCGTGGCGGACGTCTACGTCGACCGCGCTCAGACGGTCGACGTCGGCGAGGTCTGCACCCGCTCCGCGCACGCGCAGAAGCAGCGCGCTTCGGGCGGCGTCCGGTAGTTCCCGCTTGATCCGTGAAGGCCTCCTCGCTCGCGCGGGGAGGCCTTCACGGCGTTACGGCGAGAAGCACGCCGAGCACCACGAGAATCGTGCCCACGGCCCGGTTCAGGGCCGGTTTCGCGCGCGCGTACCAGCGTTGGGTGGCGGGAGAGGAGAACAGGAGCGCCACGCTCAGGTGCCAGGCACTGGACGCCACGACGATCAGCGCGACCGCGGCGGCTTTGACGGCCGTGGGTTCGGTGGGTGGGAGCGTGGCGGTGAGGACGCTGCCGAAGAACGCGGCGGCCTTGGGGTTGGTGAGATTGCTGAGCACGCCGCGGCGGAATGCGTTGCCGTGGGTGGCGGGTGGGGCGGTTTCCGGGGCCCGGGCGGTCCACCACAGGCGGAGACCGAGCCAGGCCAGGTAGGCGCCGCAGACGATCCGGAGGGTGGTGGCGAGCCACGGTTCGCGCGCCAGGAGGGTGCCCAGCCCGAAGACGGCCACGGCGGCGAGCAGCCCGCCCGCGGCGACGACGCCGAGTGCGACGGCGACCGCGGCCCGGCGGCTGCCGGCCGCGGCCGTGTGTGCGATCAGCACGAAGTTGGGGCCGGGGGAGACCGCGGCCGGCAGGTAGGTCAGCAGCACCGTCGCGAGGGTGGCGGCGGGGCTCACGGATCCTGGACCAGCGCCGCCATTTTGCGGATCGTCATCCCCCGGTCGAGGACGGCCGACGGCGGCAGCCGGACGCCGAGGCGTTCGGTGACCAGCGCCTCGATGCGGGCGCCGTGCAGCGACTCGCCGCCCAGCTCGTCCAGGCCGGTGTCCGGGTCGGGCTCCCGCAGGAACAGCACCTCGGCCCAGATGGCGGCGACGGCGTCGAGCACGTCCGAGACTTCGGGCGCCGGGCCGAGCGAGGCGACCAGCGCCCGGCGGTTCACCTTGCCGGTGGCCGAGCGCGGGATCTCCGTGACCCGCGCGAACCGGTCCGGGCTGCGGTCCGACGTCCGCGCGCAGCGGCGGCGCAGGTCCTCGTCGGTCACGTCCCCGGAGGCGACGACGACGGCGACCACGGCCTCGCCGAGCACCGGGTCCGCCGCGCCGCCGACCACCACGTCGGTCACGCCCGGGTGCCCGGCCAGGACGTTCTCCAGCTCCGCCGGGAAGACCTTCTCCCCGGCGCGGTTGATCACGTCGTCGCGGCGCCCGGACAGGACCAGGTCGCCGTCGCCGGTGAGCCGGCCGAGGTCGCCGGTGGCCAGCTGCCCACCGGGGTGCGCGGTCAGCGGGCCATCCATTGTGGACAGATAGCCGGGGCAGACGTGCGGCCCGCGCACCATGATCTCGCCGGAGGCGGCAACGGACACCTCGCAGCCGACCGGCGGACCGACCGTACCCGGGCGCACCGGCACGGACGGGCTGTGCGCGCAGATCTCGCCCGGTGCTTCGGTCAGCGCGTAGGCCTGCAGGACCGGCACGCCGAGCGCGTCCCCGAGCCGGACCCGCAGCGGTTCGGGCAGCGGGGCGGACGCGGACCGCGCGAACCGCAGCCGGTGCCCGTCGAGCCGCCCGTCGGCGGCGAACGCGGCCACCCGCGCGTGGATCGCCGGGACCGCGCTGTACCAGGTCGGCCTGAACGCGCGGAACGCGGCGAGCATCCCCTCGTCGCGGTACCCCGGCAGGCAGACGACGCTCGCCCCGGCCGTCAGGGTCGACAGCACCACGCCGACGAGACCGTGCGTGTGGTGCAGCGGCAGCACGTTCAGCACGCGATCGGCGGGCGTCAGCTCGAGCGTCCCGGCGACCAGCGACGCCGCGTGCCGCACCCCCTCGGCGGTCAGCGGCACGAGCTTCGCCGCGCCGGTACTGCCGGAGGTCCGCACGAGCAAGGCGGTTCCCGGTACCGAACACCGCGGTCCGGACCGCCGGCCGACGTCGTCGAAGGGCCGGACCACCGGAATCCCGGCGTCGCCGTCGCTGTCGGAAATGAGCACGGACGCGCCGAGTCCCGCCGCCGGCTGCCCGGGCGGCAGGGGCGCGCAGACCGCGACCGACGCCGTCGCGAGCAGCGTGGCGACCGCGGACGGCGAGTTGCCCATGGCCACCGCGACGACCTGGTCCGGCGCCACGACCCCGCGCAGCCAGGCGGACAGCGCATCGACCTGGCCGGCCAGCTCGCGGTAGGTGGTGACCGTGCCGTCCTCCGCGAGCAACGCCGGCCGGTCGTCCCGGGCCAGCTCGATCATCGACGCGCTCCTTCTCCTCGCCGCTCCCGCAGGGACTGGATGCCCACGACGTCGTCGGGCAGCGCGTCCGGCAGGTCCTCGTCGAAGCGCGAGAGCACGCGGGTGCGCAGCGCCGCCAGGCCGAGCGCGACGATCAGCAGCCCGAGCACGACGTAGCTGAACCCGATGCCCCGGCCCGGGCCCGTCCCGAGCACCGCGCCGACGCTCGCGGCCAGGCCGCCGCCGGGCATGAGCAGCGGCTCGAACAGCCCGATCACCAGCGGCGCCACCACGATCAGCCCGAGCGGGATGGTCGACCACGCGATCATCTGGTCCAGCGCGAACACCCGGCCGTGGTACCGCTGCGGCACCTTGACCTGCACGATCGTCGCGTGGATGCCGTTGACCAGCGCCACGCAGAAGAACATCCCGGCCAGCCCGGTCGCGACGACGGCGACGCCCGCGTGCAGCCCGGCGAACGCGCCGCAGAAGCCCATCACGATGCCGGCGGTCAGCATCCCGCGCATCCGCCGCCGCCCCGGGCCGCCCCACATCGACATCGCCAGGCCGCCGAGCGCGGCGCCGATCCCGCCGAGGAACGACACCGTGGCCACGGTGGACAGCGACCCGAAGGACAGCACCAGCGGGAAGATCAGCAGGATCACCGCGGACAGGAAGATGTTGAGCAGCCCCATGTAGGCGACCATGCCGCGGATGTAGCGGTTGCCCATCGAATAGCGCCAGCCGTGGACGATCTCGCGGCCGAGCGATTCGCGGTGCCGGTGCGGCATCGACCGCGGAAACCGGACCGCGGCGACGACGACGACCGCGACCGCGAAGCTGACCAGGTCGAACACCAGGATCCCGCCGAGGCTGAACAGCGAGATCGCGGCGGCGGCGAGCAGCGGCGCGATGAACTGGCCGACGCCGGTCGAGAGCTGCACGACGCCGTTGGCGTGGCCGAGGAAGTGCTTCGGCACCAGCTGCGGCACCGCGGACTGGTAGGCCAGCCGCTGGAACACCAGCGCCACCGACAGCAGCCCGAGCCCGATCCAGATCTGCCAGATCCGCAGCTCCCCGGTGAAGTAGATCAGCGCGAACACACCCTGGACGACGCCGGACGCGCAGTCGGCGGCGAGCATCACCTTCCGCCGGTCGCAGCGGTCCACGATCGCCCCGGCGACCGGGGCCAGGAAGAGCCCGAGCATGCCGAAGATCCACGACGTCGCGTACGACGTCAGCGAGCCGGTGGTGAGGTAGATCCACAGGGGGATGGCGTACTCGGTCAGCTGCGAGCCGGTGATCGACACGAGCTGCCCGGCCGCGACGGTGAGGAACCGCCCGAGGCTCGGCTGCGGGGTCCGGGGCGGCGGGACGTCGTCCGGTGCTTCGGAGACCTCGGCGAACCACCAGCTCGCGTCCTCGCCGCGGGCCTCGCGGGTCAGCTCGCCGGTGGTCCCGGCGTTCAGGGCCGGGTGCACGGAGGTGATGATCTCGGCGAGCTCTTCGGGGCGGAACCGGAGGAAGTAGTGCCCGGCCTCGTCGAGCACGACCAGCGCCGTCTTCCGGGTGACGATCTGCCATTCCCGGTAGCGCTCCTGGTAGTACTCGGTGATCGGGTCGCGCTCGCCGATCACCGAGATGATCGGCGCGCGCAGCTTCGCGGCGCCGGTGTCGAGCAGGGCGGAGAAGTAGTCCTCCGCGTTCGCGCCGTCTTCGCGCATCAGCTTGACGATCAGCTGGATCTCTTCGGGCGGCAGGCCTTCGAGGTCGGCGCCCATGCCACGCAGCCAGTTCGCCCACGACCGGTCGCTGCGCAGCCGCTTCAACTTGGTCAGCTGCCCGAGCTTGCCGAGCGCGCCCCGCACCGGCAGTGCGAACGGGAAGTTCGCGGCGACGTAGATCGCGTCGATCTCCCGGCCGGCCGCCTCCAGCCGGCGCGCGATCTCCGTGGTCAGCGCGCTGCCCAGGCAGTGGCTGTAGAGGACCAGCGGACCGGTGACCCGCTCGAGGATCTCGTCGACGCACTCCTGCGCGATCTCCTCGAGGGGCAGCGATTCCTCGACGATCCCGGGGTCGTGGCCGGGCAACGCGACGGCGAACAGCGTGCACCCGGGCGGCAGCGCGTCGGCCAGGGGCTGGAAGACGACCGCGCTGGTGCCCGCGTACGGCACGCCGACGTAGGTGACCAGGCGTTCGTGCCCGGGAACCGGCCGGGTCAGCTCGTAGAGCCGTTTGCCCGCGCGGCTTTCCGCGTCCGGCGTCTCGATCATCGCGGCCAGCTCGCGGATCGTCGGCTCTGCGAAGACGTCCATGACCGTGATGCCGGGCGAGCCCTCGGGCAGGCTGCGGCGCAGCCGCGAGACCACCTTGGTGGCCAGCAGGGAGTGCCCGCCGAGGTCGAAGAAGTCGTCGTCGATGCCGACCCGGTCCAGGCCGAGCACCTCCTGCCACAGCCGCGCCATCAGCTTCTCGACGTCCGTGCGCGGCTCGGTGCCGCCCGCGTCCGCAGTGGACGGTTCCGGGGCGGGAAGCGCTTTTCGGTCGAGCTTTCCGTTGGGGGTCAAGGGAAAGCTGTCGAGCGTGACGTAGGCGCCGGGCACCATGTAGTCGGGCAGGATGCGCTTGAGCCGGTCCTTCAGTTCGTCCGGCCGCGCCGTGCTGCCGACGAGGTAGGCGACCAGGCGCTGGTCGCCGGGGCGGTCCTCGCGCAGGGCGACGACGGCGTCGCGCACGTCGTCACCGCGCAGGGCGGCCTCGATCTCGCCCAGCTCGACGCGCTGGCCGCGGATCTTGACCTGGGTGTCGATCCGGCCGAGGAACTCGAGGGTGCCGTCGGGCCGGTGGCGGGCGAGGTCGCCGGTCCGGTACAGCCGCCCGCCGGGCTCGAACGGATCCGGCACGAACCGCGCTTCGGTCAGCTCGGGCCGGTTCAGGTAGCCGCGGGCGACGCCGACGCCGCCGATGTGCAGCTCACCGGGCGTCCCCGGCGGGACGAGCCGCCTGCCGGTGTCGAGGACGTACAGCCGGACGTTGTCGATGGGCCGCCCGATCGGCACCCGCGTCAGCCCGTCCAGGAGGTCCGGCCGGCAGTGCCAGTGGCTGACGTCGATCGCCGCTTCGGTCGGGCCGTACAGGTTGTGCAGCTCGACGCCGGGGAAGCGGACGGTGCACCGGCGCGCGAGGTCGGCGGGCAGTTCCTCGCCGCTGCAGATCACCCGGCGCAGGGCCGGTGCGCCGGCCTGCTCCTCGGCGAGGAACACCTCCAGCATCGACGGGACGAAGTGGACGGTCGTGACGCCCGTCGCGATCAGGCTTTGCAGATACGCGGCGTCCTTGTGCCCGCCCGGCTTGGCGAGGGTCAGCCGGGCGCCGGTGGTCAGCGGCCAGAACAGCTCCCACACCGAGACGTCGAAGCTCACCGGGGTCTTCTGCAGCACCACGTCGTCGGCGCCGAGCCGGTAGGTCTTCTGCATCCAGTGCAGCCGGTTGGCGATCGCGCGATGCTCGGTGACCACGCCCTTCGGACGGCCGGTCGAGCCCGACGTGTAGATGACGTAGGCCGCGTTGTCCGGCCCGGCCACGGGTTCCAGGCGCTCGCCGCGGACGACGTCGTCGAGCTGGATCGGTTTGCGGTCCAGGGGTGGCAGCTGGTCGAGCAGGCGGCGCTGGGTGAGGATCGCGGTGGGGGCGGCGTCGGCGAGCATGAACGCCAGCCGCTCCGCCGGGTACTCGGGATCCAGCGGCAGGTAGGCCGCCCCGGCCTTGAGGACGGCCAGCAGCCCGACGACCAGCTCGGGTGCGCGTTCGGCGCAGATCGCGACGACGTCGTCGGGGCCCACGCCCCGATCCCGCAGCAGCCGGGCGATGCCGTCGGCGCGCGTGTCGAGGTCCGCATAGGACAGTTCGGCGCCGTCGAAGGTGACGGCCACCGCGTCCGGCGTCCGGTCGGCCTGTGCCTCGATCATCGCGGTCAGCGTGGTCTCGGGGAGGTCGGCGGCGGTGTCGTTCCACGCGGTCAGGACGTTCGCCAGCTCGGTCTCGCCGAGCACCGGCAGTTCGCCGAGCGGGGTGTCCGGTGCGCCGACGACGGCGTCCAGCAGCGTGCGCAGGTGCGCGCCGATCCGGGTGACGTCGGCGTGGCCGATCCGGCGGCTGCTGTACTGCAGGATCAGGGTGGGCTCGCCGTCCCCGGCGACCACCTGGAAGTGCAGCGCGTTGCGTGCCGCGAACGCGAACTCCGTCCAGTCCACAGTGGATTCGAGGCCGGTGAACTCCGGCGCGGCCGCCCGGTCCCGGTAGCTCAGCGACACCGGCGCGAGCGCGGTCGCGGGCCGGACGCCGGAAACCGCCCGGGAGAGGGGCACCTCCCAGTGCCGGTACAGCTCGCGCAGCTCGCTGCGCACCCCTTCGCCGAACGCCCGGAACGGGGTCGCCGCGTCGGCGTCGAGGGCGATCGGCAGCTCGTTGACGAACACGCCGACGGCGTGCCGGTGCCGCGGTGTGCGGGTCGACAGGTCGATCGCCACCGCAGGCCGGGCGTTGCCGTAGCGGAAGAGCAGTGCCTGGATCGCGGTGAGCAGCAGCTCGAACTGGGAGAGCCCGAGTTCCCGCGCCGACTCCCGCAGCCCGGCGGGCAGGGTCAGCTTGACGAACTCGCCGTCGCGGGTGTCCGGCGGGCCGTCGAGCCCGGGCAGCACGACGTCCTCCGGGAGCGGGCGCGTCGCCCAGAACGCCTTGGCCTGCTCGAGCGCCGCGGCGACCCGTTCGCGCTCGCCCTCGACGTGCTCCCGGTAGTCCGGGGGAGCGGCCGGGAGCTCGGGCGCGGTCCCGGCGACGCGAGCGTTGTAGCAGGCGGCCAGATCGCGCAGCAGGACGTCCTTCGACGCGCCGTCGAACACCAGGTGGTGCACGACGATCAGCAGTTCGTGTCCGTCGAGGAGGACGAACCGGGACAGCGGCCCGTCGCCGAACGGCCGCGTGATCAGCTCGCGCCGGGGACCTCCCGCGCGCTCGAGGACCGGCGGATCCTTCTCGGCGAGCGTGAGGACACCGTCGTCTTCGGACAGTCCACACGCGAGCAGCGGATGCCGCTCGACGACGTCGCCGCACGCCGCTTCGAGGGCGTCCGCGTCGAGGTCGCCGCGCAGGACGACGGACAGCGGGATGTGGTACGCCGACCCCGCGTCGATCGCGCGCTCGGTGAACCAGATCCCGTTCTGGGCCAGCGATGCCTGCCTCATCGGACCTCCCTCAGCTGGGCCAGGACGAGCTCGGCCAGCCGGTCGATCGCCGGCGGCTCGTAGGTGAGCTTGTTGTGCACGAGCCAGCCGGTGATCCGGCCGTCCGGGTGTTCGGTGAGCGCCAGCTCCGGCACGCTCAGGTCGGGGCCCGGCATCGGCCACGAGAACATCAGCTCGCGCGGCAGCCCGACCGGTCCGGAGTCGAGGCCGGGGAAGTGCACCGGCCCGCCCCAGCGTTCGAAGCGCAGCCAGGCCGGCTGCGGGATCCGGCGGCTGAACTCCTCGTACGGGTGGTACTGGTGCTCGGTCGCGTCGAGCACGACCTGCCGGACGCGGGGGAGCAGCTCCTCGAACGGCGGGTCGCCGGAGACGTCGACGCGCAGCAGCAGCGACTGGACCAGGCAGCCGACCACGGTGTCGAACTCCGGCTTGGTGCGCCCGGGCAGCGGCGACATCACGACGACCTCGTCGCTGCCCGCCCACTTCGCCATCGCCTTGGCCCACACGGCCAGAAGTCCCATGTAGACGGTGGTGCGCCGCCCGGCGACCGCCGCGCGCAACCGTTCCGAAAGCTCCACGGGGATGGCGAAGGGCACGGAATGTCCTTCGAACGCCGCGACTTCGGCCGAACGCGGTGCGCCGGGAAGGGCGGCCGGAGCGCCGTCGAGCGTGCGCTGCCAGAACCGGCGGGTTTCCGGCCAGCGGGTCCGGGCCCAGGCCGAGACGTCGGTCGCGCGGCCCGCCGGCGGCAGCCGGTGGCCTTGGCCCGCGTAGCATTCGCCGAGTTCGCGCAGCAGCACGCCCATCGAATGCCCGTCGAAGACGAGGTGGTGCACGCCGAGCACCAGGACGAACTCCTCCGGGCCTTCCTCGATCACCAGTGCCCGTACGAGCGGGCCGCGTTCGAGGTCGAACGGCCGCTCCAGCTCGGTGCACGCCTGCCGCACCGGGTCGTCGGCGAAGACCTCGCCGAAGTCCGGCTCGCAGCGGTCCAGCACCACGGCCTTGCCGCCGGGGAACACCGTGCGCAGGGCGTCGTGCCGGGCGACGACGTCGTCCAGCGCGCGGCGCAGCGCCCGGACGTCCAGGAGGTCGGTGATCCGGATCGCCACCGCGACCGCGGACACCGCCCGTGGCTCTGCCGTCTCGCCGAGCCAGCGCAGGAAGTACTCCTGCAGTGAGCTGAGCGGGACGCCGTCCGGCACGTCGGCTTCCGGCTGCGCGGCGGGGCGCCGGTCGGCCAGCCGGGCGGCCTGGGTGGCGAGGCCGGGGAAGTCGAACACGAAGGACACCGGGACTTCGACGCCGAACTCCTCGGCCGCGAGCGCGGCGAACCGGGCGGCGGCGAACGAATCGCCGCCCGCGGCGAAGAAGTCCGCGCCCGCCGGGACGTCCCGGCCGAGCGCGCGCGCCCACAGTCCGGCGAGCCGCTTTTCGGTGTCGGAGACCGGGACGGCGGTCTCGGAGGGTGCGTCGAAGAGGTCGCGCAGCTCGCGTTTGAGCACCTTTCCGGCGTCGTTGCGCGGCAGCGCGTCGAGGACCAGCCAGCGCGCCGGGATCTCGTGCCGCGCCAGCCGGGCGGTGGCGAAGGCCCGGAGGTCCTCGACCGGCCGGCGCAGGACGACGGCCGCGGCGGGCACGGCTCCGAGCACGGGGTGCGGCAGGCCGAGCACGGCGGCCTCGCGGACCTCCGGATGCGCGTACAGCTCCGCCTCGATCCGCAGGGTCGAGATCTTGAACGCGCCGGACTTGATCACGTCGCTCTCGCGGTCGACGAGGTAGAGGTACCCCTCGTCGTCGAGCCGGCCGAGGTCGCCCATGCGGATCCAGCCGTCGCGGAACACCGCCGACGTCGCGTTCGCGTCGCCGAAGTAGGTCCGCGGAGTGGTTGGCGAGCGCAGCCAGACCTCGCCGACTTCGCCTCGTGGCAGCGGGTGGCCGTCGGCGCGGGTGATCCTCAGGTCGCCGTCCACGGGCTGCCCGACCGCGGTGGGCCGGTCCGGGTCGAAGATCATCACCGTCTGGGCCGGCGCGGCCTCCGTGGAGCTGTAGTAGTTGACGATGTCCGCGCTCTTGAACGCCGCGGAGAGGGTCTTGGCGATCTCCGGCGGCAGGGCGGCGGCGGTCGAGCCGAGCAGCAGCACCGACGACAGGTCGTACCGGTCGAGCGCGCCGCTCGCGACGAGGTCGATCGCCATGGCGGGGACCAGGAACGCGGTTCCGACCCGGTTTTCTTCGATCAGCGCGCAGAATTCGCCGGCGTCGAACCGGGGGAGGACCAGCGCTGCGGGCTCGGCGGTGAGCGTGTTGAACAGCATCGTCTGCGCCGCGTTGGTGCCGAGCGGGAAGGCGTGCAGGAACAGCTTCGAGTGGGCGAGCGGCCGCCGCCGCATCCGCGGGTGGTAGCCGTGGGTCAGGTTGGCGTGGGTCGCGCTGACACCCTTCGGCCGGCCCGTCGTCCCCGAGGTGAACAGGATCTGGGCCAGGTCGCCGGGCCCGACGTCGATGCCGCCCGGCCGGTCCGCGACGACCTCCTCGAGCGGCCGTCCCGGGGCGTCGAGGCCGGTGCCGTGGATCAGGCCCGCCGCGCCGAAGTCGGTGAGCAGCCTGGTGATTTCGGGGCCGGGCGTGCGTGCGGAGATCGGCATCGCGACCGCCCCGGCGGCCTGCACCCCGACGTAGGCGGCCGCGAAGTCGAGCCAGTCGTGCTCGTCGAAGAGCAGCCCGACGCGGTCGCCCCGCCGGACGTCCAGCCCGGCCGCGATCCGCGCCGCCCGGTCGTGCCAGGCGCCGAAGGTCAGTGCCTGGCCGCCGACGCGCAGCGCGACGCGATCGGGTTCGCGGGCCGCGCGGTCGCGCAGCAGCCCGGGGAAGGTGTCAGCCATCGCCCGCCTCCAGCAGCCGGGCCGACGCGCTCGGCTCGTACCCGGATTTCCACAGCTCGGCCAGGGTCAGCAGCAGCGGCAGCGACCGGTCCGGCGGCAGGTCCGCCGCGTGCTTCTTGAGGAGCGCCTGCGTCAGTTCACGCCGGTCGTCACCGGTGTGGCCGAACGTCATCGAATCGGCGTGCCGCCGGTACCGCTGGCCTTCGACCGGCGCGACATCGCCTTCGCGGCCCGCGCGGGCCAGCCGCAGGTACAGGTCCCAGTCCTCGTACGCGGGCAGGCTCTCGTCGTAACCACCGACGGCCTGCAGGGCTTCCTTGCGGAACACGCCGGTCGCGCGGCCGTGCGTGTTGACCACCGTGCTGACGTCGCCGGCGTGCCCGAGGGGCGCCTGGACGTGGTCCAGCAGGCCGGTGTAGCGCAGGTGACCGACCACATAGGACAGTTCGGGGTGCCGGGCGAGGGCGGTGACGGCCGGGCCGAGGAACCCCGGCGGCAGCTCGTCGTCGGCGTCGAGCGGCACGACGTACTCGCCCCGGCTCGCCGCGATCCCGGCGTTGCGGGCGGCGGACAGCCCGGCGTTGGCCTGGCGCACCTTGACCACATCGGACAGCGCGTCGAACGCGGCGACGGTCCCGGGATCGGTCGACCCGTCGTCGACCACCACGATCTCGACGTCGGCGTACCCGGCGGCGCGCACGGAGGCGAGCGCGTCCGGGAGGAACCGGCCCTGGTCGTACAGCGGGATCACGACGCTCACCAGCCCCCGTCCGGCCGTGGTGGGGACCGCTTCGACCCGCGGGAACCGCGGGAGCTGCCGGCTCCCGGCGCACGCCGGTGCTTCGGCGCGGTGTGCTTCGGCAGAGAGGGCTTCGGCGAGGGCGGCCGGGGCGTCCGGGGCGACGACGATGCCGCCGCCGTGGCGCTCGACGACGTCAGCGGCGGTACTGCCTTTCGGCGCCACGACGGTGCATCCGCGCGACAGGGCGAAAGCCGCGGTGCTCGGGCATTCGGTGTCCCCGGCCGGCAGGACGCAGCGGGCACCCAGTGGCTCGTCCTCGAGTGGACCGCCGAAGGTGACCGCGTGGCGGAGGCGTTCGGGCAGGCCGCGGCGCAGGTGGTCGCGGTAGGAGCGGCCGAGCGGATCGGTCGGGGTGTCCTCGCCGCGCAGCTCGAACCGCGTTCCCGGGTGGACGTCGAGCACGAGCGCGGCCGCTTCGAGGAACGTCTCGATCCCGGCGTCCGGCCGGTACGCGCCGAGCCGCCACACCCCGGGCCGGGTCCGGCTCGCGATCGGCGGCACCGACGTCGCGACCGTGGTGGTGACGTCGGCGTGCTCGGCGCAGTAGCGCTCGGCGAACACGGTGAACTGGTGCTCCGCGGTGAGCGGCCGGTGCGCGGCGGGACCGGCGGCGGCCGTGGACCACGGGCAGCGGACGACGCTCAGCGTGGTCCCGCCGAACTCGCCGAGCAGGCGTTTCGCCCGGATCGCGCTCAGGCCCTCGGCCCCGGCGTCCAGGAACTCGACGACGTCCAGGTCGCCGAGGGCGCGGAGGGTGTCGAGGACGCGGTCGCCGTAGCGGTGCGCCTCGGCGAAGTAGCGGTGGTCCGGCCGCGCGGGCGCGGTCGGGACCCACTCGACGCGATCGTCCTTCCGCGACGGTGGCAGCTCCTCGGCGACCAGGAAGACCTCATGGCCGGCCTCGGCCGCTTCGCGGGCTCGCGCGAAGACCCGTGCGCCGTCGCCGAGCACCCGGTCGACGGCGAGGTCACGACAGGAAAGCGCGATCCGCATGGCCGCGGTGCCCCATCACTCCCGACATCTGTCCCCCAGTGTCGCAGCCTGTTCGATCCTGGTTGATGAGCTTCACATTGAGCCCATCGGCCTGTCAATGTCTGTGGCATTTTGATCGATCATGGGTGATTTCGCCGGGAGTGAGCGCGACGAACGACCGCAGCACCCGCTCCGCGCCCGGGAAGGCCAGCCCGGACGTCACCTCGTTCGGCACCGCGACGCAGCGCAGCCCGGCCGCGACCGCGGCGGCGACGCCGGTCGGACTGTCCTCGAAGGCCACGGCGCCGGAGGCGGGCACCCCGAGTGCGTCGAGCGCGGCCAGGTAGACGTCCGGCGCGGGCTTGGGCCGGTGCCCGTCCAAGGCGGACACGACGGCGAAGTGGCCGCTGACCCCGAGCCGCCCCAGGTGCTCGCTCACCCAGTCGCGCGTCGCGCCCGAGGCGACGGCGAGCCGCAGCCCGCCGGCCCGCGCGGCCGTGAGGAACTCGCCGACGCCGTCCCGCAGCGGCAGGCGGGAAGCGTCGGTCAGGTGCTTCTCCCGCCACCGCGCGACGACGGCCTCGCGGTCGACCGTCCCGATCGCGCGTTCCAGGTGGGACAGCACGGCGGTGACGCTCGACTGCCCGCCGATCACCGCCTGCCAGGCCGGCAGCGGCAGGTCGGCGCCGTACTCGGCCAGCACCTGCCGCCAGGCGCGGAAGGCCGAGGCCTCGGTGTCCACCAGCAGCCCGTCGAAGTCGAAGATCAGCGCACGCACGATTCCCGAGTGTTGCAGCCGGTCGCTTCCCGCGGAACCGGGAACCGGGGTCAGGCCGCCCGGCCGCCCCCGCCGACCACCTGGTCGCGCATCGTCCGCAGCGTCTCGTGGTCCACTGTGGACGGATCGGCGGCCAGCCATTCGCCGATCTCGTGCAGGAACTCCTCCGGCGTCATCGGCGCGACCGGCAGGTCACCCGGGTCCGCCGTCGTCAGGTCGCCGCTGCGGCTCGGGTACACGATCATCACCCCGCGCAGCGCCACGCCCGGGAGCAGGTCGCGGTAGGCCGCCAGGCTCTCCGCCAGCCGGCTGCCGCCGCCGCGGAACGGGCGGCCGTTGCGCAGCAGCCTGCCGTCCTCGGCCGTCTCGTAGTGGCCGGGCAGCCACAGCTTCGACTCGATGAGCACCAGCCGCTTGCCGCACAGCACCGCGTGGTCGACGTCGGCGAACACCGAGCCGGGCCAGGCGAGCCCGTGGAAGATGCGGGCGCCGGGCAGCCGGGTCAGGTAGCTCTCGAGCAGGTCGGCGGTGAGCCGCTCGGCCAGCTCGTCGCGCTCGGTGCCGGGCGCGCCGAACACCGTGCGGCCGCCGAACTCCTCGGCGTACGCCTCGCGTGCCTTCGCGGCCCGCAGGTACCCGCGCGCCAGCCGCTGGACCAGCAGCGCCGTCCCGGCCGTCAGCAGCAGCCAGACGATGAGCACCGGCGTGCTGAACCCGACGCCGGTGACCAGGGGCAGCAGCACCAGCACCATCCCGGCGACCGCGACCACCACCGGCGTGTGCCCGGGCCCGCGACGGCGGCCGTGGCGCATCCGGGTGTCCTCCCCGGCGAAGTGCCACCAGCTCAGGTCTTCGGCGTCCAGGTCGGGCAGGTCGGGGACGAAGCCGGGCTCGTCGCCGAAGCGACGGCGGGGACGCGGCCGGACCGGCACCGGCACCACGGTCGCGCCGCCGGCGTCGTAGCGGGCGCGGGCGACCGGGTCGCTCAGGACGTCGTAGGCCTCGCGCAGCAGCCGGAACGTGCCGACCGTGCCGCCGGTGTCGGGGTGCATGGTCTTGGCCAGCCGGCGGTAGGCCGTCTTGACGTCGGCCGCCGTGGCGTCGCGGCGGAGGCCGAGCACCTCGTAGTAGTCGACGTCGGGCACGCGGGTGGTCACCTCCGATGGCTGCGCGAAGACTTTATGGGGTCCGCTCACGGCGGCTGTCACCGCCTCGGCGGCGCGCCAGGGTGATGGTCCTCGGTGCAGGTCAGGGCGGTGTGAGGAGTTTTACCGGTGACGGTGGGGGAATCGGGCGCACCGGCGTGGCGCTCGGGGCGGCCCGGGTGACCGGGTCGCACGCCGGGCCGTCGGCTCGTTTGCCGTGGTCTTGTGGTGTCCACAGAGGACTGTTTGTCACTCGGAAGTGTTGCGGTGGCAGGGAAAGTCGGACCTGTTGTGACGTTTCGTAGTCGGAAACCACCTGAATGGCCCTGAACATGTGTTCGAATCCGCGGCTAAGCTCGTGGCATGTCCTCCCTCAGACGTGACGGGCCCACCGCCACCCCACCTCGGCAGCGGGCCCGTCACCCCAGCGGGCGCTCGCGCAGCAGATACCGCTGCAGCTTGCCGCCGGCACTGCGCGGAAGTGCGTCGATGAAGCGCACCCGGCGGGGGTACTTGTACGGCGCGGCAACGGCTTTGGCGTGCTCCTGCAGGGCGTGCACGACATCCGGGCCCGGGGTGACACCGGGCCGGAGCACGACGAAGGCCGTCACGACCGCACCCCGATCCGGATCGGGCGTGCCGACCACCGCGCACTCCTCGACGTCCGGGTGCGTCAGGAGCACCTCTTCGACCTCGGGAGCCGCGATGTTGTAACCGGAGGAGACGATCATGTCGTCGCTGCGCGCCACGAAGCGGAAGTAGCCGTCCGGCTCGCGGACGTAGGTGTCGCCCGTGATGTTCCAGCCGTCGCGGACGTAGTCGGCCTGCCGGGGGTCGCCGAGGTAGCGGCAGCCGGTGGGGCCCTGGACGGCGAGCAGCCCGGGAGTGCCGTCCGGGACCGGATGGCCGTCGACGTCGAGGACGGCGGCGCGGAAGCCGGGCACGACCTTGCCGGTCCGGCCGGGACGGGCGTCGTCGCCGGCCGCGGAGATGAACACGTGCAGCAGCTCCGTGCTGCCGATGCCGTCGATCAACGGCGATCCGACGACCTCGCGGTACCGCTCGGCGACAGCGGCCGGCAGCGCTTCCCCGGCGGAGACGGCGCGGCGGACCCCGGCCAGCAGGGGCCCGTCGCCGGCACCGAGGATCGCGCGGTACGCGGTGGGGGCGGTGAACAGCACGGTCACGCCGTGCCCGGCGACGATCGACGCCAGCTCCCGGGGTGTCGCGCGGTCCACCAAGAGCACGGACGCCCCGGCGTGCAGCGGGAACACCAGCAGGCCGCCCAGGCCGAAGGTGAAGGCGAGGGGCGGGGTGCCGCAGAAGACGTCGTCCGGGGTGGGCCGGAGGACGTGCCGGGAGAACGTGTCGGCGATGGCGAGCAGGTCGCGGTGGAAGTGCATGGTGGCCTTCGGCGTCCCGGTGGTGCCGGAGGTGAAGGCGAGCAGGGCGACGTCGTCGGCGGCCGTCGGCACGTCGGCGAAGGTCGCCGGGTGGCGGGCGCAGCGTTCCGCCAGTTCGGTGCCGTAGGCGACCACGGGCAGCCCGGGCGGCAGCTCGTCGAGCAGGTGCTCGTCGCACAGGGCCACCGTGGGCCGCGCGCGCTCGGTGATCTTGGTGAGCTCGCCGCGGCGCAGCATCGGCATGGTCGTTACGGCGACGGCCCCGGCTTTCAGGACGCCGAGCCAGCACGCCGCGAGCCACGGCGTGTTGGTGCCGCGCAGCAGCACGCGGTGGCCCGGCACGACGCCGAGGTCGGCGGTCAGGACGTGGGCGATCCGGTTGGCGCGGGCCAGGACGTCGCCGTAGGTCCATGTCTCGTGCGGTGAGCGCAGGCAGGGGCGGTCCGGGCCGAGCCGGGCGGCGGTCGCGTCGAGCAGGGCGGTCGCGGCGTTGAGGCGGTCGGGGTAGTGCAGCTCCGGCAGGTCGAACACCAGCTGCGGCCACTGGTCGTCCGGTGGCAGCCGGTCGCGGCAGAACGAGTCGGTGTGAGCGCTGGGAGAAAGCTTCATCGCAGCCCCTCTGGTTCCGGCCTGCCCCCGGAGGGAAGGTAGCACTCGTTGCGACCGTCGAGAAGACGCAATATCGAATCGATGACGACGGCCACGAGAAGGCGACACGGTCCGCTGCGAGGGCCTGCGCGCCCCCGTGACCGGGTTCCCGGCGCCGGGACGTCATGAACGACTCTTTCCTGACACCGGATGTCATGAACGAGTCGTTCATGACATCCGCGCCCGCCGTCCCACGGCCGCGGGGCGGCCACCGGTCACCCCGTCGTGGGCGCGCGGGAACCCCGTGTCGCGGGTCGTCGCCCAGTAGCTTTTCGATCATGGTCGAGACGCCCGAACCCCCGCCCACCCTGGCCGATCCGCGCGTGCTGCTGCTGGGCTACCTCGACCACAACGCCGCCGCCGTCCTGCGCAAGCTCGACGGCCTCTCCGAACGCGACCTGCGGCGGAGCGTGCTGCCGTCGGGGTGGACGCCGCTGGGCATGGTCAAGCACCTCGCCTGCACCGAACGCTTCTGGATCCGGTACCTGTTCGCCGGCGAGGACGTCGACTTCTCCTGGCCCCGCACCGCCGAGCAGGAGTGGTTCGTCGCGCCGGAAGAACCCTCGGCGGACATCACCGCCTTCTTCCTCGCGGAGCGCGAAAACTGTGCCCGGCTCGCCGCGGTCACGCCGCTGGCCGCCCGGGCCGCGCGGACGACCCGCCGCGGCGGCGCCGAAGAGCACCCGACGTTCGCGTGGGTCCTGTTCCACCTGGTGCAGAGCTTCGCCCGGCACGCCGGGCACCTGGACGTCGGCCGTGAGCTGGTCGACGGCGTGACCGGCCGGTAGTGCCGTCAGGCGGGCGGGGCGACCGTGGCGTCCTGGTCCGCGCGGCGCAGCGCGTCGGCGACGAACCCGGTGGCCTTGAGCTCTTCGACCACCTCGTGCAGGAACGCCAGCGTCTCCGGGTGGCGGTCCGGGGTGGTGCAGACCGCCTGCCGGATCTCCATGAAGCGTCCGGGGACCACCCGGGTTCCGGGATGGGCGGCGACGTAGTCGGTCATCGGCCGGCGGATCCCGGCGGCGACCTCCAGGCCCTCGCGCTCGAAGGCCGTGACGCCGTCCTCGCCGCGCACGATCGTGGCGTGCCGCAGTGTCCGGGTCAGGTACAGGTCGTAGGCGGACCCCTGCTTGACCCCGATCCGGACGTCCGAGCGGTCGGCGTCGGCCGGGGAGGTGACCGGTGAGCCGTCCGCCACGACGTAGACCCCTTCGATGACGACGTACGGCGCGGTGAAGGCCACCTCGGCCGCGCGGGCGGGCTCGATCGCCAGGAAACCCAGGTCGGCCGCGCCCGAGGTGAGCGCCTCGAACGACTTGCGCGCCGCGTCGGAGCAGCCGAACTCCACCGGGACGCCCAGCCGCGCGGCGACTTCGCGGGCGAGGTCGACGGTGACCCCGCCCGGTTCCGCCGGCGTGCCGTGCGCGAGCACGGGGTTGCCGAGGTTGATGGCGGCGCGCAGCGTGCCGGTGGGCGCGAGGTCCCGGGCGACGGCGGAAAGATCTCCCATGACCGGCGAGGCTATCGGCGGGCCTGGGCGTGCGCCCCGCGACTGTCGCTCACGCCACCGGCGGCTCGTCCGCGGTGGTCAGCGCGAACACCGTCTCCTGGTGGTAGACCTCGCCGGGCCGCAGCACCGTGCTGGGGAAGTCCGGGCGGTTGGGGGAGTCCGGGAAGTGCTGGGCCTCCAGCGCGAAACCGGCGCCGCGGTGGTACGGGCGGCCGCTCGTGCCGGTCAGGGCGGCGGTGAGGTAGTTGCCCGAGTAGAACTGCAGGCCCGGCTCGGTCGTCCACATGGTGAGCAGCCGCCCGGACTTCGGGTCCCACGCCCGGGCGGCGAACGGCGCGTCGTCGTCGAGCACCCAGTTGTGGTCGTAGCCCTGGCCGATCACCAGCTGGGGGTCCGGATCGCCGACGCGGGCACCGATCGCCGCCGGCCGGCGGAAGTCGAACGGCGTGCCCTCGACCGGGACCGGGTCGCCGGCCGGGATCAGGTCGTCGCCGGTCGGGCAGAACCGGCTCGCGGCGATCTCCAGGCGGTGGTCGTGGACGTCGCCCGCGCCTTCGCCGGCCAGGTTCCAGTAGGTGTGGTTGGTCAGGTTGACGACCGTCGGCGCGTCGGTGGTCGCCCGGTAGGTGATGCGCAGGCGGTCGCGCGCGTCGACGCGGTAGGTCACTTCGGCGCTGAGCCGGCCGGGGTAGCCCTGGTCGCCGTCCGGGCTGACCAGCGTGAGCCGGACGGCGACGCCGTCGTCGTCCCGGACTTCGGCCGCCGACCAGACCCGCGTGTCGAATCCGGCGGGACCGCCGTGCAGGCTGTTCTTGCCGTTGTTCAGGGGCACCCGGTACCGGACACCGTCGAGGGTGAAGGTGCCGCCGCCGATCCGGTTGGCGAACCGGCCGATCACCGCGCCGAGGAACACCCGGTCCGCCTCGGGCCGGTTGTTGGCGACGTAGGCGTCGAAGTCCGCGAAGCCGAGGACGACGTTGCCGGGGCGGCCGTCGCGGTCCGGCGCTTCCAGCGACTGGATGACCCCGCCGTAGTCGAGCACGCGCACGACCGGCCCGCCGGGCCGCCCCAGCGTGTACCGGTGGACGTCGGTGCCGTCGGCGCGGCCGAACGGCTCCCGGGTGAGTTCGGGTGCGGTCATCGGGGGCCTCCAACCGGCTGTTAGCGCTAACAGCCAGGAAAGACCATAGCCGACCCCGCGGCGGCTGTCAGCCGGGTGCCGCCGCGGGACCAGAGGAAGCGCTCAGGGCCGGTCGCCCGTCACCGGGCGGGTGCCGAGCAGCCGGTGGGCCCGCAGGGCCATCTGGATCTCCAGGCGCTTCGCCGGGTCCGCCAGCCGGTCGCCGAACAGCTCGCTCAGCTGGCTGACGCGGTAGCGGACCGTCTGGGGGTGGATCCGCAGCGCCTGGGCGATCTCCGGGGTGTTCCCGTTGTGCTCCAGCCAGCTCAGCAACGTGTCCGCCAGCCGCGTCTGCTGCTTCACCGTGAGGCCCGCGAACGGCGCCAGGGCCTTCGCCGACAGCTCGTCCAGCAGGAAGCGGTCGACCAGCAGCCAGTGCGTGGCCAGGTGGTCGGCCGTGTGCGTGACCGCATCCTCGCCGGCCAGGCCGCGGCGGACCAGGTCGAGGGTGCGGCGGGCCCACAGCAGCGACGTCGCCGCGTCGGCCGGACGGACCCGGGGGCCGACCGCCGCGCGCCAGCCCGGCAGGCGGCCTTCGAGCCCCCGCAGGTCGCGGTCGGGGTTGGGGGTCAGCAGGCACGGCTCGGGGCCTTCGAGGTCCAGCAGCACGTCCCCGGCCACCTGCGGGGTCGGGGGCGGGTGCTGCTCGGTCCGCGGATCGAGCGCGACGACCGTGACCCACTCCGGCATCGCCCACTGCGCCGCCTTGGCCATCGTCGCCAGCGTGGCCGGGGACGCCGGCGGAGCGGACAAGAGCAGCTCGAAGAGGCGGCGCCGACGTCGCTCGAGCGTGCCGGTCGCCATCGCCTGCGCCAAGGTGTACCCCTCGACCGAATACGAGGAAATTTCCTCCACGTAAGCGAAAATGGCCTCCGCGCCGACGCACAGCACGGCCGCCGGGAACCGGTGGGCCTGGCCCAGCTCGGCCACGTAGCGCCACGCCGCCCGGCCGCCCGCGCGGTAGGCGGCCTGCAGGGAATTGAGGCTGCCGCCGTCGTGGTGGACGCGCCGGCCGACCTCCACGAACAGCTTCGCCCAGTTGTCCTGTGTGGACGCCAGGTCCTCGATGCTGTCGATGCAGCCGATCACCGCCTGCTCGATCGCCAGCACGATCATCCTGCCGAACTCGCCTTCGAGGGGCTTGGCGTACTCGGGGACGGCCTTCTGGACCTCCTCCAGGATCCGCCGGGCGAGCGGGTCGGCGTGCGGCCGGAACCGGCCCGCCATTTCCGTCGGCAGCGAGCACCACAGCTGCCGCGCGCGGCCGGTGCCCCGCGGCTGCGGGATCGACGCCTGCGTGATCGTCCGGGTCATGGCTCACACCCCTTGCCGCGCCTCGTGGAGAGTTCGCGCCGCCGTCGGCGCGGACGTCATGTACTCACACGGGATCGGACTTGGCAACCGGCATCCCTGCGCCGGGAGCGGGTTCTGTCACCCCGGGACCAACGGCCGGACCGGAGTTTGTCACCTGCCGGACAAACGCCGAACACTAACCGCGGCAAAGGTTTCCGGAATTCGATTTGTGAACTCGGGCGGTATCTTCGCGCCGGTCCCCGTTGTTAGCGTGATCAACCGGCCTGCGGGGAGGAGAACACCGATGACGGCGCTCGTTTCCTGGTGTTTCCGCCGGGCCGGCGTCGTCATCGTGCTGTGGCTGGCGGCCCTGGGCGGGCTCGGCGCCGCCGCGCTGCACGCCGGCCCGGCCTTCCGCGACACGGTGGACCTGCCCGCCGCCGACAGCACCGCGGCGGCGAACCTGCTGCGCGCCACCGGGGGCGGTGGCGCCGGGGAACGCGTCGTCGTGCGCTCCCCGGACGGCCCGGTCGACAGCGGCCCGGGCCGTGCCCGGCTCGACGCGCTCGCCGCCCGGCTGGCGGCGTTGCCGCACGTCGTGGCGGTCGACCCGCCGCCGGGACAGGTGTCCGCCGACCGGCGGACGGCGGTGCTCACCGTGCGCTTCGACGCACCCGCCGCCGACCTCGGACAGGCGACGGCCGACGCGCTCGCCACCACCGTCCGCGACGCCGAGGGCCTGATCGCCGGCGCCTCCGGGGAGCTCGCCGCGATGACGGCCGCCGCGCCCGACCTGGGCAACGCCGGGATCGGCCTGCTCGCCGCGGCCGTCGTGCTGCTGGTGGCCTTCGGCTCGCTGACCTGCGTCCTGCTCCCGATCCTCACCGCGGCGGTTTCGGTGGGCTCCGCCCTGGCGGCCGTGACGCTGTTGTCGCACGTCACAACCATGCCGAAGATCAGCACCGAAATCGCCGCGCTGCTCGGGCTCGGCGTCGGCGTCGACTACGCGCTGTTCGTGCTCACCCGCTACCGGCAGGGCCGCCGGGACGGCGCCGAACCGGCGGCGGCACTGGCCGTCGCGGCCGCGACCTCCGGCCGCAGCGTGGTCTTCGCCGGCGTCACCGTGTGCGTCTCGCTGGCCGGGA
Source organism: Streptomyces sp. MN03-5084-2B (assembly GCA_033793495.1). GTDB lineage: Bacteria > Actinomycetota > Actinomycetes > Mycobacteriales > Pseudonocardiaceae > Amycolatopsis. The sequence continues at coordinate 9,868 of JARAWT010000087.1, read as the reverse complement.
TGCTCACCATCGGCCTGCCGTTCCTGGACGGGATCGCGGTCGCCGCCGCGGTCTCGGTGCTGCTGACCGCGTTCGCCGCGCTGACCCTGCTGCCGGCCCTGCTGCGGCCGGTCGCGCGCCGGATGAGCCTGCGCCCGGACGCCGGCGCCGGCCGGTGGGCCCGGCTCGCCCGCTCGGTGACCGCGCGCCCCGGCCCCTACACCTTCGCCGCCCTCCTGGTCGTGGCCGTGCTGGCGCTGCCGATGACCGGGCTGCGGCTTGGCGTGCCGGACGCCGCGCTCGACCCGCCCGGCAGCGTCACGCGGACCGCCGCCGAACTGCTGCAAGAGGGCTTCGGGCCGGGCGCCGACGCGCCGCTGCTCGTGGTCGGGACCGGCGGTGGCGACGCGGTGGGCGACCTGCGGGAAGCGCTGCTCGCGAGCGCCGACGCCGGCCCGCCGGCCGCGCTGCCCGGGGGCGGCTGGCTGCTCACGGTGCTCCCGCGGACCGCGCCCGGCGATCCGGCCACCGGCGAACTGCTCGCCTCGACGCGGGTGATGGCCAGGGTCATCGGCAGCCCGGACGCGCACGTCGGCGGGGTCGTCGCGGCGCGGGCCGATTTCTCCGCGGCGATCACGGCGCGGCTGCCGCTGTTCCTCGGCGCCGTCGTCGGGATTTCGGTCCTCCTGCTGGCGTGGGTGTTCGGCAGCGTGCTGATCCCGCTCACCGCGGCGCTGATGAACCTGCTGACGGCGGCCGCGACGACGGGTGCGGTGGTGTTCGCCTTCGGCGCCCCGATCGAGCCGTACCTGCCCGTGTTCCTGTTCGCCGGGCTGTTCGGGCTGTCCATGGACTACGAGGTCTTCCTCATCGCCCGCATCCAGGAGGCCTGGCGCCGGCACGGCGACACCCGCGCGGCCGTCGTCGACGGCGTCGCCGCGACCGGCCGGACCATCAGCGCGGCCGCGCTGATCATGGCGCTGGTGTTTGTGTCGTTCGCCTTCGTCGACGCCCGCGTGGTGCGCGAGGCGGGCGTCGGCCTGACCGTCGCCGTGCTGCTGGACGCGATCGTGGTCCGGTGCGTGCTCGTCCCCGCGGTGATGGCCCGGCTGGGCGCGGCGAACTGGTGGTTCCCGCGCCGGAAGGCCGTGGTCACCGGCGAACTGGCAGGGAGCGCGCGATGACCCGGCGGACCTTGGTCGTGCTCGCGCTCGGCGCGTTCGTCACGACGCTGGACAACACGATCGTCGCCGCGGGCGCGCCGTCCATCGCCCGCGAGCTCGGCCTCGAGATCGGGGCGCTGCAGTGGGTCGCGCTCGGGTACATGCTCCCGTTCGCCGGGCTCCTGCCGGTCGCGGGCGCGCTGGTCGACCGCTGGGGCCGGCGTCCGGCCCTGACCGGTGCCCTCCTCGCGTTCGGATCCGGCGCGGCGATGGGCGGCCTGGCCGGCGCGGCGTGGCTGCTGGTCGCCGCCCGGGTGCTGCAGGGGATCGCGGCCGCGTTCCTGGTGCCGGGGCTGCTGAGCCTGCTGCGCACCAACCTCGACGCGCGCGGACGCACGCTCGGCGCCGCGGTCTGGACCGCCTGCCTGGCGGCCGCGCTGGCGCTGGGCCCGGCGCTCGGCGGCGTGCTGAGCGAGTACTGGGGCTGGGCCTGGATCTTCTTCGTCAACCTGCCGTTCGTGGCCGGGATGCTGGTCCTGCTGCCGGGCACCGTGCCGCCCGGCCGCGGCGAGGGCGCGCCCGCGCCACCGGCGTCGGCGATGGTCCTGGTGACGGCGAGCCTGGTGCTGCTCACCACCGCGCTGGCCGAACCCCGGCTCCGGACCCCGCTGCTCGTCGCGGGGATCGCGTCCGGCGGGGCGTTCCTCGTCCGGGAACGGCGGGCGCGGGCGCGGCTGGTACCGCCCGCCCTCACCGGCAACCGGGTGTTCCTCGGCTCGCTCGGTCTCCAGCTGCTGTGGGGCCTGGGGATCTCCGGGATCTTCTTCTTCACGCCGTTGCTGCACCAGGACTTCCTCGGGCTCGGCCCGGCCGGCGCCGGGCTGCCCCTGGTGCTGGTCGCGGTGGCGGTCGTGGCCGCGACCCCGCTGGTCCCCGCCGCGGCCGCCCGCCACGGTCCACTTCGGACGGTGTCGGCCGGGCTGGTCGTGGTGGGCGCGGGGCTGCTCGCCCTCGCCGCGGTGAACCACGTCCCCGCGCTGTGGCCGCGCGTGCCGGGCCTGGTCCTGATCGGCGCGGGCTCGGCCTTCACCGTCCCGATGACCTCGCACGCGCTCGACGTGGTGGCACCGCGGTATTCCGGTACGGCGTCGGGATTGCTCACCGCGGCCCGGGAACTGTCGAGCGCGCTCGGGGTGGCGCTGATCGGCGCGGTGCTGACGTCCGTGCGCGCGGTGCGGCTCGAATCGGGTGTACCGGCCGGAGCGGCGCTGGCCGGCGGGTACACCGCGGGCCTGCTCACCGCGGCCGGGCTGACGTTCGCCGGTGCGCTGCTGGCCGTGCGGGTGGCGGTGGCCCGGCCGCCCGAGACCTCGTCACCGCGTGACAAACGTGCTGTCCCGTAACCCGTTTCCCCATGAGTATCCGAGATTGAATCGTTGACAACCCCACCGGGGCGGCTATTCACTGCGCCGGTAAACGCTCTCTGCGAGGATGCATTGGAAACCATTCCCCGGCCGGTTCCCGTCACCGGTGCCCCCGTCGCCGCGGGCGAATCGTTCGCGACCCTGCTGGGTCACTGGGCGCGCCGCCTCGGCGACCGCATCGCCGTGACCCACCTCGACCACCGCGACGGCGCGGACGGCCGGGCGGTCACGCTCACCTGGCGCGAGCTCGACGAGCGGGTCGAGGCGGTCGCGGCCCGGTTGTCCGAAGTGGCCGGTCCGGGGGCGCGGGCGGCGGTGCTGGCCGGGCAGTCCGCCGGGTACGTCGTCGCGTTCCTCGGCGCGCTGCGGGCGGGGCTGGTCGCGGTGCCGCTGTTCGCGCCGGGCCTGCCCGGGCACGCGGGCCGGCTGGCCGCGGCGCTCGCCGACTGCGGCCCGCGCGTCGTGCTGACCACGGCCGGGGAGCACGAGGCGGTCACCCGGTTCCTCGCCGGTTCCCCGGTCGATCCGGTGGTGGTCGACGTCGACGCCGTGCCGCCGGCCGACGCGCGCGACTGGCCCGAGCCCGATCCGGACGCCCCGGCGTACCTGCAGTACACGTCCGGCTCGACGCGCTCGCCGGCCGGGGTCGTGCTGACCCACCGCAACGTGCTCGCCAACGCCCGCCAGGCGTGCGCCGCCTACGGCGCCGAAAGCGGGACGACGTCGGCGGTCAGCTGGCTGCCGCTGTTCCATGACATGGGGCTGATCCTCGGCATCGGCGCGCCGATGGCCGGCGGGCTGGAGGCGGTCCTGATGGACCCCCTGGCCTTCCTCGAGCGGCCCGCGCGCTGGCTGCGCGCGCTCTCGGCCAGCCCCGGCGCGATCAGCGCCGCCCCCAACTTCGCCTACGCCTACTGCGCTTCCCGCGTCACCGAGGCCGAAAAGGTCTACCTCGAGCTGAGCCGGGTCGTCTCGCTGATCAACGGCAGCGAACCGGTGCTGCCGGCCACGATCGCGAAGTTCCACGACGCCTTCGCCGGCTGCGGGCTGCGGCCGGAGGTGCACCGGTCCTCCTACGGCCTGGCCGAGGCCACCGTGCTGGTTTCGGTGACGGACGCGGGGAAACCGCCGCGGCAGGCCACCTTCGACCGGGCCCGGCTCGCCGCCGGGTACGCGGAGCCGGCCGCCGCGGGCGCGGCCGCCACGACGCTCGTCTCGTGCGGCCGCCCGGTGGGCCAGCGGGTGCTGATCGCCGACCCGGTGACCGGGCGGCCCGCCGGAGAAGGCGAGGTCGGCGAAATCCGGGTCAGCGGCCCGAACGTCGGCCGCGGCTACTGGGGCCGGGCCCAGGCTTCGGTGGCCACCTTCGGCCTCCCGCCGCTCGATCCGGAGACCGGCGAGGGCTGGCTGGCGACCGGTGACCTCGGCGTGGTGGTCGACGGCGAGCTGTTCGTGACGGGCCGGTCGAAGGACCTGGTCGTCGTCGACGGCCGCAACCACTACCCGCAGGACATCGAGCAGACCGTCGAGGAGCACCCGGCCGTCCGGCCGCACTCGGCCGCCGCCTTCGCGATCGACGGCGACGACGGGGAAGCCGCGGTCGTCGTCCTGGAACGCGCGAAGGACATCGAGGCCGACATCGCGGCGGCGACCGCGGCCCTGCGGGCGGTGGTGTCGGCCGGGCACGGCCTGCGCCTGCACGACGTCGTCTTCCTGGCCCCGGGCGAAGTTCCCCGCACCTCCAGCGGCAAGATCAGCCGGGCCCGCTGCCGGATGTCCTATCTGGACGGTTCGCTCACCGCGCGGCGGCTCGGATGAGCGCGCCGGACGCCGCGGCGATCCGCGCCTGGCTCACCGCGCGGCTCGGCGACGTGGACGTGGACCGGCCGCTGCACGAAACCGGGCTGTCCTCACGGGACGCGACGAGCCTGGCGGCCGACCTCGGCGAGTTCGCCGGCCGCCCGCTGGCCCCGACCCTGGTGTGGCAGTACCCGACGATCGGCGCGATCGCCGACTTCCTGTCCGATGTGGACACCGCGGCGACCTCCGTGGCGTTGCCCGAGGACGGCGAACCGATCGCCGTCATCGGGCTCGGCTGCCGCCTGCCGGGCGGGATCGAGTCCCCGGAGGCGTTCTGGCGCTTCCTCGACGCGGGCGGCGACGGCACCGGCGACGTCCCCGAAGGCCGCTGGGAGACGTTCGCCCCGGCGGAGGACCTCGCCGGCGTGCCGTCGCGGGGTGGGTTCCTCGCCGACGTCGCCGGGTTCGATGCCGAGTTCTTCGGCATCACCCCGCGGGAGGCCGAGGCGATGGACCCGCAGCAGCGGATCCTCCTGGAGGTCGTCTGGGCGGCGCTGGAGCACGCCGGGATCCCGCCGTCGACGCTGCGCGGCAGCCGGACCGGGGTGTTCGTCGGGCTGTCGGCCACCGAATACGGCTCACTGACGATGGCCGACGTCGCGGGCGTCGACGTCTGGTCCGGCACCGGCGCGGCGGCGAGCATCGCGGCGAACCGGCTGTCGTACCTGCTCGACCTGCGCGGGCCCAGCCTGACGCTGGACACCGCGTGCTCGTCGTCGCTGGTGGCGGTGCACCAGGCGGTGCAGAGCCTGCGCCGCGGCGAGAGCGAGACGGCGCTGGTCGCCGGGGTGAACGTGCTGCTTGCGCCCGGCATCACCGCCGGGTTCCACCGGGCGGGTGTGCTGGCCGCGGACGGCCACTGCAAGCCGTTCGACGCCGGAGCCGACGGAATCGCCCGCGGCGAAGGCTGCGGCGTGGTCGTGCTGAAGCCGTTGCGGGCGGCGCGGGGCGACCGCGTGCTGGCGGTGATCCGCGGCAGCGCGGTGAACTCCGACGGCCGCTCCAACGGCCTGACGGCGCCGAACCCGGACGCCCAGGCGGCGTTGCTGCGCGACGCGTACGCCACGGCCGGCGTCGATCCGTCCTCTGTGGACTACGTGGAGGCGCACGGCACCGGGACGCCGCTGGGCGACCCCCTGGAAGCGGGCGCGCTGGCGGAAGTGCTCGGGACGGGGCGGCCGGCGGACCGCCCGCTGCTGCTGGGGTCGGTGAAGAGCAACCTGGGCCACCTCGAAGGCGCGGCCGGGATCGCGGGGCTGCTGAAGGTGGTGCTGGCGATGACGCACCGGCGGCTGCCGCCGAGCCTGCACTTCCGCGAGCCGAACCCGCACATCGACTTCACGGGGTTGCGGGTGGTGGCGTCGGCGGCGGACTGGCCCCGCTACTCCGGGACGGCGCGGGCGGGCGTGTCGGCGTTCGGCTTCGGTGGCACGAACGCGCACGTGGTGCTCGAGGAGTGGCCGGCGGCGGCCTTCCCACCCCGGGCCGGCGACGGTGGTCCGCAGGTGTTCGCGCTTTCGGCCCGGTCGGCGGAGGTGCTGCGGGCGCGGGCGGCTGAGCTGGCGGACTGGCTGGCGGAGGACGAGACGCCGCTGGACGCGGTCGCGTCGACGCTGGCGCACCGGCGGGAGCACCTGCCGGTGCGCGGGGCGGTGGTCGGGGAGAGCCGGAGTGACGTGGTCGAGGCCCTGCGCGACCTGGCCGCCGGTCACGAGCGCCCCCATGTGGCCTTGGGTGCGTCGAGCGCACCGAAGGCCACATTGGGTGCTCCATCCATGCCCCCGCCGCCGCCCTCAACGGAGGCGCTCCGCGCCGCAGCGCTGATCAACGCACCGAAGGCCACCTTGGGGCGCTGGGATGAGGACGGTGTCGTCTTCGTCTTCTCCGGCTATGGCTCGCAGTGGTCCGGGATGGGGCGCCGGCTGCTCCGATCCGAGCCTGCCTTCCGGGCGGAAGTCGAGGCCCTCGATCCCGTCTTCCGCGCCGAAGCCGGGTTCTCCCTGCGCGAAGCCCTCGAGTCCGACCTGTCCGACCTGCCCGGCCTCGCCGCGACCCAGCTCGCCCTGTTCGGGATGCAGCTCGCCCTCGCCGCCCTCTGGCGGGCGCACGGTGTCGTCCCCGCCGCCGTGCTCGGGCACTCCATGGGCGAGGTCGCCGCCGCCGTGGTGGCCGGGGCGCTCGAGGTCGCCGACGGCCTCAAGGTCATGGCCGCCCGGGCGCGGCTGCTCGCCGAGCTCGACGAACGCGGGGGCGGGGCGATGGCCCTCGTCGAGCTCTCGCCGGCCGAACTCGCGGAATTCCCCGACGTCACCATCGCCGTCTACGCCTCGCCGACCCAGTGCACCGTCAGCGGGGCCGCCGACCGCGTCGAGGCCGTCGTCGCGCACGCCGAAGACCTCGGCAGGCTCGCCCGGCGGCTGCCGGTCGGGGGCGCCGGGCACTCCGCCGCCGTCGAACCGGTGCTCGGCCCGTTCCGCGCCGCGGTCGCGGGACTGACCCCGAAAGCACCCGAAATCCGGTGCTACAGCAGCGTCCACGACGATCCGCCCGCCTTCGACGTCGCGTACTGGGCGGCGAACCTCCGCCGTCCGGTGCGGTTCAGCCAGGCGCTCGCCGCGGCGGCGGCCGACGGGCACACCGTCTTCGTCGAGATCTCGCCCCACCCCGTGGCGCTGGCCGCGATCGAGCAGTCCGGGGCGCTCGGCCTGCCCTCGGCGAGCCGCCGGATCGACGAGCGGACGGCGTTCCTGACCAGCCTCGCCCGGCTGCACGTGCTCGGCGGGCCCGGTGTGCTGGCCGCCCGGCCGCAGAAGCCGCCGGTCGAGCTGCCCGGCCCGGTCTGGCGGCACGAACGCTTCTGGCCGCGCCGGACCGTCCGCACCGGCGGCGCGCATCCGCTGCTCGGCGTGCACATCGAAGACCCCGGCGGCGGCCACCTGTGGCGCGGCCACGTCGGCACCGCCGCGCTGCCGTGGCTGGCCGACCACACCGTCCGGGACGTCCCGGTGTTCCCGGCCACCGGCTTCCTGGAACTCGCGCTCGCCGCGGCCGGCCCGGGCGGCCGCGTCCACGACCTCGAACTCCGGGAAGTCCTGCCGCTCGGCGAGCACACCGAGGTGACCACGACCCTCCGCGGGACGGAACTGACCGTCCACACCGGACCCGGTCCGTGGGTCCGGCACGCCACCGCGCGGCTCGGCACCGGCGGGACGCCGTCGGCGCCGTTCGGGGAGACCGCCGGGAAACCGGTCGACCTCTACCGGGCGCTGGCCGAGCTGGGGCAGTCCTACGGCCCGGCCTTCCGCGGCCTGCGCCGGGTGACCGCCGCACCCGGGCGCGCGTCGGCGACCATCGCACAGCCGGAAGCCGGCCACCCCGCCTACGTGCTGCACCCGGCGCTCGCCGACGCCTGCCTGCACGCGCTGGCCGCGGCCGTCGGCGAGGCCGACGCCCTGTACCTGCCGCTCGGCATCGGCGAGGTGGTGGTGGCCGGCGATCCCCGCCGGGGCGTGCGGGTGGACGCCGTGCTCCAGGAGTCCGGCGACGGCGTGCTCGGCAGCGTCCAGCTGGTCGACGCCCACGACGTCGTCCTGGTCGAATTCCGCGACGTCTACTGCCGCCGCTACCGCGACGCGGCACTGGCGCGGCTGCTGTACGAGGCGGCTTGGCAGCCGTCGCCGCTGCCCACCGCGCCGGAATTGTCGGTGCCGGCGGGTAATGTGGAAAACGGGGGGCGCCCCCGCGGGCCCGGGCGTGCGCACCGCTGGATCGTGCTCTCCGACGGCGACCGGGTGTTCGCGGGCGACGACGCTCGGGCTGCTCGCTTCGGCGACCGGGTGTTCGCGGGCGACGACGCTCGGGCTGCTCGCCTCGACAACTGGGCAGTCACGGGCGACGACGTCCGGACCGCTCGCCTCGGCGACCGGGCCGAGCTGGCGAAACTGTTGCGTGACGGCGAGCCGACCGCGGTCGTCGCCCTGCTCGGCGGCGGCGCCGCCGAACCCGATCCGGCGCGCGGGGCGCGGCTGGTCGAAACCCTGGCCGGTGTCGTCGCCGAGCTGGCCGAACTGCCCGTGGCACCGAGGCTTTGGCTGGTGACCGACGGGGCGCACGCCGTCGAGCCGGGCGAGCGGGGCGACCCCGGGCCGGCCGCGCTGCGCGGGCTCGTGCGCGTGCTGGCGTTCGAGCACCCCGAGCTGCGGGTGAGCCAGGTCGACGGGACGGACCGGCTGCGGGACGAGGTCCGCGCGGACGGGCCGGACGACGAAATCGCCTGGCGCGACGGCGTGCGCTACACGCGGCGCCTGGTCCGGCCCGCCCTCGGCGAGCCGACGCGCGAGCCGGTCCGCGACGGCGCGTACGTGATCACCGGCGGCCTCGGCGGCCTGGGGCTGGCGGCGGCGCGGTGGCTGGCCGCGCGGGGCGCGACGCGCGTGGTGCTGAACAGCAGGCACGCCGCCGATCCCGGCCTGGACGTGCCGGGCGTCGACGTCCGCGTGGTGCCCGGCGACATCGCCGCCCCGGGCACGGCCGAGGCCCTGGTCGCGGTGGCCGTCGACGGGGGTGTGCCGCTTCGCGGGGTGCTGCACGCCGCCGGCGTCCTGGCCGACGGCGCCGCGATCAGCCTCGACGCCGACGCGCTCGAGGGCGTCTGGCGGCCGAAGGCACTGGGCGCGTGGCGGCTGCACGAGGCGACGGCCGGGCACGACCTCGACTGGTGGCTGGTGTACTCGTCGGCGGCCGCGCTGTTCGGATCGCCGGGCCAGGCCGCGTACGCGACGGCGAACGCGTGGGCCGACGCGCTGGTCGCGTGGCGCCGGGCCCAGGGACTCCCGGCGGCGACGATCGGCTGGGGCGCGTGGGGCGAGGTGGGTGCGGCGGCCGGGTCGGCCAACCCGGTGCTCGAGCCGCTCGGCACCGAGGAAGCGCTGTCGGCGCTGGAGTCCGTGCTGGCCCGGGACCGGGCGGCGACCGGGGTGGCCCGGGTGGACTCGGAGACGGTGCTGGAGCTGTTCCCGCGGCTGGGGGAGCGGCCGTTCTTCACGCTCTTCTCACCGGCCGCGAAATCGTCCACCTGGGATGGTGTGGAGGCGCTGCGCGCCGGCTCGCCGGAGGCCGCCCGCGCGGCGATCGCCGCGCACTTGGCGGGACTGGTCGCGGACCTGCTGGGGCTGGCGGAGGTCGACCCGACGGTCCCGCTCACGCGGCTGGGGCTGGATTCGCTGTCGGCGATGCGGGCTCGCGGCGCGGTGGAACGGGACTTCGGGGTGCCGCTGCCGATCCCGCTGCTGCTGCGGGGCGCGAGTTTGGCGGAGCTGGCCGGGCATCTCGCGGAGGAGGCGGGTTTCGGGCCGGCCGGGTCGCGGGAGGCTGCGCCGACGGGCGCCGAGTTGCCGGACTCGGCGGGGCGGGGCGGGCCCGCTTCGCCGAGTCCGGCAAATC
>JARAWT010000086.1:0-38776 GCA_033793495.1 Streptomyces sp. MN03-5084-2B | reverse complement strand
GTGCAGCCACCGGTCGGCTGTGGGGTCGCGGTGGCGGGCGTGGGCGGGGTGGTCGGCGGGGTGGGCGTCGTCGGGGTCGTCGGGGTGGTGGTCTGGATCGGCCCGGCCGCGATGGCGAGGTCGTAGGCCCGCTGGGGCACGAACTGGCCCGCCGTGGCGATGCAGCCGTCCGCCTCACCCGGCGGCTTGACCCACAGGAACGCGTCGATCTGGCCGTCGCCGGTCTGGTTGGTGCTCGGCGTGCCGATCGCACGCCCGCCGGGGTCGCACCACTCGCTGCCCTGCGGGCCGTTGCCGTTGCGGCTCGTGTCCACCACGGCCTTCAGCCGCGAGTCGCCGAGCTGGCCGAGGATCGCCTTGTCGTAGGCGACTTCGTCGGACGTCGAACGGTAGTTGGACACGTTGGTGGAGATGCCGTCGGCGCTGGTGGAGATGTCGGCGGCCCGCAGCCGCGCCGCGGCGTCGCCGGGGGAAAGCCAGGCGGAGTGCCCGATGTCGAAGTACACCTTCGCCTGGGACGAGCCGGCCTTGAGCTTCTTGCCCGCGTAGGCCATCGACGCCGAGGTCTGGCGCTGCTGGTCGCTGTTCTGGCAGCTCGTCATCTGCGGGAGCACGTCGGGCTCGAGCACGATCGCCGCGGGGCGGCCGGCCAGGCCGGCCGCGACCTGGTCGATCCAGGCGCGGTAGGCGTCGTGGGAGGGCGCGCCGCCGCTGCTCGCGCCGCCGCAGTCGCGGTTGGGGATGTCGTAGACGACCATGATCGGGATCTTGCCCGCGGCGGCCGCGGCGCCGACGTAGGCGTCGACCTCGCCGCGCACGGTGGACGTGTTCGTGGTGGTGAACCACCTGGCCTGCGGTACCGAGGCGATGCGGTCGCGGATGACCGCGGCGCGCGAGTCACCGGGGTTCGCGGCGACCCACTTGGCCGCGTTGGTGCCGGGATCGGTGTAGTACGCCGAGGCGGCGGCCTGTGCGCCGGCCCACGTGGTCGTGGCGACGACGCCGGTCACGGCTACCGCGGCCAGTCCGCCGGCGGCCACTGTCCTGCTTCGCATGCACGTTCTCCCTTGAACGACGAGGTGGCGCCGGAACCGGCTACTGGGAGCGCTCCCAGTAATCGAAGACTGTAGCCGGGAGAGGCGTCTCGGGAAAGGGTGTGCTCGCCCGCGGGCGCGAAAATTACATTGGGGTGAGCCGTGGTTGTCCGGCCGGAAAAACCCGCTGAGCTGCGGTGATGGTCGTCCGGTGAAGGCGGCGACGCGTCGTTTCGTAAAGTGCGGCGGCGGCTGGAGTTCAGTGGTTGTTCAGTGGCATGACGACTGTTAGCGTTAACGTCCAGCTGTTCGCCGCCGGCCGATTGTTTCGCCGGCCGGCCAGAGAGTTTCGCCGCCCCTTCGTCGGAAGTGAGGACAAACCATGTTCCGGAGCGCGGGAGCCGCGGCAGCGGCGGTGCTCTTGGCCGTGGCCGGCGGCGTGGTCGCCGCGGCTCCGGTCGCCCAGGCCGCCACCTCGATCACGGTCAACGGCGGCTCGGCCGGCCGCACGTTCGACGGTGTCGGCGCGGTCAGCGGCGGCGGGGGCAACAGCCGCCTGCTGATCGACTACCCCGAGCCGCAGCGCGGCCAGATCCTCGACTACCTGTTCAAGCCCGGCTACGGGGCCGCGCTGCAGATCCTCAAGGTGGAAATGGGCGGGGACACCAACTCCACCAGCGGCGCGGAGCCGAGTCACTCCCACTTCCGCGGCGACCTCGACTGCAACCGCGGGTACGAGTGGTGGATCATGGAGCAGGCGAAGGCGCGCAACCCCGGCATCAAGCTCGTCGGCCTGCCGTGGGGAGCGCCGGGCTGGATCGGCAACGGCACCTTCTTCTCCAACGACCTGACGGACTACTACCTGTCGTGGCTGGGGTGCGCCAAGCAGCACGGGCTGACCATCGACTACCTGACGAGCGTCCAGAACGAAAAGCAGTGGAGCGCCGACTGGACCGTCACCCTGCGGAACGCGCTCAACGCCAACGGGTACAGCGCGATCAAGGTCATCTCCGGTGACTCGTGGCCGGGGGACTGGGGGCCGGCGAGCGCGATCTCGACGAACGCCGCCTACCGCAACGCGACCGACGTCCTCAGCGCCCACTACACCTGCGGCTACCTCAGCGCGCAGACGTCGTGCAGCGTCCCGGCCAACGTCACGAACACCGGGAAGACGTTGTGGTCCAGTGAAAACGGCTCCCAGGACTACAACGACGGCGCCAAGCCGCTGGCCCGCGGGATCAACCGCGTCTACCTCGACGGCAAGATGACCGCCTACCTCAACTGGGACCTGATCGCCTCCGTCACGCCGAACATCCCGTGGCCGACGGTGGGGCTGATCCTCGCCAACCAGCCGTGGTCGGGCTACTACTCGGTCGGCAAGGACTCCTGGGCACTGGCGCACACGACGCAGTTCACCGCGCCCGGCTGGAAGTACCTCGACTCCTCCAGCGGCTACCTCGGCGGCAACCGCGCCAACGGCAGCTACGTCTCGCTGAAGTCGCCGAACAACACCGACTACAGCACGGTCATCGAGACGATGGACGCGACTTCGGCCCAGACGCTGAACCTGAACGTCACCGGCGGGCTGTCCACCGGCCAGGTGCACGTGTGGGCGACCAACCTCAACTCGAACAACGGGAACGACCACTTCGTCCACAGCACCGACATCACGCCGTCCGGCGGCGCCTTCTCGCTGACCGTCCAGCCCGGTTACCTCTACACGATCACGACCACCACCGGCCAGGGCAAGGGCACCGCGACGAGTCCGCCGCAGGGCTCGCTGAACCTGCCCTACAGCGACGACTTCGAGGGGTACGCGAAGGGCAAGGAAGCCAAGTACCTGATGGACATGGAAGGCGCGTTCGAGACCGCCGCCTGCGGGGCCGGCCGCGCGGGGACGTGCGTGCGCCAGGCCGCGACCCAGAAGACGATCCCCTGGAAGAAGTTCGTCGACCCGTACGCGCTGCTGGGCAACATCGCCTGGAGCAACTACACGCTCAGCACCGACGTGCTGCTGGAGAAACCCGGCTACGTCGAGCTGCTCGGCCGGGCCGGCTCGCAGGACACCGGCAACCAGGGTGCGCTGAACGCGTACTACCTGCGCGTCAGCGACACCGGCGCGTGGTCGATCCGGCGCAACAACACCAGCCAGCAGAACACGACCCTGCGCACCGGGCAGACGACCGCGCTCGGCACCGGGAGCTGGCACAAGCTGTCACTGGGCTTCTCCGGCAGCACCATCACCGCCTCGGTCGACGGCACCGTGATCGGCACGGTCACCGACAGCACCTTCCCGGCCGGCCAGGTCGGGATCGGCACGGCCGTGGGGGAGACCGCCCAGTTCGACAACCTCGCGGTCGCCGGCTCGGGCGGCGGGTCGACCTCCGTGCTGCGCAACACCGCGGCCGGGCGCTGCCTCGACGTCCCGAACGTGTCCCAGACGAACGGCACCCAGGTGACGCTGTGGGACTGCAACGGCGGCGGCAACCAGCAGTGGACGTCGACGTCCGGGAAGCAGCTCCAGGTGTACGGCAGCAAGTGCCTCGACGCCGAAGGCTCGGGGACGACCGCCGGCACCCGGGCGATCATCTGGGACTGCTCGGGCGGCACCAACCAGCAGTGGAACGTCGCCGCCGACGGGACGATCACCGGTGTCCAATCGGGACTGTGCCTGACGCCGAACGGGAACGGCACCGGGAACAGCACCCCGGTGACCCTGCAGGCCTGCACCGGTGGCGCCGCCCAGAAGTGGACGCGCAGCTAGCCGGCCGCCGGCCGGCCACCGAACCTCGGGGACGCACCAGCCGCAGTTCCCTCCGGACAAAGGAGTCCGACGATGAAGGCACGCTTGAGCAGACTCTGGCCGGCCGTGGTGATCGCCGCGGGCGCGGTGGCCGGCACGGCGACGGCGTCGCAGGCCGCGACGCAGGGGCCGTGTGACATCTACGCGGCCGGCGGGACGCCTTGTGTGGCCGCGCATTCGACCACCCGGGCGCTGTACGGCGCCTACAGCGGCTCGCTGTACCAGGTACGGCGTGCTTCGGACAGCACGACGCGGGACATCGGCGTCCTGAGCGCAGGCGGTGTCGCCAACGCCGCGGCGCAGGACTCGTTCTGCGCCGGAACCACCTGCCTGATCACCGTCATCTACGACCAGTCCGGCCGGAACAACCACCTGACGCAGGCCCCGCCGGGCGGTTTCCCCGGCCCGGCGCCGGGTGGGTACGACAACCTGGCCAGTGCGACGGCCGCCCCGACGACCGTCGGCGGCCAGAAGGCGTACGGCGTGTTCGTGGCGCCGGGCACGGGGTACCGCAACAACAACGCCACCGGCACGGCGACCGGGGACCAGCCCGAAGGCATGTACGCGATCTTCGACGGCACCCACTACAACGGCGGCTGCTGCTTCGACTACGGCAACGCCGAGCGCAACAGCCGGGACAACGGCAACGGCACGATGGAAGCCATCTACTTCGGCAACATCAAGGTCTGGGGCTATGGCGCGGGCAACGGGCCGTGGATCATGGCCGACCTGGAGAACGGCCTGTTCTCCGGCGTGAACCAGCGGTACAACGCCAACGACCCGAGCATCAGCCACCGGTACCTCACGGCGATCATCAAGGGCGGCCCGAACCGCTGGGCGATCCGGGGCGGCAACGCCCAGTCCGGCGGGGTGTCCACGTTCTACGACGGCGTGCGGCCCAACGTGTCGGGGTACAACCCGATGCGCAAGGAAGGCGCGATCATCCTCGGCACCGGCGGCGACAACAGCATCGGTTCGGCCGGCACGTTCTACGAGGGCGTGATGACGTCGGGTTACCCGTCGGACGCCACCGAGAACGCCGTGCAGGCCAACATCGTCGCGGCCGGGTACGGCACCGGTGGCAGCGACACCGGCACCGGCCCGCTGCACGCGGTCGGCGCGGGCAAGTGCCTGGCCGCCCCGAACTCCACGCAGGGCACGCAGACGCAGATCGCCGGCTGCGGCGGCCAGGCGAACCAGAGCTGGACGCGCACGTCGGACGGCAGGCTGACGGTCGCCCCCGGCGGCTCGACGCTGTGCCTGGACGCGTCCGGCCAGGGCACCAGCGCCGGCACGAAGGTGGTGACCTGGCCCTGCAACGGCCAGGCCAACCAGCAGTGGACGGTCAACTCCAACGGCACGGTCACCGGTGTCCAGTCCGGACTGTGCCTGGACGTGACCGGCGCTTCCACCGCCGACGGCGCCCCGGTCGAACTGTGGACCTGCAACGGCGGCAGCAACCAGCAGTGGACGCTGGGCTGACCCCTTCGACGGCGGAGAAACGAGGGTTGCGATGATCACCTGCTCACCTCCACGGCGGCGCCTCCGGGCGGCCGTCACCGTCCTCGCGGCCGCCGGCCTGTCGGCCACCGCCCTGGTGCTGTCGCCCGGCGTCGCCGGGGCGGCGAGCACGCTCGGGGCCGCGGCGGCGCAGAGCGGACGGTACTTCGGCGCCGCGATCTCGACGAGCCACCTCGGCGAGGCGGCCTACGTGAACACGTGGACGGCGGAGTTCAACGGCGTCACCCCGGAAAACGAGATGAAGTGGGACACGGTCGAGCCGAACCGCAACCAGTTCAACTTCGCGCCGGCGGACCGGATCGTCAGCCAGGCGGCGAGCCGGGGCATGAAGATCCGCGGGCACACGCTGGTGTGGTACCAGCAGCTGGCCCCGTGGGTCGGCGGCCTGGACGCGAACAACCTGCGCTCGGCGATGCTGAACCACATCAGCCAGGTGGCGGGGCACTGGAAGGGCCAGGTCATCGCGTGGGACGTGGTCAACGAGGCGTTCGAGGAGAACGGCACCCGGCGCCAGGCGACCTTCCAGCAGAAGCTCGGGGACGGCTACATCGAGGACGCCTTCCGGGCCGCCCGCACGGCCGACCCGAACGCCAAGCTCTGCTACAACGACTACAACACCGACGGCATCAACGCGAAGAGCACCGGCATCTACAACATGGTGCGCGACTTCAAGAGCCGGGGCGTGCCGATCGACTGCGTGGGCTTCCAGAGCCACCTCTCCTCGAACTCCAACCTCGGCAGCTACCAGGCGAACCTGCAGCGCTTCGCCGACCTCGGCGTCGATGTGCAGATCACCGAGCTGGACGTCGGCGGCTCGGGCTCCGGCCAGGCCAACGTCTACCGCCAGGTCACCCAGGCGTGCAAGGCGGTCTCGCGCTGCACGGGCATCACGGTGTGGGGCGTCACGGACAAGTACTCGTGGCGCTCGGGTGACACCCCGCTGCTGTTCGACGGCAACTACGGCAAGAAGCAGGCCTACACCGCCGTTCTCGACGTGCTCAACGGCGGTGACCCCGACCCCGATCCCGGCGGGACCGGCGCGGTGCGGGCCGTGGCGTCGAACCGGTGCCTGGACGTGCCCGGCTCGGCGACGACGGCCGGCACGCAGGTGCAGGTCTGGGACTGCCACAGCGGGGCGAACCAGCAGTGGACCCGCAGCAGCGCGGGGGAGCTGAGCGTCTACTCGGGTGACACGAAACGGTGCCTGGGCACCGCGGGCGGCGGCACCGCGGCCGGCACGGCGGCGGTCATCGCGGCCTGCACCGGCAGCGCCGGCCAGAAGTGGAACGCGCCGGGGAACGGCACCCTCACGAACGGCCAGTCGGGACTGTGCCTGGACGTGACGGGCGCCGGGACCGCCAACGGCACCAAGGTGATCATCTGGACCTGCAACGGCGGCGGCAACCAGCAGTGGACCGGCCCGGCACAGCGGTGACCGCGTGACGGGAGGGGCACTTTCACGGGAAAGTGCCCCTCCCGGTCAGCGCTTGGTGCGGTCCCAGATCACCACCGGGGGCGCGTCCGGGTAGTCGGCGTCGTGGGCCCAGACCTTGTCCACCTTCGGGTTGTGCCGGAGGATCGGGAACTCGTCCATGTCGAACACGTTGTCCTGCCGGCGGGAGGCGATGTCGTCGCCCTGGTGGGGCCAGCCGCTGGTCTTGCCCGTGGTGTTCGGCAGGGCGATGTGGACGTCGCCTTCGGCGTTGTGCGCGAGCGCCTTCGATGCGTCCTTCCAGACCTTTTCGCCGTTCGGGTGCTTGTCGGCGAACCCGGGCATCTCGACGCCGTTGTCCTTCAGGAGGCCTTCGAGGGTGTTGCCGCCGTTCTTCTTCGCCATGTCGATGGCGGGGTTCTCGATCGAGCCGTGGTACTTCGTCTCCGTGATGTTCTTCCCGGTGACCGGGTCGTAGAGGTGCGAGTTCGGCTTCGAGGGGTCCGCGCCCTTGCCCCACACGGGGACGGGGGAGAACTCCGAGTCCTTGATGTGGCCGCCCGACCAGAACCAGGACTTGTCCTTGCCCGGCGCCATCATCTCGTCCCACTTCTTCGAGAACTTGGCGTACTGCTCGTCGGTCATGTTGTGCGGGCGGATCTTGCCGTCCGGGTCGCGGAACTCGTCGAGGCCGTCCGGCTTCTTGGCCCCCGGCGGGAGCTTCGCCGCGTCGCCGCCGCCCGCCGGGCTGTCCGGGGACTTCGGGCCGCCCGTCTTGCCGCACGGGCTCTGCACCAGGCCGAGCGGGTCGCCCTGCAGGTGGGGCTGCCCGACGTAGCCCACCGGGTCGGGCGCCGCGGCCAGGCCGAGCGGGTCCTGGCTCAGGTAGCGGCCCGTCCGCGGGTCGTAGTAGCGGTAGACGTTGTAGTGCAGCCCGGTCTCGGTGTCGCGGTACTGGCCCGGGAAGGCCAGCGGCATCGGCGCGGTGCCGGACGTCGAGGGCAGCAGCTCGCCCCAGAAGCTCGTCCGGGCCTGCCACTCGACGCCGCCGTCCGGGCCCAGCAGCTCGGTCGGCGTGCCGGCCGGGGACGTCACCACCGTGTGGAACCGCACCTCGGAGCCCCGCTGCTCGACCTGGACCACCGGCCGGCCGTCGTCGGGGTGCCGCTCCCAGGTCAGCACGCGCGACGAGCCGTCGTCGGTCAGCTCGATCTCCTCGACGAGCTCGGCGCCGCTCCAGACGAACCACGTCTCCGCCGTCTTCCGGGGCGCGCCGTCGTCGCCGAGGATCCAGCGCCGCTTGGCGAACCGGCGTCCGAGCGGGTCGTAGAGGTAGGTCCAGAACGACTCGTCGGGGGCGATGACGGCGACCAGCCGGTCCAGCTCGTCCCAGACGAAGCGCCACTCGGCGGTCCCGTGCACCCGGCTGGTCACCCGGCCCTGCGGGTCGTGGCCGTAGCGCGTCCCGGCCGGCGGCACGAGCCGGCCCCCGGCGTCGTAGGCGAAGCGTTCGACGCCTTCGGGCGCGAGCACCTCCGCAACGCGGCCGGCGGCGTCGAACCCGAACCGGACCGGCCGCGGGTCGTCGATCGCGGCGAGCCGGCCGTCCGGCGTGTACGCGTACGTGCGCCGGCCCACGCCGGCGATCGTCTGCTCGCCGAGGCGGTCCGCGGCGTCGAAGACCTGGCGCAGCACCTCGGAGCCGTCGACCGCACGAGCGATCTCACGACCGGCGTCGTCGTACTCGAAGGTGATTTCGTGGCCCGCGATGCGCAGTGACACCGGACGATCACCGTCGTAGCGCCACTCACTGTCCACACCGGACAGGCTGGTGCGGTGGACGCCGGCGGCGTCGTAGGTCCAGCGCACGCCGACGCCGTTGAGGGTCTCCTCGCGCACCCGCCCGCGTTCGTCGCGCGCGATCTGCAGGACCGACTCGTTGTTGACGGCGTACTCGAGCTGCCCCAGCGCGTCGTAGGCGTAGCCGGTGACGCCGGTCGCCGTCCGCCGTTCGACGACGTTGCCGAGCGCGTCGTAGGCGTACTCGGTGACTTCGCCGAGGCCGTTCGTCATCCGCCGCAACTGCCCGGCCTCGTCGTAGGCGTAGGTCAGCCGTCGCCCGTCGAAGTCGGTCTCCTCGACCAGCCTGCCGGCCGGGTCGTAGGTGTAGCGCCAGGTCTGGCCCCGCGGGTTGGTGACGGAGACCAGACGCAGCTCGGCGTCGTAGCCGTACGCCGTCCGCGCGCCGGCCGCGTCGAACTCTTCGACCGGCAGGCCGAACGGCCCGTAGGTGCGCCGGGTGGTCCGCCCGGCCGCGTCGCGGTGCTCGACGACGCGGCCTTCGCCGTCGTGGCGCCAGCTTTCCCGCTCGCCGTGCGGGCCGATCCGCCAGGAGCGCTGTCCTTCGGCCGTCCAGCCCAGCCGGGCCGCGCCGCCGGACGCGGTGTGCACCAGCCGGGGGCGGCCGAACGGGTCGCGGTCGCCCGGCCGCGCCGCCGCGGTGATCACCGGCTCGTCACCGAAGGGATCGCTCGCGCCCTCGACGCGCAGCCGGGTCGAAACCCCGGGGAGCGCGGCGTAGGGATCGGACGCCGGAGCGACGGCCCGCGCGTCACCCGCCCGCAGCTCCACCTCGCCGGTCCCGGCCGGGGCCAGCCGCACCACGGAACCGTCCGGCCGCGTCACCGTCGTCAGGACGTCGTTTTCGTAGCCGTAGAAGGTGATCCGGCCCAGTTCGTCGGACTGCGACAGCAGGTCGTCGTAGCGGGTCCACGAGTACCGGCGCGTGTGCCCGAGCGGGTCGGTCCGCTCGACGAGCTGGTCGGCCTCGTTCATCCGGTACGTCCAGGTGTGGCCCAGCGCGTCGGTGTGCCGGGTGGTCCGCGTCCCGGTGTCGTAGGCGAACGTGCCGTTGAGGTAGCGCTCGGCGCCGACGCTGCGGACGCAGCGGCCCTCGGCGTCGTAGACGTAGCGGTACCAGGTGCCGGTGCGGTCCTGCCAGCCGACGATCCGGTCGTCGACGTCGTAGTCGAGGTTCACCGGGCGCCCGGTGAACCCGGCGATCTGGGTCAGCTGGCCGAGCCGGTTGTAGCCGTACCGGACGACCGGCGCGCCGCCGGGCACGCCGAGTGCGACGATCCGGCCCGAGCCGGTGTTGATCCCGATCTCCGTGCCGTCGTCGCGGCGCAGCAGGCTCGGGGCGCCGCTCTCGTCGTGCTCGATCGTGGTGCGGGAGCCGCCCTGCTCGATGACCGTCAGCGGCAGCACGCGGCCGGGGCCGTCGGCGAACACCAGGTCGCGGGCACCCGCCGAGAGCCGGTAGCCCTCGGCGGTCCGGCGCAGCGGGTGACGCGGGCCTTCGACCGGCAGCACGGCCCGGTCGCCGTCCGGCCGCGGGTACACCAGCACCATGCCGTCTTCGGCGAAGAACCGCAGGTGGTCGCGCTCGGCCTCCAGCCGCTGGTCCACTGTGGACGCCCAGGAGCGGCCGAACCACCGGCCGGCGCGGTAGGCCGACAGGTGCGTGCGGGACAGCTCGAGGTCGTGCGTGTCGCCCGGCAGCGTCAGGTCGACCTGCTTGAGGACGACCTCGCCGGTGGCGACGTCCACCGGGTCGGAGACGCAGACCTTCTTGTCGTCCGGCACCGCGCGGTCACGGGGGCCGTCACCCCGGGGGTCGCCCTTCGGTTTGCCGCCGCCGGACCCGCCCTTCGGGGTGCCCCCGGGCGGTCCGTCCTTCGGCGGCGGCGGGGTGTCGGCCGGCGGGTCGCTCTTCGGGGGCGGGTCCGCCTTGGGCGGCGCATCGGACTTGGGCGGCGGGTCCGCCTTCGCGCCCGCGGCGCTGGTGCTGTCGTCGCCCTTCGGTGGCGGGTCGCTCTTGGGCGGCGGCCCGTCCGGGTCGCCCTTGCCGTTGCCCTTGGGTCCGCCGATGTCCTTGGGTCCGCTTTTGATGTCGGCGTGTTTCGGCGGCGGTGCGGTCTTGCCCGGTTTGATCTTCCGCAACGCCTTCGCCGCGTCCGAGAACAGGTCCCCGGCCCGCTTCAGCAGCGGGATCAGCGCCTTCAACGCCGTGACGAGCCGCTTCACCAGATCCGCGATCTTCGACGCGGTCTTGGCGACGGCGTTGATGACCTGGGGGACGACCCAGGTCATGCCGATGCCGAGGGTGAACACGACCTGCAGGGCCCAGCTGATCAGGTGGCCGACCAGTTCGGCGATGATGTCGCGGACGAGTGCCCGGACGGCGGCGACGACCTCTCCGGCGGTTTTGACGCCGCTGGAGGCGCCTTCGCAGCCTTTCTGGGCGGTTTCCAGGAGTGTCACGGTGTCCTGGGCGCGCTGGCGGTAGGTGTCTGCGGCGGCACCGGTCCAGGTCGAGATGTCGGTGGTGACCATGCCGGTGAGGTCTTCGCCGACGCTGCCGAGTTCGGTGGCGATGTTCTTCCACGTCTCGGACTGGGCGGCGATTTCGTCGGCGTTGCCGGTCAGGCCGTTGAGGGCTTCCTTGAGCGGTCCGACGTGTTCGATGAGCCAGCCGACGCCGGCGGCGAGGATTGCGCCGAAGGGGTCCATGGCCATCGACAGGGCGTCCAGCGCTGTTCCGACGGCGCCGAGTGCCACCGACGCCCAGTCGCCGCTCTCGATGGCGGATTTCAGGTCGTTCGCCGACTCCAGCAGCGAAATCCCCGAGTACGCCTTCGTGGAATCCTTCGTCTCCGCCACCAACGGGTTCGCCACTGATTGACCTTCTGTTCGCCGGGCCTTCAGACAAAATTAGCAGCGCCGTTCGGCCGGACGGTGCCCCCGCAGCCCGGCTGCCCGAAAATCCACGATCGCTGTCCGGGGCGGGCAACCGCCCGACGTGGAGGTGATCACCACCGGCAGTGGCCGACGAGTGGACGGTTCGCACCTCATCCGCCGGCGGGGACCGCTCTTAGAGTCACGGGAAAGACCCCGACCGGAAGAGGCGCCATGGACGGGCTGATGCAGCCACGGCCGCTCACCATCGCCCACCTCCTGGAGCGAGCCGAGCGGCTGTACGCACACAAGGAAGTCGTCACGGCCGGGGGCGAGCGGCTGACGTACGCCGAGGTGGCGGCCGGGACCCGGCGCCTGGCGACGGCGCTGGACGAACTCGGCGTCCCGGCCGGCGCCCGGGTCGCGACCTTCGCGAGCAACCACCGCCGGCACCTCGAGCTCTACCTGGGCGTCCCGGTCACCAAGCGGGTGCTGCACCCGATCAACATCCGGCTTTCGGCGGAGCACCTGGAGTACATCGTCGAGCACGCCGAGGACGACGTCGTGTTCGTCGACCGGGCGCTGCTGCCGCGGATCTGGCCGAGCGCCGCGCGCCTGCCGCGGGTGCGCCACTGGGTCGTGCTGCCCGACGACAGCGGCGAGCCGATCCCGGCGGACCCGCGCGTGCTGCACTACGACGACCTGGTGCCCGCGGCCGCACCCTTCAGCGGCTCGTTCGAGGACACCTTCACGCTGGCGGACGAGCACCTCGCGTCCGGGCTCTGCTACACCTCCGGGACGACCGGGCGGCCCAAGGGCGTGCTCTACAGCCACCGCTCGACGGTCCTGCACGCACTGGGGACGCTCGCCGCGGGTCTCATCGGCCTCGCCGAAAGCGACGTCGTGCTGCCGATCGTGCCCATGTTCCACGCCAACGCCTGGGGCCTGCCCTACGGCGCCGTGCTGACGGGCGCGTCCCTGGTGCTGCCCGGCCCGTCCGCCGACCCGGACCACCTGCTGCGGCTGATGGCTGCCGAGCGCGTCACCGTCGCCGGGGCCGTCCCCACGGTCTGGACGAGCCTGGCCCCCCGGCTGCGCGACCACGACCTCGGCGCCACGCGGTTCCTGCTCGGCGGCGGATCGGCCGTCCCGCCGGCGCTGTCGGAAACCTACCGCGCCGCGATCGGCGTGCCCATCACGCACTCGTGGGGGATGACCGAGATCAGCCCGGTCGGGGCGATCGGCGGCACGCGCACCCAGCACCGGGGCGCGCCGGAGGCGGACCGGGTGGCCGTGCGGGCCGCCCAGGGCCAGCCGCTGCCGCTGGTGAACGTCCGGATCGTCGACGTCGAGACCGGCCGGGAGCTGCCTCGCGACGGCGACGCCGTCGGCGAGCTGCAGGTCGCGGGCCCCTGGGTGGCGGGCGGCTACTACCGGGTGGGTGCCGACGGCAGCTTCACCGCCGACGGCTGGCTGCGCACCGGCGACCTGGCCACCCTCGACGCCGACGGCTACCTGCGGCTGGTGGACCGGATGAAGGACCTGATCAAGTCCGGCGGCGAGTGGATCTCTTCGGTCGAGCTGGAGGGCGCCATCACGGCCCACCCCGGCGTGCTCGAAGCCGCGGTGATCGCCCGGCCGGATCCGCGCTGGATGGAACGCCCGGTGGCGTACGTGGTACTGCGCGAAGGCAGCGAGACCACGGCTGAAGAACTCTTGGGGCACCTCACGCCGATGGTCGCGAAGTGGTGGCTGCCCGACGAATTCGTCTTCGTGCCCGCGTTGCCCAAGACCGGCACCGGCAAGATCTCGAAGAGCGCCCTGCGCGACTCGGCACGGGTCGGCTGACGCCTAGGACGTGACCGCCCGGAGCTGGTGCAGCCGCAGCCCGAGCTGCAGCTCCAGGTCGTTCTCGTGGCGCCAGTCCGAGCCGAGCACCGTGCCGGCCCGGTCCAGGCGCTTGAGCAGCGTGTTGACGTGCAGGTGCAGCGCGCGGGCCGTCGCCGCGACGTTGGCGCGGTGGCCGTAGTACGCGCCGAGCGTGCCCACCAGGTCGGTGCCCCGCCGCCGGTCGTACTCGAGGAGCGCGCCGATCGACCCGGCCAGGAACCGGTCGAGCTCGCCGGCCCGCTCGGGGTCGAACACCATGGCGTACAGGGCATACCGGCGCGTGGTGGCGCCGCCGTCGGCGTGCCCGAGCGCCCGCAGCACGGCACCGCAGCGCCCGGCCAGGGCGAACGCCCTCGCCCAGTCCTGGTCGGCCGCCCGTTCCGCGACGACGACGACCGGACCGCCCAGCGCCCGCCGCAGTCTCGTGTGGACTTCGGTGACGGCGGCCTCGTCGTCGGTGGCGGGCAGGATCATCGTGGCCCGGCCCAGGTGCTCGCCGGCCAGCCCGGCGCGCGCCCGGGCGATGTCGTGCAGGTGCCGCGCGAGGTCGGCCGGCGGCACCGCGGGGGAGTCGGCGACCAGGACCAGGTCCAGGCGGTCGACGTCGATGGCCCGCGCCCGGGCGCGGGCGCGCTGGGCCGGGCCGATCCCGGGACTGCCGACCATGAGCTCGGTCAGCAGCTCCCCGCTCAGCCGCTCGCCGGCCTCCGCGACGGCCTGTTCCTTGAGGATGAGCAGCCCCAGGATGTGCGTGGCGCGTTCGAGGGTCCGCAGGTCCGTGTCGTCGCCGGTGCCCGACGGCCGGCTCCACACGAGCGCGCCGAGGTAGCTGTCGCCCGCCTGGACGGCCGCCACGCTGCGGTCCGTGCCGTCGGCACCGGACGACGTCGTGCAGCGGCCACTGCGACGGGCGTCCTCGACGGCTCCCGCCAGCTCCGTCCTCAGTGGACTGTCGGTCCGGTCGAGCAGGGTGACGCTGCCGCCGAGCTGGTCGGCGAGGTGCTGGGCGACGTCGCCCGGTGTGCCGCCGTCCAGCACGACGCCGGTCAGGGTTTCGTGGATCGCCTGCGCCCGCTCGATCTTCCCGTACGCGACCCGCAGTTCCCGCAACGCCGTCCGGCTCTCTTCGTAGAGCCGGGCGTTGTCGAGGGCGACCGCGGCGTGGTCGGCGAACGCGTTCAGCAGCGCGATCTCCTCGGCCTGGAACGACCGCTGCGACCGGTCCGCGGCGAACAGCGCGCCGACGGCTTCGCCGCGGATGACCAGCGGCACGCCGAGCAGCGCCACCAGATCCTCGGTGACGACCAGGCGGTCGAAGGCCGGATCGTGCCGGATGCGCGTCGAGGTGGCGTAGTCGCGCACCCAGTGCGGGCTCTTGGAGGCCAGCACCTTGCCGCCGAGCCCCACCGTGGCGGGAATGGTCGCGGCGAGGAACTCCGCGGAGATCGTGCCCTCCGACGCGCGGGCCGACAGCCGGCCGTCCGCGCCGACCAGCGAGAGGTAGGTGAAGTCGGTGCCGATCAGGTCGTGGGCGTGGTGGACGATCGACTGCAGCACCTCGTCGAGCTCGCCCAGGGCGGTGAGCGACTTGACGGTCGCGTACAACGACGCGAGTTCGCGCTGCCGGCGCGGTTCCGCCGCACTCGTCACGGGGCTGTCCTCCTTCGGCACCGGGTGGGTGAAAGGCCCACCGCCGCGGCGGGAGGAGTGGGTGGTCCACACCTCAGCCGGCAGCGTAACCGCGCCCTAACATCTCCGCCATCACCAGCCGGCGCTCCTCGACGAAGGCGGCACCCATGGCCATTCCGCTCACCCAACCCGAAGGGCAGTCCGGCACCGGCGTGCCCGCGACCCCGCGCCGGGCCTTCCGCAAGCTGCTGGCGGCCGGGCTCGTCGGCAGCTCGATCGAGTGGTACGACTTCTTCCTCTACGGCACCGCGGCCGCGCTGGTGTTCCCCAAGGTGTTCTTCCCGCACGCCTCGGCGCTGACCGGCACCCTGCTGGCCTTCAGCACGTTCTGGGCCGGGTTCGTCGCCCGGCCGATCGGCGGCGTGCTCGCCGGGCACCTGGGGGACAAGTACGGGCGCAAGCCGGTGGTCGTCGCCTGCCTGGCGCTGATGGGCGCCGCGACCTTCCTGATCGGCTGCCTGCCGGGCGCGGCGAGCGTCGGCGCGCTGGCCCCGACGCTGCTGGTGATCCTGCGGTTCGTCCAGGGCCTCGCGGCCGGCGGCCAGTGGGGCGGCATCGTGCTGCTGCTGACCGAATCCGCCGGTCCCAAGCGGCGCGGCTTCGCGGGGACCTTCGGGCAGACCAGCGTGCCGGTGGCCGTGATCCTGTCCAACCTGATCTTCGTCGCGGCCAGCGGCCTGATGCCGGACGCGGCGTTCCTCAGCTGGGGCTGGCGGATCCCGTTCCTGCTCAGCGTCGTGATGTTCGGCGTGGTGCTCTACATCCAGGCCAAGGTCGAGGACACCCCGGAGTTCCGGCGGCTGCAGGAAGCCGTGGCGGACACCGAAGGCCCGGTGGTCCGGGCGCCGCTCGCCCAGGTGCTGCGCGGCAAGTGGCGGACCATCCTGCTCGGCTGCGGGCTGCTGTCGGCCACCAACAGCCTGTTCTACGTCAGCATCTCGGGGCTGCTGAGCTACGGCACCGGCACGCTCAAGCTCCAGCGCGACTCGCTGCTCGCGGTGGTGCTGCTCGGTTCCGCGGCGATGCTCGCGACGATCCCGTGGTCCGGGCACCTCTCGGACAAGGTGGGCCGCCGCCCGCTGATCCTGATCGGCGGGCTGGGCGTCGCCGCCTGGGCGTTCCCGTACTTCGGGCTCGTCGGCACCGCGTCCCTGCCGCTGATCTTCGTCGCCGTGACGGTGGGTTTCGTGTTCCAGTGCCTCACCTACGGCCCGATCGCGAGCTTCCTCGGCGAGCTGTTCGCGCCCCACGTCCGCTACTCGGGCGCGTCGCTTTCCTACCAGCTGTCGGCGATCGTGGTCAGCGGCGGCACGCCGTTCCTGATGACCGCGCTCATCGCCGAGGCCGGGAGCACCTGGCCGGTCGCCGTCTACATCACGCTGATGGGGTTGATCACCTTCGTCAGCGCGTGGTTCCTGCCCGAAACCAATCCCGCGGAGGTCCGGGCCGATCCGGACGCCGTTCCGGGTGCGCACCTGCACCAGGCGACCGCGCGATGAGGACGACACTCGCGGTTTCGGCCGCCCTGGTGCTGGCGTTTCCCGCGCCTGCCGACGCGTCTCCTGCCGCGGTGGACTGCGCCGGGCTGGCCGGGCTGCGGATTCCCGCGTCGGCGATGAGCCTGCCGACTTCGGGCGGGCTGGTCACGGCGGCATCCGTCGTGACGGCCGGGGACTACTGCCGGGTGGACGCGGACCTCCACCCGATCGACCCGGCGGCGCCGTCGATCAAGCTGCGCGTGGCACTGCCGCGCGCGTGGAACCACAAGGCACTGATGTTCGGCGGCGGCGGGTTCAACGGGACGATCCCGGACGTGACGGCGAACGTGCCGTTCGGCCCCGCCGACCGGCCGGCCCCGCTGGCCAGGGGGTACGCGACCTTCGCGAGCGACTCCGGTCACCAGCAGAACCCGGCGTCCCCGCCTTCGCTGGACGGATCGTTCGGTGTGAACGACGAAGCACTGCACAACTTCGCCGCGGGCGACGCGTTGAAGAAGACACGCGACGCGAGCCTGTTCCTGATCCGGCGCGCGTACGCGGCGACGCCGGGCGAAGTGTTCTTCGCCGGCGGGTCGACCGGCGGCCGCGAGGCGCTCGTGGTCGCCCAGCGCTGGCCGACGGCGTTCGACGGCGTGATCTCCGCGTACCCGGCGTGGAACAACCTCGCGGAGATCCTGGACCTGGGCTACCTGACGCAGGTTCTGTCGCGCCCGGGCGCGTTCCCGCCGCCGGTCAAGCAGGGGCTCCTCCACGACAGCGTCATCAAGGCGTGCGACGGACGGGACGGCGTGACCGACGGAGTGGTTTCGAACCCGGGCTGCCGCTTCGACCCGCGCGTGCTGCGCTGCCCGGGCGGGGCCGACACCGGTCCGGCGTGCCTGTCGGACGCGCAGATCGGCGCTGTGACGGCGATGTCGTCGCCGTTCCGCTGGCCGTACCGGATCGCCAGCGGCGAAACGCAGTACCCGGGCTTCCCGTTCCTGTCGGGGGCGGACATGCGCACGCCGTTCCTCGGCTTCGGCACCACGCCACCGGCCGACCCGATGCCGGTGACCAGCGGGTACGGGATGCAGTACTGGGACCAGTGGGTGAAGTACTTCCTGACCCGGGACGCCGGGCAGAGCGGGCTGGACATCGATCCGCGGAACCCGGGCAAGTGGCTGGGCCGGATCAGCGCGCTGTCGAAGATCGAGGACCGCACCAACGCGGACCTGCGCCCGTTCGCGCGGGCGGGCGGAAAGCTGATCCTGTTCCACGGCGCGGCGGACGAGCTGGTTTCGCCGTACTCGACGAGTGATTACTACTCGCGGGTCCGCGCGGAGGTGGGGCCCCGGGCGACGGACGGGTTCCTGCGGTACTACGTGGTCCCGGGGGCCAACCACGCGAATTTCGGAACCCCGGCGTTCGCGGCGAGCTGGGATTCGCTGACGGCACTGGAGCAGTGGGTCGAGGTGGGCCGTGCCCCGGTGGGGCAGGTGGTGGTCGATCCGGCTCATCGGCGTTCGCGGCCGTTGTGCGAATATCCGGGCTGGCCGCGGTACCGCTCGGGTGATCCGGGCAGCGCCGCGAGTTTCGTCTGTGCTCGTTGATGACCAGGCCCGGGCAGAGGGCGTCCCGCCGGCCGCGAAAGCCGGCGGAACTGTCCCCTCGGTCAGCCGATGGCCATCGTGAAGATGTGCATCGCCGCGGTGCCCATGTTCGCTCCGTCGCTCACGTCCGGCAGGGTCACGTACTGCACCGTCTTGCCCGGCTGCAGCGGGATCGGGGCGTAGTACAGGCTCACCTTCTGGTCCAGCCGCCCGTTGCTGTTGTTGAGGTACGGCAACGTCGTCAGGATGTCACCGCCGGTCGCCGCGTTGGCCCACCAGTCCGCGAAACCCACCGAGTGGGACTCGGTCGTTCCGTCGGTGTAGGTCACCGTGGCCGTTCCGCTCGGGCTGCCGTAGTCGCCGGCACCGATCAGGCCCAGCGTGTGGCCGGAGCCCGAGATCGCGATCGTCTGACCGCCGGCCGAGCTGCCCGCGACGACGTTGTCCGGGCTGCCCGGCTGAGCGTCCGGCCACGTGAACGTCAGCCCGTCGTGGGTGAACGTCGCTCCCGGCGTCAGGCTGGGCGTCGCCGCGGCCAGTGCCTGGGCGGAGAAACTGGCGTTGCCGCCGTCGAAGTTGCCCGCGCCCGGGGTGGCGTCGTCGCTGATGCCCACGTTGTTGCGGGCCGCGGCCAGCGACGGGTACGGCGGGTGTGGCAGCAGCACGGTGGTCGCGTCCACCGAGGTGCCCCGCCCGTTGGCCGAGGTGAACGTGGCCTGCGCCGAGACGTCGAACTTGCCGGGTTGGGCCGAGGCCGGTACGCCGATCTCCCAGGTGGTGGTCACGGTCTGCCCGGCGGGCACGGTGGCGAAGGTGGACGGCGAGGTGGCCTTGACGGTCCAGCCGGCCGGCACGGTGAGCGTCAACGCCACGTCACGCAGCGGCCGCGCACCGGCCGGGTTCGGCAGCGTGGTGGTGGCGGTGTACGTCGTCCCCGCCTTCACCTGAGCCGGCGCGCTGAGTGTGAACGGCTGCTCGACGACCACCGGCGTGGTGCCGGTGACGCCGTCGACCGTGACGCTGATGGTCGCGACGCCGGGCGCCACCATGGTCACCTGGCCGTTCCGGCTCACCTGGGCCACCCGCGGATCGCTGCTGCGGTAGCCGATCCGCGCCCGCGAAAGGTCGACGAACGACTGGTCGTCGTGCACCGCCTCGACGATGTGGTCGGCGGGCACGTGCTGGCCGGCCTGGGCGGTGTCGTCGGCGATCCACGGGTTCTTCGCCGTCAGGTCGAGGTTCTGACCGGGCGCGAAGACGACCTGACCGGGCTGCACGGTCACGTACTTCGTCTTCGGCGTGATCGCCCCGGTGACGGCCACCGTGGCGGTCCCGGCGAGGTGGCCCGAGTCGGCGCCCACGCCGAACCGGTAGGAACCGGGGTACACCACTTCGCGGCGCTTCCCCTCGTCCCAGAAGGACAGGTCGCTCATCCGCACCGGGATGGCCAGGTGCTGGGTCCGCCCGGGGGCCAGCACGTCGGTCTTCTTGAAGCCGGCCAGGCGCTGGCGCGGCAGCTCCACGCCGGGCACGCCGAACGCCGTGGCCGCGTAGAGCTGGGCGACGGTGGCGCCGGGCGTGCTGCCGGTGTTCGTCACGTCCACGTGCACCGTCACCTGCCCGTTCGCGTCGACGCACTGGGTGTCCGCGTGGACGCGGGAGTAGGTGAACTTCGAGTAGGAGAGGCCGTAGCCGAACGGGTACGCCGGCGTGCCGGTGAAGTACTGGTAGGTGCGGCCGAGGCCGCCGGTCT
The DNA here is from genome assembly GCA_033793495.1 of Streptomyces sp. MN03-5084-2B. Lineage (GTDB taxonomy): Bacteria > Actinomycetota > Actinomycetes > Mycobacteriales > Pseudonocardiaceae > Amycolatopsis. The sequence continues at coordinate 18,829 of JARAWT010000086.1, read as the reverse complement.
GCGACGGCGTCAGCCCGTAGTTCTTCATCGCGGGCAGCTGCGAGTCGTCGGCGTACCAGGTGAAGGTGAGGTGCCCGCTCGGGTTCTGCTTGCCGAACAGCACGTCGGCCAGCGCGGTGCCCTGGCTTTCGCCGTTGTACGAGCTGAACACGATGCCCGGAATGCCTTCGGCGTGGCCGAGGGAAACGGCGCCGCCCGCCTGGACGGCCAGCGCGGTGCGCGGGTTGCCGGCCGCCTTGACCTGGTCGATCAGCGAGTCGTAGTTGCCGGGCATGGCGATCGTCGTGCGGTCCCGGCCCTCGGTGGCCACGCTCCCGTCTGTTCCGGCGAACACCACGACCAGGTCGGCCGTCTTCATCGCGGCCAGGGTCGCCGCCGAGCAGCTCGCCGCCGTCGTGGTGCCGGTGGACGTGCCGCACGCGTCGAACGTGACGGTCGCGTCCGGGCGGGCGGCCTTGACCGCGGTCGTGATGCCCTGCACCGCGTTGACCTGCAGCGCGGGTTCGCCGGAGTAGCCGCCGAGGGTGACCTTGTTCGCGAGATCGCCGACGACGACCACGCTGCCGAGCTTCGCCGGGTCGGCCGGCAGCAGCGGCGCCTGGGTGCCGGCGACCGGGTCGTTCTTCAGCAGCACCAGCGAGTTCGCGGCGACCTTCGCGGCCAGCGCCTGGTGCTCGGCGCTCTGGATGACGTCCTTGGTGATCTTCGTGTACGCCACCCGGTCCGGCGGGTCGAACTCGCCGGTCTGCATGCGCGTGGTGAACACGTGCACCAGCGCGTTGTCGAGCACGCCTTCGGACAGCACACCCGCCTTGATGGCCTCCTGGATGTTGGCCACCGTGGCTTCCGTGCCGGTGCAGTTGAGCTGGGTGCCCGCGCGCAGCGCGTACGCCTGCCCGCCGGCGGCACCGGAGACCTGCTGTCCGGTCGTGGTGCTGGTCCACTGCGTTCCGCCGTTAGAGGTGGCCGTGGTCCAGCCCGGCGGCGCCCAGTTGTGGCTGCCCGGCGCGTAGACGTCGCCGACCGCGCCGCAGTCGGACGTGGTGTAGCCGTCGAAACCGTAGGTGCGCTGGGCGATGGCGTTCGCGGTGTAGGTGTCGGCCGGGGACGGCGTGCCGTTGATGGCGTTGTACGACGTCATCAGGCCGGACACGTGCGCGTCCTGGATCAGGTGCCGGAACTGCCGGGTGTAGTAGTCGCGGATGTTGGCCTCGGTCGTGTCCGAGGAGTCCGCGTGCCGGTCGTTCTCGACGTCGTTGAGCGCGTAGTGCTTGGCGGTGGCCGCGACCTTGAGGTACGGCGTCGTCGGGCGCCCGGACGCGGTCTGGCCCTGGTAGCCGTTGACGAACGCGCCGGCCATCTTCGCGACCAGGAACGGGTCTTCGCCGAAGCCTTCGTCGGTGCGGCCCCACCGCGGGTCGCGGTCGAGGTTCACCGTCGGCGCCCAGTAGGTCAGCGAGCCGTAGTTGTTCTTGTCGGGGCCGATGTTGTTCTGCGCGACGCCCCACAGCGACTTGTCCAGCATGCCGCGGGCCTCGTCGGAGATCGCCGTGGTCTCCTGGTGGATCAGGTCCGGGTCCCAGGACATCGTGCTCGCGAGGTTCGTCGGGAAGCTCGTGGCGTGCACCCCGCCGGTGACCGTGCCCGCGTTGGTGTTCGCGCCGAGCGTGTTGAGGCCGTGCTGGCCTTCGCTCCAGTACGTGTACTGCTGGACGCCGAGCCGCGGGATGGCGGGCGCGCTGTTGGTGCGCAGCTGCAGCACCTTTTCGGGCAGCGTCATGCGGGCGACGAGGTCGGCGGCCCGCTCGGCGAAGCTGTAGTGGGTGTCGCGGTAGACCGGCAGGGTGGACGGCGGAGCGGGGGCTGCCGACGCGGCCGGGACGAGCGTGGCCGCGGTGATCGTGACGGCGAGCAGGGGAGCGGCGGTCAGCCGTACCCGCCGCCTGCCGGGGAAGCGCAAGGACATCGGATCTCCGTTGCAGAAGGTCGATGGGCTGGGTGCTCCAGCCGGGCCGGCGCGCCGCCGGCCGCGGGGGACCGCCGGTGCACAGGCTGGTCCGTGACCATCGTTCGCAAGGGATCCGGTTCTGGCAAGCAATTCACAGCCGTCCCGGCGTCGCCGCTGGCCGGAGCCCGGCGGCGGCTGAAATTTTCACCGGCCGTCGCCGACCGCCGGCACCTTCCCCGGCTGGTCCGGGTGACTAGCGGAGGACCGTCCAGTAGAAGACACCGGGAAGCACGACCAGCAGGGCCACCGCGAGCCAGTAGGGGCCCTTCTGCAGCTGTGGGGCCCGGAAGACGAACAAGGCGTTCAGGCCGGCTACCACCAGCACGGCGAACAAGGCCGGGACGAGGCTGAGGTAGAGCACGGTGTCCACGCCGTCGTCGACCAGCGAGGTGTCGACCGGGACCCAGCCGAGCTCACCCGCGATGACCTGCGCCGCCACCATCGCGAACATGACCGGGTAGGCGCACGGAATGGCCAGCAGCAGGTTGAGCGGGACGCCGATCAGCCACACGTGGTGCGGGCGGAGCTGACGGCGGGGTACCGGGGAGCCGGCCGTCGCCGTGCCGGACTCGGGATGGTTCACGGGCGCCTTCCGATCGTGATCGAGTGGCCGACCTCGTCGATCGGCGTGCTGGTGCGGAGCAGCGCCGACAGCCGGTCGTCCGCCTTGGCGATCGCCGAATCCGACACCACGAGCAGGCCGTGCACCTCGTCCGCGGGGACGGCGAGCGGGTCCGCCGCCTCGATGCCGTAGAACGACGGCACCCCGCTGCCCTTGTACACCAGCCACACCCGCTCTCCGGGGTAGCGCTGCTCGAGGCGGTCGGCCAGCCGGCCGAGGTCCTGGCCCCAGTCGACGTTCGAATCGTGCAGCTGGCGGTGGGTCTGCGCGGGGCCGCCGAACGCCTCGTTGGAGTAGGGCAGGTAGTAGGGGAACGTCCGCAGCGAGCTGACCGCCGTGAACGCGACCAGGCCCGCCACCGCGACGGGGGCCCACCGGCGGCGGACGGCGACCACCCCGGCCGCCGCGATCGCCAGGAACATCGGGACGAACAGCGCGTACCGGACCCCCAGGTCACGGCTGCCCGTCATGGCCGCGGCCAGCAGCACGGCCGCGGGGACGAGGACGTAGGGCACCGCCGGGCGCAGCCGCGGCACCGCCACCATCGCGACCACGCCGGCCGCCCACAGGGCCAGCGTGCCCAGCGGGGTCTTCACCAGCAACGCGGCCGGGAGGTAGTACCACAGCGCCCCGACGTGGACGCTGCCGAACAGGAACGTGGTCCACACCTGGTCCTCGAAGCCGAACTGGACGCGCATCCCGTCGAGGTACGGCTCGGGCAGGGGCAGCAGGCCGGCGAGGGAGCGCAGGCCTTCGACGGGCGCCAGGCCGGGTGGTGGCACCCAGCGCAGCCGCGGATCGACGATCAGGTACGAAACCCACACCACGGCGACCGCGATCAGCGCGACGCCGAGCGCCGCCGCGGCACCGGCGCCCAGCCGCCGGATCGTCCTCTGTGGACTCCGAGAGCGCAGGACGGCCGGCCCGACCAGCAGCAGCACCACCGGAACCGCGGCGAGGGCGCTCATCTTCGTGGCCACGGCCGCGCCCAGCGCCAGTCCCGCCAGGGGGAGGTAACGGAGGGGACGGTACCGAGCCCGCCACAGCAGCCAGGCCGACGTCACCAGGAAGCCGGCGACCGGCACGTCGAGGGTGGCCAGCGAGCCGTGGGCGACGAGGTCGGGGGAAAGCGCATACAGCGCGAGCGCCACCACGCCGCCGGCCGGGCCGGCCAGATCGCGGGCGAACAGGAAGACGACCAGGCCGAACAGCAGCGTCAGCACGATCACCGGCAACCGGGCCAGGAGCAGCAGGCGGCCCGGGTCGTGCCCCGATTCGTACAGCACGTACCGGCCGAGCTGCGTCTGGTCGCCGGAGAACCCGGCGTCGACGTGCACGTCCGCGAAGGCCAGCCCGGTCGCGATGAGCAGCTTGCCCAGCGGCGGGTGCTCGGGGTTGTAGCGCAGGCTGTCGTGTTCCAGGGAGAAGACGGCCGCGCCGACGTAGACCGGCTCGTCGATCGTGGGCGTCTGCTCGACGGCCGCCGTGACCATCGCGAACGCCATCTCGGACAGCAGCGTGACCACGGCGAACGCGAGCAGCCACCGCCGCCACCGGGCGGGAGGACGCGCGCCGGCCAGGGGCGGCGACGCGTCCTCCCGGATCGCTTCGGTGATCACCTCCTCAAGACGTCCGGCGGTGGGGGAGGGTTGCCGGTAACTTTCACGGCGCCCGAAAGTCGATCGAAACTTTTTGCGCGGTGCTCCGGCGGCGTGTTGTCCTGCTGGCACGGGGGAACTTTCACGAAGGAGACCACGGAATGGCGGAAAGTTCGTCGGACCTGCGCCGCAGGCGCTGGTGGCGGTCGACCACCACCCGAGTGCTGGCGGGAGTGGCGACCGTGGCCACGACCGCAACCGTGCTGGTGACCGCGCCCGGCGCGGACGCCGCGGCCAGTACGCTGGGCGCCGCGGCCGCGCAGTCCGGCCGGTACTTCGGCACGGCGATCGCGGCCGGCCGGCTCGGCAACTCGGCGTACACCACGATCGCGGCACGCGAGTTCAACATGGTGACGCCCGAAAACGAGATGAAGCCGGACGCGACCGAGCCGAACCAGAACCAGTTCAACTTCTCGGCAGGCGACCAGATCTACAACTGGGCGGTCAGCCACGGCTCGAAGGTCCGCGGGCACACCCTCGCCTGGCACGCGCAGCAACCGGGCTGGATGCAGAACATGGGCGGCAGCAACCTCCGCAACGCCATGATCAACCACATCCAGAAGGTGATGGCCCACTACCAGGGCAAGCTCGCGTACTGGGACGTGGTCAACGAGGCCTTCAACGAAGACGGCAGCCGGCGGCCGTCGAACCTGCAGAGCACCGGCAACGACTGGATCGAGGTCGCGTTCCGGACCGCGCGCGCGGCCGACCCGTCGACCAAGCTCTGCTACAACGACTACAACATCGACAACTGGAGCTACGGCAAGACCCAGGGCGTCTACCGCATGGTCCAGGACTTCAAGTCCCGGGGCGTGCCGATCGACTGCGTCGGCCTGCAGGCCCACTTCACCGGCGGCAGCTCGGTGCCGGGCAACTTCCAGCAGACGATCTCCAGCTTCGCCGCGCTCGGCGTCGACGTCGCGCTCACCGAGGTCGACGTCACGAACGCGAACACCGGGCAGTACTCGGCGCTGACCCAGGCGTGCATGAACGTCGCCCGCTGCGTCGGCATCACGGTGTGGGGCGTGCGGGACAGCGATTCCTGGCGATCCGGCGAAAGCCCGCTGCTGTTCGACGGCAACGGCAACAAGAAGGCCGCCTACACCTCGGTGCTGAACGCCCTCAACGCCGCCGGCCCGGGCCCGACGACGACCACTCCGACGGGGTCGACGACCACGACCACCACCCCGACGACCACGACCACGCCACCGGGCGGGGGCAACTGCACCGCCACGCTTTCGGCCGGGCAGTCGTGGGGTGACCGGTACAACCTCAACGTCTCGGTCAGCGGCTCGTCGGCGTGGACGGTCACGATGAACGTGCCCAGCCCCGCCCGGATCAGTACGACCTGGAACATCAACGCCAGCTGGCCCAGCAGCCAGGTGCTGATCGCGAAGCCGAACGGCAGCGGCAACAACTGGGGCGTGACGATCATGGCCAACGGGAACTGGAACTGGCCCAGCGTCAGCTGCAGTACTTCCTGAACCGGTGAGGGTGACTCGCCCGCGGGCTTCGCGGGCGAGTCACCCTCGCGCTCACGGCCGCAGCGCGACGGACGCCGGCCGGCCCGCGACGTCGCGGTAGCCCCCTTCGAACGTGTCCACTGCGGAATCCAGGTCGTGCACCGCCAGTAAGGCCCGCACCGCCTCGGCGACCACGGCAACGACCGGGCCGCCGGTGAAGTGCGGGGTCCCCAGGCCGGAGACCGGGCCGAACGGTCCGGTGGAGGGCGCGACCCCCAACGCCGCGCCCGCCACCGGGTCGCCCCGGCATTCCCCCTCTTTCACCGTGCCCCTAGGGTTTCCGACGCCGTCCTCGTTTCGTCCTCGCGCCGGCATCTGCCGCTTCACCTGCGCGTTTCGGAGCCCGGGCACGGGGTTGGGCTTGACGACCAGGGGGTTGCGATGAGGTTCCGGATCCTCGGAACGCTGGAAGTGACGGCGTACGGGAGCCGAATCGCCCTGGCGAGCCCGCGGCAGCAGCGCGCGCTCGCGGTCCTGTTGCTCAACGCGGGAACGGTCGTCCCGGTGGAGCGCATGATCGACGCGCTCTGGGACGACGAGCCGCCCGCCACGGCCGTGAAGCAGGTGCGCAACTGCGTTTCCGCCCTGCGGAGCCGGCTCGGCTCGCTCGGCGAGGTGATCGTGACCGACGGTCCCGGGTACCGCCTGCGGGCCGACGCCGACGATCTCGACTCCCTCCGCTTCCGCCGGCACGTCGCGGCCGCGCGGGCACTCGCCGGGCAGGCGGAACTCGCCGACGCCGTCGAGGAAATCCGGCACGCGCTCGCGCTGTGGCGCGGTCCGGCGCTCGACGGGCTGCGGACGACCACGCTCGCCGGGCGGGCCGCGCTGCTCGACGAGCAGCGCGCCGACGCCGTCGAACTCTGCGCCGAATGGCGGCTGCGGCTCGGCGAAACGGGCGAAGTCGTCCGGGAACTGACGGAGTTCTGCGGGGAGCACCCGACGCGCGAGCTGTCCCACCTGCTCCTGATGCGTGCCCTCGCGAAGGAAGGCCGCTACGCGGAGGCCTCGACGCTGTTCCACGGCCTGCGGCGGCGCCTGGCCGACGAACTCGGCGTCGACCCGAACCCCGACCTGCGGCGGCTCCACGAGCAGATCCTCGCCGAGGCCACGTCCGGCGCCGGGGACACCGAGCCGGAGGTCCGGTCGCACCACCAGTTCGACCGGGCGGTCACCGAGCTGGCCGAAGCCGTCACGTGGCAGTGGCGCGCCGAAGCCGAGCTGCGTTCGCTGCACCGGCCGCAGCCGATCATGCTGCGCTGGTCGGCGGTCGCGCGCCCGGGGAGACCCCCGCTGCGGGGCAACCTCGACGACGTCGCGCCGATGTTCACCGCGTTGCCCGAGCGGCAGCTGGTCGTGCTCGGCGATCCCGGCTCCGGCAAGTCGGTGCTCGCCCTGACGCTGACGCTCGAGCTGCTGCGCGCCCGCACCCCGGACGCCCCGGTGCCGGTCCTGTTGTCGCTGGCGTCGTGGGATCCGCGGCGGGAGCACCTCGACCGGTGGCTGGCGGCCCGGCTCGCCGACAACCACCCGGCCCTGCTCAACGTCCGCGAGTACGGGACCGACGCCCCGACCCGGCTCGTCCTCGGCGGCCACGTCGTCCCGGTCCTCGACGGCCTCGACGAGATGCCGGCCGACCTGCGCGTCGCGGCGCTGGACGCGCTGGACCAGACCATGGGCGTGGGCCGCTCGCTGGTGCTGACCTGCCGCTCCGCCGAGTACGAGCAGGTCACCCGCGAATCCGGCACGGTGCTGGGCGCCGCCACGGTGGTGCGGCTCGAGCCCGTCGCCCGGCAGGAGGCGATCACCTACCTGTCCGCGCGGCACGGGGCGGACCGCTGGCGACCCGTCGCCGACCGCCTGCGCCGCGACCCGGACGCGGCACTGGCCCGGGTGTTGCGGACACCGCTGATGGTCGACCTCGCGCGGATCGGCTACGGCCGTCCGCCCGCCGATCCCGCGGACCTGCTCGCCACCGAAGACGCCGGCGCCCTCGAAGGGCAGCTGCTCGACTCCTTCGTCCCGAACGCCTACGCGCAGGTGCCGCAGCCGCCGGGGCGGAACCCGAAGACGAGCCCGTCCGGGCGCTACACCGCGGAGCAGGCGACCCGCTGGCTCGGGTTCCTGGCCCGGCACCTCGAACGGACGCGCAGCCGCGACCTGGCGTGGTGGCAGCTGTACCGCGCGGTGCCCGCCGGCACCCGGTCGGCGCTGGCCGGCGCGCTGGTCGCGCTGTTCTTCGTGGTCACCGGCTGGGTCGACGACGGACCGGTGCTGGCGGCGGTCTACGGCCTGTCGTTCGGCGGCGCCGCGTCACTGACCCACCGCTTCGGGCGGCCGCCGGAGCCGCTGCGCACGGAGCTGCGCTTCGCCGGCGCGGCCCGGAAGTTCGCCGGCCGGTTCGCGCTCGGGGCCGCGGTGGGTGTCCTGCTCGGCCTGGGCTGGTCGCTGGCGGCCGGCCTGGTCGTCTTCCTGGCGCTGGTGTTCGGGCTGGTGTTCGCGGTGCACGTGTGGCTGGCGGAACCGGTCGACGCCAGCCGCGTGTCGAGCCCGCGGACGATCCTGCGCAACGAACGCACCGGCGCGATCGCGCTTTCGGTGTCGTTCCTGGTGTCGCTGGGCCTGTTCGACGGGATGGCGTTCGCGTTCACGGCCCAGACGCGGTTCCTCCCGGTGCTGGGCGGCCGGTACGACCTGGCGCTGGCCGTCGTGGCGGGGGTGGCGGGCGCGTCGTTCGGGTTCTTCATGGGCCGCGGCGTCGCGGCGGCGTGCTACGGCGTGGCGGCCGCCCTCGCGGGCGGCCAGGTGTTCCCGGCGGCGACGAACGCGGTGACCCCGGTCGTGGCGGGCGTGTGTTTCGGCGCGGGCATCGGCTTGGCGGTCCTGGTGACGCGGGCGTGGGGCACCTACTTCGTCCACCACCTGTGGCTGGCGGCGACGGGCCGCTTGCCGTGGCGCCTGATGCACTTCCTCGACGACGCGCACCGCCGAGGGATCCTGAGGCAGGCCGGCGGCGTGTACCAGTTCCGGCACGCGAGGGTGCAGGAACGCCTGGCCGCCGTCACCGGCGACGACCAGCGGGACCGGGTTTCGAGCGGTGCCTTCGTCAGTGAACGCCGTAGTGGGTCACGGCGAATGTGAAGCCGTAGATCACCGCGCCCACGATCAGCACGATCATCGCGATCAGCACGAGCAGCACCGCGCAACCGCCGATCCCGTCTCGTTTGCGCATTTCGCCAGCCTAGTCCCGGCGCGCACTCCGCAAGGCGTCGCGCTCGGCGTCGGCCACGGCCGATGCGGTCACCTTCGCCGCGCCGAAGACGGTCGCCATGGCCAGCAAGCTCATCACGGCGAACACCGGTTGCAGACCGAAGCTCCCGGCGAGCAGCCCGCCCGCGAGCGCGCCGAGCGGCTTGGTCCCGTACGCCACGAGGCGGTGGGAACTGTTGGTCCGCCCGAGAAGCCGTTCCGGGGTGATCCGCTGGCGCAGGGAGACCGTCGTGACGTTGGAGACGATGAGGCCGACCCCGCCGGCGAAGAAGGCGGCGCCGATGATCACCGGATCGGCCGTCAACGCCGGAACGCCCAGTGACGCCGCGCCCAGGAAGAAGGCGAGGCCGATGGCGCGTGCCGTGCCCAGCACGCGCTCGGCCGGCTCGGCGAAGAAGGAACCGGCGAGGCATCCGGCGGCGATCAGGCTGAGCAGCCGGCCGTAAGCGCTCTCCGACAGCCCCATCGCCGAGTCCGGGCCCACGGCATACAGCACGAACACGGCCAGGATCGCGCTGCTGGCGAAGTTGAAGACGCCGGTCATCACGGTGAACGTGCGCAGGATGCCGGTGTGCCAGACGAAACTCAGCCCTTCGGCGATTTCGGCGCGCAGCACGGGACGCCGATCGGTGTTCGTCACCTTGAACGAGCCGCGGACGAACAGGAGGACGATGATCGCCGCCGCCCAGAGGGCGACGGGGGTGGCCAGCGACAGCGCCGCCGCCGTGGCGACCAGCAGGCCGGCCGCCGGGGGACCGGCGAGCTCCAGCGCCGTCGTTTCGGCCGCGTACAGCCGGCTGTTCGCTCTCGGCAGCTGGTCGCGTCCGACCAGCTGCGGCACGATCGCCTGGGACGCGGTGTCGTAGACCGTTTCCGCGAGTCCCGTGCCCAGCGCGGCGACGTACAGGACCCAGATGGATCCGGCGTCGAGCAGGACGGCCGCGAGGAGCCCGGCGAGCAGGGTGGCGCGGGCGACGTTCGCGAGCAGCATCAGCGAGCGACGGTTCCGGCGGTCGGCGATCGCGCCCGCCGGGAGCGCGAAGAGCAGCCACGGCAGGGTGAACGCCAGCGTCAGTCCCGCGATCAGGGCCGGTGCCCGGGTGTAGCCGATCGCCAGCAGCGGGAGCGCGAACTTGAGGACCCCGTCGGCGAGGTTGGACAGCGCCGCCGACGTCCACAGCCGCCAGTACCCGCCGCCGAGCGAAGTCCCCATTGGTGGAGAATCACACATCGATGGAGAAAAGTCCATCGATGGGGATGTACTAACCTGCGCCCATGGCTGATCATGACGGTGCGATGCCGCGGCGCGAGGCCACGGTGAGCGAGGCGAAAGCCCTGGCTCATCCGTTGCGGCTGCGCATCCTGCGCCTCTGCTGGCAGGGCGAGCTGACCAACAAGCAGCTCGCCGACCGGCTGGGCCGTGACCCCGGCACCGTCCTGTACCACGTGCGGCAGCTGATCGAGGCGGGACTGCTCGAGCCGGCACCCGTCCGCACCGGTGACAGCGGCGCGCTGGAGAAGCCCTACCGCGCCAAGGCGCGGTCGTGGTGGCTGGACGACCCGCCCGACACCGAAGTCGACGCGGCCCTGGCGCCCATCGAAGCCGTCCAGGACGAGCTGCGCGCGGCGGGCCCCGGCTCGGTGCGCACGTTCCTCCGGTTCGCCGTCCACCTGTCCGCCGAGGACGCGGCGGAGCTGGAGCGCGGCATCCTCGCGCTCGTCGAGCGGTACGTGTCCACGGACGACCGACGGTCCGCCGAACCGGCTTACGGCGGGATGATCGTGCTGCACCGCCTGGCCGAGTAGCCCTCACGCGACGGCGAGGTCCTCCGGCGGCGCCCACAGCGGCACCCCGTCCGCCCGTTCGGGTTGCAGCCAGTGCCGTCGCGCGGCGATCTCCCGCGCCACCTCCGCGAACGCCCGCACGGTCTCCGACCGCTCGCCCTCCCGCCAGGCCAGCGACCACGGGTACACCGGCTGCAGCTCCCGCGGCCGGTACGCCGGGATCCCGAGCTCGTCGTACCGCCGGGCGTAGCTGTCGAACTCGAGCAGGTAAGCGCTGTCCGGGGCCCGGGTGAGCGCCGTGTGGCACGTGTCGAACGTTCCCGGGTTGCCCAGCCAGCGCAACGCCAGCCCGGTGTGCTGCTCCAGCGAGCTCAGGTACCGGCCGTGCACGTTGTACAGCGCCGTGCCGGGGGCGTCGGCGAAGACCTCGATCGGACGTTCGTGCACCGACACCGCCGGGCGGCGCGGGTCGCCGGGGCGGCCGACCAGGCGGAACGGCTCCAGCCGCAGCAGCTCGTGCTGCCAGCCGGCCGGGTGGGCCGTCTTCAACGCCTCGGTGACGCGGATGATCGCGACGTCGAGGTGGTCCTCGAGCAGCGCCGTGAGCTGGCGGGCGCTGTCCATCTGGCTCTGGACGAGCCGGATGCCGGGGTGGGCGGTGTGGAACGCGTCGGCGACCACCCGGCTCGTGTCCAGCTCGAAGATGTGGGCGATCCGCAGGTGGTGCGGGGTGGGTTCGCGCAGCATCAGGTCCGCCGTCCCCAGCAGCTGCCGCGCCAGGTTCAGGAACCGTTCGCCGCGCGGGGTCAGGGCCACGTGGCGGCTGTCGCGGACCAGCAGGGCGCCGCCGACGTCGGTTTCCAGCTTGCGGATCTGCTTGGACAGCGTCGGCTGGCTGATGAAGAGCTTGGCCGCCGCGCGGCCGAAGTGCAGTTCGTCGGCGACGGTGACGAAGTAGCGCACCAGCCTGAGGTCGAGGTCCACGCCGACGATGCCACCACGGCTATCGATCCGGGCGCAACAGGTCTTGGACGCCGGACCACCGGTCGGGGTTTTCTGGTGGCGACACCGGACGAACTGGAGGATCCGATGACCGGCACCCCCGTCGTGTTCATCCACGGGTTGTGGCTGCACGCCACCTCGTGGACCCCCTGGATGGACCACTTCCGGGAAGCCGGGTACGCGCCCGTCGCACCGGGCTGGCCGCACGAGCCCGAAACCGTCGAACTGGCCCGGGCGAACCCGGACGCCGTCGCGGACGTCGGCATCGACGACGCCACCGAGCACTTCGCCTCGATCATCGCCGGCCTCGAGCGGCCGCCGGTGATCGTCGGGCACTCCTTCGGCGGCCTGATCACCGAGAAGCTGCTGGGACAGGGGATCGGCGCGGCCGGCGTCGCCATCGATCCCGCGCAGATCAAGGGTGTCCTGCCGCTGCCGCTGGCCCAGCTGCGCGCGGGCCTGCCGGCGCTGGGCAACCCGGCGAACCTCCACCGCGCGGTGTCGCTGACGGAAAAGGAGTTCCGGTTCGGCTTCGGCAACGCCGTGACCGACGAGGAATCGGCGGAGCTGTTCCGGCGCTGGACGATCCCGTCCCCGGCCCGGCCGCTGTTCCAGGCCGCGGCCGCGAACTTCGTGCTGCACTCCCAGGCCGCCGTGGACACCCACCGCGCCGACCGCGGCCCGCTCCTGCTGATCTCCGGGACGGCGGACCACACCGTCCCGGACGTCGTCACCCGCTCGACCTTCAAGCAGTACCGGGATTCCACGGCGGTCACCGAGCTGAAGCAGTTCGAGGGCCGCGGCCACTCGCTCACGATCGACGGCGGCTGGCGCGAAGTCGCCGACGCCGTGCTCGCCTGGCTGCGCGAGCAGGGGATCTAGCCCGTGGACCTCGGACTGGACGGCGCGGTCGCCGTCGTCACCGGCGCCAGCCGCGGCATCGGCCTGGCCGTCGCCGAAACCCTCGTCGCCGAAGGCGCCCACGTCGTGGCCGGCGCGCGCGTCCCGGGGCCGGGCCTGGACGCCCTCGTCCAGGCCGGGAAGGCGCACGCGCTCGCGGTCGACCTCGGCACCGCGGACGGCCCCGGCCGGCTCGCCGAGCTGGCCCTGGCGGAGTTCGGGCGCATCGACGTCCTGGTCAACAACGTCGGGGCGGTCACCCCGCGGCCGAACGGCTTCCTGCTCGTCACCGACGACGAGTGGACGCGATCGGTGACGCTGAACCTGCTGAGCGCGGTCCGGGCCACCCGTGCGGTGCTGCCGACGATGGTGACCGCGGGCCGCGGGAACGTCGTCACGGTCGCCTCGGTCAACGCGGTCCTGCCCGACCCCGGCGTGATCGACTACAGCGCGGCGAAAGCGGCGCTGGTCAACTTCACGAAGTCGGTGTCGAAGGAGTTCGGGCCCCGCGGCATCCGCGCCAACGCGATCAACCCGGGCCCGGTCGCGACGGACCTGTGGCTCGGCGCGGGCGGCGTGGCCGAGACCCTCGCGGCGACGACGGGGACGAACCCGGACGCCGTCGCCGAGGAGGTGGCCGGGCACGCCGTCACCGGCCGGTTCACCCGGCCCGCGGAGGTGGCGAACCTGGTCGCGTTCCTGGCCAGCGACCGGGTGGCGGGCAACATCACCGGCGCCACCCTCGCCATCGATGGCGGTTACGCCACGGAAATCCACTGATCGTCCGCTGATACGGTCTGCGCTCGCGCTCGATCCACAGCGGAGGTGCCCGTGCGCAGGCCGAGTCTTTCCGCGCTCGCCGTCGTGATCGGCTTGGGGCTGGTCATCGGGATCGGGGTGGTGCTCCACGTGCGTGGCTGGTCCGCGTTGGTGAGCGAGGCGAGCGGCCGCTGCGGCAGCCGGTCCAGAGAGTGCCCGCAGGGGCTGAGCGCGGTGCTGCTGCTCGCCTTCGCCTGCACCCTCGTCCCGTGCTTTGCATCGGTGGCGTTCGTTTCCCGCTTCACCAAGCGGGCGGACGTGCCGTGGCCCAGGCCGGTCCGCCGCGGGGGCGCGATCGCCGCAGTCGCCGGGCTGTTGGCGGGGATCTGGCCGGGCGTGCTGGTCTACGACGGGCTGCGCGGGCAGTTCCTGGAGGTGCGGTGGTCCGCCCCGCCCGACCGGCCCGCGGACGTGCGCATGGTGGGCAACTGGGTCCACGACGACCTCGTGGTCCGCGTCCGGCCGGACCGGCTGACCGCCTACACCGCCCGGGGCATCGCCTGGACGACGGAGGTCCCGGGGCGCAACGCGGTGTGCGCCATGAGCCGGGACGCGGTGAACGGGATCGGGCTCGTCGCCTGGGCCGTCGACGGCCGGCCGTGCGCCACCGTCGTGGCGTTGGACCTGCGGACCGGGCAGCCGCGGTGGCAGCGGACCCGGGCGACGGCCGAGCCGTTCGCTGCCGAGGTGACCGGCGGGCTCGCGATCGCCGGGGACGTCGTGGTCTTCACCGAGCCCACCGGCGTCCGGGCCGTCGGGCGCGAAAACGACGACCGGTGGTCCCTCGATGCGGGGGCCGGCTGCAGGCCCGTCGGCGCGGCCGCGGACACCGGTCAGGTGACCGTCGTCATCGGATGTGCGGACGGGAGCCGGCACGTGGTCACCGTGGATCCCGGGACCGGCCGCGAACGGTGGCGAGCCGCGCTTCCGGTCGAGCCGCCGGCGGAGACGGTGCTGCTCGCGGCTCGCCCGGTCGTGGTGTACGCCGCCGAATACGGCAGCCGGGGTGCGGACGTCTTCCTGTCCTTCGGCGACGACGGCCGGGTGCGGGCCCGCATCCCGCGGTCCGGTGAGGACTACGAGCTGCCGCGGGGCACCGACCGGAACTCCGGGATGGCGAGTCCGGTGGTGCGGGACGGCCGGCTGCTCGCCCCCGTCGGCGTCCCTGGTGACTACCGGCGCACCGCCGTGGCCGCGTTCTCCCTGGAAACCGGCGCCCGCCTCTGGCGCACCGAGGTCGACGACGACGTGGGCGCGGTCGAGCCGACGGCCGGCGGGCTGCTGGTGGGCTCGAAGGACCTCCGCATCCGCGAACTGTCGCCGTCCGACGGCAGGGTCACCGCCTCCCTCCCGGTCCGCGGGACGAGGTACGTGTCCTCAATGGACATCCGGAAGCCGGACGGCGGGTACGCGATCGTCGCCGTCGACGGCGTTGCGTACCCACCCGTGGTGATGGTCGGCTGACCCGCCCGGAAATGAGTAGGAGACCCGGGCACGGGGTATTTCCCACCTGACCGTTCAGAAGGGAAATCGCCATGGGAATCCTCCTCGCCCTGCTCGTCGTCTGGGCCGTCCTGGTCGTGCTCGGCATCGTCGTCAAGGGGCTGTTCTGGCTGATCATCGTGGGTGCGGTGCTGTTCGTCGCGACCGGCGCGATCGGGTTCGTCAAGCGCGAAACGCTGGGTCGGCGGCACTGAGGCGCAATCCGGACAATCTGGAGTAACGTCGATAATTGTGCCGATCTGCGGCCGGCCCTATGCTCGCCGCCATGTCCGCCACCTCGTCCGATCGGCCCCGGGCGCTGCTGCGCTGGCCCACCTACGTGATGGGCCAGCTGCACCGCAGCGGCGTCGGCCGGATAGACACGGCACTGGCCGGCCACGGGGTCGCCCTCCGCGACTACTACGTCCTGGTCTGCATCGGCGAGTGCGGTCCGCTCTCGCAGCAGCGCGTCGCCGACCGGCTCGGCCTGGACCGCAGCGACCTGGTGAAGGTGCTCGACCGGCTGGAGGCGGCGGGCTGGGTGTCGCGGGAGCGCGACACCGAGGACCGCCGCCGGCACGTCCTCACCCTCACCGAGCACGGCCGCGCGACGGTGGGCAAGGTCGAAGAGGTCTCGAGCGCGGTGACCGGCGAGCTGCTCGCCCGGCTGAGCCCGGGTGAGCGGGAGACGTTGCACCGGTTGCTGCTGAAGGCGCTCGGTTCGCCGTCCGCCTGACGCCCCCGGCGACGGGGCCGAGTTCGACCACAATGGACACTTCTGTTCCGGCACGGTTCGGCCTTCCGTATTCTCGGCGGCGCTTTCCGATTCCCCGTGATATCCTGGTCGTGATCGGACCACTTGATTACCGACAATCCCGCCCGTGTGGCGGGATCTGCCTTTGATCCGGCGAACTTCCCCGTTCCAGTGCCTTCCCTCAGCTCTGATCCCTGTCCGGTGTGACGCACGAGCCCGCTGTTCCACGCGAGCGTGCGCGTGGACCGATGTGAAGGGGAACGTCCATGAATGAAACAGTTCTGGCCGAAGCTGTCAACATCAATCCCGGCCTCGCCGCCATCGGCTACGGGTTGGGGGCGATCGGCCCCGGAATCGGCGTCGGCCTGATCTTCGCAGCTGTCATCAATGGTACCGCACGGCAGCCGGAAGCGCGCGGGAAACTGCAGACGATCGGGTATTCGACGTTCGTGCTGAGCGAAGTGCTCGCGTTGATCGGGGTCGTGGTGTATTTCATCGCTTCCAACCGGTGAATCCACCGCCCGCGCCCGGCCGGCCGGGCGCGGGCGGTGTCGCCGGCTCGGCCGGTGGCCGGTCCGGGAACCGCGGGCGGTGCGGAAAGCGCGGCTCGGTCCGCTCCGGCGGTGCGTTCTCGAAGGCGGCCGGCTCGACGCCGCGCCATTCGGCGCTCCGGCGCCGGACGGGCTCGTGGGTACGCATCCGTTCAGGGGCGCTCCGAGCGCTACCGCAGGGCGAGGCTGCTGTCCGCCACCAGCGAACGGTAGTGCGCGTACCGGCCGCCCAGGCCGAGCAGCACCACCCCCGTCAGCCGTCCGGCGCGGTGGTAGCCGACGGCGACCTCGCCGTCCAGGTCGCCTTCCAGGACGCGGACCTCGTCACCCGGCCCGACCGCGCCGTAGGACTGGAGGCGGAAGTCGTACTGGTCGCTCCAGAACGACGGCAAGGGCGTGAACGGCGGCTCGTCCCCGCCGGCGCCGGTGAGGTGCCGGCCGAGGGTCGTCCCGGCCTTCTTGCCCGTGTCGGTCGCCATCGTCCAGTGTTCGACGCGGCGGGGGACCGCGTCGAACAGCGGGTTCGGGAAGCGGGCGAGGTCGCCGCACGCCACCACGTCCGGCCGCCCGCCCGCGCGCAGGGCGTTGTCGCACAACACGCCGTCGGTGAGGTCGAGGCCGGTGCCCGCCAGCCAGTCCGTGGCCGGCACACAACCGACCGCCTCCACCACCAGGTCCGCCGGCAGCTCGGTGCCGTCGTCCAGCAGCACCGATGCCGCCCGGTACGCCACCGGCACGGTGCCCAGGTGGAACCGGACGCCGTGGGCCTCGTGCCGTCGCTGCAGCGCCGCCCCCGGCAACGGCCCCAGCGGGCGCTCGACCGGAACGCTCTCCGGCGCGACGACGTCCACCGAAGCCCCGAGCGTCCGGGCGGCCGCGGCGACCTCGCACCCGATGAACCCGGCGCCGACGACGACCAGCCGGGCGCCGGGCCGGAGGGCGGCGCGCACCCGGGCCGCGTCCTCGAGCGTCCGGATGATGCAGCGGTCCGGCCCGGGCAGCGGCAGCCGCCGCGGGCGCAGGCCGCTGGCGATCACCAGCCCGGACCAGCCCACCGTGTCACCTCCGGCCGAAGTCACCGTCCGCGCGGACAGGTCCGCGGCCGTGACCGCCTCGCCGAGGCGCCAGGTGACGTCGCGGGCGTGCCGGGGGAGCCGGAACGCCAGGTCCGCCGGCTCGGCACCGAGCGCGGTCTTGGACAGCGGCGGCCGGTTGTACGGCATGTGCGGCTCGTCGCCGAACACGACGACTTCGCCCGCGTAACCGGCCTTCCGCACGGCTTCGGCGGCGCGCAGCCCGGCCATCGACGCGCCGACGACGACCACCCGGTCCGCGGCCACGTCAGTCCTCGACCGCGATGGCCTGCAGCGGGCAGACGTCCGCGGCTTCTTCGACGTCGTCGCGGTGGTCTTCGCTCAGCGCGGGCGATACGTAGGTTTCGGAAGCCGTAGCGCGGAAGGACAGCTTCCCCTGTCCGTCCAAAGAGAACACCGACGGTGCCGAGAAGACGCACTGCCCGTGGTCCTGGCACTTGTTCAGATCGACGACGATGTGCATGCTCACTCCCACGAATCAGGATCGGCGAGGCGGCCGGACGCCGCGGAACTCCCAGTCGCCGCCCAGCGCGGTCGACAGCACTTCTTCGCTCTCCGTCGGCTGCGCGCCGACGTCGGTGCGGATCGGCACCGGGCCGGAGACGATGTCGTTGGTCAGCGTGCCGAGCCCGTCGACCTCGACCGAGACGACGTCGCCGGGCTGCACCGGGCGCGAGCCCGCCGGCGTGCCGGACAGCAGCACGTCGCCGGGGAAGAGGGTGATCGTGCGGGCGATGTCCGCGACGAGGTAGTGCATGTCCCACTCCATCTCGTCGGTGCTGCCCTCCTGCCGGACTTCGCCGTTGACGAGGGTGCGGATCGCCTTGCCGCGGAAGTCCCAGTCCTCGACCAGGCCCGGGCCGAGCGGGCAGAGCGTGTCGGACCCCTTGACGCGCAGCATCGAACCGGCGTCGGTGTCGCGGAAGTCGTGCAGCCCGAAGTCGTTCGCGACGGTGTAGCCGGCGATGTGCTCCGCGGCCTCCTTCGGCGAGACGTTGCGGGTGACGTGGCCGATCACGATGGCGATCTCGCCCTCGTAGTTGAGCCACTTGCAGCCCTCCGGCCGCACCACCGCGCCGTGGTGCGCGTTGAGCGAGGACGTCGGCTTGTGGAAGTACGTCGGCGCGGCGGGGAGTTTCGTGCCGAACTCCGTCACCCGGCTGCGGTGGTTGAGGTGCACGGCGATGATCTTCGACGGGACGACCGGCGGCAGGTGGACGGCGTCGTCGGCCAGGACCTCCCGGCCGTCGGCGGCCCGCAGCAGGTCGCCGTCGCGGACGACGTCGACGACGGCGCCGTCGAGCAGGATGCGGCGGTGTTCGGTCACAGCGACACCTCAGTGCCTTCCCCTTAAACACACC
>JARAWT010000085.1:0-39314 GCA_033793495.1 Streptomyces sp. MN03-5084-2B | reverse complement strand
TATATGTTGTTGTGTTGCGTGTTTAGATGTGTATAAGAGCTGGATTTGTCACTATGCGGTCGACCACGTTATGTTACAGTTATTTTTTTGTCAGCACGCCCCCGTGCCTCTAAAACTAAACGAGCCTTATCGTCCGAAGCTTCAGATGTGTATAAGGGACAGGTCCCCCCCCTGCCCCCCAGGCTTTTGTCAGCTGGTGGTCAGCGTCGTCGTGATGACGTCGTTGGCCGTGTCGGGGTCGGAGCTGGCGAACAGCCCCTTCCACACGGTGAATTTGATCTCGGCGGCCGACAGCGGCTTCTCGACGACCACGCGGGCACCGACGAACTCGTACGCACCCGGCGAACGACGGTCGTAGAAGAAGCCGGTGACCTTGCCGGCCGGTTCGTTCGTGTAATACGCAGGCATGCCGCCGATGCGCTGGACCACGCGCAGGCCGTCCGGCAGCGAGAGCTGGCCACCGAACTGGTCGTAGACGTTGCCGGCCGGGTCCGCGGAACCCTCGATGTCGATCACGTCGCCGACCTTGGGGTTCGGGTTGCTGATGATGAGCTGGATGGCCTTGTAGTCGACCTTGGCGGTGGCGAAACCGCTGTTCAGGTTGTTCACCCGCTGGCCGGCCTTCAGGACCACCGGGTTCCAGAGCGTGCCGTTGGAGCCGCGGAACGCGTTCGAGTCGCCACCACCCCTCGTCCAGCCCTGGCCGAATCCGGCGCGGTCGGTTGACTTCACCGAGTAGCTGCCCGGCGGGAGGTCCTTGAACTCGTACTGGCCCTTGTCGTCCGTCTGCACCACGGTGTCGGTGCCCTCGAGCAGCATGCGGTGGCCCGCGATGGCCGGCTCGCCCACGTCCCGCAGGCCGTTGCTGTTGCTGTCGAGCCACACGTCGCCGGAGATGGAGCCGGTGTCGGCGGCGTGCGCCGGGGCGGCGAGCACGAGCGGCGCGGCGACGGTGAGAGCGAGAGCGGCGAGGCGAGCGATGTTCTTCATTGCGGTTTCCCCCTGCGGATTCGGCCTGCGGTGGCGACAACGAGAACTCTGCCGGGCAGCCCTTCAGGAACCCTCCAGGCGGCTTTTGAGGTTTTCTGGAGGCCGCCGTGTGCGGGAGGATCACAGGATCGTCACGGCGGGGATGATCGAGACAACGGCGCCGCGCGGCTTCCGTCTGTAGGGAGGGCTGTCCGGACTGTGGGGGAGAACGTGGAATTCCGGCTACTGGGCTCGATGGCGGTCCTCGCCGCGGGGAGACCGGTCCCGCTCGGCGGCCCGAAGCCGCGCACGTTGCTCGCGGTGTTGCTGGTCAACGCCGGCCGCGTCGTGCCGGTCGACACCCTGATCACCGCGCTGTGGGGGGACAACCCGCCGAACAGCGCTCGCCCGGTGGTGCACACCTACGTCTCCGCGCTGCGCCGGGTGCTCGGCGACCGGCAGGACGCGCTGCGCAGGCAGGCGCCGGGATACCTGCTCGACGTGGCACCCGGGTCGATCGACCTGGTCCGGTTCGAGCGGGCGGTGAGCGCGGGCCGCCGGGCGCTCGCGGAAGGCGACGCGCACCTGGCTTCGACGACGTTGGCCGAAGCGCTCGCGCTGTGGACCGGGTCCCCGCTCGGCGGAGCCGAGGGCGAGTGGGCGGAGACGGAGCGGACGAAGCTGGCCGAGGCCCGGCTCGTGGCGGTGGAAGCACGGCTGGAGGCGGACTTCCGGCTCGGCCGCGGCGGCGAGCTCGCCGGGGAGCTGACCGGGCTGGTCGCCGAACACCCGCTGCACGAACCGTTCCGGGCCAAGCTGGTCCTGGCGTTGCACGAGGCGGGCCGGCAGGCCGACGCGCTGGCCACCTTCCACGAGGCGCGGCGGCTGCTGGACGACGAACTCGGCGTGGAACCGGGGCCCCAGCTGCAGGCGGCCTTTCAGACGGTGCTCGCCGAACCCGCGGGCGAAGCGGCGGCACCGGCCGTGGCGCTCACCCCGGGCCTGCTGCCCGCCACCATCGCGGACTTCACCGGACGCAGCGAAGACGTCGACCGGGTGCTGCAGGGACTGCGCCCGGCCGGCTCGGCCGCCCGGATCTGCGCCGTCTCCGGCAAGCCGGGGTCGGGCAAGACGACGCTGGCCGTGCACGCCGCGCACCGGATCCGCGACCGGTACCCCGACGGGCAGCTCTACGCCACCCTCCACGGCAACCACCCCGACCCGGCCGACCCGGCCGAGGTGCTCGCCCGGTTCCTGCGGGCGCTCGGGGTGCCCGACGCGGCGATTCCCGCCGGAACGGCCGAGCGCGCGGACCGCTACCGGTCGCTGCTCGCCGACCGGCGCGTGCTCGTGGTGCTCGACGACGCGGCAGGCGAAAAGCAGGTCCGGCCGCTGCTGCCCGCCGGGGCCGGCTGCGCGGTGCTGGTCACCAGCCGGGTCCGGCTGGCCGCGCTGGAGGGGGCCGCGCTGCTCGCCCTGCACGAGCTGCGCGAGGAGGAAACCCTCGAACTGCTGGCCAAGCTGGTCGGCCCGAGGCTGGCGGCCGAACCGGAGGCCGCGCTGGAGATCGTGCGGCTGTGCGGGCACCTGCCGCTCGCGGTCCGCATCGCGGGCGCCCGGCTGGCCGCCCGCCCGGACTGGACGGTGGCCCGCCTGGCGCAGCGGCTGGGTCGCAAGCAGCGGCTGCTCAACGAGCTCGTCCTGGGTGATCTGGAGGTCAGGGGCAGCCTCGCGGTGAGCTACGACGGCCTCGGCGAGCAGGAGCGCACCGCGCTGCGCCGCCTCGGCATGACGGGTGTCCAGGACTTCGCGGGCTGGCTCGCGGCTCCGCTGCTGGACATCCCCGTCGCCGAGGCCGAAGACGTGGTCGAGCGACTGGTCGACGCGCAGCTGCTCGACCCGGCCGGCGCCGACGTCACCGGGCTGAGCCGGTACCGCATCCACGACTTGACCAGGGCATACGCCAGGGAGCTGTGCGAAGCCGAGGAGACCGCCGAAGACGTCCGCGCGGCGCTGGACCGGGTGGGCCGGGACGCGCTGGACCTGGTCCGCCACGCGTCCGGCCGGACACCCCCGCCGGCCGGCTCGGGCCGGCTCGACCAGGCCACCGCCGAAGGCGTCCGCGCCGATCCGGACACCTGGTTCCAGGCCGAGGAGGAGCTGCTGGTCGGCGTGGTCGAGCAGACCAGCGAACGGGACCTGGTGTCCACCGCGGCCGCGCTGGCTTCCGCGCTGTCTTCGTCGAGCTTCGCCGCCCGCAACCAGTTCCGCCAGTGGCGGCGCACCCACACCGCCGCGCTGGCCGCGGCCCGGCGGGCCGGTGACCGCGCGGCCGAGGGGCTGCTGCTGAGCGGGATGGGGACGCTCTACTTCGAGCAGGACCGGTTCGACGAGTCGCTGGAGTACCACCACCACGCGCTCGCCGCGTTCGCCGAAGTCGGCGACCGCCTCGGCCAGGCCAGGACCTGGTTGAGCATGAGCGTCGTGCTGCGCGAACACGGCTCGTTCGCCGACGCCGAGCAGGCGCTGACCGAAGCGGTCCCGGTGTTGCGGCGCGAAGGGACCGACGAGGAGCTCGCCCAGGCCGAGCACAACCTCGGGATGATCCTCACCGAGTCCGGCGACCTGGTCCACGCGGAGAAGTCGGTGGCCAAGGCGCTCGAGTTCTGGCGCGCGTCGGGCAACCGCCGTGGCGCGGCGCTGGCCCTGCGGTCGATCGGCATCATCCACCGCGCCGCGGGCAGGCTCACCGAAGCCGCCGACTGCTGCGCCCGCGCGGCGGACGAGCTGCGGATCGTCGGCAGCAGGCTGGTGGTCGCCTACGCCGACCAGGCGCTGGCGAAGGTGCGCATCCGGCAAGGCCGGGGCGAGGAGGTCCGGGCGTCGCTCGAGGAGACCCTGCTCGCCTGCAACGAGCTCCAGGACGGCTTCGGCCAGGCGCTGCTCCTGCGCACCCTGGGCGAGCTCGACCTCACGGTGGGCGAGCTGGCGACCGCCACCGCGCACCTGCAGCGGTCGCTGGAGTGGTGGCAGGCGCTGGACCTGCCGGTCTGGCAGGCCCGCACCCTCCGCGACCTGGCGACCGCGGCGGCGTTGTCCGGAAACGAACGGCGCGCGATCGAACTGCGCGACCGGGCGCACGCGATGTTCGAGCGGTACGGCTGCCGCGAAGCCACCGAACCGCTGCTGCTCCCGAGCCCGCTCCCGCCGAAAGCCTCCGTCCGGGTCCGGTAGGAATCCTCCGGACGCACCGAAGGCCACATTGGGTGCGTTGGACGCACCGAAGGCCACATTGGGGCGCTCGGGGGCGCACCGAAGGCCGCCTTGGGTGCGGTCGGCTCGGAGGTGAGCTGTCCTGTGCGCGGGCCCACCGCGACACCGGAACCTCTCCGAGCCGAGCCGAGCCGAGCCGAGCCGAGCCGAGCCGAGCCGAGCCGAGCCGAGCCGAGCCGAGCAGGGCGGCGCCGAGTTGGGCGGCGCCGCGCCGCGCCAGGCCGGGCCGAGCCGCGGGACTCAGCGGCCCAGGATGGCCAGCACCGTGGCCACGATCTCCTCCCGCCGCGCCGGGTCCGCCAGCGCTGCAGCCGGCCAGTCGTGGCGTGCGCCGGCCGGTGCGGGCTCGCCGAACAGCGTGCTGACCACCGTCGTCACCGCCTTCGCCGGGGCCTCGCCCCGGTTCAGCCGGGCCTCGATCGCCCGCAGGGCCTGCTCGGCCAGGCCCGCCAGCCGGGCGTCCGCCAGCTCGTGCTCGGCGACCAGTTCGAGGGCCGGGAGCTCCGCCGGCATCGGGGCGACCGGGGCCTGCTTGTGCCCCAGCGGGCGTTCGACGTGCTCCGCGTGCCACGCGGGCCGGGTGCGCATCGCGGCCAGGACCCGGTCGACCTCGCGGTCGAGCGTGTCGCGGGCGGGCGGCGGCTCGCCCGTGACCTCGGTGCGTCGCGCCGCCCAGCCGTCCAGGGGCCACAGCTCGGCGCCCGCCGTGGCGGGCACGCCCACCCAGACGAGGATCTGCACCGCCAGGTCGCACAGCCACGGGTCGCCGCCGAGCGCGCCGGCCAGCCACGCCGGGAGGCGCGGCCGTTGCAGTGCCCCGATTTCGCCGCGGCGACGGCGGTGGGCGTCGACCGTGGCCGGGGCGAGGCGGGTCGCCAGCCAGCCCTCGAGGTTCTCGATCGGGCCCGTCGCGCGCCGCAGCGCGTGGTCGACCACCGCCTCCACGTCGTCGTGGAAGCGGTCGAGGCAGTCGGGGCGCAGCCATTCGAGCCCGCGGGCGCAGTCCGCGTGCCGGCGCCGGTGTTCCAGCGGCTTGGTGATCCGCGTGAAGACCAGCGGCCACGCCACCGTGTAGACCCCGCCGCGCAACCGGGCGAGGGCACGGGGCCGGGCGGCCGCCGCCGAACCGGCCAGCAGGCCGTCGCGGGCGAGCCGCCGGACCCCGGCGACGTCGGCCGGGCCGGTAGTGTCGAGCACCCTTCCTCCCCGATGCGGACGCCGATACGCAAAGCCGATGCCGAAGCCGACGGGAAAATGGTCGGGCAGCCGCGGATGCGGAAAAGGCCACGCGCGGGCCGAAATCGCCGGGAACTGGCCACTGCCTGGCCACCGCGGAATCACCTGATCGGCGCAGCCGGTGCCGCCGATCGCCGAGAAGTGCGCATGCCACAATGGAAATCCCATGGCACACGAGGACGGGCTGCTCCGGGAACTCACCACCTTGCGGCGCGGCTGGGGATTGGAGGCCGACCGGCTGCGCAGCCGGCTCGGGCCGCTCGTTTCCGGCTGGTGTGAAATCCACCGGACGACGAGCGACCGCGATGCGCGCCGCGTTCTGCGCGAAGCGATTTCGGCCGCGATCGCCGATTTCCCGGCCGACGACCGGCTGGCGGTGAACGTCGCGCTGGGCATCGCGCCCGGGGCGCAGCACGCCCTGCTGAGCGACCGGATCGGGGTGCTCGCGGATCAGCTGCGCGTCTCGGAGCGCACGGCCCGGCGCCGCGTCGACCGGTCGTTCGCCCGGCTCGCCGCGGAGATCGAGGCCGGCACGCGGCCGGTCGATGGCGTGCCCGACCCGGACGAGGGCTGGTTCGTCAAGCGGCTCAAGGTGCTCGTCCGGCTCGACACCGCCGAGCCGGAAGTGACCGAGGAACGGCTGATCGTGGCCACCCGCGACCCCCTCGACCGGATCTCCGCGCAGTTCACCGTGCCCCGCACCGAGGACGGGAGCGAAGGCGAGCGCGACGTCGCCGTGGACGCCCGGCACGGCGTCCGGATCAACGCCGGCACCCGCGACGGCCAGCGGCACTTCCGCTGGCTGCTCGACCTGCCGCGGCCCCTTTCCCGCGGTGAAAACCACACGTACTCGCTGGTGTACCGCATCCGGGACGGCCTCCCGATCCGGCCGTCGTACGTGTTCGTGCCGCTGGTGACGTGCGAGTCGTTCGAGGTGCGTGTCCGCTTCGACCCGGGACGGCCGCCGCGGGTGGTGTGGCGGCTCGACCGCGTGCCGCCCTCGGTGCTCGCCGACCCGCCCCAGCCGGGGGAGCCGCTGCCGCTGGACGGGGCGTCCGAGGTGGCGCAGGAGTTCGCCGCGCCTCAGCTCGGCTACGCGTACGGGCTGCGCTGGCTCCCTGGCCAAGATATTCTTTGACGTGAATATTCTGCTGTGTGAATACTTGGTCCATGGACCGGATTGCCGCAGCGCTGGGGGACGCCGCACGGTGGCGCATCGTCGAACTCCTCGCCGAGCGCCCCCGCTCGGTCGGGGAGCTGGCCGAGCGCACCGGGCTGCGGCAGCCCCAGACCACCAAGCACCTCCAGACCCTCGCCCGCGCCGGTCTGGTCACCGTCTTCCCGCTCGGGCAGCGGCGCGTCCACGCCCTCGAAGCCGAACCCCTGGCGGCGCTCGCCGGACGGCTGCGCGAGCTGGCCGACGCCACCGAGGCGCACGCGGGTGAGCGGGAGGTCGTCGCGCGCTACCGCGCCACCATCGAGGCGGATGCGGCGGTCGCGGACGCCGACCGGTGGGCGGACGGGCGCACGTTCGCGTTCGACCGCCTGCTGCCCGCCCCGGTCGACGTCGTTTGGCGGCACTGGACGGACGCGGAGCTGCTGGCGTCCTGGTGGGTTCCGCCTTCGCTGACGGTCACCGCCTGCGTCCTCGAGCCGCGGCCGGGCGGCCGGGTGGTGCTCGGCTACCGCGACGCCGAGGGCGAGTACCACGCCGAAGGCCGGGTGCGTGTCGCCGAGGGGCCCGGCCGCTTGGGGTTCGCCCTCGCGGTGACCGGCCCCGCGTCCTTCACGGGCCACTACGACCTCGAGCTCCACCCGGACCCGGCCGGCACGCGGCTGCGGCTGGGCCTGCGCATCACCGCCACGACCGTCGAGGCCGTCCCCTTCGTCGCCGGTATCGAAACCGGCTGGGGTCAGGTGCTCGACCACCTCGTCGACGTGCTTTCCGAACGAAAGGGCTGATCCCGTGACCGAGCCGACCGGCCGCCGGGTGACGGCGAACCTGAGCCTGACCCTCGACGGGCGCTACCACGGGCCGGCCGGACCTGCCGACATGGGCGCGATTCTCCCGTACGCCACGACGGAAGTCGCGCGGCGTCACCTGGACCGGATCTGGGCCGGGGCGACGACGGCGGTCCTCGGTCGTCGCAACGCGGAGGGGTTCCTCGGGTTCTGGCCCACGGTCGCCGCCGACGAGAACGCCGACCCGCGGGACCGCGGCTATGCGCAATGGCTGGTGGACGCGGAAAAGGTGGTCTTCTCCACGACGTTGGCCGAGGCCCGCCCACCACGAAACCGGCGAACGGGGCGAGACGGCGGCGGTCTACGACCGCGTGCGCTGAAAGGAAATCCTGGTGAGCCCACCGCGGTTCCGGGGGCCGACCCGATTTCCGGTTGTCGGCAGGAAAGCAATGCGCCAACGTTTCGGCCACCACCGAATGGTAGGCAACGCGCGCCCCGCCACACCGGAAGACGAACCACCCAAGGCGACCACGCCGGGGGTCCGGGGGCGGAGCCCCCGGGCGGGGTCTGGGGGTTGCACCCCCAGAAAACACAACGAACGAGCGAGGAAGGCCCGCGCTTTCCGCGGGCACACCTCACCCAAACGCTCGGTAGGGCGGGCGGGGCTCGAACCCGCGGCCAAGGGATTATGAGTCCCCTGCTCTAACCAACTGAGCTACCGCCCCCTCACCTCGGCATGCCCGATCGGCCCGAGGTTTGCATGTGCACAGAACACTCAGTTCGCTTCAAGTTATCACAGCGGCCATCCGGGCAGATCCGGTAGGCCAAACAGGTTGAAGTGGCCGCCGACCGGCGCACGCTCGTCTAGGTTGCAAGGGCGTCACCGCTGACCGGAACGGCGGGAGGAAGCCACCATGGGCGCTGCCGCCTCGTCCCGTTCCCAGGCGACTCGGCTGGCGTTGCTGGACGCGTTCACCGCGGGGGCCGGTTTGGGGTACCTCGCACACGAGTACCGGGAGGTCTTCGTGGCGAATCCCGGGATCGTCGGTTTGGCGCTGCTGTTCGTGTTCGCGGCCGGCTATCTGGTCCGCGCCGGTGTGCGGGCGTTGCGGCGCGCGGGTTCGCGGGTCGACGCGATTTTCGCGGAAGAGCTGGGAAAGAAGCCTTCGCCCCGCCCGCGGTGACGGAATGCCTTGGCGGGCAGGGGCGAAACCGCGGATTCCGCTCAGCGGCGGCTGGATGCCGGAGTGGGCGTGAGGCTCGGGGAAACCGTGCTCGGCACGGGGGACGTGCCGGAGGTGATCGGCGGTGTCCAGGTGGCGGAGGTGGCCGTGGTGGCCGGCGGTGTCCACGTGTCGGAGGTGATCGGCGGCTGCACCGAGGTCGAGGGGAACGTCGGCGGGGCGTAGGCCGCGAAGTTGAACCGGATCGAGGTGGATGTCGGGGGGATGTCCTGGCCGATGAACGCCCGGAGCCGGAACGTGGTGGCGGTGAAGGAGCCCGGCACCGTGTTCAGCAGGTAGCCGTAGCGGTCCGAGGTGATCGCCGTGACCAGGACCGCTTCCGGCACCGCGCCGAGGCTGTGCGACACCGTGCAGTAGCCGCTGCCGTCGGTTATGCAGGTGGCCTGTCCCGCCTGGACGATCGGTGCCGGTGACGGGCCGGCCGCGGCGGACGCCCCCGCGAACGCGACGGCGCCCGCCGTGACCGCCGTGGCGCCGCCCAGTGCGGCAAGTGCGATTCGTGCTTTGGTCCCCATGGATTTCCCTCCAGTGTGGTGATGCACCCGGCATCGCTCCACCGCACTCTGCCGTTACCCCGTACATCCGGCTTGTACGGCCTCTGTACGCGGCCGATGGAGGCTCTTGCCGACGTCCGAACCAGGAGGCGAGCCCGTGCCGCAGAACCCCGTCCAGTGCATCACCGCGAGAGCGCTTTCCCGGCGCTCGCTGTTCCGCGTGGGAGCCGCGACCGCCGCCGCGCTCGGGGCCGGTGTCCTGCTCACCGGCACCGCCGCGGCCGAGGGTGACGGCGTCCCGGTCTCGCCCTACATCGACATCACCGGGCCGTCCTCGGACCTGTTCCGCAGCAAGATGCTGCACGAATCGCACCACGTCATGCAGGGCTTCGCCTTCGACAACGTGAACCGGCGCCTGTTCGTCGTGCAGGCGCAGAACGGCACCTCCGGCGACGACCTCTGCATCAACCAGGTCAGCTTCAGCGGCGAGGTGCTCGGGTCGATGCACGTGGCCCACGCCGGCCACGGCGTGTCGATCGGTGTCGAACCCGTCGGGACCGCGTCCTACATCTGGATGGAGTGCGACGCCGACGGCACGACCACCGATGCCCGCGGCACCGCGCTGGCGCGCTTCAAGTTCGTCAACGGTGGCACGCCGTCGACGAAGAAGTTCCTCAGCGGGAGCAAGACGATCACCTGCGCCACCGACCCGGTGTACCAGCGGATCGCGGTGCGCCGCAGCGAAGGCGGCCGGATGTGGTACAGCGTGTACCCGCTCGCGAGCGCCGCCGCCGGCGACTTCTCGAAGCCGCTGGCGCACTTCCCGCAGCCCGCGCTGAGCACGGCGAGCGTGGTCTTCCAGGGCTACACCATCCTCGGCAGCAGCCTGTACACAGTGGACGGATCCGGCCACGCCGACTCGGCCGACATCGATTCGTACGTGACGCGCATCGACATGAACACGGGGACGGTGGTGGCCCGGGACATCACCCGGGCCGGCTCGACGCTCGTCTACCGCGAACCGGAGGGCCTGGCGACCTACCGCACGGCCGACGGCGAGACGCGCCTGTTCCTCGGGTTCGGTTCGCGCAGCAGCATGGACAACGTCAACCGCTACGCCAACCTCTTCTACAAGAACATCCTGGTGGGGTGACCGGGAAACCGAGCCGGAGACGAAAGTATCCCCTGACCGTCCACAGGGGAGGGTGCGGAGTTCCCCTCCCCTGTGGACCCTTCACGAACGCGCGGTGGCGTCAGGCCGGCACCAGCTCCCGCTCCTCCTCGGCCGCGTAGCGCCGGGCCAGGGTGGCGCAGACGATCAGCTGGATCTGGTGGAACAGCATCAGCGGCAGCACGATCAGGCCGACCTGCGCGTGCCCGAACAGCACGGTCGCCATCGGCAGGCCGCTGGCCAGGCTCTTCTTCGACCCGCAGAACACGATCGTGATCCGGTCCGCGCGGGCGAAGCCCAGCAGGCGGGCACCCCGGCCCGTCACGGCCAGCACCGCCGCGAGCAGCACGCAGCACACGACGACCAGCACCAGGAGGTGGCCCAGGTCGAGGCGGTGCCAGATGCCTTCCGTCATGCCCGCGCTGAACGCCGTGTACACCACGAGGAGGATCGAACCGCGGTCGACCAGCTTCAGCGGCGCCGCGTGGCGCGTGATCCAGCCGCCGATCCAGCGGCGGGCCAGCTGGCCCGCCACGAACGGCGCCAGCAGCTGCAGCACGATCCCGAGGACGGCCGAGCCGTCGACGCCCGCGCCGTCGCCGGCCAGCAGCAGCGCCACCAGCAGCGGTGTCAGCACGATGCCGGCCAGGTTGGACAGCGACGCGCTGCAGATCGCCGCCGCGACGTTGCCGCGGGCGATCGAGGTGAACGCGATCGACGACTGCACGGTCGAGGGCAGCACCGCCAGGAACAGCACCCCCGCGGCCAGCTGGGCCGGCAGCACCGAGGCGGGGAGCAGGAACAGCGCCAGGCCGAGCAGCGGGAACAGGACGAACGTCGCCGCGAGCACCACCGCGTGCAGCCGCCAGTGCCGTAGCCCTTCGAGGGCTTCCTGCGTCGACAGCCGGGCGCCGTACAGGAAGAACAGCAGGCCGACGGCGATCGTGGTGGCGACGCCGAAGCCGTCGGCCACCGCGCCCGAAGCGGGCAGCAGGGTGGCGACGCCGACGGTGGCGAGGATCGCGAGGACGAACGGGTCGAGACGCAAGCGGGACATGGATCTCCTTCCGCAGCAATTCTCGGCGATCGCGCGTTCATTGTGAACCCCGATGACCGGACTGACTGTCATCGCGAATCACGATAAGCTGGCCGGGTGCTCGACCCTCGTCTGTGCCGTTCGTTCCTCGCCGTCGCCGAGACGCGCAGCTTCACGGCGGCCGCGCGGCGGCTCGGGGTCGGCCAGCCGACCGTCAGCCAGCACGTGCGCCGCCTCGAGCGCGACGCCGGCGGGCTGCTGTTCGCCCGCGACACCCACACCGTCGAGCTCACCGCGCGCGGGCAGGCGATGCTCGGGTTCGCGCAGACCGTCGTCGACACCGAAGAGCGCGCGGAGCGGCACTTCCGCGGCGCCGAACTCCGCGGCCGCGTGCGGTTCGGCGTCTCGGAGGACTTCGCGCTCGGCGAGCTGCCGGAGATCCTGCGCCGGCTGCGCCGCAGTCACCCGCTGGTGGACGTCGAACTGACCGTCGAGCTGTCGGACGTCCTGGCCCAGCGGCTGCGCTCCGGGCAGCTCGACCTGGTGCTGGGCAAACGCCGCCCGGGCGCGCACCACGGCCGGCTGCTCTGGCGGGAGCCGCTGGTCTGGATCGGGTCGGCGGCGACGGTGCTGGAACCGGGCCGGCCGGTGCCGCTGGTGCAGTACCCGATGCCGTCGATCACGCGGCAGCTGGCGGTGGAGGTCCTCGAGCGCGCGGGCCTGGAGTGGCGTGCGGCGTGCCAGACGTCCAGCCTCACCGGCCTGCGCGCCGCGGCGGCGGCCGGCCTGGGGGTGACCCTGCACGCGCGCAGCCTGGTCCCGGCCGACCTGACCGAGCTCGACGGCCTGCCCGAACCCGGCGACATCGAGTTCGTGCTGCTGGCCCGGGAGCAGATGGAGGGCCCGGCGGCGGCACTGGCGGAGTTCATCCTGGAGTGGGTCGGGCGTGAGCTCTCTTCCCGGGTGAGCTGAAGGGCACCTTCGACACGTCTGGTGCGGTGAAGGGCACCTTCGTCTCATCAGATGCGAGGAAGGCCACCTTCAGCCCGCCCCGTCGCGATTCAAGCCTCTTCGCCGGTGAGCAGGCGGCGCAGGCGGCCCAGCGCGCGGTGCTGCGCGACCCGCACCGCCCCCGGCGTGGATCCCACCGCCGCGGCCGTCTCCTCCGCCGACAGCCCGACCACCACCCGCAGCACGACGATCTCCCGCTGCTTCGCCGGCAGGATGTCCAGCAGCCGGGCGAGCCGCTCGTTCAGCTCGAACCGCAGCGCCCGCTGCTCCGGGCCGGCCGTGTCGCTCACGCCGTCCGGGACCTCGGGCACCGGGTCGGTGCGGTTGCGGGCCGCGGCGCGGTGGGCGTCGGCCACCTTGTGCTGGGCGATGCCGTACACGAACGCGAGGAACGGGCGGCCCTGGTCGTGGTAGGACGGCAACGCCGTGAGCACGGCGAGGCAGACCTCCTGGGCGACGTCGTCCGCCGAAGTGAACGACCGCTCGTGCCGGCCGACGCGGGCGCGGCAGTAGCGCACCACCAGCGGCCGGATGGTGGCGAGCAGGCGCGCGGTCGCGGCGTCGTCGCCGGCGATCGCCGCGGCGACCGGCTCGTCGTGGCGCCGCCAGTGCGAGGGGAACGCTTCGGCGGGCTGCGTTGCCGCGATCTCCCGGACCAGCGCCCGGCTGCGCACCCGCAGCAGGACGCCCTCCACGTCGAGCCCGGCGCGCAGCGAGTCGTGCAGGGCGGCGTTGGACTCCCGCAGCTGCTCGGTGATCGCCCGATCCCCGTAGTCGGTTGCCGGCATTTCACTCACCTTTCCCTGTCCCGCTGGTCACCGGGCCGAGCGGCCCGGAGTCGCCTGAGGCGTTCCCGCACGTGGCGGAGGGTGGACCGGACGGTCGCGGGGGCGATCCGGAGCGCCTCCGCGATCTCGGAGGGCGTGAACCCGTCGAGCGACCAGGCCAGCACCATCCGCTGCTTGCCCGGGAGGGCGGCGAGCAGGCCGATGAGCCCCGCGTGCTGCTCGACCAGCCCGGCGAGCTCCTCGTCGGCCCGCGGGTCGCCGGCCAGGGCCCAGTCGGCCCGCGCGTCGCCCGGGGAGTCGATCAGCCGTCCGGCGACCCGGCGCACCCACGCCCGCGGGTCCTCCGCGGTCGGCCACGCCTCCAGCGCGTGCAGCATCGCCTCGGCGGCGACGTCCCGCGCCGTCTCGACCTCGAACCCGGCTTTGCAGAGGAACGCCACGAGGGCCGGGAAGTCGGCGCGGAAGAACGCGTCGAACTCGTCGTGACCGCACACGCCACCCCACCACCCCTCGCCCTCACAAGGACAGGTGCACTGAGGTGGCCGCTACGTGTAACGATCCGATCAAGACTGCGCCGTCGGAGTAATGGACCGCGTTGCCTCGGTGACGGCTGGTGACGAACGGCCGTCACCGGGTTCCGCGCCCGGCGACACCCCGGTCCGCGAACGGCGGATTCCGGACGGCGGACGACGCCGGCGCGGACAGCCGCGTTTCGATCACCGCCGACCGGAAACCCTCTACCGGACAACGGAGAAGCGGACCGGCGATGGCCGGTCCGG
This sequence comes from Streptomyces sp. MN03-5084-2B, assembly GCA_033793495.1. GTDB lineage: Bacteria > Actinomycetota > Actinomycetes > Mycobacteriales > Pseudonocardiaceae > Amycolatopsis. The sequence goes on along the minus strand of JARAWT010000085.1, from coordinate 25,351 downwards.
CGTCACCCGGCGGCCCCGGACTTCGCCGATCGGGTGACGTGATCGACATCGAGATCCTGGGAAGAAAGGCGTACTCTCATGTGTTGCAGTCTTGGTTGCCCGGAGGGTGAGCCGGGGACCGAAGCCAAAACCCCCTTGACCCAGGCGGATACGCTCGCGCGTCCGCCGAAGTCAAATCGGTTGACGCGCCCCAACAATGGGAAGAAGTAAGAGAAGGAGGTGAACGAAGGAAATGGAAGCCACGATGACGGGCTGGGCGGAACTCGCGGCCTGCAAGGACGAGGACCCGGAACTGTTCTTCCCGATCTCCGAAGTCGGCCCCGGCGCCCGGCAGACGGCACAGGCGAAGGCCGTGTGCGCGCGCTGCCCCGTGCGCGCCGAATGCCTCGGCTACGCGCTCGACAACGGCCTTGACCACGGCGTCTTCGGCGGCATCACCGCGGTCGAACGTCGCCGGCTGGTGCGCACCGCGCCAGAGCGGCACCGAGTGGCCTGACGCGCCGCCCGGTGACCTCTTCCCGGCGGCCGCGAGGACAACAGCGAATCCGGAAGTAATTCGATTCCGGCAGTGTGTGCGCCCGGGTGGGTGATTCTCCGCGAATCACCCACCCGGGCTTTTCTGTGCGCGATATCTATGCGCCGTTTTGCATCTTTCCCCCGGGCTCGTGGTCATCGTGCTCTCCCGGCCACGTCTCCGGCAGGCCCCACGCCGCCGCCGTGACCGCCTCGAACGCGGCCATCGCCGTGATCAGCCCGTCCTCGACCGTGAGCAGGGAGACCCCGAACCACCGGTAGTCGTGCTCTTTCGGGCGCCGCAGGTAGGTGGCCACGGCGGGCTGGCGGTTGGCGCGCACCGGGACCATCCGGAACCGCCCGACGGAGTCCGGCGACGCCGGGTCCATCGAGAGCGAAAGGGCCGCGACGATCGAGGAGCGGCTGTCGAACCACAACGTGTACGGCGGCATGATCGCCTGGGCGTCTTCGTGCAGCAGCCGGGCCACCGCGGCCGGGTCGCCGGCTTCGTAGGCGGCGATGAACCGCTTGAGCAGCGCGGTTTCCTCGGCCGTCGGATCGCCGACCGTCCACTCTGCACGCCGCGCGGGCAACCGCTCACGCAACGTCGCGCGAGCCCGCTGGAGCGCGCTGTTCGCCGACGCCACGCTCGTCTCCAGCAGCGCCGCCGTCTCCTTGGCCGACCAGCCGAGCACGTCCCGCAGGATCAGCGCCGCCCGCTGGCGCGGCGGCAGGTACTGGACGGCGGCGAGGTAGGCCAGCTCGATGGTCTCCCGCTCGATCACGGCGGTGCCGGTGTCGTCGGGGGCCGCGCCCTCGAGCAGCCGGTCGGGGTAGGGCTCCAGCCAGGGCAGGTCGGCGGCCTCGATCGGGCCCACCGGTTCTCCCGCCGGGCCGAGCTGGTCGGGCAGCACCCGCCGCGGACGGCGGGCGAGGACGTCGAGGCACGCGTTCGTCGCGATCCGGTACAGCCAGGTGCGCACGCTCGCCCGGCCCTCGAACGCGTCCCGGCCCTTCCACGCGCGCAGGAACGTCTCCTGTGTGAGGTCTTCGGCGTCGGCCAGGGACCCGAGCATCCGGTAGCAGTGCACCTGGATCTCCCGGCGGTGCCGTTCGACGAGCGTCTCGAAGTCCGAAGCGTGACCCACCCCGGCACGCTAGCGCACCCGTGCTGGGAGAATGCCGCGGTGAGCGGAACGGTGCTGGTGCTCGGCGGACGCAGCGAGATCGGGCTGGCCGTGGCGGAACGCCTGGTCAGCGGGGACGTACGGCGGTTCGTGCTCGCCGCGCGGCCGGGCGCGGACCTGACCGCGGAGGTCGCCGTGCTGCGTGAGGCCGGCGCCGAGACGGTGGAAACGGCCGAGTTCGACGCCGACGACCTCGCCGGGCACGGTCCCTTCCTCGAGAAGGTGGCGGCCGAGCACGGACCGCTCGAGACCGTCGTGCTCGCCTTCGGGGTCCTCGGCGACCAGGAGCGGGCGGAGCGCGACGCCGCGCACGCCGCCGCGATCGTGCACACCGACTACGTCGCCCAGGTCGGCGTCCTGACCCACGCCGCGAACCTGCTGCGCGCGCAGGGGCACGGCCGGCTCGTCGTGTTTTCCTCGGTCGCCGGGGTGCGCGTGCGTCGCGCGAACTACGTCTACGGCTCGGCCAAGGCCGGCCTCGACGGCTTCGCGAGCGGCCTCGCCGACGCCCTGCATGGTTCGGGCGTCCGGCTGCTCCTCGTCCGCCCCGGCTTCGTGGTCGGCCGGATGACCGAAGGCATGACGCCGGCGCCGTTCTCCAGCACCCCGGACCAGGTCGCCGAAGCCACCGTCGCGGCCCTGCGCCGCGGCCGCGGGGTCGTCTGGGTGCCCGGAATGCTCCGTCCGGTCTTCTTCGCGATGCGCCTCCTGCCCCGCGCGATCTGGCGCAAGCTGCCGCGCTGACGCGATCGCGGGCGCTACTGTGGCCGGTGCCACAGCACTCTGCCGTACGCGAACCCTTACGGTGCGTGGTAAATCCGGCCGATAGGCTGGATCCGGCTCGGCCGATCGGGCAGCGTCACAGCATTCCGACAACTTTCTCAGCTGATTCCCAGCAAACCCGGTGATCCTCGAAGGAGGGGAAACACAGGGAAGCAAGGGGAACGTCGTGCTGTTGTCGTCGCGGGGGAGTCGCATCGGCGGCCGGGTGGCGCTCGGCGTCGTCTCGACCGTGGTGCTCGGCGCCACCGGTTACCTGTGGACGCAGCTGAGTTCTCTCGACGCCGGCATCGTCACCGCCGACGTCATCCCGCCCGCCGCCCGGATCGACACCGAGGACACGCCGCCCGGCGAGCCGCTGCAGGTCGCCCAGAACATCCTGCTCGTCGGGATCGACGCGCGGACCGACGCGTACGGCAACCCGTTGCCGCAGAACGTGCTCGACGCGCTCCACGCCGGTGGCGGCGATGACGGCGGCGACACCACCGACACGATGATCGTGGTCCACATCCCGGCCGGCGGCGCCGCGGCCACCGCGATCTCCATCCCGCGCGATTCCTATGTGGACATCGCGGGCGGGTACGGCAAGCACAAGATCAACTCGGCGTACAGTCGTGGCAAGAACTCCGCGATGTCCGGTTTGCGCGCCCAGGGGCTCTCCGGCGCGCAGCTGGAGGTGGCGGCGAACGAAGCGGGCGCGAGAACGGCGATCCAGACGGTGGAGAAGTTCACCGGGCTGACGATCAACCACTACGCGGCGATCAACCTCGCGGGCTTCGACGCGCTGTCGCAGGCCGTCGGCGGCGTCGAGGTCTGCCTCAAGGCACCGGTGCACGACAGCTACTCCGGCGCGGACTTCCCGGCCGGGACGCAGACGCTGTCCGGCGCGCAGGCGCTCGCCTTCGTCCGCCAGCGCCACGGCCTGACCAACGGCGACCTCGACCGCATCGCGCGGCAGCAGGCGTTCCTGTCTGGGATGGCGAAGAAGGTGCTGAGCGCGGGCACGTTCACCGATCCGTCGAAGCTGGGTTCGCTGGTCAACGCGGTGCAGGGGTCGGTGGTCCTGGACCGGGGCTGGGACATCCTGAGCTTCGCGCAGCAGTTGCGGGGGATGACCTCGGGGGCGATCGCGTTCGCCACCATCCCGGTGCAGAGCCTGTCGCTGGCGACGCCGTCCGACGGCGACGCGGTCAAGGTCGACCCGGCGCAGGTCCAGCAGTTCGTCCGCACGGCGATCAGCACCGCGGCGGTCCAGGCCGCGGGCGACGACCCGGCCGGCGGCGGCGTGAAGCCGGTGGCCGCCACCGGCACGAAAGCGCCTTCGCCGGGCACTTCGGGTACTCCGGGTACTTCGGGTACTTCGGACACGAAGCAGCCGGCGACCAGTACGGCCGCCGGCTGCGTGAACTAGCCGGTCACACGAACGCGGACTGTCCCGTGATCGCCTTGCCGACGATCAGGGTGTTCATCTCGCGCGTGCCCTCGAAGGAGTAGATCGCCTCGGCGTCGGCGAAGAACCGCGCGACGTCGTACTCGAGGACGATCCCGTTGCCGCCGAAGATCTCCCGGCTCCAGGCGACGACCTCGCGCATCCGCGCGGTGACGAACGCCTTGGCCAGCGACGAGTGCTCGTCCTGGAAGATCCCCGCGTCCTGCAGGCGGGCGAGCTGCACCAGCATGCCCCAGGAGGCGGTGATGTTGCCGAGGCTCTTCACGAGCAGGTCCTGCACCAGCTGGAAGCGGGCGATCGGACGGCCGAACTGCTTGCGCTCCTTGGCGTAGTCCAGCGCGACCTCGTAGGCGCCGATCATCACGCCCAGCGCCTGCCAGGCCACGCCGCCGCGGGTGGCGCGCAGGATCTCGGCGACGTCGCGGAAGGAGTTGATGCCCTGCAGGCGGTTCTCCTCCGGGACCCGGACGTCGGTCAGGGTGATTTCGGCGTTTTCGACGATCCGGAAGGCGGTCTTGCCCTGGATCTTCTCCGCCACGAAGCCCGGCGTGCCCTTCTCGACGACGAAGCCCTTGACGTGGTTGTCGTCGAGGTCGCGTGCCCACACCACGACGTAGTCGGCGAAGGTCGCGTTGCCGATCCACTTCTTGGCGCCGTTGAGAACCCAGCTGTCGCCGTCTCGCTTCGCTGTGGTCCGCATGCCGCCCGCGACGTCGGAGCCGCCGAGCGGTTCGGTCATCGCGAACGCGCCGATCTTGTCCATCGCGGCCATCTCGGGCAGCCAGCGGTCGCGCTGCTCCTGGCTGCCGCCGGAGTAGATGGAGTACATCGCCAGTCCGTTGTGGACACCGAAGAACGTCGCGACGGAAGCGTCCGTGCGGCTCATCTCCATCGCCATCATGCCGGTGAGGAGGTTGCTGACACCCGCCTTGTGCTCGCCGTAGCCCTCGTAGGGCAGGCCCGCGAGACCGGATTCGCGGAAGAGGCCGATGAGCTCCTTCGGGAAGGTGCCGGCTTCCCAGTTCTCGTTCACCAGCGGCTTGACGTCGGTGCGCATGAAGTCGCGGGCCTTCACCAGCAGCTTGCGCTCGTCGTCGCTCAGCAGCGTCTCGTAGTTGTAGAAGTCGGCGGTCAGCTGGCCTTCGAGTGCTTCCATGTTCATGTCAGTTCTCCTCCAATGCGGACAGGATGGCGAGCTGCTTGCGGTCGCGCGTCTCGGCGAGTTCCGAGTACGTGGAGGAGCCGTAAGCCTTTTCGACAGCTTCGATGAGCTGTTCCTGCTCTTCGGGGCTCTGGCTGGGGTTGCCCAGCCCGGCCCACATCTTCTTCATGGACTTGCCGATGTGCTCGGCCATGTGCCGGTAGCCACCGGGGCCGCCGCCGAGGTGCGAGCCGAGGAACGGCCCGACCGTGGCCCAGCGGATCCCCAGTGAGTTCGTGATCACCCTGTCGAGGTCTTCCGGCGTCACGACGCCCTGCTCGACGAGGTAGATCGCCTCGCGGCTGAGCGCGTTCTGCAGCCGGTTGCCGACGAACCCGGGGATCTCCTTGCGCTCCACGACCGGCGTCCGGCCGAGGAAGGTGTAGAAGCCGACGGCCTGCTGCACGGACTCTTCGCTGGTGCGCTCGCCGGGGACGACCTCGACCAGCGGGATCAGGTGCGGCGGGTTGAACGGGTGCCCGATGAGGATCCGGCTGCCGTCGATCTCGCCGGTGAACGCGGTCGACGGGATGGCGCTCGACGAGCTGAGCAGCAGCGCGTGCTTCGGTGCCTCCTCGACGAGCTGCTTGAACAGGTCCTTCTTGAACTCGACGTTCTCCGGCCCGTTCTCCTGCACGACATCCGCGTCTCGGACGGCGTCGGTGACGTCGGTGGCGATCTGCACGCGGCTCGCCAGCTCTTCGGCGGTGGTGCCGAGGTGCGGGGCGAACTGGGCCAGTGCCTGCGAGACGGCGTCGGCGAGGTCGGGGCGGGGGTCGGTGACCCGGACGGTCAAGCCGTGGTGGGCGAACAGCGCCGTCCAGGACAGGCCGATGGTGCCGGCGCCGATGACTGCCGCGGTCTTCATGCCTGGGCTCCCTTCAAGTAGTCGAAGACCGGCTTGACCGGGGCGAGCGTCAGGTCGGTGAGGATGTGGCTCGCGGAGACGACCTCCAGCACCGGCAGGTCCGCCAGGGGCGCGAGAACGTGCTGGAACAGCTGCAGCCGGGCGGGGGCGGTGTAGGCCTCCTTGACCACGACGTCGGTGATCTCGGTGCGGACGAGTTCCTGGACGCGCGGGGCGCCGTCGTAGCCGGGGATCGTCTTGAGCATGAACGTCGGGACGGTGATCTGGCGTTCGGCCTCGCGGGCGTCCAGTTCGTGGTGCTTGTAGCCCATGGTCGCCGTGGCCACCCGCAGCGTTCCGTAGTCCAAGGTGCCGACGAGGACGCCGTTGTCGACATAGAGGTTCGGCGACCCGACGGTCTTGGGGTACGCGCTGACCTCGCGCCCGGACGCGGTGGCCGGGAAGTTGTCGAGGTACATCGCGTGCAGGTACTCGCCGCGCTCGCCGTCGAAGCTGACCTCGATCGCCTGGCCGGACTCGGTGTACGGGCCGTAGCCGGAGACGTCGCCCATCTTCATGACCTCGAAGCGCACCAAGGGTTCCTCGACCTGCAGCGGCTCCGGGACGACCGCGCGCAGGGCGTCGGCGTCGGTGCGGTAGACGATGTTGAGGTACTCGCGGTTCGTGAACCGGGGGACGACGGGCGCGAACGCGGGGGCGGTCAGCGGGGTCGTCACGTGCCGGCGGACTTCTTCGATCTTCATTCGCCTGTCCACTTCGGAGCGCGGCGCTCGGCGAAGGCGGTCATGCCCTCGCGGACGTCCTGGGACTGCATCAGCTTCTTGGTTTCTTCACGCTGCACGGCGAAGGCTTCGGCCTCCGAGCCGCGCACGATCTTCTTGACGGCGGCGAGCGCGAGCGGCGCGTTCTCCGCCAGCTGCTCGGCCAGCTGGAGGGCGACGGCGGCGGCGTCACCGTTCGGCGTCACGCGGTTGACCAGGCCCAGCTCGCCGGCGCGGCGGCCGGTGACGGGCTCGCCGGTGAGCAGGAACTCCATCGCCAGGTGGTGGGGGATCCGCTTCGGCAGCCGGATCACCCCGCCGCCCGCGGCGATCAGGCCGCGCTTGACCTCGGGGAGACCGAACTGGGCGTCTTCGGCGGCAACGATGAGGTCGCAGCCGAGGGCGAGCTCGAACCCGCCGCCCATCGCGAACCCTTCGACGGCGGCGATCAGCGGCTTGGACAGCTCGGCTTCGGTCAGGCCGCCGAACCCGCGGCCCGGGATCTCCGGGGACTCGCCCTGGAGGGCGGCCTTGAGGTCCATCCCGGCGCTGAAGGTGTTCTCGGCGCCGGTCAGGACGCCGGCGCGGAGGGCGGGGTCGCTCTCGAGGTCGTCGAGGGCGGCGGCCAGCTGCGTCGCGACGGCGGCGTTGACCGCGTTGCGCGCTTCGGGCCGGTCGATCGTGATCAGCAGGGTGCTGCCGATCCGTTCGGTGCGTACTTCACTCATGACTGCTGCTTCTTTCAGAGTTCCGCGAGGACTTCGGCGGTGTCCTGGCCGGCCAGCGGGGCCAGGCGGCGGATCGAGCCGGGCGTCGCGGAGAACTTGACCGGGATGCCGACCGTGCGGATGGTGCCCTCGCTCGGGTGCTCGACGGTGTCGAGCAGGTGGCCGTCGCGGACGTAGGCGTCTTCGTGGGCCTTGTCGAGCTCCAGGACGGGGGCCATCGGGATGCTGTGCTTGGCGCACACCTCGGCCCACTCCTCGGTGGTCAGCGCCGGGGCGCAGACCGCGATCTGCTCGCTCAGCCACTCGTTGTCGGCGCGGTTGATGGCTTCGCCGTTCACGCGCGGGTCCTCGGCGAGGTCGGGGCGCTCGGCCGCCGCGAAGAAGTCGCGGAAGTTCTGCGGGTTGTAGGGGATGACGCAGGCGAGGCCGTCCTTGGTGCGGACCGCGGCGTGGCCCTTCGTCATCGACAGCGCGAACCCGGTGGGACCTTCGGCCGGCTCGTAGGTGTGCCCGGCGAGGTGCTCGACGAGGTTGAACGCGATCAGCGTGTCGGTCATCGGGATCTCGATCTGCTGGCCCTGGCCGGTCTTGCCGCGGTGGACCAGTGCGGCGAGCACGCTGTAGGCGATGGTCAGCGACGAAACCTTGTCGCCGATGATCGTCGGCAGGTAGACCGGCTCGCCCAGCGCCCGGTTGGTCACGTCGACCAGGCCGGAGGAGGCCTGCACGGTCTCGTCGTAGGCGGCGTTGCCGGCCCGGTCGGAGTCGCTGCGGAAGCCCTGCGCGTGGGCGTAGACCAGGCGGGGGTTGCGCGCGGCGACGTCGGCGTAGTTCAGGCCGAGCCGGGCCAGCGCGCCGGGGCGCATGTTGGTGATCAGCACGTCGGCCGTGTCGATCAGCTTGAGGGCCTGCTCGCGCTCGGTCTCGTCCTTGAGGTTGAGGGCCACGCTGCGCTTGTTGCGGTTGACGTTGAGGTTCAGCGCGGTCATGCCCGGCGTGGTGCGGTACTCGCCCACCCGCACGGTGTCCGCGGGGGACTCGATCTTGATCACGTCGGCGCCCAGGTCGCCGAGGATCTGCGCCGCGTAGGGGCCCATGACCACGGTCGAGAGGTCGATCACGCGCACGCCGTCCAGAGGTCCGGTCGTCATCTTTCCGTCCTTTCGCGCCTTGGTGTTTCGCTCTACTTACGAACGTAGGCGCGTCTGGTGGGAAAGGGAATGATCATGATGCGCACAATGGTATGACTCTGGTGGTCATACCATTTCTTCTAGCTGCTGAGCGGCTCGGCGAAGATCTCCTTCGCGGCTTCGACGAGTTCGCGCAGGTCGCCGTCGGTGCGGTCGCGCCGCCAGAGCAGGCCGGTGTCCAGCTGGGGCCGGAAGTCGGTGAAGGGCAGCACGGTGACGTTGTCGAGCCGGTAGCCGTGCATCGGGCTCTTGGCGTCGAGCATGGAAATGGAGAACGCCTCGCCGCTGGAGATGATTTCGGACGTTCCGCCGAAACCGGTGTTCGTCAGGCGAATGCGTTTCTTGACGCCCAGGTCGCTCAATTGCCGGTCGAGCTGGTCGAAATAGGCGGGGGTGATTTCCCCTGGTGAGGCCACGTACGGGAATTCGGTCAGCTCGGCGAGGCTGACGGAGTCCCGCCCGGTGAACCGGTCCGCGGGCACGACGGCGCCGAGCCGTTCGGTCATCACGGGCAGCTGTTCGAGCGCGGGATCGGTGACCGGCAGCCGGGCGAGGGTGAGGGCCAGCTTGCCGTCGTGCACGCCCTGGACGAGGTCGGCGGTGGTGCCGGGCCAGCGCTTGAGCTCGGAGGTGTGCTTCACCCGTTCGGCGAGGGCGTTGACGCGGTCCCGCAGATCGGGGTGCACCCCGGCGGGCATGCCGAGGAAGAGGGTGCTGCGCTGCGGCCGCGTCGCCTCGGCCAGTTTCCACGGAATGGCGCTGACCTGCTCGAGCACGTCCCGCGCGAGCGGCAGCAGCGCGGCCCCGGCGTCGGTGAGGGTGACGTGGTGGGTGCTGCGGTCGAAAAGCTGCTGCCCGAGCTCGTGCTCGAGGTCCTTGATCCGCTGGCTGAGCGGCGACGCGGCCATGTGCAGCTTCCGCGCGGCCGCGGAGAAGTTCAGTTCCTCGGCGACCGCGACGAAGTAACGCAGGTGCAGCATCTCCATCCCCCGACCCTAACGACCACACCGCGTGATGCCCCGGCAATCACGTGTGATGCCTTTCCGGACACGTGTGATGCCCGGCACCGCACGCCGACTTCGGCCATCGGCGGCATCGCGCGTGATCAGCGGGGCATTTCGCGTGATTGGCGGGGCATCACGTGTGATCAGCGGGGCATCACGCTGCGGCGGACCAGGTTCAGGAGGCGGGGGGTGCGGGCCGGGGCGTTGGTGAGGGCGATGCCGGTGGCCAGCAGGAGGAGGTCCAGGGGGTCGGTGTCCGGGGTGACCGCGCCGTCGGCCTTCGCGCGGTCGACGAGAGCTGCCGCGGTCTCGTTCACCGTCTGGTGCCAGTGGGCGAACAGCGTCTCGTGGTCGCCGGCCGGGGTGGTCAGGGAGAGTGCGAGGTCGCGCTTGGTCCGGACGTGCTCGACGAACAACGCCAGCCACGCGAACAGCTCCGCGTCCGGGTCGGCCGCGTCGAGACGTGCGCGCGAAGTCAGCGAAGCGACTTCGTCTGCGTACACCGCGATCACCAGTTCGCGACGGCTGGGGAAGTGCCGGTACATCGTCGCGTTGCCGATGCCCGCGCGCCGGGCGATCCGGTCCAGTGGGGCGTCGGGCCCGTCGTCGGCGAACACCTCGCGTGCCGCCGCCAGCAGGAGGGCGTGGTTGTCCCGGGCGTCGGACCGGCGGGCTCGTGGGGGCATCGGCGCTCCTGGCCAAGTGGGGAGTTCCCCGGTTAGTCTAGTGGCACCTGAACCGGGGAACTCCCCGCTTAACGGAGGTGACGATGACCCCGTCCGAAGTCCACGCCCGGCTGGTCGAACTCTGGGCCGCGGGACGCTTCGAGGAAGGCCTCGCCTACATCGACCCCGACGTCGTCGACCACCGCGGCGGCACGGCCGGCGACCACCACGGCATCGACGCCTGGCGTGCGAAGTGGGACCTGAAGGCCGACGTCTCCGTGAAGATCGAGCAGAACGTCAGCGAAGGCGAGTTCTCGGTGAACCGCTACACCAGCTCCGGCCCCGGCTACGCCGTGACCAGCATGGACATGATCCGCGTCCGCGACGACCGGGTCGTCGAGCACTGGGCCCTCATGGACGTCACCGCCCGGGCGGCCCAGACGAGTGCACGGGGAACGTGAGGGTGAAGGCCGCCCCGCCTTCCGGGGCCGGGCCGGCCGTCAGTGTCCCGCCCATGCGGGTGACCAGGGCGTGGACCAGGGCCAGGCCGATGCCGGAGCCGACCGGACGGCGGTCGCGGTAACGCGCGTTCAGCACCCCTCGCTCGAACGCCACCGGGTAGTCCTCCGGCGCCAGCCCCGGCCCGCCGTCGCGAACGGACAGCGAAGCCGACGAATCGGACACCGAAAGGGAAAACACCATCGGCGCCCCGGCCGGGGTGACGCGCAAGGCGTTCTCGGCCAGCCCGTCGACCACCTGACGCAGCCGGCGCGCGTCCGCCAGCACCAGGACCGGCACCGAAGGCGCCGAGACGGCGAGGGAAACGTCCTCCCGCGCGCACCGCAGCTGCCACACCTCCGCGCAGTCGCGCACCAGCGCGGCCAGGTCCAGCGAAGCCATGTCCAGCCGGAACTCGTCCGCGCCCAGGCGGGCCAGCTCCAGCAGGTCCTCGACCAGCCGCGAAAGCCGCGCGGCCTCCCGCTGGATCGTCTGCCCGGCCCGGACCGCGTCGGAGCCCGAAGCGACCCCGTCCGCGATCGCCTCGGCGAAGCCCGTCACCGCCGTCAGCGGGGTCCGCAGCTCGTGCGACACCGAAAGCAGGAACTCCCGCTGCCGTGCCTCGCTGACGGCCAGCGCGTCGGCCAGCGCGTTCAGCGACCCGGCCACCTCCGCCACCTCACGCGGCCCCTGCACCGGCACCCGGACGTCGCGACGCCCCGCCCGCAGCGAGCCCGCGGCCAGCGCGGCCCGGCGCAGCGGACGGCCCAGCAGCCGTCCCGAGACGAACCCCGCGGCCGCCGCCACCAGCAGGCCGATCCCGAGCGCCAGCAGGATGTTGCGCACGAGCGCCCGTTGCGTCGCCTGGGCGTTCCGCGCGGGCAGGACCAGCGCGAACGCCGCCCCGCGCGTGCCGACCACCCGCGTCTCGACCAGGTACTGCGACCCCGCCACCGTGACGCGCCCCGAATGGTCCGCCGCCAGCCCCGCCTTGACCGCGGCCTGGACCGCGACGGCGTCCCCGAGCGCCTGCCCGCCGGCCCGGCGGACCACCACCGAGATGCCCTGCCCGCGCACGACGTCGGCCACCTTGCCGACGCCCAGCCGGTTGCCGATGCCCGTTTCGTCCAGCTGTGACGCCACGACGTCGGCCTGCGCGGAGAGCGACGACTGCAGCACGTTGTCCGCCGTGGTCCGGATCAGCCGGGACGCGACCAGCCCCGCCACGATCACCGCGACGCCCGCGACGGCCAGGCACACCAGCGTGATCCGCCCGGCCAGCGTCCCCCGGAACTTCACGCCGGGTCCGCCGCGTACCCGATGCCCCGGACCGTCCGAATCGGACTCGACGCACCGAACTTCGCCCGCAGCTGGGCCACGTGGACGTCGACCGTGCGTGTCCCCGCCGCGGCGGCGTACCCCCAGACGGCGCTGAGCAGCTGGTCGCGCGAAAGCACCTGCCCCGGGTGCCGGAGCAGGTGCGTCAGCAGGTCGAACTCGGTCGACGTCAGGGAAACCTCGACGTCGCCCGCCCAGGCGCGACGGCTGGTGAGATCCACCCGAGCGCCGCCTGCCGTCAACACCGACGCGGCCGGCGCCACCCCCGAAGCCCGGCGCAGCACCGTCCGGACGCGGGCCGCCAGCTCGCGCGGGCTGAACGGCTTGGTGAGGTAGTCGTCCGCACCGATCTCCAGGCCGAGCAGCCGGTCGAGCTCGTCGTCGCGGGCGGTGACGAACAGCACCGGCGTCCAGTCCCCGGCCGCGCGCAGGGCCTTGCAGATCTCGATACCGTCCATTCCGGACAGTCCGATGTCGAGCACGATCGCCACCGGCTTGAGCCGCCGGACGGCGTCCAGCGCCCGGCCGCCGTCGGCCTCGACGTGCACGCCGAAGCCGTCGCGCTTGAGGTAGAGCGCCGCCAGCTCGGCGATCGCGGCCTCGTCCTCGACCACGAGGACGAGGCCGCGTCCCGGTGACCCCATGCCTGCTCCCGTCTCCGCGGTGTTCAGAGGGGAGACGCTAGCCGGTCAGCCATCGCCGTTCATGTCGGACTCGATGCCGTTCAGCGTCGACTCGATCCCGCTCAGCTCGCCGGACGGCGCCACCGACGCCGGCGCGCTGCTGCCGGAAGGCGAGCCCATCAGGTCGTCGCGGCAGCCCGAGCAGCCGAGCGCGATGAGCGCGGCGGCCCCGACCGCCGCCGCGACCCTCGCGCCCCTCACTTGGCCGGCTTGCAGTGCGCGGCCGCGAAGGCGTCCAGCTTCTGCTTGGCCGCGTCCAGCTCGCCGATGCGGCCCTGCCGCTTGGTGGCGCGCTGGTCCAGCTGGTCGGCGCGGGCGGTGTGCCCGGCCGCCCGCTGGTCGGCCGCCCGCGCCTTGAGGTTGGCGACCGAGCCCTTGACCTCGGCACCGCCGTTGATCCGCTTCTCCAGGTTCTCGGCCTTCTTCTGCAGCTTGGGGACCCAGTCCGAGCAGACCTGCTGCGACTCCTCGGGGCTGAGCGTGATCGGTGCCACCGGCGTCGGCGTTTCGGCCGAAGCCAGCGGCGCCGCCACCAGCAGGCAGGCCGCGCTCGCGCCGCCCGCCAGCGCCAGCCGCGTCCAGGTGGTTCCTCGCATCGTCTCTCCTCGTGTCCGTTCGGGGTACGAGGAGAACTCTGGCCGGGCGGTGTTCGGACGGCGTCCGCCTAGTGTTCGGGCTTTGTAAGGCCGACGGTGACCGACGTCCGCGCGAGGTCGAACGTCAGCGTGTCGCCGTGGTTCGGCAGGGCCGGGTCGAACAGCAGCCCGTCGGTGCCGCCGAGGAGCAGCCCGAGCCGGTGGCCCGCCGGGACGACGTGGTCGAGCGCGGTGAGGCCGAACGTCATCGTGTAGGCCTGCCCCGGGACGAGCGGCTCGCCGTGCCGCAGTGACGCGTGGTGCCCGAGGTCGGCCCAGCCGGCGGCGACGATCCGGTGGTCGACGCTCACGATGTCCGCCGCGGTGTCGAGGAAGCACGCGCTGTCGACGGCACTGCTCGCGCCCCAGCACGACCGCGTCGCGAGGGTGCGCACCCCGCTGCCGTACTCCGCGGTGTTGCGCGTCTCGGCCGGGCCGTAGTCGACGAGCGCGACGCCGAGCCTCGCGGCGGTCTTGTCCGACGAGGCCGTGACCGTCACCGACGGCGACCCGGCGATCCGCACCGGCGCGGGCAGGACGGGCCCGGTGAACCGCGCGGCCGACACCCCGGCCGCCCACTGCTCGCGCGTGACGGCCGGGTCGTCGACGACGCTCGCCGTACCGGACCCGGTCAGGCCCAGCGTCCCGCCGGCCGACGGGTGGAGCGTCGCCGGGAGCGTCGCGGGCGGCCAGCTCCGGACGTCGGTCCACCGGTCCGGCGCGGTTTCCAGGTGCACCGCGGGCTCGCGCTCGACGCCGTTGTGCAGCCCGAGCAGCCAGCGGTCGAACCAGCGGTGCAGCGTCTCGACCCACTGCGCCCGCTGGAGGTCGAAGGGGTCGGTGTGGCCGGCTTGGCTCAGCCACGCCTTGCGCGGGACACCGGCCCGGCCCAGCGCGTCCCAGTACCGGGCGAACTGGTTCGGCGCCACGACCCAGTCCCCGAAGCCCTGCGCGACGAGCACGCTGGCCTGCCCGGCGCGCGGCACGTAGTGCACGCTCTCCCAGTAGGCGTTGTAGTCGCCGTTGGTGCCCGCGCGCGCCTTCAGATCCGCTTCGAACGGCTCGCACAGCTGGGCCGCGCGCTCGTTGTAGGTGAAGGACGACCCGGTGTTCTCCGGCGTGGCCAGCGGCGCGCCGTTCGCGATGAGCTGGGCGTAGTTGTCGGCGACGCCTTCGATCGGCACGATCGTCTTCAGCCCGGCGACGCCCGACGCGGCCATCCCGATCGCGGTGGCGCCGTCCTGCGACTTGCCGATCGCGCCGACGTCCCCGGTGGCCCAGTCGGCTTTCACCGGGCGGCCGCCGTCCGGGGCGTCGAAGGCCTTCGCCCGGCCGCCCAGCCAGTTCACGACCGCGTTGCCGGAGGCGACGTCGTCGAAGCAGCCCGACGACCGGTTGGTCCCGCCGACGTCGGCCAGCACGACGGCGTACCCGCGCGGCACGAAGTAGTTGTCGTAGAACAGCGGGAACTGCTGGGGCGTGCCGTCCGGCGCGTACGTCTTCTTCTGCATTTCGTTGCCGCGGCCGCAGCACGCGTAGTACGGGCTGACGTCGAGGATCACCGGGACGCGCACGTTCGCGTCGGGCCGGATGACGTCGGCGGCGACGCGATCGGGCTTGCCGTCACGGTCGTTGTCGGTGCCGGTCTCCACCCACGCCGTCTCGCGGATCGCGTCCGCGTACGAATAGACCGGCCGGCTTTCGGACGGCGCCGCGGAAGCGGCGGGCGTGAGCCCTGATGTCACGAGCAAAGCGGCCAGGAACCCCAGTATCAGTCGCATTCCGACAGGGGATCACGGCTTTTCGTAGAAGGCCAGGAACTTCTCCATGGCGGCGTCGACGGCTGTGCGGTCGCCGGTCGTGACGAGGTCCAGCAGCAGCCCGCGGGTCACGGCGAGCCCGAGGCGGGCGTGGGCGGGCCGGTCGGCTGCCGGGACGCCGAGCTCGGCGAGCCGGGCTTCGATGGGCCCGAGCCAGTCCTCGATCACGCCGTCGAGGAACTCCGTCGTGCCCGGCGTGCCGCCCAGGGCCTGGCCGTAGAGCTGGAAGAACAGCTTCTCGTTGGCCCGCAGGTCCTCGTCGGTGAGCCGCCGCCAGAACTCCGCCGGGTCGAGACCGGCGAGGGCGGCGCGCTGCCGGACCTCGACCTCCCGCGCCACCGCCGTGAGCAGGCCTTCCTTCGAGCCGAAGTGGTAGATCAGCATGCGGTGGCTGGTGCCGAGGTCCGCGGCCAGCGCCCGCAGGCTCCGGTCGGCCCCACCGTGGTGGGCGATGTGGTCGATCGCCGCGTCGAGCAGCTTGGCGCGGGGACTTGCCTCGATCATGTACCAGATGGTACACGTACCAAATGGTACAGAGAATTTCGGTGCACGCCCGGACGGCGGCCCCGGCCGACGCCGTGTACGCCCTGCTGCGCGACGGCGCGAGCTGGCCCGCGTGGTCGCCGCTGGGGTCGTTCGAGCTGGTCCGCGAAGGAGAGGGCGAGCCGGAAGGCCTGGGCGCGGTCCGGCTGTTCACGACCAACGGCGTCCGCTCGTACGAACGGATCGTCGCGCTGGAGCCCGGCCGCCGGTTCGGCTACGCGCTGGAGCGCGGCTTGCCGCTGCGGGACTACGTCGCCTACGTCGACCTCTCGCCCCGCGACGGCGGTACCGACATCCACTGGCACTCGACGTTCACGCCGAAGATCCCCGGTACCGGCTGGTTCTACCGGTGGTTCCTCGGTGCGTTCGTCAAGCGGGTCGCCGCCGGACTGGCTGCCACCGCCTGAACTGCGTGTTACTCTCCCCGGGAGAGCGAGGAGGCACGCCGTGGGGCCCGATCCGTACGACCGCAACTGCCCGACCCGCCAGCTGCTCGACCGGATCGGCGACCAGTGGACGGTGCTGATCGTCGGCGCCCTCCGGGACGGCCCGCTGCGGTTCACCGAGATCGGCCGCCGCGTCGACGGGATCTCCCAGAAGGTGCTGACGCAGACGCTGCGCAGCCTGGTCCGCGACGGCATCCTCACCCGCACGGCGTACCCGACGATCCCGCCGAAGGTCGAATACGAGCTCACTTCGCTGGGGCGCAACCTGTCCGAGCCCCTGGACGTGCTGGACCGCTGGGCCCGGCGGCACATGTCCTCGGTCCAGGAGGCCCGGGACGCCTACGACGCGGAGCACGCGCCCGCGTCCGCCTGAGCGCCACTGGACAGCTCCTGGACAATCCGTCCCGGTACGGGTTCCGCGCTCCCGCCCGCGGGGACACTGTCGCGGTGCTCAACGAGACCGTGCCCCCGCCGGGCGGGGGAGTCGTTGCGATCACCGCGTTGTTCGCCTTCGCGGTGACGCTGATCTCGGTCGTCACGCCACCCAGCGGCCGGCGGAGCCTCCTGCGCAACGCCAACGTGCTGGGCACCCTGTTCCACGAAGGTGGCCACGCGCTGGTGGCGCTGCTGGTGGGCGGGGGTGTCCGCCGAGTCGAGATCGACAGCGCCGAAAGCGGCGCGACGTTTTCGCACGGCCATGCGGGCCTGGGCAGCGTCCTGGTCTCCGCCGCCGGCTACGCGATGCCGCCACTGGCCGGGCTGGGGGCGGCCGCTCTCCTCCACCGCGGGCACGTCTCGGCCGTGCTCGTGCTGACCCTCGCGGCGATGGTGTTCCTCCTGCTGCTCGCCCGGGACCCGCGCACCTTCATCATGATCGTCGTGGTGGGTGCGGTCGTGTACTCGGCTCTGCGCTACGCCCCGAGCTGGCTCCGCACCGCCATCGCCTACACCGAAGCCTGGCTGTTGCTGACCAGTGGACTCAGCGCCGTGCAGGTTCTCGTCTCGAACCGCCGCCTGAAGGGGTTCCGCGGCCACACCGACGATGCCGCCATGCTGGCCAAGCAGACCAAGATGCCGTCACCGCTGTGGATCGGCGGGTGGTTCCTGCTCAACGGCTGGGCGTTGTGGCACGCCGCGCCGCTGCTGTTTCACTGACGGGCGGCCAACCCCGCTTCGTGGGCGAGCAGCCCGGCCTGGGTCCGGTTGGCGCAGTCCAGCTTCACGAGCATCCGCGAGACGTAGCTCTTCACCGTCGCCTCGGCCAGGTGCAGCCTCGCCCCGATGTCCGCATTGGACAGTCCTTCGCCCAGGCAGGCCAGCACGTCCCGCTCGCGTTCGGTGAGGCCCGCGGCACGGCGGCGCGCGTCCTCACTGCGTTCGCGGCTGTCCGAAGACAGCGCCACCAGCCGCCGGGCGGCCGACGGCGAGAGCACCGTGTGGCCGTCCGCCGCCACGCGGACCAGGCCGATCAGGTCCTCCGGGGGCGTCGACTTCACGAGGAAGCCCGCCGCGCCCGCGCGCAGCGCCCGGATCACGTAGGTGTCCGCGTCGAACGTCGTCAGGGCGACCACCGCCGGCGGGTCCGGCAACGCCGTGACGCGCGCGATCGCCGTCAGCCCGTCCACGCCCGGCATCCGCAGGTCCATCAGCACCACGCGCGGCCGGTGGCGGATCACGGCCTCGACGGCTTCGGCGCCGTCGGCGGCCTGGGCGACGACCTCGATGTCGTCGGCCGAACCCAGGATCGTGCGCAGGTGCGCGCACACCATCGGCTCGTCATCGACCACGAGCACCGGGATCACTGTGCGCGCCTTCCGCCGTCGGGACGTAGGCGGGCAGTATCGCACCGACCCGGAACCCGCCGCCGGGGCGCGGGCCCGCGTCGAACCGCCCGCCGACCAGTTCGACGCGCTGCCGCAGCCCGGCCAGCCCGGCGCCCGAGCCGCTGCCCGCCAGCGCCGGGTCCGGCGGCTGCGCCGGCGCCGTGCTGGCCACCGAGACGTCCAGCCCGCCCGGGTGGTAGCGCAGCGACACCGTCGCCGACGCACCCGGCGCGTGCTTGCGCACGTTCGTCAGCGCCTCCTGCACGAGCCGGTACGCGGTGCGCGCGACGGTCAGGGACACCTGCGCGGGATCGCCGTCCACCACGAGGTCCGTCGCCACCCCGACCGACCGGGACTCACTCACCAGCCGGGCCGGGTCGCCGGGCTCGGCCGGGCTGAGCGTCCGCGGCCCGGTTTCGGCGCCGTTGCGCAGGACGCCGACCAGGTCGCGCAGCTCGTCCAGCGCCAGCGCGCCTTCCCGGCGGATGTCCTCGGCCGCCGTCCGCGCGGCCGGGTCCGCCGACGTCACGCCGAGCGCGCCGGCGTGCAGCACCATCAGGCTGAGCCGGTGCGTGACGACGTCGTGCATCTCGCCCGCGAGCCGCCGCCGTTCCGCCGCCCTGGCCTGCTCGGCGAGCAGGTGCTGTTCGCGCTCGGCGCGTTCCGCCCGGTCGCGCAGCGACTGCAGCAGCTGCTTCCGGGCTTCGACGTAGAGGGTGATCGCGACCGGCAGCGCGGTGCTCAGCAGCCCGAACGGCGTGGTCGCCCAGCTCGGCGTCCACGGCCGCATGGCCACGACCGCGAGGATCCCGGCCACCCACAGCACGGTCCGCCGGTCCAGCACCCGCACCGCCTGGGCCAGCAGCACCGGGGTGATGGCGGGCACGGTCGTCAGCGCGATCGGCTGCACCGGCACGAGCAGCCCGGGCGCGAACAGGTCGGAAGCCAGCATCGCGAACGCGGCGGCGGTGACGAACCCGGTCACCAGCGCCGGGAACCGGAACAGCAGCACCAGCGAGAGGTCGCAGGTCACCTGCAGCACCAGCCCGGCCGCCGGGCCGAGCGGCCCGGTCGTCCGCTCGCCGAGGACGTGGTAGAGGACGTTGAGCCCGGCGAACGCCACCGCCGGCAGGAACAGCCAGAAGGCGTCGGCGCGGCTGGGCCACATCGGCCGCCGGGTGGAGGTCACGCGGTCACCGTAACCGCCGCCGCGGGCCGTCGCCCCGGATGCGCAACCAAAGTTGCGGGCGCCGCCAACCGTTCGTCGCCGCGATCACCCTCGTCGGCCGGTTTCGGCCGGCCCCCGGAACCGGTGGACTGGGGACCCGACGACGAGGGGCGGAACCGAGATGAGCGAGCTGTCCTTGCCCGCCCGGGCGTACCTGCTGGCGTGCGACACCGCACGCGACCGGTTGCCGGACCGGGAGCGCGTGGCGCTGCTGGTCCGCGCGGCGGCGCTGACCGACCTGGTGCTGCGCGACCGGGTCACCGACGACGGCGGCCGCCCGGTGGTGGCCGGCCCCGGCGGCACCGGTCACCTGGTGCTCGACGACCTGCTCGCCGAGCTCGCCGCCGACCCGCACCGGAAGTGGCGCGCCTGGGTGCGCCGCGGCGCTCGCGGGACGCTGCAGTCGCTGGAAGCCCAGCTCGACGCGGCGGGCGTGATCGCGCTGCGGACGTCCCGCGTGCTGGGGCTGTTCCCGCGCCGCCGTCCGGAGGTCCGCGAACCGGCGACGGCGGCCGCCCTCCGCGAAGAGGTGCGAACGGCCTTGCGGAGCGAAACACCGGTGTCCGCGGACATCGCGGCCCTGACGTCGCTCGCGGCGGCGGTCGAGCTCGGTGCGGTGCTGCCGCGCGCCGAGCGCCGCCGCCACCGCGACCGGCTCGCGCGCCTGGAGGAGCAGGCGGGCGCCGCGATCCCGGCGCTGCGCAAGGTGGTCCGCGAACTCCGGGCCGCCCGCACGGCCGCGATCGCGGCCGGTTCCGGCGGCGGAGGCGGCTGACATCGTCCGTCGGGTTTCAGGGGGTGAAGAGGCGGTGGAGGTAGTAGTCCACTGTGGAGACCGCTTCGGCCGGGGTGCGGTGGCCCATCAGGATTTCCGAGCCCTGGGAGTCCGCGATCGCCCACAGCACGGCGGCCTCGGCCGCCGGGTCGGCCGACGCGGCGACGTCGCCGGCCTCCTGGGCCTGGCGGACCTGGCCGGCGAAGAAGTCCAGGAGTTCCGGCACGCCCTCACCGAAGGCCTTCGCCATCGCCGGGTCCGCCACGGCGCGGATGAAGTACGCGACGCCGATCAGGAAGTCGGCTTCGCTGTCGGGGTCGCGCGGCAGGATCTCCACCAGGCACGCGCGGAGGATCGACCGGGGCGTCGGCGGGCCCTCGGCGAGCACCTTCGCGGTGATCCGCTCGCTGCGGAGCTTGTGGCGGTGTTCGAGGGCGTAGCGCAGCATCTCGTCCTTCGACCTGAAGTAGTGCTGCACCGAGCCCATGGACATGCCCGCTTCGGCCGCGACCTGGCGCAGGCTGACGCCTTCCAGCCCGGCGCGCGTGGTCAGCCGTTGCAGCGCCTCGGCGATCTGCACCCGGCGCTGCTCGTGGTCCACCTGCTTCGGCACGCCCGCTCCTTTGTCATGCGATCGCATTGCGAAACGGGGAGCTCCGCCGTTACGATGCGGTCGCATTGTAAACAACTTCGGGGGGTGAACCGGTGAAGACCGGAGAACTGCGGCTGCGGCCACCGCGCCACGCGCTCGACCGCCGCGCGATCGCCTGGTGGCGGACGCAAGGAGCGCTGGCGTTCGGGCCCGTGGTGCTCGTACTCGCCGTGCTCGGCCTGCTGATCCCGCCCGCCGCCTTCTGGCTGCTGGGGCCGGCCGCGGTGGTCGCCGTGCTCGGGGCGGCCTGGTGCGCGGTCCTGCCGGGGTGGTGGTTCGGCCTGCACCGCTGGGAGGTGACCGAGACGGCCGTCTACGTGCGCTCGGGGTTCCTCTGGCAGGAGTGGCGGGTGGCGCCGCTGTCGCGCGTCCAGACGGTCGACACCCTGCGCGGCCCGCTCCAGCAGCGCTTCGGCCTCGCGACGGTCACGGTGACGACGGCCTCGGCCCGCGGCGCGGTCCGGCTCCGCGGCCTCGACGCGCAGGTCGCGGCCGACGTGGCGGAGCGGCTGACCGAACGCACGGACGCCACGCCGGGGGACGCGACATGAGCGAGTGGCGCCGCCTCGACCGGCGCACGCTCGGCGTCACCGCCCTCCTCATGGCCGGCGTCGCCGTCTCCGCCGGCACCCCGATCGCCATCGGCACCCCGTCACTCTGGCTCCTCCCCGCCGCCGCGCTCCTCCCCGCCGCCGCGCTCCTCATCGGCGCCGGCGTGCTCGCCGAATACGTCCGCTGGCGGTACACCCGCTTCCGCTGCACGGCGGAGCGCCTCGAAATCGAGTTCCGCTTCGCCGTCCACACCCGCAAATCCCTGGTCCGCGAACGGATCCGCACCGTGGACCTGACGGCCAACCCGCTGCACCGCGCGTTCGGCGTCGCGGCGCTGACCATCGGCACCGGGCAGCAGGAGCGGCTCACCCTCGCCCCGCTCGCCAGGTCCGACGCCGAAGCCCTGCGCGCCGAACTCCTGCGCCGGGTGCCGGAACCGTCCACACAAGACGGTCCGATCGCGACACTCGATCGGCGCTGGATCCGTTACGCGCCGGTCTCCTTCGTCGCCCCGGCGCTCGGGCTCGCCGCGTTCGGATCCCTGTTCAAGGCCGCGGACTGGTTCGGCGCCGGCGGTGGCCTGCTGAAGTGGCTGCTCGACCTCTTCGGCGAGCTGCCGCCGACCGCCGGCATCCTGGTCCTGCTGGCCCTGGCGATGGTCGTCGGCGTGGCCGGCGCCGTGGGCCTCTTCGTCGAACTGTGGTGGCACTACCGGCTGGACCGCGAACCCGGCGGCACCCTGCGCGTCCACCGCGGGCTGCTCACCACCCGGACGATCACCGTCGAGGAACGGCGCCTGCGCGGCGCCGAGCTGGTCGAGCCGCTCGGCGCCCGGCTCGCCGGGGCCGCCCGCGTCGACGCCATCGCCACCGGTCTGCAGCGGGACGACGACAAGTCCGAGTCCAGGACCCTCCTGCCCACGGCGCCGAAAGCCGTCGCGCACCACGTGGCGGCGCGGGTGCTGGGCGAGCGCATCGAAGACGTCGGCCTCACGCCGCACCCGACGGCGGCCCGCGGGCGGCGGCTGCGGTGGGCGCTGCTCACCGCACTCGTGCCGGTCCTCGTCCTGGTGCTGCTGGGCGTCCTGCTCACCGACGTCCTGCTGGTCGTCGCCGGGGCGCTCGCCGTCGTCACGCTGCCGGTGGCGGTCCTGCTCGCCCTGGACGCCTACCGCGGCCTCGGCCACGGCTCGTCCGGCCGCTACCTGCTGACCCGTGCGGGCTCGGTCCGGCGCAGCACCGCCGTGCTGACCCGGGACGGCGTCATCGGCTGGACCGTCAAGCAGTCGGTGTTCCAGCGCCGCCGCGGCCTCGCCACCTTCGCCGCGACCACCGCGGCGGGCGCCGGCGCCTACGCGATCCGTGACGCCGACACCGGCGAAGGCCTGGAGTTCGCCGCGGACGCCGTGCCGGGGGTGCTGACGCCGTTCCTCGAGAGTTCGGCGGCCGCCGAAGCGTCGCGGAGCTAGCTTCGGGGCATGGACGACTTCCGTGCCCTGCACGTCCCCGGAACCCCGCTGCTGCTGCCGAACGCGTGGGAGTTCGGCGTCGGCGCCTTCCTCGCCGCGCAGGGCTTCCGCGCGCTGGGCACCACCAGCCTCGGCGTCTCCGCGGCGGTGGGGGAGCCCGACGGCGCTCCATCGACGCGCGACGCGACCGTCGCGCTCGCCACCCGCCTGACCCGGCTGGACGCGCTCGTCAGCGTCGACATCGCCGACGGCTTCAGCGCGGATCCGGCCGCCGTCGCGGACCTGGCCGCCGAGCTGGCGGAGGCGGGCGTGGCCGGCGTCAACCTCGAAGACGGCCGGGCGGACGGCTCGCTCGCCCAGGTCGACGTCCAGTGTGCCCTGGTCAAGGCCGTGAAGGACCGGGTTCCCGGCCTCTTCGTCAACGCCCGGACGGACACGCACTGGGCGGGCGACCGCTCGCTCGCGGAGGCCGAGCGGAGGGTGCGCGCGTACGCGGCTGCGGGCGCGGACGGCGTCTTCGTGCCCGGGCTCGCCGAGCCGTCCGACGTCGAGCGCATCGTCGGCGTCGGCCTGCCGCTCAACCTGCTGTTCCTGCCCGGGAAGGTCACCGTGGCCGGGCTGGCGGAGCTGGGCGTCGCGCGGGTCAGCCTGGGTTCGCTGCCGTACCGGACGGCCCTCGCGGCCGCCGCCGAAACCGCGCTGGCCGTGCGTGACGGCCGTGACCTGCCGCTGACGCCGCCGTCCTACGCCGACGTCACGGCACTCCTGCCGTAAATCGGGTGAACCGGCCGGGCCGGATCTGCTTGCCTGGGGGCATGCGTGCCTTCGGAACCGACTTCGCCGCCCCGCCCGGATACCTGAACACGCCCAGCGTGGGCATCCCGCCCGCACCGGTCGCCGAGGCCGTGGCCGAATCGGTGGAGCGGTGGCGGACCGGAGCGACCCGGCCGGGGGAGTTCGACGAGTACGTCTCGCGGGCGCGGGCCGGGTTCGCCCGGCTGGTCGGCGTCGAAGCCGGGCGCGTCGCGAGCGGCGCGTCGGTCTCGCAGCTCGTCGCGAACGTCGCCGCGGCGCTGCCCGCCGGGACTCGCGTGCTCGCCGCCGAAGGCGACTTCACCAGCGTGACGTTCCCCTTCGCGGCGAACCCCGGCGTCACGGTGACCGAGGTGCCCCTGGACGTGCTGCCGTCGCGGGTCGAGGGCCACGACGTCGTCGCGGTGAGCGTCGTCCAGTCCGCCGACGGCCGGATCGTGGACCTGACGGCGCTGCGGGCCGCGGCCGAGGCCGCCGGGGCGGCGGTGCTGCTCGACGCGACGCAGGCGGTGGGCTGGCTGCCCCTCGACGTCGCCTGGGCGGACTGGGTGGCCGGGGCGGGCTACAAGTGGCTCGGCTCACCGCGCGGCAGCGCGTGGCTCGCGGTGCGGCCGGACGCGCAGGAGCGCACCCGCGCGGTCGCGGCGAACTGGTACGCGGGGGAGGACCCGTGGGCCACGGTCTACGGCCTCCCGCTGCGCCTGGCCGGCGACGCGCGCGCGTTCGACCTCTCGCCCGTCTGGCTGGCCCAGGTCGGCTCCGCGGTGGCCCTGGAGTACTTCGCCGGCCTCGACCTCGACCGGGTCCGGGCGCACAACACCGGCCTCGCCGACACGCTGCTGGAGAAGCTCGGCCTGCCGCCGCGCGGCACCGCGATCGTGTCGCTCGACGCCGACCCCGGGCGGGTGGCCGCGGCGGGCGTCGTGTCGAGCCTGCGCGGCGGCCGGGTGCGGGTCGGCTTCCACCTCTACAACACCCTTGACGACGTCGAACGCCTCTTACCCGCATTCGAGTGAGCCGCCGGGCGGGCGTGAACTACCGTATGACCCCGTGGTTGGTGCGCATTTCACCCCAGGCCCGTCCGACACGGCCCCGCTGGGCGCGGTGCCCCCGCAGCCCCGGCCGCCCGTGCCGGGGCCGCCGGCCCGCGACACCCGGTCCCTGCTGCTCAGGGGCGCCGGGCTGGTCGCGATCGCCGTCGTCTCCGGACTGCTGTGGTTCCTGATCCGGCACGACTCGACGCCGGACAAGCCGGTCGCGCAGCCGCCGGCGCAGAACACCGGGCAGTTCAAGTTCACCAAGGTCGCCGGGCCGGAGAAGTCCGACGACTGCGTCGCGAAGTCCTACACCAAGACCAAGGAGTTCTTCCAGGACAACCCGTGCCGATCGCTGGTCCGTGCGCTGTACACGACGGAGTCGGGCGGGGCGAAGGCGCTGGTGTCCGTGGTGGTGGTCGGCATGCCGGACTCGGCGAAGGCGAAGGCGCTCAAGGCGCTGACCGAGAAGGACGGCACCGGCAACGTCACCGACATGGTCCGCGACAAGACGTTCGCCGCCCCCGGCACCCCGAGCGTGAGCAGCGATGACGCGGCGTACGCGTCGAAGGTGGAAGGCACGAACACGACGATCGTGCTGGCCGACTTCTACGCCAAGCACAAGGACAAGGACCTGATCGAGTCGATCGCCGACGACGCTCTCCGCCTCTCGGCCGACCTCCACCCCTGACCCTC
>JARAWT010000084.1:0-42084 GCA_033793495.1 Streptomyces sp. MN03-5084-2B | reverse complement strand
GCCGAGGACACCCGCCGCCGGACCGACACCGGGGCCCAGCGGGTCCCGGCCGCGGACAAGCGGACCGACACCGGGCCGCACCGCGCCGCTCACTCGGGGTCGCTGCGGCTCCCGGCCGAGAACGGCCGCGCCGCCACACCGCGCCGCCGCGGGGACACCGGGCCGCAGCCGGTCGCCGGCAGCGACCAACCCGCCGCACCGCGCCGCCGCGGGGACACCGGACCACCGCCCGCCGCGGCCGCCCGCCGCGGCGACACCGGGCCGCAGCGAGCCGCCGAGACCGGCGCCCGGCCCCGCCGCAAGGCTCCCGAAGCGCCGGAAGCCCACGCCGGCCACGGGCACGGCCACGGTCACGGGCACGGCCCCGCCGCCCCGGCCTCCCGCCGGGTCCGCCTGCTCCTGATCTGGCTGCTCGCGCCGCTCGCCCTCGCCACCGTCGTCGGCATGGTCGTCCTGTACCCCTGGGGCAAGGCCTCCCCCACCAGCGTCGTCCCCCAGGGCACCCCCGTGCACGCCGACGTCCGCACCACCACGACCGGCCCCTGCCTCAGCCAGGGCCAGGTCCAGGTCGGCGACCAGACGGACCCGAACGCGAAGCCCTGCCTGACCGTCGAGCTCACCATGACCGACGGCCCGGCCGAAGGAAAACCGCTGCGCCTGACCGTCCCCATCGAACCCAGCACGCCCCGCTTCGCCGCCGGGGACGCCGTCGTCCTCGCCTACAACAACGGCAACGCGAACGATCCCGCCAGTTTCCAGCTGGTCGACTTCCAGCGCGGCACCCCGCTGCTCGTGCTGGCCGCTCTCTTCGCCGTCGCCGTCCTGGTCCTCGGCCGGTGGCAGGGCGTCGCCGCGCTCGTCGCGCTCGGGCTGTCCTTCGTCGTCATCGCGCTGTTCATCCTCCCGGCCATCCTCGCCGGGGAAAACCCGCTGGTCGTGGCCATCGCCGGGGCCGGCGCGATCATGTTCATCGCGCTCTACCTGACCCACGGCCTCTCCGCGAGAACCTCCGCGGCGGTGCTCGGCACCCTCGTCAGCCTCGCGCTCATCGGCGTCCTGTCCGCGATCTTCTCCGCCGCGGCCTCGCTGACCGGGCTCGACGACAGCACGTCGACGCTGATCGGCTCGCTCGGGCACGGCATCGACGCGCGCGGGCTGCTGCTCGCCGGCGTCGTGATCGGTGCCCTCGGCGTGCTCGACGACGTCACCGTCACCCAGACCAGCGCCGTCTGGGAGCTCCGCCGCGCCAACCCGGACCTGACCTGGCGCGAGCTCTACAACTCGGGCCTGCGGATCGGCCGCGACCACGTCGGCTCGGCGGTCAACACCCTCGTGATGGCCTACGCCGGGGCCGCGCTGCCGGTGCTGCTGTACTCGTCGATCTCCGGCGTCGGGCTCGGTGCGCTGCTCGGCAGCGAGGACATCGCGCAGGAGATCATCCGCACGCTCGCCGGCAGCGTCGGCATCGTCGCGGCCGTCCCGGTGACCACGGTGCTGGCCGCGCTGATCGCCTCCCGCGAGCCGGCCGGGCACCTGAGCGGCGCGGTGCCCGCCGCCGCGTGACTCAGTCCAGCGTCGCCACGAACCGGCTGACGGCTTCCATGGTGAAGCGCTGCACGTACTTGCCCGAGGGCGCCACCGACGCCAGCCGGTAGAGCGGGCGCTCCGCCACGCCGGAGCCGCGCGCTTCGGCCTTCAGCTCGGCGACCAGCAGCTCGCCGAACACGAGCCCGTTCGCCTCGGTGTTGTTCATCAGCGCGTTCGCGAGCTTCCGCAGCGGCATGATGCCCAGCTCGCGCCCGCCCGTCCCGGAGAACACGGCGAGGTCGACCTTCGCCACCTTGCCCCGCTGACCGGCGTTGACCAGCAGGCTCACCGTGCGGCTTCCCCGGACGTCGCCGACGACGAGGTCGAGGCGGGTCGCGGTCGTCAAGTCGACACGGCGCAGCCCCCACGTGCGCACGAGCAGCGACGAGCCCTCCAGCCAGACGCGCCGCCGGATGCTGACCGCCATCACGTACAGCAGCGGCAGGGCGATCACCAGCGCGACGACCAGGCCGGTCACCGTGCCGCCGATCAGCCCGGCGATCCCCCCGAAGGCCGCGGCGACGATCACCACGCCGATCAGGCCCGAAACGGCGCGGCGACGGCGTCCGCGGGGGTCCTCCTCGAACAGCGCGATGCGCTCGGTCACCGTCACACCCCCGTCCCGGCGAGGAACGGGTTGCCCGCGCGTTCCCGGCCGATCGTCGTCGCCGGGCCGTGGCCCGGCAGCACCACCGTCTCGTCCGGGAACGCCGTCAGCAGGTCCTGCAGCGCCGCCGCGACGTCCCCGCGGCCGACCGACCCGGCGAACAGCGTGTCGCCGGTCAGGGCGAGCCTGCCGCCCTCGGGCGTGGCCAGGCCCAGCACCACCGACCCCGGGGTGTGGCCCGGGACGTGCCGCACGTCGACGTCCAGACCGGCGAACGTGCCCGGTGCGAGGGGCACGCTGTCGCCGTCGTACAGCGGCGCGTCGCCGGTGTGCAGGTGCAGCGCGACGCCGTGCTCGGCCGACAGGGCGGCCGCCGAGGCGACGTGGTCGGGGTGCCCGTGGGTGGCCAGCAGGGCCGCCGGGACCAGCCCGTGCTCGTCGAGCGCGGCGGCCAGCGGCGCGGCCACCTCCTGCCCCGGATCCACGACCAGGCACGGCCCGCCGGCGGCCGCCGCCAGCAGGTAGCAGTTGGCCTGCAGCGGGCCGCTGCCGAACCCGACGACGAGCACCGAACGCCTCCCCGGACTTCCGCGCCGGATGGCGCCGATCACGATCGGGTTGAGACTAGCGGGCCCTGTACATGGTCCTCACAGGCTGTGCCCATACACTGCCGCTACCTCAAACGTGTGAGACGAGCGGAAACCTGGAGGGTACGGGGTGGCGACCAACCAGCAGCGCCGCGAAGCTGCGAAGCGCAAACTCGAGCGGCAGCTCGAGCGCCGACTGGAGCAGCAGAAGCGACGCCGGATGATCGGGGCTGGTGTGGTCGGCGTGGCCGTCCTCGTCGTCGCCGGTGTCGTGGTGTGGATCGTGAGCGCGAACAGCGGCGACAGCACGAACACCGCGGCGTCGTCGTCCTCGGCCGCTCCGCCGCCGACCGAGGTCCAGATCCCGACGCAGCGCACCGCGCTGCCGAAGCGGGCGACGCCGTTGCCGAACCCGACGACGTGCGACTTCAAGGCGGACGCGACGGGCAAGGCGCCGAAGAAGGTGAACCCGCCGGACGGCAAGAACGTCCCGTCGACCGGCACGGTGAACGTGACGCTCAAGAGCACCGCGGGCGACATCCCGCTGACGCTCGACCGGGCGCTCGCCCCCTGCGCGGTGCAGAGCTTCCTCAGCCTGGCCAAGCAGAACTTCTACAACGACACCATGTGCCACCGGCTCGGCACCGAAGGCCTGCAGATGCTGCAGTGCGGTGACCCGGCGGCCACCGGCGACCCGACCCAGGACGGCCAGGGCGGCCCCGGCTACACGATGCCGGACGAGGCGTTCCCGGAGATCAAGTACGGCCGCGGCATCCTCGCCATGGCGAAGACGCAGGCCCCGAACTCCGGCGGCAGCCAGTTCTTCATGGTCTACGGCAACGCCGACGGCCTCCCGGCGGACTACTCGGTGTTCGGCAGCATCAGCGACGAGGGCCTGAAGGTGCTCGACGCGGTGGCGAAGGCCGGCATCGCGAACCCGAACCCGCAGGACGGCACCGGAGCGCCGACCAAGCAGGTCAAGTTCACCGGCGTCACCGTCTCCTAGCCAGGCTCGCACCAGCCCGTCCCGGACCTCGTCCGGGGCGGGCTGGTTCGTGCCCGCCGGGCACAAGATCTGAACCCCGTCCGCACCCGCCCCGTGTAAGGGGCAACACCGGAGACCCGCCGGGTCGCCGGGGAGAGGTGCCGACGATGGTCGAAAACCGGGTTCCCGCGGTCCGCCGCGTCCTCGGGCGCGCCGGGCAGGCCGGCTGCGCCGGTGTCCTCTTCGCCGTGCTCGCCGGCGGTCCTGCACTCGCGCAGGCGGACCCGCCGCCACCGGTCAAATACTTCATCGTGCCGCACCTCGACAACCCGGCCGACATCACGCTGTTCAAGATCGCCGAACGCGCGCTCGGCGACGGGCGCCGCTTCCCCGAGATCTTCCGGCTCAACGAGGGCCGGCCGCGGCCGGACGGCACGCCGTTCACCGATCCCGCGGCGATCGAGCCCGGTCAGGTGCTCCAGCTGCCCGACGACGCCGCCCCACAGCCGGGCGTGCAGTTCGGCCCGCTGCCGGTGACCCCGCCCCGCACGCCGCCCGCGCGGTCCCCCGGGACGGCACCGCCCGCGCCGGCCGAAGGGACGTCCGGGCTCGGCGTCGGCCTGGCTTCGGCCGTCAGCGGTACCGGCGGCCTGCTGACCGGCCTGGTCGCCGGG
Source organism: Streptomyces sp. MN03-5084-2B (assembly GCA_033793495.1). Taxonomy (GTDB): domain Bacteria; phylum Actinomycetota; class Actinomycetes; order Mycobacteriales; family Pseudonocardiaceae; genus Amycolatopsis. The sequence goes on along the minus strand of JARAWT010000084.1, from coordinate 37,644 downwards.
CTCTGGTGGCGCCGGCGCCCGCAGCTGCTCCCGCCGGCGCCGTTCGAGCCGCCGGAACGCGACGAGGAGGACTTCGGCTCCGGCTCGGTCAGCGGCACCCTGCCGCTCCCGATCGTCGTCCCCGAACCGCGGCCGGACGTCGTGCTGCGTCCGGAGCCGAAGACCACCGAGCTCGCGATCATCGTGCTCGACACGGCGGAAACCCAGGTGATCGCCGCGGTCCGGCCGGGCTCGCGCTTCCACTTCCGGATCGGGCCCCAGCCCGACTTCGCGGACTCCTCCACCGTGCTGGTGATCGACGGGGAAGGCGACCGGCCCTGACCCCGCGGCGTAGGTGCCGGGTACTGTGCCGTTCAGTGCCGATCCGGCCACTCAGCTGAACGGATCAACCGGCGCCGGAACACTGGCCATCGAGCCGCCGGGCCCGCGATAGTCGTCTCATGACCTGGGATCCGTTCGGCACCCTGCAGAAGGCGCTGTGGATCGGCGGCGCCCCGTGGACCGGGAAATCCACCGTCGCGCGGCTGCTGGCCGAGCGGCACGGCCTGACGACCTACCACCACGACGACCGGGCCCGGCCCGGCAACCCGCTGCCGGACGACCTGCCGGCCGGCGACCAGCTGACCGCGATGATGGCCGAGTTCGGGAACCGCTTCCGCTGCGCCGTCGACGACCTGCGCGCGCTGACCTCGCCCCGGCCGATCGTCGCCGAAGGGCGAGGGCTGCGGCCGGAGCTCGTCGCCCCGCTCGTGGACTCCCCCGATCGCATGGTGGTGCTGGTGCCGACCGAGCTGTTCCGCCAGCACCAGCTCCGGCACCGGCCGGGCGGCCCGGCGATCCCGGAGCAGCGCACCCGGCTGACGCGCGACCGGATGCTCGCCGCCCACGCCGTGCGGGCGGCGCGGGACCTCGGCATCCGCGTCATCGAGATCGACGGCAAGCTCGGCCCCGCCGGCGTCACCGACGTCGTCGCCGAGCACTTCCACGCCTACCTGGCGCCCGAGGTCAGCGGAAGGTGAACCGCGGCGGGCGCCGCTCGAGGAACGCGGCGACGCCCTCCGCATAGTCCTCGCCGTGCAGGGCTTCCGAGCGGATCTCCTCGACCTCGGCGTCCGGGGTTTCCTGCCCGGCGACGATCTTTTCGATGATCCGGTTCATCCCGCGGATCGACGCCTGGGAGCGCGCGCACAACGTCTCCACGAAGGCCAGCGTCGAGGCTTCGAGGTCATCGGCCGGGAAGACGTCGTTGAGCAGGCCGATCTCCCGAGCCCGGCCGGCGGTGATCAGCTCGCCGGACAGCAGGAAAAACTTGGCGTGGGCCGGGCCGACGAGCGAGACGAGCTGGCGCGTCGAGTCGAAGTGGTAGACGATGCCGAGCTTCGCCGGGGTGATGCCGAACCGCGCGCCCTCGGCGGCGAACCGGAAGTCGCAGGCGACCGAGACCTGGCAGCCGCCGCCGATGCAGTTGCCCTGGATCATCGCGACCGACGGCTTGCGCATCCCGGTGAGGGCGGCGACCGCGCCTTCGACGGCCTTGTCGTAGCTCGCCGCGCCTTCCGCGGTGGTGCGCAGCTCCCCGAACTCGCTGATGTCGGCGCCGGCGGAGAAGTGCTTCCCGGCCCCGGCGATCACCAGCGCCTTGAGCGCCGGGTCGGCCTCCACTTCGGCCACGACGTCCGGGATCGCCGCCCACATGCCGTAGGTGATGGCGTTCATCTTCTCCGGCCGGGTCAGCGTCAGCCGGGCGACTTCGCCGTCGCGGGTCAGGTCGAATCCGTCGGTCATGCCCCGCACACTAACCGCTCGCCCTCAGCGAAACCGGCGGTGTGTGACGCGGTCGGGTGGCTAGGTTGGGGCCATGGCGGCGATCGAGGTGGGCGGGACGGCGTTCGGCTACGACGAAGCGGGAGAGGGGCCCGCGGTCGTGCTGCTGCACGCCGCGCTCGGCGACCGCCGGATGTGGGACGCGCAGTTCACCGCGCTCGCCGCCGCCCACCGGGTGATCCGCTACGACCGCCGTGGCTTCGGGGAGACCCGCGGCGAGAACGGCGAACACGCCCACTACGAGGACCTGCTGGCCCTGCTCGATGCCCGGGGGATCGAGCAGGCCGCGCTGGTCGGGGCGTCGATGGGCGGGGCCTGCGCGCTGGACGCGGCCCTCGCCGCGCCGGAGCGGATCACCCGGCTGGTGCTGCTCGGCTCGGGTCTCACCGGGCACCCCTGGCCGGACCACATGCAGGCGGACATCGCCCGGCTGACGGCCGAGCTGTTCCCGGACGGCCGGCTCGCCCGCTACCAGGCCCGGGAAGGCGACGTCGACCCGGCGGACGTGCGGGCCATGGCGGAGGCCAACATCCGGTACCTGGTCGCCGGCCCTTCGCGTGATGTTTCCGTGCTGCCGGCCGGAATGGTCGCCCTGGTCCGCGAAATGTGCGAGCAGATGTACCGGCACGACTGGACCGCTCCACAGTGGACGGAACGGATCCCGGACACCCGGCACCGGCTGGCGGAGATCACCACGCCGGCCCTGGTGGTGGTCGGGACGTCGGACGCGCCCGGACTCGTGGAACTGTCCGCGCACCTTGCGGAATCGTTGCCCCAGGCGGAGTTCGTCGAGCTGGCCGATACCGGGCACCTGCCGTCGATGGAACGGCCGGACGAGGTCAACGCGCTGCTGCGGAAGTTCCTCTAGGGCCGGGCTTTCAGTGTTCCGGGGTGCGGACAGCGGCCTGGATCTTCTGCCCGATCGAGTGATGAACTCGTGTTCGATGATCGGTAACTTGGAGGCATGACCGATGACGCGGGTTTCTCTTCCGAGGCGGTGGCCCTGGCCGACCGCCTCGGTGAGTTGCTTGCGTGTGTGCGGTCTGCTGAGGCTGAAATCGGTGCCCTGCTGGTGGGGATCGAGCAGTGTGGGGTGATGGAGGTGTTCGGCTATCGTTCCGCCGCCCGGCTTTACGAGCATCTCGCCGATGTCTCCCGACAGGAGGCGGCGCGGGTGGTGAAGCGCGCCCGGTTGGTGAATCCGGGCCGCAATCTCGATGGCAGCCCGATTCCGGCCCTCGCGCCCGCCACCGGTACTGCGGCTCTTACCGGGCGGCTGAGTACCCCGATGATCGACACCATCACCGGTGTGCTCGCCGATGTTCCTGTCGAGCACCGGGACAGCGCCGAAGCGAACTTGCTGACTTTCGCCGAGGAGGCCGGGCACAAGCAGGTCGCTGCGTTGGGTGCCCGCATCCTCGCCCACCTCAACCCCGACGGCACCGCACCCGACGACACCGAACCCACCACCCCCACCCGGGAACTGTTCCTACGCCGCAAAAGAACCGGGATCTGGGAGCTGAGTGGCCGGTTCGACGACGAAACCGGCACCCGCGCCAGCGCACTACTCGACGCCCTGGCCGAACGCCGCACCGGTGACGAGGGACCGGACTTCCGGACCTTGCCGCAGCGCTTCGGTGATGCGTTCTCCGATGCGGTCGATCTTGCGTTGAACTCTCCGGATCTGCCGATGCAGGCTGGGGAACGGGCTCATGTGATGGTCGCGGTGTCGCTGGAGGATCTGAAGTCCGGGGTGGGGAAGGCGACGCTCGGCGATACTGGCACGATCTCGGCCGCTGAGGCTCGGGTGCATGCCTGTGACGCCATGGTCATTCCCGCGGTGCTGGGTGGCAAGAGCGAACCCCTCAACCTCGGCCGCCTGCGCCGCTTGATCTCCGCCGGGCTGCGCCGGGCCCTGTTCCTGCGGGACCGGGGTTGTGCGTTCCCGGGCTGTCATCGGCCACCGCGGCACTGTCAAGGTCACCACATCCGGCACTGGGCAGAGGGCGGCCCCACCGACCTGAGCAACCTGGTGCTGATGTGTGCCCACCACCACCGGCTGCTGCACCGCTCGGGGTGGGAAGTCCGCATCGCCACCGACGGCCTCCCCGAATTCCTCCCACCGGTGTTCATCGACCGGCGCCGAAAACCGAGGCGGAACAACCTGCACGAACCACTGCCCTTCGCAGCCTGAACACGGGACAGGCCCGCAGCCCCACGGCTACGGGCCTACACCCACGAGCACACCACGAACCCTTTCGTCTGCAGCTCTGCCCGAAAGCCCTGGGGCCTGCATCGAAGTGGGTCAGAGCCATTCGTTTCCACAACGACAGCCGACCCGGCCTCGACGACACGCGCAGCACTCAACCTGTCTGAGACGACCTCGATACCGGCCCTAGCCGAAGATCTTCTGCACCTGGTCGGAGATCTTGGCGATCAGCTCGGAGAACTGCACCACCCCGCCCAGCAGCCCCTTGACCTTCTCCCAGCGGGAGCGCACCACCGCCGGCTCCGCCGCTTCCCCGGCACGCAGGTCGTCCGCCAGGTCGGTCAGCGTGTCCTCGAGGACCTCCTGCTTGGCCAGCTCACGGCCGCGCACCTCGGTCGTCAGGCGCTCGACCAGCTCCAGCAACGACGAGACCGTCGTTTCGGCGCCCCCTGCTTCGATGCCCGTCTGGGTGATCTTGCCCGAGTTGTCGCCGCCGATGCTGACCTTGTTCGTGATGCGGTGTCCCATCAGGTCTCCGTCCTCGCCACGCGGCCGGGGGCCGCGGGCGGCTGGGGGCGCGGGGTGCGCAGCCCGGTCTGGGTGATCGACCCGCGGTTGTCGCCGCGGATGGTGATGTCGTTGTTGATCACGACCGCCGCCTGCGCTTCGAACTTCGCCGTCGAGAAGCCGGCGTCCCCGAGGAGCCGGCCGATCGCCGGCAGGAGCCGGCTTCCGATGATCTTCTCGTAGCGTTCGATGTCGACGAGCTGGAAGTAGTCGGCCAGCACGTCCACCGACGCGAGCTCGCGCAGGCTGCTCGCGGAGCCGTAGCGGTCCGGGTCCAGGACGCCCGGCTCGCGCTTCGGCTGCCGGATCCAGGACGTGAGGTTCAGGATCCGGCCCGGCAGGCTCGCCGGCATCTCCAGCCAGGCCAGCAGCCCCTGACCGAGCGGGCGCAGCGAGTCCGGCCGCATCTTGTCCACCACGCGGTACTCGGCCCGGATCGGCGGCAGCAGGTACGGCGTCCACTCGACGTACAGGGTCGTGTCGTCCACCGCGACGTGCAGGTACGTGGTGAGCACCAGGTCCCGGTCCCAGGTCTCCACCTGGAACGACAGGTAGTAGCGCGCCCACTCCTTCGGTTCCGTGCGGAGCCGGTCGACCTCGGCGGCGGCGAGCCGGGTGTTCGGCGGGCGTTCGATGTCCGGCAGGTAGGCGGCGGCTTCCGGCTCGCCGAGGTGGTCGACGAGCTCGGTCGCCGGGGTGAACACCGCCTCGGTCACGGTCAGCCCGCCGAGCCGGTGGTCCGGCGAAAGCGCATGCGCGTCGCGGAGGCCCGCGATCGCCTCGCGGATGCCGTCGTACAACGCCTCGGTCGTCAGCTCCGGCCGGCCTTCGCCGTCCTCGAGCCGCTCCAGCGGGATCGCCATCGACCACGCGTTGCGCCGGAAACCGGCGCCCACGAACGGGTTGTACCCGCGGTACACCACCAAGGGCGCCCCCGCAGCCCCGGCGGGCTCCGCCGTCTCCCGGTAGCGGACGAGCTGATGCCGGAAGTCTTCGGTGAGCAGGCCGGTGAGGCTGCCGCCGTCCACGGTCGCGCCGAACCGCCTGAAGCGCGACGTCAGCAGGTTCCACAGGGACCAGCGCTCGAGCGTCACGGTCACGCACACGACCACCGCGAACACGAGGCCGATGACGGTCCGGGCGGTGTCGCCGCCCGACGGGTCGCCGTACTCCACGTCTTGGTGGTAGCGCGGGGAGTAGTACCGGCTGCCCGAGCCGAAGAGCTCGTCCGAATAGGACACCAGCAGCCAGGCGACGACGACCACCAGCCCCAGCACGAACGCCGTCCTGGGGTTGATCGCCTTGTCCAGCGTGTAGGCGCTCTTCCCCGCCCGCGCGACGATGAGCAACAGCGACAGCACGATCCAGCCGTAGAGCAGCGGGTTGTCCCACAGCAGCCCGACGACGACGGCCATCAGGGCGACCAGCAGCCCGTCGAAGTTCTTGCGGCGCGCCCGCGCCCGTACCGCCTCGGTGAGCACGCGGCCCGCGTCGAGGCCCGGGGACGGCGGGACCGGACGGGTGGGCTCGACGAGGAACTCGCTGATGGCCCGCTTGCCGTAGGCCGGATCGAGGTAGCACGCCGCACACAGGTAGCGCGTGGTGTCATCGGCCATGCTGCCCCCTTGCCACGGCGGGGTCCCGATCGCCGGCCAGCGCGCTCCCCCGCAAGTTGCGGAATGTAGCATGCAGTCGCCCGCAGCGGGACGGTAATTCCGGTAGCAGGACGGCACTTTCCCGGTAACGGTCAGGACGTCGGCTTCGCCGTCAATTCCCCACGGCTGCGCACACCCACCTTGCCGAACACCGACTTGAGGTGGTCCTGCACCGTGTGCGCCGAGATCCCCAACCGGGCCACGATGTCCGTTGTGGACAGCCCGGCCGGCACCTCGCGGCACCCGGCTGTGGCGCGCTCGCCCAGGCGGGACCGTCGCTGATCGCGCTGGCCGCCGCGCTCTTCTAGACGTTTCCGATCAGCTGCTCGCTCCAGGCCCGGATGGCCGCGGCCTGATCGGGCGCGAGCCGGTCGAGGACGAGCCGGCGGATGTTGGCGCCGTGGGCCCGGACGGCGTTCTCCGCCGTCCGGCGGCCTTCCGCGGTCAGCTCGATCCCGGTGCGCCGGCCGGTGACGCCGTCCTCGATCCGGGCCACCAGGCCGCGGCTCTCCATCCGCGTCAGCAGGTGCGCGACGCGGCTCTTCTCCCAGTCGAGCGCGTCGGCGAGCTCGCCGACGCGCATCGGCCCGGTCAGCGTCATCAGCACGCTGAACTCGGCTTTCGAGATGCCGCAGTCGCGTTGCAGCCCGCGCTCGAGTTCGCGGACCAGCAGCCGCTGGGCGCGCATCCAGGTGTCCCAGAACTCCCACTCCGCCGGATCCAGCATGGGCGTAGCATACAGAGTTGACGCGTCAACTCTTGGAGGAGACCGATGAAGACACTGCTGCGCGGCGGCATGGTGGTCACCATGGACCCGGCGCTCGGAGACCTTCCCCGCGGCGACCTGCTCATCGAGGACGGCCGAATCGCCGCGGTCGCCCCGGATCTCGACACGACCGGGGCCGAGATGGTCGACGCGAGGGGGAAGATCGTGCTGCCCGGGTTCGTCGACACGCACCGGCACACCTGGCAGACGGCGTTCCGCGGCCTCGGCGCGGACTGGACGTTCGACCAGTACCGCGTCGCCGTCCACGGCACACTCAAGCCGCACTACCGGCCGGAAGACGTCTACCTGGGCAGCCTCCTCGGCCGACTCGAAGCCCTGAACTCCGGCGTCACGACCATGCTCGACTGGTTCCACTGCGCCCTCCGCCCCGAGAACGCCGACGCCGCGATCGCCGGGCTGCACGACGCACCCGGCCACTCGATCTTCTGCTACGGCGCCGACGGACCGGACATCGAGCCGGAGATCAGGCGGGTACGCGAACTGCTGCCGGGCGACGACATGGTGCTCGGCCTGCGCGGGCCAGTAATGTCCACAATGGACGAAACTGCCGCCGATGTCGCGCTGGCACGAGAACTCGGGCTCCCGGTGAGCACGCACGTCCACGGCACCGGCGGCTGGCGGTACGGCGACCGCCCGATCGAGGGCATGCGCGCGCGGGACCTGCTCGACGACCGCACGACCATCGTGCACGGCAACGGCCTCTCCGACGACCAGCTGGCGATGCTCGCCGACGCCGGTTCCTCGGTGTCGATCAGCCCGGACGTCGAGCTGAAGATGGGCTTCGAGCCGCTGATCACCGGCCGGGCGCTGGCCGCCGGGCTGCGTCCGTCGCTGTCGGTCGACGACTGCCCGTCGGCCGGCGGCGACCTGTTCGGCGCCATGCGCGCGGCACGGGCCGCCGAGCGCGGCCTGACGGCCCGGACCGTCCTCGAATGCGCCACGGTGAACGGCGCCCGGGCCTGCGGGCGCGACACCGGCAGCCTCACCCCCGGCAAGGCCGCCGACCTGGTCCTGCTCGACGCGGAGGACCTCTCGGTCTTCCCCGTCGGCGACCCGGTCGGCACCGTCGTCAGCGCCGGTCACCCCGGGCTGGTGGACAGCGTGTACGTCGCCGGGAAGGCCGTCAAACGGGACGGGCGCCTGCTCGGCGTCGACCTACCGCCGTTGCGCGCGCGGCTCCTGGAGTCGCGCGCGCGGATCGCCGCGGCCGCCGGCGTCTCCTGGGCTCCTCAGGACGCCGACGTCACGCGGTAGACGTCGTAGACGCCTTCCACGCCGCGGACCACCTTGAGGACGTGGCCGAGGTGCTTCGGGTCGCCCATCTCGAACGAGAACCGGCTGACCGCGACGCGGTCGCGGGACGTGGTCACCGACGCCGAGAGGATGTTGACCTTCTCGTCCGCCAGCACCTTGGTCACGTCCGACAGCAGGCGGTGCCGGTCGAGCGCCTCGACCTGGATGGCCACCAGGAACACCGAGGACGCCGAGGGCGCCCACTCGACCTCGACCAGCCGCTCGGGCTGGGACTGCAGGTCACCGGCGTTGGTGCAGTCGGTGCGGTGCACCGAAACACCCCCGCCGCGGGTCACGAAGCCGAGGATCTCGTCGCCGGGCACCGGGGTGCAGCAGCGGGCGAGCTTCGCCCAGACGTCGCTGGCGCCCTTGACCACCACGCCGACGTCGTTGGAGCCGCGGCGGCGGGTCACCGTGGACGGCGTCGCGCGCTCGGCGAGCTCCTCCTCCGCCGCGTCGACGCCGCCGATCAGCGCCACCAGGCGCTGGACGACGTGCTTCGCGCTCGTGTGGCCCTCGCCGACCGCCGCGTACAGCGACGAGATGTCGGCGTGGCGCAGCTCGGTGGCCACGGCGCCCATGGACTCGGCGGAGACCAGCCGCTGGATCGGCAGGCCGACCTTGCGGATCTCCTTGGTGATGGCTTCCTTGCCGCCTTCGATCGCCTCGTCGCGGCGTTCCTTGGCGAACCACTGCCGGATCTTGGCGCGCGCCTTCGGCGAGCCGGCGAACTGCAGCCAGTCGCGCGAGGGCCCGGCGTTCTCCGCCTTCGACGTGAAGATCTCGACGACTTCGCCGTTTTCGAGCTTGCGTTCGAGCGCGACCAGGCGGCCGTTGACGCGGGCGCCGATGCAGCGGTGGCCGACCTCGGTGTGCACGGCGTAGGCGAAGTCCACCGGCGTGGACTCCACCGGCAGCGTGATGACGTCACCCTTCGGCGTGAACACGAAGATCTCGCGCGCGGCCAGCTCGTAGCGCAGCGACTCGAGGAAGTCGCCCGGGTCCGCCGCTTCCCGCTGCCAGTCGAGGAGCTGGCGCATCCACGCCATCTCGTCGACGTCCATCGCGTTGCCGTTGTGGGTGCCCTTGGTTTCCTTGTACCGCCAGTGCGCCGCGATGCCGTACTCGGCGGTGCGGTGCATCTCGTAGGTGCGGATCTGCACCTCGAGGGGCTTGCCGTCCGGACCGATCACCGTCGTGTGCAGCGACTGGTAGACGCCGAACCGCGGCTGGGCGATGTAGTCCTTGAACCGGCCGGGCACCGGCTGCCAGAGCGCGTGCACGACACCCATCGCCGCGTAGCAGTCACGGACGTCTTCGACCAGGATCCGCACGCCGACCAGGTCGTGGATGTCGTCGAGGTCGCGACCGCGGACGATCATCTTCTGGTGGATCGAGTAGTAGTGCTTCGGACGGCCCTCGACCTTCGCGGTGATCCGCGACGAGACGAGGTTGCTGGTCAGGTCCGTGATCACCGACCGCAGGTAGATGTCGCGCGAGGGCGCGCGGTCGGCGACCAGGCGCACGATCTCGTCGTACTTCTTGGGCTGCAGGATGGCGAACGCGAGGTCCTCCAGCTCCCACTTCACCGTCGCCATGCCGAGCCGGTGGGCCAGCGGCGCGAGGACCTCCAGGGTCTCGCGGGCCTTGCGGGCCTGCTTCTCCGGCGGCAGGAACCGCATGGTGCGCATGTTGTGCAGCCGGTCGGCGAGCTTGACGACCAGCACCCGCGGGTCCTTGGCCATCGCGATGACCATCTTGCGGATGGTCTCGGCCTCCGCGGACGAGCCGAGCTGCACCTTGTCCAGCTTCGTGACGCCGTCGACCAGCTCGGCGACCTTCTCGCCGAAGTCGGCCTTCAGGCTCTCGACGGCGTACCCGGTGTCCTCGACCGTGTCGTGCAGCAGGGCCGCGACGAGCGTGGTCGTGTCCATGCCCAGCTCGGCGAGGATGGTGGCGACGGCCAGGGGGTGGGTGATGTACGGGTCGCCGGACTTGCGCCGCTGGTTGCGGTGCAGCTCCTCGGCGACGTCGTAGGCGCGCTGGAGCAGGCCGAGGTCGGCGTTGGGGTGGAGCTCGCGGTGGATGACGGCCAAGGGCTCGAGGACCTGCTTGACCGGGGCCGCGCGCTGCGCGGTGATCCGCCGGGCGAGCCGCGCCCGGACCCGCCGGGTCGCGGACGGGTTCGGCGCCGCGCCGTTCGGCTTGGGCGGCGCGGGCGATGCCGCCGCCTGCCCGTTCTGCTGGGCACCCTGCTTGGCGGGCACCGCGGCGTCGAGCTCCTGGCTCACCCGCACCTCCTGCTGCTCGTGCGGCCTTCGGACCACCAGGGTAGCCGTTGCGCCTCGCAGCCCTGTCGGGTGCGCCCGTTCAGGGGGATGTGGGACCCGTCACCAGCCGTAACTCGCGTGCGGGAAGACGTAACTCGCGTGATGGGGGCCGTAACTCGCGAGTTACGGCCCCCATCACGCGAAATCGGTCCCCGATCACGCGAGTTACGGGTTCAGCAGGTCCGGAGGGTGTGGAGCTTGCGGTTGGCCAGGACGTCACGGCCACCGAGGCCGGCCAGTTCCAGGATGACCGACACGCTGTCGACCACCGCGCCCGCGTCCTCCAGGAGCTTGCTCGTGGCCGCGACCGTGCCGCCCGTGGCCAGGACGTCGTCCAGGATCGCGATCCGCTGGCCCGGCTCGACCACGCCGGACGGCAGCTCGACCGTCGCCGTGCCGTACTCCAGGGTGTAGTCGACGCGGCCCGCCACCTGCGGCAGCTTGCCCGGCTTGCGGATCAGCACCACGCCGAGGCCGCGGGCGTACCCGACGGCCGCGGCGAGGACGAAGCCGCGGGCCTCCACGCCGGCGAGCGCATCGACTCCGGGGTCGATGGTGCTCGCCAGCGTGTCGGTGACGGCCTTGAACGCATCCGCGTCCGCGAAGAGCGGGCTCATGTCGCGGAACAGCACGCCGGGTTCGGGGAAGTCCGGTACCTCGGCGATCCGGCCGAGAGCTTCTTCGAGGTCCATGTCAGCGCTTCCTCTTCCCGGCCGGTCGCTGCTTCTGGATGCGGGCCGGGACACTGGCCGCGGCCGCGTACGCCTTCTCCTTGCGCAGTTCCTTCGCCAGGGCGTCGTCGTCCGAGGCGTCGAAGTCCTCGCCCGCCGCGGCCTTGCGCTCCTGGCTGACCCGGCGCTGCCGGACCCGCTCGGCCTGCTGCTGGTACTTCGGGTCGCGCATCTTGAAGTCGACCAGCAGCGGCGTCGCCAGTGCGACCGACGACAGGACGCCGACGAGGGTACCGGTGAGCTGCACCAGCGCCAGGTCCTGCAGCGTGCCCGAGCCGAGCAGCACGTACCCGACGACCAGCAGGCCGAGGATCGGCAGCAGCGCGATGAACGCCGTGTTGAACGACCGCATCAGGGTCTGGTTCAGCGCGAGGTTCGCGGCCTCGCCGTAGGTGCGGCGGGTCAGCCCGAGCAGGCCGCGGGTGTTCTCGCGGACCTTGTCGAACACCACCACCGTGTCGTAGAGCGAGAACCCGAGGATGGTCAGCAGGCCGATCACCGTCGCCGGGGTGACCTCGAAGCCGATCAGCGAGTACACACCCGCGGTGACCAGGATGTCGTGCAGCAGCGAGATCAGTGCCGCCACCGCCATCCGCGGGTCGAAGTAGATGGCCAGGAAGATGACCACCGCGACGAGGAACACCCCGAGCGCGATCAGCGCCTTCTGGGAGATCTCGCCGCCCCAGGACGCGCTCACCGCGCTGTCGCTGATCGCCTGGACGCTGGGCTGGCCGTTGGTCCCCTTCGGGCCCAGGTCCGTGAACAGGCCCTGCTTGATCTTGGCGACCTCGGCCGCGTTCAGCGCGCCCGCCCGGATCTGGATGGTCGACGCGTTACCGGTGCCGACCTTCTGCGCCTCCGAGGCCGGGCGGCCGAGCGCCTTCTCGAACGAGTCCTTCGCCTGCTGCTCGGTGATCACGCCGTGGATGCCGTTGGCCGGCATCTGGATCTGCGTGCCGCCCTCGAACTCGATGCCGATGTTGAAGCCGCGGAAGATCATCGACGCGAGGCACACCAGCACCAGCGCGCCGAAGAACATGTACCAGCGCTTGCGCTTGCCGACGACGTCGAACGCGCCGGTGCCGACGTACAGCCGGTGGAAGATGCTTTCCTTCTTGCCGGGCTTGACCGTCGCCTTGGTGTTGCCTTCGGCGTCCGTACCCAGTCCTTCGACCCCCACGTCAGGCCTCCTTCACGTTCGCGCGGCCGACCGTGGTCGACTTCTTACGCTGCGAACCCACTTGCTGCACGGCGCCGAGGCCCAGGTGCCTCGGATTGGACAGGAAACTGTTCTTGGACGTGGACACCATGGCCACCAGCGGGTGCGTCACGAGGTACACGACGACCAGGTCGAGGACCGTGGACATACCGAGGGTGAACGCGAAGCCCTGGACGTCGCCGACCGCGATGACGTACAGGATCGCCGCGGCCAGGAAGCTCACGCCGTCCGAGGCCAGGATGGTGCGCCGGGCGCGCACCCAGCCGCGCGGCACCGCGGACCGGAACGTCCGGCCCTCCCGGATCTCGTCCTTGAGCCGTTCGAAGTAGATGACGAACGAGTCCGCCGTGATCCCGATGGCGATGATCAGGCCGGCGATGCCCGCGAGGTCCAGCGTGTAGCCGATCCAGCGGCCGAGCAGCACCAGGACCGCGTAGACCAGCGAGCCGGACAGCGCCAGCGACAGGATGGTGAGCACGCCGAGCAGCCGGTAGTAGAACAGGCAGTAGATGAACACGACCAGCAGGCCGATGCCGCCGGCGATCAGGCCGGCCTCCAGCGACGCCAGGCCGAGGGTGGCCGACACCGTCGTCGCGTCCGAGGACGCGAACGACAACGGCAGCGAACCGTACTTGAGGATGTCCGCCAGATCCTTCGCTTCGGCCTGCGTGAACTTGCCGGTGATCTGGGTGTTGCCGTCGACGATGGCCGACTGGATGTTCGGCGCGGACACGACCTGCGTGTCGAGCACGAACGCCGCCTGCTGTTGGAGGTTCTTCGTCGTGAAGTCCGCCCAGATCTTGGTGCCCTCGCTCTTGAAGCTGAGGTTCACCACCCACTGGCCGTTCTGCGTGTTGTAGGACGAGTTCGCGTCGGCGATCTCGGTGCCCGGCAGGAACTCCGGCTCCAGCAGGTACTTGTACGTGTCGTGGTCACCGCAGGCGACCAGCGGCAGCTTCGTGTCGTCGTTGCCCTCGAGGGGGTCCTTGGCGTTCGGAGCGCAGGTCAGCGCCGCCATCGCCTTCGCGACGAGCTCCTGGTTCGGCTGGCCGTCGGCGCCGATCAGCTGCGGGTTCTGCCGGAGGGCCCTGGCGGCCTGGATTTCCTTCGCGGTCTCCGCGTCCACCGAGCCGTCCGAGGGAGCGGGTGCCGGGGTCGACGCGGGCGGCGGCGGGGTGCTGCTGCTGGTCGGCGTCGCCGGCGTGGTGCTCTGCTGCTGCGCGGGCGCGGCAGCCGGTGCGCCACCGCCACCGGACTTGGGGGTGGTCGGGGCCCCGGAGGAGGCCGCCGGCGCACCCGAGGTCGGCGTACCCGAAGCCGGGGCGCCCGAGCTCGGCGCACCCGAGGTGGGCGGGGTGCCGGTGGCCGGCGGCGCGGTCTGCGGCGGCACCACCGGCTGGGTCGCGCTCGAGACGACCTTCCGGAAGCCGAGCTTCGCGGTCTTGCCCAGGTTCTTCGCCTGGTCGCCCTGCTCGCCCGGGACCGTGATGACGACGTTGTTGCCGTCGAGGAGGACCTCGGTGCCACCGACGCCGATCCCGTTGACGCGCCGTTCGATGATCTGGCGCGCCTGGTTCAGGGACTCCCGCGTCGGCTGACCGCCGTCGGGAGTGCGGGCGGTGAGCGTGACCCGGGTGCCGCCCTGCAGGTCGATGCCCAGCTTCGGGGTCGGCTTGTGGTTGCCGGTGAGGAACACCAGCGCGTACAAGACGATCACGATCAGGGCGAACAGGGCGAGATAGCGTCCCGGGCGGAGATGCCCGGCTGAAGCTGCCACGGTGCTTCGGTCTCCTCGGACGGGGTGGACCCCAACGTTGCGGTGCCCGCCCGGAGGGTTACCGGGAGGGACTGTGTGCATTCACCGACCGTGTGCGATTCACTCCCGGGCACGGGTATGACGGCGGACACGCACGCAGCACCGAGACACTACTCGGTGCTGCGTGAGCCCGGCGTGCGAGGCCGTACCGACTTTCGTCGGGAGTCTCCGCCCCCTGCCCAGGAGTGCCGCGGAAGGCTACTTCTTGCCGTGCTCCAGCGGCGGCGCCACCTGCGCGGTGGTCTGCGGCTCGTCGGCCTTGACGCCGGCGGACGACTCGATGATCTTCGGCTCGTCGGCGGGGGTCTCCTCGACCTCGTCGACGGAGTCCTCCTCGGTCTCGACGACCGGCTCGACCTTCTCGCGGACCGCCAGCCGCAGCCAGGTGGTCACGACACCGGGGGCGATCTCGATGTCGATCGTGGTGTCGCCCGAGGCGTCCGCGACGGTGCCGTACAGACCGGACGTGGTCATCACGCGGTCACCGGGCGCCAGGCTGCTCTGCAGGTCCTGCTGCGCGGCCTGCTGCTTCTTCTGCTTGCGGGTGCTCATCACCAGCGGCACGGCGAGGACGAGCACGAGCAGCAGGGGCAGCAATAGCTGTTGCATGATTCTCCGTTCGACGGACACCCGGGCCCTGCCGAAATGTCCGGTTTTTGGGTATGTGCTCTGGTCAAGTGTGCCAGGTACCAGCGCGGACGCCGACACCCACCCGCCGGTACGAGCCGGTCAGTCCTGCTCGAACAGAGACGGCCCGCCCTGGTCCGGGCGCCCCGGGAGGTCCGCGGGAGGCACCATGCCGAGGTGTTCCCACGCGGTCGCGGTCGCGACCCGGCCGCGCGGGGTGCGGGCGAGCATACCGGCGCGCACGAGGTAGGGCTCGCAGACCTCTTCCACGGTGGTCGCCTCCTCCCCCACGGCCACCGCCAGCGTCGAGATGCCCACCGGACCACCGCCGAACGACCTGGTCAGCGCGGTCAGCACGGCCCGGTCGAGGCGGTCGAGCCCCAGCTCGTCGACGTCGTAGACGGCCAGCGCGGCGCGGGCGACGTCACGGGTCACCTTGCCGTCGGCCCGGACCTCGGCGTAGTCGCGGACGCGCCGCAGCAGCCGGTTCGCGATCCGGGGCGTGCCCCGCGAGCGGCGGGCGATCTCGGCGCAGCCGTCGCGGTCGATCGGGATGTCGAGGATCGTCGCGGCCCGGCGGACGACCAGCTCCAGCTCGGCGTCGGTGTAGAACTCCATCTGGCCGGTGAAGCCGAACCGGTCCCGCAGCGGGCCGGTCAGCGAACCGGACCGGGTGGTCGCCCCGACCAGCGTGAACGGGGCGATCTCCAGGGGGATGCTGGTGGCGCCCGGGCCCTTGCCGACGACGACGTCGACCCGGAAGTCCTCCATCGCCAGGTAGAGCATCTCCTCGGCCGGGCGGGCGATCCGGTGGATCTCGTCGATGAACAGGACGTCGCCGGGGGCGAGGTTGGACAGCATCGCGGCGAGGTCGCCGGCGCGTTCGAGGGCCGGGCCGGAGGTGATCCGGATGGCCGCGCCCAGCTCGGCCGCGACGATCATCGCCATCGACGTCTTGCCCAGGCCGGGCGGGCCGGAGAGCAGCACGTGGTCGGGCGGCACGCCGCGGCGGCGCGCGCTCTCCAGCACCAGCTCCAGCTGCTCGCGCACACGCGGCTGGCCGACGAACTCGTCGAGCTTGCGGGGCCGCAGGGTGCCCTCGACGTTCTCCTCGCCGGTCTGGGCCCACGCCGAGAGGGCCTCTTCATCCTCCACGGCTTCATACTCCATGCCCGCGCCTACCGCTTCCGGCCGAGGGTGGCCAGTGCGGCGCGCAGCACGCTGGCCGTGGTGTGGCCGTCGCCGTCGGCGAGGACCTTGTCCACGGCCTGTTCGGCCTGCTTGGCCGGGAAGCCGAGCCCGGCCAGGGCCTCGACGACCTCGGCGCGCAGGGCGCCGGGCGCGGTGACGGCGGGGGCGTCGCCCGCGCCGCCGAGCGCGGTGACCTTGTCGCGCAGTTCGAGGGTGAGCCGTTCGGCGCCCTTGCGGCCGATGCCGGGCACCGACGTGAGCACGGTGATGTTGCCTTCCACCAGCGCGGCCCGCAGCTTGTCCGGGTCCAGCACGGCGAGGGTGGCCAGCGCGAGCCGCGGCCCGATCCCGGACACCGTCTGCAGCAGCCCGAACAGCTCGCGCGCGTCGGCGTCGGCGAACCCGAACAACGTCAGGGAGTCCTCGCGCACGATCAGCGCGGTGTGCAGCCGGGCCTCCTCGCCGCGGCGCAGGGTGGCAAGGGTCGCCGGGGTGGCCTGCACGGCGAAGCCGACCCCGCCGACCTCGACCACCACGTGGTCGAGGCCGACCGACAGGACTTCTCCGCGTACCGACGAGATCATCGTGCTGCTCCAGGGTTCTTCGCTTGTTTGGCCGCCGCGGCGAGGCGGGCTTTGTGCGTGCGGGCCATCTCGGCCGCGCGGGCTTCGGCTTCGGCGAGCCGGGCCCGCATCGGCTCCCGCCAGAGGTGGCAGATGGCCAGGGCGAGGGCGTCCGCGGCGTCGGCCGGGTGCGGCGCGACCTCGAGGTTGAGCAGGCGCATCACCATGGCCGTGACCTGGGCCTTGTCGGCCCGGCCGGAGCCGCTGACGGCGGCCTTGACCTCGCTCGGGGTGTGGAACACGACGGGCAGGCCCCGGCGCGCGGCTGCGAGGGCGACCACGCCGCCGGCCTGCGCGGTGCCCATCGCGGTGCGGACGTTGTGCTGGGCGAAGACGCGCTCGACGGCGACCGCCTGCGGCTTGTACCTGTCCATCCACCGCTCGACCTCGTCGGAGATGCCGAGCAGGCGGTGCGCCAGGTCGGCGTCCGCCGGGGTCCGCACGACGTCGACGGCGACGCAGCGGACGGCCCGGCCCTTGCCGCCGTCGACCACCCCCAGGCCGCACCTGGTCAGACCGGGGTCGACCCCGAGCACGCGCACCCGCATTCCTTCCCGCCGCGAACACCAGTTCGAGGTTGCAGGCTACTGGGCGCGTGTGCGGCAGGATGGGTGACATGCCGGAGCCAGCGGATTTCGTCACCCACCTGGGCCTCGCGCCCCTGCCGGTCGAAGGCGGGCGGTGGGCGCAGAGCTGGCGGGACGCGACCGGCTCGGCGATCTACTACCTGCTCGTCGCGCCCGAACGCTCCGCGCCGCACCGGCTGGACCGCGTCGAGGTCTACGCCCACCACGCGGGGGCGCCCGCGCAGATGCTGCTGCTGCACCCGGACGGCTCGGTCGAGCGGCCGGTGCTGGGGACCGACGTCGCCGCCGGGGAACGCCCGCAGGTCGTGGTGCCCGCCGGGACGTGGCAGGCCACCGTCACGTGCGGCGCGTGGAGCCTGCTGGGGACGGTCGTGGTGCCGCCGTACACGGACGACTGCGTCGAGTTCGCGCCGGCCGCGGAACTGGCGCTGCGGTACCCGGAAGCGGCCGCCGACCTGCGGAAGTTCTAGGGGCCGTCGACGCCGGGGGTCCAGCTCTCGGGGTCGCCGCTCCCGGTCAGCACCAGCTGCCACCGCGCGAAGCCCTCGGGGGCGTCCGGGTGCCAGGGGAACTTGCCCTCCGGCGTCGCGACGATCAGCTGCAGCGCCGGGAAGTCGCCGTCGGGGTAGATGAGGAACGCGGTGCCGAAGTACTCGGGGTAGTGCCCCTTGTTGACGCGCTCGAGGACCACGGGGACGCCTTCGAAGAAGTCGTCGTAGCGCCTGCCGACCTCGAAGATCTCGCCGTTGGCGGCGCGGTCGACGTAGGCGTCGAGCAGCACCTGCCCCATCTGGCCGGGCAGCCCGACCACGACGGCCTCCGGCACGTTGTGCAGTGCCCACGCGCAGGCGGTGAAGGAGTAGCCGGCACCTTCGTCGTCACCGGCCACGTTGATGACGGCGTTGCCGCGCTCCTTCGCCTGCCCCTCGATCCATTCGATGAGGCGCAGTTCTTCCGCGGACAGCTCGGCGGTGATGTCGGCGGCAGCGGCGGGGGTCGTCGAGGTCACGGCGCACATTCTGCCTGACGGCCCGCCTTCAGCCCAGTGCCCGGGCCGGAAAGTTTCCGGCCCGGGCACGAGAGCGTTGCGGCGTAAGGGAAAACTCAGCCGACTTCGGCGAGCACCTCGTCCGAGACGTGGAATGCCACGCAGCGCGTAGACGTTCTGAACGTCGTCACCCGACTTCGGCGAGCACCTCGTCCGACACATCGAAGTTCGCGTAGACGTTCTGAACGTCGTCGCAATCCTCGAGGGCGTCGATGAGCTTGAAGACCTTCTTCGCGCCGTCGACGTCGAGCGGGACGTTCACCGTCGGAAGGAAGGTGAGCTCCGCCGACTCGTACTCGAACCCGGCCTCCTGGAGCGCCTTGCGCACCGGCACCAGGTCGCCGCCCTCGCAGACGATTTCGAAGCTCTCGTCGAGGTCGTTGACCTCTTCGGCGCCGGCGTCGAGCACCGCCATGAGGACGTCGTCCTCGGTGGCGTCGCCCTTCGGCATGATCACCACGCCCTTGCGGTTGAACATGTAGGCGACCGACCCCGGGTCGGCGAGGGAGCCGTTGTTGCGCGTGAGCGCGGTGCGGACCTCCATCGCGGCGCGGTTCTTGTTGTCGGTGAGGCACTCGATCAGCACCGCCACGCCGTTGGGGCCGTAACCCTCGTACGTGATGTCCTGCCAGTCGGCGCCACCGGCCTCTTCACCGGCGCCGCGCTTGCGGGCGCGCTCGATGTTGTCCTGCGGGACCGAGTTCTTCTTGGCCTTCTGGATGGCGTCGTAGAGCGTGGGGTTGCCGTCCGGGTCGCCACCACCGGTGCCCGTGCGGGCGGCCACCTCGATGTTCTTGATCAACCGCGCGAAGAGCTTGCCGCGCTTCGCGTCGAGGTTGGCCTTCTTGTGCTTCGTGGTGGCCCACTTGGAGTGGCCGCTCATCTCTCCTCCATCTGTTCCGTACCCCGGCCGGGCACCGCGTCTCAGGCAGCCTTTCGCACGAGGTCGACGAACAGCCGGTGCACCCGCACGTCGGGCGTGAGTTCCGGGTGGAACGCGGTCGCCAGCACCGCCCCTTGCCGGACCGCGACGATCCTAGCGGTGTCCTCGTCGACGCCCGGCACGCCGCTGACGGTGGCCAGCACCTCGACGCCGTCACCGGCCTTCTCGACCCAGGGTGCGCGGATGAACACGGCGCGGACCTCGCCCTCGACGCCGGCGAAGTCCAGGTCGGCCTCGAAGGAGTCGACCTGCCTGCCGAAGGCGTTGCGCCGGACGACGACGTCGAGCCCGCCGAGCTGCTGCTGGTCGGGCCGCCCGTCGAGGGTCTGGCGCGCCAGCAGGATCATCCCCGCGCACGACCCGAAGGCGGGCAGGCCGCCCGCGATCCGCGCCCTCAGCGGCTCCAGCAGTTCGAAGCTCTCCAGCAGCCGCGACATGGTGGTGGACTCGCCGCCGGGCAGCACCAGGCCGTCCACTTCGGACAGCTCGGCGGCCCGGCGAACGGGCACGGCCCGCGCGCCCGCTTCGGCCAGCATGGCGACGTGCTCGCGCACGGCACCCTGCATGGCGAGCACACCGATCACCGGTTCCGACGACACCCGACCTCCCGAAAGACCTTCCCACCAGCCTAGACGCACCGGCCCGGCCGCTTCCCGGCAGGTCAGACCCGCTCCCCCGGAGGTCAGGAAAGAGTCGTTCACGACGTCGGGCGCCGTGAACGAGTCGTTCACGGCGCCGGGTCCGCCGCTCAGGGCACGCCGGCCAGCCGTATCAGGGCCGTCGTCGCCGCGGCCGCGACGACCACCAGCGCGAACGGCGCCTTCCGCCACGCCAGGATCCCCGCGACCAGCACCCCGGCGGGCCGCGCGAAGCCCGCGAAGCCGTGGCCTTCAGTCAACGCGCTCACCGCGACCAGCGCCGCCAGCAGCACGACCGCCGCCAGTGCCATCAACCGCTGCGCCTTCGGCGTCAGCTTCACCCGGCTGCGCAGCACCGGCCCGGCGAACCGGAAGGCGAACGTGCCCCCGGCCAGCACGGCGGTGGCGACCAGCAGCTCCATCCCGTCCATCAGCGCGCCTCCTGCGGTTCGGGGTCCTTGGCCGCGATCCCCGCGACCACCCCGGCGAGGGCGAGCAGCACCGGCAGCCCCGCCGGCAGGAACGGCGTCGCGGCCAGTGCCACCAGCACCCCGATCAGCACCGGGAGCCGGGCCGCCTTGTCGCGCAGCGACGGCAGCACCAGTGCCAGCAGCACCGCCGGGAACGCCGCGTCCAGGCCCAACGCGTCCGTGTCGCTGATCGCCGTCCCGGCGTAGGCCCCGACCAGCACGCCCGCGTTCCAGAAGACGAAGATCCCGAGCCCGCACGCCCAGTAGGCCGCACGGCGGCGCGGGGCGTCCTCCTGGGCCATCGCGAAGGCCACCGTCTCGTCGCTCATCAGGTGACTGCCGAACGCCCGGGTGAGCCGGCGCGTCCCCACGGCGTCGCCGACCGCGAAGCCGAACGGCAGGTGCCGCGCGTTGGCCAGCAGCCCGGCCAGTACCGCGGCGAACGGGTTGCCGCCCGCGGCCACGATGCCGACGAACATGAACTGCGACGCCCCGGCGAACACCAGCAGCGACATCAGCATCGGCAGCCACAGCGGGAAGCCGGAGCTCACCGCGATGGCGCCGTAGGAAACCCCCACGAGACAATCGGCGAGACAGACCAGGCCGATGTCGCGGGCGAGGCCCCGATCGAGTGTTCGCCATATCGAACGCATGTGTTCTATGGTGAACACAGGGCCCCGTGTTCGTCAAGGCGAACAGAACGACCGATGGAGCGAACAGCATGTCTCAGGAAGCCACCGGGGCGCCGCTGGCGATCATCGCGGCGTCGCTGCGCCGCGAGCGGACCCGCGCGGGGCTTTCCCTGACCGAGGTCGCGCGCCGCGCCGGCCTGGCCAAGTCGACGCTCTCGCAGCTCGAGTCGGGGACCGGGAACCCCAGCGTCGAGACGCTGTGGGCCCTCGGTGTCGCTCTCGACGTGCCCTTTTCGCGGCTGGTCGAACCGGAACGGCCGAAGGTCCGGGTCGTCCGGGCGGGCAAGGGCCCGACCGTGTTCGCCGAACACGCCGACTACGCGTGCACGCTGCTGTCGGCCTGCCCCACCGGCGCCCGCCGCGACATCTACGTCGTCCGCGGCGAGCCGGGCACGCCGCGACGCTCCGACCCGCACATGACCGGGGTGGTCGAGCACATCGTGCTGTGCGCGGGCCGGGCCCGCGTCGGCGTCATGGACGCCCCGGAGGAGCTCCTGCCCGGGGACTACATCTGCTACCCCGGCGACGTCGCGCACATCTTCGAAGCCCTCGAACCGGGCACGTACGGCGTCGAGATCTCCGAATACGTCTAGGGTGCCCGAACCCTCGAAAGAGCTCCACGATGCGGCTATGATCACGGCGTGGTGCGATTCCACGGTGTGGCCGTATAGTCGGCCGGTTCCGCCGAGGGGGTGGAACGACCCGGCGTGATTCCGGGACCAGGCGGTGACACCCCGCCCCTGTGCCCGGTCGTTGCCGGGCTTCCTGGGGCACCGCGTCAACAATGGGGTGTTGATTCATGTTCACTGGGCGAATCGGCGAGCTGGGCGCCATCGAACGGATCAAGGGCGACGTGCTGTGGGTGCGCGCGCCGAAGAGCGCGGATCGCGTCCGCGACGGCGGATCGGCGTGCGTCAACGGAGTGCGGCTCACCGTACGGCCGGCCGACGGCATCTTGGAGGCGGCGCTCTCTGCGGAAACCCGCCGCCGGTCGACGTTCGACACACTCGCGGCCGGGGACTTCGTCAACGTCGAGACGCCGCTTCAGGTCGGCGATCCGCTGGACGGCCACCTGGTGCAAGGCTACGTCGACGCGGTCGGCAAGGTGATCCGCGTCGACGAAGAAGGCTGTGCCCGCCGAATTTGGCTCCGGCCGCCGCGGCGTCTGCTGGACAGGCTGCTCGCGAAGTCCCCGATCGCCCTCGAAGGTGTCAGCGTGACCATCGCCGAGGTACTGCGAGACCGGATTTCGGTCGTGCTCCTCCCGATGACCTGCTCGGCCACCACACTCGGCGAACTGCAGGCCGGAGACCGGGTGAACCTGGAACTCGACCTGGTCGCCCGCCTGCTGGAAAAGGCTCCTGCTTCGGCGATGGGCCAGGCATTGCCCCGGCTGCCGTGGGCCGGTCATGTCGACGGACGGGCCGGCGTGGAGAAGGTACTGCGCCAGCTCGCCGCCGGCGGCGGTGTCATCGTCTGGGACCCGGAAACCGAGGGCGAGGGCGACGTGATCTTCGCCGGCGCCCGGCTTCGCCCCGAATCGTTCACCTTCCTGCTGACTCGCGTCTGCGGTTTCCCGGCGGTGCCCTGCGCACCGGAAGTCCTGCGGCGCCTGGAGATCGCGCCGATGCCCGGCGAAGGTGACCGGCAGGGAACGGCCTGGTCGATACCGGTCGATCTGGCCGCCGGAACGGGCACGGGCGTGTCCGCCATCGAACGCGCCGCCACCGTGCGGAGGCTGGCCGACCCCGACGCGACGGCCAAGGACTTTCTGCGTCCCGGACACGTGTACCCGCTCGCGGCCCGGCCGGGTCTGCTCGCCGAACGGGCCGGGCACACCGAAGCGACTGTCGCGTTGTGCACCGCCGCCGGCCTTCCTCCGGTCGGTGTCTGCTGCGAAGTGATGAACCCCGACGGCACGATGGCCGGGAGCGCCGACCTCGAAGTGGCGGCGCTGCGCTGGGGAATGCCGATGGTGGACCTCGCCGATCTGCAGGCGTGGCTCTGACGCGGAAAGCGTCGCCGCGGACACGGGATGGCCGGGGACTCCTCGAGGATCCCTGGGCCATCCCGCTCCGGTAGGCGGACCGAGCCTTCGCGCCGCCCGGGGAACGACCGGCCGTTACCAGCCGCGCTCGGCGAGGCGGTGCGGCTCCGGCAGCTCCTCGACGTTGATGCCGACCATCGCCTCGCCCAGGCCGCGCGAAACCTTGGCCAGGACGTCCGGGTCGTCGTAGAACGTCGTCGCCTTGACGATCGCCTCGGCGCGCTGCGCCGGGTTGCCGGACTTGAAGATGCCCGAGCCGACGAACACGCCCTCGGCGCCGAGCTGCATCATCATCGCCGCGTCGGCCGGGGTGGCGATGCCGCCCGCGGTGAACAGCACCACCGGCAGCTTGCCCGCCTCGGCGACCTCCTTCACCAGCTCGTACGGCGCCTGCAGCTCCTTCGCCGCGACGAACAGCTCGTCCTCGGGCAGGTTCTGCAGCCGGCGGATCTCCTGGCGGATCTTGCGCATGTGCGTGGTGGCGTTGGAGACGTCACCGGTGCCGGCCTCGCCCTTGGAGCGGATCATCGCCGCGCCCTCGGTGATCCGGCGCAGTGCCTCGCCGAGGTTGGTCGCGCCGCAGACGAAGGGAACCGTGAACGCCCACTTGTCGATGTGGTTGGCGTAGTCGGCCGGGGTGAGGACCTCGGACTCGTCGACGTAGTCCACGCCGAGGGACTGCAGGACCTGCGCCTCGACGAAGTGGCCGATGCGGGCCTTGGCCATCACCGGGATCGAGACGGCCTCGATGATGCCGTCGATCAGGTCGGGGTCGCTCATCCGGGCGACACCGCCCTGGGCGCGGATGTCGGCGGGCACGCGTTCGAGAGCCATCACCGCGACCGCGCCGGCGTCTTCGGCGATCTTGGCCTGCTCGGCGGTGACCACGTCCATGATCACGCCGCCCTTGAGCATCTCGGCCATGCCGCGCTTCACCTTGGCGGTGCCGGTGACGGACTGGACGGTGCCGGTGGCGGGGGTGGGCTGCTGCTCGGACACGACGGGACCTTTCGACACGGGGGTGGACGAGTCCGAGCGTAGGTCCGCGGTGGACCCTTCAAGCAGGCCAGTACGCGGGTATCTCAGCAGTCCACTTCGCCAGAGCCCGCGACCAGGGCTTCCGCGAGCGAGGTGCGCACGTAGAGCACGTGACGTCCGGCACGATGCCGGTTGACCAGGCCCGCAGCGTGGAGGAGGCCGAGGTGCTGCGACACCGCCCCGGCGCTCAGCCCGCTCCGGCGGGCCAGTTCCGCGGTGGACGCCGGCGCGGCCAGTTCGGCGAGCAGCATGGCGCGGCCGCGGCCCACCACGGCGGCCAGCGCGCCGGGCGCGCCGGCCGCGCCGGTCTCCCACAGCGTGGCGATCCCGCGCGGCGGGTACCGCAGCACGGGCTGCCAGCGCGTGTCGGTCTTGGAGAACACCCGCGGCCAGACGAACGCCGAGGGCACCAGCACGAGGCCGCGCCCGTCGAGCGGGACGGCGGCGTGCAGGTGCCGGTGCGCGACCGTGAGCGTGCCGCCCTGCCAGCGGACCAGCGGGGTGAGGTCGTTGAACAGCTCGGCGGCCCCGCCCTGGGCCAGCAGCCGGGACCGGTACAGCACGTCGGCCTCGAGCAGCGCGCGGATCCGCGGCCAGTCCGGCGCCAGCACGAGGTGCCAGTAGCGCTCCATCAGCGTCGCCAGCCGCTCCAGGCCCGCCTCGGGATCGCGGTGGAAGCGGTTCAGCGCGGGCGAGCGCGGTCCGCTCATCGCGTCCAGTTCGCGCCGGACCAGGCGGGGCGGCACGTCCCGCAGGTCGGCGAGCTCGTCGGCCAGCTCGGGCAGGGGTGTCGACGGCGTCCCGGCCAGGAACCCGGGCAGGTGCCGCAGCGGGACGAGCTCGCGCAGCAGCCCGATGTCGAGGGCGGCCTCGTCCAGCGCCGCGGTGGCGCGCTTGATCCACGGCAGGTGCAGGGCGTGCTGCCCCGGGGAGTTCAGGACGCGCACGCTCGCGACGATCTCCCAGGCCGGGGAGAACGCGAACCGGGTGTGCGCGAGGTCCTCTGTGGAGAATGCCAGGTCGAGCACTGCTGCCTCCTGCCGGGGAGAATCCGGCGCAGTCTAGGACTCTCCGCTTTGGACAGTCGAGCGGGTCTCGGAAAGTCCTTGCGGGAAGGCGAAAAGCCCGTCCGAGTCATACTTTCGGGCGACAGCGCGCAGCCGCGGCAGATTCACCCCGTAGTACGCCTCCGCCCAGTCCGGCATGTCCGGGTCGAGGTAGTTGACGTACCCGGTGGTGCCGAACTCGGGCCCCAGCCCGTCGCGCACGGCGGCCAGCGCGCGCCGGGCCTCGGCCTCGCCGCCGTCCTCCGGGGTGGCGCCGTGGAGGAACTGGAAGCTCGCCAGGGCGGACCGATGCGGAAACGCCGTTTCGCGGGCACCGACGCGAGCGATCGCGCCACCGGCGGAGTCGATGAGCGTGGTGACGCCCGGGTCGCGGGTCACCACCTCGGTCACCGCCGCCGGGTCGGCGGCCGGCCGCGTCAGCATGCGCGAGGTGCCGGTGTAGGCCTCGCGTAGCCCCGGCCGGGAGTCGCGGACATCGAAGGAGCGCACCGCGCTCAGGTGGTCGAGCGCCCGGGTCCACCGGGCGGACGGCCGGGTGCCGGTCCGGCGCACGAGGTCGTCCAGCAGGCCGGCCAGCCGGGTCTCGGGACCGGCGAAGGTCCCGGAGAGCGCGGTGCGGCCGGGCGCGAACTCGATGCCGGACCACAGCTCGTCCGGCATCCCGGGCAGCCATTCCTGCCAGGCACCGAACAACGCGGCCCGCGCGGCGGCCGGGAACTCCAGCGAGTAGGTGGCGAGGTCGGTGGCCGGGACGGTCCGGAAGGTGAACCCGGTGACGATCCCGAAGTTCCCGCCTCCCCCGCCGCGCAGCGCCCAGAACAGGTCCGGTTCCGCCGTCGCCGAAACCGTGCGCACCCGGCTGTCCGCGGTGACGACCCGCGCCGCTTCGAGGTGGTCGCACGTCAGCCCGTACTTGCGGTCGACCACGCCGATCCCGCCGCCGAGGGCGAGCCCGGCGATGCCGACGGCCCCGCAGAGGCCGGCGGGCAGCACCCGGCCGGCGGCGGCCAGCGCCGCCGCGACCGGTCCCAGCCGGGTCCCGGCACCGAGCACGACCCGCCCGTCCGGGCGCACCTCGGTGCCGGAGAACCGGCCGAGGTCCACCACGACTCCGCCGTCCACTGTGGAGTAGCCGGGGTAGCTGTGCCCGCCGGCGCGGGCGGCGAGCGGCAGGCCGTGCCGGGCGGCGAAGCCGACGGCGGCCTGGACGTCCTCGACGCGCGCCGCACCGACGACGGCGGCCGGTCTCCGGTCGTCGAACATCGTGAAGAAGCACCGCCGGGCGCTCGCGTAGCCCGGTTCGCCCGGCCGGAACAGCGGCCCGGCCAGCCGGCCGCGCAGCCGCTCCCAGTCGGCGGCCGACGGGAACGCCTGCCTGTCCATGCCGCTCTCCCCTGCCCGCACCCCGGGGCATTCGGCTGGTCCCCGGAGCCTTGCCTTGCCGTGACCAGGGTAGCGGGTGTGTGATCGAGGACACATCCCGTACACCAGCCGTTCGCCGAGGAGTCGTCATGGCAGACAAACAAGCCAAGAACGCCGACACCGGGGCCGCCGTCGCTGTGGACGACCCCGCCAAGGTCCGCAACGTCGTGCTCGTCGGCCCGGCCGGGTCCGGGAAGACCACCCTCGCCGAAGCCCTGCTCGCCGCCTCCGGCACGGTGCCGCGGGCGGGCTCGGTGGTCGACGGCACGACGGTGTGCGACCACGACCCGGCGGCGGTCCGCCAGCAGCGCTCGGTCGGCCTTTCGGTCGCGCCGGTGCTGCACCAGGGCCACAAGATCAACCTGATCGACACGCCCGGGTACGCGGACTTCGTCGGGGAGCTGCGGGCCGGGCTGCGGGCGGCCGACGCGGCGCTGTTCGTCGTCTCCGCCGCCGAGGGCGTCGACGCGGCGACGGTCGCGGTGTGGGAGGAGTGCGCCGCGGTCGGGATGCCGCGCGCGGTCGTCGTCTCCCGGCTCGACCACCACCGGGCCGACGCGACGGCCGAGATCGCCGCCTGCCAGGCCGCGTTCGGCGCCGGCGTGCTGCCGCTGTACCTCCCCGCGGGCGACGGCCTGGTCGGGCTGATCACCCAGCGGTACTTCGACTACTCCGGCGGGCACCCGCCGACGGTCGGCGAGCCCGCCGCGGCCGACCTGGAGCGGATGGCCGAGGCGCGCAACGAGCTGATCGAAGGGATCATCGCCGAGAGCGAGGACGAGTCCCTGATGGACCGCTACCTCGCCGGCGAGGAGATCGCGGAGGCCACCCTCATCGCCGACCTGGAGACCGCGGTCGCGCGCGGGTCCTTCCACCCCGTCATCCCGGTGTGCTCGACCAGCGGGATCGGGCTGGCCGAGGTGCTCGACGGCATCGTCCGCGCGTTCCCCTCCCCGCTGGAGCACCGGCCACCCGAAGTCACCACGCCGGACGGCGGCGAGCACGCCGCGATCACCGCCGACCCCGCGGGCCCCCTCGCCGCGGAGGTCGTCCGCACGGCGGTGGACTCCTACGTCGGCCGGGTGTCACTCGTCCGGGTGTTCTCCGGGACGTTGCGGCCCGAACGGCCGGTGCACGTGTCCGGGCACGGCCTCGCCGAGCGCGGCCACGAGGACCACGACGCCGACGAGCGCGTCGCCCACCTCTATTCGCCGCTCGGCTCGGCACTGCGGGAAGTGCCCTACTGCGTCGCGGGCGACCTGTGCGCGCTGACGAAGGTCGGCTCGGCGGAGACCGGCGACACCGTCTCCTCCCCCGACGACCCGCTGCTCATGGAGCCGTGGGCGATGCCGGAACCGCTGCTGCCGGTGGCGGTCGTCGCGAAGACCCGCAGCGACGAAGACACCCTGGCCCGCAACCTGTCCCGCCTGGTCGCCGGGGACCCGACGCTGCGGCTGGACCGCAACGCCGAGACCGGCCAGCTGGTGCTGTGGTGCATGGGAGAGGCTCACGCCGACGTCGTGCTCTCGCGGCTGCGCGCGGGCGGCGCGGACGTCGACACCGAACCGGTGAAGATCAGCCTGCGCTCGACCTTCGCCAAGCCGGCCAAGGGCCACGGGCGGCACGTGAAGCAGTCCGGCGGGCACGGCCAGTTCGCCGTCTGCGACATCGAGGTCGAGCCGCTGCCGCGCGGCGGCGGCTTCCAGTTCGTGGACAAGGTCGTCGGCGGGGCGGTGCCGCACCAGTTCATCCCGAGCGTGGAGAAGGGCGTGCGCGCCCAGCTGGCGCGCGGCCTCGCCGACGGCCACCCGGTGGTCGACGTCAAGGTGACCCTGGTCGACGGCAAGGCGCACAGTGTGGATTCCTCGGACGCGGCCTTCCAGACGGCGGGCGCGCTGGCCCTGCGCGAGGCCGCGGCGAACGGGCACATCACGATGCTGGAGCCGCTGGAGGAGGTGGCGATCCGGCTGCCGGACGAGCACCTCGGCACGGTCCTGGGCGACCTGTCCTCCCGCCGCGGCCGGGTGCTGGGCACCGAGGCGGGCGACGGCGGCCGGACGGTGATCCGGGCGGAGGTCCCGGCCACGGAGCTCGTCCGCTACCTGATCGACCTGCGCTCGATGACCTCGGGTACGGCGACGTTCACCCGCCACCACGCGCGGTTCGAGCCCATGCCGGAAGGAATGGCGGTCCACTAGCCGGACCCGGAGGGTCGGCTCGCGTACCCGAAGGGTCGGACTGCGTACCTGGACGGTCGGCCGGCGAACCGACCCTCTGGGTACGCAAGCCGACCGCCTGGGTACGCAAGCCGACCCTTCCGGTTCGTCAGGAGGTGAAGTCGAAGCCGCCCGGGCGGTTGTTGCGGTCGGCCAGCAGGCCGGCCAGGGTGGCGAGGGCGATTTCCGGCGGGGTGCGGGAGCCGATGTTCAAGCCCACCGGGCGGTGCACGCGGGCGATGTCGGCCTCGGACACGCCCAGGCCCTGCAGGGCGGCCACGTGCGGGCCCGGGTGACGCGGGTTGCCGAGCACGCCCACCCACCGCGGGTTCCCCGCGAGCGCCGCCTTGAGCACCGCGCCCAGCTCGGGCCGGTGGTGGTCGGTGACGACCACGTCGGCCGACGTGTCGAGCGGCGGCAGCACCGTGTCCGCGTCGAAGCCTTCGGGGACGTCGGTGACGCGCGCGGGATCGGGCTCGAACAGCGCCACGTGGTAGCCGAGGTCCTTCGCGAACTTCAGCAGGAACCGCGAAACGGGCGACGCGAACACCGCCACCAGAGTCCGCACGCTCGGGTCGGCCGGAGCGGTGCCGTGGGCGACGTCGCAGGTTTCGCTCATGCCCCTCAGTCTGGCAGTCTCAGACCTCTTCGAGCACGCTCAGCCGGAAGTGGAACGTCGACGTCCGGCCTTCGACGATCACCACGTACCCGCCCGGGCCTCGCAGCACCTTCCGCGACTTCGGCGACCACGGGTAGGCCGGCTCGTACTCGCGCGCCAGCCGCAGCGCCTCGGCCTCGGCAGTCTCCTGGTCGGGATGGGAAAACCGCTCCGACAGCGCCCAGTGCCGCTCCGAGGTGCGCTGCTCCTCGATCACCACCCACCAGCTCACGGCGCCACCACCCTGTGGCCAAGTGTCACACGGAAGTGGAACTTAGCCGTAGGGCCGGTCGCGATCACCAGATACCCGTCGGCGACCTGCAGCACCTTCCGCTCCGTCACCTTCGACGGGTGTTCCGGCTCATGCGAGAACGCCAGGCTCCGCGCCACCGCGTCGGCTTGCTCGCGATCCCCGCCCGCCGGCTTCGTCTTCGTGACGTTCCAGGCGCGCGCGTCCCCGCCGCCGCGCTGTTCTTCGACGACCACCCACCACACGTCAGACCTCCGGCTCCGCGAATTCGAAGTACTCCGGCAACGGCGCGGTCCCCGCCAGGCGGAAGTACCGCACCTTCCGCCGCCGCCGCAGCCGCAGCGTGTCGCGGACGGCGTCGTTGTGGACGCGGCGGGCGATCACCACCCGGTGCTCGGCGTCGGTCAGCTCCTCGGCCAGCTCGGCAGGCAGGCCTGTCCGGTCGGCGCGGCCCAGCTGCAGCGTCAGCTCGTTCTCCGCGGCTTCGCGCTCGGCCCGCGGGGCCGCTTCGGCGCGTTCGGCCGACGTCCGCAGGCCCGGGTCCCCCAGCACCGAAGCGACCGCTCGCGCGACGACCGCACGCCGCGCGAGGGCCGCTTCCAGCGCGGCCCAGCCCGCGTCCGTGCGGACGTGCAGCCGGTCGAGCCGGTTCGCCGTCGCCACCAGGAACAGCCCGCCCAGCAGCACGACCAGGGCGAGCACCGGGAGCAGCCAGCCGAGCACGCTCACCGGGCGAGCTCCCGCTCCGGCGCCGCGACCCGCCGCGGGTCGGCCGCGACGGCCGTCTCGTAGACGCGCAGCACCTGCGTGGCCACCACCGACCAGTCGTACATCGTGACGCGCTCCCCCGCCGCCGCGGCCAGCGACGCCCGGCGCGCCGGGTCGCCGAGCAGCTCGCGCAGCCCGTCCGCGAGCGCGGCGGGGTCACCGGTCTCGACGAGCATCCCGGCGTGGCCGTCGTCGAGCACGCGCCGGAACGAGTCGAGCCCGCTGGCCAGCACCGGGGTCCCGGCCGCCATCGCCTCGGTGAGGATCATCCCGAAGCTCTCGCCGCCGGTGTTGGGCGCGCAGTAGACGTCGACGCTGCGCAGCGCCCGGGCCTTGGTGGCGTCGTCGGCCTGACCCAGCAGCTCCAGGTGCGGCGCCAGCTCGGGCCCGGCGTCACGGCGCAGCTGCTCTTCGTCGCCTCGGCCGACGACCACCAGCCGCAGGTCCTCGAACTCCGGCAGGATCCGCCGCAGCGCCTCCAGCAGTACGCCCATGCCCTTGCGCGGCTCCCCGAACCGGCCGACGAACCCGACCGTGCCGCCGGCCCGCGGGTAGCCCGGCAGCGGCGTCGCCGAGGAGAAGAACCCGACGTCGACGCCGTTGGGGATCTCCACGGCGTCGCCGCCCGCGTGCTCGACCTGGACGCGGCGGGCCAGCGCGGACACCGCGATCCGCGCCGTGATCTTCTCCAGCAGCGGCCGCAGCACCGGCTGGAACGCCGAGAGCGTGCGCGAGCGCGTCGTCGCGGTGTGGAACGTCGCCACGATCGGGCCGTCGGCGATGAGCAGTGCCAGCAGCGACAGGCTCGGCGCGGCCGGTTCGTGCAGGTGCAGGACGTCGAAGTCGCCCTCGCGGATCCAGCGCCGCACCCGCGCGTAGGACACCGGGCCGAACTGCAGCCGCGCGACCGAGCCGTTGTACGGGATGCCGAGCGCCTTGCCCGCCGGGTGCACGAACTCCGGCAGCTCGGCGTCCTCGTCCGCGGGTGCCAGCACGGACACCTGGTGCCCGCGCGCGAGCAGCGCCTTCGTCAGGTCGATCACGTGCCCCTGGACCCCGCCGGGCACGTCGAAGGAGTAGGGGCACACGATCCCGACCCGCATCGGCCGCGCGGCCACCGCTCAGCTCGCTTCTTCGAGGCTTGCCTGTTCGGCGGCCTCGAGGTCGGCGGGCCAGAACTTCTGCACCATGTGCCAGTCGGCCGGGTGCGCGGCGATGTCGCCGGCGAAGATGTCCGCCAGGGCCTGGGTCGCGGCCGGGACCTCGGCGCGCGCGGTGACGCGGATGCGCGGGTGCAGCCGGATCTGCCAGCCGTCCTCGGTGAACCAGCAGCCGGCCGGGATCAGCGCCGCGCCGGTCGTCGCGGCCAGCCGGGCCGGGCCGCCGGGGAAGCGGGCCTGCTCGCCGAAGAACTTCACCGGGATTCCGCTGGTGGTCAGGTCGCGGTCGCCGACCAGGCAGACGGCCTTGTTCTCGCGCAGGCGTTTCAGCAGCACCCGCATCGCGGAGCTGTCGCCGGTGAGCGGCACGATCTCGAAGCCGAGCGACTCCCGGTACTCGACGAACCGGCGGTAGAGCGACTCGGGTTTCAGCCGTTCCGCCACGGTCGTGAAGCCGCCGAGGTAGTCGGCCAGCCAGACGCCGGCGATGTCCCAGTTGCCGCTGTGCGGCAGCGCCATCACCGCGCCGTTGCCCTCGGCCAGCGCCGCGTCGAGGTTCTCCACGCCGGTGATCGACGCCGCGACCTTGGCGCTGACCTCCTTCTGGTCCATCGACGGCAGCCGGAACGTCTCGTGCCAGTAGCGGGCGTACGAGCGCATCGCGCGCCGGGTCAGCTCGTCGAGCTCCACCGGATCGGCCTGCGGCACCACGCGGGCGAGGTTCGCGCGCAGCTGCCGCACGCCCCCGCCGTCCTGCCGCACGGCCAGGTCCGCCCCGAGCGAGAAGACCGTGCCGCCGAACCCGGCGGGCAGCCAGCCGGCGAGCTTCCACCCGGCCGCGTAGCCGAAGGCGCTCAACCGCTCTGACAGTCTGCTCATGCCCGCTGCTCCCCGGCGGCGGCCTCGCGGGCCGCCTTCGCCACGGCGGCGAAGCGCTGCAGCAGCGTGACGACCGATCCGGCGGCGAGCAGCCAGAGCGTCACGTCCACGGTGTACGGGATGCCGAAGCCGTGCAGGCCGGTGCCGACCAGCGCGATGATCAGCCGCTCGGCGCGCTCGACGAGCCCGCCGTCGACCGGCAGGCCCGAGGCGTCGGCCCGGGCCTTGACGTAGGAGATGACCTGGGCGAGCACCAGGCACAGCAGGGCCGCGGCGGCGGCCGGGTGGTTGTCGTCGACGACGAAGCACCACCAGGCGATGGCGGCGAACAGGGCCCCGTCGACCAGCCTGTCGCAGGTCGCGTCGAGCACCGCGCCGAACGGGGTGCCGTAGCCGCGGGCGCGCGCCATCGCGCCGTCGAGGACGTCGAGCATGGCGAAGCCCCACACCGTGAAGGTGCCCCACAGCAGGTGGTCGGCCGGGAAGAAGACGAGGGCGCAGACGACCGCGCCGGCGGTGCCGAGCACGGTCATCGCGTTGGGGGTCAGCCCGGCGCGGACCAGCGCCTGGCCGATCGGATCGGTGACGCGGGAGACGGAGGCACGCGCGAAGATATTGAGCATCGGTTCGTCGAGGCACCTGGCTACGAGGGTCGGGTGGGCGATTGCAGCCTATCCACCCACGTGCGCGGCCCCGACGCGCCGCCCCGGGTCAGCCGGATTTCGTGAGCTGGCCCTCGTGCTCCTTCGCCGCCTCGGCGGCCGCGGCGGCGGCGCACTTCGGCGTCAACTGACGGCGGATGGCCGCGCTGATCTCGCCGAGCGCCGTCACCTGCTCCGGCGTCAGCGGGTCGAACAGGCTTTCGCGGACGGCCTCGACGTGCCCCGGCGCGGCCGCTTCGAGCGCCGCGAAACCGGCGTCGGTCAGCACCGCCCAGGCGCCGCGCTTGTCGGTCGGGCACGCCTCGCGCCGCACCCACCCGTTCGCCTCCAGCCGCGCGACGGCGTGCGAAAGGCGGCTGCGGGACGCCTGGCGCGCGTCGGCGAGCTCGCTCATCCGCAGCTGGCGGCCGGGCGCCTCGGAGAGGGCGACGAGGACCTCGTAGTAGGTGTGCGGCATGCCCGAGTCGTGCTGCAGCTGCCCTTCGAGGTGCGCGCTGAGCATGCGGGTGGCCGCGTTGAACTCACGCCAGACGCGCTGTTCGTCGTCGCTGAGCCATCGGGTTCCGGACATACCACCATCATACTCTCGGTTGAACACTCAATCAGGAGTTTTCGCCCGGTGGCCGACCGTGGTCCAGACGATTACCAGGCGTCGGCGAGCAGGTCCCTCGTCTCCCCCAGCAGCTGCGGGAGCACCTTCGTCTGCCCGATGATCGGCATGAAGTTCGCGTCCCCGCCCCAGCGCGGCACCAGGTGCTGGTGCAGGTGCGCGGCGATGCCCGCGCCCGCGATGTGGCCCTGGTTCAGGCCGATGTTGAACCCGTGGGCGCCGGAGACCGCGCGGATCACCTTCATCGCGTGCTGGGTGAACTCGGCGACCTCGCGCGTCTCCTCGACCGTCAGCTCGGTGTAGTCCGCGACGTGCCGGTAGGGCACCACCATCAGGTGCCCCGGGTTGTACGGGTACAGGTTCAGCACCGCGAACACGACGTCGCCGCGGGCGACGATCAGGCCGGTCTTGTCGTCCAGCGAAGGGATCCGGCAGAACGGGCAGCCGGTCTCCTCTTCGCCGTCCGGCTTGTCCTGGCCCTTGATGTAGGCCATCCGGTGCGGGGTCCAGAGGCGCTGGAACGCGTCCTGGACCCCGATGCCCTGCTGCTCGACGAGCTCGGGACCCTCGCTCACCGAACGACCGTCTCCAGCGCCTCGGCCGACGGCGACGCGTTTTCGCGGCGCCCGATCCACTCGGCGATCGCCTCGACCGCCTTCTCCACCGGCACGCCGTTGATCTGGCCGCCGTCGCGGAAGCGGAACGACACCGCGCCCGCCTCGACGTCCTTGGCGCCGGCCAGCAGCATGAACGGCACCTTCTGCGTGGTGTGCGTGCGGATCTTCTTCTGCATCCGGTCGTCGCTCGCGTCGACCTCGGCGCGGATCCCCTTGGCGCGCAACGCCTTCTCGATGGCCTGCAGGTGCTCGACCTGGTCGGCGGTGATCGGGATGCCGACCACCTGCACCGGCGCGAGCCAGGCCGGGAACGCGCCCGCGTAGTGCTCGGTCAGCACGCCGAAGAAGCGCTCGATCGAGCCGAACAGGGCGCGGTGGATCATCACCGGGCGCTGGCGCGAGCCGTCCGGTGCGGTGTACTCGAGCTCGAACCGCTTGTTCTGGTTGAAGTCCAGCTGGATGGTCGACATCTGCCAGGTGCGGCCGATGGCGTCCTTGGCCTGGACCGAGATCTTCGGGCCGTAGAACGCGGCGCCGCCCGGGTCCGGGACCAGCTCGAGGCCGGAGTCGATCGCGGCCTGCCGCAGCGTCTCGGTGGCCTCCTCCCACTCCCAGTCCTCGCCGATGAACTTGTCGGAGTCACCGCGGGTGGACAGCTCGAGGTAGAAGTCGGAAAGGCCGTAGTCGGCGAGCAGGTCGAGGACGAACTTGAGCAGCGACTTGAGCTCGCCCGGCATCTGCTCCTTGGTGCAGTAGATGTGCGAGTCGTCCATCGTCAGCCCGCGCACGCGGGTGAGGCCGTGCACGACGCCGGACTTCTCGTAGCGGTAGACGGTGCCGAACTCGAACAGCCGCAGCGGCAGCTCGCGGTAGGACCGCCCGCGCGAGCGGAAGATCAGGTTGTGCATCGGGCAGTTCATGGCCTTGAGGTAGTAGTTCTCCTCGTCGAACTGCACCGGCGGGAACATCGTGTCCGCGTAGTAGGGCAGGTGGCCGGAGGTGTGGAACAGCTCGCCCTTGCTGATGTGCGGGGTGTTCACGAACTCGTAGCCGGCCTCCTCGTGGCGGCGGCGCGAATAGTTCTCCAGCTCGCGGCGGATGATGCCGCCCTTCGGGTGGAACACCGGCAGGCCCGAGCCGATCTCCTCGGGGAAGGAGAACAGGTCCAGCTCGGCGCCGAGCTTGCGGTGGTCGCGGCGCTCGGCCTCGGCGATGCGCTCGAGGTAGGCGTCCTGCGCCTCGGCCGACTCCCACGCGGTGCCGTAGATCCGCTGCAGCTGCGGGTTCTTTTCACTACCCCGCCAGTACGCGGCGGCGACGCGGGTGAGCTTGAACGCCGGGATGAACTTCGTCGTCGGCACGTGCGGACCGCGGCAGAGGTCACTCCAGACACGTTCCTTGGTGCGCGGGTCGAGATTGTCGTAGATGGTGAGTTCGCCCTCGCCGACCTCCATCACCTCGGAGGTGTCCACTTCGGACTTCAGGTCGACGAGTTCGAGCTTGAACGGCTCGTCCGCGAGCTCTTTCTTGGCCTCGTCGACGGAGTCGAACACGCGCCGGGAGAACTGCTGGGCGCCCTTCACGATCTGCTTCATGCGCTTTTCGAGCGCCTGCAGGTCCTCCGGGGTGAACGGCTTGTCGACCGAGAAGTCGTAGTAGAAGCCGTCCTTCACCGGCGGGCCGATGCCCAGCTTGGCGTCCGGGAACTGCTGCTGCACGGCCTGGGCGAGCACGTGCGCGGCCGAATGGCGGATGACGCTGCGGCCGTCCTCGGTGTTCGCGGCGACCGCCTCGACCTCGACGTCGGCTTCCGGCGCCCAGGCAAGGTCGCGCAGCTTCCCGTCGGCGTCGCGGACGACGACGATCGTGTCCGCACCCTTGGTCGGCAGACCGGCTTCGCGGACCGCCGCGCCCGCCGTAGTGCCCGCCGGTACCACCACGCGGGAGGCGGCCACGGGGGAAACGGGGGGCGACTGGGACACGATCGGCTCCTCAAGCTGGAGTGACAGAGATGACGCCGTCGATGCTAGTCGGCGGCGCTTTCGCGCCTCACGCGCGTGGCGCGAACGCCGGACGGGCCGCCTCCGGCTCCGGAGACGGCCCGTCCGAGCTGCGTCAGAGGGTTTCGACGACCTGGTCGAAGTCCAGCCGCGGCAGGCGGTCGAACCACGGGTTCTCGCCCGGCTTGCCGACGTTGACGACGACCAGCGAGCGCCACTTCCGGTCCGCGAAGAACTCGTCGTCGACGCCCTGGGCGTCGAAGCCGGTCATCGGGCCGGCGGCCAGCCCGGCGGCGCGGACGCCGATGATGAAGTAGCCGACCTGCAGCAGCGAGTTCAGCTTGGAGAACTCGACGCGGCCCTGCTCGTCGGAGAAGTTGTCCTTCACCTGCGGGGCGTGCGGGAAGACCTGCGGGATGTTCTCGTGGAAGTCGACGTCCGCGGCGAGCACCACGGTCAGCGGGGCGGCTTCGGTCTTGTCCCGGTTGCCCGGCGACATGTGCGGCAGCAGGCGGGCCTTCGCCTCGGCGGTCCGGAGCACCAGCGCGCGCAGCGGCTGGGTGTTCATCGACGTCGGGGCCCACTTGACGAGGTCGTAGATCGCGCGGACCTGCTCCTCGGTCACCGGCTCGGAGCTGAAACTGTTGGCCGTGCGGGCCTCGCGGAACAGCAGGTTCTGGACGTCCGCGGGGACCTGGAGGGCTTCGGTCTGCTCGGCAAAGGTGGTCATGGGGCTGAGCTTCCTTCCGTTGGGTCGGTACCCCGTGCAACCTGGTTGAGCGTTGAACTATTTCGCGCTCAACTACTTTGCGGCGGTGAACTGGATCACGCCCCAGGGTGAGCGCCGGTCAGCCGATCGGGTCAGGGTGGCCTCCCCGGGTGCCGGTAACCCGGGCGAACGGGGGCATCCGGGATGCCCCGGCCGGCGCGGATCTCCGCGGCGAACAGGGGTACCGGGGCGGTCTGACGGGCCGGAGCGCGAGGAGGGGCGGGATGGGCG
>JARAWT010000083.1:0-42732 GCA_033793495.1 Streptomyces sp. MN03-5084-2B | reverse complement strand
GGAGGCCGGTGTGGACCAGCAGCGACCGGGGAAGCGGTTCCGGGGCCCGCGGGCCCCGGAACCGCTTCCCCGGTCGCTGCTGGTCCACACCGGCCTCCCCTGCGTCCCCCGTGCACGCAGCATAAGGCGGTTCGGTCAGCCGGAGAACCAGCGCTGCGGTGCCGGCCGCAGGTTCTGGTAGATGTGCTTGACCTCGGTGTACTCGGCCAGTCCCGTGGGCCCCAGTTCGCGGCCGAACCCGGACTGCTTGTAGCCGCCCCACTCGGCCTGGGGCAGGTACGGGTGGAAGTCGTTGATCCACACCGTCCCGTGCCGCAGCCGCCCGGCCACCCGCTGCGCCCGCGAAGCGTCGTTCGTGAACACCGCGCCGGCCAGGCCGTAGTGCGTGTCGTTGGCGATGCGGACGGCGTCGTCCTCGTCGGTGAACGTCTCGACCGTCAGCACCGGGCCGAACGACTCGTCGACCACCGCCGAGGAGCCCTGCTTGACCTCGTCGAGGATGGTCGGCAGGTAGTAGAAGCCGTCGGCCAGGGCCGGGTCGTCCGGACGGCGGCCGCCGGTGCGCAGCACCGCGCCCTCGGCCAGGGCGGCCGCCACGTACGCCTCGACCTTCGCCCGGTGCGCCGCCGAGATCAGCGGCCCGGTCTCCGCCTGCTCGTCGAACGGGCCGCCCAGGCGGATCCGCTCGGCCCGGCGGACCAGCTCGGCGACGAACTCGTCGTGCCACTCGCGCTGCACGATCAGCCGCGCGCCCGCCGAGCACACCTGACCGGAGTGCAGGAACACCGCGGTCAGCGCGTAGTCGACCGCGGTCTCGAAGTCGGCGTCCGCGAACACCACGTTCGGGTTCTTCCCACCCAGCTCCAGCGCCACCTTCTTGACCGTGGCCGCGGCCGCCGCCGCGATCACCTTCCCGGTCGCCAGGCCGCCGGTGAACGACACGAGGTCGACGTCCGGGTGCGAAGCCAGCGGTGCGCCGGCCTCGGCGCCCGCGCCCAGCACCAGGTTGCCCACGCCCGGCGGCAGGCCCGCCTCGGTGAGCAGCTTGAGGAACAGGATCGCGGTGTGCGGGGTCAGCTCGCTGGGCTTGAGCACGAAACTGTTGCCCGCGGCCAGCGCCGGCGCGATCTTCCACACGGTCTGCAGCAGCGGGTAGTTCCAGGGCGTGATCAGCCCGCAGACACCGACCGGCTCGTGCACGATCCGGCTGAACGCGTCCGGGCTGCCGGTGTCGACGACGCGCCCGGCGTCCTGCGCCGCGAGCTTGCCGAAGTACCGCAGGCAGGCGGCGATGTCGGCCATGTCGTAGCGGCTCTCGACCAGGCGCTTGCCGGTGTCGAGCGACTCGGCGCGTGCGAACGTCTCCGCGTCGCGGTCCAGCAGCTCCGCGGCCCGCAGCAGCAGGTCGCCGCGCAGGTGGGCGGGGGTGCCGGTCCACGGGCCGGTGTCGAACGCCCGGCGCGCCGCCGCGATGGCGGCCTCGGTGTCCTTGGCGGTGCCCTCGGCGACCGTCGCGACCAGGGAACCGTCGGCCGGGCAGCGGATCTCCCGGCGGCCGCCGTCCACCGCGTCCACCCATTCGCCGCCGATGAAGAAATCCGCCATGCGGTCCATTCTCGTGGCCACGCCGCGTGACCGCCACAGCGACGCGGCGAGACGAGGTTCACCCCGGCTGCTGACCTGCGGTCGCGCTCCGGTTGTGATGCCGGACGCGGCCTGCGGCCCGGCTCTGGCGGGTCTCCGTAGACTGGCCGGAACCGAGCGAGTGAGGTGGAGACGAGTGACGATGCTGGAGTCCGTGAGCGGACCGGCGGACCTGAAGCGCATGAGTGTCGAGGACCTCGGCGAACTGGCCGCCGAGATCCGGGACTTCCTCGTCGACAAGGTCCGGCGGGCGGGCGGTCACCTGGGGCCGAACCTCGGCGTCGTCGAGCTGACCCTGGCGCTGCACCGCGTGTTCGACTCGCCGCGCGACGCGATCGTGTGGGACGTCGGTCACCAGGCGTACGTGCACAAGCTCGTCACCGGCCGCGCGGCCGGGTTCGACCTCCTGCGCCAGACCGGCGGGGTCACCGGGTACCCCTCGCGCGCGGAGAGCGAGCACGACTGGGTGGAGAGCAGCCACGCGTCGTCCGGACTGTCCTATGTGGACGGGCTGGCGAAGGCGTTCGAGCTGGCCGGCGGCGGGCGCCACGCGATCGCCGTCGTCGGCGACGGCGCGCTCACCGGCGGCATGTGCTGGGAGGCGCTCAACAACATCGCCGCGCACAAGGACCGCCCGGTCGTCATCGTGATCAACGACAACGGCCGGTCGTACTCGCCGACCATCGGCGGTCTGGCCGACCACCTCGCGGCACTGCGCCTGCAGCCCGGCTACGAGCGGCTCCTCGACGGCGGCCGCGAGATCCTCAAGCACACCCCGGTCGTCGGCAAGCCGATCTACGCCGCGCTGCACGCCGCGAAGGCCGGCCTCAAGGACGCGCTGAGCCCGCAGGCGATGTTCTCCGACCTCGGCCTGAAGTACCTCGGCCCGGTCGACGGCCACGACCAGGTGGCGCTGGAGAAGGCCCTGCACAGCGCGAAGACGTTCGGCGGCGCCGTGATCGTGCACGTGGTCACCGAGAAGGGCCACGGCTACGCGCCCGCGGTGAACAACCAGCACGACCAGATGCACCAGACCGACCCGATCGACCCCGAGACCGGCCTCCCGCCGGTGAAGGGCCCGAGCTGGACCGGCGTGTTCGGTGACGAGCTGGCGAAGATCGGCACCGAGCGCGAGGACGTCGTCGCGATCACCGCGGCGATGCTGCGCTCGACCGGGCTGGACAAGTTCGCCGAGGCGTTCCCGGACCGCTGGTACGACGTCGGCATCGCCGAGCAGCACGCGGTCACCTCGGCCGCGGGCCTGGCCATGGGTGGCCTGCACCCGGTGGTGGCGATCTACTCGACGTTCCTCAACCGCGCGTTCGACCAGGTGCTGATGGACGTGGCGCTGCACCGCCTGCCGGTGACGCTGGTGCTCGACCGGGCCGGCATCACCGGACCGGACGGGCCGAGCCACCACGGCATGTGGGACCTGTCGCTGCTCGGCATGGTCCCGGGCATGCGGGTCGCCGCGCCGCGCGACCCGGCCACGCTGCGGGAAGAGCTGAACGAGGCCGTCGACGTGGCCGACGGGCCGACGGCGCTGCGGTTCTCGAAGGGCAAGGTCGGCACGGACGTGACGGCGGTGGAGCGGATCGGCACGGTCGACGTGCTGCGCCGCCCGGCCGAGGGCGCGGACGTGCTGCTGGTGACGGTCGGCGCGTTCGCGACGCTGGGGCTGGCGGCCGCGGACCGGCTGGCCGACCAGGGCATCGGCGTGACGGTGGTCGACCCGCGCTGGGTGCTGCCGGTGCCGGCGGAGCTGGTCGCGCTGGCTTCGCAGCACAAGCTGGTGGTGACGGTGGAGGACAGCGGCCGCCACGGCGGCTTCGGCTCGGCGCTGGCGGCGATGTTCCGGGATGCCGAGTGCGACGTGCCGTTGCGGGACCTGGCGGTGCCGCAGTCGTTCCACGACCACGGAAGCCGGGACGAGGTCCTGGGGCGGATCGGCCTGACGGCGCAGGACGTGGCCCGCCGGGTGACGGAGTGGGCCTCCGGCCGGCTGGGCTCGGAGGAGCCGGCGCGCAAGGACGCGAACCGCAGCTGAGCGGGTCGCGGACGGTGGGATCACCGTCGGGGCACGGCCGCCGAAAACCGGGTTCGCACGGTCGAGGGCGTCGGTAGCCTCGGCGGGGTGAACCCCGACCCCCTGCTCGACAGCCTGCGTGCCGCGGTCGCCGCGGCCCCCGAGGACGTTCCGCTCCGGCTGCACCTGGCCGGTCTGCTCCTCGACCGTGGCGTGCGCGACGAAGCCGTCGCCCACCTGGGTGCGGCGCTCGGGCAGGACCCGGGGAACGCCGAAGCCGCGGCGCTGATGACGCGGGCCCTCACCGCGGCCGAGCCGGCGGCCGGACCCGGGCCGGAGCCCGGGTTCGACTGGACGGCGGCCGAAAGCGAAGTGGCCGGCATCGTCCCGCCGCAGTTCGTCGACGGCGCCGAGCCGGTGCCGGCCGGCCCGGTTCCCGCCGAGCTCGCCGCCGACGTCGAGCGGCCTGGGGTGACGCTCGCCGACGTCGGCGGCATGACCGAGGTCAAGAAGCGGCTCGACGCCGCGTTCCTGGCGCCGATGCGCAACCCCGAGCTGCGGAAGCTGTACGGCAAGAGCCTGCGCGGCGGCCTGCTGCTCTACGGTCCGCCGGGCAACGGGAAGACGTTCCTCGCGAAGGCCGTCGCCGGCGAGCTGAAGGCGCGGTTCCTCGCCGTCGGGCTCGACGAGGTGCTCGACATGTGGCTCGGCAACTCCGAGCGCAAGCTCCACGACCTGTTCCTCGCTGCCCGCCGTGCCGCGCCCTGCGTCCTGTTCTTCGACGAGCTGGACGCCATCGGGCAGAAGCGGTCCCGCCTCGCCGGTGCCGCCGCCCGCAACGTCGTCGCGCAGCTGCTGGCCGAGCTGGACGGGATCACCGGCGACAACGACGGCGTGTTCGTGCTCGCCGCGACGAACGCGCCGTGGGACGTCGACACCGCGCTGCGCCGCCCCGGGCGGTTCGACCGGACGCTGCTGGTGCTGCCGCCCGACGAGCAGGCCAGGACGGCGATCCTCGAGTACCACCTGCGCGACCGGCCGGTCGCCGGGATCGACCTGAAGCAGCTGGCCAAGCGGACCGACGGCTGGTCGGGTGCCGATCTCGCGCACCTGTGCGAGACCGCGAGCGAGCGGGCGCTGCTGGCGTCGGTCGAAAGCGGCGAGGCGCGGATGATCGGGATGGCCGACCTGCTCGGCGCGCTGCCGGAGATCCGGCCGTCGGCCACGGCGTGGTTCGCCACGGCGCGGAACGTCGTGCTCTACTCGAACGCCGACGGCACGTACGACGAGCTCGCCGCCTACCTCAAGCGGAAGAAGCTGTTGTGACGACGCGGCGCGTCGCCGCGCTCGTGCAGGCCCAGCAGTTCGAGCGCGCGATCCGCGAGGCGACCGCGGCGCTGGCCACGGACCCGGAGTCGGCCGGGCTGTGGCACCTGCTCGCGCTCGCCCAGTACGGTTCGGGGCACCACGCGGCGGCGCTGGAGTCGATCGAGCGCGCCCTCGCCGCCGGGCAGCCGGGCGCGGGCGTTTTCGTGCACCGCGGCTGGATCCTCGGCGCGCTCGACCGGCCCGGCGAGGCGATCACGGCGTTCGAAGCGGCGCTCGCCGTCGATCCCGGGCACGCCGAAGCGCACGCCGGCTTGGCGCGCTCGCTGGTGGCGGGCGGCGGCGAGACGGCTTCCGCCGTGCGAGCCCGCGCGCTCGACCACGCGCGGCGGGCCTGCGACCTGGCGCCGGGTTCCCCGCGTCCCCACCTGGCACTGGCGACGGTGCTGCTCGCCGAGCCGTCGCGGGAGGGCGCCCGGCGGGCCGCGGAACCGGTGCGGGCCGCGCTCGCGCTGGAACCGGACGGCGTCGAGGCCCTGCGGCTGCAGGCCCTGGTGGACCTGCGCTGCCGCCGCGCGGTGCGGGCCGTGCGCGGCTACTCCGAGGTCCTGCAGTTGTACCCGCAGGACGCGCTCGCCGCGCGGAACCTCGCGCTCTCGACCTGGGTCCTGTACACGCGCACGCACTTCGTGGTGCTGGGCCTGCTGGCGACGGCGTTCGCGGTCGCCTTCGCGGCGCCGGCACTCGGCTCCCCGGCCGGCCCGGTGGTGCGCGGGGCGGGCGCGGCGCTGATCACCGCGGCCGCCTGGTTCGTGCTGGTCCTGCGGCCGCGCCGGGCGTTCCCGCCGGCGATGCGTCCCGCGGCGAAGCGGTTGCTGCGCCGCGACGAGCTCGTCCGGCCGTACCTCGCCGGGATCGTCTGGGCGGCGGGGTGCGCGCTGGTCGCCGTCGTGCCGTGGGGCAGCCCGCTCGGTGCCCGCCTGTGGGTGCTCACCGGGCTCTTCGGCTACGCCGTCGGAGCCGGTGGCGCCCGCAGGCGGCTGCAGGACCTCAGCGACCGCGCCGATCTGCAACGCCGCAACGCCTGGCTCGACGTCGCGGCGAGCCTTCGCCGGGCCTGATCCCGGGCCGCCGAAACTGTCGGTGCCCGCCGGTAGAGTGGAAAACGGGGGGCGCCCCCGCGCGGGCTGCCCGGTTTCGGCGAAAACCGGCTTCGGCGGGCCAGGGTTCGGCGGGCCCGGTTTCGGCGGCGGACGTGTTCGCGGAACAGGTGCTCAGGCGAACCGCGTCATCACGTGCTTGACCCGGGTGTACTCGGCGAAGGCGTACGCCGAGAGGTCCTTGCCGTGGCCGGAGTGGCCGAACCCGCCGTGCGGCATCTCGGCGACCAGGGGCCCGTGCGTGTTCACCCACACGCAGCCGAAGTCCAGCTCGGCCGACACCCGGGCCGCCACCGCGAGGTCGCGCGTCCACACCGACGACGCCAGTCCGTAGGGGACACCGTTGGCCAAGGAGACCGCCGCGGCTTCGTCCGAAAAGGACTGGACCGTGATCACCGGCCCGAAGATCTCCTCCTGGACGATCTCGTCGTCCTGCCGGACCCCGGAAACCACCGTGGGCGCGAAGAAGAAACCCCGTGAGCCGAACCGGGTGCCGCCCGTCTCGATGCGGGCGTGCGCGGGCAACCGCGCGATGAGGCCCTCCACGCGCGCGAACTGCGCCGCGCTGGCGAGCGGTCCGAAGTCGACGCCCGGGGTCTGCGAAGCCGCGAGTTTCGCCAGCGCGGCGACGAAGTCGTCGTGGATCGACTCGTGCACCAGCACCCGGCTGCCCGCCGTGCAGTCCTGGCCCGCGTTGTAGAACGCCGCGCCCACGACGCCCTCGGCCGCCGACGCGAGGTCGACGTCCGGGAAGACCAGCAGGGGTGCGTTGCCGCCCAGTTCCAGGTGGGTGCGCTTGAGGTCGGCGGCCGCCACCGTGGCCACGTCGATGCCCGCGCGCGTCGACCCGGTGATCGAGACCATGGCCGTGATCGGGTGCCCGACCAGGGCCCGGCCGGTGTCGCGGTCGCCGGTCAGCACGGTGAA
This sequence comes from Streptomyces sp. MN03-5084-2B, assembly GCA_033793495.1. GTDB lineage: Bacteria > Actinomycetota > Actinomycetes > Mycobacteriales > Pseudonocardiaceae > Amycolatopsis. The sequence goes on along the minus strand of JARAWT010000083.1, from coordinate 35,649 downwards.
CGCCCCCGGGGGCAGGAACTCCGCGGCGACGCGGGCCAGCAGCACCGCCGTCGACGGGGTCGTCTCGGCCGGCTTGAGCACCACCGTGTTGCCCGCCGCCAGGGCCGGCGCGATCTTCCAGACCGCCATCATCAGCGGGTAGTTCCACGGCGCGATCTGCGCGCAGACCCCGATCGGCTCGCGGCGGATCACCGACGTGTGGCCCGGCGCGTACTCCCCGGCCGCGGTGCCCTCCAGGTGCCGCGCGGCCCCGGCGAAGAACCGCAGCGCGCTCACGCACTCCGGGATCTCCTCCTCGAGCACGACGGACCGGATCTTGCCGGTCTCGCGGACCTCCAGGTCCGCGAACTCCGCGGCCCGCGCCTCCAGGGCGTCGGCGATCTTCAACAGGGCCAGCTGACGCTGCGCCGGGGTGCTGCGCCGCCAGCTCGCAAACGCTTGCGCGGCCGATTCGAGCGCCTTGTCCACATCGGACTGCGAGGCGATCGGGCTGGTGCCGAACACCTCGCCGGTCGCCGGGTCGGTCAGGTCGAGCGTGCGGGTCATGCCTGCTCCAGGTGGGTCGGCGCGAACAGCTTCAGCAACGCGGGGAGGACGACGACGGACGGCCCCGGCGTGCGCAGCGCCTCGGCGAGGTCCGCGCCCACCATGTCCGACGAGGAGAGGCGGGCGGGGACGCCGAACGAAGAGGCCAGCGCCACGAAGTCGGGCCGGGCCAGCTCGGTGGCCGTCGTCCGGCCGAAGGCGTCGGTGAGGTACTCGCGCAGGACGCCGTAGCCGCCGTCGTCGACGATCAGCCACGTGACGTCGAGGTTGTGCTGCACCGCGGTGGCGAGCTCGGCGATGCCGTACATCGCGCCGCCGTCCCCGGACACCGCGAGCGTCGGACGACCCGCGGCCGCGCCGCCGAGCGCGCCCGGCAGGCCGTAGCCCAGCCCGCCCGCGCCCTGCGCGCTGTGGATCGGCGCGCCGTCGGCGTTCCACGCCGACCAGGCCCAGTACGCGGCGATCGTCATGTCCCAGAACGTCTGCGTGCCGTCCGGGAGCGCCGCCCGGATGTCGTCGACCAGCTTCCGCTCGACGGCGAGGTCCTGAGCGTCCAATCGGGACTCCACGGCGGACAGCAGCGACGAAACCGCCTTCTCGGCCCGGCCGTCGGACGCCCGCATCGGCACCCACTCCAGCAGCGCCTGCAGCGTCGGCCGCACGTCGGCGTGGATGCCCAGGGCCGGGTGGTTCGACTCCAGCTTGCCGAGATCGGCCTCGACCTGGATCACCCGGCCGCGCGGGGCGAACGTGCGGTAGTTGCTGGACAGCTCGCCGAGGCCGGAGCCGAGCACGAGCAGGACGTCGGCGGCGGCGAGGAACTCCGTGGTGTGCCGGTCCTCCAGCCACGACCGCCCGGACAGCTCGTGGTCCCAGCCGAAGACGCCCTTGCCGCCGAAGGTCGAGATCACCGGCGCGCGCAACGCCTCGGCCAAAGCGGTCAGCTCGGCCTGGGCCCCCGAGCGCAGCGCGCCGCCCCCGGCGAGGATCACCGGGTTCGCCGCCGCCCCCAGCAGCTCCGCCGCGGCGGTGACCAGCTCCGGCAGGGGTTCCAGCACCGGGGGAGCGGCCGACACCGAGGTGATCGGCGGCAGACCGGCCGGGCCGAGCAGCACGTCCTGGGGGATTTCCACCCACACCGGGCCGTAGGGCGCGGTCGCCGCCGACGTCCACGCCTCCCGCAGGGCCGAGGGAATCTGGCTCGCGCGCCGGACGACGTGCACCGACTTGACGACGTCCCGGAAGCTGGCCTGCTGGTCGGGCAGTTCGTGCAGGTAGCCGTGCCGCCCGCCGCCCAGCCCGGCGACCGGGACCTGGCTGGAGATGCCGAGCACCGGCACCGAGGCCGCGCGCGACTCCTGCAGGGAGGCCAGCGTCAGCAGCGCGCCCGGGCCGGTCGAGACCACCAGGGGCGTCACCGGCACCGGGCCGTCCGGGTCCGCCGCGAGCCGCGCCCGGGCGTGGCCGTCGGCGGCGAAGGCGAGGTTGTTCTCGACGCGCCCGCTGATCACGCGCAGGTCGCCGGCTCGCCGCAGCGCCTCGAACAGGCCCAGCGCGTGCTGGCCGGGCAGGCCGAACACCGTGTCGGCGCCCAGCGCCCGGAGCGTTTCGACGACGACGTCGCCGCCGATGCGGGTCATGCGCCCTTCCCCAGGGTCAGCAGGCTCACCAGGTCGTAGGCGACGTGGGAGGCCGCGATGGCGGTGATCTCGGCGTGGTCGTAGGCCGGGGCGAGCTCGACGACGTCCGCGCCGACCAGGTTCAGATCACGCAGCCCGCGCAGGATCTCCAGCAGTTCCCGGCTGGTCAGCCCGCCCGCCTCGGGCGTGCCGGTGCCGGGCGCGTGGGCCGGGTCGAGCACGTCGATGTCGACCGAGACGTACAGCGGCCGGTCGCCGATCCGCTGCCGCAGGGCGTCGACGGTCTCGGCGACGCCGCGGCGCAGGACGTCGCCGGAGGTGACGATGCCGAAGCCGAGCCGGCGGTCCTCTTCGAGGTCCCGCTTGCCGTACAGCGGCCCGCGGGTGCCGACGTGCGACAGCGCGCTCGTGTCGAGGATCCCTTCCTCCGACGCCCGCCGGAACGGGGTGCCGTGCGTGTAGGGCTCGCCGAAGTAGGTGTCCCAGGTGTCGAGGTGGGCGTCGAAGTGCAGCAGCGCAACGGGTCCGTGCTTCTTGGCCGCGGCCCGCAGCAGCGGCAGCGCGATCGTGTGGTCGCCGCCGACGGTGACCAGCCGTGTCCCGTCCGCCTGCAGCGCCTCGGCTTCCTGCTGCAGCGTTTCGATCGCCTCGCCGATGTTGAACGGGTTGACCGCGATGTCGCCCGCGTCGACGACCTGCTTCTCGGCGAACGGCGAGACGTCCAGCTCCGGGTGGTACGGCCGCAGCAGCCGGCTCGCCTCCCGGACGGCCGCCGGGCCGAAGCGCGCGCCGGGCCGGTAGGACACCCCGGAGTCGAAGGGCACCCCGACGACGGCGACGTCGGCGCGGTCGACCTGGTCGATCCGCGGCAGCCGCGCGAAGGTCGCGAAGCCGGCGAACCTGGGTACGCGCGACGAGTCGAGGGGTCCGATGTTAGGCACTGGTGGGCTCCTGTTCCCGGCTTTCGATGGGTGTTTCCTGGCCGCCGAGGCGGCGGGTCCAGACGGAGAGGATGGCCTCGGAAGTGCGCGGCGTCGCGAAGCTGACGGCCAGGTACACGACCAGGCTCGCGCCGAGACCCCAGTAGATCGGGGTGTTGGCGTCGACGCCGTCGATGATCATGAACGCGATCACCGAGATCGTGCCGGCCACCATCGACGCGTACGCGCCCTGCCGGGTGCCGCGCCTCCAGAACAGCGCGCCGACGATCGCGACGAGCAGGCCGCCGACCAGGATGTCGTAGGCGATGGTGAGGGCGTTGACGACGTCGTCGACGATCATCGCGATGCCGATGGCCAGGAGGCCGAGCAGCAGCGTGGCGATCCGGTTGCGGCTGACCTCGCCGCCCTTCTTCAGGCCCAGCTTGGTGAGCAGGTCGGACGTCGTCGTGGTGGAACAGGCGATCAGCGCGCCGCTCGCCGTCGACATCATCGCCGAGAGCGCGGCGGCCAGGACCAGGCCGCGGACGCCGGTCGGCAGCAGGCGCTCGACGATCGTCGCGAAGGCGTCCTGCGCGCTGGCGATGTCCGGGTAGAGCGCGTGGGCGGCGGTGCCGATCAGGGCGCCGGCCAGGCCGTAGACCAGGCAGTAGACGCCGGAGGTGATGCCGCCGGACGTCGCGATCGCGGGCGTGCGGGCGGTGAACACGCGCTGCCAGATGTCCTGGCCGATGAGCAGCCCGAAGGTGTAGATGACGAAGTAGGTGATGATCGTGTCGGTGCCGATCGAGGTGAAGCTGAAGAAGCTCGCGTCGAGCTTTTCGCTCATCCCCGAGAAGCCACCGGCCGAGCTGATCGCGACCGGCAGCAGGATCACCAGGATGCCGATGGTCTTGATGACGAACTGGGCGATGTCGGTGAGCGTGATCGACCACATGCCGCCGAGCACCGAGTAGAGGACGACGATCGAGCCGCCGACGGCGATCCCGGCCCAGTTCGGCAGGTCGAACAGCACCTTGAAGATGGTCGCGAAGGCCAGCGTCGAGGTGACCGTGAGCATCAGGGTGTAGCCCCACATGACGACGCCGGACACCGCGCTGGTGCGGCCGCCGTAGCGCAGGTCGAGCATCTCGCCGACGGTGTAGACCTTCAGCCGCACCAGCCGCCGCGCGAACAGCGCGTGCAGCACCAGGATGCCGACGCCGATGCTGACCACCAGCCACATGCCGGAGATGCCGAACTTGTAGCCGAGCTTCACCCCGCCGACGGTGGACGCGCCGCCGAGGACGACGGCCGACATCGTGCCGGAGTACATGAACCAGCCCAGCCGCCGCCCGGCGACCAGGTAGTCGGACTTCGTCTTCGCGAGCTTCAGGCCGTACCAGCCGACCCCGAGCATGCCCGCGATGTACAGCGCGATCACCGCGTAGTCGCCGGTCACGGTGTCCTCCTCACGTCGTTTCGGGTCACCGTAGGTTCGCCCGCCACCTCTCCGGCATGGGATGATTCGTCCCCAAGTCGACATGACGAGGACGTAATGACCCAGAACCCGGACTCGGTGCACACCGAGGTGAATGTCCCGTTACGAGACGTGGTCGGCAACCGGGAGCTCGCGCTCGAGGTCGTCCCCGAGACGCTGCGGCCGGGCGCGCTGGACCTGCCCGTGCGCTGGGCCCACGTCAGCGAGCTGCAGGACCCCGCGCCCTACCTGGTGGGCGGCGAGCTGATCCTCACCGCGGGCGTCAACCTGCCCGAGCGGATCGACCGGTACGTGCGCGGGCTGCGGGATGCCGGGGTGACGGCGCTGGGCTTCGGCCTCACCCCGTCCGTGCACGAAACCCTGCCGGAGGACCTGCGCCGGGCCTGCGCGCGCCGCGGGCTGCCCCTGCTGGTGGTGCCGGCGCGCACGCCGTTCCTGGCGGTCAACCGGGCGGTCTCCGTCGCGCTGACCGAGGCCGGTCAGCGGGACCAGCGGCGGATCACGGCGGCGCGCGAGACGCTGACGCGCGCGGCGGGCGGCGGCCTCGGCGAGCTGACGTCCGCGCTGGCGGACGTGCTGCGGTCCTGGGTCGCCCTGGTCGGCGCCGGGGACGTGCTGGCCTCGGCGCACGACGCTCCCGCGCCGCTGCCCCTCGCGGTGCGGGAGCTGATGGCGACCGTGCGGGCGGGCAGCGGGATCCGGAGCGCGACGACCGAGGCCGACGGCGGGTTCGTCGTCGTCCAGCCGGTGTACCCGCAGGCCACGGCGTCGCACCTGGTGGTCGTCGGCCGGACCCGGCGGCTCGAAGGGGCCGACCGGGCGATCCTCGCCGTCGGCGCGGCCCTGCTCGGCCTGGTCGGCCGGGCCGGTTCGGACGCGGCCGAGCTGGGCGCGGCGGCCACCGGCCTGCTGCTCGGCCGGGCGTCGCCCGGGGAGGTGACCCGGTCCCTGCTGGGGGCGGAGGTGGTCCGGCTGGTCGCCGGGGCGGCGTACCGGCGGGGGCCGGACGCGGTGGCCCGGCGCCCGGACTGGCTGCGCGCGCGGCTGGACACGCCCCTGGTCTCGGTTACGCCGGGGCCGTCGTTCGTGGCCGTCGCCGGGGCCGTCCCGCGTCCGGTGCTGGAGGACCTGCGCGAGCACGGCTGGCTGGCGGTCGTGGGGCCGCCGGTGCCCGCCGGGCGGCCGGCCGGTACCGCGGCGGAGGTGGAGCTGCTGCTGGCGCGGGCCCGCGCACTGGGCCGCCCGCTCGTGGCGGGCGGCGGGCCGCCGGACTTCGACGCCCTGCTCGACCCGGCCGCCTCCCGGGGGTTCGCCGAGAAGGCCCTGGAACCGCTGGTGGCGTTGGACCGGGCCCAGGACCGGCAGCTGGTGCCGACGTTGCGGACGTGGCTGGCCCACCACGGCGGCTGGGAGCCGACGGCGGCGGAGCTGGGCGTCCACCGCAACAGCGTCCGGCACCGGATCGCCCAGGTGGAGAAGGCCTTGGGGGTGGACCTGGCGGACCCCGAGACCCGGATGCGGCTGTGGTTCGCGCTGCGCTGGGCCGCCCCGGGCACACCGCACCCACATGGTCCTTAAAGGGCACTCTCAGGAAAATATGGGATTGTGGGCTCGTGCGAGTTTTGGTAGTCGAGGACGAAGAACCCCTGGCCGACGCGATCGCCCGCGGGCTGCGCCGTGAGGGGATGGCGGTGGACGTCGCGCTCACCGGGGACGACGGGCACGAGAAGGCCGCCGTCACGCGGTACGACGTCGTGCTGCTGGACCGGGACCTGCCCGGGATGTCCGGTGACGAGCTGTGCCGGGAGATCGTCGCGTCCGGGGAGCTGACCCGGGTGCTGATGCTCACCGCGAGCAGTTCGGTGTCCGACCGCGTGGACGGGCTGTCGCTGGGTGCCGACGACTACCTCGCCAAGCCGTTCGCCTTCCCCGAGCTGGTCGCGCGGGTGCGGGCGCTGGGCCGCCGGGCCACGCCGGCCGCGCCGCCGCTGCTCACCGCCGGGGACGTCGAGCTGGACCCGGCCAAACGCACCGTCCGTCGCGCGAGCGGGCCGGTCGAGCTGACGCGCAAGGAGTTCGGCGTCCTCGAGGTCCTGCTGCAGGCCGCCGGATCCGTGGTCAGCAGCGAGGAACTGCTCGAACGCGTCTGGGACGAGAACGCCGACCCGTTCACCACGACCGTCCGGGTCACCGTCATGACGCTGCGCAAGAAGCTCGGCGAGCCGGGGATCATCGAGACCGTCGTCGGCTCCGGGTACCGGGTGCCGGAACCCGGCACGCCGCAGCGCGCGTGAACCTGCCGGGCACCCGTACCCTCCGCGCCCGGATCACCCTGCTGGCGACCGTGCTGGTCGCCGCCGTCAGCCTGCTGCTGCTCTGGCTCGCGTGGACGCTGGTGCGGGACTCGCTCGACGCGGTACCGCAGATGCCGCCGGGCAGCGTGGTGGTCGTCGACGGCGTCACGGTCGACGCCTCGACGCTCGCCGAGCACCTGCGCGTGCACGCCCGGAACCAGATGCTGCTGTTCGGGTCGATCGCGTTCCTGCTGGTGGTGGCGGCCGCGGCGATCCTCGCCTGGACGTTCACCTCGCGCGTGCTGCTGCCGCTGCGCGAGATCACCGGCACCGCGCGGCGGCTGTCGGTCGAGTCGCTGGGGGAGCGGATCGGCGAGGTCCGCTCCCGCGACGAGCTGGCCGAGCTGGCGAGCACGTTCGACGACATGCTCGACCGGCTCCAGGCCGCCTTCGACGCGCAACGCCACTTCGTCGCCAACGCGAGCCACGAGCTGCGGACGCCGTTGTCGGTGATCCGCACGGAACTCGACGTCACCCTCGCCGACGACGACGCCGACGTCGCCGAGCTGCGGCGGATGGGCGGCGTGGTCCGCGACGCGACCGAGCGCGCCGGGCAGCTGGTCAACTCGCTGCTGCTGCTGGCCCGGACCGACGGCGCCGGGCTGGGCGTGCACGAGCCGGTGGATCTCGCGGTCGTCGTCGACCGGGCGTGGCGCGCGGTCCACCGCGAAGCCGGGGACCGCGGTATCCGGGCGTCGTTCACGACGCCGCCGGCGTCGGCGTTCGGCGACCCGGCGCTGCTGGAGCGGATCGCGGGGAACCTGCTGGAGAACGCGGTCCGCCACAACGTCGAAGGCGGCTGGCTGGAGGTCGTGACGCAGCCGGGGCCGCGGTGGTCGATGCTGCGGGTCCGGTCCTCAGGCGGCCTGGTCGACCCGGCGGCGGTGCCGGAGCTGTTCGAGCCGTTCCGCCGGGCCGGCGTGGCCCGCACGGCCCGCCACGGCGCGGGCCTGGGTCTCTCGATCGTCCGGGCCGCGGTGGCGGCGCACGGCGGAACGGTCACGGCCGAGCCGATCGTGGGCGGCGGCCTCGGCGTGACGGTCCACCTCCCGGCCCACTGACCGAGCGCCAAGAGGCGTCACGCGTGACTGGAGGGGCATCACGCGTGATCAGCGGGGTATGACCCCGCCAATCACGCGTGATGCCCGCTCAATCACGCGTGATGCCCGAGGGCGAGGGCGGCGCGGAGGACTCCGGCCGCGTGGAGCATGGCGGCGCGGGCGTCCGGGTCTATGCCTACTCGGTTGGCGAAGCCGTGGAGCTGGCCTTCGTGACGTCGGTGGACCAGGGGGACTCCGGCGGCAGCCAGCCGGGCCGCGTAGGCCTCGCCTTCGTCGCGGAGGAGGTCGAAGCCGCACGTGGCCACGAACGTCGGCGGGAGGCCGTCGAGACTGTCGTCGTAGAGCACCGAGGCGCGCGGGTCCTTGTACAGGGCCGGGTCGCGGAGGTACTGCTCGCGGTACCAGGCCCATTCGTCCCGGTCGAGGCGGAAGCCGGAGCCGAACTGCCGATGGGACGCCGACGAACCGAGCGCGTCCGTCGCCGGGGTGAGCAGGAGGCTGAACACCGGCCGGGGCAGCTCGCCGCGGGCCGCCGCGTGCGCGACCACCGCCGCGAGGTTGCCGCCGCTGCTGTCGCCGCCCACCGCCAGCCGGTCCGGGTCGATGCCGAGCTCCGCCGCGTGGTCGTGCACGAAGGAGAAGGCCCCCATCGCATCCGTGGCCGCGGCCGGGAACTGGTGTTCCGGAGCGAGCCGGTAGCCGGCCGACACCACCCGCACCCCGGCTTCCTCGGCCAGCAGCCGGCACGCGCCCTCGTGCGTGTCGAGGCTGCCGAGCACGAACCCGCCGCCGTGGAAGTACACGAGCGCCGGGCCGGGCGCCGGGACACCGGCCGGTTCGTACAGCCGCAGCGGCAGCGGCCCGCCCTGCCCGGGCCACGAGAGGTCGCGGGTCCGGACGCCGGGGCAGATTCCCGCGCCGGCGAGGGCGCCCGCCAGGTTCAGCTCCCGCCGGGCCCGCGCGAGGTCGCCGTTGCGGTGGGGCGCGTCGAACGGCGCCAGCCGCGACACCCGCATCAGCACGCGGGCGGAGAGCACCGGCTGCCGGCCGTCCACCACCACGGGACGGCCGGCGATCACCCGCAGCACGGGCTCCGGCAGCCGCAGCAGGAACTTCAACCCGGTCATGATCGACCACACGAGCACTTTTCTCACACCGTATACAGTGGACACCGGCGCGAGGAGTTTCAACAAATATCCGCGAAAATCGGATTCGCGTACAGCCACAGGTCCTGGAACGGGTCGGCCTGGCCGACGACGTCCGGCGTCGGCTCGGCATCGCCGTTCGAGCCCCGGACCCGCACGTAGAACGGCTCGCGCACGTTCCGGAAGGTGTGCCGGAACACGACCTGCCGCCCGGGTTCCCAGCGCGGCTCGAACGACTCGACGACCCGGGTGCCCGGCGCGGTCATCGCGTCGCGGTCGGCGGCCGGGCCGGTCACCGGCCCCGCGACGACGTCCAGGCGTGCCAGCCGCGGCACCGAGCCACTGCCGTTCGGCCGGGACGCCAGCCGCGCGCGCACCACGACCGTGACGTCCGACCCGCGCCGCACCCGCAGGCGCCCGCCCAGCGTCGCCGCGGAGCCGCTGCTGTGCGCCTCGACCGCCAGGTCCTGGACCAGGCCGCCGTGCGACAGCCAGATCCGCCCGGCCCGCAGGCCCTCCAGGACGCCTTCGAGGCTCCGCTGGGTGACGCCGACGTACGTGCGGCTGAACTCGCCCGGGTAGAAGTCCGCGTACGGCGCGGCCAGCTGCGGCGTGCCGGCGTCGACCGGGTCGGGGAACTTGCCGTGCGTGTCGTACCAGTCGCCCGGCACGTCCGGGCGGACCAGCGTGTCGCCGCGGTTGTAGTGCGAGTCCGAGTTCGTGGTGATCCACCACGGCTTCCCCTCGGCGAGCAGCGAGTCCCACAGCCCGCCGACCTTCGCCGTCGCCCAGTCCCAGCCGCCGTGCGTCCGGTACGCCTCGGCCGGGTAACCCGGCCACGAGTTCGGGCCCGGGGTGTTGACGTAGCCGCCGCGCGCGCCGCCGTTGCCGAGCGGCTTGGGGAAGCCGTCGGCCTGGGCGCCGGGTGCGCCCTCCATGCCGATGACGATGCCCGGCGCGGCGTCGCGGTAGGCGCGCAGCTCGTGCGGGGCGACGCGGCCGTTGCGCAGCGGGTGGTTGATCAGCACGACCGGCGCGTGGATCCTCCGCGCGCGTTCCTCGTCGGAGAGCCAGCGCAACGCCCGCAGTGCCAGGGCCTCGTTCGCCGGGCTCGACGCCTCCGAGTTCGTCAGCCGCCAGTCGAAGGCCCGCTCGAATTCGCGCAGCTTCGCGGCCTGCCGGTCTCCCGCCTGGAAGAACACCGTCGCGTGCTCGGCGCCCGGGACGTTCCACTCCATCCCGTGCCACAGCAGCAGGTCCGGGTACTTCCGCCGGGCGGCGAGGAAGTCGGCTTCGGTGGGCTCGACGGACACCTTCTCGTGCTCCGCGTGGCCGTGGTCGGTGAAGACGATCCAGTCCGCGCCGTGCGCCCGCCCGCCGCGCGCGATGTCGTCGATCCGGTACATCGCGTCGTAGGAGTACTGGCTGTGCGTGTGGTGGTCGCCCACCAGCCACTGGTAACGGCCGCACCGGCCGCCCAAGTCGGAGTCGAAGTCGGGAGCGGAGAGGGGCATGCCCGCGGCGGCGGCCGCGAGGCCGGCACCCTTGAGGAAGCGGCGTCGATCGGTGGTCACGGCGGGACGCTAAGCCGCCGGGGTGAACGGGCGGTGTCCCGGCGGCCAACTGTGCTGTGATCTTCGGTGTGGACGAGAAACCCCTGCGCCGGGTGCTGCTGCCGGTGATCGCGGCGGCACTGGCCGCAGGCGTGGGGCTCGCGTTCTTCATCGCCGCACTCGTCCGGCCACCGGAGCTGCCGGTGGACCGGAACCCGGCGCCCCTGGCCGGGCACACGCTGTGCGCGGCGGTCGTGGTGACCTTTTTGTCCGAAGAGGACATGCGGGCTGCGGTGCCGGTGCTCCGCGACGACCCGAAGGCCCGGCGGGTGTTCGTGGACCCGCCGTCGGTGTCCCTGCTCGCCGTCCCCGGCACCGACCTGAAGGCGTGGGCGCAGGAGCTGCACGCCCGCTACCGGACCGCCGAGCGAGTCTCGGTGATCGACTCCGACACAGCGGCGGCGCAGCTGAAACTCACTGCGCCGCCGCCGAAGTGCCCTCGCGAGGGCGAGTACTAGCTACGCCGTCGGGACCGAAGCCACGCCCGGGGCGAGGAACGGCTTGCCGTTCACGCGCTCGGAGACGCCGGAGCGGTCCAGGTACGGCGTGATGCCGCCGTTCCAGAACGGCCAGCCCGCGCCGAGGATCAGGCACAGGTCGATGTCCTGCGCCTCGGCGACCACGCCCTCGTCGAGCATGATCCGGATCTCCTCGGCGATGGCCGACAGCGCCCGGTCGCGCACCTCCTCGGAGGTGGACGGCTTGTCGCCCTGGGTCCACAGCTCGACGACCTCGGGGTCGGCCGAGGCGTTGCCCTGCGCGTCCCAGATCCAGACGCCCTTCTTGCCCGCCTTGACGAACTTCGCGAGATTCTCGGACACGGTGAACCGGTCCGGGAACGACTCGTGCAGCGTCTCGCCGACGTGCAGCGCGATGGCCGGGCCGACGAGCTGCATCAGCGTCAGCGGCGTCATCGGCAGGCCCAGCGGCTCGAGGGCCCTGTCGGCGACGTCGAACGGCGTGCCCTCGTCGACGGTCACCAGGACCTCGCCGAGGAAGCGCAGCAGGAGCCGGTTGACGACGAACGCCGAAGCGTCCTTCACCAGCACGCTGGACTTCTTCAGCTGCTTGCCGACCGAGAACGCCGTCGCCAGGGACGCGTCGTCGGTCTGCTCGCCGCGGACGATCTCCAGCAGCGGCAGCACGGCGACCGGGTTGAAGAAGTGGAAGCCCACGACCCGCTCGGGGTGCTGCAGCTTCGACGCCATCGCCGTGATCGACAGCGACGAGGTGTTCGTCGCCAGGATCGCCTCGGGCTTGACGTGCTGCTCCAGCTCGGCGAACACCTGCTGCTTGACGCCCAGCTCCTCGAAGACGGCTTCGATGACGAAGTCGGCGTCGGCGAACGCGGCCTTGTCGAGCGAGCCGGTGACCAGCGCCTTGAGCCGGTTGGCGGCGTCCGGGGACAGGCGCTTCTTGCCCAGCAGCTTGTCGATCTCGGCGTGGACGTACCCGACGCCCTTGTCGACGCGCTCCTGGTCGACGTCGGTCAGCACGACCGGCACCTTCAGGCGGCGCACGAACAGCAGCGCGAGCTGGCTGGCCATCAGGCCGGCGCCGACGATGCCGACCTTGTTCACCTTGCGGGCCAGGGACTTGTCCGGCGCGCCGGCCGGGCGCTTGGCGCGCTTGTTGACCAGGTTGAACGAGTACAGCCCGGCACGCAGGACGTCGGACATGAGCAGCTCGGCGAGGCCGTCGGTCTCGGCCGCGTAGCCGCGGTCCAGATCGTTCTCGCGGGCCAGCTCCAGCAGCTCCACGGCCTTGGTCGCGCCCGGCGACGCGCCGTGCGTGCGCCCGTCCACAATGGACTTCGCGCGGGCGATGGCCGCGTCCCACGCCGAACCGCGGTCGATCTGCCGGCGCTCCGGGGTGATCTCGCCGTTGACCACGCGAGCCAGCCACAGCAGCGACTGCTCGAGGTAGTCGGCCGAGCCGAAGACCGCGTCGACGATGCCCAGCTCGGCCGCCTGCTTGACGTTCAGCATCTTGTTCTGCGCCAGTGCGTTCTCGATGATCACCGTGACGGCCGCGTCCGCGCCGATCAGGTTCGGCAGCAGCTGCGTGCCGCCCCAGCCCGGGAACAGGCCGAGGAAGACCTCGGGGAACGCGATGGCGGCGGTGTTCTCCGACAGCGTCCGGTAGTGGCACGACAGCGCCAGCTCGAGGCCGCCGCCCATGACCGCGCCGTTGACGAACCCGAACGTCGGGATCGAAGACTCGGTGAGGCGGCGGAACACGTCGTGCCCGGTCTGGGCGATTTCGCGCGCCAGGTCCGGGTCACTGACCTGCTCGACGCCGGACAGGTCGGCGCCGACGGCGAAGATGAACGGCTTGCCGGTGACGGCGATCGCGGCCGGCTCGGCCTCGAAGGCCTTGTCCAGCGCCGCGTTCAAGGACACCAGGCCCTGCGGGCCGAAGGTGTTCGGCCGGGTGTGGTCGTGGCCGTTGTCGAGCGTGATCAGCGCGACGGGCTTGGTGAGCCCGGGTACCTTCACCAGACGCGTCACGGCGTGCGTGACGACCTCGTCCGGGAAAGCGGCCTTCGCTGCTTCAGCGGTGAAAGTCATTACTTCGCCCCCTGGAGTCCGTTGTAGGCCGGGTTCTCCCAGATCACGGTGCCGCCCATGCCGATACCGATGCACATCGTGGTCATGCCGTACCGGACGTCGGGCCGCTCGGCGAACTGGCGGGCCAGCTGCGTCATGAGCCGGACGCCGGACGAGGCCAGCGGGTGACCGCAGGCGATCGCGCCGCCCCACTGGTTGACGCGCGGGTCTTCGTCGTCGATGCCGAAGTGGTCGAGGAAGGCCAGCACCTGCACAGCGAAGGCCTCGTTGATCTCGAACAGGCCGATGTCGTCGATGGACAGGCCGGTGCGCTTGAACAGCTTCTCGGTGGCCGGCACCGGGCCGATGCCCATGACCTCCGGCTCGACGCCGGCGAAGGAGTAGCCGACCAGCCGCATGGCGACCGGCAGGCCCAGCTCGCGGGCGGTTTCCTCGTCGGCGAGGAGCGACGCGGTGGCGCCGTCGTTGAGGCCGGCCGCGTTGCCCGCGGTGATCCGGCCGAACGGGCGGAACGGCGTCTTGAGGTTCGCCAGCTGCTCGACCGTGGTGCCCGGCCGGGGCGGCTCGTCCTCGGTGGCCAGGCCCCAGCCCAGCTCCTTCGACCGGGTGGCGACCGGGACCAGCTCCGGGCCGATCTTGCCGGTCTTGACGGCCTCGGCGTAGCGCTCCTGGCTGCGCGCGGCGTAGGCGTCGGTGCGCTGCTTGGTGATCGCGGGGAACCGGTCGTGCAGGTTCTCGGCGGTCTGGCCCATGACGAGCGCGGTCGGGTCGACGAGCTTGTCGGCGATGATCCGCGGGTTCGGGTCCACGCCTTCGCCCATCGGGTGGCGGCCCATGTGCTCGACACCGCCGGCGATGGCGATGTCGTAGGCGCCGAAGCCGATGCCGGACGCGGCGGTGGTGACGGCCGTCATGGCGCCGGCGCACATGCGGTCGATGGCGAAGCCGGGCACCGACTTGGGCAGCCCGGCCAGCAGCGCGGCGGTGCGGCCGATGGTCAGGCCCTGGTCGCCGGTCTGGGTGGTGGCGGCGATGGCCACCTCGTCGACGCGCTCGGGCGGCAGTTCGGGGTGCCGCCGCAGCAGCTCGCGAATGGCGTTGACGACCAGGTCGTCGGCCCGGGTCCCGGCGTACATGCCCTTGTCGCCGGCCTTGCCGAACGGGGTGCGGACCCCCTCGACGAAGGCGACGGTGCGCACGCCCCGCGCGGTCGGCGCGAGCGGCGTTGCTGGTGCGGCCACGAATGCTCCATCAAGTAGACAGGTTTCTTGACCGCACGATAGCCCTTGTTACCCACCGGTAACCAGTGGTGTGGCCCGGTCGAGTGGGCTACGGCACACTCTTGGGCTTCAGGGTGCCGCCTTTGACGCCCCAGGCGACGCCGAACGCCTCCACGGCGACGGCCTCCAGCCACAGCGCCGGGTGCAGGCCCGGGACGAGCCCGAGGTACTTGACCAGGGCGATGAGCACCAGGCAGGCGAGGATCACCACCCCGCAGACGCGGTAGACGATGCCGGTTCCGGGCGGCTGCTCGCCGTCGTGGGGGAAGAGGCGGAGGCAGAAGTAGGCGAGGGAGAGGAAGAACACGGCCGCGAAGACGAGGTGCAGGACGCCGGAGGTCCGGTCCCACGCCGAGACGTCGTGGTCGGGGGTGGTGGGGAACAGCGCGAGCCCGATCGCGCCCAGGCCGGCGACGGTGCTGGCGATGTTGTCGACCTGGTCGTGGCCGTAGTAGGCGAGGAGGAACACCCCGACCGCGCACATCGCGCCGACGAGGACGTCCCGCAGGTCGGTGTAGTAGTAGCCGCTCAGCGAGCCGATGAGGTCGCCGCCCTGGACGAGCTGCTTGCCGAGGACGAGCACGAACGGCAGCGCCAGGCCGATGAGCCCGATGGCGCGCCGGAGGAACAGGTAGGAGTGGACGAGGGTGCTCTGCGGGGATGTGGTCGCCGTGGTCATGGCCGCCTCCGGGGGGTCACTCAGGTGAATCGGCGTCGAGGTGCCCACGGGTGAGGGTCGTTACCGCGGAGTTGTCCAAGTTCTCAGCTGATCGTTACGGAGTTCGGCGAAGGTGCCGTCGCGGTGGGCGATCGGGGTGAACCCGGGCAGGAACCCGATCCGCGCCCCTTCGGCCGGGTCCCAGACTTCGAGCCCGGCTTCGGCGGCGACGTAGAGCAGGCCGCCGTGGCCCCACATGCGCCCGGCGGGCCCGGCGAACATCCCGGTGCGGCGCCCGGTCTCGGCGTCGATGAGCGCGACGCCGTCGGCGTCCTGCAGGGCGACGGTGTTCTCGTCCGGCCAGGCGATCGGGGTGTCCCAGGTGTTGCCGCGGTCGGCGAGGTGGCGTCCGTGCTCGGGAGCGTGCCGGTCGCCGCCCAGCCAGGCCGCGAGGTCGACGGCCAAGGGGATGCCGACCGGGTGCCAGGCCCAGCCGTCGGTGACGAGCCACCGCTCCGACGGGCTCGGGTGGAGCGCGCCCTGGAAGTAGTCGAGGTACTGCTCGGGTTTCGGCTCTCCCTTCTGCGGTGCCGCGGTTTCCCGGTCGGTCAGCAGCTCTCCGCCGGGAAGGGTGAACACGTCCAGGCGGTTCCAGTCCGTCGCCCCGACCACCTTCGCCGTCTCGCCTTCGCCGAGGAAGGCCAGCGGGAACCGGGTGAACTCGTTGTCGCCCGGGTTGCGGTCGAGGTCGACCACGGTGAGCCACTCGTCGAGGTCGACCACCGTGGCGAACCGGCCGTACTCGGAGACGACCGCCGCGAACCGCCCGTCGCGCGAGGTGTGCAGGCCGCGGCGGGGGCGGCCGTCCGGAAAGTCCCAGGCCTCTTCGCAGGTCTCTTCGGGCAGCTCGACCGGCCCGACGAGCCACTGGTCGTCGTCGGTGATCCGCACGAAGCCCTCCGCGGTCAGCGCGAGCCAGTGACCGGGCATCGGCGCCAGGCAGCCGTCGTTCAGCGGCCGCACCGGGCAGGGCCGCGTCGCCCAGGTTCCGGGCAGGGTGTTCACCATCTCAGTGTCGACCTGCCGCGCAACCGGTTTACCCGATGCCGAGGTGGGCCAGCCAGCCGCCCTTCGCCGAAATGTCCTCCGCGCCTTCCGTCGCCTCCGGCTCGCAGAGGAACCCCGGAACCCGCGTGCCGTCGGCCAGTTCGAGCTTGCCGATGGCCAGGGGAGCCGGGATTCCGGCCACGAACTCGCCGAACCCCTGTGGCGGCAGCTCCCAGACCTCCGCCGCCACCGGCACGCCTCCGGATGCCACCCGCACCAGACCGGGCTTCGGCGGCACGGTGTCCAGCGCGTACAGCCGGTACGCGGCCGCCGTCGACACCGCGGACACGAACCGGCCGCCGCGGGAGGTCAGCTCGTGGTTCAGCGGCTGACCCCGCAGGTGGGCGCCGACCACCACGATCGGGATGCGTGACGTGCGCAACCCCGCCAGGGCCGCCAGTTTCAGGTCGTCGTGCGGGGCACCGAGGAACATGACGCCGAACGGGCGTCCGGCCACCGAGCCCGCCGGAACGGCCAGCGCCGACAGGCCGAACAGGTTGGTGGCGTTGGTGAACCGGCCCAGCCGGGCGTTGACGGCCACCGGGTCCGCCGCGACCTCCGCCAGCGTCGGGTGCTCGGTCGTCGTCGGGAGCAGGAGCGCGTCGACGCCGGCCAGCGCCACCAGCGCTTCCGTGCGGAGGCTCGCCAATGTCGCCTGGTCGGCGAACAGCCGGTGCGCGGGGATGTCCCGCGCCGGGCCGATGATCGAGCGCACGACCGGGTCGACGGCATCCGGGTGGGCGTCGACGAACTCGCCGACCGCGGTGTACCGCTCGGCGACGAACGCGCCGCCGTACAGCAGCTGCGCCGCCTCCAGGAACGCGGAGATGTCCACAGTGGTCACTTCGGCGCCGGCGGCCGCGTAGTCCGCGACGGCCGCGTCGAACGCTTCCGCCCAGCCCGGCGCCAAGGGGCCCAGCTGGTCCGGGGCGGGGACGCCGAGGCGGAACCGTCCCGTGTGGACCTGCGCGGGCTCGGCCAGGCAGGTCAGCGCGAACGACGCCTCCTCGACCGTCCGCGCGAACAGCGACACGCAGTCGATGCTCGCGCACGCCGGGACGACCCCCTCGGTGGGCAGCAGGCCCGGGGTCGGCTTGAGCCCGACGATCCCGTTGAACGCCGCGGGCACCCGGCCCGAACCCGCGGTGTCCGTGCCGAGGGCCAGATCGACGATGCCGAGGGCGACCGCCACCGCCGACCCCGAACTGGAGCCGCCGGAGACGTACGCCGGGTCGACGGCGTTGCGGACCGCGCCGTACGGGCTGCGCGTCCCGACCAGGCCGGTCGCGAACTGGTCCAGGTTCGTCGTGCCGAGCACCAGCGCCCCGGCCGCCCGCAGCCGCGCGACGACCGGCGCGTCGGCCTCCGGCTTGTACGCGTAGTCCGGGCAGGCCGCCGTCGTCGGCAGGCCCGCGACGTCGATGTTGCCCTTGACCGCGACGAGCTTCCCGTACAGCGGCAGGCCGCGCTCTTCCAGCGCCGCGGCCTCGGCCAGGACGTCGGCTTCCGGCCGCAGGTCGATCCAGATCTCCGGGCGGTCCACCTGCTCGATCCGCCGGTAGGCCGCCCGCACCCGCTCTTCGAGGAAGCTCATCCGAGCACCACCAGGGGGGTGCCGGGGGCCACCTGGTCACCGGGGGACACGAGCACCTCGACCACCTCACCGCTCGCCGGCGCGGGGATCCGCGCCTCGGTCTTCATCGCTTCCAGCGTCACCAGCGACTGCGCGTTCTCGACGCGTTCGCCCGCGGTGACGTCGATCCGCCACACCGTCGCCGCGAACGGTGCCTCCACGACGTGCCCGCCCGGCGGTGCCTCGACCCGGGCCGGGGGCCGGGTGACCGGCTCCGGTTTGGGGTCGAACTCGCCCGCCGCCGCCCACGCCTGCCGTTCGGCCTCGAACGCCGCCGCCTGCGTCGCCCGGAACCCGGCGATGCTCTCGGCGTTGTCCGCCAGGAACTTCTGGTAGTCCGCGAGGGCGAAGGACCCCTCGGTCGTGTCGAGCTCCAGCGTTCCGGACGCGCTCTGCGCCCGCAGGTCCAGCAGCTCGTCGGCCGTCACCGGGTACCAGGAGATCCGGTCGAAGAACCGCAGGTTCCACGGCTGGTCGCCGCCGCGCCAGCTGTTCCACACCTGCACGGTCCGCCCGACGAACTGGTAGCCACCCGGGCCTTCCATGCCGTAGATGCAGAGGTACGCGCCGCCGATGCCGACCGAGTTCTCCGCCGTCCACGTCCGCGCCGGGTTGTACTTCGTCGTGACCAGGCGGTGGCGCGGGTCCAGCGGCGTGGCCACCGGTGCGCCGAGGTAGACGTCGCCGAGGCCGAGCACGAGGTACTCGGCGTCGAACACCGTCCGGTACACCTCGTCCACACTGGACAGGCCGTTGACGCGCCGGATGAACTCGATGTTCCACGGGCACCACGGCGCGTCGTCGCGGACGCCGGTCATGTACCGCTCGATCGCCTCGCGCGTGGCCGGGTCGTCCCACGACAGCGGCAGCCGCACGCTGCGGCTCGGCACGACCAGGTCGTGCGTCGGCGGCAGGTCCCGCTCCAGCTCGCGGACCAGCCCGAGCGCCTTGCCGACCGGCAGCGCGTCCGGGTCGACGTGCACCTGCAGCGACCGGATGCCCGGCGTCAGGTCCACGATCCCGGGGACGCCTTCGGCCGCCAGGCGCTCGGCCAGCGCGTGCACCCGCATCCGCAGCGCGAGGTCGAGCTTCATCTCGCCGTACTCGACGAGCAGGTTGTCGTCCCCGCTGCGGCGGTAGGTGACCGACGGCTCGTCATCCGAAGCGGACAGTCGCGTGAGGACACCGCCGTCGTCGCGCGCGGGCCGGCTCGGCTCGACCGCGGACGCCGGCCGCGTCCGCAGCGCCGCCGCGTGGTCGGTGCCGATCGGCACGAACCGCACGGTGTCGCCCGGGCGCAGCTGGCCGAGCTTCCAGCGCTCGCCGGTGGCGACCGTCGCGGGGCAGACGAACCCGCCCAGGCTGGGCCCGTCCGGGCCGAGCAGGATCGGCAGGTCGCCGGTGTAGTCGACGGCGCCGATCGCGTAGGGCGTGTCGTGGATGTTCGACGGGTGCAGGCCCGCCTCGCCGCCGTCCGCGCGGGACCACTCGGGCCGCGGCCCGACGAGCCGGACGCCGGTGCGCGCGGAGTTGAAGTGGACCTGCCAGTCCGTGGCGTAGAACGTGTCGACATCCTCGGGCGTGAAGAACTCCGGGGCCGCGTGCGGGCCTTCGAGCGCGCCGATCGTCCACTGCGGAGCGAAGGCCGGGCGGTCGGCCGCCGCGACCGGCCCGACGACCGGGTCCGCGGGCGCGGGGCCGGGGCGCAGGACGTCCCCGGCGGCCAGCGCGCGGCCGCCGTGCCCACCGAACTTCCCCAGCGTGAACGTCGCCGCGCTGCCGAGGAACTCCGGCACGTCGACGCCGCCGCGCACCAGGACGTAGCTGCGCAGCCCGGCCGTGCACGCCCGGACGTCCAGCGTTGCGCCCGCGGGCACCTCGACGGGGGTCCACAGCGGAACTTCGGCGCCGTCGACGAGCACGGTCGTCGGCGCGCCGGTGACGCACACCTCGGCGGCGTGCGAGAAGCGCAGCGCGACGCCGTCCACAGTGCACTCCAGGCCGGGCGCGCCCTCCGGGTTGCCGAGCGCGAGGTTGCCCAGCCGCAGGGAAAGGTCGTCCATCGGCCCGCTCGGCGGCACGCCGACGGCCCAGTACCCGGTGCGGCCCGGCCAGTCCTGCACGGTCGTCATCGTCCCGCCGCGCAGGACGTCGATCCGCGGCTCCGCGTCCCCGACGTGGTCCAAAGTGGACGTGTCGTGCGCCGCCGCGGCGAAGGCCGGTTCGGTGGCCGCCGCCCGCAGCTGCCCGAGGTTGGTCTGCACGCCGTCGAACCGGGTCGCGGCGAGCGCTTCCCGGAGGTTCGCCAGTGCCTCGGCGCGGTCGGCGCCGGTGCAGATCACCTTGGCCAGCAACGGGTCGTAGTGCGTGGTCACGGTCGCGCCCGGCTCGACCCAGGTGTCGACGCGGGTGTCGCCGGGCAGCGTGACCCGCGTGACGAGACCCGCGCTCGGCCGGTGCCCGGCGCCGGGGTCTTCGGCGTACACGCGTGCTTCGACGGCGTGCCCGCGCGGTACCGGGACCGCCCGGAACATCGCGCGGTCGCCCTGGGCGAGCCGCAGCATCCAGGCGACCAGGTCGACGCCGTAGACCGCCTCGGTGACCGGGTGCTCGACCTGCAGCCGGGTGTTGACCTCGAGGAACGCCGCCTCGCCGCGTTCGGCGTCGTAGACGTACTCGACCGTGCCCGCCGAGCGGTACCGCACCGAGGAGCAGAGCGCGACCGCGGAGTCGACCAGGTGCTTGCGGACCTCCTCGGGCAGGTCCGGCGCCGGGCACTCCTCGACGACCTTCTGGTTGCGCCGCTGCAGCGAGCAGTCGCGCGTGCCCAGGGCCAGGACTTCGCCGAAGCCGTCGCCGAACACCTGGACCTCGACGTGCCGCGCCCGGGTCACCAGGCGTTCGAGGAAGACGCCGGAGCTGGCGAAGCTCTTGGCCGCGACGCTGCGCACGGTGTCCCAGGCGGCGCGCAGCTCGGCCGGCGACGCGCACGCGCGCATCCCGATCCCGCCCCCGCCGCCGGTCGCCTTGAGCATCACCGGGTAGCCGATGTCCGCCGCGCGCGCCAATGCTTCGTCCACATCGGACAGCAGGCCGGTGCCGGCCAGCAGGGGGACGTCCGCGGCGATCGCCGCCTCACGCGCGGTGTGCTTGCTGCCGAACACCTCCAGGTGCTCCGGCGACGGCCCGGCGAACGCGATCCCGGCGTCTTCGCAGGCCCGCGCGAAGGCCGCGTCCTCGGAGAGGAAGCCGTAACCGGGGTGGATCGCGTCGCAGCTGGTCTCCAGCGCCGCGGCGATGATCGCCTCGGCCCGGAGGTAGCTTTCCGCCGCGGGTGCCGGGCCCAGCCGGACGGCCCGGTCGGCGAGCCGCACGTGCGGGGAGAGGCGGTCGGCGTCGGAGTACACCGCGACGGTCTCGAGACCGAGTTCCTCGGCGCTGCGCAGGATCCGGACCGCGATCTCACCGCGGTTGGCGACGAGCAGCCTCACGCGCCGACTCCCGGGGAGATGACGACCATCCGCACCGGCGTCGGGTCGAACCCGTTGCACGGGTTGTTGATCTGCGGGCAGTTGGAGACGATCACCAGCACGTCGGTCTCCGCGCGCAGCCGGACTTCCAGGCCCGGCGCCGAGATGCCGTCGACGATGCCGAGCGTGCCGTCTTCCTCGACCGGGACGTTCATGTACCAGTTGACGTTGCTGACCAGGTCGCGCTTGCCCAGGCCCCACTTGGCGCCCTCGATGAGGAAGTTCTCGACGCAGGCGTGCTGGTGGCGGGTGTGCTGGCCGTAGCGGAGGCTGTTGGACTCCTTGCTGCACGCACCGCCGAGGGTGTCGTGCCGACCGCAGGTGTCGGCGACGACGGTGAGCAGCGGCGTGCCTTCCTGGGTGCGCAGGACGCTGCCGGTGGTGAGGAAGATGTTGCCCTGCGCGGCGATCGTCGCGGCCGCGCTGTAGCGCTTCGACGTGTCGTTCGCGTCGTAGCAGAGGAAGTCGACGGCCTGGTTGCCGCCGAGGTCGATGATCGCCAGCTCCTGGCCCTGCTGCAGCACCGTCGAATACGGCGCCCGCGCGGGGACGTCGACGCTGACTTCCAGCTGGGACTCGTAGGCCGTGCTCATGCGATCCCCCGGGCGGTCAGGTAGTCGGCGGTGTTCTCGAAGGCGCGCTGCACTTCCGGGGTGTGTGTCCACTCCGGACTGTCCGGGGTGGTCGGCCGGTCGCGCCAGGCGAGGACTTCGAGCTTCGACACGGTGTAGTCCGGCCGCGGGTCGACCGGGTGGGCGACGTTGGCGAGCAGCACGATCGACGGGATTTCGATGCGCAGGTCGACGCTGCGGCCCGGGCCCGCGGAGCCGGTGAACTCCAGCCCGCCTTCGGGCTGGACCCGCACGCCCTGGAAGAACGACAGGCTCGGCGGCAGGTCCCGTGGGCCCAGGCCGTTCTTGGCCGCCGCCAAGGTGAACAGCGGCAGGCCGGCGGGGGAGGGGCCTTCCGGAGCGCCGTCGCCGTACCGCTCCACGTTGCCGTCCACAGTGGACGTCCCGCACAGGGCGTCGTGCCGCCCGCTGGAGTCCGCGACGACCGTGGCCAGCACCCGTGCCTGGTCCGACAGCAGCGCCACCGACTCGCCGAGGTAGGCGTTCCACTGCACCTTGACCGTGTCGGCGACGTTCAGCCGCTCCCACGGCTGGTCGGCGTTGAACAGCAGCAGGTGCGCGCAGGCGTCGCCGTCGACGTCGGTCAGCCGCAGCCGCGTGCCCCGGGCCAGCACCTTGTGCGTGTACCCGCCGCCGGCCACGGTTTCGGCCCAGGTCAGCGCCTCGGGAGCGACCTCGGCCGGCGGGTCGGGCCAGGTGCTCGCCGGAATCGACGGCATCGTGTCGACCACGGTGCCGGCCTGGGCGCGGGCGTGGTCGCGCGCTCCGTAGGTCGTCGCGGTGGTGCTCATGGTCGTCCTCTCTCAGGTCGCGGGTTCGAGGGCGGGAGCGGGGCGCAGCCGCAGCCAGCAGAGCCAGCCGATCACCAGTGCGCCGCCGACGAACTCTATCGGGAACAGGAGCATCCAGGGGGAGCCCGAACCGGCGAGATCGTAGATCTCCGCACGCGGCCAGCCGATGTTCACGATCATGCCGATTCCGTACAGAACGGCTGCCCCGTTCAGCGCAATGCCCCATCGTCCGAGGGAGAACCGGCCCGGCTCGGCCGGGAATCGCCCGCGCAGCCGGTGCATCAGCAGCGGGCCCGTCACCAGCAGGTAGGCCAGGTAGACGACCACCACCGAAGTCCCGGTGATCGTGCTGAACAGCGTCGGGTTGCCGACGTTGAGCAGCAGCAGCCCGATGGCCAGCGCGCCGGACAGCAGCGCCGGCGCGACCGGCGTCCCGGTGCGCGGGCTGACCCCGGCGAGGCGGGCGGACGCGGGGAGCGCGCCGTCGCGGGCCATCGCGTAGATCAGCCGGACGGTGCCGGTCTGGATGGTGAGCGTGCAGACGACGACGGCGATCGCGACGTCGGCGAGGAAGACCCGGCCGAGGGTGTCGCCGAAGACGGCGGTGATCACGTACGGCAGGCCCTTGCCGGCGAGCTGCCCGTCGGTGAGGCTCGGCGCGGCCATCAGCGCGGTGACGACCACCGCGAGGCCGCCGATCCCGGAGACGAGTACGGCTCGCAGCACCGCCCGCGGCGCCGTCCTGCGCGCGTCCTTCGTCTCTTCGGCGACCGAGGCGGCGGTGTCGAAGCCGTAGAGGACGTACGCGGCCATGAGCGCCGAAGCGAGCACGCCGCCGATCCCGGCGCTGGTGCCGGGTGCGTCGTGCAGCACGACCTGCGGGCCGCGGACGGCGAACAGGATCAGGCCCGTGACGAGGACGACGACGCCGAGGAGCTCGGCCGCGACGCCGACGTCGTTGATCCGCGCCATCAGCCGGACCCCGCCGGCGTTGACCGCGGTGGTGAAGACGAGCAGCACGGTGCCGAGGAGCACGGCGTTGGCCGCGCCGGTCGGCGACGTCACCGACGGGTCGCCGCCGACGAACTGGAAGCCGTCCCACACCGACGGGAGCACGACCTGCAGCGCGATCGCCGCGGCGGCGAGGGCGACGACGCAGCCGAGCAGCATCATCCAGCCGGCGAGCCAGCCGAGGAAGCCTTTGCTGAGCTGTTTGGCCCACTGGTAAACGGATCCGGCGAGCGGGTAGCGGGCGGCGAGCTCGGCGAAGTTGAGGGCGACGAGCAGCTGGCCGGCCAGGACGACCGGCCACGTCCAGAAGAAGAGCGGGCCGCCGAAGGTGTAGCCGAAGCCGAAGAGCTGGAAGACGGTGGTGAGGATGGAGACGAAGGAAAAGCCGGCGGCGAAGGCGGAGAACCCGCCCAGCGACCGGCGAAGCTCCTGGCGGTAACCGAAGGCGGCGAGTTCGTCGGGTGGGGTCATGCGGGTCTCCTCGTTTCGATCGCATGACAGAAATTAGGTTTTCGGCGCGACGCCATGATCTCCGCCGTGTAAGCGGTCCGTTAACGCCGGCATCGACACGGTGTCAATGACGACATCCGGGCGTAACCGCGCCTCCAGGCGCGTGTTGCGGTGCGTGACCTGGCAAGATCACATCCGTGGTCAAAGGGTCGGGAGTCGGCAGGCCGAGAGCCAGTGGAGCGGCGGCGAACCGCCCGGACGCGCGCCAGGCGGTGCTCGACGCGGCGGGTGAGCTGTTCACCGGAGCCGGGTACGCGGCCACGACGACCCGGGCGATCGCCGAGCGCGCGGGACTGCGCCAGGCGTCGCTCTACTACCACTTCCCGGCGAAGGAAGACATCCTCGCGGCGCTGCTGGCCGAGACGGTCCGCCCGTCACTGACCCTGGCGACCCGGCTGGCGGCCGGCGCGGCCCCGGCGGCGGTCCGGTTGTGGGCACTGGCGTACGCGGACATCGGCCTGCTGGGCGGCGCCCGGCACAACCTGGGCGCGCTGTACCTGCTGCCCGAGGTCGGTTCGCCCAACCTGGCCCGCTTCCGCATCGAGCGAGCGGAGCTGAAGGCCGCGTACGGCCGGCTGGTGGCGGCTTCGGGCGTGGCCCCGTCGGCTGTCGGCATCCGGACGGACCTGGTGTTCGGGCTGGTGGAGAGCATCGCCGTGATCCGCCGGGACGACCCGGCGCTCGACGTCGAGGCTCACGTGCGCGAGGGAGCGGACGGAGTGGTCCGGCTGGTGGGGACCGAGCCGGTGGACTCCTTGCGCGCGGAGGCGCACGCGCTGCTGGCGACCCTTACGGACTGACCGGCCCCCGGCGCCCCAAGGTGGCCTTCGGTGCGTTGAACGCACCGAAGGCCACATTGGGTGCGTTGAACGCAACCAAGGCCACCTTGGGGCGCTTCGAAACCGAGTCCTAGGAAGCCACGGCCTGCAGCGCCTTGCTCAACGCCGCCACGGTCAGCTCCACCTGCCACGGCCGCGCCCCGCCCGCGCGCAGGACCTCCGCCACCGAGTCCTCGTCGGTCTCCGTCGGCGGCCGCCAGCACGTGCGGCGGACCAGGTCCGGCAGCAGCAGGTTCTCCACCGGCAACCGGCGGTCCTCCGCGATCGCCGTCAGGGCCGCCCGTGCCGCCGAGAGGCGGGCCGCCGCGTCCGGGTCCTTGTCCGCCCAGCGGTTCACCGGGGGCGGGCCGTCCGTCGGCTGCGAAGGCGACGGGAGTTCCGATGCGGGCAGGGCCTTCGCCGCCTGCAGGTGGCGGAGCCAGCTCGCCGTGTACTTGCGCTGGACACGGCCGCTGAACACCGGCAGCGCCTGCAGTTCCTCGACCGTCTTCGGGTCGGCCGTGACCGCGTTGACGATCGCGCTGTCCGGGAGGATCCGGCTCGGCGCGCGGTCGCGCTTGCGGGCCAGCTCGTCGCGCGCCTGCCACAGCTCGCGGACCGCCGCGAGACCGCGGGGGCTGCGGATCTTGTGGACGCCGGACGTCCGGCGCCACGGCTCCGCCCGCGGAGGCGGCGGCGGGGCGGTCCGGACGAACTCGAACTCCTGCCGCGCCCACTCCAGCTTGCCCTGGGCGCCCAGCTCCGCTTCCAGCTTTTCGCGCAGCTGGACGAGCAGCTCGACGTCGAGGGCGGCGTAGTTCAGCCAGTCGACCGGCAGCGGCCGCTTCGACCAGTCGGCCGCGCTGTGGCCCTTCTCGAGGGTGTACCCCAGCAGCAGCTCGACGAGCGTCCCCAGCGCGACGCGTTCGTAGCCCGCCAGCCGGCCGGCCAGCTCGGTGTCGAACAGCGCCGCCGGGTGCAGGCCCAGCTCGGCGAGGCAGGGGAGGTCCTGGGAGGCGGCGTGCAGCACCCACTCCAGGTCGTTGAGGACGTCGCGCAGCGGCTGGAGGTCGTCGGCCAGGGCGATCGGGTCGATCAGCACCGTGCCGGAACCCTCGCGGCG
Source organism: Streptomyces sp. MN03-5084-2B (assembly GCA_033793495.1). Lineage (GTDB taxonomy): Bacteria > Actinomycetota > Actinomycetes > Mycobacteriales > Pseudonocardiaceae > Amycolatopsis. The sequence continues at coordinate 9,209 of JARAWT010000083.1, read as the reverse complement.
CAACTGCACGAGGTAGGCCTTGGGCCAGTACCGGTAGCCGGACGCGCGTTCGGTGTCGACGGCGACCGCGCCGGAGCCCGCGGCGAGTCGCGCGCAGGCCTCGGCCAGCGCGGACGGTTCGGTGATCACCGGGGGCGTGCCCTCGGCGGGTTCGCGTAGCAGCACCGGGCCGCCCGTGGACTCGATCTCCATCCCGGTGTCCTCGGCCTCTGTGCTTCCCATGGTTGACGACCCTACGGGACGGGCGTACCGCGCCTGGTCCGCCCGCCCCGCAGGGAGGTGTGCTTTCGTCAGCGGATGACGCCGGCTCGCATGGCCAGCGCCACCATCTGTGCCCGGTCGCCCGTGCCGAGCTTGCGCCCGATCCGGGAGAGGTGGGACTTGACGGTGAGGGCGGAGAGCGAAAGCTCCTCGCCGATCTCCTTGTTGGACTGCCCGTCGGCGACCAGCTGGAGCACCTCCACCTCACGAGCGGACAGCTCGCGCGGGGTGTTGTCGGTGCCCGCGACGCGGGTCCCGGTGGCGAGCACCGGAGCCACGCTCGGGTCGGCGTAGACGCCGCCCTCGAGCACACGCCGCACGCCATCGGTCACGACGACCGGCGACGCGGACTTCAGCAGGTACGCCTGGGCCCCGGCCTGGAAGGCCGAGCGGACCGCGTACGGGTCGTCCGAGGATGCGAGGACCACCACGCGCGGCCAGCCGTGGCTACGGAGTTCCGTGACCAGCTCGATGCCGCTGCCGTCCGGCAGTCCGAGATCGAGGATCGCCAGGTCACAAGGCCCGGTGGCCTGTGCTCGCGCCCTCGCCTCGGCCACCGTGGCGGCTTCGTGGACGGTACCCGCACCCATCTGTGCGAGTCTTGCTGCGATTGCCTCCCTCAACAGCGGGTGGTCATCGACCACCAGTACCGAAAAGAGCTCTTCCCGCGGGTGCGGAACCATGCTCGCCGGCAACGCGCCGGCTGGCGTGGATCGGACGGCCTGAGAAATGCCGACGGTAGCCACGTCACTACCTCCCTGGAGTCGGTCGTGCCCCCCGACCGGCACCGGGACCTTCGGCCGTTCAGCCGCGCCAGCTTTAGACCGAAAGTGGTGTCGTCGAAGGCACTGTAGCCGTCCTGAGGCCGTTGCGGGGGGATCGAATGGGTATCTATCTCAAACGAACAGTCACTCAGTGGGTTCGTAGTAACACGATCGGGCTAGTGCACGGCCGGTTGCTAACGGATAGCCCAGTGAACACGATGCAAAGGAGTTACCGGCGGCCAAATGGCCGTGCAGATGAGTCGTGCAGCTTCCGGTGCGCCTAGTGACGAGGGACCGGATGGGCTCCCCCGGGCCGCGGAATGTGGCCCCGGCCGGGGCATGATCAACTCTGGCGCGAGCCTGCGCGAGTGCCTGCCGACGCGGGCAACTGTGACTGTCCGTGTCCGTTGCGGGGTGCCGATGGCCGCCGGGTCGTCGATTTGATCTTGTAGCGGTGCGTGACCGCGGGGAGTCACGAACGAGGAGACGTGAAACGGCCTCGGAGATCGTGGCAGGCCGCCGGGTGCCCCGAGGGCCGATCGGCCGGTTCGGCGGTCCTGGCGGCCTCTCAGGCCTCGATAACGATGTGAACGGCGTTCAGCGGACGTGAATTTTGCTCACATCCGTACAAGTAAGAGTTCACGAACAGCCGCGCGCGAGCCGCCGTTGCCGATTCGTTGCCGAAGATCGCCCGGACAGCCGTCGGCAGGTCGTGAGGGGTAAGGCGGTTCAGGAGCCCTGGCGCTGCCCGAAGAGGGTCACCCCGACCGGCGGCAGGCCCACGACGCTCGCCATCACCTGGCAGAAGGCCTGCCCGTGGGGCAGCAGCCCCGCGTCCGTCGGCGTCCACGACGCCCGCAGCTCCAGGTCGTCGGTGCGGGCGGGCCCGGAGATGTCGCCGAAGCGGGCCGACGACGTCTCGGTCACCGTGCCGCCGAGGGCCTTCCAGCTCGCCCCGGACACTTCGAGGGCGTCCGTCAGCCACGACCAGCCGACCGCCGGCAGGAACGGGTCCGTCGCCAGCTCCCGGTCCAGCTCCGCGCGCACGTACATGACCAGGCGCAGCACGCCGTCCCAGCCGTCCTGGCCGTCCGGGTCGTGCAGCAGGACCAGCCGGCCCGAAGCGAGGACGTCGGCGGGGCCGGCCACCTCGCAGCTGACCGCGTACGACCACGGCGCGAGCCGCTGCGGAGCGCGCATCGGCTCCAGCAGCACCTCCCGGCGGGGCCGGACGGACTGCAGCGCCGAAACTGCTTCGCGGAAGAGTTCGGGCACTGGCGTCATCGCGGTCACGCTTCGACTTTAGGGCGGGCACGCCCCGTTGCGGGCGCAGGCGCGCCGAGGGAACGGCCTGCTCGGGCTCGTGGCACGATTGACGGCGATGTCTCAGACCACGCCCCTGCCGCGCGAGGCCGCCCCGGCCGCCCGCCGCGAGCTGCCCGAAGCCCCGTTCCTGGCCGCCGCGCGCGGCGAACGCCCGGCCCGCACGCCCGTCTGGTTCATGCGCCAGGCCGGCCGCTCGCTGCCCGAGTACCGCGCGCTGCGCGAGGGCGTGCCGATGCTCGACGCCTGCTTCGACCCGGAAATGCTCGCCGAGATCACGCTGCAGCCGGTCCGCCGCCACGGCGTCGACGCGGCGATCCTCTTCAGCGACATCGTGGTGCCGCTCAAGGCCGCCGGGGTCGACATCGACATCGTGCCCGGCACCGGCCCGGTGGCCGCCGCGCCGGTGCGCGACCTCGCCGCCGTGAAAGCGCTGCCGGAGCTCGAGCCCGAGCAGGTCTCGAAGGTCGCCGACGGCGTCCGGCTGCTGGTCGAGCGGCTCGGCGAGACGCCGCTGATCGGCTTCGCGGGCGCGCCGTTCACGCTGGCCAGCTACCTCATCGAGGGTGGCCCGAGCCGCAACCACGAGCACACCAAGGCGCTGATGCACACCTCGCCCGAGGTGTGGCACGAGCTGGCCGGGCGGCTGGCCGACGTCGCACTGACGTTCCTGCGCGCCCAGCTCGACGCCGGCGTCGACGCGGTCCAGCTGTTCGACTCCTGGGCCGGCGCGCTGTCCGAGCGGGACTACCGCGAGTTCGTCCAGCCGCACTCGGCGAAGGTCCTCGCGGGTGTCGCGGAGTACGGCGTGCCGCGGATCCACTTCGGGGTCGGCACCGGCGAGCTCCTGGTCGCGATGCGCGACGCGGGCGCGGACGTCGTCGGCGTCGACTGGCGGATCCCCCTGGATGAGGCTGTCCGTCGGCTGGGAGGCCGCGCGGTGGTGCAGGGCAACCTCGACCCGGCGCTGCTGCACGCCTCCTGGCCGGTGCTGGAGGCCGAGGTCCGGCGGATCGCCGAAGAGGGCAAGGCGGCCGACGGCCACATCTTCAACCTCGGCCACGGCGTGCTGCCGGGGGTCGACCCCGACGTGCTGACCCGCGTGGTCGGGCTGGTGCACGAGCTGTGAAGCGCGTCGCGGTCGTCGGGGGCGGCGTTTCCGGGCTGACCGCGGCGTACCGGCTGCGGCGGCTGCTCGGCGCGGGCGCCGAGATCACCGTCTTCGAGAAGACGACGGCGCCGGGCGGGAAGCTGCGCACCGCCGAGCTGGCCGGGGTGCCCTACGACGTCGGCGCCGAAGCCTTCCTCGTCCGCCGCCCCGAGATGCTGGCGCTGGTGCGCGAGCTCGGGCTCGACGTCGTCAACCCCACGAAGGCCCGGGCGAAGATCCACGCGGGCGGCGCCGTCACCGGCCTGCCGCCCGGCACGGTGATGGGCGTGCCGGCGTCCGCGGAGTCGGTGGCCGGGGTGCTGTCCGAGGCGGGGCGGCGGGCGGTCGAGGCCGAGCCGGCGCTGCCCGAGCTGCGGCTGCCCGGCGGGGACGTCCCGCTGGGGCCGCTGCTGCGCGAGCGCTTCGGCGACGAACTGGTCGACCGGCTGGTCGATCCGCTGCTCGGCGGCGTCTACGCGGGCGGGGCCGACGGCCTCGGCCTGCGCGCGACCATGCCCGGCCTGGCCGCCGCGCTGGCGGCGGGCGCGGGTTCGCTGACCGCGGCGGCCGCCGCCCAGCTGCCGGCGAACCCGTCGACGGCGCCGGTGTTCGGCACCGTCCCGGGCGGCCTGGGCACGGTGATCGACCGGCTCACCACGGCGTCCGGTGCCGAGCTGCGGACCGGCCTGCCGGTGTGCGAGATCGAGCGGCACGGCGCCGGCTGGCGGCTGCGCATCGGCGCGGCGCCGACCGCGCACGCGCCCGCGGGCAACACCGCCGAGGCCGACGCGGTGGTGCTCGCGGTGCCCGCGCCGTCCGCCCGCCGCCTGCTCGCCGACGTCGTCCCGGCGGCGTCGGCGGCCTTCGGCGAGGTCGAGCTGGCGTCGATGGCCGTGGTCGCGCTGGCGCTGCCGCCGGGGACCGCGCTGCCCGAGGCGTCGGGGATCCTGATCGGCCAGGGCGAGCGGGACGCTTCGGGCGTGCCGTACGCGTCGAAGGCGTTCACGTTCTCTTCGCGCAAGTGGGCGCACTACGGCACCGGCCCGGTCCTGGTCCGCGGCTCGGTCGGCCGGTTCGGCGAGCCGGGCGCGCTGCAGTTCGACGACGTCGAGCTGGTCCGCGTGGTCCGCGACGACCTCGCCCGGCTGACCGGCATCACGGCGGCACCGGTCGAGACGCTGGTGACGCGGTGGGGTGGTGGGCTGCCCCAGTACGGCACCGGGCACCTCGACCGCGTCGAGCGGATCGAAAAAGCCGTCGCGGAGGTGCCGGGCCTGGCGATCGCCGGGGCGACCCTGCACGGGGTCGGGCTGCCGGCCTGTGTGGCGACGGCGGAGGCGGCGGCGCAGCGGATCGCGGCGCACCTGTCGGCGTGAGTGCACTCACCTGACCCGTGGCGGCGGGCGCGTCGCCACGGTGACAGGATGGACCCATGGCGCGGGTCAACTACAACGAGCTCAACGACACCATCCGCTACACGACCTGGTCGGTCTTCCGGATCGAGCCGGGCCGGCTGGGCGAGGACCGCGGGACCGCCGGTCGCGAGACCGCGGAGTACCTGGACGGCCTGGAGGCCAAGGGCGTCACCGTCCGCGGTGTCTACGACCTCTCCGCGCTGCGCGCCGACGCCGACTTCATGATCTGGTGGCACGCCGAGGAGATCGAGCAGGTCCAGGCCGCCTACGCCGGGTTCCGGCGGACGCCGCTGGGCCGTGCGTCGACGCCGGTCTGGAGCCAGACGGCGCTGCACCGGCCCGCCGAGTTCAACAAGAGCCACATCCCGGCCTTCCTGGCCGGTGAAGAGGCGCGCAAGTTCATCTGCGTCTACCCGTTCGTGCGGTCCTACGAGTGGTACCTGCTCCCGGACGCCGACCGCCGCAAGATGCTCGCCGACCACGGCAAGGAAGCCCGCGACTACCCGGACGTCCGCGCGAACACCGTCGCGTCGTTCGCACTGGGCGACTACGAGTGGATCCTCGCCTTCGAGGCCGACGAGCTGCACCGGATCGTCGACCTCATGCGCCACCTGCGCGGCACCGAGGCGCGGCTGCACGTGCGCGAGGAGATCCCGTTCTACACCGGCACCCGCGTGCCGCCCGCCGAGCTCGTCGCGGCGCTCCCGTAGTGCGCGAGATCGTCGAGGGTGTCTGGGACACCCTCACCGGAGCGCAGCCGGGCGCGTTCGAACTGACCGGCACCGAGGACGTCCTGCCGGGCTCGTACCGGGTGGCGGCCGCCGCCACCGCGTCGATCGCCGCGGCCACCCTGGCGGCCGGCGAGATGCTCCGGGTGCGCGACATCGAGCCCGGCGTGGTCACGGCGGACACTCGCCACGCGGCGGCGGCTTTCCGCAGTGAGCAGCTCCTGAAGGTCGACGGCGTCGGCGCGGAGTCCGTCTGGGCTCCGCTGTCGGGCGACTACCGCACGGCCGACGGCTGGGTGCGCCTGCACGCCAACTACCCGCGGCACGAAGCGGCGGTGTGCTGGGGCCTGGGCGTGCCCGGGACGCGGGCCGCGGTCGAGAAGGCGGTCGCCGGACGCGGGGCGCGCGAGGTGGAGCACGCCGTCGTGTCGGCCGGGGGAGCGGCGGCCGAGCTGCGCTCGCCGGAAGACTGGGCGGCACATCCCCAGGGCGAGGCGGTTTCTTCGCTGCCGCTGGTTTCGCTGGAGCCGGTGGATGCGGCGCCGAAGCGGACGTTGTTCTACTCGGACCGCCCGCTGGGCGGCATCCGGGTGCTGGAGCTGACGCACGTGCTCGCCGGCCCGGTGGCCGGGCGGGTGCTGGCGGCGCACGGCGCCGACGTCCTGCACGTCGGGGCGGCGCACCTGCCGCGCGTCGAGGCGCTGGTGCGCGACACGAACCAGGGCAAGCGCTCGACGTTCGTCGCGCTGGACACAGAGGGCGGCCGCGCGCGGCTGAAGAAGCTGATCAGCCGGGCGGACGTGCTCGTGCAGTCGTTCCGCCCGGGGGCGCTGGAGCGCATCGGGTTCGGGCCCGCGGAGCTGGCCGAGCTGCGGCCCGGCTTGGTGATCGCGGACCTGAGCGCGTACGGCTGGGCAGGCCCGTGGGCGCGCCGGCGCGGGTTCGACAGCCTGGTCCAGATGTCGAACGGCATGGCTTTCGGCGATCCTCCGTCGCCGCTGCCGGTCCAGGCCCTGGACCACGCGACGGGCTGGCTGGCGGCAGCGGCGGTGATGACGGCCCTGCGGCGCCAGGTCGAGGAGGGCGGAACCTGGCGGGCCCGGCTGTCGCTGGCGGGGACGGGCCGGTGGCTGGATTCCCTGGGGCGCAAGGACTCCGCGGCGGTCGACGTCGATTACGCGGACCTGCTGGAGGACGCGGACAGCGGGTACGGGCGGCTGACGCGGGTCCGGATGGCCGGTGGGTTGCCGGGCGCGGAGCCGTACTGGGAGTTCGGGACGCGGCTGCCGGGTGTCGACAAGCCGACCTGGACGCCCTGACGCACATCCCACCCACCCTGGGGGCCGCCCCGGTTCCAGTCTACCGGCGGTGGCCGACGACAAGCCTGGTCAGCGCCTGGTTGTCCACAGCCTGGCGGAATTGTGGATCAGCGGCGCCGGAGGCGGTCCACCAGCCGGCGCTTCGGCTTCGGCAGGTGACCGCTCTCGATCAGCCACGTCACGAACTCGTCCGCGTACGCCCCGGAGCGCTCGGTCGCCTTCTTCGGCCGGCCGCCGTTGAACTCCGCGAACAGCGGCCCGAACCGCTCGCCCAGCGCCTCCGCCAGCTCCGGCCGCTGGTAGGCCAGCACCCGCCCGTGCTTCCGCCGCAGCACCGTTGCCTCCACCCGGAGCCGGGCCGGGTCGAAGCCCGATGGTGCCGGGCCGTCGGCCAGCAACGCGTGCAGCAACTCCGCCTGCCGACGGGCCAGTTCCGCGCGGCTCACCTCGTCACCGCCGAGCGCAGGGCCGCCAGCTCCGCCGCCAGCTCGTCGTCCGTCGGGTAGTCGTCGTCGCGTTCCAGCAGCACACCCGGCGGGTCCGTCCGGCGGCGGAGCTCCGTCAACAGCGCCAGCACCTCCGGCAGCACCGGGTGCGCGTGCGTGTCGTGGTAGACGCCGTCGCGCTCGATGCCGCCCGCCATGTGGACGTACGCCAGCCGCTCCCAGGGGATGCCGTCCAGGAACGCTTCGGGGTCCGTGCCGATGTTGCGGGCGTTGGCGTAGAGGTTCGCGACGTCGATGATCAGCCGGCAGTCCGTCCGCTCGGTCAGCTCGGTGAGGAACTGCTCCTCGGTCAGCTCGGCGTCCGGCCAGTCGAGCACCGCGGCGATGTTCTCCAGCGCCAAGGGCACGTCCACGATGGACTGGGCGAGCCGGACGTTCGCCACCAGCACGTCCAGCGCCTCGCGCGTGCGGGGGAGCGGCATCAGGTGGCCCGAGTCGAGCCCGCCCGCGCGGACGAAGCACACGTGGTCGCTGACCAGCGGCGCGTCCAGGGCCCGCGCGATCTCCGCGAGGTGCTGGACGCGGCCGGTGTCCAGGGGCTCGGCGCCGCCCAGGGACAGCGAGACCGCGTGCGGCAGCACCGGCAGGCCCCGCTCGCGCAGGGCCACCAGCGTCTCCGGCAGGTGGTCGGCGTGCAGGTTCTCGGCGACGACCTCGACCCAGTCCACGCCCGGCAGCCGCGCGATGGACAGGTCGAGCTCGTGCCGCCAGCCGATCCCGATGCCCAGCTCACCCACCGCAACCCCCGCCGCCGCACCCGCCGCCACCGCACGAAGAACCGCTGCTGCACGACGAGCTCGAGCACGACGAGCCGCTGCTGCACGACGATCCGGAAGATCCGGACGAGCCGCCGCCGTACGTCACCGGCGGAGCCAGCGCGGCGCTCAGCTCCTCGTCGGGGTACATCGCCCAGCCACCCAGGGCGACCGCGGCCGCCGCCCCGCCGAGCAGGACGCCGCCGGCCAGCATCCCGGCCGGGACTCCGCCGCTCGCCGCGGCCCGGAACTGGCCGAGCACGCGGTACCCGGCGGCCGAGGGCTGCCGGGCCCCCGTCTTCGACCGGCGGACCGCCGCCACGATGGCCAGCACCGCCGCGACGAGCACCAGGAACACCAGGATCCCCACCGGGCGGCCGAGGCTGATGCCGTTGACCAGCCGGGCCACGCCGAGCGCCAGCACGGCCAGCTGCAGGAGGAGCCCGAACGTCCGCGCCTGCCGCTTGGCGGCCGCCGACGTCAGCAGCCCGCGCTGGTCGAGGCCCTCCTCCAGGGCCCGCATCGCCGCCGACTGGCGGCCGTGCGCCCGCAGCGTCGCCGTCGTCTTCAGCTGGGCCGCGTCGAAGATCGCCCGCTCCAGCGGTTCGGCCGGCCGCGTCCCGGCCTGGCTGACCTGCTTGTAGCTGTTGACGCGCAGCTGTCCGCGCTCGACCAGGGCCGCGATCGCCGCGTCGACGGCCCGGTCGGGGCCGCCGGCGAGGAAGGCGAGCTGGTAGACGGTCGGCGGCGGGCCGGGCGCCACGGTGTCCCGCCGCATCGCCCGGCTGTTCACGATCCCGGACACGATGACCCTGACGAGCAGGACCGCCCCGAGCAACGCGATGTAGAGGACCACGAAATCCGGTCCGGAAATGCCCCACGGGTCGGTCATCGCCCGTCTCCCCTCAGTGTGTCGCGGTTACCGTAGCTGTGAGACGCACGCGCTCGCGTCGGCGTTTCAACCGCCGCAACCCCCGCCGCCCCCTCC
>JARAWT010000082.1:0-42945 GCA_033793495.1 Streptomyces sp. MN03-5084-2B | reverse complement strand
AGGTGGTAGTCCTCGTGGGGCCAGACTTGGCGTTCGATTTCGCGTGAGTGGGCGAAAAACGGGTGGGCCGGGTCTACTTGGGTGGCGTGGGCCAGGAGGGCTCGGTCGCGGGTGGCGAAGTAGGCGTCGCAGCGGATTTGCGTGGTGACCGGCAATTTGTCGGGTGGGAGTTCGTCCAGGACCTCGGCCATGGACGATTCCAGGCCGGCGGCCAGGGTGGCTTCGTGCAGGGCTTGGAACCAGGCGCGGCTCAGAGTTGCTTGGTAGTACAGCTTTTGGGCGCGCCACGGCTCGCCGGTGCCGGGATAGCGGGCAGGGTCGGCGGCCGCGGTGAAGGCTTCGAGCGTCACCTCGTGGGTGCGGATGTGGTCCGGGTGCGGGTAGCCGCCCGTTTCGTCGTACGTGATCACCACGTGCGGACGGAACTCGCGGATCACGGCCACCAGCGGTGCCGCCGCCTCGGACAGCGGCAGGGCCGCGAAGCAGCCCTCGGGCAGCGGCTCGCCTTCGCCGGGCAAGCCGGAGTCGACTAGGCCGAGGAAACGCTGGCGGACCCCCAGGATCGCGGCGGCCGCGGCCATCTCGCGACGGCGGATCGCCGGGAGGTCCGCCCACGTCTCGGCCGTGTCGAGGGCCGGGTTCAGGACATCGCCACGCTCGCCGCCCGTGCAAGTGGCGACGAGGACGTCGACGCCTTCGGCGGCGTAGCGGGCCAGGGTGGCCGCGCCTTTGCTGGACTCGTCGTCCGGATGGGCGTGGACGCTCAAGAGGCGGAAAGTCACCGGGTGCTCCTCTGGGGGAAGAAAAGTGCGGGGATCAAGGTCAGCGCCGACAGCGCCAGTGCCCACGTGAAGGTGGTGCCGAACGCCGCCGGAGCCGGCGTGGCAGCCATGAGCTCACCGTGGAGGATCGCGGCCAGCAGGGCGGTGCCCAACGAGCCACCGATGCGGTTGACCACGTTGAACGCGCTCGCCGCCCGGGGGATGCGGGACCGCTCCAGCGAGCCGTACAGGGTCGTCATGCCGGGGGCCGTTGCCGCGCCCAGCCCGACGCCGCGGATCAGGAGCGAGAGCGTCAGCAGGGCACCATCGGGTGCCGAGCCGAGCTGGGTGAACGCGATCGTGCCCAGCAGCGACAGCACGATCCCGGCCAGCATCACGCGGCGCGGCCCGAACCGGGCCAGGAGCCGGCCGCTCGCCGGCATCACCGCCGCCGAGCCGAGTGCCTGGGGCGCCAGCAACAGGCCGGCCTGCAACGCGCTCGCGTGCTCGACCTGCTCGTAGTACAGCGGAAGCAGCAGCATCGAGCTGTACAGCGACGCTCCCAGCAGAAACGTGCTCGCACTCGCGACGGCGAACCCCCGGTTCCGGAACAGCGCCGGATCGAGCACCGGTGACGCCGCTCGGGAGGCGTGGACGCCGTACGCCAGCAACAGCGCGGCACCGGCCGCCCAGGCGACGACCACACCCTCGGCCAGGCCGTAGACGAAGGCGCCCAGCCCCGGCGAGAGCAACGCGAACCCCCGGACGTCCAAGGGAGCCTGCACACCGCCCGGCGGAGGCGCCGGGAGGAGCCGCCGCGCGAAGAGGAACGTCGCCACGCCCAGCGGGACGACGCCGAAGAACATCCAGCGCCACCCGAAGTCCGCCACCAGCGCACCGCCGAGCATCGGCCCCAGCACCGGCGCCACCGTGGCCGGCAGCGTGATCACGCCGATCATCCGGCCCAGCGCCGGGCCTGCCTCCTGCGCGAACACCGCCTGCCCGACCGGCTGCATCAGCCCGCCGCCCAGCCCGTGCAGCACCCGGAACGCGATCAGGGCCGGCGCGGACCAGGCGAAGCCGCACAGCAGCGTGCCCGCGGTGAAGATCGCCACCGCCGCAAGCCAGACCGCGCGGCCGCCGAAGCGGTCGGCCAGCCAGCCCGAGAGCGGGATGGCCGCCGACGCCGCCAGCAGGTACGCGCTCGCCACCCACTGCACCGTGGTCAGCGGGCTGTCCAGGTCACGGGCGATCGAGCCGATCCCGACGGTCACGATCGTCGCGTCGAGGATCGACAGCACCGCCCCCATGATCAACACTCCGCCGAGCCGCCACAGCGCCGCATCGGGCCGGACCGCCGTTGTCATGCTCACCCCCAGTTGATTAGGTCGAACCTCAGATTAGGTCCGACCCATTCACTGGGTCAAGCCCAAACTTGGGTCCGACCCAGTAGAGTGACGTCATGCGCGAGGGACTCCGGGACCGGAAGAAGCACGAAACGCGGAGAACCATCTCCGACGTGGCCACGCGGCTGTTCATCCGCAACGGCTTCGAGGACGTGACGATCGCGGACATCGCCGCCGAGGCGCGGGTCGCCAAGATGACCGTGACGAACCACTTCCCGCGCAAGGAAGACCTGGTCTTCGACATCCGCGAAGACTTCACGTCCTGGCCCGCCGCCCTGATCCGCGACAGCGTCTTCCACGACACGCGCGAGCTCTACTTCGAAGCACTGGGCGCCGAACACGCGCTGGTCGGCTTCTCCGGCCCCGGCTTCGTGCGGATGGTCAAGGAAAGCCCGGTGCTGACCAACGCGCTGCACGAGATGCACCGCGAACGCGAGACGGCGCTCATCGATCTCCTCATCCGGCGCCACCCCGAAGAAGACCTCACGCCCACGCTCGCCGCCGTCCACCTCGCGGCCGTCTTGCGCGTGCTCTTCGAGGAGGTCTTCGACCGGACCCTCGAGAACGAAAAGACGATCGTCGAAGAACTCTGGCCGCTGGCGGAACAGGCCTTCGACCAGCTCGAACCGGTCTTCGGCCGCTACTAGCGCGCCGCGCCGGCCGGCCGGGAAGCCCGCAGCTCCGGCTCGGGCGCGCCCTCGACCTTCAGCACGCGCATCTCGCGCACGTCCAGCGCGTCCGACGGCGCCAGCAGCGCGGAGAACCGCCGCACCACCAGGGCCGTCAGCACCGCCAGGGCGGCCGCGGAAAGGTCGGTCAGGGCGACCAGGACGACGCTGTCGGCCATCGACTGCACGTCGTCGCGGAAGCGCCAGAAGATCGACACCCCGAGCAGGATCCAGTTCAGCAGCCAGGCGCCCCACCACACGAGCACCTGGCGTGACGGCTTCGGCCGGACGTCCCGCGAACGGCCCAGCACCGCGTGCTCGAGCTCGCCGACGACGGACAGCGCCATGGGCAGGTTCGCCACCGGCACGAGCACGCCGACCAGCACCTGCCACACCGGCCGGGGTGGGTCGTCGCCCGAGGCGTCCGCGGCCGCCTGGCGCGCGACCAGCAGCCACCAGAGCGACAGGCCGGCGGGCAGCAGCGCGAGGATCGAGGCGAGCAGGCCCGCGGCCAGCACGAAGCCGTCGGAGAACGCCACCACCGAGCGGGACAGCGCGGAATCGCGGCCCTGGACGAGCAGCACGTACCGCCAGATCTCCGCACCCGCCGCGGCCACGGCGAGCACGGCGAACGCGAAGAGGACGACGACCACGCTGCGGCTGAGCACCGGCACCCGGTCGATCGGGCGGACCTCGTCGGACGCCGTGCCGGGCACCGACGTCGGGCGCCGCCAGACCAGGTTCGGGAACCCCCAGCGCGGCGGCACCGGGTACGACGGCGGGCCGTAGTAGGGCTCGGGCGCCACGACGCGGGGGCGCGGCCACGCGCCGGGCGGCGGGGTCGCCACCCAGCGCAGCCGCGGCCGCTGCACCGGACGGCGGTGGTAGGGGTAGGGCTCCGGCTGGGCGGCCAGCGTCCGGCCCTGCAACTGCTGGGCCGTCAGCGGCGTCGCCGGGCGCGGCCAGTACCCGGGCGGGTACGGCCGGCCCTGCGGAGGCTGCCCCGGGTGCAAGCTAGATCACTTCGGGTTCGATGCCGGGGTGCTCGCCCACCATCGGACGGCCTTCGCGCTGCCACGCGCCCATCCCGCCGGCCACGTTCACCGCGTCCCAGCCGCTCTGGTTCAGCCACGCGGCCGCCCGCGCGGACCGGCCGCCGCTGCGGCAGATCACGTGGATCGGCTGGTCTTCGGGCAGATCGGCCAGCTCACCGACGCGGGCAGGCAGCTCCCCCATCGGGATGTGCACCGCGCCGGGCGCGTGTCCGGCGGCCCACTCGTCGTCTTCGCGGACGTCGAGCAGCACGAGGCCGTCCTTGGGCAGGTCGCGGACCTCGGCGGTCGGCAGTTCAGCAGGGCTCACCACGGTTCCCATGCTGCCACGGACACCCGTTGCCCGCGCGTGAGGTCGAGGTGTGCACGCCGGATCCGGGCATCACGCGTGATCGGCGGGGCATCATGCGTGATGGGGCGGGCATCACTTGCGGTGCCGGCCGCGGCCGGCGACCCGGGTCTTCTCCTCGGCCTGCCCGAACCGCGCGACGGCCCTGTCCCGCATGAAGCCGAGCGGGTCCGGCGCGTGCAGCCGCAGCATGATGTCGTGGACGTGCTCCGGGCGGCCGTACCCGGTCACGCGGCTGACCAGGTACGTCGTCACGAAGGCGGCCGGGACCGTGAACAGCGCGGGCTGGTTGGCGAACCAGGGCGCCCAGCCGCCGGTGTAGCCGCTCACGACGTTGACCACCAGCGCGGCCAGCACCAGGCCGCCGCCGACGAACATCCCGGCCAGCGCGCCGGGCCAGGACAGCTTGCGCCACCAGATGCCCAGCACGAGCAGCGGGCTGAACGTCGACGCGGCGAGGGCGAAGGTCAGCCCGATCGACAGCGAAATGTCCTCCGGCCGCAGCGCGACCGCGACCGCGATCGGGAACAGCGCGACCAGCCCGGCCGCCACGCGGAAGTCCCGCACCCGGCCGGGCAGCAGGTCGGTCGACACCACCCCGGCCACGCTCACCAGCAGCCCGGACGTGCTGGACAGGAACGCCGAGAAGGCGCCGGCCGCGGTGACCGCGCCGAGGATCTGGCCGCCGACGCCCGGCAGGATCGCCGAGGGCAGCCGCAGGATCGCCGCGTCCGTCTTGCCGGTCACCAGCAGCTCGGGGACGTACATCCGCGACAGCGCGCCCAGCAGCGTCGGGAAGAGGTAGAACAGGCCCAGCAGCAGCAGGACGTGCACGGTGGTGCGGCGCGCGGCCTTGCCGTCGGGGTTGGTGTAGAAGCGGACCAGCACGTGCGGCAGACCCATCGTGCCGAGGAAGGTCGCGAACATCAGCGAGTACGTCTGGAGCAGGTCGGTGAGGCTGCCCGAGCCCGGGTGCAGCCAGTCCGCGTTGTCGGCGACGGAGTCGCTGACCACCGGCACCGGCGTGCCCGCGATGAACTTCAGCTTGGTGCCTTCGGAAACCGTGTGGGGCGCCAGCGGTGTCCAGTGCGTCGGCCCGGCCGCCGGGCCGTTGTCGGTGCGGCCGTAGGCGTAGAGGTAGGTGTCCGACGTGACGTGCAAGGTGACGTCGGTCTGCACGTCGACCGTGGTGTCGGTGACGAAGACCGGCGGCGCGGGCGAGCCGAGCGGCCGGAAGCCGTCCGGGCTGCCGCCGGTGAAGAAGACCATGCACAGCACGAACGCGGGCACCGAGATCGCGAACAGCTTGAGCCAGTACTGGAACGCCTGGACCACGGTGATCGCGCGCATGCCGCCGGAGATCACGTTGAACGCCACCAGGACCATGACCACGATGGCGCCCGCCCAGGCAGGCACGGGCAGGATCGTCGCCAGGGTCAGGCCGGCGCCCTGCAGCTGCGGGGCCATGTACAGGATCCCGATGAACACGACGACCGCCGTCGAGAACCGGCGCAGGCCCTGCGAGCCGAGCCGCATTTCGACGAAGTCGGGCAGCGTGTAGGCGCCGGACCGGCGCAGCGGCGCCGCCACGAACAGCATCAGCGCCAGGTACCCCGCGGTGAACCCGATCGGGAACCACAACGCGTCGGCGCCGTCCTTGAGCACGATTCCGGCGATGCCGAGGAACGACGCCGCGGAGAGGTATTCGCCGGAGATCGCGGCGGCGTTGCGGCGGGACCGCACGGTGCGCCGCGCGACCAGGAAATCGTGGGTGCTCGTCGCCGACCGCGACGAGCGGAGACCGAGGTAGGGCGTCACCACGGCGACCAGCACGATGCCGGTCAAGGCCCACGGGTTCAACTGCACGGGAGGAATCCTCGCACGACTCGGTGCGAAACTAGTTTTCGATCATGTCCACGAAAGCGCGTTCGTTGCGCTCGGCGAGGCGGTTGTACCAGATTCCGACGCCGAACAGGAACGGGAACGGCAGCACGCCGAGAATCAGCCAGGCCACCGGGATGCCGAGGAGGCTGGCCTTCGAGAATCCGGGCACCAGGTAGAACAGCACGGGCAGCGAGCCGAAGACGCCGACGACGAGCAGGGCGAGCAGCAACGCCGTCCGCAGCTGCACCTTCACCAGGTGGTCGCGGACGAGCAGCTTCCCCCAGCTGGTCTGCTCCTCCAGCTCGACCCGGGCGCGCAGGGTGCCGGCGCCGCGGCGGGGATCGGCGAGGATCACCCGCTCGCGCTTGGGTTTCGCGTGGTGTTCCGGCTTGGGCGGCGGCTCGTTCTCCGGCGCCGGCGGCAGGTGTTCGACGACGGCCCGGTCGGCCGGCTGCGGCAGCGGCCGCTGCCGGGGACCGCGCCTGCCGAGGGTCGGATCCGGTTCGCGGACACCGTTCGCGCGGCGCTCGTAGAAGTCGTCGGTCATGGCCGGTCCCGGCTCAGCCGTTCCGGCCCGAACCGACCAGCCGGTCCTTCAGCGCGCGGGTGTGCCGCCGGCTCACCGGCAGCACCTTCTCCTCGTTGCCGATGACGACCTGGTAGCCGCCCTGCCCCATGCGCAGCTCGGTGATCAGCGGCAGGGCGACCAGGAACGACCGGTGGATCCGGACGAACCCGGCCTTCTCCCAGCGCTCTTCGAGCTGGGCCAGCGGGATGCGGACCAGGTGGCTGCCTTCGGTCGTGAACAGCCGCGCGTAGTCGCCCTGCGCCTCGACCCAGCGGACCGAGGAGCGCGGGATGAGCTTGGTGGTGCCGGCCAGCTCGACCGGGATGACCTCGTCGTCGTTCTTGACCGGCTCGCCGCCCAGCGCGCCGGGCGGCGGCGCCGCGGCGGCGGCCAGCTTCTCCATCACGCGCGTGATGGCGCGGTCGAGGCGGTCCTGCTGGTACGGCTTCAGCACGTAGTCGAGGGCACCGAGGTCGAAGGCGTTGACGGCTTCTTCGGCGTGCCCGGTGACGAACACCAGCGCGGGCGAAGGCCGCAGCGCGGCGAACACGCGGGACATCTCCATGCCGGACAGCCCGGGCATGTCGATGTCCGCGAAGACGGCGTCGACGATCGGCAGGCCGCGGTCCTTGCGCTCGCGCAGGCGCGGGTCGTCGGTGGACAGCAACCGCAGCGCCTCGGAGGCGTCGATCGCCGGGAACACCTTCGCCACGTGCGGGCTGTTGCGGAGGCAGTGGACGAGTTCGTCAAGACCGTTCGGCTCGTCGTCCACGGCCAGGACCACGAGCTTCCGGGTGTCATCGTGAGCACTCACAGTGAAACGCATCCTGCCCATTGCCGAGTGCAATGTCCAGCCCCCGTCCGCCTGAAGTGGGAACCCGCGACCGAGGCCGCGGGCCCCTCGACTCAATGCACGAAGGTGAACCAGTTCAGGTTCACGAAATCAGCAGGCTGACCGCTGGTGAACGTCAGGTACACGTTGTGGACGCCGGTCACGGCGCTGATGTTCGCCGGGACGGTCCGCCAGCTCTGCCAGCCGCCGGTGTTCCCCACCGCGAAGCTGCCGATCGGCGTGGTGGACCGGCTGTCGAGCCGCACCTCGACGAGCCCGCTGACGCCGGCCGCCGCGCCGGACGCGACCCGGGCCTGGAAGTTCGTCGCCGCGCTGCTGCCGAAGTCGATGTTCGGGTAGAGCGCCCAGTCGCCGTTGGCCACCGCGCCGATGTTCTGCCCGCCGCCGGTGTCCGTGGTGGCCTCGGTGATCACGCCGGACTGCTGGCCGTACGACTCGGCCTGGATGGTGCGGTAGGCGCTGCCGCCACCGGACGGCGGTGTGGTCGTGGTGGGCGGGGTCGTCGTGCCGCCACCGCCGCCGCGCGTGGTCACCGTGACGTAGTCGACGACCATTGGGCGGCCCGGCACGATCCCCGGTCCCGGCGTGGTCGTGCCCGAGTTGTTGTTCGGGAACGCACCGCCGATGGCGACGTTCAGCAGCACGAAGTACCCCTGGTGGGTGGTCATGTTCGCCCAGGTCGTCGCGTCGAGCTGGTTCTGGCTCACCGAGTGGAACTGCTGCCCGTCGACGAACCAGCGGAGGACCTGCGGGCTGGTGCTCGCGTCCCATTCGAAGCGGTAGGTGTGGAAGGCCGACTGGCAGCTGCTGCCGGGGCAGGCCCGGTTGTTCGGCAGGCCGGTGGTCTCGTTGCACGGGCCGCCCGGGTTGACGCCGCAGTGCAGGACGCCCCAGACGGAGTTGATCCCGTTGACGTTCTCCATGATGTCGAACTCGCCGATGGCGGGCCAGTTCCAGTAGTTGCCGCGGTAGGGGCCACCGAGCGCCCAGAACGCGGGCCAGTAGCCGAGCGCGGCGGCGCCGGTGACGTTGGGCATCTGGATCCGGCTCTCGATCCGCATGACGCCGCCCGCCGGTGGCTTGAAGTCGGCGCGCTGGGTTTCGATCCGGGCCGACGTCCAGTTGCCGGCGCCGTCGCGCAACGGCGTGATGCGGAGGTTGCCGGAGCCGTCGAGCGAGACGTTGCCGGTGCTCGACGTGTAGTTCTGGATCTCGCCGGTGCCCCAGTTGGCCGGGCCGCCCGGGTAGCTGTGACCGGTGTCGATGATCCAGTTCGCACTGGCCGGCAGCGAGCCGGAACCGCCGGTGAAGTCGTCGGCGAACACCGTCGACCAGCCGGCTTCGGGCGGCGGGATCGACGCCGCGGCGGGGAGGGTCAGCGGGACGGCGATGAGCGCGGCGCCGAGCACGGCGCCGATGGTGAACCGGAGTCGGGGCATCGGGGACGACCTCCTTGTCGACCGGATTTGTTGCCGTTCGCAACAAAGCCCGTCGACAAGGA
Organism: Streptomyces sp. MN03-5084-2B; assembly: GCA_033793495.1. Taxonomy (GTDB): domain Bacteria; phylum Actinomycetota; class Actinomycetes; order Mycobacteriales; family Pseudonocardiaceae; genus Amycolatopsis. The sequence continues at coordinate 33,903 of JARAWT010000082.1, read as the reverse complement.
GACCTGAGGCCTCCGCCCGATTCCAGGGGCGTTACACGGGTAGGGTGATCCAGGTCACAAAGTTTGCCCGGAAGGCCATCACCTCAGAGGCCGAAGCGGGACCAGGCCGCCTTCTGCGTCACCGCGTCCAGCACCGCGGACGCCGCCGCCGGCGCGCCGAGGCCGAGGCGCGCGAGCAGCGGCTTCTTCGGCTCGGCCACCGAGATCTCCGCGTCCGGGTAGCGCTCGGTGATGATCTGCCGGAGGCTGCCGAGGCCGTCGACGAGGCCCAGCTCGACCGCCTTCGCGCCCAGCCAGACGTCGCCGGTGAACAGGTCCTCCGAGCCGGTCAGCCGGTCGCCACGGCGCTCCTTCACCCAGTTCACGAACAGCTCGTGGAGCTGGGTGTGCATCTTCTTCAGCCACTCGACGTCTTCGGGCTTCTCCGGCGAGAACGGGTCCAGCCGCGACTTGTTCGCACCCGCCGTGTGCAGCCGCCGCTCGATGCCGAAGCGTTCCAGCAGGCCGGTGAACCCGAAGCCGCCGCTGATCACGCCGATCGAGCCGACCATCGACGTCCGGTGCGCGTAGATCTCGTCGGCGGCGCAGGCCAGCCAGTACCCGCCCGACGCGGCGACGTCCTCGCAGAACGCCAGCACCGGCACGTCCTTCTCGTCGGCCAGCTGCCGGATCCGCTCGGCGACCAGCCCCGACTGCGTCGGCGCGCCACCCGGGGAGTTCACCAGCAACGCGACCGCCTTCAGCCGGTCGTGCCCGAACGCCCTGGTCAGCGCCGTTTCCACGGCGGCGAGGTTGATCGCGCCCCTGGCCAGCGGTGACGGCGACGGCGTGATCACGCCGTGCAGCTTCACCACGGCCACGACGTCCTTGCGCTCGACCCGGTCGGCGAGCACCGGGATCCGCGAAGCCAGTTTGTCCGTAACGCTCATGAAGCCAGGCTAGCCGGATTTTTCGGGGGTCCGGGTGGCGAAGCCCCCGGCCCGGGGCGAAGCCCCGGATGTCACAGGATTCAGCCCATGGGGAGGATGCCCGACCGTGTGCCGTTGACGCCGTTCACCTCGGCGCCGTTCAGCTGGCCGTGACCGCCCTGGGCCGGGACGTCGGCCTCGCCGGCGTCGGTTTCGGAGCTGTAGTCCGGCATGTTCGGCCGGACGCCCGGGACGAACTTGGGCACCCGCAGCGTCACCTTCATCCCGGCGCCGGGCGCGGTCTCGACCATCACCGCGTAGTCGCTGCCGAAGACCTGCTGCATGCGCTGGCTGATGTTGCCGAGCCCGACGTGCGCGCCGGTGCTGTGCGCGTTCTTGACGTCCTTCAGCCGGCGCGGGTCCATGCCGATGCCGTCGTCCTCGACGCTGATCAGCGCTTCGGTGCCGTAGTCCTGCGCGATCACCGTGACGCAGCCGCCGCTGGGCTTGCTGGCGAGACCGTGCTTGACGGCGTTCTCCACCAGCGGCTGGATGATCAGGAACGGCACGACGACGCTGAGCACCTCGGGCGCGATCTTCATCCGCACCTCGAGCCGGCCGCCGAAGCGGGCGTTCTCGATGGTCAGGTAGCGGTCGATGTTGCGCAGCTCCTCGGCGAGCGAAGTGAACATGCCCGACGTCCGGAACGAGTAGCGCGTGAAGTCGGCGAAGTCCTGAAGCAGCTCTCGCGCCTCTTCGGGATCCGTGCGGATCAGCGCGGAGATCGTGTTGAGCGCGTTGTAGACGAAGTGCGGCGAGATCTGCGCGCGCAGGGCCTTGATCTCGGCCTGCTGGAGCTGCTGCTTCGACTCGTCGAGCCGGGACAGCTCGAACTGCGTGCAGACGAACTGGGCGACGGCGTCGGCCATCTGCACCAGCCGGCCACGGGTGCGGCCGACGACGATCAGCGCCGCTTCGGTCTCGCCCTCCACCAGCAGCGGCACGATGACGGCGGTCTTCATCCGGCAGGTGCCGCGGTGGTTGCACGGCATCCGGTCGTGCGCCACGACCTCGCGGCGGTGCTTGCGGATGGCCGCGCCGATCGCGTCGACGAGGTCGACGTAGTGCTCGTTCGCCTCGCCGTCCCAGGACAGCAGCGTGCCTTCGCTGTCGGTGATGCCGACGGCGACGCAGTCGAGCATCTGCAGCAGCTGCGTGGTGATCTTGTCGGCGGCGTCCTCGTCCAGGCCGGCACGCAGGTTCGGCGCCGCCTTCGACATCCGGTGCACGGCCTGCAGCATGGCGTCCTCCACCACGCTGGCCGGCCTGCGCTGCCTGACGAACAGCACGATCACCGCGACGACGAGGAGCACCACAAGACCCCACGGGACGATCTGCGCAAGCGGGAACCCGGACACGGCGTCCATGCTCTGCGCTCGACCGACCGGGTGCAAGACCTGATCCCACTTTCTGTCCAACTGCGATGACTGAGGGTAGAGGAGACCCTACCCAGCGTCCGGAAGTGGCTACTTCAGGAGCCGCGACATCCGGCGGTCGGCGAGCGGCTTGCCGCCGGTCTGGCACGTCGGGCAGTACTGGAACGATTTGTCGGCGAAGGATATTTCGCGGATCGTGTCGCCGCAGACGGGGCACGGCAGCCCGGTCCGCGCGTGGACCCGCAGGCCCGACCGCTTCTCCCCCTTCAGCCGGGCCGCCTTCTGCCCCACGGACCGCTCGACGGCGTCCGTCTCGATCTCGTGGATCGCCTCGGCGAGGGCTTCGAGGGCGCCCTCGCCGAGCTTGCCGATCGTGGCGTACGGCGAGAGCTTCGCGCGGTGCATGATCTCGTCGGAGTAGGCGTTGCCGATCCCGGCGAGCAGCGACTGGTCGGTGAGCGCCCACTTCAGCCGGGTGTTCTTGCCGGCGAAGAGCGCACGCAGCCGGGCGGCGTCCACGGCGAGGGCGTCCGGGCCGAGCCTCGCCACGCTCGCGATCTCTTGCGGGTCCTTGACGACCCACACCGCGAGGCCCTTCTTCGTGCCCGCTTCGGTGAGGTCGAAGCCGGGCCCGGTGGCGGACTCGAGGTGCACCCGCAGCGAGATCGGGCCCTTCCCCGGCTTCAGCGGCGCCGCCGCGAGGCCGTCGGACCAGCGTAGCCAGCCCGCGCGGGCCAGGTGGACGACCAGGTGCAGGTCACCGGCCACGACGTCGAGGTGCTTGCCGTGCCGGGTCGCGCCGGTGATCTCGCGGCCGTGCAGCTCGGTCCACGGCGGCGTCGCCGTCTTCAGCACGCTCAGCGATGCGACATCGATGCGGAAGATCGTCCGGCCCACGGCGTTCTCACGCAGGTGGTGCGCCAGTGCTTCGACCTCGGGTAGCTCGGGCATGGCACCAGTGTCCTACTCGACCGGGTGCAGGGGCCCGTCGAAGTCCGGCAGCGAATGCCGCTGGATGGTCTTGGAGATCTTCTTGACCTCGCCCTGCACGGTGAACATGCCGCGGATGGTGCCGACCCAGCGCTCGGACGGCCGGTCACCGGTCACGTCGCCCTCGGTCTCCGCGACCACGGTCCACGGGCGGCGCAGGATCCACCGCAGCGGGAAGAACAACACCACGAGCAGCAGCGCCAGCAGCACCCACGCGGGCACGTTGACCTGGTCGGGCGTCCACACCACGAGGATCACGGCCAGCAGCGTCGTGACCACGATCATCGCGATCCCGGGCCCGTAGCTGCCCGCGACGTCGTGCTCGAAGTCGTCGGCCGTCGCCGGTGCACGCCATTCCATCTGGGCACGGACCACCCAGTCGCGGCCGTCTTCGCCGCGTACCAGCCGGTTCATTCGGTTGCCTCCCGGGGCGCCCGCAGGGTGAGCAGCTCGAGAACGAACGAGCTCGGAACGAACACCAGAACGGTACCGTGCCGGAGCTCACCCGCGCGAGGGAGGAACCGGACATCTCGCCCACCGGGGCGGATCATCGCTGATCAAGAACCCGACGGCGGCACCGGAGCCGGGTCCGCCGGTTCGCCCGACCCGGTGACGGCCGACCCGGTGCTCGGGCACGGCTTCCCCGAAGTCGGCGTCACCGTCGTTGACGGCTCAGTCGATGGCTCCACCGACGGCTCCGTCGAGGTGTCCTTCGTCGAGGTGTCCTTCGTCGAGGTGTCCTTCGTCGAGGTGTCCTCCGGCGTCTCCGTGGCGCCCGTCTCGTCGTCCTTCGGCGCCGGCTTCTCCGGGGCGTCCGTGGACTGGTCGGTGGACTGGTCGGCCGGCTCGTCCGACGGCGGCGCCGGCTTGCCGGGCCGGCCGGTCGGCGACAGCTCGGGCGCGTCGGCGTCGGCGTCCTCCGGCACGGGAGCGTCGGCGGAGTCGGTGGCCATCGTCATGCTGGGCCTCGACGCGTCCAGCCGCGGCGACGTCCCCGGGTGGTCGGACGCGGCATACGTCGACGGCGGGGTGAGGTCCTCGCGCGGAGCCGGCTGGTCACCCACGGCACCACCGCTCACCGCCGCGACCGGAACGTCCGCGACGACCGGCAGTGCGGGCACCTCGTTCGCGGCGACCTGCAGCTCCCCGCCCCGCGGCCGGGCCGCGACCGCCGTGCCACGGCCGTTGAGCACCCCGACGCCGATCCGCGGCTCCGGCGGCGCCTGAGGCGGCTGCTGAGGCAGCTCCGAGGGCGGCACCACGACGAGCTCCGGCGCCCCACCGGGCAACCCGACGTCCTGCACCGGCCCGGCCGCGAACAGCACCGGCCCGGCCGCGACGCCGACGGCACCCACCGCGGCGGTCGACGCCAGCGCCAGCCCGATCTTGACCTTCGAACCGACCAGCACGCCCTTGACCGTCGCGCCCAGCCCGGCCAGCACCCCGCCGCCACCCAGCGACGCGGCCGCCGGCACCAGCAGCACCAGCACCCCGGCGTGCGCCCGCAGCGACGAACAGACGTCCCGCAGCTCGTCCTGGGTCGCCCGGCACGACGGACAGCCGTGCAGGTGCGCCTTGATCCGCTCGGCCTCGGCGCCGGTGACGCTGCCCGCGGTGAACCCGCCGAGCTTTTCGACGACCGCCCGGCACGAATCCGGGCCGCGGCTCACCGAAAGGTGCGCCTGCAGGTACGCCGCACGCAGTCCCTGACGGGCCCGGCGGGCCAAAGCCGCGGTGGCGTTCGCGCTCAACCCGAAGTGGGGAGCGACCATCGCGGGCTGCTCGCCCTCGACCTCGGTTTGCCACAGGACCGTCCGCCACCGCTCCGGCAGGCTGGTGAACGCGGTCGTGATCAGCGTGTGCTCGGCCGTGCGGGCGTGCGTGTCGGCACCCGCCCCGGCGCGGAAGTTCAGTTCGTCGTCGGACACCGGGACGTCCCGGCGCGCGCCGTGCCACTCCCACGACACCCGGCGGGCGACGGTCAGCAGGTAGGCGCGGACGTAGTCACGGGGACCGGCGCCACGGCGGAGGGCCTGCAAGACGCGGAAGAACGTCTCCGCGGTGATGTCCTCGGCCTCGGACCGATCGGCGGCCAGGCTCTGCGCGAGCCGGCGGACGGCGGCGGCGTGCAGCTCGAACAGCTCCCCGAACGCGGCGTCCTCGCCGTTGCGGAGCCGTTGCAGCAGTGCCTGCTCGTCGGATTCCGAGGCCGCTGGTGGCGGCACCGTGCCCAGCTCGGTCATCCGGCCCGGCACCTCCTCCCCGAAGGTCTCCCCATTCGGTCGAATGGAGACACCATACGGAGGGAATCAGCCGTCGTCACCCCTTGTACGCCAGCTGTGACACCGAAGCACCGGTCCGATGGCGGGGGACCCCGGTGACAGACCCCTTACGCGGAGGGTATAGAGTTCTTCCCATCAGCAAGGCAATGCGGATGTAGCGCAGCTGGTAGCGCATCACCTTGCCAAGGTGAGGGTCGCGGGTTCGAATCCCGTCATCCGCTCGCGTTCAAAGGGCTGTATCGGCAGGAAACGCCGATACAGCCCTTTTGCTATTTCACCCGGTGGGCTGAGCCCCCGGGTGTGTGCGCCGGCCGTTCTCAGAGTTCGTAGGTGTCGAGGATTGTCGGGGCCACCGGGGTCAGGTGGGCGTCTTCGCGCTCTGTTACCTGGCCTCGGGCCATTCGGTAGACGCGGAAGTTGTTGTCGTTCTCCGTGTCCTGGTCGTCCCACGTGTGCAGGAGGCCGTAGGAGCCCGGGGCCAATTCGCCCGTGCGGGTGAAGAGTTCGAGGAGTTCGGGGGCGATGGGACCGCCGTGCTTGTCGAAACCACCGAAGTGGAGCATCGGGATTCCCGCGCTCCAGCGGAGGTCGACCAGATCGAACCCGCCCGCGTCGCGGATCGCCCGGTGGACGCGGTCGACCAGGCGCTCCAGGAGCGCCGCGTCGTCGTCGCCGCTCGCGGTCGCCTGGATGGTCACCCAGCCGTGATATTCGAACACCCGCAGAACGGTAGCAAGAGATCAATCAAGGGCTCAGCGGGCCAGCTCGGACGGCTCTTCGGGGGCCCGGGTGGCGAAGCCCCCGGCCCGGGGCGACGCCCCGGTCGTCTCGGACGGCTTTCCGTCGCGGCGCAGCACGTTCGACAGCACGCCGTCACCCAGCCGCTCGAACGCCGGCACCAGCTTCTCGCCGAACACGCACAGCGTCCGCTCCCACGGGTGCCCGAGCGTGCCGAAGGAGAAGTCCGAGGCCAGGAACAGGTGGTAATCGGCACGGGGGAACACCGGCACCGGCCACCGGGCGCTCCCGGACATCAGGTGCGGGCGGACGCGGTAGGACTGGTGCTGCCAGTGCAGCGCCCACATCCAGTCGTCCGGACCGCAGACCTCGCGGAACGCGGCCAGCGCGATCGTGCCGACCTGGTGCTCCTCGACCGCGTACGGGCCCAGCCGGAACTCCGCCGAAGCGCGGTCCAGGTCCCCGGGCGAAAGGTCCCACGTCCGCGACGGCGCCGGCTCGCGGAAGCCCGGCCAGGCGTGCGCGTAGGTGCTCGGCCAGAACGCCAGCTTGTCGTACACCCAGTACCAGGCGGGCTCGTCGACGACGCGGGAGACGGCTTCCCAGGCTGCATTCACGATTGAGACCTCTAGTCGGCCAGGCGCGGAAGAACACGCGAAAGCTTCGTGTTCGGCCTCCGGTTTGTCCAGTCCCCGTCCGGCCACCGCGAGCTGTGTCACTCGTCCGGGTGGGTTCCGTCAGATGCTCACCACCCGGATCCGCCTGATCAGCGGCCGGACCGGCCGAGCGGGGAGGCGCCGGGCGAACCCGGCGCCTCCCCGGCTCAGGCCGCGTCCCAGAGGGTGAGGAACGCCGACGCCTCGCTGCGGGCCCACGGCCGCAGCCGGGCCCGGTCGCGAGCCGACAGCTGGTACTCCTTCGCCCGGCGGACGTCGATCACCAGCGCCTCACCGCCGGGCAGGATGTCCGGCATCGCCTGCTCCAGCACCCACAGCGCGAGCTGCGCCGAGTCCTTCGCCAGCGGCTCCTCCTTGAAGTAGAGCCAGGTCGCGTACCGGCGGCCGTCGCTCTTGCGCAGCCCCATCTGCGGGCTGACACCGATCTCGAGCTCCCCGATCCGGCACCGGCCCCGGCCCACGTCGACCAGCTTCGGCGACCGGCGGCCGAGGTACCGCAGCCAGCCCTCGGCGATCGCCGCGTAGTGCGGTTTCGTCCGCTCGTCGGCGGCGTTGACGAGCGCGCGCAACGCCACCTCGTCCTGGTTGGCCGCCCGGCCGGAGCGCACCGCGTTGGCGGCCCGCCGGTAGTAGTTGAACGCCGCCCGCGCCGGATCTTCGTACTGACGGCGCTGCCGCCGGACGAACGACGACCGCGACGGCCCGGAACTCGCGCTGTAGCCCACGAACGTGGACAGGGTGATGTAGGCCATGGCCCTGCCTTCCTCCATCACGCCACCCGCGGCCGCGGGTGGCATCTCCCCTGGACAACGCCTATTTTAGAACATATGTACGACAGTTTCGGGGTCCTGACGGGTGACGGTCGCGGCTCCGAGGCCCGTCGTGACGACGATTCGGGAACGTCCACGCGGAGGACTCCCGAAACGGCGTTCCGTGCGCTACGTTGCCGATCAACCTCGAACAGCAACTTCTCAGGTCGGCCGTGCGTGCCAGACTGATGCCCCGAACGGTGGATGGGGGTCTACCCATGAGCTGGCAGGACGACCTGCGCCGGCTGGACGCGGACCTCGCGGCCGGGCTCATCGAGCCCGCAGCGCACCGCAAGCAGCGTGACGAGCTGCTCGCGCAGGCTTCCGGTGCGACCGTGGCCTCGCCCGTCCCGTCGCCGCTGCGCCGGCCCGCGACCGCGTGGCAGAGCAAGAACCCCGCGGCGGCGACGGAGGCCCTGCCGGTACAACGGCAGGAACCGCCGTCGAACCCGCAGGGCTACCAGCCGTCCCGGCCGCCCGTCCGCCCGCCGGCGCCCGCGCCGCCGTGGCAGCGCACCGGCACCGGCGTGCCCGCCGTCGCCGACCACCTGACCACCGCGCCGAGCCCGGCGGACATCAACCCGACGCGGTACCTGCGCGTCGAAGGCCCGCTGCCGGACCGGCCCCAGCTCAGCCGCTTCCCGCCGACGCACCCACGCGGGGAGCAGGCCCAGACCGGACCGGCCGCGCCGCCGCCGGTCGAGCCGGGCAAGCACCGCTGGGCCGAATCCGCGGACGGCGGCCGCCGCCGTCCGGTCCGGCTCTTCCTCGTCCTCGGCGTGCTCCTGGTCCTGGCGATGCTCGCCGGCGGGATCGTGTGGCTCCGTTCCGATTCCGGCTCCGACCAGGCGGCGCCGTCGAACCCGCCGTCGTCCGCCTCCGACGGCGTCCGCACCCCGCCGCTGGACGAGCGGGTGCCGCAGATGCCCGGCAAACAGAACCCGAACAACTCGACGATGTCCGTGGCGAAGGGCCGTGAGCTCGGCCTCTACCCCGCGTCGACCGCGGACCTGCTGAACGCCAACGGCGCGAGCAAGGTCATCTACCGGGGCGCCGCCGACGGCGACGTCTCGTACCTGGTCCTGGTCGTGCCGACGAGCAGCCCGGGCAACGCGCAGGCGGTCGTCGAGAAGCTCTACCAGGACGCGCTCGCGGGCGGCTTCCGGTCGGTCCAGTCGTCGTTGCGGACGGTGTCGGGCAAGGACCGCACCACCTTCCTCAACACCACCTGGTACGGCTCGGGCAGCAACGTCGTGAGCATCGGGATCGCCGAGCCGGACCGCGGGCAGGCCGGTCTGAGCAGCGAACTGGACAAGGCCGTGAACGCGCTCGAGACGGTCCTCCCGGTCAGCTGAGCCCGAACCGACCCTTCCGACCTCGGCGGCCGGGTCTGAGTGCACAATGATGCGGGAGCTGGCTGGGCTGGCAACGCTGACGAGAAGGGGGCCCGGTTTGTCCTGGCAGGAGCAACTACGCCAGTTGGACGAAGAGCTGGCCGCGGGTCAGATTTCGGCCGACGACTACCGGCTGCGGCGAGACAGCGTCCTGTCCGCGGCCGTCAACGTCGATCCCCAGGCGAGCCAGACCGGGTCCAGTGAGTCGGAGAGCACTCACATCATCGCCCCGGTGTCGCCGCCGTCCGGCCACCAGCAGGCCCCGGCTCCGCCGGCGGGCGACCAGACCCAGATCGTCAACACCTCGTTCGGCGACGGTGAGCGCACCCAGGCCGTCCCGCAGGGTCCCCCGCCCCAGGGCTGGGCGCCGGCCGGGCAGTCCGACGCCGAGCGCACGCAGGTCGTGCCGGGCGTGCCGCCGCAGGCCACGGCCGGCGGGTTCCACCAGGGCGGCCACGGTTCGGGCGGCTTCCCCGCCCAGCAGCCGCAGTACGCGCCGCCGCCGCACCTGTCCGGCCCGAACCAGCAGATGCCGTGGGCGGCGCCCGCGCAGAACACCAGCACCCCGTGGGGCAGCTCGGAGTTCCCGGCCGACACCAGCTGGGTCGGCCAGGGCCCGGAGCCGTCGTTCGAGACGGCCCCGGCCAAGGGCAGCAAGAAGATCATCGCGATCGTCATCGCGGTCGTCGTGCTGGCCGGTCTGGGCGTCGGCGGGTACTTCCTCTTCTCCGGCGGCAACGAGCAGACGCCGCCGGTCGCGCAGTCGTCCACGGCGCCGCCGCCCCCGACCCAGAAGCCGAAGGACGACCTCGAGATCGCCAAGCTCCCGGGCGACGTCAAGGAAACCACCGACTTCGCCAAGTTCGACGACTTCGAGGCGCGCAAGGTCCTCACCGACGAGGAGAACGACGCGCTCGCCGCGGCGGACCCGACCACCGCGCGGATGTCGGTGTCGAACCTGCCCTCCGGGGTGACCGTCGTCGTGGTCACCGCCAAGGCCTCCGGTGCGTCGGCCGCGGCCAACGCGGTCGAGAAGCTCGGGACCCTGCAGGCCAAGTACAAGCTCACGAAGTACACCGGCACGACGCCCCCGAACGTCGACGTCGAGCAGCTCGTCAAGGAAGACGGCAGCGCCCTGATCCGCGCCCACTACGTGCACAAGCAGACCGTGGTCCGCGTGCAGGTGAACGGCGCTGACATGGCCGGCGTCTCGCAGGCCTTCGACGAGATCCTCGCGAAGCAGCTGGTAGAGCTGCCCGCCACCAGCTGACATGGCGGATCGCCGGTTCGTCGCCTGCACCGTGGTCACCCGGGACCGCCTGGGCGCCGCCGAGGTGCTGGCCGCGTCGTACCGCGCGCACCACCCCGGCCACGAGTTCACCGTGCTCGTGGCCGACGACGACACCGTGCCCGGCGAGCTGGACCTCGACCCGGAGGAGTACTTCCGGCTGGTCACCTGCCACGACGGCGCCGACCTGGCCGACGTCCTGCGGCCGCTGCTGCTGCGCAGCCTGCTGGCGCGGTTCGAGGTCGCGGTCCTGCTGGACGCCGAGATCGAGGTCCACGCGCCGTTCGAGGACGTCAGCGTCCTCGCGGCGGAGCACGGCGTCGTCGTCGCGGCGGCGCTGCCGGCCCCGCTCCCGCGCGACGGCCTCGAACCCGAGGACTTCCCCGGCGTCTACGACGGCTTCCTCGCCGCCGGGCCCGCCGCCCGGCCGTTCCTCGACCACTGGGCCGAGCAGGCCCGCCGCCGCTCACCGCACCGGACGGCGGCGACCTGGCGGTGGCCGGACCTGCTGCCCGGTCCGTTCGAGCACCTCGTCGTGCGCGATCCGGGGCTCGCCGTCGGCTACTGGAACCTGCACGAACTTCCGCCGTCCGGCCACAAGTTCGTCGCCTTCCGGGGCTACGACCCGGCGACGCCCTGGCTGCTGTCGGCCGACTGCGCGACGCGGCCGCGGGTGCGCCTGTCCGCGGACCCGGCCCTGCGCCGCCTGTGTGACGCCTACGGCGACCGCGTCGGCCCGGTCCGGCCCGGCGGCGGCCGGTTTTCCGCGCTGCCGGACGGCTCGCCGCTCACCCCGCAGATGCGGCAGCTCTACCACGACGCCTGGCTGCGCACGGAAACCCCGGACCAGGCGGCCGAGAAGCTCCCGCCGCACCCCTTCGGCGACGACGGCGGCCGCGCGTTCCGGGCCTGGCTGACCGAACCGGCGAACCCGGTCGACGCCGCCGGCGGGATGACGCGGCTGGCCGCCGAAGTCTGGCGCGTCCGCGTCGACCTGCAGGCGGTGTTCCCCCACCCGCGCGGCGAGCACGCACCCGGCTTCCGGCAGTGGTGCGCGACGCACGGCGTCGCCGAAGGCCTGCTCCCGGAGTGGGCGCTCCCGGTGCCTGCCGCAACGCCGCTGGCGCCGGTCGCCGAGTTCGGCGTCAACGTCGTCGGCTTCCTCACCGCCGAACTCGGGCTCGGGGAGATGGCCCGGCTGGTCCAGCGGATGATCGGCCAGGCCGGGATCCCGCTGGTGTCGGTGGTCGAAGAGCGGTCCATCGCCGGCTCGGTCCGCACCGGGCTCGCCGTCCCGGACAGCGTGGGCGCGCCCCGCTTCGGGGTCAGCCTGCTGACGGTGAACTCCGACTTCACCAGGGTGGTCGTCGACAGCCACCCGGACGCCGCCGCCGGGCGCTACCGGATCGGGCTGTGGGCCTGGGAACTCGAGGACTTCCCGGCCGAAATGCACGACGGGTTCGCGTTCGTCGACGAGGTCTGGACCCCGAGCGAGTTCGCCACCCGGGCGATCGCCGCGCACTCGCCGGTACCGGTCCGGACCATTCCGGTGCCGGTGCCCGACCCGGGCCCGGTCACCCGGGAACCCGGCCCCCACACGCGGTTCCTCTTCATCTTCGACTTCAACTCGACCGGCGGCCGGAAGAACCCGTGGGGCGTGGTCGAGGCGTTCCGCCGCGCCTTCCCCGGCCGCGAAGACGTCCGGCTCGTGCTGAAGGCGACCAACGGGAACCGGAACTCCGCGGCCGTCGAACGGCTGCTGCGCGCGATCGACGGCGACCCGCGCATCGAGCTCGTCGAGCGGTACCTCACCGCGGCCGAACTCGACGCCCTGTATGCCAGGACCGATGCCTACGTGTCACTGCACCGGAGCGAGGGGTTCGGGCTGACGGTGGCCGAGGCGATGGCCAGGGGGCTGCCGGTGATCGCGACGGACTATTCGAGCACGACCGAGTTCTTCGGGCCGGAGTGCGGCTGGCCGGTGCCGTTCACGCCGACCGCCGTCGGCCCTGGCTGGCCGCCGTACCGCAGCGACGGCCGCTGGGCCGACCCCGACCTCGACGTGGCCGCCGCGGCCATGCGCGCCGTCGCGGACGACCCGGCCGAAGCCCGCCGGCGCGGCGCCGCCGCCCGCGCGCACATCCTGCGCACGCACCCGCCCGACGTCACCGTGGCGTGGCTGCGCGAGCGGCTGGCGGAAGCGCACCGGACCTGGCTCGCCCGGCAGGCCCCCGAGCCGCCGCGTTCGCCGCTGGCCGCACGGGCCCGTCGCCTGCTGCGGCCGGTGGCCCGGCGGATACGGGTGACGTCGTGACCCGGCCCGGCGGTCCGCAGCAGACGATGCTGCCGGTCTACGAAGCCTTCCTGCCCCGCGAGCACGCGCTCTACCGGCCGCGCCACGGCGGGAAGCAGCTGATGGCGCTGATCTGCGCCACCGTCTTCTTCCTGACCCCGAACCTGTCGGTCGTCTTCGGCGCGCGGCCCGGCGAGTTCGAAAACCGGGCGCTGACACCGTTCCCGAGCCTCGGGCAGGGCTGGTCGTTCTTCCCGCAGCTCGGCAGCTGGGCCACCGACCACCTGGTGCTGCGCGAACAAGCGGTGCACACCGCCGACGGCATCAGCCGCGGCGTGTTCGGCGAACCGCCGCCGCTGAACCAGGAACACCAGCAGGGCCCACTGCAGGTACCGGGCGACACGAAGCTCGACCCGCGCCAGTTCCCCACCGTGATCGAGGGCAAGGACGGCTGGCTCTACCTCGGCGACGAGGTCACCAGCCACTGCGTGCCGACCGAGAACCTGGACACCACCTTCGAGCGGCTGCGCCAGTTCCGCGACGGGATCGTGGCGTCCGGCCGCCAGTTGGTCGTCGTGATCGCGCCGGACAAGGCGACCATGGTCCCGCAGCACCTGCCCGACAACTACCTCGGCAAGGACTGCCACGACACGGTCCAGAACGATTTCTGGCGCCGGGTCGACGCCGAGAACTTCATGGTCGACCTCCGCGGTCCGCTCCAGGACTGGGCCAACCGCAAGGGTCAGCCGCTCTACGGCCCGCTGGACGCGCACTGGAACGACGAAGGCGCGATCACCGCGGTCCGCGAGGTCACCGAGAAGCTGCGGCCGGGCATTTCCGGGAGCTGGCGCGTCCAGCCGAAGGAGAACTGGGAGCTGCCCGCCGACCTGCCGCGGCTGATCGGCCGGACCGGCCTGACCGACGGCACGCACTACGCGCTCATGCCCGACGGCCGGACCGACCTGACCCGCACGATGCCCGCCGACTACATCCCGCCGGTGCACACCGACACCGCGTCCGGGACGGGCACCTACGGCCTGCGCACGGCGTGGCTCGGCGACTCGTTCACCATCCGCACCCTGCCGTACATGGCGGCCACCTTCCGCGACCTGACCGCCATGCACTACAGCACGTCCGACCAGGACAGCGGCACGGCGATCGCCGACCTGCTCGAGCGCAGCGACGTCGTGGTGGTCGAGTTCGCCGAGCGCGGGCTGATCGCCGGAGCCTCGTCGATGCTGACGCCGAACGTGCAGCAGAACATCTTCCGCGAGCTCAACCGATGATCGCGCCGAACCGTGGGATTGTGCATGTCTTCTGACCAGCTGGCCGCCGCGCTGGCCCGCCTCGACGAACACCGCGAGCTGCACCTGCCGCTGCGCAGGACCGACCTGCTCGGCCGGCTGGCCCTGCGGTTCCTGTGGAAGCGCCAGGTGAAGTGGCAGATCGAGGCCAACCTGGCGGTCCGGGACGCGCTCGCGGCCGTGTACCACGCCCAGCGCGAGCTGCCCGCCGACGCCGTCCGCCACGCCGAGCTGGCGCACGAGGTCGAGCAGCTGCGGCAGCAGGACCGGACGATGACCGCGGGCCTGAACCAGCGGCTGTACGCGGGGCTCGGCCGGATCGAATCGCAGCTGTCCGAGCTGAAGCTGCAGCAGGCGGAGACGGCCGAGCAGGGCGACGACACCGACCTGCGGCTGAAGGCGCTCGAGGCGCAGGTCGCGGCACTGACGTCGGCGTCCGTCGACGCGCGGCTCCGGCACGCCCAGCTGGACGTCGCGCTCGACCGCGTCCGGACCGGGAGCACGGTCGACGAGGTCGCCGCGGACGTCGCCGACCGGGAATCGTTCCTCGAGCTGGCGCTCTCGCAGCTGCTCGACGGTCCGGAAAGCCGCGTGCGCGAAGCCCGCAAGACGCACCTGCCGCTGATCACGGCGGCCCGGGAAGCCGGTGCGAACGGCCCGGTGTTCGACGTCGCTCCGGGCCGCGGCGAATGGCTCGAGGTGCTTCGCTCGGCCGCCCTGCCGTACCTGGCCGCCTCGGACAACAAGCTGGTCCGGCAGCACTGCGCGGAGCTCGGCCTCGACGTCGCCGCGCAGGAGCCCCTGGCGGCGCTGGCCGCGCTGCCGGCCCGCTCGGCCGGCGCGGTGACGGCGTTCCGGTTCGCCGAACGCCTCGCCCCGGACACGCTGGCCCGCTTCGCCGACCTCGCCGCGGCCGCGCTGCAGCCCGGTGGCGTGCTGCTGGTCGAGACGCCGGGCACCGGTGCGGTCACGGAATTCGAGCTGGATCCCTTCGCGC
Organism: Streptomyces sp. MN03-5084-2B; assembly: GCA_033793495.1. GTDB lineage: Bacteria > Actinomycetota > Actinomycetes > Mycobacteriales > Pseudonocardiaceae > Amycolatopsis. The sequence goes on along the minus strand of JARAWT010000082.1, from coordinate 18,787 downwards.
GGAAGCCGCTGCACCCGGTCTACCTCCGGTTCGTCGCCGAGGCGGCGGGCTTCCCGGAGGTCGAGGTCCGCGAGGTGGCCGCCGCCGACGGTCTGGGTGAGCGCCTGTGCCTGATCGCCCGGCGATGACCGCCCGCGCCACGATGTGGACCCCGCTGCCGCCACGGACCAGCGGGATCGCGGACTACAGCCACCACCTCACCGAGGCCCTGTCCGAGCTGATGGACGTCGCCGCGATGACGGACGCGCCGGGTGCCCGCGTGCCCGCCGGTGTCCGGCTGCTCGGCGTGGACGAGCCGTCCGAAGGCGTGCCGGTCTACCACGTCGGCAACCACGCCGGCGTCCACGGCGAGATCTACCGCCGGGCGATCGCGGACCCCGGTGTCGTGGTGCTGCACGATCCGTCCCTTTTGGACTTCCACGCCGGGATCCTCGGCAGCGTCGCCTCCGAGGCGTTCCGCGAAGAGGTGCGGTACGCGCACGGGCCGATCTGGGGTCACCAGCACGACCCGGCGCTGCTGCACGGCCTGCCGGCGATCGAGGTCGACGGGGTCAAGACCCTCGACCACGGGACGCTGACCCTGGAACGCCGGCTCGTCACGACCAGCCGCGGCGTCGTCGTGCACGACCCGCACACCGCGGAGTTCCTCCGGACGCGGTACCCGGGGATCCCGGTGCACGCCGTCCCGCACGGCGCGCTGCTGCCGGATCCCGCGCGCCGCGAGCCGGTGCGGGCCGGGCTGGGCTGGACCGACGACCAGGTCGTCTTCGGCGTCTTCGGCAGCCTGGCCGGCCACCGGCGCGTGACGGCCGCCGTGCTCGCCTTCGCCGAGCTGCGCCGTCGCTGGCCGAACGCGCGGCTGCTGATCGCCGGCCACGCCGGGGACGCCGGGGTGCTCGACCAGGTGCGGCAGGTGATCGCGGCGAGCGGGTTCCCCGAGTCCGTCCACTTCGAACTGTCGCCTGTGGAGGATCGCCTCGACGACCTGATCATGGCCGCGGACGCCGTGCTCAGCCTGCGGTGGCCGACCGCGGGCGAGACCAGCGGCACGATGTTGCGCGCGTTCGGCGCCGGGCGCGTGGTGATCACCAGCGACCTGCCGCAGCACCGGCACTACGACAGCGCGTTCTGCTGGACTGTGCCGACGTCACCAGCGGCAGAGGCCGCGGAGCTGTACCGGCTGCTCGAACGCGGGATGTGCTGGCCGGAGGAACTGCGCGCGGCGGGTGAGCTCGCGCGGAAGTGGACCGGGGAGAACGCCACCTGGCAGATCGCGGCGCAGGGATACGCCGACGCCATCTCCGCCGCGGAGAACTTCGTTGCGCCGGAGGAAAAGCCGCGGCCCGGCGTGAACGTCTTCGCCGACGTCCGCGCCACCACCGGCCTGTCGGAGGCGGCTCGCCGGTACGTCCAGGCGATGGCCACCCACGGCACCGACATGACGTTCACGGAGTTCAACAGCCAGGCGCCGTTCCGCACGATCGAGGTGCCACCGGAGGTCGCCGCCCTGCGCCGGGGCAAGGAGTTCGACGTCGACCTGTGGATCGTCAACCTCAACGAGTGGCAGCTGATCCCGGAGCACGCGCTCGACCGCTACACGATCGCCGTGTGGGCGTGGGAGCTGCCGGAACCGCCGGTGCACGCGCTGCCGCACCTGCCGGGCATCGACGAGCTCTGGCTGATCTCGCAGTTCGTCTCGGACGCCTTCCGCACGGTGACCGACATCCCGATCACCGTGGTGCCCAACGTCGTTCCGCAGGCGCCGGACGTCACCGGGGACCGGGCGAAGTTCGGCCTGCCCGAAGACGGCCTGATCGTGCTGTTCACGTTCAGCGCGTCATCGAGCGACGCCCGGAAGAACCCGTGGGCGGTGATCGAGGCGTTCCGCCGGGCGTTCCCGCCCGAGGAGCGCGGCACGAAGGCCCACCTGGTGCTCAAGGCGAACGACCTCCAGCGGTTCCCGGAACTGGACAGCACGCTGAGCGCGGCGGTCGGCTCGGTGGGCGGGACGCTGCTGCGGCGCGAGATGTCCCGCGCGGACATGGACACGCTGCTGGCCACCTGCGACGTCTACACGTCGCTGCACCGCTCCGAAGGCTTCGGGCTCGGCATGGCCGAGGCGATGGCGATGGGGAAACCGGTGGTGGCGACCGGGTTCGGCGGCAACATCGACTTCATGCCGCCGGGCGCGGCGGCGGTCGTCGGCTACGAGACCCGCGCGATCGGACCGAACGACCACCGGTTCGGCGGCGGCTTCGGCGACTGGTACACGGTCGGGCAGCTGTGGGCGGACGCGGACGTCGACCAGGCCGCCCGCTGGCTGCGCAAGCTCGCCGACAGCCCGCGGCTGCGTGCCGAAATGGGCGCGAAGGCGATCGAAGCGATCCGCAGCTTCTGCAGCCCGGCGGCGGTCGCGAAGGTGATCAACCGCCGGCTGGCCGAGCTGGCCCGCGACGGCGCCCGGCCGCGGCGCTGACCCACAGTCTCAAGCGCCCCAATGTGGCCTTCGGTGCGCTCAACGCACCCAAGGTGGCCTTCGGTGCGTTGGACGCAACCAAGGCCACATTGGGGCGCTGGTCAGGGGAGGCGGAGGCCGAGCTGGGCTTCCAGCTCGGCCACGCGGTGTTCGAGGGCCGCCGCCCGGCGGCGGCTCTCCTCGACGGCGCGGCCGGCCAGAGCCAGCTCGCGCCGGGCCTCGGCCAGTTCCAGCCCCAGGTCGGTGCGAGCCCGCTGGGCCTCGGCCACGGTCTCCTCGAGCCGCCGGATGTACCCGACCTCGGCGGGACGGCCCGCCTGTGCCGCGGCGAACTCTTCGCGCACCCGGACGTGCTCGTACGGCTCGTAGTCGTCGAACACGTTGGCCGGCGCGGCCAGCGCCGCCAGGACGTCGGCGTCGTCGGACTGGCCGTAGAAGCGGTTGAGGCCGTCGAACAGCGCGCACCGGTAACCCGCGTCGAGGAGCATCGGCTCCCACTGCTCGTGGGTCGGCTTCGGCGAGCCGGGTTCGGTCGCCTCGACCACGAGCACCCGCGGCCGGTGGCGGGTCCAGTCCGCGCCCTCGATCACCGCGCGCTCGGCGCCTTCGACGTCGATCTTCAGGAAGTCGACCGGGCCGGGGTGGGCGTCGAGGAGCGCGGCGAGCGTGGTCAGCTCCACCTCGACCACGCCGACCTGCCAGCGGCGGTCGTCGCGGTAGTGGCCGGCGAGGTCGTCGTCGAGGGTCGACCAGCCCCACTCGTCCTCGACGACGTGCAGCTTCGCGGTGCCGGGCGCCGCGCCGACCGCGACCTGCAGCGTCACGTCGTCCGGGCGGGCGCTGCGCAGTTCGCGGGCCTTGGCCGGGATCGGCTCGACGTTGATGCCCCGCCAGCCGAGGTCGTAGAAGTGCTTGGTGACCGACGCGACCACCGGATCCCCGGCGCCGAGATCGAGGTAGCGCCCCGCGGCCTGCCCCGCGAAGACGCGGGCGAGCACGACGTCTTCCGCGTTCTGCGCGTACGAGATCACCCGCCGAGAATAGCCGGGGAACCCGCCGCACTTAGCCCGAAGGTGTGACTTCCGCCGTGTCGGTGAACGCCGTCCCCCTCTCGGACGCCCACTGAGCAGAGCATCGGCCGGGAAAGGAGGCGCCGTGGTCTGGATCTGCCTGGTCGGCGTCCTCGCCGTGGTGTTCCTGGTGCGCGCGGTCCGCGTGGTGCGCCGGGTCAGGCGGGGCGACGCGGTGTGACGAGCCCGGACTCGTAGGCCAGCACCACCAGCTGGGCGCGGTCGCGCGCGCCGATCTTCGTCATGATGCGGCTGACGTGGGTGCGGGCCGTCGCCGTCGAGATCACCAGGTGGGCGGCGATCTCGTCGTTCGACATCCCGCCCGCGACCAGGCCGAGCACCTCGCGTTCGCGGTCGGTGATCTCGCGGACGGCGCTGGTGTCGATGCGGCGGTTCTCCGGGCGCCCGACGAACTCCTGGATCAGCCGGCGGGTGACCGTCGGGGCCAGCAGCGCCTCCCCGTTCGCGACCACCCGCAGCGCCCGCAGCAGCTCGACCGGCTCGGTGTCCTTCAGCAGGAACCCGCTGGCGCCCGCACGCAGGGCTTCGTAGACGTACTCGTCGACGTCGAACGTGGTCAGGACCAGCACCTTCGTCCCGGCGAGGTCGGGGTTCGCGGTGATCCGGCGGGTCGCTTCGAGGCCGTCGACCCCGGGCATGCGGACGTCCATCACGACGATGTCGGGCTGGTGCTCGATCGCTCCGGCGACCGCTTGCTCGCCGTCACCGGCCTCGCCGACGACCTCGAAGCCGTCCTCGGTCTCCAGCAGCACGCGGAACCCGGCGCGGACCAGGACCTGGTCGTCGGCCAGCAGGACGCGGATCATGCTTCCCCCTCGATCGGTAGCTCGACGCACACTTCGAAACCGCCGTCGACCGGCCCGGCGCTGCACCGGCCGCCGAGCGCCGCGGCGCGTTCGCCCATCCCGCGCAGACCGTGCCCCGGCGCCGGCTGGGTGGTGCCGCGGCCGTCGTCGCGCACCTTCATCGTGAAGGCGCCGGCCCGGCGTTCGAACCGGACGTCGACGCGTTCCGGCTGGTCGGCGTGCCGGACGACGTTCGTCAGCGACTCCTGCAGGATCCGGTACGCGGCCGCGTCGACCGGCGCCGGGAGGTCGCCGGGTTCGCCGTGGACGTCGACGGTGAGCCCGGCGTCGCGGGCGTGCGCCAGCAGCTCACCGGCCTGGGCGAGGCTCGGCGCGGGCGCCTTGTCCTCCCCGGAGCGCAGCACGGCCAGGGTCGCGCGCAGGTCCTTGAGCGCGGACGCGCTGGCCGCCTTGATGTTGAGCAGCGCCTCCTTGGCCTGCTCGGGCCGCCGGTCGGCGACGTGCGCGGCGACGCCCGCCTGGACGTTGATCATCGCCAGGCTGTGCGCGACGACGTCGTGGACCTCGCGGGCGATGCGCAGCCGCTCCTGCTCGGCGAGCCGGTGCCGGTGTTCCGCGGCCTGCTCGCGGCGGGCGGCGAGCGCGTCGACCTGGTACCGGACGGCGGTGCCGACCCCGATGACGGCGGTCAGCCAGACGACGATGAACGCGGCTCCGGTCTCCAACGCGAAAGACCTGGTCGTGACGACGTGCGCGACGTAGGCGGCGGCGAGCGCCGAGACGCCGGTGATGCCCGCGGTGAGCGGTCCACGCTGCCGGGTCAGCACGAACAACGCGACGGTCGGTACCAGGATGACCGGCCCACCGGGCAGGCCGGAGGCGTAGTAGCCGAACGCGGACGCGGACGCGACCAGGAAGAGCGTCAGCGGGAAGCGGTGGACGAGCAGCAGCGTGAGGACGGTCGCGGCGAGCCACGCGAACCCGATCGGCGGCAGCGGCGACGCCCCGGGCTGCCACCGCGACGACGCACTGGTCGCCCCGATCACGAAGACCCCGACAACGACGGTGCGCGCCACACGTCCTGCCCACGGAGGCCTTCTCATGCCGCGAAACTACCGGTCACGGCCGGTCCGCGCGTCCGTCGTGGGGCGGACGGCCGGCGTACGTCGTCAGTCGAACACGAGCGGCAGCTTCGCCGCCGTCTCCTCGTCGGCCGGGGTGTAGGTCGACATGGTGATCTCGGAGCGGCGGCCGTAGTAGAGGTAGGTGAAGTTGAACTGCAGCAGCCCGACGTCCGGGTGCAGGTACCGCTTGGTGCGGATCGGCTCCGAGTTGACGTCGTGGTGCGGCCACAGCTCGGCGAACAGCGGCGACTCCGCTTTGAGGCGCTTGACCAGCTGCTTCCACGCCGGCTCGGCGACGTGGTCGGCCATCGCCGCGCGGAAGGAGGCGATCACGCGCGGGATGTTCGCGTCCCAGTCGAGCATGCGCCGGCGCCACTCGGGGTTGAGCAGGCACTGGACCAGGGTGTTCCGGTCGCCGAACGGGATCGCGTCGACGTCACCCATGAGCCAGGTGTAGCCGCGGTTGTAGCCGAGCAGGTCGCAGCGGGCGTTGCGGATCGCGACCGGGTACGGCTCCAGCTTCCGGAGCATGAGCTCCATCGCCGGCGTGATGACCTGGCAGTCCCGTTCGCGCTCCGGCTCGGGTGCCCCGGCCAGGCGGAACAGGTGGACGTGCTCGTGCGGGTCGAGCCGCAGGGTGCGGGCGATCGCCTGCAGCACCTGCTCGGACGCGTTGATGTCGCGCCCCTGCTCGAGCCACGTGTACCAGGTGACCCCGACCCCGGCGAGCTGCGCGACCTCTTCGCGGCGCAGCCCCGGCGTCCGGCGGCGGCCCACGATCGGCAGGCCGACCTGCTCGGGCGTGATCCGCTCGCGACGGCTGCGCAGGAACCTCGCCAGCTCTTGGCGGCGAAGGCCGGATTCGACGGCGGTGGTCATGGTGCCATGATGGCACGGCCTGGAACCTGGTACCAGGTAGTGACCGGTACCTGGATAAACAACAACTGGTACCAGGTTCGAAGCCGGTCGATCGTAGTACTCATGACCACGACCTCCTTTGCGCCGAGCTCGGCCGGTGCCCCACTTCGGCCGGGACTGACCCCCGCCGGCCTGGTCACGGTGCTGCTGGGGGCGGCACTGCCGATCATCGACTTCTTCATCGTCAACGTGGCCCTGCCGACGATCGATGCCGACCTCCACGCGTCGACCGCCACCCTGGAGCTGGTGGTCGCCGCCTACGGCATCGCGTACGCGGTGCTGCTGGTGGTCGGCGGCCGCCTCGGCGACTCGTTCGGCAGGCGGCGGCTGTTCTTCGCGGGCCTCTGGCTGTTCACGCTGACGTCCCTGGCCTGCGGAATCGCCCCGACGGCCGGCACGCTGGTGGTGGCCCGCGCCGCGCAGGGGGCGGCGTCGGCCCTGCTGCTGCCGCAGGTGCTGTCGATCATCCAGGCGACGACGTCGGGCGAGAAGCGCTCGCGCGCGCTCGGCCTGTACGGCGCGACGGGCGGCATCTCCACGGTGGTCGGCCAGCTCCTCGGCGGCGCGCTGGTGGCGGCCGACCTGTGGGGCACCGGCTGGCGGCCGATCTTCCTGGTGAACGTCCCGATCGGCCTGGTGGTGCTGGTGATGGCCCGCAAGCTGCCGGAAAGCCGCGCGCACAACCCGCTGGGCGTCGACCGGCTGGGCACCGCCCTGCTGGCGGTGACGCTGTTGTCGTTGCTGGTCCCGCTGATGGAGGGAAAGGCACTGGGGTGGCCGGCGTGGATTCTCGGCCTGCTGATCGTGTCCCCGTTCGCGGCGGCGGCGTTCGTGCATGTCGAGCGGCGGCTGGAGCGGCGCGGGGGAACCCCGCTGCTGCCGCCGTCGGTGATGCGGCTGCCGAGCGTGCGCCGCGGGTTGATGGTGGCCGTGCCGTTCTTCGGCGCGTTCGGCTCGTTCATGTTCGTGTTCGCGATGACGCTGCAGGAAGGCCTGCACTTCGGCCCGCTGGGCGCGGGTGGCGCGCTGACCCCGATGGCCGTCGCCTACTTCACGGTGTCGATGCTCAGCAGCCGCCTGGTGGCCCGCTACGGCCAGCGGGTCGTCCCGGTGGGCGGCGCGATCACGGCGGTGGGCATGGTGGCGCTGCTCTGCACGACGCTGTCGGCGTGGCCGCACGTGACGATCCTGGACCTGGCGCCGTCGATGGTGGCGATCGGCGTGGGAAACGCGCTCACGATGACGACGTTGTTCCGGATCGTGCTGTCCCACGTCCCGACGGACCTGGCCGGAGTGGGCAGCGGCGTGCTGACGACCAATCAGCAGACGTCGCTGGCGCTGGGGGTGGCGACGTTGGGGAGCTTGTACGCGGCCCTTTCCGGGTCACTGGGCAGCCGGGAGGCGTTCGCGCTGGTGATCGGCTTGGTGGCGCTCCTGGCGACGATCGTCGCGATCACCGGACGGCGGCTGCCGGACCCGCGGGCGTAGAAATCCGAAGTTCACCCGTCGGAAAAACCGGGCGCCGGACGACTATGAAGGTGTGACGGAACCTCGGGTACGACCGGACCCGGCCTTCGCGCTGCTCGGGCTGTACGAAACGGCCCTGCCGGAGGTCTACGGGTACCTGCTGTCCCGGTGCGGTGACCGCACGCTCGCCGAGGAGCTGACGTCCGAGACGTTCCTCGGGGCGGTCGCCGCCTGTCGCAAGGAGTACGCACCTCCAGTGAGCACCGGGTGGCTGATCGGCGTCGCCCGGCACAAGCTCGCCGACCACTGGCGGCGCACCGAACGCGAGGAACGCGGCCTGCGGCTCGTGCACGACAGCGAGCCGGACGTCGAGGACCCGTGGGACGAGCAGCTCGACGCCCTGCGCGCGAGACAGGTGCTCGAGTCCTTGGGCCCGCACCACCGGGCGGCGCTGACCCTGCGGTACGTCGACGGCCTCGGCGTCCCCGAGGTCGCCGGCCACCTGGGCCGCAGCGTGCACGCCACCGAGGCGTTGCTCGTCCGGGCCCGTGCCGCGTTCCGGCGCGCTTACGAGGAGAAGGAGGGTCGCGATGCCTGAGCCTTTCGACGCGCTTCGCCGGCCCTCCGAGCGGGTCGCGCCCGACCCGGACTTCGCCGCCGAACTGCGCGACAACCTGCGTCGCGCCATCTTGAACGGAGCCGACATGACCACCACCGAGGCCCCCGCGGCCGCCGCCGAACTGCGCTCGCTGACCCCGTACCTGGCCGTTTCCGACGCCCGCGCGGCCCTCGACTTCTACGTCGAGGTCTTCGGCGCGGTCCGCCGCGGCGAACCGATCCTGATGGACGACGGCCGGATCGGGCACGCGGAGCTGGCCATCGGCGACGCGGTGCTGATGCTCGCCGAGGAGTACCCGGAGATCGGGCACGTGGCGCCGCGCGAGGGTGGTGCGTCGGTGCGGGTCGAGGTACCGGACGTGGACACGAGCGTCGCCCGGGCGCTGGAGCTGGGCGCGACGCTGATCCGCGCGGTGAGCGACTCGCCGTACGGGCGCGGTGGCTCGTTCCGCGACCCCTTCGGGCAGCGCTGGCTGGTCTCGCAGGCGGCGACCCCGGCCGCGGGCCCGAAGCCCGCCCGGCACGGCGAAGCCATGTACTTCACGTTCCAGGTCCCGGAGGCCGAGCCGGCGAAGTCCTTCTACGCCGCGGTGCTGGGCTGGCAGTTCACGCCCGGCTCGACGTCGGACGCGTGGGGGTTCGCGGGTCCCGGTCTCGAGGGTGGGTTGTGGGCCGGGGACCGTCAGGTCGGCTGGAAGCTGATGTACGCGGTCGACGACCTCGAGTCGGCACTGGCGCGGGTGCGTGCGCAGGGCGGTCAGGCGGGCGAGGTCGAGAACCACCCGTACGGGAACACCGCCGACTGCACCGACAACCAGGGCATCGAATTCTGGCTTTGGCAGAAGCCGTGATCACTGCAGGGTGAACACGACGACGTCGTTCGACTCGACCTTGGTCAGCGGCAGGCCGGCGGTCGGCCGCTGGAGGATGCCCATGGCGCCCTCCATGGACTTCACGACGACGACCTTGCGGATGCCGTACCGCTTGAAGACGTCGATGCTGTGCTTGTCCGGGAAGGTGGCCGACGAGTCCTGCATGTCGTGGAACTGCGGCCCGTAGTTGCTGGCCGTGCCGTTGGCCGTGGTCGGGAAGCCCTCGGTGGACCAGAGCTGGTACTTGAAGTTGCTCCACAGGTCCATCGGCAGCAGCGCGATCGGTTCCTTCGTGGTCGTGAACACCTGCTTGACGTCCGGCGGGATGCCGGGGTTCTCCACCTGCTGCCAGCGCGGAATGCCTTCGACCAGCGCGAAGAACGCCGGGAGAAGCATGTAGAACGCGATGACCTGCCGCGCCATCCGGGTGTTCTCGTCGATCAGCCGGTAGAGCCGGGTGACCAGGCCGGCCGCGAGGACGGCGAGGCCGAGGGTGACCCAGATGATCATCCGGCCGGGCGTGCGCATGGCGTCCCAGCCGGGCAGGAAGTTCCAGAACAGCCAGTAGAGGCCGCCGCCGAACAGGGTCGTGCCGAGCGAGAGGAGGACGTTGAAGGCCACGAAGACGCCCAGGAACACCCGGACCTTCCAGGTCCAGGCGCTGAGGAACAGGCCGGCGATCCCGAGCACCGCCACGACCAGGCCCGGGAACAGCAGCATCTCGCCGGCGCCGTCCTGCGGGAGCGCGGCCTCGTTGTTGAAGAACGTCTCCAGCCACACCCACGTCTCGTACGGCGCGGTCCACAGGCCGTTGACCGGTGGCGAGAAGACCTCGACCTCGTGCCAGGTGCGGGTGAAGCCGTACTCCGCACGCACCCGCAGGAACGGGACGACCAGCCACCAGACGATGCCGAGGAACGCGAGCACGCCGACGACGTTCGCGATGATCATCCGACGGCCCAGCCGCCAGGCGTGGAACGCGATCGCGATCCCGACCAGGGCCATCAGGTAGACGAGGGGCAGCCCGATCGCCCACCCGATGCTGACCTGCCAGGCGGCGATCAACCAGCCGGCGACCACCCAGCGCGGCCTGAGCTCGCCGCGTTCGCCGCGGAAGGTGAAGCCGTGGCCCTTGGCCAGCGCCCACAGGGCCAGCGCGATCCCGCCCGTGGAGAGGACGTTGAGGTGCGCGATGTGGCTGAGCCGCCACGGCGCCCACGCCCAGACGACGCCGGCGAGCAGCGCGCCCTGCCAGTTGCTGCCGAGCTGCTTGGCCAGCATGTACCCGCCGGCGAAGGCCAGCGCGAAGCAGAACACGAAGAGGACGTTGTAGAGGAAGACGTTCGAGTACTGGCCGTCGCCCGCGAAGACGCTGAACGGGAAGTAGCCCAGCAGGGTCTCACCGAACGCGTAGTTGTCGGTCGCGGGGTAGAACTGGTTCGACGTCCAGAAGTCGCCGCCGTGGGTCAGCCAGTGGTGCTGCCAGCCGAGTTCCCACACCCAGAGCAGCGGATCGCCGAGCCCGCCGGTGAGCAACGACTTCGGGTGCGTGACGATCCGGTGGTTGAAGGCCATCGAGATCGCCAGGCCGACGTAGAAGGCGATCAAGCCTTCGCTGATGAGCAGCTTGCCGAGCCAGAGCGCGGCCTTGCGTGGCTCGAACCGGCGGCCGGCCGCCCGTGGCGCCTCCTCCGCGGGTGGCGAAACGGTCTCCTCGGCCGTGGCTCCTTCCACGTCCAGCCCCCTTAGCACTTGGTTTGGGGGCAGCCTACCTGCGCTGCTCCGCGCCCTAGCGGCCCGCCGCGTAGCCCTGCATGCCGCGGGCGTTGGCCGCCGCTCGCAGGACGCCGTCGGTGCGCGAGACCGCCGAGAGGCGGCCGAGGGCCCAGTCGCCCGCGTCGACGATCCGGTGGCCTCGCGCGCGGAGGGCGTCCACAGTGGACGTGCCCAGGCGGGACTCCACCACCAGCTCGCGCGGGTTCCACGAGCGCGGGTAGAACGAACTCGGGAACGCCGTCGTGTGCCAGGCCGGGCTGTCGATCGACTCCTGGAGGTTGAGCCCGCCGTAGACGTGGGCCAGCCAGAAGCACAGCTGCCACTGGTCCTGCTGGTCGCCGCCCGGGGTGCCGAACGCCAGCGTCGGGACGCCGTCGCGCAGGGCCAGCGACGGGGACAGCGTGATGCGGGGACGTTTGCGCGGGGCCAGCGAGTTCGGCAGGCCCTGCTCCAGCCAGAACATCTGGCCCCGGGAATCCAGGCAGAAGCCGAGCGACGGGATCGTCGGGCTCGACTGCAGCCAGCCGCCCGACGGCGTCAGCGACACCAGGTTGCCCGCCGCGTCGACGACGTCGAGGTGGACCGTGTCGCCGCGGGTCTGGCCCTGGGGGCCGACCGTCGGCTCGCCCGTGGCGCCGTCGCCCGCCTCGATGCCCTGCAGCGAGTCGAGGATCGCCGGGAGACGGGCCGGGCCACGAGCGTCGCCTGGCCGCAGGACAGCGGACGCCGTGTCGGTGATCAGGGCTCGCCGAGCGTCCGTGTACGAAGGCGAAAGGAGCACGTCCAAGGGCACGTCGGTGTCGCCGTACCAGGCCTCGCGGTCCGCGAAGGCCAGCTTCGCCGCTTCGGTCGCCAGGTGCACCGTGCGCTCCGACGGTACGCCGTCCACATAGGACAGCTCGTCGCGGAACCCGTGCATCAGCAGCGCCTGCTGCAGCAGCGCCGGCCCCTGCGTCCAGCCGCCCAGCTTGACCAGGCGCCAGTCGTCGACGTCCACGAACGCCGGGTCCTCGTACGTCGCCGACCACGACGCCAGGTCGTCTCCGGTCAGCAGGCCCGCGTGGTCGCGGCCGGAGTCGTCGCGGAACGACTGGCGGCTGAACGACTCGATCGCTTCGGCGACGAACCCCTGCGACCAGGCGCGACGGCCCGCGTCGAGCTGCGCCTCGCGGCCCGGGACGGACTCCGCCTCGCGCAGCAGCCGCTCCCAGGTGTCCGCCAGCGCCGGGTTCCGGTGCAGGCCGGACGCCGGCTTGCCGTCCGGCATCCAGAGCGCCGCGGACGTCGGCCAGTGCTCGGTGAACAACCGCGAGACGGCGCTGATCGTGTCGCTGACCCGCGACACCAGCGGGACGCCGCCCCGCGCGTAGCCGATCGCGTATTTCAGCACCTCGCGAAGCGGCTTCGTGCCGTAGTCGCGCAGCAGCAGGAGCCAGGCATCCCAGGCGCCCGGGACGGTCGCCGGGAGCAGCCCGCTGCCCGGGACCAGGTCCAGCCCCAGCGAAGCGAAGTGCTCCGGCGTGGCCCCCGCGGGCGACGGGCCCTGTCCGGCCAGCGCCCGCGGGGTCGGGTCGTCCGCTGTCACGAAGAGGCCGGGCACCTGGCCCGCCGGGCCGCACAGGTGTGGCTCGGCGACCTGCAGGACGAAGCCGGCGGCGACCGCCGCGTCGAACGCGTTGCCGCCGTCCTCCAGCACCGCCATCCCGGTGGCCGAAGCCAGCCAGTGCGTCGATGCCACCATCCCGAAGGTGCCGGTCAGCTCCGGCCTCGTCGTGAACATGCCCCGATAGTACGCAACGCTAACGAATTACCAAGTCGCCGGACGACGCCGCTCCGGCTCGTACGGCTGCGTGATGATTTCCATCCCGTTGCCGCCGGGATCGAGGAAATAGACGCCACGACCGCCGTGGTTGTGATTGATTTCGCCGACCTGCTTCCCCATCGGATCGGCGTGGTAGGTCACGCCGGTTTCGACGAGCCGCGCGAACACGGCGTCGAAGTCGTCCTCCGGGATCAGGAAGCAGTAGTGCTGCAGGCGCAGGTCCTCTTCGGGGACGCTCGCGAAGTCCAGCCGGACGCCGTTGCGCGTCTCGACGGGGATGAACGGGCCCCATTCCTCGCCGACTTCGAGGCCGAGCAGGTTCGCCAGGAATTCGGCGGATTCCCGGTTGTTCCGGGACGGGACGATCAAGTGGTTCAATTCAACGGATACGGAAACTGACACGGTTGAAATGCCTCCAGGGCACTCCCGCCACCTCCATGTCTCACCCAGCCGGTGACCGACACGCGATGCCGTGCTGATCACCCTAGCCAAGAAGACGCAGTCAGGAAACCTTGATCCGCGCCGCCGCCCGCGGCCGGCCGACACCCTGCCAGGACAGCCCGGCGTCCACGATCACCCGCGGGTCGAGCAGGTTGCGCGTGTCGACGACGTCGATGCCCTCCATCAGCTCCGCCATCGCCGTCCAGTCGAGGTGCTTGAACTCGGCCCACTCGGTGAGCACGACGACCGCGTCCGCGTCCTTCGCGACCTGGTAGGCGTCGTCGACGACGGTCATCCCGGCGATCTCGCCGTCGACGGCCGGGTCGTAGGCGATCAGCTCGGCGCCCAGCGCGCACAGCACCGAGCACACGGCGAGCGCCGGCGAGTCGCGCAGGTCGTTGGTCCCCGCCTTGAACGCCAGGCCCAGCACGCCGATCCGGGCGCCGGCCGGCGTCCCGCCGACCGCGCCGGCGATCTTCGCGACGATCCGGTCGCGCTGGGCCAGGTTCTCGTCGATGGCCGAGGTCAGCATGGCGAAGTCGTAGTTCACCGACTCGGCCACCTTGACCAGCGCGCTGGTGTCCTTCGGCAGGCAGGAGCCGCCCCAGCCGGGGCCGGGCCTGAGGAACGTCCGCCCGATGCGCCGGTCGTAGCCCATCCCCTCGGTGACGAGCTCGATGTCCGCGCCGAGCCGTTCGCACAGCTCGGCGATCGAGTTGACGTAGGAGAGCTTCAGCGCGAGGTAGCAGTTCGCGGCGTACTTCACCAGCTCGGCGCTCGCCGCGTCGGCGACGACGACCGGCGCGTCCAGCTGGGCGTACAGCTCGCCCACCCAGCGCGCGGCGGCGAGGTCGTCCGAGCCGACGACGATCCGGTCCGGGCCGAGGAAGTCCGCGACCGCGGTGCCTTCGCGCAGGAACTCGGGGTTCGACACGACCGGCACGTCGGTCCGCCCGACCAGCGCCCGGATCCGCTTCGACGTCCCGACCGGCACGGTCGACTTGGTGACCAGCGCGCAGCCGGCGGGCAGGACGTCGCCGATCTCGGCCGTCACCGCCTCGACCGCCCGCAGGTCGGCGGAACCACCCGCCCCCATCGGCGTCGGCACGCAGAGGAACACCGCCTGCGCGTGGCGGACCGCGTCTCGCGCGCCGACGACGAACTGGAGCCGCCCCGCCGCGAGCCCGCGGTGGACCAGGTCTTCGAGCCCGGGTTCGAGGATGTCGACGCGGCCGGCGGCCAGCCGCGAGACCTTCGCGCGGTCGACGTCCACGCAGGTGACGTAATGACCGAGACCGGCCAGGCAGGCCCCCGTGGTCAAGCCGACGTATCCGGTTCCTACCACCACGATCCGAGCTGGCGTCATGGTGCTGAAGGTGACAGCCGGAGTTGACCACCGCGCTAACGGAAACAGTCGGCCCCGAGAGCGGTGAGCGAAGACACGAACACCGCCGATGCGAACGAGCGTTAACCTGTCCCAGCGAATCGGAGCAGCGAAGGGAACGGCAGAGATGCAGATCAACGGCACCGCGGCGCTCGTCACCGGGGGCGCGTCCGGCCTCGGCGGCGCGACGGCGAAGGCCCTCGCGGCCAAGGGCGCGCGGGTGTTCGCGCTGGACCTGGCGTCGTCCATCGAGAAGGCCGAGCAGATCGACGGCATCACCTACGTCGAGGCCGACGTCACCGACGTCGAGCAGGTCGAGGCGGCCGTCGCGACGGCCGCGGGCTCCGGCGTGCCGCTGCGGACCGTGGTGAACTGCGCCGGTATCGGGCCGTCCGCGCGGATCCTGTCCAAGAAGGGCCGCCACGACCTCGCGCTGTACGCGAAGGTCATCCAGATCAACCTGGTCGGGACGTTCACCGTGCTGACCATCGCCGCCGAGGCCATTGCGAAGACCGAACCCCTCGAAGACGACGCCCGCGGCGTCATCATCAACACCGCGTCGATCGCCGCGTTCGACGGCCAGATCGGGCAGGTCGCCTACTCGTCGTCCAAGGGTGGCGTCGTCGGCATGACCCTCCCCGCGGCCCGCGACCTGGCCTCGCACGGCATCCGCGTGCTGACCATCGCGCCGGGCATCGTCGACACGCCGATGCTCGCCACGGTCAGCGACGACTTCCGCGCGTCGCTCGCCGCCGGCGTCCCGTTCCCGAAGCGCCTCGCGCGGCCGGACGAGTACGCGCAGCTCGCGCTGTCGCTGATCGACCACGACTACCTGAACGGCGAGGTCGTCCGCATGGACGGCTCGCTCCGGATGGCCCCGCGCTGACGCGCGCTGAAGGGCACCTTCCTCGCATCTGACGCCAGGAAGGTGCCCTTCAGCTCATCTGGTGGGAGGAAGGTGCCCTTCAGCCCGCTTTGGTGAGGCGGACCTCCAGGCCGATGCCGTGGGTGGTGACCGAGCAGCCGCCGAACGCGCTTTCCGCGGCCAGCGTCTCGAACTGCTCACGGGTGAACGCCCGGCGGCGCAGCCAGGCGAGCGTCCGCCGGACGGTGAACCCGGCCACCACGCCGACGTCCATCCCGGCGACCTCGCGATCGATGTCCGAGCCGGTGGCCGCGTGGTTGAGGTCCTGGATCACGGCGTAGCCGCCCGGGCGCAGCACCCGGTGCATCTCGTTCAGCGCGCTCACCGGCTGCCGGAAGTTCTTGAACGCGGCCTGGCAGACCAGGAAGTCGAACGACTCGTCGGCGAACGGCGCGTGCGTGATGTCGCCTTGGCGGAACTCGATCTCCAGGCCCACGCCGTTTTCGCGGGCGATTTCGACCATCGTGTGGCTGATGTCGAGCCCGGTGACGCGGTAACCGCGCCGCGCCAGCTCCACGGCGAAGAAGCCGGGGCCGGGCGCCACCTCCAGGACGTCGGCACCCTCCGGCCACCCCGCGGTGACCTCGGCCGCCAGCTGCCGGTACCGCGCGAGCTGGGCCTCGGTGCCGCGGTTCTTGGCGTACCAGCGGGCCTGGAACCCCTCCATTTCGGGCACGCGGTGCTTGCGGGTCGTCTCCATGGATCTCTCCTGTTCGGTTGACCGAACCGAAGAGCGCACCCGGTTATCCTTGCGTTGCCACCTCGGGGCCGGGCGTGCTCGGTTCGGGGTCGAGGACCCCGGGCGGTGTGCCAGCACCTCCCGGGGTCCGTGCTATTTCTCCACGAGCTCCTCGAAATCGTCCGGGAGCTCGCCGGTCTCGTACCAGCGGCGCCAGGCTTCGATGCCCGGCAGGGTGCCGCTGGTCAGTTCGTCGAGGAAGCCGCGCACCCAGCGCGCCTCGGCCTCCTTCATCGCGATGTCGTACTCGACCTCGATGAGGAACACCCGCGGCATCAGCGGCCGCAGCTGGTCGAGCGCCGCCCGCTGCTTTCCGGCCCGCTCGTCGAGCCGGACGAGCCGCTCCCGCAGCCGGACGATCGCCTGGTCGGGGCCCAGAACGCCGATCATCGACAGCCCGGACCGGAACCGCGGCGGTTCCGGGTCGACCGTGCCGACGAGCTCGCGCACCCAGTCCTCGAACTCGTCGCGGCCGGCCGGGGTGATCCGGTAGACGGTCCGCTCGGGGCGGCCACCGTCCTTGACGCTCTCGACGGCCGCGAGGAAGCCGTGTTTTTCCAGGTTGGCGACGACGGTGTAGAGCGAACCCCACTTGATCGGCAGGTCGGCGTCCTTGCCGCGCTCCTTGAGCACGGCCGCCATCTCGTACGGGTGCATCGGGCGTTCCAGGACGACGGACAGCACGGCCAAGCCGAGCAGGTTGCCGACCTTCCGCCGCTTCATCTCGACTCCTCGTCTACGAGTACTCGCAGACGAGTATTACGCGGGACGCGTCGGCAGGCAAGTGTCTTGGTCGACAAAGCACCTCAGAGGTCGAACATGTACGGCACTTCGGCCTGCGCCCGCGCGTCGATCCACTCGCGCAGCGCCCGCGTCGCGAGGACGTCGTCCTCGTTGTAGCGCAGGAGCCGCTCGCGCTGGTCGTCGTCCGGCTTCTCGCCGTCCATGCCCACGGCGTCGCGGTACCAGCGCATCGACGCCTCGCCGCCGGCTTCCGGGTCGCGCCAGGAGAAGCCGGCCACCGGGGCGATCACCTTCAGGCCCTTGCCGTGGGAGCACAGGAACTGGTCGGTGACGCTGCGGAAGAGGTCCACCCACTGCTCGGAATCCACAAAGGACTGGATGTCCTTCTTCGACGGCACGCCGGGGTGGTCGCCGAAGCGCTCCACCGAGCCGAAGAGCCACCGGTTCTCGGCGAGCGCGTTGTAGCAGTAGGCGCGGAAGGTCAGGCCCGCCGCTTCGGTGCGCTCGCGGACGTCGGTGAGCCAGGCCCAGAACTCGGCGAAGGACCGGGCCTCGTCGTCGGTGGGCAGGGGGTCCCAGGTCGCGAAGGCGCGGTAGCCCTGCTCGACACCGATGTCAGCGCCGGTCAGCAGGCAGCCCCAGAGGTACGCGCCGGCGTCGCCGAAGCTCTCCATGTCGACGTCGACCTCGACGTCGGCGCGCGGCACCTCGACCCGGCCGACGCGGCGGACCAGCGTCAGGTCGGCCAGCCAGGCCCGGGCGAGCACGACGGCGTCCGGGAAGGTGACGCCCGTCCAGTTCACCGCGGGCAGCTCGCCCGCCGGGTCGAGCGCGGCCAGCTCGTCCACAGTGGACACGCCGGCCCGGCGCAGCTCGACGGCGTCCTCCCCGCGCACGACCAGGCTGACGTCGCGGGTTTCGGTGAGCACGACCTCGCACGTCGGCCACCACGGGCAGCGACGGCACTCCAGCACGCGCGACGGCTCGGCGAGCGGCTCCTCGCCGTTCGCGGCGGCGGTGGCGATGGCGAGGCGGTCGGCGAACCGGGCCTGGTACTCGGTGAGCGCGTTGCGGCCGCCGGGCCAGGTGCTCGCGGTGAGGTCGTGCCAGACGACGACGTCGGCGTCGAGCCCGATGACCCCACCGAGGACGAGGCTCTCGTCCGCCTGCCCGAGCGTCTGCAGCATGCGCCGGACGTGCACCAGCCGGAGCTGGTCACGCGGCTGCGACCGGACCTTGCGGCCTTCGTCGGCCGCGCGGTGCCCCGGGTCGAGATCGGTCATTCCGGTGACGATCGCGCCCGCGCCGCGGTCGGTGATGCGGTGCCGCACGACGAGCACCGGGACGTAGCCGCGGCCGGTGCGGACGAGCAGGTCGATCCCGCCGCGCCGGTGCCCGGCCGCGTCCACCGGCAGCAGCGCACCCCAGATGTAGCGCGCCTCGTCGGCGAAGGCCTGCAGCGTCTGCTCGACGCGCTCGTGGGCGGGCAGCTCGCGGCCGATCTTCACCCAGCGGTCGTCGTTGGCGGCCATCAGCCGGGTGACGATGTCCTCGCGGTGGGCGGCGGCGTCGTCGATCCGCTGC
>JARAWT010000081.1:0-42989 GCA_033793495.1 Streptomyces sp. MN03-5084-2B | reverse complement strand
GGGTGAGCTCGGGGCGGCGGAGGGCGGCCAGGGTTCCGGCGGCGACGTCGGTCGCCAGGCGGTGCTTCGCGGGGTGGCCGCGGGGCGTGAGGGTGGTCGCCGGTGCCGCGCGAGGCTGAAACCGGCGGAACAGCGGCTCGGACGACGTGGCCGGGACCCGGGCGAGGGGATGTCCACCGTGGACCGCGGCTCGGCGGCCGGTGGTCTGGTGGGCCGGGTGGCCGGTAGTGCGACGAGGTGGCCACGCGGTGGTCTGGAGTGCCGGGCACGCGGTTCGGAGTGCGGGGTGGCCGGTGGTGTGGCGAGGTGGCCACGCGGTGGTTCGGAGTGCCGGGCACGTGGTTCGGAGTGTCGGGTGGCCGGTGGTGTGGCGAGGTGGCCACGCGGTGGTTCGGAGTGCCGGGCACGCGGTGCGGAGTGCCGGGTGGCCGGTGGCGCGGCGAGGTGGCCACGCAGCGGTTCGGCGAGCCCCGCGGCCGCTGATGCGGAGTGCGAGCGCCCCCTGATCCGAACCGGCCGGGCGGCCGGAGGGCCGCGCGCCGGAGCGTCGGCCAGGACCCGCGCCGCGGGGCGCGACGTGCGACGGCAGGTGCGACCCCAGCATGCCTGCGCTCATGCCGTCGGCTCCTCTCCGTCGCTTGTCGGGAACGTTCCCGGGAATGTTCCCGGGGAGTATGCGCATCGCGCAGCGACCCCGTCAAGGGTGCCTGTCGACGGATTCGCCTCAGGCGGTCGCGCGGGTGATCAACGAAACCGGCAGCGAGATCCGGTCGGCGGTGTCCGCCAGCAGGGCGCGGACCAGGGCCCGGCCGTGGTCGTACTTGTCGATCCGGACCGTGCTCAGCGGGGGGTTCAGGTACGCCGACATCTCGAGGTCGTCGAAGCCGACGACCGCGCAGTCCCGCGGCACCGCGTCCCCGCGGGCGAGCACCGCCTGCACCGCGCCGATGCCCATCAGGTCGTTGAACGCGAAGATCCCGTTGACCTCGGGCCACGCCGAAAGCAGCTGCCGGGTCGCTTCCGTCCCGCCCGGGATGGTCGGCGGCCCCTGGACGATCCGGGCCGAGACGTCACCGAAGCCCAGTGCCGCGCAAGCCGTGACGAAGGCCAGCCGCCGCTCGTCGACCGCGACGCCGACCGAGCTGTCCAGCATGCCGAGGCACGCGTCCGGCCGCTGCGCGAGCAGCTCGACGGCGGCCGCGGTGCCGGTCGCGAAGTCGTTGCTCACCGAGGCGGCCACCTCGGTCGGCAGCTCGCGGTCGGCGACCACCAGCGGGACCGAGCGCGCGTAGTCGGCGAGGACGTCGTCCGGGGTGCCGTAGAAGAAGCCGACGACCCCGCGCGCGGACCGGGCCAGCGCGTCCTCGATGGCGTCACGCTCCCGGCCCGGGTCGGCGTCGGTGTTGTACAGCACGACGCTGCACCCGGCCGCCTCCGCCGCGTCGAACACCCCGCGCGCCACGGCCGGGTAGAAGGGGTTGGCGATGTCGGAGACGATCAGGGCGATGACGTCCGACCGCTGGGTGCGCATGCCCTTCGCCAGCGCGCTCGGCCGGTAGCCGAGCCGGGTCGCCGCCGCCAGCACGCGCTCGCGGGTGTCCGGGGCGATCTCCGGCAGGTCGCGCAAGGCCCGCGAAACCGTCTGCCGCCCGACGCCTGCCTCCCGGGCCACGTCCTCGATCGTCACGCGCTTGACGCGCGGCAGCCGCCCGCGTTCGGTCACCCCCGTCGCCTCCCTTCACAGTTCGACGACGAGCCTACGCGGACCGCCGCGGCGTGCTGGTGATCCCATTGGCTACCGCCGGAGGGCTCGGCTCCAGGACTCCGTGACGCTCCGGCGCAGCGCTTCGGTGTCGACGCTGTCCGGATCGAGCAGCCGCTGCAGCGCAATCCCGCGCAACTGCCCCACCACGGCGATCGCCACCTCGTCCCCGCTGACATCCGCGTCGATGCCGCCCTCCGCGATGCCGGCCTCGACGTCTTCCCGCAGGTCGGCGCGGAAGGCGGCGTCCCGCTCGCGGAAGATCGGGGTCAGCTCCGGCTGGGTCGCCGCTTCCGCCCACAGCAGCAGGAACGCCTGGTTGAACACCCCGATCCGGCCGAGCTCGCCGAGGTAGCCGTCGATCAGCCGCAGCAGGCGGTCGAGGCCGGGCGGGACCTCCTCGAGGCCCGGGACGAACCCGGCCTGCGTGGCCCGCGCCAGCCGTTCGACCAGCGCCTGCTTCGCTCCGAAGTGGTGGGTGACGATGCCGCGGCTGTACCCGGCGCGCTCGCCGACGCGGGCGAGCGTGAGCGACCGCACGCCCTGTTCGACGACGAGTTCCGCGGCGGCGGTCAGCAACGCGGCTTCGGCCTGGTCGCGGCGTTCCTGCTGGGTTCGGCGCATGATCGGAGTCTAGCAAAGTAACTTGCGTGTTGGCTAACAAGTATGTGTAGGGTGAGTCCCAGGAGGTTCTGATGATCGAAATCGAAGACCACGCCCTCGACGCCCTGCTCGCCGACGACCCGGGCGGCCCGGTCGTGCTGCTCAACCTGCTGCGGTTCCGCCCTGATGGCGGCCGCGAGAGCTACCAGCGTTACGCCGAAGCGCTCCGCCGTGGGCTCAACGCTCGCTACGGCCTCGCCGTCGAGTACCTCGGCACCGGCGGCCCGGCGCTCGTCGCCGAGGACGGGCAGGCCTGGGACATGGTGGCGCTGGTCCGCTACCCGGACCGGCAGGCCTTCGCGGCCATGATCCGCGACCCCGAGTACCAGGCGATCACCCACCTGCGCACCGAAGCGCTGGTGGAAGCGGTGCTGCAGCCGACCACGCCGGTCGTGGCCTGATGCCCGCGGTGTTCGTCCACGGCAACCCCGAGACGGCGGCGGTCTGGGACCTGCTGCTGGCCGAGCTCGCGCCGTCGCGGTCCGATCCGGTCTGCCTTTCCCCGCCCGGCTTCGGCGCGCCCCTGCCCGCCGGGTTCGAGGCCACCCCGGCCGGCTACCGGGATTGGCTGGCCGGCGAACTGGCGGCCTTCGGCGAGCCGGTGGACCTGGTGGGCCACGACTTCGGCGGCAGTCACGTCGTCAACGTCGTGCTGAGCCACCCGCACCTGGTCCGCAGCTGGGTCAGTGACTCCCTCGGAACCTTCGACCCGGACTACGAGTGGCACGAACTCGCCCGCCGCTGGCAGACACCGGGCGTCGGCGAGGCCGACGTCGCGGCGCGGTTCGGTGCCGCGCCCGAAGAGCGCGCCGCGGTGCTGGTGGAACGCGGGATGGGCCGGGCGGTCGCGGCCCGCGTCGCGGCGGGGCAGAACGAGGCGATGGGCCGCGCGGTGCTCACCCTGTACCGGTCCGCCGCCGCGGCCGGTGTGCCCGGCCTGGGGTTGCCGCTGGAACGCGCGGCGGCCCGGCCGGGGCTCGCCGTCCTGGCCACGGCCGACCACGTCGTCGGCACCGAGGCGCAACGCCGCCGGGCGGCCGCCCGCGCCGGTGCCCGGGTCGCCGTCCTCGACGGCCTGGGCCACTGGTGGATGACCCACGAACCGGCCCGCGCCGCCGCGGTGCTGACCGGTTTCTGGGCGGCGGTCCGCTGAGGATCAGCGGGCGGTGCAGGTCACCTCGGTCAGGGGCTGGTTCGTCCCGGTGACGACGGCGCCCCACGTCGTCGTCGCCCCGGCGGCCAGCGTCCCGTTGTAGTTCTGGTTGGCCGCCTGCACCTGCCGGCCCGTCTGGGTCGCCGCGGCGTTCCAGGAGTTGTTCAGCTGCTGGCTCCCCGCGAACGAGAACGCCGTGGTCCAGCCGGAAAGCGCGGCCGCACCGGTGTTCTTCACGGTGAATTCCAGCTGGTACCCACCGTTCCACGTGGAAGTGACCGCCGACGTCGCCGCGCACGACGCCCCGGCCGGGGTGGTCGGCGTGGTGGACGTCGTCGGCGTCGTGGTCGGAGTGCTGGTCCCGGTCGTGTAGGTGATGCCGGTGTAGGCGGCCGCGCACCCCGAAAGGCACTGGTCGGGCAACGTGAAGCGGTAGACGCGGCCGTCGTTGACCAGTGCGTCGCTCGCGTCCCGGACGCGGATCGCGTACGCGGTGCCCGCCGTGGCGGTCGGGCCGATGATGAAGGCCTGCCCGAGGTCGCTGTCCGGCTGTGCCTGCTGCCAGCTGCCGTCCGCGCCGAGGAACTCCACGCCGTGGACGCCGTTGGGCAGGTGCGACACGGCGATGGCCGTCCAATACCGTTGCGCGCCTTGGAGGAAGCCGAGTTTCAGGTCGCCGGAGTAGTTCGGCGCGGGCACGTAGGACCACGAGACGCGCCGGTTGTTCCAGTGCGCGGGGTTCATGTCGCCGACCGGGGCGCCGTTCTTCACGAACCGGTTGAGCGACGCGGTCGAGAGGTCGAGGTGCCCGGGATCGTCGCGGCACCAGGCGTTCGAGTCGCCGCAGCTGTCGGCGACGACCATGGTCAGCTGGGCGCCGGCGTACCCGTCGGTCACCCAGGACCCGTTGCGGCAGAACGCCTGTCCCGGCGCGCCGTCGTTGACGCCGGTGCAGTACTCGCCGATGGTGACCTGCACGAACCGCCCGCAGTTGCGGCCGTTGTCCCACAGGCCGATCTTCGCGGCCTGCGACGGGGGGATCGGCCGCGGGTAGAAGCTGTAGTCGCCGGGCGTGTTGTAGACGTTGAGGGCGACGAAATCCGGCGAATCGAGCACGTCCTGCGGGAGACCGCAGCCGCCGTAGGGGGCGCCGAGCGCGTCGAAGTGGGTGGCGTTGCCGGTGATCGGTGCCGCCGGCGCGGCGCCCGACTTCCAGGGCCACAGCACGGAAACACCCACGACGAGCACGGCGATCACCGCGAGCACACCTGGGCGCGCGGCCATCCGGCGGGAGGCGGGTCCCATCGGCTCTCCTTCCGCGGTTCAGTACCGCGGCAGGCGGAAAGCGGCCCCGGCGGCGTCGTCTGGAAGCGCTCCCAGAGTCCCCTGTGCACCCGCCGTTTGTCAATCGCCTCCTCACCCCGGGCGGCGCGCCACGACGGTCAGCCGTTCGAGAGCCAGCTGTCCCGCGGTCAGCCGGAGACCGATCGCGGGAGACCAGCCCGGGGCGATCACCGAACCGCCCGGGATCGTCCGCACCAGCTGCCACCGGCCTTGGTGGCCGAGCCAGCTCGTCAGCCCGCCCCGGTGGTCCGACACGACGGCGAACCGGTCGCCCGGCGACCACGTGACCGCGGCGCAGCACCCGCCGGTCACGTCGTCGCCGTAGTCGCGCCCGGCCGCCCGGACGTCCGCGCCGGACGTGCCGAAGTGGTTGTTGTACCAGGCCAGGGCGAGATCGTCCGGCCCGGCGGCGCGGCCGAGGAGCACGCTGTCCTCCGGCGCGCTCCCGGCGAACGCCCGGGGCTCCAGGAGCACCGCGAAGTCGCCGTCGGGTGCAGCCACCGGTGCCACGAGCACGGCCGAGGACTGCCGGCTCGCGGACGCGACCAGGGCGCCGCCGGTCTGGCTCAGGCCGGGGACCGGTTCCCCGAACCGGCCGCCGATCCGGTAGGCGTTCAGCTGGTTCCCGGTGAAGTCGTCGTCCCAGACCGGCGTGGTGAAGTCGGCCGGGTCGAAGACCACCTCCGCCCGCACGAGATCCGCGGTGGTGCGTGCCGGAGTGCCGTGGTCCAGCGTGGTGACCAGCAGCCGCACCGGCGCCCGGGTGCCGACCGGCGCGTCCGCGGGGGCCGTCACCCGCCACCGCACCGGGACGGCCCGGCCCGGGGTGAGCCGGAGGTCTCCGGCCGGGCCGATCGGCTGGGCCGTCCAGCCGCGGGGCAGCGTGAGCGCGGGCCGGACGGTCATCGCCTGCGAACTGCGGACCGAGCCGCCGATCTCGACCGTCTGACCGGGCCGTAGCCGGGTCGAGCCTCCGTCGAGCCGGACGTCGAGCCGCTCGTCTTCGGCGCGCCACGCCTGCAGCGCGGTGATCCCGACGGCGCCACCGTCCACTCTGGACGGAAGGACGCGCAGCCCGTCGGTGCGGACGGGCGGCTGCACCACGACGCGGTCCGGCTTGCCCCGCACCGGAGCGGCGGGATCCCGTTGCTGTCCGGGGAGATCGGCCCATGACCCCTCGGCCGTGCGGTACTGCAGGGCGAAGTCGTCCGGGGTGCGGACGCCGCCACCGTCGTCGTAGAAGGAGATCCGGACGTCGGAGACGTCGGTGGCCGCGCCGAGGTCGACGGCCAGCCAGTCGCCTGAGTTCGGGCTGCCGTAGCTGGTCCAGCGCGTCGACGGGACGTCGAGGGCGAAGTCCTGGCCGTCGATCGCGTTCGCCGGGCTGTCGCCGTGCCAGGTGTAGGACGCGGAGGCCGCCGGGTAGCCGCTGCGGTCGATGTTGGCGAGGTCGTCGACGACGGGGGAGGCGTCGGCCGCTTTGCCTGGGCGCACCGGCACGTCGACCGCCGTCAAGCCGGCCTGGCGGTGCACGAGCTTGCCGTCCAGCCAGACGCTCAGCCCGGCGCCCTGCCGGTACACGTGGCCGTCGCGGTCCCAGGCGACGGTCAGATTGCGGCCGTGGTAAGGAACGTTCTCGACGGCGAAGTGGTCCCAAGTGGACGGAACGAGCGGGGCGAGCCGCACGTGGTCGCCCTGCTGGGGCCGGATGCCGAGCAGCCCGGACAGCACGAGGTCGTCGAACGTCGAGTGGTTGTAGTCCTCGCTGTGCCCGGGGGAGTCGTACAGCCAGCGGTCTTCGTCCGGGTAGTGCGCTTCGGCGACGTAGGGGACGCCGTTCTTGCGCTGGGTGAGAGCGTACCCGCGCAGCAGGGCGTAGTAGTCCTGCGTGGACACGTACGGCTGCGGGGGATAGTCGGTGAGCAGGTTGGCCAGCGCGGTGAGGGTTTGGCTCGTCGCGTAGGGCCAGCTCGGCCCCGACCAGTGGCAGCAGCCGGCCTGGGCCTCGTGCATGAACCACGGGCTCCGCCGCTCGACCGTGGTGGGCCCGAACGGGGCGGCGAAGCCCGCCGGATCGGTCAATTGCGCCCACGCGGCGGCGGCGCCGGCCGGGGCCATGTGGAAGTACCAGGGCACGAACCCCATCTGTTCCCGGTCCGCGATCTTGGTGCGGGTGGGGTTGCCGTCCCGCATCACGTGCTTGTAGAACCGGTCGCCGCTGTCCCACAGGACGCGCTCCTGGTTCGCCTGCAGGGCACCGGCATCCCGGTCGTAGGAGTCGGCGAGCTGCCGGTCGCCGGGCGCGCCGCGCCGGCGCAGCAGGCTCGCGATGGCCCGCGCGTCGCCGTACTGGTAGGCGTTGAGCGTCGGGCGGAAGCCGGCGCCGCCGTGGTAGGGATTGGGGCTCTGGTAGGAACTCGCAGTGTTCTCCATGGCGTCCCAGACCGGAACCTGCCAGTAGAGGCCGAGGTGCGGGTCGAACTGGGGCGACCAGGCGGCCCACTGCCGTTGCAGTTCGGGGATCCGGTCGACGGCGAAGCCCCACCGGCCGTCGACGGAGGCCCGCGCGAGCACGGCGTCGGCGGCCCAGAAGGAGTATTCGTGAGCCCAGTCGGTGGTGTTCTCGTTGAGACCGTCGGTCGCCGGCTTGGGGCCCGCGCCGCTGCCGCGCAGCCAGTAGTCGACGTAGTCGTCGAGGTAGCGGTGGTCCCGCAGCCACCGCCCTTCGTAGAGGTGGTGCCCGGCGGCGGCGTCGATCCCGCCGCCCGGGGCGGAGTACCCGACCGGGCCGAGGAATTCCGAGACGATCCAGCCGTCCTCGGGCCCGGTGTACTTGAGGGCTTCCTTGAAGGTGCGCCAGCGGTAGTAGTAGGTGTCTTCGATCGCCGTGTCGGGGAGGTCGACGAAGGGGATGTTGGCTTCGTACCAGCCGGGATCGGTCAGGCCGGCGAGCTTCGCCGGGTGGTCGAGGAGGTGCGTCCCGGGCCCTGCGTCGGGGTACACCGGCGGTGGAGCGGTCTTGGCGGCCACCGCGGGGATCCCGGCGGCGAACAGGGTGACGAGTGTGGTCAGGACCGTGCACAGACGTCGAAGCGAGCGCATGCCGACGCTCCTCGTGCTCCTCGGGGACCGGGCAAGGAGACGGTAGCCGGTCCGATACAACGTTGTAAATACGCTCTTACAACGTTGTATCGGGTACGTTCGGGGCATGCACCGCAGCCGGTTGTTCGGGATCTTCATCGACACGCCCGCCGCCGAGGCGGAGGCGGCCGCCACGTTCTGGTCGGCCGCACTCGGAGCGCCGGCCCGCCCGGTGGCGGGCGAAGAACAGTTCACCGCACTCGACGGGGCCCTGCCCGGCTTGACCCTCGACGTCCAGGCGATCGACGGCGAACCCCGCTACCACGTCGACATCGAGACCGACGACGTGGCGGCGGAGGTCGCGCGCCTGACCGCACTGGGTGCGGACCCGGTCTCCCGCTGGCTGGACTGCCACACCCTGCGCGCGCCCGGTGGGCACCTGCTGTGCGTGGTGCCCGTGCACAGTGACCCGGAGACGTTCGGCAGGCTCGCCCGCGTCTGGCCGTGACGAAACTCAGGCGTGCCAGGCCGGATCGCGGCCGAGGAAGCCCATCAGCTTGTCCTGCGCCGAAGCGCCTTCGTCCACCGGCACCGCCGGGCCGAACTGGCCGCTGTCGCGCAGCACCTGCTCCATCGGCCGCATCGCCGTCAACGCCTCGGCGCAGCGCTCCTCGCCGAGGCCGGGTTCGCGGCCGAGTGCCTTGGCGAGATCCCAGGAGTGCAGCCAGACGTCGCCCGTGTAGAACTGGGCGATCGCCTCGTCCACCGGCCGGTCGCCGGTGTGCGGGTTGCTGAGCACCCGCCCGGCGGGGTCGTCGAGGACGGCCTGGATGTCGGCGACGTGCTGTTTCCAGGCGCCGGCCGGGTCGGCGTCGACGTTGAGCGCCGGGAGGTCGATCCCGGCACCGCGGAGGAAGTCCCGTGGCCACTCGACCAGGTGCCGCACGACGTCGAGCGCCGACCACCCGGCGACCGGCGCCGGCCGCGCCCAGTCGGCGGGTGCGGCCGACTCGACCAGCTCGGTGAAGCGGGCGGCTTCGGCGGCGTGCTGCCGGGCGGGGCCCGTGGGGGTCGAGGTCATTTCAGCCTTCCTTCGCGAGCAGGTCGTCGAGCTTGGCGTAGCCGTCATTGATCCCGACGTCCATGCCGCTGGCCAGCATTCCGTCGCGGGTGGCGAAGTCCGGCACCACGCTCAGCACCCGCAGCCGGGTGCGGCCGCCCTCGAGCTCCTCCAGGGTCAGCGTCTCCAGGGCGACGTTGTCGGGCTCGCCGTCGTAGGTGAACGTCCACACGATCCGCTCGTCCGGCCGCACTTCGTGGAAGCTGCCGTGGAACGCGGCGATCTCCTCGCCGCCGCGGTCGTTGGCGAAGGCCCACTCGCCGCCCGTCCGCGCGTCCCACCGCGTGATCCTCGTGGTGACCGAGTGCGGCCCGACCCACTGCGCGTACAGCTCGGGGTCGACGTGGGCGCGGAACACCTGCCCGGGCGTGGCGTCGAAGTCCCGGACGAGCCGGATCGTCGGCACCTTCTCGTCGGCCAGGATCTCGGTCTCGTGCTTCGTCCGGGTCATGACGCGTCCTTCTTCCGGGGGCGGGTTTCGCCGCCGCTCATGCGGTCCAGCAGGGCGTCGAGGCGCCGGTAGCGCTCCTCGGCCTGCCGCCGATACCGCTCGATCCACTTGGTCATCAGGTCGAACACCTCGGCATCCAGGTGGACCGGACGGCGCTGGGCGTCCTTGCTGCGCGTCACCAGCCCGGCCTCCTCCAGCACCTTCACGTGCTTGGAGACGGCCTGGAGGCTCATGTCGTACGGTTCGGCCAGCTCGCCGACGGTCGCGTCCGCCCCGGCCAGCCGCGCCACCAGGTCACGCCGCGTCGGGTCGGCCAGTGCCGCGAACACGCGGTTGAGCCGCTCGCTGTCTTCGTCCACCGGTTTCTTCCTCAACTCTTCGGTTGAGGAAGAAGGTAGGGCGGCGCCTCCGCGTTGTCAACCCGGTGGTTGAGAAGAGGCTGGTGTCGGGAGTGGTGCCGGTGGCCGCCGGCGGACCGCTATGGCGTGAACAGACCGCCGGTGCACACCCGCCCGAGCGTGCCGAGCCGCCGTCCGGTGGCCAGCCAGAGGTAACCCGCCACGGCCGCGAGTTCGGCCGGGACACCGTCGGTGAGCGCGGTCTCGCCGGACCGGTCCCCGAGCAGGCACGGGCCTCGGCGCACCGGAGCCGCGACGATGGTGAGCCCGGGCAACCGATCGAGAGCAGCCGCCACGACCGCGCGTGCCTCCGCGTGCGACACCTGCGGTGGGGCGATCGCGATGTCGGCCAGGGCCTGCCGGGGGTGGGCGTCGTCCAAGCAGGTGCTGAACGCCGTGCCCAGGCGGGATTCGCTGCGGTAGTGCCAGCAGGTGAGCGGTGGCCGCGGGGTGCGGACGGCGGTGATCCGGTGCGCGTGGCGGCTCATGCCGGAACCGGCCCCGCGGCGTGGGTCCGGGTGGCCGCGCCGGACCGGCCGGGCGTCGGGCCGGGTGGGGCGCTCCCGCGGTGCGCGGAGTCGCCGGTGACTTCGGTTCCGCCGGTGGTGACGGTGTTCCGGCGCACCGGAACCGGGAGCGGCACCGGGGAAACGGGGACCGCGCGCGCCGGTTCGGGCAGGCCGAGCAGCCGGTACATCGTGCGGCGCAGGAGCTGTCCCGCCTCACCGGGCCGCGAGCTGAGCAGCTCCCGGACCAGCTCGGGAATTCCGCGCGTGTCCCGAGCTTCCCGGGCGGCGGCCAGTTGCGGCACCAGCGGCCGGTCGTGCCGGCGGCGGGGAGCGTGGCCGGCCAACGCCGCGGCGGGCGTGCCGTCCAGCAGGGGCTGGCCCGGTGTGTCCTCCAGCAGGACGGCGGCACCGGCGGCCGCCGCGTAGGCGGTGACCGACCCGTAGTCGCCGATGGCGTGGTCGGCGGCGGCCAGCGCCGCCCGCCAGCCTTCCTCGGGCGGGACGAGGACGAGCCCGGCCTGCAGCGCGTCGGCGAGCCAGGACCGGACCTGCCAGGCGCCGTGGTGGGCCCAGATGTTCGGGTGCAGCGCCCCGACCACCCGGAAGCGGTCGCCCGGCAGCTCGGCGAGGACGTCGTCGAACAGGCCGGGGTGACGGCCGAACGCCGAGCGCGGCGACCAGGTCGAGGTGACCACGACGACCTCCTGGTCCGCGGTGGCACCGAGCGCGCTCCGGTAGTGGTCCCGGTGGGGGAGGCTGGCGGTGAGCCGGTCGAGGGCGATGTCGCCGGTGACGACCGCGGCGGGCAACGCCTGCGGGCACTCCCGGGCGAGCAGGGCGCGCTCGCGGTCGTGGACCAGCGCCAGCGCGTCGGCGCGGAGCCGGCCTTCCCGCAGCAGCTGGTCCGGGTGCAGGCCCGTGCCGTGCCGCCGGGGCCGCGGCACGGCGGTGTCCGGCGGCCGCCAGGGCCGGTACTGGCCGAACCCGCCGCCGTGGGGCACCAGCAGGGTGGGCGCGGCGAGATCGTCGAGCCCGCGGGTGCTGCCGGCGAGCACGAGGTCGAACTCGCTGCGCCGCGCCTGGGGCCAGGGCAGCACGACGCCGCCGTGGGCGTGCAGGAAGTCCCGGCCGGCCCGCCAGTTGTCGCCCGCTTCCGGGTCGGCGAACACGATCTGGAGGCGGTGGTCGGCCTCGATCAGTGGCAGCAGGTCGAACAACCGGGTGCCGGCGACGGGGTGCGGAACCAGCACCAGTACGGATTTCGTGCCGCGCCGGGTGGCGTAGTGCCGGTCGGCCCGTCCGACGGGACTGCGGACCCAAACTGGCTCGGTCATGGGGTTCCTCCCTCACTGTCCGAAAACTGTCACCAGACTGCGAGGCGTGCTGGAAAACCGGGTTTGGCCTGCTGTTCCGCACCTTGACAATGGATCGACAAAGATCGTAATTTCCGGACACTTATCGCTGTGACCTGGTAGTTCGTGGTCAGGAATGCGAAAATGCGGGTGGGCGGAGAGGGGCGGCGTGCCGGTTCGCCGCGGGGAGGGGATCTGATGGAAATCGGGTTCGGAATTCTCGGGCAAACGGTTCTGCTTCTGCACGGGAACATGGACGTGAAGCCGGTGCGCGGCCGGCCCGGCCAGGTGCTGGCGGTATTGCTGGCGCAGCCCGGCCGGCTGGTCCCGGTCGACACCGTGGTCGACTGGGTGTGGGCGGACCACGAAAACCCGCCGCAGGACGCGGTGGGGACGTTGCACCAGGCCGGTGCCCGGCTGCGGCAGGCGTTCCAGGCCGACGGCGCCGACGCCGACGTCACCATCGGCAAGGCGGGCTGCCGGCTGGACGTCGACCGGCGGCTGATCGACCACCACCGGTTCCGGGCGATGATGGCCCGTGCGCGGGAGTTCCGCGACGAGGGCCGGCACGACCGCGCGCACGTGGAGGCCCTGGCCGCGCTGGCGCTGCGGCGCGACGAGCCCCTGAGCGACCTGCGGACCGGGCCGGCCGGCGAGTGGCGGCTGCGGTGGACGCGCAACGAGTGGGTCCCGGCCAACGCGTTCGTTGCGGCGCAACAGCTTCTGCTGGGGCAGACGGAGCTGGCGGTGGCGCGCCTGGAGGAGCTCGACCTCACCCACCCGATGGAACTGAGCCTGGCGAAGCTGCGGATCCGCGCGCTCCTCGCCGCCGGGCGGGCGCTGGAAGCGACCGAGTACTTCCGCCGTCTCCGCCGCGAGTTCCAGGAAAGCGGGGACTTGCACGCGGCCGCTGAACTGCTCGCCGTCTACGACGAGGTGATCAAGCCCGGCGCGGTGTCCTTCCCCGCGCCCGCACGGCCGGCTTCCGTGGCCGCGGAAGACCTGGCGGACGGTGAACCGCGGCTGCCGGCGGTCTGGCACCTGCCCCCGGATGTCGACGGCGTCGTGGGCCGCGAAGCGGTTCTGGCCGAGCTGGACGCGTTCACCGTGGACTCGGCCGGTCTGCCGCGCGCGGACGTGATCATGCTGACCGGGGGCCCGGGCGTGGGCAAGACGACGGTCGCGCTGCGGTGGGCCCACCGGGCGGCGAACCGCTATCCGCACGGCGTCGTGCTGCTCGACCTGCGTGGGGACGGCCAGGTCGCGGGCGCGTCGGCCGCGGACGTCGTCGAGCTCCTGCTGGAACTGCTGGAAGTGAAGGTCGACGAGATCGTCTCCCCGGTGGCGCGGGCGGCGCGGCTCGCCCGGCTGCTGCGGCGCCGCCGCCTGCTCGTGGTGCTGGACAACGTCGCGCGCACCGATCAGGTCGAGCCGCTGCTGCGGGTGCTGGCGGAGTGCACCGTGGTGGTGGTGACGCGGCATCGGCTGTCGGCCCTGCTCGCGGCCAGGCCGAGTCCGGTGGTGACGGTGGCGCCGCTGTCGGCTGCCGCGGCGCGGGCGTTGCTGGAGCGGCGGATCGGGCTGCGCGCCCGCCAGGACCCGGCCGGGGTGGCTGCCCTGGCGTGGCTGTGCCAGGGCAACGCGCTGGCGTTGACGCTGGTGGCGGTCCGCGCCGCGGCACGGACGGGCATGCGGCTGGCGACGCTGGCGGAGGCGTTGCGCGACGCGGACATGCTGCTGGACGTCGGCAACGACGGTGACGGGCCGGAACGCAGCCTGCGCTCGGCGTTCACCCTGTCGTACCAGGACCTGCGGCCCGCCGAGCAGCGGACGTTCGCGCTGCTGGGGCTGCATCCCGGCGCCGAGGTGGCGTCGGACGCGATCGCCGCGGCGGACGGGCGGCCGCTGTCGCAGGTGCGGCAGTCCCTGGCCGTCCTGGTGGCCGCGCACCTGATCGAGCAGCCGGGCGACCTCGACCGCTACCGCGTGCACAACCTGCTGCAGCTGTACGCGGGGTCTTTGGCGCGGCAGCTGCCCGACAGCGGGGCGGCGCGCCGACGGCTGCTCGAGTTCTACCTGCTGACCGCGTACGAAGCCCACCGGACGGTGTACCCGGGACGTGACCGGCCGGAGCTGCCGCCGACCGGCGACGACGTGACCGCGGCGCGGTTCGTCACCCAGGCCGCGGCCCGGCAGTGGATCCTGCGCGAACGCGTGACCCTCACCGCCGCGGTCGGGCTCGCGGCGGAGGCGGGACTGCCCGGGATCGCCTTCACCCTGCCGTCGCTCACGGCGGACGTGTTCGACCAGCACGGCCACTTCGGCGACATCATCGCCGGCTTCACCGTCGCCGCGTCGTCGGCCGCGGCGGTGGGCAACGCCTATGCGGAGGCGTCGAGCCTCAACGACCTCGGGCAGGCCCTGCTGCTGATGGGTCAGGACGCCCAGGCAGAGCCCTACCTGCAGGCGGCACTGCGGCTGGTCGACGCCCACGGCATCGGCATCGGCCGGGTGGCGGTGATGCTGAACATGGCGCGCCGGCACCTGCACGCCGGCCGGGTGGCCCAGGCCGTGACGATGCTGCGCGAAACGCTCGAGGCGGCACGGGCCCTGGGGGAGCCCGAACGGTGCGCGTCGGCCCTGCACCGGCTCGCGGACGCGTTGCTCGAGCAGGGCGGGCACCAGCTCGACGCGCTCGCGCTGTACCGGGAGGCCCTCGCCCTCCGGGAGCGCATCGACGACGGTCCCGGCCGCATCCGCACCCACGTCGCCCTGGGCGACCTGCTGACCCGGATGGGCCGTCACGGCGAAGCCGGCGACCAGTGCGCCCGGGCGGCGCGCCTGATGAACGAGAGCCAGCACCTCCCGGCGGCGA
Source organism: Streptomyces sp. MN03-5084-2B (assembly GCA_033793495.1). Lineage (GTDB taxonomy): Bacteria > Actinomycetota > Actinomycetes > Mycobacteriales > Pseudonocardiaceae > Amycolatopsis. Next base: position 28,281 of record JARAWT010000081.1, on the reverse strand, counting down.
TGAAGCTGAACACCGTCCTGGCGCGGTTGCGCCACGCGGAAGGCGACGACCGCGCGGCCCTGCGGCACGCCCACCAGGCGGTGGAGCTCGCCGAGCGCTCCGGGCACGCAACGGGACGGGCCAGGGCGATGTCCTCGCTTGCCCGGATCCTGCTCGACCGCGGCAACATCGACGATGCCCGCCTGCTGTGGCAGCGCGCGGCGCGGCTGTTCCGTGACCGGGAGCGGGCCGGGCAGGCCCAGCGGATCGAGGCGGTGCTGGCGGAGCTGGATTCGGCGGTGGTCCCGCAGGCGCGGGAGGGCGAGCGCGACACGGTGGCGATGCCGTCCCCGCGCCTGTCGGCTTCGGCTGACGAGCGGCTCGAATCGACTTCTCGGCGCGGCCGCTGACACGGCTTGCGGTTGTTGCTTTGCGTTACTTGCGCCTGATCGACGGTAGTTGCCCAGCGTAATGACTGCGGGCATGATCAGAAACCGTCACCATGGGAATTGATTGGTTCACACCACTGGGTAGAAAGATCACTCTTTGGTGTGAATCGGTTTCATGTTGCCCGCGGAATCGTCATCTCGGTTGGTCTGGGGTCGCTGGATCGTGAAGCGACCCACCGCACCGGGTGATAAATCGTTGGGATACTGTCTCGTCGCCCGAGTAAAAGCGTGGCTGCCGATACGACAGCTACCTCACCCCCCGAAGGTGACGAGTGAAGTTCGTTCGATCGCATCCGCTGGTCTTGGCCGGCATCGTGTGCATGCTCGCTGTGATGCCCGTCGTGATGATGTGCTCGCCGGCACATTGGCGGGTTTACTGAGCGTGCCGAGTCGCCCGAACCCCCGCCGGGCGTCTTGCACGCTCAGAAATCGGTGAAGTCGGATCCGGTGGACGGCGACCTCGGTGGCCGTCCCCGTCCGCGGAGTTCCACGCCGGCTTCGAGCAGCATGCGTTTGGTGATGTCGCGGCCGAGCCCGAAGGCCTTCCCCGTTTCGACGATCGACTTGCCGCTGTAATAGGTCTCGACCATTCCCGGCGGCGCGGGCGGTGTCATCGGCTGCGGCGCCCGGAACGTGACACCTTGCTCCTGCAAAACGGCGCGCAGCGTCCGGTAGCTGCCGTCGAAATCCGCCAGCAGGGCGCTCAACGTCGCCCCGGCCAGATACCGGCGTTTCAGTTCGGCCGCTTCCGCGGCCGGCACGTCGGCGGGAAGCCGGTGGGCCCGCCGGTTCGGCCCGCGTCCTTCTCCGGCCTCGTTCACGAGATCATCGCCGTCCCGAGCAGCTGATCCGGTATCGCCGAGGTGTGCGGAGCCGTCGTTGCCGTCCCCGGCGATCTGAGGTGTTCCTCCAGGCAAGGGGATGGGCGAGGAGGCGTACACCGCCAGACGTGTTCTACCGGCTCGCCCGTACGAGCGAGGTTTGCGTTCGCCGTGGTCACCGCGGGTTCACCCCTCGGTTGCGGATGCGCTGGGGGCCCTCGAAGGGCCGGACGGGGAGGAGACGGGCGACCTTCCGGTGCGTGACGGGGGTTCGTCGGGGCAGGTGCTGTCGATCTTGACTGTCCTGGCTGGGCGACACCAAAGCTCACCCGAGTGAACGTTTCCGGCGGCCCCGTTTCTGGCACCATGGCTCCCATGGGGGAGGACCTCGCCGTCGCCGTGGCCGCTGTCGTGCCCGCCGTCCGTGCCTTGATCCCGTCCGCGCCGGCCGCCGCGCTGGGCCGCCTCCGGTTCGAACCGGACCGTCGTCGGCGCCCGGACGTGCGCGAGTCCGCGGTGCTGTGGTCGCTGCGGACCCTGCCGCCGTGGGTGGTCGAACGGGTGCACGGGGCGGTGGAGCGGACGCTGGCTTCGCTGGAGATACCGGCCCCCTCGGTCGTGGCCACGCTGAAGCCGGCACCGGACGGGACCTCCGCCTTCTTCGCCTCCGCAAGCGAAGCGGAAGCGGTGCGGGAGACGCGGCTGCTGCACCAGCTCCGGCCCGGTCTCCTGGAGCTGGTCGCGGACCTGACCGCGGGCTTGGTGACCGAAGACCGGCTGTTCGGCTCCGCCGAAGGTGACGAAGCCGCGATCGCGGCCGCGCACGGGGCAGGCCACCTCGCGATCGCGCTGGTGACCGCGGCGATCGCCGCCCGCGAAGCCGGTCACCCCGAAGTCGGGGGCATCGTCGGGACGGCGCTCGGCGTGGCGGCGGACCTGCTCCGCTCGGCGCCGATGCCCGGCGGGTACGCGGCGGCGCTGCTGGCGAAGCAGCGGGCCGAGTACCGGATGCCCCAGCTCGGAAGCGCGTTCGTGAACGTCCGCGACCACGTCTTCGCCCTGACCGAGGGCGAGTTCCCGGCCTTCGGCGGCTTCGCGGACAACGGCCTGGTGGAGACCGCCGCCGGTGGCGTCGTCGTCCGCACCGGGACGGAGAACGGTTCGGTGCAGGTCGGCGTTCGGGTGCTGGCCGAGCCGCCCGGTCCGGCGGAAACCCTGGGCTGGGACGAGGTCGTCGACATCGGCTGGCACGCCGAGCGCGGCTCGGCCGAGCTCGCCCCCGGGCCCGGCGGGGGCATCGCGACGCCGCCGTGGCCCGGCGACTACCGCGTCCGGGTGCACGCCTACGGCCGCGACGACCCGGAGATCGAGAGCTACAGCGTCTGGATCTGGGCGGCCCCGCTCGAGCCGCCGGTGGTACACGCCCGGGCCGACCGCCTCGGCCACCGCCTGCGCGGCGAACCGGAGCCGCCGGTCGTGGAACGGCCCGAGACGCGCTACCGCTGGATCAAGCGGTCCCGCCTGACGGTGGCGGCGACCGTCACGGTGGCGACCGGCCGGTCAGCCGAGGACGTCATCCGCGCGTTCGGCGCCGACCCGGCGCGGCCCGAGCCGCTGGACGAGCTGCGCGAGGCGTACGCGGACCCGTGGCTGGCGGTCCTGGACCTCGACGGCGTCGTGGTGGCGGTCGAGGAAAACGGCTTCCGCGGCTCCTGGGCGCCGGTGCTCACCGCGGTGTCCGCGGGCGGCCGGGCGGCGAGCATGTTCTGGAACGTCAACGGGGTGACGCACCTGTCCTTCGCCCGCGCCGGCGAGCTCCGGTCGGCGTTCGAGCCGGGCCTGAGCGAGCCGTCCGCGGACGAGGAGGTCACCGCCGCGCTGGCCGGTCTCGACCTGGCGGACTACCGCGACCGGAACGAGAAGGGCCTGGTGGCCGTCGAGCGGTTCACCGGCCGGGGGCTGTACGCCGAAGACCTGGAGGACATCGACCGCCTCGGGGTGGCGTACCGGATCAGCGACCGCGGTTGACCGCGCTGATGCCGTCCTGAAGCTGCTCTCGGACGTCCGACGCGGCGTCCCGCGGTGCCGGCGCCGGCGGCCGGGACGGTTCGCCCGCCGGGCCCGGCACCGGGTACACCTGGTGTTCCCCGGGCAGCGGGACGCCGGGGCAGATGGTGGCCGCCGGGCGCGCGCCACCGAGGTAGAAGCCGTTCACCAGATCGTCCACACAGGAGTTCCCGCTGACGGCGTACTGGCCGTGGAACGGCGAATCCGCCACCGAGATCATCGGGATCCCGGCCGCCCTCGCGGCCGCCTCCGCCTGTTCGTAGCCGGTTTGCGGGTCGAACTCGCCCTGGACGACCAGGATGTTCTTCGCTGCGGCCGGTGAGAGGGTCGGCAGCTGGTGCCGGGGCTCGTCGGACCAGAAGCCGCACGCCTCGCTGAGGCCGTACGCCCAGCCGAACAGCGGGTAGGCCGGCCCCTGCAGGTCGCTGAGCAGCTTGTACCAGCTCGCCGTCCGCGTCGGCTGGTCGCCGCACGCCACGGCCAGCCGGGTACCCGGGACGTCGGCGTAGTCGGGTTCCGGCGGGTCCGCCGCCACGTCGGCGGCGGTCAGCCGGTCCGCCGGACGGCCGAAGACGGCACGCGAGGCCCGGTCGAGGTCGGCCCGCAACGCGGTGGGCGGCGGGGTGGCGGCCGCGCCGTCGAGCGCCGCCGCGCCCTTGGTGAGGACCAGGGCGCCGGTCATCCACTGCCGGGTGCTGCCGTTGCCGACGAAGACCGAGTCGAAGACGTCGGGCGGCACGCCCTTGGACTTGAAGAAGGCCCGCAGCCGCTCCCACTTGGCCCGGACCTCGACGGCGGTCTTGCCGAGCTGGTCGGGGAACCGCCGGGCCAGCCACGGCGCGTAGACGCGGTCGAACTGGCGCTGGTCGATCTTCGGGAACGCTTCGAACGCGGCCTGGAGGCGGCCTTCGAAGTTCACGCTGGAGTCGAGGACCATCTTGCCGGCGCGCGCCGGGAACAGCGACGCGTACTTCGCCCCGAGCCAGGTGCCGTAGGAGAAGCCGAGGTAGTTCAGCTTCTCGTCGCCCAGCAGCGTGCGGATCAGGTCCATGTCGTGCGCGGTCTGCCAGGTGGTGATGAAGGGCGCGACGGCGTCGCTCTGGCACGCTTCGGCCAGCACGCGCGGCGTCCGCTGGTGCGCGGCGATGCTGGCCGCCGAGCGGTCCCGGGCGTCGAGGTCGTCGTCCTGCGGCAGCCGCCCCAGCGGCACCCGGCAGACGTACCCCTCGTCGTCGGCGCCTTCCTGGCCGGTGCCGCGGGGATCCATGCCGATGACGTCGTAGTGCTCGTTCACCGAAGGTTCCAGCCCGGCCAGCGCGCCGGCGAGCGCCGTCCCGCGGCCGCCGGGCCCGCCCGGGTTGACCAGGATCGCGCCCTGCCGGCTGCCGGTCGCCGCCGCGCGGCTGATCGCCACCTGCAGGTCGGTGCCGGCCGAGGGCGCCGCCCAGTCCCGCGGGACGGTGATCCGCGCGCACTGGGCGATCGGGGCCCGTGGCTGGCTCCGCTGCTTGAACGGGCAGGCACCCCAGGACACCTCCTGGTCCCGGTACGGCGCGAGGGGGTCGGCCGGGGTCGCGGCGGCGGGCGCCGTCGCCGCGACCAGGACCGAGACAGCCACCGCCAGCCCAGCTCGGGACGTTCGCACCACGGTTTCCTTCCTCGCGCACCGGCCGGGCAAGATCAAATCACGGCAGCCGGGGGAGCGGCAGGCGAAACCGCGGCTCGCCGGGGGGATTCCTTCGATCCGGTGAACCCCGCGGCGCAGCTCAGGCGCGGTACGGGCCGTGGTTCCCGAGATCGGGGCTGACCCGCGGGTGCGGCCCGTCCTGGCCGGGCACCGGGGTGACGGCGGGCCGCCACGCCGGATCCGCCGCCGGCTCGACGACCACCTCGGTGACCGGCCGGACGGAGGTTTCGGTGAAGCCCTCCCGCTCCTGGAAGTGCTCCTCGACGATCCGGTCCTGACGACGGCGGGCGAGCACGGCCAGCGTGAGCACGTGCGCCACGGCCATCAGCAGCAGGAAGACGCCGAGCCGGCCGACCAGCGCGGCCGTCGAGCCCGACCACTGCGGCCCGACCACCGAGAGCAGGGCGAGCACGCCGAACGAGACGAGGTGGAAGACGGTCACCACCATCCACGCCAGCGAGCCGGTCCCCTCCCCGCCTTCGGGCCCGCTGAGGTAGCGCCGGCCGCCGCGGTAGAGGACCTGGCCGTCGGCCACCACGAAGACCAGGCCGATGAGCAGGAAGCCGGTGAGGTCGTTGTCGGGCATGCGTCTCCTCCTCGTTTCCGGCGGAGTACCCGGCCCGGCCGGGGCCCGGCGGCGGTTCACCGGAACGAGCGAACGACCAGGTCACATCCGGGAATCATTCCCGGCTGCCGGACGTCTGAGGTCGTGTGAAGAAGATTGGCTTCCTCTCGTTCGGCCACTGGTCGGCGGGTGCGCACTCCGAGACCCGGTCGGCCGCCGACTTCCTGCACCAGTCGATCGACCTGGCGGTCGCCGCCGAGGAACTCGGCGTGGACGGCGCCTACTTCCGCGTGCACCACTTCGCGCGGCAGGCGGCGAGCCCGTTCCCGCTGCTGGCGGCGATCGGCGCGCGGACGTCGAAGATCGAGATCGGCACCGGCGTGATCGACATGCGCTACGAGAACCCGCTGTACATGATCGAGGACGCCGGGGCGGCGGACCTGATCTCGGGTGGCAGGCTCCAGCTCGGCATCAGCCGGGGATCCCCCGAGCAGGTGATCGACGGCTGGCGGTACTTCGGTTACGCCCCCGGCGAGGGCGAGACGGACGCCGACATGGCCCGGCAGCACACCGAGGTCTTCCTCAAGCTGCTCGACGGCGAAGGCTTCGCGCAGCCGAACCCCCGGCCGATGTTCGCCAACCCGCCGGGGCTGCTGCGGCTCGAGCCGCACTCCGAGGGCCTGCGCGACCGCATCTGGTGGGGCTCCGGCTCCAACGCGACGAGCGTCTGGGCGGCGAAGCTGGGCATGAACCTGCAGAGCTCGACGCTCAAGGACGACGAGACGGGCGAGCCGCTGCACGTCCAGCAGCGCAAGCAGATCGAGGCCTACCGCGAGGCGTGGACCGAAGCCGGTCACGAGCGGGAGCCGCGGGTTTCGGTCAGCCGCAGCATCTTCGCGCTGACGAACGACCAGGACCGCGCGTACTTCGGCCGCGACCGCCACTCGCGCGACCAGGTCGGCATGATCGACGAGAACACCCGGGCCATCTTCGGCCGCTCCTACGCCGGGGAGCCCGACGAGCTCGTGCGGCAGCTCAAGGAGGACGAGGCGATCCAGGCCGCGGACACCCTGCTGCTCACCATCCCGAACCAGCTCGGCGTCGACTACAACGCGCACGTGCTGGAGAGCATCCTGAAGCACGTGGCCCCGGAGCTGGGCTGGCGCTGAGGAGCGGCGGCCCGGTGGCGGCCGGGCCGCGGCTCGTCAGCCGTGGGAAACGTTCAGGCCGTAGAAGGCGACCCGGGCGCCCTTCGTCGTGCTGCTCGACGAGGACTGGTTGTACGAGCCCGCCTTGAAGTACTGCTTGTAGGCCTTGAAGGACGCCGGGATGCCGTAGTGCGTCGTACTGCCGTTCACCGTGAGGTCGATGGTGGTGCCGCCGGAAATGCCGATCGTGTAGGTCCACGTCTTGCCGACCGAAACGTGGCCCACGGTGTGCGCCGTCTGCCCGCCGTCGGGGGAGTTCTCGGTGCCCAGCACGATGTCGCCGCTCGCCCGGTAGTACAGCTCCAGCAGCGGTTTCGTCGACGAGCCGCCGGTGCCCAGGTGCACCTGGCCGACGCACACGTTCGACGTCACCGACACCACGCGCAGGGTCGCGCTCAGCTTGTGCGACCCGCTCAGAGACCAGTTCGCGGCCGACCCGTCGCGGTTCATCTCGCGCAGCTCAGACCGGGCGTAGTTCGAGTTCGGCGTGGTGACGCCCTTCTCGGGCGCCCAGAAGGTCATCGCGCCGTCACGCGTGTCGGTGTAGAAGTAGCTGTCCTGGAAGCCGCTCGGTCCCTGCAGCCGGGATGACGAGATGGTCGTCGGGCTGCCCGGCGAGCCGACGGGTTCCTGCAGCTGCCAGATCGAGAGGTCGAAGTTGCCGCCCGGCGCGACGGACGGATCCGCCGCCAGTGCGGGGGAAGCGGTCGCCGCGGCCAGTGCCGGGATCGCCAGGAGGGCGAGCAAGGAACGAACACGCATCATCGGGTGTCCTTTCACGCGATAAATGGTCTGGACAACCCGGCGGCGTGGAACTCACGGTAGGTCGGCGCTCACCCCTTGTCAAGATCGCCGGAAACGCGACTGGGCCCGGCCGATACCGGCCGGGCCCAGTGCGGGGGTGGATCAGGCGAGGTCGAAGCGGTCCAGCTCCATGACCTTCGTCCACGCGGCCACGAAGTCGGCCACGAACTTCTCGCGGGCGTCGTCGCTGGCGTAGACCTCGGCCAGCGCCCGCAGCTGCGAGTTCGAACCGAAGACGAGGTCGACCGCGGTGGCGGTCCACTTGACCTCGTCGGTCGTCACGTCGCGGATCTCGTAGACGTTCTCCGCCGACTCCGACGCCTTCCACTTGGTGCCCGGCGCGAGCAGGTTGGCGAAGAAGTCGCCGGTGAGCACGCCCGGCTGGTCGGTGAGGACGCCGTGCGCGGCACCGCCGTGGTTCGTGCCGAGCGAGCGCAGGCCGCCGACGAGAACCGTCATCTCCGGCGCGGACAGGCCGAGCATGTAGGCGCGCTCGACGAGCAGCGTCTCCGGCTGCAGCTTCTCACCGGCACGCAGGTAGTTGCGGAACCCGTCGGCGCGCGGCTCCATCACCTTGAAGGAGTCGACGTCGGTCTGCTCCTGCGTGGCGTCGGTGCGGCCCGGGTGGAACGGCACGGTCGTCTCGACGCCGGCGTCGCGCGCCGCCTTCTCGACGGCGGCCGAGCCGGCCAGCACGATGAGGTCGGCGAGCGAGATCTTCGCGCCGCCCGCCTCGTTGAACTCGCGCTGGACGCCCTCGAGCACCTCGAGGACCTTGCCGAGCTGCTCGGGCTGGTTGACCTCCCAGTTGCGCTGCGGCTCCAGGCGGATCCGGGCGCCGTTCGCGCCACCGCGCTTGTCGGTGGAGCGGAAGCTCGCGGCCGACGCCCACGCCGTGGAGACCAGCTCCGCGACGGAGAGCCCCGAGTCGAGGACCTTCGCCTTGAGGGTGGCGATGTCGGCGTCACCGACGAGCTCGCCCTCGGCGGCCGGGACCGGGTCCTGCCACAGCTGCGGCTCGGCGACCCACGGGCCGAGGAAGCGGCTGACGGGGCCCATGTCGCGGTGCAGCAGCTTGTACCACGCCTTGGCGAAGGCCAGCGCGAACTCGTCCGGGTTCTCCAGGAAGCGGCGCGAGATCGGGCCGTAGACCGGGTCGAAGCGCAGCGACAGGTCCGTCGTGAGCATCGTCGGCTTGTGCTTCTTGTCCGGGTCGAACGGGTCCGGGATGATCTCCGGCGCGTCCTTGGCGACGTACTGCTTGCCGCCGCCGGGGCTCGTGGTGAGCTCCCACTCGTAGCCGAAGAGGATCTCGAAGAAGCGGTTGCTCCACTGGGTCGGCTTGTCGGTCCAGGTCACCTCGAGGCCACTGGTGATGGCGTCGGGGCCCTTGCCGCTGCCGTGCGTGCTCAGCCAGCCGAGGCCCTGCGACTCCAGCGGGGCGCCCTCGGGCTCCGGGCCGACGTGGTCGTCGGCGACGGCGGCACCGTGGGTCTTGCCGAAGGTGTGGCCGCCGGCGATGAGGGCGACGGTCTCCTCGTCGTTCATCGCCATCCGGGCGAAGGTCTCGCGGATGAAGTGCGCCGCCGCCTCGAAGTCCGCGCTGCCGCGGGGACCCTCGGGGTTGACGTAGATGAGGCCCATCTCGGTCGCGCCCACCTCGGGCGCCATCTCCGAGTCGCTGACGTAGCGCTCGTCACCGAGCCAGTCGTCCTCCGGGCCCCAGATGATCTCCTCGGGCTCCCAGACGTCCACGCGGCCGAAACCGAAGCCGAAGGTCTTGAAGCCCATCGACTCCAGGGCGACGTTGCCGGCGAGCACGAGCAGGTCCGCCCAGGAGATCTTCTGGCCGTACTTCTGCTTGACCGGCCACAGCAGGCGGCGCGCCTTGTCGAGGTTGGCGTTGTCGGGCCAGCTGTTGAGCGGGGCGAAGCGCTGGTTGCCGTCCCCGGCGCCGCCGCGGCCGTCGTGGATGCGGTAGGTGCCCGCGGCGTGCCAGCTCAGGCGGATCATCAGGCCGCCGTAGTGCCCGAAGTCGGCCGGCCACCAGTCCTGCGAGGTGGTGAGCACCTGGGTGATGTCCCGCTTGAGGGCATCGACGTCGAGCTTGGCGAACTCCTTGGCGTAGCTGAAGTTCTCACCGAGCGGGTTGCCCTTGGAAGAGTGGGCGTGCAGCACGGACAGGTCGAGCTGGTTGGGCCACCAGTCCTTGTTCGTGCGCGGACGTCCGCCCGTCTTCGGCTCCGGCGAGTCGATCGCCGGGTTCTCGCTCTCGCTGCCGTGCGAGGTCACCGAGTCGTGCGCGACCGGGCAACCGGCCGCCGCCTTCTTGTCCACGCCCTGCGCGCTGGACGGGTTGTCCTGGGTGGAGCTCATTTACTTCCTTCCGGGAGCGGCGAATCATTTCGGGGACGGGCGGCCGCGCAGTCGGGGCAGGTGCCCCAGTAGACGACCTCCGCCTGGTCGATCACGAAACCGTGATCATCCGAAGCGGTGAGACAGGGGGTGTGGCCGACGGCGCAGTCGACGTCGGCTATCGCCCCGCACGAACGGCACACGACGTGGTGGTGGTTGTCACCCACCCGGGCCTCGTAGCGGGCGTTCGCCCCGGCCGGCTGGATGCGCCGGATCAGCCCGGTGTCGGTGAGCGCCCGCAGCACGTCGTAGATCGTCTGGTGCGAGACCGTCGGTTGCTCGGCCCGCACCAGGTCGATCACCGTTTCGGTGTCGACGTGGGGATGGTCGCGCAGCGCGGCCAGCACGGCCAGCCGGGGTCGCGTGACCCGCAGCGAGACCGCCCGCAGCTGCGCTTCGAAGTCTGACATCGCCGCCGACCCTAGGGGCTTTTCTGGAATGGGTCAAGTTTGCCGCCCGTCCGTGTGGCGCAACCGGGGTTCACGCTGAGTCAGCGGCACCGGTTAGAGTCCCGGGCATGCCGGACACGCAGTACGAAGACCTCCTCCGCCACGTCCTCGACACGGGCGCCCGCAAGGGCGACCGTACCGGCACGGGCACGAGGTCGATCTTCGGGCACCAGCTGCGGTACCGCCTGTCCGAGGGCTTTCCCCTGATCACCACGAAGAAAGTCCACTTCCGCTCGATCGCCTACGAGCTGCTGTGGTTCCTGCGCGGCGACGCGAACGTCTCGTGGCTGCAGGAGCACGGCGTCACGATCTGGGACGAGTGGGCGGCGGCCGACGGGGACCTGGGTCCGGTCTACGGCGTCCAGTGGCGGTCGTGGCCGACCCCGGACGGCGGGCACGTCGACCAGATCGCCGAGGTCCTGCGCACGCTGCGTGAGAACCCGGACTCGCGGCGGATCATCGTGTCGGCCTGGAACGTCGCCGACATCCCGCGCATGGCGCTGCCGCCGTGCCACGCGTTCTTCCAGTTCTACGTCGCCGACGGCGAGTTGTCCTGCCAGCTGTACCAGCGCAGCGCGGATCTGTTCCTCGGCGTGCCGTTCAACATCGCGAGCTACGCGCTGCTGACGCACATGATCGCCGCCCAGGTCGGGCTCGGGGTCGGCGACTTCGTCTGGACCGGCGGCGACTGCCACGTCTACGACAACCACGTCGACCAGGTCCGGACGCAGCTGGCCCGCGACGCCCGGCCGTTCCCCACCCTGGGCCTGAAGCCGGCCGACAGCCTGTTCGACTACACCTACGAGCACTTTTCGGTCGAGGGCTACGACCCGCACCCGGGCATCAAGGCGCCGGTGGCGGTGTGATCGGGCTGGTCTGGGCGCAGGCGGCGAACGGCGTCATCGGGCGCGACGGCGAGCTGCCGTGGCACCTGCCGGAGGACCTCAAGCACTTCCGCGCGGTGACCTCGGGGGCGGCGGTGCTGATGGGCCGCCGGACGTGGGAGTCGCTGCCGCCGCGGTTCCGGCCGCTGCCCGGGCGGCGGAACCTCGTGTTGTCGGCGACCCCGCAGGAGGGCGTCGAGACGTTCGCGGATCTGCCTTCGGCGCTGGCCGCGGTGGACGGCGACCTGTGGGTGATCGGCGGCGCGGCGGTGTACCGGGCGGCGCTGCCGGTCGCGGACCGGATCGTCGTCACCGAGCTGCGGGAGTCCTTCGAGGGGGACACGTACGCGCCCGAGGTGGGGCGGCCGGCGGACTCGGTCTCGGACTGGCACGAATCCTCGACCGGCCTGCACTACCGCTTCCTCACCTGGGGCTGACGGCCCCGGGCCGTTGCGCTCCCCGGGGTCGGCGCTATACGGTTGGCTCGAACTAGAACACGTTACAGTTCTAGTGGCCGGTCGTACCGAGGAGCGAGTATGGCGAAAAGGGCCGCGCGCGGCGACGAGGCCGACTACGTCGTCGTCGGGTCGGGGAGCTCCGGGGCAACGATCGCGGGGCGGCTGGCCGAGGCCGGGGCCAGCGTGATCGTCCTCGAGGCCGGCAAGAGCGACGAGCAGCTGCTCGTCAAGAAACCCGGGCTCGTCGGACCCATGCACGCCGTCCCGCAGCTCAAGAAGCCGCTCGACTGGGGCTTCTACGGCGTCCCGCAGAAACACGTTCTCGATCGCCGGATGCCGGTGCCGCGCGGCCGGGTCGTCGGCGGCTCCAGCTCCATCAACGGCATGGTCTACGTCCGCGGAAACCGCGCCAACTTCGACTCCTGGGCTGCCGAGGGCAACGAAGGCTGGGACGCCGACAGCGTCAACGCCGCCTACAAGCGCATGGAGGACTTCGAAGACGGCGAGAACGCCTTCCGCGGCGCGGGCGGCCCGATCCGGGTCACCCGCGCGAAGAACCCCCAGGAAGGCTCGCTGCAGTTCGTCGACGCCACCGCCGACGCCCTCGGCTGCAAGATCCTCGACGACTACAACGCCGAGTCCCAAGAGGGCGTCAGCCGGATGCAGCAGAACGCCGCCGACGGCCTCCGCTACAGCGCCTCGCGCGGCTACCTCCACCACCTCGCACCGCCGACGCTGCAGCTGCAGGACCGGGTGCTGGTCGAGAAGGTGCTCATCGAGAACGGCCGGGCCGTCGGCGTCGAAGTGCTCGACCGCGGCCGCCGCCGCACCATCCGGGCCGGCAAGGAGGTCATCCTCTCCGCCGGCGTCATCGGGTCCGCCCAGCTGCTCATGCTGTCCGGCGTCGGCCACGCCGAGCACCTCAAGGAATTCGGCATCGACGTCGTCGCCGACCTGCCCGTCGGCGACAACATGCACGACCACATGTTCCACGCGCTGACGTTCCACGTGACGACCAGCAAGAACAAGGGCACGGCACCGTACTTCGCCCGTGGGCTGGCCCGGGAGCTGCTGCGGCCCGGGACCACGTTCCTGGCGAACTCGGTCTTCGAGGCGGTCGCGTTCCTGCGGACCTCGCAGGCCGGGGCGATCCCGGACCTCCAGCTGCACCTCCTGCCGTGGGCCTACGTCTCGCCCAACCAGGACGCGCCGATCCGGCACGACGTCGACAAGCGGCCCGCGCTCACCGTGCTGACGACGCTCATCTACCCGAAGAGCCGGGGCACGCTGCGGCTCGCCACGGCCGATCCCGCCGCGGCACCGGTCATCGACTTCCAGTACCTGTCCGACCCGGCCGACCTCGAACTGCTGGGAGAGGGGTCGGAGATGGTGCGCGAAATCTTCGCGTCCAAGGCGTTCAAGGGCGCGGTCAAGGAAGAGATCCACCCCGGCAAGGACCTCAAGGGCCAGGCGCTGCGCGACGCGATCCTCAACCGCGCGACGTCGGTCTACCACGGCGTCGGCACCTGCCGGATGGGCGTCGACGAGCTCGCCGTCGTCGGCCCCGACCTGCGCGTGCGCGGGGTCGAGGGCCTGCGGGTCTGCGACGCCTCGATCATGCCGTCGATCACCGGCGGCAACACCAACGCGCCCTGCATCATGATCGGGGAAATGGGCGCCCAGCTCGTCCTCGGGAGCCGGTCATGACGCTCACGCCGCTCGAACTCACCCGTCCGGCGTCGGTCACCGACGCGTTCCTGCAGCAGCTGGTGGCGCGGGTGCCGGGCTCGGCCGGCGCGACCTGGAAGCTGACCGAGGTCTACACCGGCGACGTGCTCGTCGAGCTGCCGCAGTCGACGCCGGAAGACATCGAGCGGGCGTTCGCCGTCGCGCGCGAGGCCCAGCGCAAGTGGGCGGCCACGCCGGTCAAGGAGCGGCTGGCGGTGTTCAAGCGGGCGCACGAGCTGTTCGTCGGGCACGCGCGGACCGTCGCCGACCTGATCCAGGTCGAGAGCGGCAAGAACCGGCGGATGGCGATCGAGGAGACCTGCGACCCGCCGATGGTGATGAGCCACTACCTGAAGCGGGCGGCTCGCTTGCTCGCGCCGACCAAACGCGGCGGCCCGGTGCCGCTGCTGACGACGTCGACCGAGGTCCGGCTGCCCAAGGGCGTCGTCGGCATCATCGCGCCGTGGAACTTCCCGTTCGCCACCGGGGTTTCCGACGCCGTGCCGGCGCTGATGGCCGGCAACGCGGTCGTGCTGAAGCCCGACAACAAGACGGCGCTCTCACCGCTCTACGGCGTGCGGCTGCTGGAGGAAGCGGGCCTGCCCAAGGGGCTGTTCCAGGTCGTGTGCGGCGAAGGACCCGACGTGGGCCCCACGCTGATCGACCACGCCGACTACGTGATGTTCACCGGTTCGACGGCGACCGGCCGGGTGATCGGCGAGCGGGCGGGCCGCAACCTGATCGGCTGCTGCCTCGAGCTCGGCGGCAAGAACCCGATGATCGTGCTTGAGGACGCTTCGCTGGCCGAAGCCGTTCAGGGCGCGATCTTCGGAGCGTTCGGCAACACGGGCCAGATCTGCATGCACATCGAGCGGATCTACCTGCCCGAGTCCCGGTACGACGAGTTCAAGGCGGCGTTCGTGGCGGCCGCGTCGGCCCTCGACGTCCGCGCGGCGTACGACTTCGGCCCCGACATGGGCTCCCTGGTCTCGGTGGACCACATGCGCCGCGTCAAGTCCCATGTGGACGACGCGGTCGCCAAGGGCGCCACGGTGCTCTGCGGCGGCAAGCCCCGCCCCGACCTCGGTCCGGCCTTCTTCGAGCCGACGATCCTCGAAGGCGTCACTTCGGACATGGTCTGCGGCGTGACGGAGACGTTCGGGCCGGTGGTGGCCCTGCACAGGTACCGCACGGTCGACGAAGCGGTGGCGCTGGCCAACGACACGGACTACGGCCTGAACGCATCGGTCTGGAGCACGGACGTCCCGGCGGCGCGCGCGGTGGCGGCCCGCATCGAGTCCGGCAACGTGAACGTGAACGACGTCCTGGCGACCGCGTACGCGGCGAAGGGCACGCCGTCCGGCGGGGTGAAGAACTCCGGCGTCGGCGCCCGGCACGGCGATCAGGGGCTGCTCAAGTACACGGACGTGAAGAACCTGGCCGTGCTGAAGAAGCAGGTGATGGGGCCGCGGCCGGGGCAGGGGTACGAGAAGTACGTCGAGAGCATGCTGTCCGGGCTGAAGCTGATGCGGAAGCTGCGGATCCGGTAGGGCCTGTCCCGTGTTCAGGCTGCGAAGGGCAGCGGGTCGTGGACGTTGTTGCGCCTCGGTCTTCGGCGTTTGTCGATGAACACCGGTGGGAGGAACTCCGGGAGGCCGTCGGTGGCGATGCGGACTTCCCAGCCCGAGCGGTGCAGCAACCGGTGGTGGTGAGCACACATCAGCACCAGGTTGCTCAGGTCGGTGGGACCGCCGTCTGCCCAGTGCCGGATGTGGTGACCTTGACAGTGGCGTGGTGGGCGATGGCAGCCGGGGAAGGCGCAGCCCCGGTCCCGGAGGAACAGTGCCCGGCGCAGGCCAGCGGAGATCAGGCGGCGGAGGCGGCCGAGGTTGAGCGGTTCGCTCTTGCCGCCGAGGACGGCGGGAATGACCATGGCATCGCAGGCATGCACCCGCGCTTCAGCGGCGGTCATCTCCCCAGTATCGCCGAGGGTGGCCTTCCCGACTCCGGACTTCAGGTCCTCCAGCGATACCGCGACCATGACATGGGCTCGTTCCCCGGCCTGCATCGGCAGTTCCGGCGAGTTCAACGCAAGATCGACCGCGTCGGAGAACGCATCGCCGAAGCGCTGCGGCAAGGTCCGGAAATCCGGGCCCTCATCCCCGGTACGACGTTCCGCCAGGGCATCCAGTAGTGCGCTGGCTCGGGTCCCGGTTTCGTCGTCGAACCGGCCGCTCAGCTCCCAGATCCCGGTTCTTTTCCGGCGGAGGAACAGTTCTCGGGTCGGGGTGGTGGGTTCGGTGTCGTCGGGTGCGGGGCCGTCGGGGTTGAGGTGGGCGAGGATGCGGGCACCCAACGCGGCGACCTGCTTGTGCCCGGCCTCTTCGGCGAAAGTCAGCAAGTTCGCCTCGGCGCTCTCCCGGTGCTCCACAGGGACATCCGCGAGGACACCGGTGATGGTGTCGATCATCGGGGTGCTCAACCGCCCGCCAAGAGCGGCCGCGCCGGTAGCGGGCGCGAGAGCGGGGATCGGGCTGCCATCAAGGTTGCGGCCCGGATTCACCAACCGGGCGCGTTTCACCACCCGCGTCGCCTCCTGCCGGGAGACATCGGCGAGATGCTCGTAAAGCCGGGCGGCGGAGCGGTAGCCGAACAGTTCCATCACCCCACGCTGCTCGATTTCCACCAGCAGGGCACCGAGTTCGGCTTCGGCGGACCGCATGCACGCAAGCAACTCGCCGATGCGGTCGGCCAGGGCCACCGCTTCGGGGGAGTGTGTCGCGTGATCGGTCATGCCTCCAAGTTACCGATCATCGAACGTGAGTTCATCACTCGATCGGGCAGAAGATCCAGGCCGCTGTCCGCACCCCAGAACACCGGAAAGTACGGCAGGGCAACCGAAGCGTGGGGAATCGGCGCTGTCGGCACCAGACCTCACAGTCGCCGGTCGAGACGAGCGCGCAGTGCCGCGCCGAACCACGCGAACACCGGTTCCGCATCCGGGAACGGTGGCCACCAGCTGCCAGTACCGCATAGGCCAGCGAACCGATCAGCCGTCCACCAGGAGCCCGCGCAACGGCCCCTGGAGCCGGGCGACGCGGCGGGAGACCCCCGGCAGCAGCACCAGCCGGTGGGTCCGCTGCTGCCCGCGGCGTTCCCGCTCGGCCTGCTCCTCGGCCAGCGGGCGCCACAGGGTGTCCACCACGTCCGCCGTGGTCCGCTCCGCCAGCTCCGAGACCGGATGCCCGAGGTGTTCGGCCCACAACCGCAGCCGGGTCCCGCGGACCACCTCCGGGTCGTCGGTGGCGATGTTGACCTCGGTGTCGTTGAACAGCGAGTGCTCGTTCAGGTTGGCCGAGCCCACGGTCAGCCACGAGTCGTCGACGATGCCGAGCTTCGCGTGGACGTACACCGGGGCCGCCGAGTCCCCGTCGTGGGCGCTGATCGTCGCGGCCAGCAGACGCTGGTTGCCGTCGTCGGCGTCGAGCAGCCGGCCCAGCTGGCCGCGGGTGGTGTCCGAGCCGTTGCTCGGCTTGCGGGGCAGCAGCAGGACCACGCGGAACTCCTCGTCCGGCGGGTTGCGGAGCTTGTCGAGCAGCACCTCGGCGATCTCCGGCGACCACAGGAACTGGTTCTCCAGGTAGACCAGCCGCCGCGCCGAACGCAGCGCGCGCAGGTAGCCGTCGAGGACGGTGAACTCGCCCTTCGGCAGGAAGTCGTAGGTGTCGTTCGGGACCGTCTTGAGCAGCTGCACCCGGCTGCCGCCGGCCGGCTCCGGCACCGACGGCGCCGGCAGTGCCTCGCCCGCCACCTCGCTCCACCGGCGGCAGAAGTGGACGGCGACGTCCGCCACCGCCGGGCCTTCGACCCGTGCCATCAGGTCGTGCCACCCGATCGGCCGCGGCGGGTGGTCCGGGCTGTCGTGCCGGTCGCCCTCCAACGCGGTGAGGTCCACCCCGCCGACGAACGCGACGGCGTCGTCGACGATCACCAGCTTCTCGTGGTGGCAGTGCATCGTCCGCTCGCGGGCGTCCAGCACGCAGCGCACGTCGGTGCCCTCGGTGAACTTCCGCCGCTCGGACCGCGCCAGCTTCCGCGACGGCTGGAACGCCGGGAAGGGCGGGCCGGCCCACAGCAGCACGCGGACCTCGACCCCGCGCCCGGCGGCTTCGGCGAGCAGCTCCCGCAGGGTGGGCGAGCCGGGCTCCCGCGTCAGCCGGAAGTCCGCGCTGGCGTGCCAGTTCGCGATGTGGACGTGCGACTTCGCCTGCTTGATGGCCTCGGCGACGGCAGGCAGCGACTCCTCGCCGTCGATCAGCACCTCGACTCGGTTGCCTTCGCGGACGGGCGCTCGCCCGCCGAGGGGGTCCCGTGCACCGGATGCGAGCACGTCGCCCCAGCCGAGCCGGCGCAGCCGCCGCCGGTGGTGGGCGCACAGGACGCTTTCCAGCCCGTCGCCGAGCCGCTCGTCCACCTTGTCCAGGAAACCGTTCACCCGTCCCATATCACTACAGATCGGCTCGGCCCGCCGTGCAGTGACGCTGTGTCAGAGGTCGAGCACCAGCCGCGCGGAGCAGGCGCGCGAGACACAAAGCATCATGACCTCGTTCTCCAGCCGCTCGTCCGCGGTCAGCACCGAGTCCCGGTGGTCCGGTTCCCCGCCCAGCACTCCGGTTTCGCAGGTCCCGCACGTGCCCTCCCGGCACGACGACAGCACGGTGACCCCGGCTTCCTCGACCACCTCCAGGATCGACCGGTCCGCCGGCACCGGCAGCACCCGGCCCGACGCGGCCAGCTCGACCTCGAACGCCGTCCGCTCACCGAGGTCCACGACCGGCGTGAAGCGCTCGACGTGCAGGTCGGCAGGTCCGAGCGCTTCCACCGCCGCCAGCAGCGGTTCCGGGCCGCAGCAGTAGACCGCCGTGCCCGGCCGGGCCGCGGCCAGGAGGGCCGGGAGGTCCAGCAGGCCGTGTTCGTCCTGGGGCCGGAACGTCACCCGGTCTCCGTGAGAAGCCAGTTCGGCCGTGAACGCCATCGACGACGAAGTCCGGCCGCCGTACACCAGCTGCCAATCGCGGCCCGAGCGAGCCACCCGGGCGAGCATCGGCAGGATCGGCGTGATGCCGATGCCGCCGGCGATGAACAGGTACCGCTCGGCTTCGACGAGTGCGAAGTGGTTGCGCGGGCCCTCGACCGGAACCCGGTCCCCGGTCGACAGCGAGTCGTGCACGTACGCCGAGCCGCCGCGGCCGTCGGGCTCCCGCAGCACCGCCACGACGTACGCCGACGTGTCCGAAGGGTCGCCGCACAGCGAGTACTGCCGGACGAACCCGGGCAGGACGAGGTCGATGTGCGCGCCCGCCTCCCACGGCGGCAGCAAACCGCCGTCGGGCGCGCGGAGCGTCAGCCGGACGACGCCGTCGGCGAGTTTTTCCTTGCTTTCCACCACAAGTTCGAGCGTCATCAGTGTCCTTCGGGGTGCGAGAGCAGCCATTCCCACAGCTCGACGGGGTCTTCGAACTCGCGCTCGGCGCCGCAGTGGCAGACCGCGCGCAGGCGGTCGGTGCCGAGCACCCAGTGGATCCGGTGGACGCGGTCGCCGGTGAGCATCGGGCGGGTCATGACGTAGCCAGCCGCTGCAGCATCCGGCGGGCCGCCAGGCCGCCCGTGTCGATGTTGATGGACAGCTCCTGGTAGCCGTCCGGTTCCGCGGCGATCACCCGCTCGAGGACGTCGAGGGCCTCGACGTCCTGCAGGACCACCGTGCGGTTGTTCTCCGCGAGGAACGCCGAAACGCCTTCGTCGTCGAGCGCGAAGTCCCGGGCGACCGCCCAGAAGTCGTGCGTCGAGTGCTCCGTCTCGGGCGTGATCGCGTAGACCACCTCGACGTGGAACGCGTCCGGGTCGGTGGCGTCCGGGTTCGGGACCGACCCGACCGGCGCGATGCGGCTGTGCAGCTTGTACAGGCACGGCGGCGTGTACTCGATGTCCTGCCAGCGCGCGATGCGGCCCTTGAGGCCGGTCGACTTCGAGTAGAAGGGCGGGCACGCCGCGTCGGCCATGTGCCGCGAGACGTAGATGATGCCGGCGTCCTCGTCGACCTCGGTGGTGATCGGCGTTTCCGCGACCTCCGGGGTGCCGATGTAGCCGCCGTGCAGGTAGGTCTCGTGGGACAGGTCCAGCAGGTTGTCCACCAGCAGCGAGTACCGCGCCTTGAGCGGCTCCATCCCGCGGACCGTGGTGTAGTCCGGCGAGTCGAGCCAGGGCGCCCGCGGGATCTGCGCCGCGTCCGCCTTCGCCGGGTCGCCGATGAACACCCAGACGAAGGAGTCCTGCTCCACCAGCGGGTAGCGCGTCAGCCGCGCGGTCCGCGGCACCCGCGTCTGCCCGGGCACGGCCACGCACTTGCCGTCGACGCCGTAGGTGAAGCCGTGGTAGCCGCAGACGACCTGGTCGTCGACCAGCCGGGAAGGCGCCTGCGACAAGGGAAACCGCCGGTGCACGCACCGGTCGGCCATCGCGGTGACGCTCCCGTCGCGGGTCCGCCAGAACAGGATCGGTTCCCCGCAGACGGTGCGGCTGAACAGTTCGGTGCCGATCTCGGAGCCGTAGGCGGCGACGTACCACTGGTCGCGGGCAATGGCGCTCATCGGGGCGTCCTTTCGTGGTGGGCCGGGTCACAGCCTGGAGGACCGGGCCGCGCGCCACGAAGGGCTATTTCATAAGATGGAAAGAGCGCGCGAGATCGCCCGCGCACTCGTCATCACCAGCGGGGCCAGCGCGTGCGGGGACACGCTCCCGTGGCGCACGACGAGCGACACCGCCGCGACGACCTGGCCCCGTGCGTCGTGGATCGGCGCGCCGACCGACAGCGAGTCGAGGGTCACCTGGCGCTCGCTGATGGAGAACCCGTGCGTGCGCACGTCGGCCAGCAGGTGCCGCACCCGGTCCGGGTCGGTGACCGTCTCGCTGGTGTACCGCTCGATCGGACGGCCGAGGACGTCCTCCTGCACCTCGGCCGGGGCGTGGGCGAGCAGGACGAGCCCGACGCCCGTCGCGGTCAGCGCGAACCGGCCGCCGACGCGGGTCAGCACGGGCACGGCCCCGGTCCCGGCGATCCGCTCGATGTACACGACCTCGGTGCCTTCGCGGACGGCGAGCTGGACGTTCTCCCGGGTGATCTGCGAGAGGTCCTCCAGGAACGGCAGGGCGAGTTCCCGCAGGCCGAGGCCCCGCGGCGCGAGCGAGCCCAGCTCCCACAGCCGCAGCCCGACCCGGTAGACGCCGGTGTCGTCGCGCTCCAGCGCGCCCCACTCGCAGAACTCCCGCAGCAGGCGGTGCGCCGTCGCGGCCGGCAGCCCGGCCCGGCGCGCGACCTCGCTCAGCCGCAGCGCCGGCCGGTCCGGCGAGAACGCCTCGAGCACCCGCAGCGCGCGGCCCAGCACCGGCCCGGTGGCGCCGGGCACGCGACCTCGGTGCGGCACGGCGACCTCCGGCGGGTGTGGCTCAGAGGTCCACTATGCCCCGCGCGGCCCGGCGCGCCGCGGCGGCGTCCCGGCGTTCCTCGAACCGGGACGCCTGGGTGTCGAGCCCCTTGATGAACGTCGCCAGCTCCTCCCGGGCGGCCTCGCCGACCGCGCCGAGGCCGGTCAGGTCGAAGACCTTCCAGTACCGCAGCAGGGGCTGGACGACGTCGTCGTGGTGGATGCGCAGGTCGTAGATGCCGGCCTTGGCCATCAGCGCGGCCTTGCGCTGGAAGCTGGGGATCACCGAGCCCGGCATCGCGAAGTTCAGCACCTCGTCGGTGATCGCGCGCATCATGGCGTCGGGGGAGATCTCCAGTGCCGCCTTGACGAGGTTCCGGTAGAAGACCATGTGGAGGTTCTCGTCCGTGGACACCCGGGCCAGCAGCTTCTCGGCCAGGGGGTCCTGGGTGTAGCGGCCGGTGTTGCGGTGCGAAAGCCGGGTCGCCAGCTCCTGGAACGAGACGTACGCGCAGACGTTGAGCAGCGGCTTGTCGCCGGTGTCGTAGCCCGCCTGCATGGTCTCCATCCGCATCCGCTCCAGCTCGACCGGGTCGACGGCGCGGGTGACCAGCAGGTAGTCGCGGATGCAGATGCCGTGGCGTCCCTCTTCGGCCGTCCAGCGGTGCACCCAGGTGCCCCACGCCCCGTCGCGGCCGAACGCGCGCTCGATCTCGCGGTGGTAGCTGGGCAGGTTGTCCTCGGTGAGGAGGTTGACCTCCAGGGCGGTCCGGGCGATCGGGCTCACCCGGGACTGCTCCGGATCCCACGCTTCACCGCCCAGCTCGGCGAAGTCGCGCCCCTGGCTCCACGGGACGTACTCGTGCGGCATCCACTCCTGGGCTGCGGCGAGGTGCCGGTTGAGGTTCTCTTCGACCGTGCCTTCCAGCTCGTGCAGCAGGCGGGTGGTTTCGGGGACCGGCATGGTGGAACGTCCTTCCGTACCTACGCGACCGTAACCTACGGTGTCGTAGGCTACGTCAACGGACGCGGCGGGCGGGAGGTTCCCCGGGAGCCGTCACCGGGTGAAGTCGAACACGTAGTCCTTGAGGATCGGGCCGAAGAAGCTCTTCCCGGTGACCCGCACGACAGCTCGCCCGGGCACGCCGCCGGCCTGGGAAAGCACTTCGCACCGCACGGCGGGATCGGCCGGGACGACCTTCGTGATCCTCGGAGAAGTGCCGTCGGCCAGCGGGACGGTGGACGACGGGGCACCGGCGTCGAACCCGCCGATCGTCCGGCCGCCGACCACGATCCGGATCGCCAGCGGCCCGTCCGTCGGGATCGGCCGCCCGTTGAACTCCTGCCAATAGTGCACGCAGGTGTCGCGCCAGCTGCCCGCGTCGGCCTCGTGGGCGGCGAGCTTGGCCTTGACCTCGGCGAAGCGTCGCGCGTCGACGTGCGGTTCGAGCGCGTTCCAGGCCTGCCGCATCCAGGAGACGTAGTGGACGCCCGTCTGGTAGCGGTACACCAGTTCGTCCCAGAAGATCCGGCCGCTGCGCAGCCGCCGGTCCCACGGGACGTGGTGGAACCACATCAGCAGGTTCTCGGGCACGGTTTCGATGTCGGCGTACCGGGCCGCGAGCACCGGGAAGTACTGCGCGGTGAAGCCGCTGCCGGTGGGGGAGCGGTCGTAACCCAGCCCGGCGGCGTCGGCCTTGTTGTAGTACACCGGGCTCCAGTCGTCCCGCGCCAGCCGTTCGGCGGGGTTGGGGCCGTAGTGGTCGCTGGACCGGAACTGGTGCGCGACGCCGAGCGGGGTCTGGTAGCTCACCAGCGCCTCGCGGGACCCCATCATCATCGCCACGATGGCCCGGACGACGAACTCGCGGTTGCTCCAGGTCAGCCGGACCCAGTCCTCGGCGATGCCCGTGGCGTCCAGCGTCCAGTCCCACGCCAGCCTGCCGAAGGCGTACAGGTTCGCCTGCGCGAAGTGGTGCCCCGTCAGGTTGTCGGCGTTGCCGAAGTTGGCCACGCCGACGATGGCGCTGTCCGGGTGGCCCTGGGCCGTGCCGTCCACCACGTTGCCCACCAGGCGCTTCGCCAGCAGCCGGCCGTCCGCGCCGGTGGCGTACGTGTCGGACTTCAGGACCTCCTCCCACAGCGGGCCGAGGTAGCACAGCATCGTGTTCTGCCCGGTGTACTCCTGGGTGACCTGCAGCTCGATGGCCTGGTTGGTGTGTTCCATCCGGCCGAAGAGCGGGTTGGCCGGTTCGCGGGCCTGGTAGTCGAGCGGGCCGTTCTTGGTCTGCAGGAAGACGTTCTTCGCGAACCGGCCGATCGTGCCGTCGGGCTGGCGCTCTTCGTCGATGGGCCCGAACTCGAGGTAGGCGCGCTTGAGCCGGTCGGCGTCGACGTCGGCGTTGTAGACGAAGGTCCGCCAGAAGATCCGCATCCCGAGGGGTGCCACCGCCGCCGCCATCCCGTTGGCGCCGTCCCCGTGGTCGTAGCCGAGGTCCTGGGGGCCCGGCTGGCCCTCGGAGTTCGCTTTGACGGTGAAGCCCATGAAGTCCGGGATCGCCGCCTGCAGCTGACGCGCCCGGCGGGTCCACCAGTCCCGGAACTGCGCGCTGTAGGGATCCAGCTGTTCCCGGGTGAGGGTGTCGGGCGCGAACCGCGCGTCCGTCGGTGCCGCGTAGTTGATGGAGACGGCCAGCTTGATCCCGTACGGGCGCAGCGCGTCGGCCAGCGCGGCTTCCTGCTCGATGGCGGCCGGGGTGAGGTAGAAGCTGTTGGCGTTGACGTTGTTGATGGTGATGCCGTTGATGCCCAGTGACGCCATCGCCCGCGCCGCCACGACGTACCGGTCGAGGATCACCGGCAGGTTCAGCGCGGCCGACGCGCCGGTGGCGGTGAAGTCGAAGATCGCCCCGTTCTCGCCGTTCAGCCCGCCGGTGCCGGCCGGGTTGTTGCCGGCGTAGAGGCGCTCGGTCTCCCAGTAGTTCAGGTACCGGTGGTTGATCTTCGGAACCGAGGAAACTTTCAGTTCGGCGATCGACTGCTGCGCCTGGAGACGCCGGAGGAAGGCGAACGTCCCGTACAGCGCGGCGACGTCGGTGTTGCCGGCGATGACGATCGCGCGGTGGCCGCCGCGCGACAGCGAGCGGATGAGGTAGCCGTCGGTTCCGAGCGGCGCCAGGTCGTGGGCGGGAACGAGCTTGCGCACCAGGGGAGAGCTGTCGGGCGTGCCGACGACCACCGCACGGTCGGGGAACCCGCCCAGCACCGGAACGGGCCGCCCCAGCAGCCCGCCGAGACCACGGACGAGCTCGTCGCGCGCCGCGGCCAATGTGCTTTCCACCAGGTGTTCGGTGGCGCCGGGGGCCATGCTGAGGTTCGCGGTGTGGCGGTGGACCTTCGTCCGGTCGGCGTTCTCCACGACGATCGCGCCGAGCGCGGCCCGGTACCGGGCGAGGAGGCCGGGATCGGCGACTTGGCCGTAGCGCAGCCACAGGTCCGAGCCGTCGTAGTCACCCGGGAACGCCTGCGGGCTCGCCTGCGCCGCGGGGACGCCGAACACCGAGGTCGTCAGGACCGCTCCGCTGCCGATCAGGAAGGAGCGCCGCCGCAGCCCGTTTTCGTCGTGGAGAGACAAGGTTCCCCCATCGTGTCCGCCGGGTATTTAGTTCGGTTCCCGCACTATTGCGGCCGTGCCCGGCGACTGTCAAGAATTGGCGATATACCGGGGAATTCCGAAAGTTTCGGCGTGTCGGGGACGCCGTGCCGCGGCCCCGCCGACCCGTCGTGTCAGACTGCGCGCGATGCTCACCCCAGCCGATCTCGCCGACCTGCTCGACTGCGAGCACCGCAGCATCCTCGGCCAGGCGCTGGCCGCCGGCCTGCCGGGTGCGCCGCGGCCCGTACCCGCCGACCCGGACACGCGGCGCGGGCACGCCGCCGCGATGCTCGCCGGGTTCCGCGCCGCCGGACGCGAGGTCGCCGAAATCGACGTCGAGGACACCGCTCTCGCCGCGAAGGCGACGGAGGAGGCGCTGCGGTCCGGGATACCGGTGATCCACCGGGCCGTCTTCCTCGACGGCGGGTTCTCGGCCCGGGCGGACTTCCTGGTCCAGGACGGCGACGGCCGCTACGAGGTCCACGACGCGAAGCCGGTCCGGCAGGCGACGCCCGCCGCGGTGGTCCGGCTGACGGCCTGCGCCGACGCACTCGCCCGCGCCGGCTGGCCCGCCGGGCCGCACCTGCACCTGCGGCTGACCGGCGGCGGCACCCGCACGCTGCGCGTCGAGGACTTCCGGCCGCTCGTGACCCGGTTGCGGACCCGGCTGGCGGGACGGCCGCCGCGGCTGCCGGTCCCGCTGTGGGCCGACGAACGCCCGGCCTGCGCCGGCTGCGGGTTCGCCCAGCACTGCGCGTCGGCCCGCGAAGCCGACCGGGACCTCTCGCTGGTGGCCGGGATGCGCGGCGACCAGCGCCGCAAGCTGGTCGCCGCCGGGCTCGGCTCGATCGACGCGCTGGCCGCCGCCGGCCCGGACGACCGGCCGCGGGACCTGTCCGCGACGGCGTTCGCGACCCTGCGCGCCCAGGCCGCGCTGCAGGTCCGGCAGGACACCACCGGTGAGGTCGCCTACGAGATCGTCGACTCCGGCGAGCTGGCCGCCCTGCCCGCCCCGGCACCGGGTGACGTCTTCGTCGACCTGGCGGGCGACCCGCACGCCCTCGCCGGCGAAGGGCTGGAGTACCTCTTCGGCGCGTTCGGCGATCGGCAGTTCACGCCGTTCTGGGCACACAGCCGGGCCCAGGAGCGGCGCGCGTTCGAGGAGTTCGTCGACTTCGCCGCGGCGCGCGTGGCCGAGCACCCGGGTTCGCACGTCTACCACTACGCGCCGTACGAAGTCACCGCGATCAAGCGGCTCGCGGCGGTGCACGGCACCCGCGAGGAGACCGTCGACCACCTGCTCCGCAGCGGCGCGGTCGTGGACCTGCACGCGGTGGTGCGCAAGGCGTTGCGGGTGTCGCAGCGGTCGTACTCGATCCGCCACCTCGAGCCGCTCTACCAGCCCGGCGCCCGCGCGAAGACCGCCGTGTCCGACGTCGAGGCGTACGAGGAGTACCTGGCGCTCGCGCAGTCCGGGGAGCCGGAGCGCGCCGATGAGGCCCTGCGCCGCATCGGCGAGAACACCGAGGACGACTGCGTCTCGGCGCAGCGGCTGTTCGAGTTCCTGCACCGGGTCCGCGCCGACGCGGGCATCGAGGTCCCGGAGCCGGCGGAGGAATCCGCCGAAGACGCGCTGCTGCGGGCAGCCGAGGAGGACGTCGCCGCCGAGCGGCGCGCCGAACGGGCCGCGCAGCTGGCCGCGCTGGTCGACCCCCTGCTCGACGGGCTGCCGGACGACCCGGGCGCCTTCACCGCCGACGAGCGGGCCCGCGCGCTGCTGGCGGCGTCCGTCGGCTACCACCGCCGTGAGACGAACCCGGCCTGGTGGGAGTACTTCCGCCAGCTCGCCGCCCCGCTCGGTGACCTCGAGGTGGACACCGCCTGCGCGGTGCCGGTTTCGCTGGAGGCGGGGGAGTGGGTGCCCCCGGCCGGGCGGGCGCGCACGGCGAAGCGGACGCTGCAGCTGGCGTGCGACCCGGACCGGCCGCACCCGTTCGCCCCGGGCGACGACGTCCGGCTGCGCTACGGCGACACCGCCCGCGACGCGAAGGTCGTCGCCGCGTCGGCCGTGGAGCTGACCCTGGAGGAGAGCTGCCCGCCGGACGCGACCACGACCGACCGGCCGAACGCGGTGCTGCCGGGCAGCCCGGTGCGGCCCTCGCCCAAGGACGAGGCGGTCGCCGACCTCGCCCGCCTGGTCGTCGACGCGCTCCCGGAGCTGCCGCGGCACCCCGGCGTCGACCTGCTCCGGCGGACCCCGCCGCGGCTGCGGGGCGGCGCGGCGTTGCCTGGGCCCGGCGACGACCTGGTCGCCACGGTGATCGAGGCGGTCGACGAGCTCGACGGGTCGGCGCTGGCCGTGCAGGGACCGCCGGGTGCGGGCAAGACCTATCTGGCCGGCCGGCTGATCGCCCGGCTGGTGCGGGCGGGGCGGACGGTCGCGGTCACCTCGACCAGCCACAAGGCCGTCGAGAACGTGCTGAGCGCGGCCAAGAAGAGCGCGCCGGACCTGCCGTGCGCCAAGCGCGCGAAGAAGACGCCGGACCCGGCGGCGCCGTGGGACCAGCCGAAGAGCAACCCGGCGCTGGTGAAGTGGCGCGAGGAGCACGACACCGGGCACCTCGTCGGCGGCACGGCGTGGACGTTCGCCAACGCCGCGGTCCGCGAAGAGCCCTTCGACCTGCTGATCATCGACGAGGCCGGCCAGTTCGCGCTGGCCGACGCGCTCGCGGTGTCGATGTGCGCCCGCAACGTCCTCCTGCTGGGTGACCCGCAGCAGCTGCCCCAGGTGGTGCAGGGCACGCACCCGGCGGGCGCCGAGGCGTCGGCGCTGGGCCACCTGATCGGCGAGGCCGACATCATGCCCGCGTCACTGGGCTACTTCCTCGACGAGACGCGGCGGATGCACCCGGCCGTGTGCGAACCGGTGTCGAACCTGTCCTACGCCGGACGCCTGCACGCGCACCCGTCGGCCGCGGACCGCGCGCTGGAGGGTGTCTCCGCGGGGCTGTACCTGTCCGAGGTGGACCACGTCGGCAACACGACCCGGTCGGTGGAGGAAGCCGCTTCCGTCGTGCGGATCGTGTCCGAAGTGCACGGTCGCTTGTGGACGGACCACGGTCCGGCGCGGCCGCTGGGCGACCACGACATCCTCGTCGTCGCGCCCTACAACCTGCAGGCCCGCACGGTGACCCGGGCACTGGAGGAGGCCGGCTACCCGGGGGTGCGGGTGGGCACGGTCGACCGGTTCCAGGGCCAGGAGGCCCCGGTGGTGATCGCGACGATGACGTCGTCGTCGGCGGTCGACCTGCCGCGCGGGCTCGACTTCCTGTTGTCCCGCAACCGGCTGAACGTGGCGTTGTCGCGGGCGCAGGCGCTCGCGGTCCTGGTGTGCTCGCCCCGGCTGGTCGAGGCGGACATCCGCACGGTGGACCAGCTGCGCCTGGTCGCGGGCATGATCGGCCTGATGACCGCGGCGCGGCCGTGGCCGGCCGGTCAGCTCGGGGGTTCGACTTCGCCGGCGTCCTCGTCGACGTCCTGAGAGCCGGGGTTCTTCGGCGCCCGGTCGGCTTCGGGGATTTCCACGTCGAGGTCGAGTTCCGGGGTGCCGGGCGCCGAAGAACCCCGG
>JARAWT010000080.1:0-43703 GCA_033793495.1 Streptomyces sp. MN03-5084-2B | reverse complement strand
TTTTTTAGGTACAGGTTTTCCGGGGCGTACCCGGCGTTCCGGACGTTCCGTGGCCCGGCGAAAGGGACACCTCGTCCGTGATCCGGCGGATCGGGCCGGTTTCGTCGTCGTCGAGGTCAGGGCGGTCCACCCGCACATCCTGACAGCGGGATTCCGCACCCCGCGCGAGGGGCCGCCGACGGCCCGGTTCGTCCCGATGCGCCGATCTCGCGTGATCGGAACCGGAACTCGCGTGATCAGGCGCGTATCTCGCGTGATCGGAGGGGCATCTCGCGTGATCGGCGGGGCATCAGCCGTAGGCCTGGCGGACGTGGACCCGGCGGTAGGCCGACGGGGGCGTGTCGAAGTGGTCGAGGAAGGCCTGGCGCAACGTCTCCGTGGAGCCGAAGCCGCAGCGGCGGGCGATCGTCGCCAGCGGGAGGTCCGTGCCGGACAGCAGGCGCGCCGCGTGCTCCGTGCGGATCGTGCGGACGTAGCGGCTCGGGGTCGTGCCCAGGTGGGCGTCGAACAGGCGGGCCAGCTGGCGGGTGCTGATCCCCGCGCGGGCCGCCAGGGCCGGGGTGCCGAGGTCGGCGTCGAGGTGCTCGGCGATGTACGCCGTGAGGTCGCGGACTTCGCGGTGCTCCGGCGGCGGCCCGGCGAGGAACAGGCTCACCTGGGCCTGGTTCCCGGGCCGCTGCAGGTACGTGACGAGCATCCGGGCGGCCTCGCGGGCCAGTGACGGCCCGTGGTCGGCCTCCACCAGCGACAGCGTCAGGTCCAGCCCGCTCGTCACGCCCGCCGCCGTGTAGACGTTGCCGTGGCGGACGAACAGCGGCACCGGGTCCACCGTCACCGACGGGTAGTCCCGGGCCAGGCGTGCGGCGTACCGCCAGTGCGTCGTCGCACGACGGCCGTTGAGCAGCCCGGCGGCGGCCAGTACCTCCGCGCCCGTGCACACCGACGCGACCCGGCGGCTGGTGCGGGCGAGCCGCCGGACGTGGGCCAGGACGCGCTCGTCGGCCGCCGCGGCCGTGCTGCCCCAGCCGCCCGCGACGACCAGCGTGTCGAGGTCGCCGGCGACCTGGTCCAGACGCAGGTGCGGCTGCAGCGTCAGCCCGGAGCCGGTGCGGAGGCCGTGGCCGTCGACCGACGCCAGCTGCAGCTCGTACGGCGGCCGCGCGCCGAGCCGGTTGGCGGCGTCGAACACGTCGGCGGGGCAGGCGATGTCCAGCAGCTCGGCGTCGGCGTAACCGACGATCGTGACCCGTCTGGGTGAGCCTGGCATGGTCGAACGCTAGCAGCCGGACCGGCGCTCGGACGTGGTTCGCAGGAATTCGGACATCCGCGCCGCCCGCGTCCCGTGCGAACGCCACCGTGAACCGCATGACCGATGACCGGAAGACCATCGCCTTCGTCGTGTACCCCGGCCTCACGCCGCTCGACCTCGTCGGCCCGCTGCAGGTCCTGAGCGTGCTCGGGCAGCTGGACCCGCGCTACCGGACCGTCGTCGTCGGCGCCACCAAGGACGCCGTCGGCACCGACACCCCGCTGCGGATCGCGCCCAGCCACACGTTCGGCGAAGTGCCGTCGCCCTTTGCGCTGCTGGTGCCCGGCGGGACCGTCCCGACGCTGCAGGCCATGGCGGACGAGCGCCTCCTCGCCTGGTTGCGCACCGCGGCCGCGGGTGCCGAGCTGGTGACGTCGGTGTGCACCGGCTCCCTCGTCCTCGGCGCTGCCGGGCTGCTCGAAGGCCGGCGGGCGACCACGCACTGGATGCTCCGCGACCTGCTGGCCGCGCTCGGCGCGACCCCGGTCGCCCGGCGGTGGGTCGAGGACGGCCCGGTGATCACCGCGGCCGGCGTCTCGGCGGGCATCGACCTGGCCCTGCACCTGGCGGAACGGCTGGCCGGCCGCCAGGTCGCGACGAACATCCAGTTCGCCATCGAGTACGACCCCGAGCCGCCCCAGGGTGCCCTGGACTGGGCGAACCCGCCCTACGGCGACCTGAAGCCGCTGCGGGAGCACACGTTGCGCGAGGGCCTGGCGGACCACCCGGAGCTGCTGGCGAAGCTGCTCGCCCACGCCTGAGGCGAAGGTCGTCGGCCATCCGGGTGAGCGGGATTCCCCGAACGGCCAGGGAGGCTAGATTCAGCTCGCTCGATCAGGTGATCTCGCGGGTGGGGTGTGGTAGCCGTGCGGTTCCAGGTCCTCGGCCCGTTGACGGCGTCGGTCCCGCTGCCGTCGGCGGCCCAGCCGCGGCGGCTGCTCGCCGTTCTGCTGACCCGCGCCGGCCGGTTCGTCGGCCGCGACACCCTGGTCGACGAACTGTGGCCGGACGGCGCGCCGTCCAGTGCCGCGGCGATCGTGCAGGTCACCGTGTCGAAGCTGCGCAAGACGCTCTCACCCGGCCTCGGCGCCACCGAGGCCGGGCAGCGCCTGCGGTCCGGGCCGCGCGGGTACGCCCTCGCCGTCGAGCCGGGGGAGTTGGACGCCGACGACTTCCTCGCCCTGCTCGCCTCGGGGGCCGACGACCGGGCGCAACGCCGCCGCACGCTCGAACGGGCCCTGGCGTGCTGGCGCGGCGGCGCCTTCGCCGACGTCGCCGGCGGGCCGCTGCTGGAGGCGCACAAGCTGTGGCTGGAGGACCGCCGCTCGGCCGCGCTCCTGCAGCTGGTCGAGCTGGAGCTCGCCGACGGGGACGGCCGGTCCGTCGTCGAACGGCTCGACCCGGTGGTCGCGGCGCGGCCCGCCGACGAGCGGTTCGCCGCCCCGCTCGCTGCCGCCCTCGGGGCCGTCGGCCGCCGCGAATCGGCCCTGGAGGTGCTCCGCCGGACCCGGCGGGCGCTGTGGGACGAGGCCGGCGTGTGGCCGGGCGCCGACCTCGTCGCCGTGTACCGCCGGATCGCCGGCACCGAATGGACGACGCCGGGGCCGCCCGCCCAGCTCCCGCCCGCGGTGCCCGACTTCACCGGCCGCGCGGCCGAGCTCGCCGAGGTCGGCCGCGCTGTGCGGAGCCCGGCCCCGGTCGTGCTGCACGGGCCCGCCGGGGCGGGCAAGTCCGCGCTGGCGGTCCAGGCCGCCTGGCGGGCCCGGCGCCGGTTCCCCGACGGCCAGCTGACCGCCGCGCTGCGCGCCCCGGACGGGACCCCGGCCGATCCGGCGGCCGTGCTGGCCGGCTTCCTGCGCCGGCTCGGGGCCACGCCGGCCGAACTGGCCGACCGCGCCGGGCTGGCCGGGCTCTGGCACGGCTACACCGCCGACCGGCGGCTGCTCGTGCTGCTCGAGGACGCCGTGTCCGAGGCCCAGGTGCGTGCCCTGCTGCCGAGCGGGCCCGGCTGCGCCACCCTGGTCACCACCCGCCGCGAGCTGCCGGGACTGTGCGGCGCGCGGGCGATCGCGGTGCCGCCGCTGTCCGCACAGGACTCCCGGGCGCTGGTGGCGGCGATCGCGGGGGAGACCCGGCTGCGGGAGGACCCCGAAGCGGCACAACGGCTTCTCGCGCACTGCGGCGGGCTCGCTCTCGCCGTCCGGATCGCCGGGGTCAAGCTCGCGACGCGGCCGAACCGGCGCGTCGCCGACCTCGCCGCGCGGCTCGCCGACGACCGCAGCCGGCTCGACGAGCTGACCGCCGGCGACCTCGGCGTCCGCGCCGCGGTGACGTCGGCGCTGCGGGAGCGCCCCGCCGCCGACGTGTCCCTGCTGCGGCTGCTCGCGGCCTTCGGCGCCGCCGTCCCGGACTGGTCCGCGGCCGCGCTGCTCGACCGGCCCCTCGGCGAAGCCCGCGACCGCCTCGACGACCTCGCCGCGGCGCACCTGCTGGACCCGGCCGGGCCGCGGTGGGTGGTCCCCCCGTTCGTCCGGCTGGTGCTGGCCGAAGGCCCGGCGGACGTCGACCGGGCCGCGGTGCGCCGGGCGTGCGAGACCGCGCTGGCGCACGCCGAGCACGCGCGTGGCCGACGGGCCGGGGATCCCGCGGCCTGGACGGCCGAGGAGACCGCGCACCTCGCCGCCGCCGTCCGCCTGGCGAGCGCCCACGGCTGGCACGAACTGACCGAACGGCTCGCCGACGCCTGCACGGCGCTGGCGGGTACCCCCTGGCTCGGTCACGCCGCCCGCGCCGTCTCGGTGCTCGGGCTGGCCGCGGCCCGCCGCCGCCGCGACCCGCGCGCGGAGGCCGAGAAGCTCCACAACCTCGGCGCGGTGCACTGGCAGCACGGCCGCTGGCACCGGGCGCAGCGCTACTTCGTGATGGCCGAACACCGCTACCGCGCCCTGGACGACCCGCAGGGCACCGGCGCGGTGCTGGCCGCGCTCGCCGACGTCCACCTCGACGGTGGCGACCCCCGCGCCGCCGAGGCCGAGCTGCGGGAAGCCCTCGTCCTGCTGCGCGACTGCGGCGACCGCCGCGGGCAGGCGGCCGCGGCGGCGCAGCTGGGCTCGCTGGCCGAGGACGTCGGCGACGTCCGGCGCGCGATCGAAAGCTTCGAGGCAAGCATGCTGCTCGCCCGGGAATGCGACGACGGCCGCGGGCACGACCAGGCGGCCAAGCGCTACGCCGACGTCCTGCGCCGGCACGGCGGCCGGGACCGGGCGGCCGACCTGCTCACCGGGGCGCTGGGCGGCGCGGTCCGCACCGGCGCCCGGCACTGGGAGGCGCACGTCCTGCGCAGCCTCGGCGAACTGCACACCGACGCCGGGGAAGTCGTGGACGGGCAGCGCTTCCTGACGCGGTCACTGGCGCTGTTCGAGCAGATCGGGCACCGGCACGCCGCCGCCTACACCCACCGCAGCCTCGCCGAAGCCCGCCGGCGCGCGGGCGACCCGGCGGGTGCGCGGCGGCACCTGCTGCTCGCGCTGGAGGTCTTCCGCGACCTGCGCGACCGGCGCGGTACCGGGTACGCGCTGCTCGGCCTCGGGCGGACGCAGGCGGGGGACGGCGACGGCGGCGAGGCGCAGCGGCTGCTGCGCACCTCGGCCGGGTTATTCCGGGAACTCGGGTTCCCGCTGTGGGAGCTGCGGGCGCTGCGCGAACTCGACGCCGTCACCAGCACTTCCCCGGACCGCGACCGGACTCGTGAAGTCTTGGCGAAGATCAGGACGTGACGGCGTCCCGGCCCGGCCGGCGGGGCGGCGAGTTTGGCGAAGTTATGGCCGGCCCGATTTGGCTCCACGGCGATCGGAAGAGAGTCGGAGGGAGACAACTCATGCCGGGACAACGGATGCTGGCGCGGGTGGCACTGGGGCTGGCCGCCGCGGCCGCGACGGCGGTGTTCGCCACCATCGGCACCGCGTCGGCGAGCGTCCAGGTCACCAAGCTCACCCAGGCGCAGGCCGCGTCGCAGCTCTCGGCGGCCGGGGTGACGCACTCCTCGAGCGGCGGCTGCACCGACCGCTACACCTCGACGTGCACGTCCTACGAGCAGATCAACCAGAGCACGGTCAGCGGGGTCATCACGCTCAAGCGGGCCAGCGGCTGCGCCGTCAACATCACCGGCGGCACCGAGACCGGGCACGCGTCCGGCACCTACAGCCACTGGAACGGCTACAAGGTGGACATCGCGCACAACAGCTGCATCGACGCCTACGTCAAGAACAACTTCGGCTACGCGGGCCTGCGCGGCGACGGCTACCCGCAGTGGAAGGCCGCGTCCGGCAACCTCTACTGCGACGAGGGCAGCCATTGGGACATCACGTACTACACCTGCGGTTGCTGACCCGGCCGGGGCCTGCCGGCACCGAGGGCGGCGGGCAGGCCCCGGTCACCGGGTGCGACCGGCGCGCCCTGACGGACCGGGCTCAGCCGGCGACGAACAGCCAGTCACCCGCCCCGCCGCCCGGCCGGTAAGGGCTGTCGGCCCGCTTGGCGACGATGCCGGGGAGGCCGTGCTGGCGGCCGGCACCGGCGACGGCGTCCCCGCCGCCCAGGAAGTACCGCGGAACCTGCCAGTGCCGGTCCTCGATCGCCAAGCCGTCCAGCAGCTCGCGGCGTTTCGTGTAGGGCAGCTCGAGCGTCGGCCGGCCGTCGAGGTGCAGGACGTCGGAGGCGAAGTAGAAGACCGGGCAGCCGACCTTGAGCCGCTTGGCGGCCGCGCTGTCGGCCCGGCGGCGTTCCTCCAGGCCGGCGGGATACGGCTTCCCGTCCTTCATCACGACGACTTCGCCGTCCAGCAGCACTTCCGTGGACCCGAGCTGCTCGCCCAGCTTGTGCAGCTCGGGGTAGCGGTCGGTGACGTCGGCGCCGGTGCCGTCGTGGGCGGTGACGCGGCCGCCGCAGACCAGCAGCATCGTCCGCAGGCCGCCCCAGGCGAATTCGTAGGCCCAGGCGTCGTCGTCCGCGGGCAGTTCCCCGGGTTGCGCCGTCATCGGCTCGAGGAAGTCGGGCGCGTCTTCGTGGCCGGGCTCGGCCGGGTCGAGCCGCCGCAGGGTCCAGTCGCGGCCGTCTTCGTCGTGCCGGTTCTGGAACAGGTACTTGCCGCGCGTGCGGGCACCGTGGAAGACGACCTCGACCTTGTGGTCGTTCCAGTGCAGGGTCTCGTACGTCCCGGTGTCCCACACGGTCATCCGGCCGCCGCCGTACTCGCCCGCGGGGATCTCGCCGGAGAAGGTGAGGTACTCCAGGGGGTGGTCTTCGGTGTGCACGGCGAGCCGGGGCACGCCGGGGGAGAGCGGCAGGCCCTTCGGCACCGCCCACGAGACCAGCACGCCGTCGCGCTCGAGCCGGAAGTCCCAGTGCAGCCGGGTGGCGTGGTGTTCCTGGATGACGAAGAGGTCGTCGCCCCCGGGGACGGGCGGGCCGTCCGGCCAGGGTTCGGGGGTGCGGTTGCGGGCTCGCTTGTGGCGGTACTCCTCGAGTTTGTCGGCCATGGCCGCCCCAGCACCCCTTCCGCTCGAAGAGCTGCCAGCCTACCGGGGCCGGGACGGCGGGGTCAGGGCCCCGCTACCGGCCGGCCGGCGGGAGGCGGGCTCGGGTCACGGCGTCGCGACGGCGGCCGCCAGTTCGGCGATCTCCGCCGGGCCGACGCGGCAGCAGCCCCCGATCAGCCGGGCGCCGGCCTCGGCCCAGCTCCGGACGTCCTCCGGCGCGAAGCTCGGCCGGCCGGTCCACCGGCGGGCCGCGGCGTCCCACACCTCGCCGCTGTTGGGGTACACGACCACCGGCTTCCCGGTGACCTCCGCCGCGAGCGCGACGGCG
This sequence comes from Streptomyces sp. MN03-5084-2B, assembly GCA_033793495.1. Classification (GTDB taxonomy): domain Bacteria; phylum Actinomycetota; class Actinomycetes; order Mycobacteriales; family Pseudonocardiaceae; genus Amycolatopsis. The sequence continues at coordinate 36,529 of JARAWT010000080.1, read as the reverse complement.
GCCCGCGCGTCGCCCGGGGCGCTGCAGTTGATCCCGGTGGCGATCACCTGGGGGACGTCGGCGGCGAGCGCGAAGGCGTCGTCCAGCGGCTGGCCGGCCCGGGTCGAGGTCCCGTCCACGGTGTAGGACAGCCACACCGGGATGTCCAGCTCCGCGGCGATCCGGACGAGGACTTCGGCTTCCTCGACGTCCGGGACCGTTTCGACGGCGAACAGGTCCGGCCCCGCCTCGGCGAGCACCTCCAGCCGCGGCCGGTGGAAGTCGTGGAGCTGCGTCGCGCTCAGGCCGTACCGTCCCCGGTACTCCGAGCCGTCGGCCAGGGACGCACCGTACGGCCCGACCGAGGCGGCGATCCACAAGGGACGGTCGGGGCCCGCGTACCGTTCCTGGGCCGTCCGCGCGAGGGAAACGCTGCGGCGCAGCAGCTTCGTGGTCTCCTCGGCGGAGATGCCGTGGCGGGCGAACCCGGCGAAACTGGCCTGGTAGCTCGCGGTGAGGACGATGCTCGCCCCGGCCTCGAAGTAGGCCAGGTGCGCGTCGGCGACGGCCGACGGATCGTCACGCAGGAGGCGTGCGGTCCACAGCTCGTCGGACAGGTCGTGCCCGGCGGCGGCCAGCTGGTTGGACAGCCCGCCGTCGACGACGACCGGGCCGCGGGACAACGCGGTTGCGAGAGAACCATCGATCGGCACGCGGGCGAACGTAGCACTCCCGTCCGGGGGAGCCGGGTCTCCCGGTGCCCCGCCCGGACGCGGTGAACGACTCGTTCCTGACGTCCGACGCCAGGAACGAGTCGTTCACCGCACCTTGCTGGGCGGTCAGTCCGTCTCGGCCATGGCTTCGGCGAACTGAGCCGCATACAGCCGTGCGTACGCTCCGCCGCTGTGCAACAGCGTCTCGTGGTCGCCCTGCTCGACGATGCGGCCGTGCTCCATCACCAGGATCACGTCCGCGTCGCGGATCGTCGAGAGGCGGTGGGCGATGACGAAGCTGGTGCGGCCGCTGCGCAGCGAGTTCATCGCCCGCTGGATGAGCACCTCGGTGCGGGTGTCGACCGAGCTGGTCGCCTCGTCGAGGATGAGGATCACCGGCCTGGCCAGGAACGCCCGGGCCACCGTGATCAGCTGCTTCTCACCCGCGCTGACCGTGCCGCCCTCGTCGTCGAGCACCGTTTCGTACCCGTCCGGCAGGGTCCGCACGAAGCGGTCCACGTGCGTGGCCTTCGCCGCTTCGATGATCTCCTCGCGGCTCGGGTCGTCCGCGCCGTAGGCGATGTTCTCCGCGATCGTGCCGCCGAACAGCCACGCGTCCTGCAGCACCATGCCGGTCTGGTCGCGCAGTTCCTCGCGGTTCATCTTCGCGACGTCGACGCCGTCGAGCGTGATCCGCCCGCCATCGAGCTCGTAGAACCGCATGAGCAGGTTGACCAGCGTCGTCTTCCCCGCCCCGGTCGGGCCGACGATCGCCACCGTCTGACCGGGTTCGACGGTCAGCGAGAGGTCCTCGATCAGCGGCTTGTCCGGCAGGTAGCGGAACGAGACGTCCTGGAACTCGACGCGCCCGCGGACCACCGCCGGCCGCTCCGGGTGCTCCGGTTCCGGCCCCTGCTCCTCGGCGTCGAGCAGCGCGAACACCCGCTCGGCCGACGCGACCCCGGACTGCAGCAGGTTCGCCATGCTGGCGATCTGCGTCACCGGCTGGCTGAACTGGCGCGAGTACTGGATGAACGCCTGCACCTCGCCCAGCGTCAGGCTGCCCGACGCGACGCGCAGCGCGCCGATCACCGCCACCAGCACGTAGCTCAGGTTGCCGATGAACATCATCGCCGGCTGGATCATCCCGGAGATGAACTGCGCCTTGAAGCTCGCCTGGTACAGCGTTTCGTTCTGCTTGTCGAAGATCGCCGCGGACTCCTCGCGGCGGCCGAACACCTTGACCAGCGAGTGCCCGGTGTACATCTCCTCGACGTGCGCGTTGAGCCTGCCGGTCGTCGACCACTGCTTGATGAAGTTCGGCTGCGCCCGCTTCCCGATCTTCGCCGCGATGACCGCCGACAGCGGCACGGTCAGCAGCGCGATCAGCGCCAGCAGCGGCGAGATCAGGAACATCATGATCAGCACGCCGATCACCGTCAGCAGCGACGAGACGATTTGTGACAGCGTCTGCTGCAGCGACTGCGCCAGGTTGTCGATGTCGTTGGTGACGCGGGAAAGCACCTCACCACGCGGCTGGCGGTCGAAGTACTTCAGCGGCAGCCGCGCGAACTTGTCCTCGACCTCCTGGCGCAGGCGGTACACCGCGTGCTGCACCAGGGTCGTCGTCAGGCGGGCCTGGATGAGCCCGAAGAACGACGAGATCACGAACAGCGCCAGCACGGTCAGCAGGATCTGGCCGACCTTGTCGAAGTCGATGCCGACGCCGGGCACGAGGTCGACCCGGCTGTAGATGTCGGCGAGCGTGCTGTCGCCGCGGGCCCGCAGGCCGGCCACGATCTGCTCCTTGGTGACCCCCGGCGGCACCTGCTTGCCGAGCACGCCGGCGAGGATGGCGTCGGTGGCCTGGCCGAGGATCTTCGGCCCGATCACGGTCAGCGTGACGCTCGCCGCGCCGAGCACCAGGACGCCGATCAGGGCCGCTCGCTGCGGTCTCAGCAGCTGCAGCAGCCGTTTGAGGGACCCCTTGAAGTCCAGTGCCTTCTCCGCCGGCGCGCCGCCGCTCATCCAGCGGGCCGCCGGCCCGCCGGCCGCGGCACCGGTGTTCTTGTGCCGCTCGGCGGTCGGCCGTTCGCCGGCCTCGGTGACGGCGGCTTCGGGCGATTCCGTGGTACTCACGCCGCCTCCTGCTCGGTGAGCTGGGACAGCACGATCTCCCGGTAGGTTTCGTTGCCGTCCATGAGTTCGTGGTGGGTGCCGGCACCGACGACGCGGCCTTCGTCGAGGACGATGATGCGGTCGGCGTTCCGGATCGTGCTGACCCGCTGCGCGACGATGACCACCGTCGCGTCCTTCGTCTCCGACACCAGCGCCCGGCGCAGGGCCGCGTCGGTCGCGTAGTCGAGCGCCGAGAACGAGTCGTCGAACAGGTAGATCTCGGGTTTGTGCACCAGCATCCGGGCGATCGCGAGGCGCTGCCGCTGGCCGCCGGAGACGTTCGTGCCACCCTGGGCGATCGGCGCGTCCAGGCCCTCGGCCATCGCTTCGACGAACTCCTTGCCCTGCGCCACTTCCAGGGCGTGCCACAGCTCTTCGTCGGTCGCTTCCGGGTTGCCGTAGCGCAGGTTGCTCGCCACCGTGCCGGCGAACAGGTACGGCTTCTGCGGCACCAGCCCGACCGCGCGGGCGAGCACGTCCGGGTCGAGGTCGCGCACGTCGACGCCGTCGACCTTCACCGTGCCGGCGGTGGCGTCCATCAGCCGGGGGATCAGGTTGAGCAGCGTGGTCTTGCCGGTCCCGGTCGACCCGATGACGGCGGTGGTCTCACCCGGCCGCCCTATCAGCGAAATGTCGCACAGCACCGGCTTTTCCGCGCCGGGGTAGCGGAACTCCACCCCGGACAGTTCCAGGTGCCCGTGCACCGCGCCCGGGCGGATCGGCGACACCGGCGGGCGGACGCTGGAGGGGGTGTCGAGCACCTCGCTGATCCGCTCGGCGCTGACCTCCGCGCGCGGCACCATCATGAACATGAACGTGGCCATCATGACGGCCATCAGGATCTGCAGCAGGTAGGACAGGAACGCCGTCATGGCACCGATCTGCATGCTGCCGGAGTCGATCCGCTGGCCGCCGAACCACAGCACCGCGACGCTGGAGACGTTCATCACCAGCATCACGATCGGGAACATCAGCGCCATCAGCCGCCCGACCCGCAGCGACACGGTGAGCAGCTCGTCGTTGGCGACGTCGAAGCGCTGCCGTTCGTGCTTGTCCCGCACGAACGCGCGGATGACCCGGATGCCCATGATCTGCTCGCGCAGGATCTGGTTGATCCGGTCGATGCGTTCCTGCATCAGCCGGAACGCCGGGCGCATCTTGGCGATGATGATCCCGACCGAGACCGCGAGCACCGGCACGATCACCAGCAGCAGCGACGACAGCGGCACGTCGAGGTTCAGCGCCAGGATGATGCCGCCGACGCACATGATCGGCGCGGACACCATCAGCGTCAGCGTCATCAGGACCAGCATCTGCACCTGCTGGACGTCGTTGGTGGTGCGGGTGATCAGCGACGGCGTGCCGAACTGGCCGACCTCGCGGGCCGAGAAGTCCTGCACCCGGTGGAAGACCCCGGCGCGGATGTCCCGGCCGATCGCCATCGCCGTGCGCGCGCCGAAGTACACCGCGCCGATCGAGCCGGCGATCTGGGCCAGCGTGACGGCGAGCATCACCGCGCCGATCCGCAGGATGTAGGGCATGTCGCCCTTGATCAGGCCGTTGTCGACGATGTCGGCGTTCAGCGTCGGCAGGTAGAGCATGGCGATTGTCTGCACCAATTGGAGCAGGACGATCACCCACAGCGTGCCCCGATAGGGACGCAGGTGACTGCGTAGGAGCTTGACTAGCACAACGATTCCCCCAGTGGAGTGGTGGTGGTGTTCGGTTCGGGTTTCCGTTCGGTGCCGCCGGTCAGGGTCGGCATCCCGGCGGCGAGCTCGTCCAGCAGCCGCTCCAGGGTCGGCAGGAGCGGTTCGCCTTCGGTGAACCAGTTCACGAAGGCGACGCGGACGGCGCTTTCCACCGAGGAGGCCATCAGCCGGCACAGCAGGTGGTCCACACCGCCCACCCGTTTCGCGATCGTCTCGGCGAGGACCCGCTCGACCGCCGCGTGGGCGTTCAGGAATTCGCCACGCAGCATGAGCTGGCCCATCAGCTCCCGGATACGGGCAACATACGCGCGATCGGGCTCGCCCTCACGTGAATATTGCTCGAGCACCGCGTGCTTGACCGACTCCCAGAGCGGCTCGCCCTCCGGCCGGTCGAGCAGGGCCTCGCGCATCCCCTCGTGGCGGTCGACGACCACCGAGCAGACCGCCTGCTCCTTGCTGGAGAAGTAGTTGTTGAACGTGCGGGGCGAGACGCCCACCTCGGTGGCGATGTCCTCCACCCGGACGTTCTCCAGCCCCCGCTCCAGCGTGAGCCGCAGCGCGGCCTGCGCGAGCGCCCGGCGGGCTTCGCGCTTCTTCCGCTCGCGCAGGGTCAGCTTCGGTGGTTCGTCCGGTGGCATGAACGGAGTGTAGCGGAAAAAGTTGCGCACCCCGCAAAAAAGTGCGCGGCCTGCAAGGTTGGGTCGAGCCGGATAGGGGTGGAGTTCGGCGGCTCAGGGGTGGTCGGCCGAGGAAGCGGCGGCCGTGTGCGCTCTGTTGCGACCCGCAATTTGCAAAATTGAACCGAATGGCGTAACGCGCTGCGCTCACCAGCGGCGACGCTCCGAAATCATGGTCACGCGCAGCGATCGCGCGAGGACCGGCTGTGGACATCCCACGAACCTTTCTGCTTCCATGTCCCGCATCGCCGCCGGGGGTCGGCGCCGCAGAACCGTTCGCAGCACAGTCGTTCGCAGTCGTTCGCGCACCCGAGCAAGGAAGAAGTGGGACCACATGGCGAGCCGGGCCCGGGAACTCCTGGATCGATCACGCGTCCTGCTGGACCGCTCGCGGGTCGCCGCCGCGCAGTATCTCACCGCGCCCCCGAAGCACCCGGGGTACGCGCCCGCGCCCGCGGCGGGACCGGCCTTCGTGGAGCTGACCCGGCCGGAGCCGGTGGCGGCGCCGTCCGGTGACGGCGTGCTGGCCGAGATCTGCGCCAGCGTCGCCCTGCGCGACCTCAACCTCCTCGACCAGCTCCTCGCGCGGCTGGAGGAACTGGAGGCGGGGGAGGAGGACCACCACCGCCTCGCCGAGCTCTACCAGCTCGACCACCTCGCCACGCGGCTGCGGCGCAACGCCGAGAACCTGCGCGTGCTCGCCGGGCAGGACACCGCCGACGACGCCGCCCGCGCGACCTCGGTGCTCGACCTGATGCGCGAGGCGATGTCGTCGATCAACCACTACGCCCGGATCACCATCGGCCGCGTGGTCAACCTCGGCGTCGTCGGCTTCGCCGCGGAGGACCTGGGGCGGGTGCTGGCCGAGCTGTTCGACAACGCCGCCAACCAGTCCTCGCCCAGCTCGCCGGTGCACGTGAGCGCGCACCTGACCGAGCAGGGCAGCGTGCTCGTCCGGATCGAGGACGAGGGCATCGGCATCCCCGCCGACCGCATCGGGGACCTCAACGCGCGGCTGGCCGCGGGCGGCGACCTCGACGACGCCGCGGCGCGGCACATGGGACTCGCCGTGGTCGCCCGCCTGGCCGCCCGGCACGGCGTCACCGTGCGGCTCGACCGGCGCAGCCCGCACGGCACGGTCGCCACCGTGCTGCTGCCCACCGGTGTCGTCACCGAGCTCGCCGACCATGCCTGGTCGGGGACGCGGACCGTCACGGTCGAGCCGGTCGAGGCGGGGGCCGGGGCCGGGCGCGAACCGGCCACCGTCGGCGGGCTGCCGCGCCGCCGGGCCGGGACCTTCCCCCGGGAGACTTCGGCGCCGCTGACGCCGCGCAAGCCCAGTCCGCTGCCCCGGCCGGTCGCCGGGACCGTCGGCGGGATCACGGCGAACGGCCTGCCGCGCCGCGTGCCCGGCAGCATCCGCGGGGCGGCACCGGAGCCGCCGCCACCACCTCCGGCGTCGCCGCCCGGAGACACCGCCGGCCACGAGCGGCTGCTCGCCGACCTCGGCGCGTTCGCCGACGGCGAGCAGGCGGCGCTCGCGGAGAACCGCACCCGCCAGGACGAGACGCCCGGAGGAACCGCCTCGTGAGCGCTCCCCACCCGGCCACGGCGAACTTCGCGTGGCTGCTCGACGACTTCGTGCACAAGGTCCACGGGGTCAGCCACGCACTGATCATGAGCGTGGACGGCTTCCCGCTGACCGCGTCGGACTCGGTCGGCGAGGCCGAGGCCGAACAGCTCGCCGCGATCGCCAGCGGCCTGCTCTCCCTGGCCGGCAACAGCGCGGCGCTGTTCGGGAAGGGCACCTGCGAGCAGATCATCATCCGGCTCACCCACGGCTACTTCCTGTTCATGGGCATCGGTTCCGGTGCCGGGCTCGCGGTGCTGACCTCGGGCGAGGCGGACATGAAGGTGGTCGCCTACGAGATGACCCAGTTCATCACCAACGCCGGCCACGCGCTCACCCCCGAGGTGCGCGCCGAACTGCGCCAGGTGCTCACCGCGCGCCGGCCCCGGGGTTGATGGAGTTGCCCGACAAGGATGTGATCCCCGTGTCCGAGAAGGACACCGCCTTGCCGCGCCGGCACCGCCGGATCCGGGCGTACGCGCTCACCGGCGGCCGCACCGGCACGCGCCACCAGCTGCTGGTGGAGACGCTGATCTCGGTGCCGCGGTACGACCCCGCGCTGAGCGACACGCTGATGCCCGAGTCGCGGTCCCTGTACGAACGCGCCCGGGTGCGGTGCTCGGTCGCCGAGCTGTCGGTCGGGCTGGACCTGCCGCTGGGCGTGGTGCGGGTGCTGCTCGGCGACCTCGCCTCCCAGGGCGCGGTGTTCGTCCACCCCACCGCGCACGCCTACCACCACGACACCAACGTGCTCGAGAGGATCCTTGATGGGCTCAAGCGGCTCCCCGCCTGAGGGCGATCTGCTGACGATCTCCGCGAAGATCGTCGTCGCCGGGGGCTTCGGTGTCGGCAAGACCACCTTCGTCGGTGCGGTGTCGGAAGTGCCGCCGATGAGCAACGAAGCGTGGATGACCGAGGCCGGGGAAGGGATCGACGACCTCCCGCCCGGGAACAAGTCCACCACCACGGTGGCGATGGACTTCGGGCGGATCACGCTGCGCCCCGACCTGCTGCTGTACCTGTTCGGCACGCCGGGGCAGGCACGGTTCTGGTTCCTGTGGGACGACCTGAGCCGCGGCGCGCTCGGCGCGGTCGTGCTGGTCGACACCAGCCGGATCGACGAGTCCTTCGCGGCGATCAACTACTTCGAGAACGACTCGGAGCTGCCGTTCGTCGTGGCCGTCAACCAGTTCGAGGGCAAGCCGGTGCACGACCTCGACGAGGTGCGCGAAGCCCTCGCCCTCGACCCGAGCGTCCCGCTGGTCACCTGTGACGCCCGTGACCGCGCGTCGACGATCGCCACCCTGACCGAACTGGTCGGCCACACGCTGTCGCTGGCGGTGCTCTCCGGCCCGGCGGGCCGCGAGCTCGCCGCCAGCGCCCCCCGCGCCTGAATCCCCGCACGTCCCAGCCCCGGAAGGTGAAGAGCTCCATGCGCAAGGTCCTGGTCGTGGGCGCCGGGCAGTCCGGCCTGCAGCTGGCCCTCGGGCTGCAGGCGAAGGACTACGACGTCACCGTGATGTCCGCGCGGACGCCCGAGGAGATCCGGGGCGGGCGGGTGATGTCGACGCAGTGCATGTTCCACGACGCGCTGCAGCACGAGCGCGACCTCGGGATCAACCTGTGGGAAGCCGAAACCGTCAACGTCGAAGGCCTCGGCGTCTCGGTGGCGGCGCCGGACGGCGGCCGGGCGCTCGACTGGTTCGCCGAGCTCGACCACCCGGCGCAGTCGGTGGACCAGCGGGTGAAGATGGCCGGCTGGCTGGAGCTGTTCGAGGACCGCGGCGGCAAGCTCGTCATCCACGGCGTGATGACGTCCGAACTCGACGCGCTGTCCCGCCTCTACGACCTGGTGATCATCTCCGCCGGCAAGGGCGAGCTGGTCCAGCTGTTCGACCGCGTGCCCGAGCGCTCGCCCCACACCCGGCCGATGCGCGCGCTTTCCCTGGTCTACGCCCACGGGGTCGGCCGGCGCCCGGAGCACCCCGACAAGATGGGGGTGCGGTTCAACATCGTCCCCGGGGTCGGCGAGCTGTTCATGATCCCGGCGTACACGCTGAGCGGGAACTGCGACATCCTGTTCTTCGAAGGCGTGCCGGGCGGGCCCCTGGACTGCTTCGACGACCACCCGGGCCCGGACGAGCACTTCCGGCGCGTGCTGGACCTGATGCGGCAGTTCGTGCCCTGGGAGTACGACCGCTGCCGCGACGCGGAGCTGACCGACGCCAAGGCGACCCTGGCCGGCGGGTACCCGCCGGTGGTCCGCCACCCGGTCGGCACGCTCCCCGGCGGGGCGATCGTGCTGGGCATGGCCGACGTCGTCGTCGCGAACGACCCGATCACCGGCCAGGGCTCGAACAACGCGAGCCACTGCGCGGCGACCTACCTGGACGCGATCGTCGAGCGCGGCGACCGGCCGTTCGACGCCGCGTGGATGGAAGCGACGTTCGAGCGCTACTGGGAGTACGCCCGGCACGTGACCGAATGGACGAACGCCCTGCTCCTGCCGCCGCCCCCGCACGTGCTCCAGATCCTCGGGGTGGCCGGGCAGAACCCCGCGGTCGCCCGGCGGTTCGCGAACGGATTCGCCGACCCGGCCGACTTCCGGCACTGGTTCATGGATCCGGCACTTTGGGAGAAATACCTGGCAGAGGTCTAGATCGGACTGTCGTCGAGGGACGATTCGGGCTACGGTGGTCACGTAGCGTGAAGACGGACCTCGGGAGGTACCCGGCATGCGGGCGATGTGGAAGGGCTCGGTGTCCTTCGGGCTGGTGAGCATCCCGATCCAGATGTACGCGGCCACCGAGAACAAGAACGTCTCCCTGCGCCAGGTGCACGAGGCCGACGGCGGCCGCATCCAGTACAAGCGGTTCTGCACGATCGACGGGCAGGAAGTGCCGTACGCCGAGATCGCCAAGGGCTACGAGCTGCCCGACGGCGAGATGGTGGTGATCACCGACGCGGAAATGGCCGAGCTGCCACTGACCACCCAGCGCACCATCGATGTGCTCGAGTTCGTGCCGCTCGAGTCGATCGACCCGATCCAGTACGACCGGACCTACTACCTGGAGCCGCAGAAGAACGCGGTGAAACCGTACGTCGTGCTGCGGGACGCGCTGCACAAGTCGAGCCAGGTGGCCATCGCGAAGGTGGCGGTCCGGCAGCGGGAGAGCATGGCGGTGCTGCGGGTGCACGCCGACGTGCTGGTGATGACGACGATGCTGTGGCCGGACGAGGTCCGCGAGCCCGACTTCCCGTTCCTGCGCGACGACCCACCGCAGATCCGGCCGCAGGAGCTCACCATGGCCGGGTCGCTGATCGACTCCCTGGCCGAGCCGGTGTTCGAGCCGGAGAAGTACCACGACCACTACCGCGAGGCCCTCGAGGAGATGATCGAGGCCAAGGTCGCCGGCGACGAGACCACCAAGCCCGCCGCCGTGACCGCCAAGGCCGACGTCGTCGACCTGATGGCGGCGCTGCAGGCCAGTGTGGACGCCGCGAAGAAGTCGCGACGGTCCTCTTCGGAGGCGACCCCGGCGGCCACGGCGTCCGAAGGGGACGCAGCGTCCGATGAGGACGAGAAGCCGGCGAAGAAGAAGCCGGCCGCCCGGAAGCGGGCGCCGAAGTCCGCCTGAGCCGCTCGGACGGGTGGTTGTGCCGACACGCCGCCCGGCTACCGCGCCCGCGTGCTTCCCGGTCCTACCTTGGGGGCACGAGCGCGGAAAGGCGGTGCGGACATGGAGTGTGCTTCCTGTGACGCCGGGATCGATCATTGCCACGGCACGCTGGTGGTGCACCCGGAAGGCGGGTTCGCCGAGTGCACCGAACCGGCCTGTGCGGACGGTGACCGCGTGCGGCACGCCCTGATCGTCGACTGCCAAGGCGTCGGCGGCGGCTGCGGCTGTGCCGCCACGCCGCGGAAGCCGTTGCTGCGTCAAGCTTCCTGAGCCTCCCGCCAGGATCCGTGCAGGCCTTCCCGGCCGGGTTTCCCGCCCGGCCGGGAAGGCCTGCGCGGCGTGAGGGCGGCGGCACAGCGTCACACGATCGTGTATGCAGCTGTGTACAGCGGCTTGGCGATGTGCTAACACTAACGGGGTCCTTCGGCTCTCCCTCCCCCTCGGAGCCGGAGGACCCTTTCGTGTGTCCGTTGTGGATAGGTCAGTGACGGCTGTACAGTTCACTGCATGGTGACCTGTGAGACGCGGGAGTCGGCGCTGGCCCGGATCGGCCGCGCGCTGTCCGACCCGACCCGCTGCCGGATCCTGACCGCCCTGCTCGACGGTCCCGCCTACCCGGGACGCCTGGCCGCGGAACTCGGCCTGAGCCGGTCCAACGTCTCGAACCACCTGTCCTGCCTGCGCGGGTGCGGGCTGGTCGTGGCCGGCTACGAGGGCCGTCAGGTGCGGTACGAGATCGCGGACGAGCACCTGGCCCGTGCGCTGCGGGAACTCGTCCAGGTCGTCCTGGCGGTCGAGCCGCGGGACGCCTGCGAGGACGAGGTGGTGGCGAAGTGACGTGCGCCGACGGCTGTTGCGGGTCGCCGGTGGTGGCGCCGGATCGCCGGGCGGCGCTCGTGCGCCGGGTGCGCCTGCTGGTGGCCGCGACCATCACCTACAACGTCGTCGAGGCCGTCGTGGCGCTGACGGCCGGCGTCGCGGCTTCGTCGGGGGCGCTGATCGGCTTCGGGCTGGATTCGGTGATCGAGGTCGCGTCCGCGCTCGCCGTCGCCTGGCAGTTCTCCGGTCACGATCCGGAAACGCGGGAACGGCGGGCGTTGAAGGCGATCGCGATTTCTTTCTTCGCGCTCGCGATTTACGTGACCGGGGAAGCCGTCAGTACGTTTTTCACCGGCACGGCGCCGGAAACTTCCCGGCCCGGAATCGTGCTCGCGGCGATTTCCCTGGCCGTCATGCCCGTCCTCTCGGCGGCGCAGCGCCGGGCCGGGCGGGAGCTGGGGTCTGCCAGCGCGGTCGCGGATTCGCGGCAGACTTTGCTCTGCACTTGCCTTTCCGCGGTCCTGCTGGCGGGGTTGCTGCTCAACGCCCTGTTCGGCTGGTGGTGGGCCGACCCCGTGGTCGCCCTCGCGATCGCCGGGGTGGCGGTGAAAGAAGGCCGAACGGCCTGGCGTGGCCAGCATTGCTGCTGACCGCGCCAGGCCGTCGACGGGGTCTCGGGATCAGTACCAGTGCGCCCGGCCACCGATCCGGCGGCCGGTGCCGCCCAGGATGGCCAGTGCCACGCCGGCCACCGCGAGAATGATACCGATGGTGTACAGCACCGGGATGCCCACGATGAACCCGATGACAAGCAGAATCACACCGAGAATGATCACTTGACACACTCCTTCGCATGAGACCCGGCCCGGCTCCGTGCCGTCCGGGCGGATGCGCTCTCGACCGGAGGATGGCCAGTTTCCCGATAAACCAAACTACGGCGAATGGAGCAATCTCGGATCAGTCCTCGGTTCAGTACCGATAGTGATCGAGCTTGTACGGACCTTCGACGTCGACGCCGATGTACTCGGCCTGGGCCTTCGACAGCCTGGTGAGCTTCACCCCGAGCGCGTCCAGGTGCAGGCGGGCGACCTTCTCGTCGAGGTGCTTCGGCAGCCGGTGGACGTCGGTGGCGTACTCGCCGGGCTTGGCGAACAGCTCGATCTGCGCGATCGCCTGGTTGGTGAACGAGTTCGACATCACGAAGGACGGGTGCCCGGTCGCGTTGCCGAGGTTCATCAGGCGGCCCTCGGAGAGCACGATGATCGCGTGGCCGTCCGGGAACGTCCACTCGTGCACCTGCGGCTTGATCTCGTTCTTCGCGATCCCGGGCAGCTTCGCCAGGCCGGCCATGTCGATCTCGTTGTCGAAGTGCCCGACGTTGGCGACGATGGCGTTGTGCTTCATCCGGCTCATCTGGTCGGCCGAGATGATGCCGAAGTTGCCGGTGGTGGTGATGAAGATGTCGGCGGTGGCCACGACGTCGTCGAGCTCGACGACGTCGAGCCCGTCCATCGCCGCCTGCAGCGCGCAGATCGGGTCGATCTCGGTGACCGCGACCCGGGCGCCCTGCCCGCGCAGCGCCTCGACCGCGCCCTTGCCGACGTCGCCGTAGCCGCAGACGACCACGCGCTTGCCGCCGATCATCACGTCGGTGGCCCGGTTCAGTCCGTCCACAAGGGAGTGCCGGATGCCGTACTTGTTGTCGAACTTGGACTTCGTCACCGAGTCGTTGACGTTCATCGCGGGGAAGAGCAGCTCGCCGTCCTTGGCGAGCTTGTAGAGCCGCTTGACGCCGTTGGTCGTCTCCTCGGTGACGCCGCGGATCTCCTTGGCCATGCGGGTGAAGCGGTCCCCGTCGGCCGCCAGGCTCGCGCGCAGGGTCTCGAGGACGATCCGGAACTCCTCGGGGTCCTCTTCGGACGGCTGCGGCACCGCGCCGGCCGCCTCGAACTCGACTCCCTTGTGGACGAGCAGGGTGGCGTCACCGCCGTCGTCGAGGATCATGTTCGGGGCCTGGCCGCCGGGGAAGGCGAAGAGCTGGTCGGTGCACCACCAGTACTCTTCGAGCGTCTCGCCCTTCCACGCGAACACCGGGGTGCCCGCCGGGGCGTCGACGGTGCCCTCCGGGCCGACGACGACCGCGGCGGCGGCCTCGTCCTGGGTGGAGAAGATGTTGCAGGACACCCAGCGCACCTGCGCGCCGAGCGCGACCAGGGTCTCGATGAGCACGGCGGTCTGCACGGTCATGTGCAGCGACCCGGCGATGCGGGCGCCCTTCAGCGGCTGCGCGGCGGCGTACTCGCGGCGGATCGCCATCAGCCCGGGCATCTCGTGCTCGGCCAGCCGCAGCTGCGTGCGCCCGGCGTCGGCCAGCGTGAGGTCGGCCACGGCGAAGTCGAGGCCGTTTCGGGTCTGCAGTTTGTCACTCATTCTCGGTGCACTCCGGAGTTCGTCGGGATGCGCTCGGGAGGCAGCACGAAGTCCACAGGAGACAAAGAAGAAGGCACCTCCCTCGCGGGAGGCGCCCTTGGAGTCGTGGTCCGGGCCGAGCGTGGCGGAAAGAGTTCCGTCGCAGCGCCTCTCGGCCCGCAACCAGGATGGCAAAGCCGCCGCGAGGCTGTCAAGCGAGCGAACGGGCCATGAGCACGTCGTCGACGTCGTGCCCGTCGATGCGGAATTCGCCCCGCAGCACGCCTTCCACGACGAATCCGCAACGCTCGTAGACCCGGCGCGCGCCGGTGTTGGGCCCGAGCACGCGCAGCGTCACCTTGCGAGCGCCCCGGTGGCGCGCCTCGGCCACGGCGGCCTCGACGAGCTGTCGCGCGATGCCGAGCCGACGGCGGTCCGGGTCGACGGCGAGCCCGTCGACGACGACCACGTGCCGGTGGGCGGGGATGCCGAACCCCTCGCCGAGGCGGACATACCCGGCGACGACGCCGTCGTGCTCGGCGACCAGGACGTCCTCGGGCCGCGTGCCGTCGTCGAAGAACGGCGTTCCGGCCGGGGGCGCCGGAGCGGGGGAGACGTCCGGGGTCCAGGTGCGTTCGTCGAGCTTCGCGAGCCCGGCTTCGTCGTCTTCGCGGGCGGGCCGGATGGTGATCACCCGGGCATCCTGGCGGAAGCCGGCGTCGGGCGCGACGGATTTACAGCAGGTGCGCGCGCCGCCAGATGCCCTCCGAGCGGCCGCCGATCAGCCCCGCGTCCCGCAGGAACGGCACGATCTTCCCGGCCATCCAGCGGCGCGTCTCGTGGAAGTGCGGGTTCGCCAGCGCCGCGGCGCGGCCCTCGCGCGGGTCGATCCCGACGCTGCGGTAGATCCGTGCGTCGACCATGCTGTCGATCACGCCGAACGCGACCAGGGCGGTCCGCAGCCGGTGCCGCTGCAGCGCCGCCTTCGACAGCTTCGGCGTCTCGCGCAGCACCTCCTCCTTGGCGAACCGGACGTGCCGGGCCTCCTCGACCACGTGGATGCGGTTGACCGAGCGGATCAGCGGCTGGATGCCCTCGTCGTCCATCATCGACCGCTGCAGCCGGTCGGTGGTCTCCTCGGCGACCAGCACGCTGGCGAACATCGACGGCCCGGCGGCGGTCGCGCCGAACACCTTGGCGGCGCGGTGCACGACCTTCGGGACGCCGTAGCGCGGGACGCCGAGCCGCTGCGCGGTGCGGGCGAACATCACCGAGTGCCGCGTCTCGTCGCCGATCTCGGTCATCGCGTACTGGGCGTGCTCGGTGCGCGCGTCGAGGTCGAAGACGTACCGGGCGAGCAGCTGCATCAGGACGATCTCGAACCACAGGCCGACGCTCATGATGCTGGCGATCTCGTGCTTGGACAGCTCGATCCGCTGCTCCGGCGTCAGCTTCGCCCAAAGGTCCGTGCCGTAGAGGGAAACCCGCTCGAGCGGCATGTACGCCTTGCCTTCGGCGAGCGGTGCGTCCCAGTCGATGTCGACGTACGGGTCGTAGGAGTTCTTCGCGGAGCTTTTGAGCAGCCTCGCCGCGGTGACGTCCCGGGCCTCGACGCCCATGGCTACCTCCGGAAGTAGGGGGTACACGCTGTACTAGCTACTTCGGCGAGCGTACACCGCCGGGGGTGCGCTGAGTAGGCTTTCGCCGTGACCAAGGTCGACGGACGGGCGACGCGCTGGGCCGGCCAGCAGGAACGCCGGCGCGCGGAGTTCGTCGACGCCGCGCTGGCGGCCATCGCCGAGCACGGCCCGGACGTCTCGACCGAGCAGATCGCCGAACGCGCCGGCGTCGCCCGCACCCGCCTGTACCGGCACTTCGACGGCGCGGACGACCTCCGGCGGGCGATCGCCCGCCGGGCGGCCGAGCTGGTGACGGCCGACCTGGCGCCGCTCTGGCACCCCGAGGGCTCGCCCAACGAGATGATCTCCACGGTGATCTCGACGCACCTGCGCTGGCTGACCGAGCACGCCCACCTGCACCGCTACCTCACCCGCGGCACCCCGGACGGCCCCGACGTCCGCGGGGCCATCGCCCGCCACCTCAGTGCGCTGTTCACCGGCTACCTGACGGCGTTCGGGCTGGACCCGGCTCCGGCGGACACGATCGCGTTCGGCCTGGTCGGCTACGTCGAATCGGCGACGACCCGCTGGCTCGACCACCCCGGAACGCTCACCCTGCCCCAGCTGACGGCCCAGCTCACCGGGACGATCTGGGCGATGCTGGACCACACGCTGCGGGCGGGCGGAGTGGAACTCGACCCGGACCGGCCGCTGCCTCTCCCGGAGGGGCTTTAGTCCTCGCGCGGGAACTCCGCGCGCACACCCAGCAGACGCACCGCGCGGGTCAGCTCGAACATCCCGAGCACCTCCCGCGCCGCGCGGTCGAGCTCGCCCGCGTCCGACGTCGGCTCCGGGAGCGTGATGCTGTGCGTGTGGGTCAGGAACGGCACGAACCGCACCTTGACCGCCACCCGCGCCGCCGGGCGGCCTTCCTCCAGGACGTCCTGGGCCACGCGCTTCGCCAGCGCCGTGACCTCGGCCGCCATCTCCGCCGGGTCGGTCAGGTCCTGCTGGAACGTCGTTTCGCGGCTGCGGGAGCGGGCCACCCACGGCGTCGCGCTGACCTCGGCGTCGCTGATGCCGCCGCCGAGCAGCCGCAGCCACGGGCCGGTCTTCGGGCCGAACCGGGCCGCCAGGTCCGCCGGGTCGGCGCCCGCCAGGTCGAGGACCGTTTCGATGCCCAGCGATGCGAGCTTCTTCGCCGTCTTGCCGCCGATGCCCCACAGCGCGTCGGTCGGGCGGGCCGCCATCACCTCCCACCAGTTCTCCTGCGTCAGCCGGTAGATCCCGCCCGGCTTGCCGAACCCGGTGGCGAGCTTGGCCCGCAGCTTGTTGTCGCCGATCCCGACCGCGCACGACAGGCCGGTCTCGCGCGCCACCGCCTCCTTGATCGCGACGGCCAGCGCCTCGGGGTCGGCCGTCTCCGCGCCGACGAAAGCTTCGTCCCAGCCCAGCACCTCGACCACCACCGGCAGCTCGCGCACCGCGGCCATCACGCGCGCGGACACCTCGAGGTAGGCGTCCGGGTCACTGGGCAGGAAGACGGCGTCCGGGCAGCGCTTCGCGGCGAGCCGCAGCGGCATGCCGGACTGGACGCCGAACTCGCGGGCTTCGTACGACGCCGTCGCGACGACGGCGCGCTCGGTGGGGTCGCCGTTGCCGCCGACCACGACGGGCTTCCCGCGCAGCTCCGGGTGGCGGGCGATCTCGACCGCGGCGATGAACTGGTCGAGGTCGACGTGCAGGACCCACTTCACCCCGCCCAGTCTGCCTCAGAACCTTCAGATCCGGTGGCGTGCCACGTGGGTCCAGACGGTGCCGGTGAGCGCGAGGATCCCGCACAGCGTCACGCCCGGATCGGGTAGCACCAGGCCCAGTACCAGCAGCGTCACGGCGGTGACGTCGAAAAAGATCAAGAGCGCGCTCCGGAGCGCGCGCGACTTCGGGCGCCGTCCGTCGCGCAACGCCGCGGCCAGATCCGGGTCGCTGAGCTCCAGGCTGCGCTCGATCTTCTCGAGCTCGGTGCGGTCGTGGTGACTGAGCATCGGGCCTCCTTCGGCGCCGAACCCGCCGTATCGCCGTAGCGAATACCCAATCGTCCTCCTCGCGAACCGCCGAACGTCTTCCGATTTCGTGCTTTTTGCTGGGCCGACCGGGTGATCCGCGCTCCGTGATCGGCTTCGGCCACGTTAAGTTGCCCTCTGAACGTGGCCGGTCACGGCCTGGACGGCGGGTGGGGGCGGCCGGATGGCCACGTCCTGCCGTCGCGCCGGTGGCCGGTCGAGCCCCTTCAAAGCCGGAGGACTTCGATGACCCTGCCCACCGAACCGATCGGCAGCATCCCGCGTCCCGCTTACCTCGTCGAAGGCCTCGGCGAGTTCGCGGCGGGCCGGATCGACGCCGCCGCGCTCGCCGAGCTGGAGAGCCGCGCGCTCGCCGACACGATCCGCCGGTTCGAGGAAACCGGCTCCCCGGTGCTGACCGACGGGGAACAGGGCAAACCGAGCTTCGCGACCTACCCGTTGGCCGGGCTCAAAGCCCTGGCACCCGACGGCGTGGTCATCCCGTTCGCCGACGGGCACACCCGGCAGCTGCCGCGGCTCACGGCGGGCCCGTTCCGCTACGCGACCCACGCCGGCTCGTACCTGACCCGCGCGAAAACGCTGACCGACCGGCCCGTCAAGCAGGCGGTGATCGCCGCCTCCGCGCTCTCGCTGATCTACCCCGCCGACGGCATCGAGGGGTATTCGCAGGAGCAGTTCGTCGCCGACCTGGTGGACGAAGCCGAGGCGGACATCCGCGGCAGCCTCGAAGCGGGCGCGGACAGCGTGCAGATCGACTTCACCGAGGGGCGGCTGTCGCTGAAGCTCGACCCCTCCGGCGGGCTGCTGCGGCAGTTCGTCGAGCTCAACAACGCCGTGCTCGACCGGTTCACCGCCGAGGAGCGCGCGAAGATCGGCGTCCACACCTGCCCGGGCGGGGACCAGGACTCGGTGCACAGCCTCGACGTCGACTACGCGGGCCTGCTGCCGGCGTTGTTCGACCTGAAGGCCGGCCGGTTCTTCGTCCAGCTGGCCAGCGAAGCCGACCCGGAGCGCGCGCTGCGGGTGATCGCCGACCACCTCAAGGCGGACCAGCGGGTCTTCGTCGGCGTCACCGACCCGATCGACCCGCGGGTGGAGACCGCGGAGGAGGTCCGGGACCGGGTGCTCACCGCGGCGAAGTACGTCCCGGCCGAGCGGCTCGGCACCTGCGACGACTGCGGGTTCTCGCCGTTCGCCGACGACACGTCGACCTCGCGCGACATCGCGTTCGCGAAGATCGCGGCCCGCGTCGAGGGCACGCGGCTGGCGTCGGAGGCGCTCGGCTGAGGTGGCGTCGAGGCCCGCGGTGGCGATCGCGGCCGGTTCGAGCGTCTGCACGGCGACGCTGTCGGCGGGCAGGAACTGGGGGAGCAGCGCCAGGGAGTACACGGCGACCTCGGGGTTGAGCAGGGTGGTCACCAGGCCTGGCGGAAGGCGGACCCGGCCGTGAGCTGCCGGGCCTCGGGGGTCTCCCCGAGGTCCGGCAGCCGCCGCGGCGCACGGCCGGCCACGCCTTGACCCCAGGGCGATCGCCGCCACGCAGACGAAGACCCCGAGGGCGATCCCGGCCCGTCGTCCGCCGTTGAGCGCCGAGCGCGTCACGACGGCGAAGTCGGCCCGGGCGACATCACCCCCAGCGCGGCGACCAGCAGGAACGAGGCGGGGATCGCCGCCGGCGGATAGGACGCCGGTGTAAGGGGTTTCGGTAGATGTTCGAATTTGAACTTCGTGTAGGGTCGATCTTGTGGGTGACTCCAGGGGCGAGGGTGTGACGGCCGAAGTGCGGACGCGGGTGCGGATCCCGCTGCGGCTCGACGGCGGTGTCGCGGTCGACGCCGAAGCCGTCACCTTCCGCGGCCTGGCCGACGGCGCTGAGCACCTGGCGTTCGTCCTGGGCACGCCCGGCGAGGTGCCGCTGGTGCGGCCGCACTCGGAGTGCCTGACCGGCGACGTCTTCGGGTCCGCGCGCTGCGACTGCGGCCCGCAGCTGGCCGAGGCCGTCGCGCGGATCTCCGAGACCGGCGGGTACCTGCTGTACCTGCGCCAGGAGGGCCGCGGGATCGGGCTGTACAACAAGCTCGACGCGTACGCCCTGCAGGACGGCGGCCTCGACACCTACGCCGCGAACGCCGCGCTCGGCCTGCCCGAAGACGCCCGCGACTACACGGTGGCCGCGCAGATGCTGGGCGCGCTCGGGGTGGCCCGGGTGGACCTGCTCTCGAACAACCCGGACAAGGCGGCGCAGCTGCGGGCGGCCGGGATCGCGGTGCGCGACCGGGTCCCGACGGGGGTCTTCGCGACCGAGAACAACGTCCGGTACCTGCGGGCGAAGGCCGAGCAGACCGGGCACACGCTGAGCCTGCCCGGGCTGGCCAGCTGACCGGAGGGCCGGCTCGCGTACCCGGACGGTCGGCCTGCGTACCTGGGGAGTCGGCCTGCGTACCTGGGGAGTCGGCTTGCGTACCTGGGGAGTCGGCTCAGGTGAGGCGCTGGGCCGCCGCGGCCGCGGGGCTCGTGGTCAGTTTCTCCAGGAGGCCGATCAGGGTGGCCTGCTCGGCGGGGGTCAGTGACGCCATCCAGGCCTGCTCGCGCTCGTTGTGCTCCTGGTAGGCGTCGGTCACTGCCGTGTGGCCTGTTCCGGTGAGGGCCAGCCGGACCGCGCGGCGGTCGTGGGGGACCGGGGTGCGCGTCACCAGGTCGTCCCGCTCCAGGGTCTTGACCAGCGCCGACACCGCCGCGCGGCTCATCCCGGCGAGCCGGGCGACGTGGCGGGACTCCAGCGGGCCCGCCAGCCACAGGACGAACAGCACCCGGAAGCCGCCCCAGCTCCAGCCGCGCGGGCGGTGGACCGTCGACTCCCAGTCGTAGACCAGCGCGCCGGTCAGCCGGTGCAGCGTGAGCCCGAGGCGCATCGCCACCGGGTCGGTCGCGGGCAGTTCGGCCTGCGTCTTCCCGATCGCGTAGTCGACGAACGAGAGGTAGTCGAGGTCGGCCGGTCGGTCGGTCATGCGGCCCAGGTTAGGGGAAACGGGTTCCCCGCGGCGGTCCGGCGGGCTAGCCTCGTCCGGATGGTCAATCCTTTGACGATCAAGGAGCGTTCGCCGTGACGAAGAAAGCCTTCGCCTCTTCGGCCGACCTGGCGGAGAAAGCGCAGACCCTGGAAGTCCTCGCGGACGGCGTCTACGCGCTGACCGCCGAAGGCGACCCGAACATCGGCGCGATCGAAGGCGAGGACTTCCTCGTCTGCTTCGAAGCGCTGGCCACACCGGTCGCGGCCGGGGAGTGGCTCGCGAAACTGCGCGAGCACACCGATAAGCCGGTGCGGTACCTGGTGCTGAGCCATTACCACGCCGTGCGCGTGCTGGGCGCGTCCGCGTTCGATGCCGACGTGATCGTCGCGCACGAGAACACCCGGGCCCTGGTCGCCGAGCGCGGCAAGGAGGACTGGGAGAGCGAGTTCGGCCGCATGCCGAGGCTGGCGAAGGGCGCCGAATCGGTGCCAGGGCTGACCTGGCCGACGCTGACCTTCTCCGACCGGCTCACGATCGACCTCGGCGGCGACCGCGGCGACCTCGTGCTGCAGTACTGCGGGCGCGGCCACACCGAAGGCGACATCGTCGCCTGGCTGCCGCGTCAGAAGATCCTCTACGCCGGCGATCTCGTGGAAGCCGAAGCCGCGCTGTACACCGGCGACGCGTTCCACCGGGACTGGGCGTCGTCCACTTTGGACCGAGTGGCCGCCTTCGGGGCGGAGACGCTGATCGGCGGCCGCGGCGGGGTCAGCCGCGGGCGCGAAGCGGTGGCCGCCGCCGTCGCGCAGACCCGGCACTTCCTCGTGACGATGCTTCGCGAGGTCGGCGCGGTCCGTGCCACCGGCGGCACGCTCAAGGAGGCCTTCGAGCGCACGCACGCGGCCTTGGCCGACCGGTACGGGCACTGGCCGATCTTCGAGCACTGCCTGCCCTTCGACGTCTCGCGGCTGTGGGACGAGCTGAACGGCGTCGAGCGGCCGGTGGTGTGGACGGCCGAACGCGACCGCGAAGTCTGGGACCAGCTCCAAGGATGAGCGTCGCGGTCCTGGGCAGCGGCCCGGTCGGCCAGACGGCGGCGTTGCTGCTCGCGCGCCGGGGCGTGCCGGTGGTGCTCGTGGACGAGCACGAGGTCCGCGATCCCGTGGGGTCCAAGGCCATCTGCCACCAGCGGGACACCTTGGACGTCTGGGCGTCGCTCGGCGCGGGGTGCCTCGCCGAGGAAGGCCTCACCTGGACGACCGCGCGGACGTTCCACCGGGACGCCGAGCTGTTCTCGCTGAAGCTGCCGGACGGCGGATCGGCGTTGCCGCCGTTCGTCAACCTGTCGCAAGCCCGTGTCGAGCAGGTCCTGGACGAGCTGATCGCGCGGCAGCCGCTGATCGACGTCCGCCGCGGTCACCGCGTCACCGGGCTGACCCAGCCGGGCTGCGTGGTGGTCGAATGCGCGACGGCGGCGGGTGCACGCCGGATCGAGGCCGACTACGCGATCGCGTGCGCGGGCGCGCACGGCGACGCGGTGCGGCGCGCGGTGGGGGAGCGGCTGGCCGGCGTCTCGTTCTCCGATCTCTTCCTGATCTGCGACATCCGCGCCGACCTCCCGGGCTGGGCGGCCGAACGGCGCTTCTTCTTCGACCCGCCGTGGAACCCCGGCCGCCAGGTGCTGATCCACCCGTGCCCCGGCTCGCAGTTCCGGATCGACTGGCAGGTGCCCGACGACTACGACCTCGGCGCCGAGGAAGGCGGCGGGGCTCTCGACCGCCGGATCCGGGCGATCATCGGCGACCGGCCGTACGAGGTCGGGTGGCGGTCGGTCTACCGCTTCCACACCCGGCTCGTCCGCCGGATGCGGGTCGGCCGCGTGCTGCTGGCCGGCGACTGCGCGCACCTGGTCGCGCCGTTCGGGGCACGCGGGCTGAACTCGGGGGTCGCGGACGCGGAGAACGCCACGTGGAAGCTGGCGTCGGTGCTGCGCGGCGAAGCCGGCGACGGGCTCCTGGACAGCTACCACGCCGAGCGGCACGCGGCGGCGGTCGAGAACGCCGAGGTGACCACGAGGACGATGGACTTCCTGGTCCCGCGGGACGAAAAGCAGCGGCAGCGCCGGGCCGAGGTGCTGGCCAGGGCGGCGCGGGACCCCGCCGCGCACGCGGAAGTCGACTCGGGCCGGCTGGCCGAACCGTTCTGGTACACCGGATCGCCGCTGACCACCCCGGATCCGGGCCGCCCGTTCGCCGGCCGCCCGCCGCGCGGGGCGGTGCCGCCGCCCGGTCCCGGGATCCTGCTGCCGGACGTCACGGTGGCGGGCGACCGGCTGCGCGACCTGGCGCGGCGGGGATTCCTGGTGCTGACGACGCCGGGCGTGCGCGCGGCGGGCCTGCGGTCGGTGGAGATCCCGGTGGGCGGGGCGCTGGGTGCGCGCCCGGGCGAAGCGTGGCTGGTCCGTCCGGACGCCTACGTCGCCGCGGTGCTCCGGGACCCGGCCGGGATCGGCCGGGCGCTCGAGCGCGCCTCGGGCGGCTGACCGGCCACAGTGGACGGACGTCCGGCCGGCGGGGTCGCCCGGCCGAGTTGTCCGCAGCGGCCCGGAGCCGCGCCAGGAGCGCGCCCGGCCGGCGACGCTAGGGCACCCGGGTCGATTCGCGGATCACCAGCGCGGTCGGGACGATCAGCGGGGCGTCCGGGGGCGGCGCGCCGGCCAGGCGGTCCAGCAGCAGTGCCGCCGCCTTCTCGCCCATCTGCCGCAGCGGCTGGCGGATCGTGGTGAGCGGCGGCTGGGTGTGCGCGGCCAGGGGGATGTCGTCGAAGCCGACCACGGCGACGTCCGCCGGCACCGCGCGGCCCGCCTTGCGCAGGCCGGCCAGCACCCCCGCCGCCGTGAGGTCGTTGTGCGCGAAGACCGCGTCGAACTCCGGGCCCGTTCCGAGGAGCTGGAGGATCGCCGCCTCGCCGCTTTCGCTCGTGAAGTCGCCTTCGATGATCAGCCGGGGATCGAGGGTCAGGCCGGCGTCGAGCACGGCCTGGTTGAAGCCGTTGAGCCGGTCGGCGGTGCAGCCGAAGTCGTGCGGCCCGGTGACCGTGGCCAGCCGGGTGCGGCCGGTCTCCAGCAGGTGCCGGGCCGCGGACGCGCCGCCCTGCCGGTTGTCCGTGCCCACCGACGGGAACGCCGGCCTGCGGCCGCGGTCGTCGATCACCACCACCGGCAGTCCCGAGTCGTGCAGCACGCGCAGGTGCCGCACCGCGTCCGGGGGTTCCACCAGCAGCAGCCCGTCGAACGCCTTCGCCGACACCTGGCGGGAGAACTCGCCGAGGGAGTCGGCGCCGCGGTTGGCGGTGGACAGGAGCAGGCCGTACCCCTTCGACTCCACGACGTCGGCGACGCCTTGGAGCACTTCGCCCATCCACGGCCAGGTCAGTCCCGGCACCAGCATCCCGACCGTGCGCGTCACCCCGCGGGCCAGCCCGACCGCGCCGGCACTGGGGATGTACCCGGTCGCGGCGATCACCTCGCGCACCCGCACCGCGGTGGCCGCGTCCACGTCGGCCTTGTTGTTGAGCACCCGCGACACGGTCGTCTTGCTCACCCGGGCGCGGCGGGCGACCTCGGCGATCGTGACGCGCATCCGTCCTCCCGATCGGGCGGTGGAAAGCTCCGTGTGTCAAGGTACTCGCCCGCGGGCCCGCCGTGAGGTGTGCGAGATCGATCAAGTGCGAACGGACAGCCGCGTGAGGCTCGCGTCGCCGGGCTTCCAGCGCGTCCGGACCGCAACGTACCGGGCGGGCCCGGTGTCCGCCGTCGCGTACGCGACGCCGTCGAGGCTGGTTTCCACGGTCGCGGCGGGGACGCGGCCGGGGGTCCAGGCCAGCTCGACCGCGGAAACCTCCAGCACCGCCCCGAGATCGACGACCATCCGGCCGTCCGGCCCCGGTCGCCACGCCGTCGCCGGGTCGTCGTCGACGGCCGCCGCGGGGCTGGACATCCCCGGTGGCAGCGGGTCGGCGGGGAATGCGGTCGCGCCGAGGGCGCGGTCGGCCAGCGGGTAGGGCCGGAGTTCGCCGAAGACGACCGGCACGGTCCGGCGCGGTGGCAGCAGCACCGGCCGCGCGCGACCGCCCTCCGGTGTCACGGTGACGAGCACCGGCAGCAGCCCGGCCGGCGCGGTGAGCTCGACCCGGCTCGCGTCACGGACGACCGCCTTCAGCCCGGCCGGCCCCCGCACGGTGAACCGGGGCGGTTCGATGCGGCCTTCCGCCGGAGCCAGCGCGTAGGAAAGCTCCGTCCCGGTCCGGGTGACGATCTGCTCGCCGCGGTACAGCCGGGTTTCGCCCGGGAGGATCGCCGTGCCGCGCACCGCGTCGCCGGAAAGGTTGACCAGCACCAGGAAACCGTCGGTGACGCTCGCCTGCACCGCGGGTGCGGTGGTCGTGCGGCGCCCGGACGTCCGCGCACCCGCCGGCCCCGGGTACAGCTCGGCCAGCAGCGGCGCGGGCGGGCCGTCGGAGAGCGTGACGCGGTTGCCGGTGACGGTGATCGGATGCGGCCCGGAGACGACGATCCCGGCGCGGCCGTCGACGTCCAGCCGGCCGCCGGTGCTCCGCAGGGCGGGCTCCGGGTAGGTCGCCACCGGCGTCCAGGCCAGCCCGTCGGGCGAGGTTTCGATCCGGTACTTCCGGCCGGCGGCCGCTTCCCAGCTCAGCCGCACGCGGTCGAAGGTCACCGGCGCGCCGAGGTCGACCGCGAGCCGGCTGTCCGCCCGCGCCCGGTCCGATGTGGACACTGCCCACCGCGTCGCGGGGTCGCCGTCGATGGCGTACTTCGCCTCCTTGCCGGGCGACGCCGAAGAAGCCGACGCGGTCCCGGCCCGTGCGAGATCCGGTCCGTCGCCGGCGCGAACCTCGAACGCCCAGAGCGAGTACCCGTACTGCGGGTCCGGCTCGACGCCGAGCATGCGGACGTGCCGCGCGGTGACCGGGGCGAAGGTCGGCTCGTCGGTCCGGGCGCCGGCCGGCGCGGTCGCGGCCTTGACCGTCACGGTTCCTTCGGCGGCCGTGTACGTGCGGTCGCCGTCGAGGCCCGGTACGCCGGGCATCACGAGGTTGTGGACGTCCAGTACGCCCTCGCCCGCGGCCACGCCGCTGCTGGCGTAGACGGCGGCCCCGGTGGGGAGGGTGGCGAACGCGGCGTATCCGCTGTCGAACCGCAGGACGCCGACCGTGCCGTCGAAGCCGTCGCGGACCTGGGAATACGTCGTGGCGTGCCGGTCCCGCACCGCGAAGTTCGTGGTGGGCAGCAGCATCGGGTTGGCGCCGCCGAGCACGAACAGCCAGTCGTCGTGGCGTGGCTGCCAGGCGAACTTGACGAAGCCGGGCTTGCTGACCGTGCCCGCCCAGGCGGCCGGGGAGCGGTGGGCGAGCAGGCCCGGCCCGGGACCGAAGTCGGCGACGCCCGCCGCGTGGGCGTCGAACTCGCGCTCGCTCACCGGCACGACCGGCCCGCCGTGCGCCGCCCGCCACTCGTGCAGCAGGTAGCTGATGGCGAGTTCGGCGCGGGCCTCCGGCTCGTACTTCGGTTCGCCCGAGAACTTCGTGATCCGGTCGGCGGGCGCGTAGGCCTGGTAGGGCTCGAGGCGGGCGGCCAGCTGCGCTTCGGCGTACGCGGCGTGGCGGTCGCCGAGCACCTGGGCGCGGAAGGCCAGCGGGATGACGTCGCGGCCGTAGAGGTGCTCGCGGTCGGCGACCATCGGCATCAGCGGCTCGCCGGCGTCGCTGGTCATCAGCAGCATCGTGCGCCAGAGCAGTTCGCCGTTCGGCTGCGCGGTGAGCACCTCCGGCAGGGGCGTGCCCGCGGCGAGGAAGTGCATCGCGTTGCGGCCGGAGGTGCGCCAGAGCTCTTCCTGGTAGTGCGGGCCGAACGAACCGTGGTTTTCGACGAGGAAGGTGTCGTAGAGGTTCGTGGCGGTGTTCGCGCTGACCGGACGGCCGTCGACGAGCCGCGGGTTGGCCAGGTCGGCGGCGGGCAGCCCGGCCTCGTTGCGGCTCCAGGCGCCGAAGGCGGCGCGCCACTCGCCCGCCCGCGGGTCGGCCGGGGCCCAGGCGAGCGCGGGGGCCAGCGACTGGGCGTAGACACCCATCTCTTCGAGCTTCGTGTCGCCGACGTGCCCGCCGAGCAGGCCGTGCGGCGTCCAGCTGCCCGAGTCCGGGTCGTCGCCGGTGCCGAGCGCGGTGGTGTAGGCGGCCTGCCCGGCGGTGATGCGCTCGACGTGCTGCCGGGTGGCCTCGTCGAGGTCCGTCCACAGGAGACGGGCGGCGAGCACGAAGTACGACTGGAAGGTGGTGTCGAAGAACAGCTTCCGGCCCCACTCGGTGCCCCCGGCCAGCCGGTTCGACGCGGCGAAGCGCCGGATCGTGGCGAGCGTGTGCGCTCGCAGCGTCTCCCGGTCGACCCCGGCGGTCGTGGCGTCGTAGCCGTCGCGGGTGAGCAGGACGGCGTTGCCGAGGACGACGGCGAAGGTGAAGTCCCGGGCCGGGTAGGTGCCGGCGACCCCGTCGAACTGCTGCTCGGCCCAGCGCGTGTGCCGCAGCAGCACGCGCAGGTAGGTCGCGGCGACGGGGTCGGGCGGCCCGCCGCCTGCCGCTCGGGCGAGGCCGGGCAGCAGGCCCGAAGCCAGCGCGGCCGCCGCTCCGCCCGCGCCCAGCAGGCGGAGCGCCTGCCGCCGGTCCAGCTCGCCCATGCCCGGCCTCCGCTCGTTGACAACCTTGTCAGCGCGGATTTTGGGACGCCGGCGTCGTGCCCGGCAAGCCTGCCGCCGGATTCCGTCCGGTTTCGGACAACGCTGTCGTACAACACTGTTGGACAACGCTGTCGTATAACGCCCTATACCGGCCGCTCGTAGTGCGCGATCAGCACGCCCTTGGTCGTCGGGACACAGCTGGTGAGGGAGAACTCGGTGATCGGGCCGTCGCCGAAGAGCCGCGCGCCGCCGCCGAGGGTCAGCGGGTGGATCAGGAGGGTGTACCGGTCGACCAGGCCGGCGGCGTGCAGGTCCCGCACCAGCGCCGCGCTGCCGATGACCGACAGGTCGCGCCCGGGCCGTGCCTTCAGCGACGCCACGGTCTCGGTCGCCTCGCCCCGCAGCAGGATCGAGTTCTCCCAGGCATCGGCGTCGTCGAGGGTGGTCGAGGCGACGTACTTCGTGGCGGCGTTCAGGTGCGTGGTGAACGGGTTCCCGTCGTCGCGCCGGCTCCAGGCGGCGGTGAAGTCCTGCCAGGTGCGGCGGCCGAGCAGCAGGTCGCCGGGCCGGCTCATGTCCCGGCCCATCTCCCGGGCCATGACGTCGTCCTGGTAGCGGGTGCCCCAGCCGCCGTGGGGGAAGCCGCCGCGGGTGTCCTCGTCGGGCCGGCCGAGGCCCTGCACGACGCCGTCGAGGGTGACGCTCATGGTGACGGTGATCGAACGCATCGGGTGTCCTTCCGTTTCGGGTGGTGGCACGTCCCATACGAACGGCGGCGGCCCGGATCGACAGCCGGGGCGGCGTGATCTGATGACAACGTGATCACCGACCCGTGGGTGCTGCTCCTGCTCGTGCTGGCCGGCGTCGGGGCCGGCCTGACCGGGGCGACCGCCGGGCTCGCGTCGCTGGTGTCCTACCCGGCGCTGCTCGCCGCCGGGCTGCCGCCGGTGACCGCCAACGTCACCAACACCGTCGCCATGCTCGGCACCACCGTGGGCGCCGCGGCGGGGGCGCGCCCCGAGCTGGCGGGGCAGCGGCGGCGGCTCGTCCCGCTCTGCCTCATCACCACCGTCGGCGGCGCGTGCGGCGGGTTCGTCCTGCTGCTCACGCCGTCCGACGCGTTCACCGTCATCGTGCCGTGGCTGATCGGCGGGGCCTCGCTGGTGCTGATGGCGGGGCCGCGGCTGCGCCGGCTGGCCGAAGGCGCCGAGCACCACGGCCTCAGCCCGGTGACCGGGGCGGTCGCGTTCCTCATCGGCGTCTACGGCGGCTACTTCGGCGCCGCCGCGGGCGTGCTCATGCTCGCGCTGCTGGTCACGGTCTGGAGCCAGCCGCTGGCGCGGACGAACGCGGCGAAGAACCTGATCACCGGCTCGGCCAACCTCCTCGCCGCGATCGTCTTCTCGGTCACCGGCAAGGTCGTCTGGCCGGCCGCCCTCGCGGTCTGCCTCGGCTCCCTCGGCGGCTCGTGGCTGGGATCCGCGCTCGTGCGCCGGCTGCCGGCGACGCCGTTGCGGATCGGGATCGGGATCGGCGGACTGGGCCTGGCGGTCGTCCTCGCCCTGCGGGCATGATCGGCGGGTATCGGCGAGCAGGAGACCAGATGAGCATTGTCGGGACCAGGGTGGTCCGCCGGGAAGACCGCGACCTGATCACCGCGGGCGGCACCTACGTGGACGATCTGCGGACGGAAGCGCTTTCCGGGGCCGCGCACGCGGTTTTCGTGCGCAGTCCGATCGCGCACGCGCGGATCGGGGACATCGACGTGAGCGCGGCGAAGGAGGCGCCGGGCGTGCTCGGCGTGTTCACCGCCGCGGACCTCGGGCTCGCCCCGCACCCGGCGGGGCCGCTGCCGGAGCCGTGGCTGGCCGAAGACGTGGTGCGCTACGTCGGCGAACCGGTCGCGCTCGTGATCACCGAAGAGCGCTACCAGCTGGCCGACGCGGCCGAGCTGGTCGACGTCGACTACGAGCCGCTGGAGGCCGTCGCGACGATCGACGCGGCGCTGGCGGGCGAGACGGTGCCCTTTCCGGCGCACGGCAGCAACATCGTGCAGGTCAACGGCGCGGAGGAGTTCGACGACGCGATCTTCGAAGGCTGCGAGGTCGTCGTCACCCGGACCATCCTCAACCAGCGCGTCGCGCCCGCGCCGCTCGAGGTGCGCGGCGCGTCCTGCGTGTGGGGCGAGGACGGCCGGCTGACGGCCTGGCTGTCCACGCAGAACGCCCAGATCGCCCGGAGCCAGCTGGCGGGGAGCCTGGGCGTCGGCGAAGAGGCGGTGCGGGTGATCGCGCCGGACGTCGGCGGCGGGTTCGGCGCGAAGATCGGCGCGGACCCCGAGGTGACCGTGCTCGGCTGGGCCGCCAAGCAGCTCGGGCGGGGCGTGCGCTGGGTCGAGTCGCGCAGCGAGAACCTGACGTCGATGACGCACGGCCGTGCGCAGCAGAACACCGTGACCATCGGCGGGAAACGCGACGGCACGGTCCTCGCGTACCGCCTCGACGTCATCCAGGACGCGGGAGCGTACCCGCGGACGCTGTTCCTGCCGACGCTGACCGAGCTGATGGCCGTCGGCGTCTACCGGTTCCCCCGGGTCGAGACACGCAGCCGGGCGGTGGTCACGAACACCACGCCCGTCGCGGCCTACCGCGGCGCGGGCCGGCCGGAGGCGACCGCCGCCGTCGAGCGGGCGATGGACGTGTTCGCCACCGAGATCGGGATGGACCCGGCCGAGGTCCGCCGGGTCAACTTCATCCGGCCGGAGGAGTTCCCGTACCAGTCGCCGACCGGGGCTTCCTACGACACGGGGGAGTACGCGGCGGCGCTGGACAAGGTCCTGGAGGCCGCCGGGTACGCGGAGCTGCGGGCCGAGCAGCAGCGGCGGCGCGCGGCGGGCGACCCGGTCGAGCTGGGCCTGGGCATCGCGGCCTACGTCGAGATCACCGGCGGCGACGGTGGCGGTGAGAGCGGCCGCGTCGACATCAACCCGGACGGTTCGGTCGTCGCGTGGACCGGCAGCTCGCCGCACGGGCAGGGCCTCGGCACGTCGCTGGCGATGCTGCTGTCCGACCAGCTCGGCGTCCCCCTCGACCGGATCACCGTCCGGCACGGCGACACCGACGAGGTGCCGAAGGCGATCGGCACGTTCGGCTCCCGGTCGCTGCAGCTGGGCGGCTCGGCGATCCGCCAGGCCGCGGGCGAGGTGATCGCGCAGGCCCGTGAGCTGGCGGCCGACCTGCTGGAAGCGGCGCCGGACGACCTCGAACTGGACGTCGAGCGCGGCGTCTGGCAGGTCCGCGGCGCGCCGTCGAGCACCGTGCTCAGCTGGGCGCAGGTCGTCGAAACGGCCGGCGAGGGCAAGCTCTCGGCCGACGTCTGGTTCGGCGGCGGTGCGCCGACGTTCCCGTTCGGCGCGCACCTCGCCGTCGTCGAGGTCGACACCGAGACCGGCAAGGTCGAGCTGCGCCGGATCATCGCCGTCGACGACGCCGGCCCGATCGTCAACCCGCTCACCTTCCGCGGCCAGCGCCACGGCGGCCTCGGCCAGGGCGCGGCCCAGGCGCTCATGGAAGTCGTCACCTACGACGACGACGGCAACCCGACGACCGCGACGCTGGCGGACTACTCGTTCGTCACCGCCGCCGAGCTGCCGGACTTCGAGCTGGTCGACATGGCCACCCCGACCGACCGGAACCTGCTGGGCGTCAAGGGGATCGGCGAAGCGGCGACGATCGGATCGACGCCGGCGGTGCACAACGCAGTGGTCGACGCGCTGTCGGCCCGCGGCGTCACGCACCTGGACATGCCCACGACCCCGATCCGGGTCTGGGCCGCTCTTGAAGAAGCTGGGAAGGGAAGCACGGAGTGAAGGTCTCGATCGAGGTCAACGGGCGGTCGCTGACCGAGGAGGTGCCCGACCGGACGTTGCTGGTGCACTTCCTGCGCGACACGGCCGGCCTCACCGCCACGAACGTCGGCTGTGACACGACGTCGTGCGGCGCCTGCACGGTGCTGCTCGACGGCGAGTCGGTCAAGTCGTGCACGGTGCTGGCCGCGCAGGCCGACGGGCACGCCGTCACCACCGTCGAAGGACTGTCCTCTTCGGACGAATCGCTGCACCCGGTGCAGCGGGCGTTCCAGGAGCAGCACGGCCTGCAGTGCGGGTTCTGCACGCCGGGGATGATCATGGCGTCGGTGTCGCTGCTGGCCGACAACCCGAAGCCGACCCGCGACGAGGTCCGCGCCGGGCTGGAGGGCAACCTCTGCCGCTGCACGGGTTACCACAACATCGTCAGCGCCGTGATCGACGCGTCGGGACAGGAGGTGGACCGGTGATCCCCGCTTCGTTCCAGTACCTGCGGGCGTCCACAGTGGACGAGGCGGTGTCGTTGCTCGCCTCGCACGGCGACGACGCGAAGGTGCTCGCGGGCGGGCATTCCCTGCTGCCGCTGATGAAGCTCCGCCTGGCCGCGCCCGAGTACCTGGTCGACATCGCCCCGCTCGACGAGCTGCGGTACGTCCGGCTGGAGGGCGGCGAGGTCGTCATCGGCGCGTTGTCCCGCTACAGCGCGCTGGCGCAGGATCCGGTGCTGCTGGAGCACGCACCGCTGCTGGCGCACGTGTCCGCCGAGGTGGGCGACCGCCAGGTCCGCCACCGCGGCACGATCGGCGGCTCCCTGGTCCACGCGGACTCGGCGGCGGACCTCCCCGCGGCGGTCCTGGCCTCGGACGCCGTCCTGGTGGCCCGGGGGCCCTCGGGCGAGCGCCGCATCCCGGCGGCGGAGTTCTTCCTCGGCCCGTTCACGACCCCGCTGGAGCCGGCGGAGCTGCTGACGGAGATCCGCTTCCCGGCCCAGACCGGCCAGGGCTGGGGGTTCCAGAAGTTCACCCGCCGCGCGATCGACTGGGCGATGGTCGGGGTGACGGTCGCCGGCGGCCGCGTCGGCCTGGTGAACATGGGCGGAGTGCCGCTGCGGGCCACGGCCACGGAGGAGGCCCTGGCGGCGGGGGCGTCGATCGAGGACGCGGCGGCGCTGGCGGCCGAAGGGACGAACCCGCCGGACGAGCCCCACGCGACCGCGGAGTACCGGCGTCACCTGGCGCGGGTCCTGACGCGGCGGGCGTTGACGCAGGCTTCTCGGTGATCCCCGGGGGCGGCACCTTCCCGGTGCCGCCCCCATGATCGCGACGGCCGATTCCCGCCAGCGGCGGGTCCTGTGTGGACGGCAGGATCTTCGGTGTGAAGACTGTCGCGCACACGGCCATCGAGCCGGGAATCCTGTACTTCGGCACCCCGGTGGTGCTGATCTCCACCACCAACGAGGACGGCTCGGCCAACCTGGCGCCGATGTCGTCGGCGTTCTGGCTCGGGTGGCGGGCGGTGCTGGGACTCGGGGCGCGGTCGCACACCGCGCAGAACCTGGTGCGTACCGGGGAAGCCGTCCTGAACCTGCCTTCGGCGTCGATGGCCCCGGCGGTCGACCGGCTGGCCCTGACGACCGGCTCGGACCCCGTCCCCGGCGGGAAGCGGGAGCGCGGGTACTTCCACGTGGCCGACAAGTTCGGGCGGGCCGGGTTGACGCCGGTGGCTTCTTCGACCGTGGCGCCGCCCCGGGTGGCGGAGTGCCCGGTGGCGATGGAGGTGGTCGTCGAGGCGGTGCACCCGGTGGGCGACGACGGGGGAGTGGTGGCCTTCGAGGTGCGGGTGCAGCGGGTGTTCGTCCACGAGTCGATCCGGATGGCGGGCACGGAGGACCGCATAGACCCCGACGCCTGGCGGCCGCTGATCATGAGTTTCCAGAAGTTCTACGGGCTGGGTCCGCAGGTTCATCCGTCCACTTTGGCCCGGATTCCGGAACGGCTTTATCGTGGTCCGGATATCGAGCGGGCTCGGCAGGTGGTTTCCTAGCGTTGCGGTTCTGCCGAATCGGGCGGCCACGCCCGGCGACACCGGCACGATCTCGGCCGCCGAAGCCCGGGTGCATGCCTGCGACGTCGTGATCACCCCCGCCGTCCCCGGTGGGAAGAGCGGCCCGGCCGGTGGCGGACGCGTCGCCGGCACGGATTCCGCGGCACCGTCCGTCATCCGCGTGCAGAGCCGTCCCCGCGCAGGCCGTTCACCAGGCCGAATCCCGTCACCTCGACGAACAACGCCATCACCCGTTCGGCCTCCCGGCTTCTTTGCCCGCCTGGTCCAGGGGATCGTGGTCTTTCGGGCATCCGGGTGGCGGTGCCGACGCCCATCCCGGCCGCACTGCTAATGTTCATCGAGGAACTTGCTTGAAGGTTTGATGAAAAGGATCCGGCGAGGGGAAATGGCGGAGCGGTTCGAGTTCGTCCTCGAGGTCTTCGAAGCGCTCGTCGTCGGGCGGGCTACCGGGGGCGATGTCCGGCGGTACCCCCTCCGGGCCGGGAACCTGCCCACGGACCCCGTGCGGTTCGTGCGCGTGGCGCGGCAGGTCTACGACGCACTCGAGGAACGGCGGCTGTCCGTCTCCGGCGAGCTGCACCCCGGCGTCCGGACCGCCTTCGAACTGCTCGCCGAACCCCGGATCTCGGTCGCCGTCAGCGGGATCGACGGGCTGGGGGCCGACGTGGCCGTTCTCGTCGTCAGCGACGGTGCCCAGGCGCTCGGGATCACGCAGGCCCCGGACACCGATGACCTGCTGTTCTCGCTGTTCGCCGACGAGGACCTCGTCGAGGTCGTCACCGGGGTGCTGCCTCCCGCTCCCGCCGCCACCACCGGGAAGCACGTCGTCCACCGGGCCGCCGGGCGGGAGGTCTCCGCCATGACCGCGAAGCGGATCGCGGACGCCGAATTCGACGAAGAAGAAACCGATGCCTTCGGGATGATCGAGGTCAAGGCCGTCGTCCGGCCCGGGCGGCGGCCGCCGGCTCCGAAACCGTCCGATGTCGCCGTGCTCGAACGGGTGCTGGCCGAACCTCGGCTGGGTGGCGGGCACATTGCCGTCAGCGCGCAGGGGCGGCGGGGCGAGCGGCTCGCCGGTGAGCCGCTGAGCTGGCTCGACACCGCCGACGGCCGGTACCTCGTGCACACCCGGAGCGGCGAGGGCGGGGAACTCACCGCGGAGTACGTGCCCGCCGGGCGGGCCGACCTCGCGCGCGCCATCCGCGACGCGATCGCTGCTGTCTACTGATCGGGGAGGAACAAGCCTGATGACGACCGAAGAGACCGCCGCGGTGGCCCAGGCCCTCCAGGCCACCAAGCAGATGGAGACGGCCGCGACCCCCGAGCTCAAGGCGATGGACGCGGTGCGCGTCGGCCTCGCCGGGGCGCAGCTGAAGCGGCTCGCCCAGAGCGGCGGCTTCGCCATCGACGACACCACCGGCAACCAGCTGATCGAGGCTCTGGAAGGTGTGCTGGAGTCGCTCGAACAACGCTGGGCGAACCTGCAGCGGCTGCACGACGCGCCGGCGATGAGCCGGACCGCCACCGGGCAGTGGGTGTCCGCGCACATGGTCAGCACCGCCGCCGACGAGCACGGCCTCGTCACCCAGCTGCAGGCCGCGCGGCAGGAGTTCCCGACCTACATCGAGGCCATCAAGCTGGCGAAGAAGAACTACAAGTCCCGGGAAGAGACGACGCGCCACACGCTGACCTCGCTCCCGACCGCCGACCAGAGCTGAGGGAGACCGTGGCACCCACCGCCGAGTCCGTCTCGGACCCGTCGTCGCCGGACTACGACCCGCGCAGTCCGCTCTACGACGTGACCGCCGATTCGTCGTCGAAGTACTACGTCGGGCCGCTGACCACGGACAAGTCGCCCTCGGGCGACCAGATCCGGGAGATGGCCACGAAGCAGATCGACGACGAGATCCGGGCCGGCTGGCTCGGCCCGGTCGTCGACCCGGTGCTGCGCGACAAGAAGATCCAGGAGCTCTACCAGCAGCACCTCGACGACGCCAAGCGCGGCCTCGACGAGGGTCTCACGATGCGCGAAAACGGCGGGGCGCCGCGCACGCTGTGGAACAACGCCAGCCACGAACAGATGCACGATGCCATCACGCTGGACGCCAACCCGGCGACCGTCGCGGAGACCTCGGAGGAGTGGGTGCGGGTCGGCAACGACCTCGGCACGCACCAGAAGACGCTGGCCGGCGCGATCAACGCCAGCACCAGCAACTGGCAGGGCGACGCCGGTGACGCCGTCCGCGAGCACCTCGCCGGCGTCGGGAAGTGGCTCGGCGCGACCGCGCAGGGCGCGACGCTCGCCGGCCGCCAGCAGGAGATCCACTCCCAGGCGCTCAACGAGACCCAGCGGCAGATGGCCGCGAACCCGCCGGTGCAGTTCGACCTGCAGTCGACCAACCAGCGCCTGATGTCGATGACCGACCCGGTGCAGTACGCGGCGGCCGCGGGCGAGGCCATGCAGACCTACCGGGCGCAGCAGGCCGCGCGGGAGCACGCCGCGCAGATCATGACCCAGTACGACGAAACCATCGGCGGCGCCGTCGCGACGCCGCGGTTCCCGGCCCCGCCGAAGCTGCCGACGGCGACGGCGACCCGGCAGAACGTCGTCGCGCGGGGCGGCTCCGGGGCGGGTGGCGGTGACGTGCAGCCGCTGACGGCCCGGACCGCGATGGACGGCGTGACCCCGCAGACCCCGGTCGACGCCAACGCCGCGGCCCTGAACGGTACCGGCGGCGCGGGCATCCCCGGTGACGGCTCCGGCACCGGCGGATCCGGCTTCTCCGGGAGCGGCATCCCGGAAAACGGTCCCGGCAGCGGCATTCCGGGCAGCGGTATTCCGGGCAGTGGCATCCCGGGCAGTGGTAACCCCGGCAGCGGCTTCTCCGGCGCCGGCATCCCCGGCAGCGGCTCGGGCGGTGCCGGTGGCGGTGCCGGCTTCACACCGCCGAACTTCGAGGCCCCGAACGGCCCCGGGGGCGGCAACTTCAGCGGCGCCGGCATCCCCGGCTCGTCGCTGCCGCACTTCGACGACTCGACGACGTCGTCGGGCTTCACGCCTTCGGGCATCGGCGGGGGCGGAGGCACCGGCGGCAGCGGGTTCACCCCGCCGTCGATCCCGAACATCCCGGACGTCTCCGGCGGGGGCGGCGGCACCGTCCGCGGCGGGATCCCCGGGTTCACCCCGCCCGGCATCGACCCGATCACCGGGCTGCCCACCGGCAGCGGCGGCCTCAACACCCCCGGCGGCGCGAAGATGCCGACCATCGGCCGCGGCGGCGGGATCAACGGCGAAAGCATCGCCAGCCGGCTGGGCGGCCTGAACGGCGGCGGTGGGGGC